>JAWKLK010000001.1:0-827880 GCA_041392785.1 Saprospiraceae bacterium
AAATCATTCACTTTGGCATTACCATTTACATCGCCAATTTTAACACCTATAAAGTCTACATTTGATATGTTTGCATTTAGGTTTTGAACAACAATATTTTCAATATATGGGAATGGATGCTCAGGATCCATCGACTGACCTGTTTTAACAAATCTCCAGCTTTCATTATTTGGGTACTGAGTATGAATACCCAAAATTAATTTTCTGATCTCAGATAAATCATTCACAGACACTGTCCCATTATTATCAGCATCAGCTGCAATCATTTTATAGGCATCATTTAATGTCTCTATGTTTAGTATATGTCTTTGTATCAAAACTAAGTCAAATGTTGACACACCATCCATAAAGTCCACATTCTTATGGGACGTTATTTCATAGTTGCCGCCATTTGATGCTGAAATTTGGAAAGATCCATCTTCAACCGTTAATGCTTTTTGAGCAGTACCAGTGTTAGACAAAATTGATATTTCAGCATCTTTCATTGGAACTTGCATCATACTTATAACTCTACCAGCAATATTTGATGTATTTGCTGTATCATTAACCTGTAGGTTTACAGTACAGAAGTCTGTATTCCATGCCTCATCCCATACACTTACATTTACTGCATGTGTGCCTGCTGTCAACCATACGTATCCTGCACTTCTTGATGCTGGTAACCATCTGTATGCTTTACCTTGGTTGTACTCATTTACTGTTGCATTTTGTCCTAAGCCTTTGAAGTAATGCTCTTGATTCAATCTGCTCAATACTGGATGTGTGCCTTCAAATGTGTAGTACAATTTTGACTGTGGTGTACAGTTGTCAAATGAACCTTTATTGAAGTCTACTGCCCACAATTCTACCATCTTAGGATTGGTTTGCATTATTGCTGTGTGTACGCTTACGCAGTATGGTGTTGGTGCTTTTTTGTCTACTGACATCACTGTACTCTCACACTGATCTACGTTGCCACAACCATCTGTCACTTTCCAAAGTACTTTGTGGTTGATATTCTCTGCCAATAAGTTGAAGGCTGGTAATGTCGCTTTGCCACCACTTGCTGCTGTCGGCTTCACATACGTCACATACAAATCATCTGCCAATACTAAGTTTGGATGTAAATTCTGCATGGTTGTCCATGCTGGGTTTACTGATCCGTTTAGTATTCTTGGGATGTATACCCAGATGCCATTGTACGCTTTGTTGATGAAGCTTGATCCTAATCTGTCTACTGTGCCATTTGCCCATAGATCTGCAAATACTTGCCATTTGATCCAGCTCTCCTCTGCACAGATCAACGTATCTGTCGCTGATGCTTCCAATACTACGCTTGCATAACATGCACCATCTGGATTCGCTGCTAATGGATTGGCTGCAAACATCTGGTTGTTACATGTTAAGATTGGTGCCTCTACATCTTTGAATGTATAGTAGTGTACCCATGGTCCACTTGTCTCTTGTGTACACCAGTTCAAGTAATTATACGTTACTCTCCATTTCTTACATGCACCATTCTCATTTAAGAATGTGTCGATTTCTACATTCTCCATGATGATATCACATGGTCCGTTATTTACCACTGGTCTCTTGATCAAGGAATTGTTTTGATCGTTTAAGTCATCTGAGCTGAATCCGCATTTATCCCATGGTGTCGTTTGACCATCTTGTGGGAAAGTCACCACGAATGGGAAGGTTACTGTGGTTACTGTGATGTATTGTACACATGTTACACTTACACTTCCTTTTGTTGCTTTGAATGTTCTTCTGATTGTACCTGATTTACAGATCTCATCATAAGTACCTATCCATGCATCTCTGTAGGTAATGTCTAAGCCTTTACATAGGTCATATGCACTTGGATAACCTGTCATTGTCAAGTCTACATCTGTTACCTTCGTATCCTTGCCTACACTTAAGTTCAACTCCATATCACATGTCACTGTAACATCTGCTGGACATACTAGCACTGGTGCCAATTTGTTCTCTACTCTTACTGTTACCCATGTGGTATTGTAATTGTCTTTCATGCCGTCTATGATCAAGTTGTCACCATATACGCCATTCATGTTTCCATCATCCCATACTCTCAACTCTACATCGTGTAAGCCATATTCTTCTCCCTCTGGGATATCATCACAACAGAATTTTACGAATTCGCCACCATCTGTATCGAAGTTGCCATCTGCATTCGTGTATCTGCTATCCATTGGGTGGAACCATACTGCTCCTGGTACTTCACTTGCGAAGTTATTGCCATTGAATGTGCTGTTGTTATTGTGGTTGTTTACTCCTACGTTACCGCATGAGCCGCCATCTACTCTTCTTACTTCAAATGCTACATCTGTACAGTGGTCATACGAACCATTGTCCAATTGGTGGCCATACAGTTTTGCCGCTCCGTCTGCTGCCGTGCCGCTTCCTGTCAAGCTCATCACTATGTATTGTTTTGCTACGGCTACTGGTGCACTTGCATCGATCACTGTGATCGTAGCTTCTGCTGTACCTACGTTACCACAACAGTCTGTCGCTATATACGTAATAGTATGCGTTCCTTTTGTCAAGCCTGTCAATACATAAGACCCTTGTACTCCACTCAAGCTTACGCCCGCTGGTACTTCTAATGTCCATGTCAATTCCTCTGGTTTTGCACAGTTGTCTTGCAATTCCCACGGATTGTCTACTCTATAGGTAGCTACACATCCCCATGGATCTACACTCACTGTCGCATCTTTCACTGCAAAAGTCGGTGCTTTGTCATCCACTGCTTTGATTACTTGTAGGTAACCAAATACATCTTGTGAACACCAGTCTAAGATTCTCCACTCTCTCACTACTTTCATATTGCCGCCACATCCTGCTCCACATGCTGGATAGTTTGTGTCCGTATACGTTGTAAAGATTTCGCAGATATTTGGATCTACTTTCTGTGCATGGTAATTTCCATCATATCCTATCTGTTGGTATGTGAAGTAACCATGTGCATATCCCTCATGTAACTCTGTTACTGTCGGTGTCTGTGCCCAGTCATCATAGTAGGCTCCGATATTCGTGCTGCTAGATGGCTGTGGTCTTGAATCTACATCTTTCAATGCTGCTATATTCGCAGGGTCTGTATTGACTCCACATGACAATTCTACTAAGTATTGCGGTGGTGTAAGATCATTTACTGTGATTGCTCCGAATGTAAATGTCTGTGTACAATAAGACTTATTGCCGTAACTGTCTGTAAATGTCCATGACCTCAATAATTCTTTGTCGCCACAATGTTCTCCTTGGACACTATCTTCAAATGTTGCTGTGACTTCTCCACAACCATCCGTTGCTGTCGGTGGCGTGGTGAGGACTGCTTTATTTTGACTTTGGCCGTAAAGCATTTCTACTGTCTCTCCTTGTACTATGGATAAGTCGTAGCATTTGAATGAACAGTCTTCTACCTCCATTATGTAGCGCAATGGCCCAAACGTATTCGTATTGTCATTCCATTTGCCCGGTTGTGTACCGGCATTGCCAAACATCTCTACATAATCTTCATTTGCTAGTCCATTTGGTTCACCACTGGCCCAATTGGTATACACAAACGGTTCGCCGCTTACCCACACCCAGCCATTATTGGTATTGTTTGCCTCTGTGCCTCCGTATGCCTCATTATCTGTGGCTCCCAGCCATGTTCGCTGAGCGGTAAAGCCTGGCAATGTCCATGTATTTACTATAAACGCATTTTCTGCCGCACTCGTGATGCATAGCATTTCTCCTCCTACTGCTTGTGAATGGGCATATGCTTGCTGCCATGTATACGTCGAATTCGATAGGTAATATTTCTTATTTCCAAATTTGCCTATCTCTCTAAATGCACTCACATCTGGTGCAGGCCCCGAACAATTGCATTCAACTGTCGGTGCTATTTTATCTTCAAACACCACATAACCCCAGCATTTATTTCCATTACAAATATCTGTTACCTCGGCCGAAAGCATCTCCCCTAAATGCAAACTTACATTGCTGTTATCTACTATTTGACCAGAACTTGTTTTAATAACCATCTCATAGAATAAAGCATTATGATTTTCTGTTAGCACAAAACTTGCATTCATGTCAAATTCACAATTCTCGTCTAGACTAATATTCACTTTGCTATTACATGTAATAGATGTTTCTTGGTGGATCGTTATAATAAAGGTTTTTGGCTGACCCTTACATCTTCCATCGGGGCCAACAAATACAGGTGTTACAATTATGAAAGCTGTTCCCGGTTGGGTTGCCATAAATGATATATTGCCTGTCCCACTTGATGCCAAGCCTATCGATGTGTTGTTGTTAGTCCACTCGTATTGTACTGATCCTCCACCAAAGCAGTCATCTATTTCTGTTTGGCTTGTAAAGGCTACATCAACTTGGGCCATATCGCACATAAATACATCTGCTACAGGATCAATTACCGGCACTGGATATACGTTTGTATTAACAGTGTTACTCACCGAACACAATCCTGTACCTATACTTCCCGCTGCTGTACTGCCACATGCAGTTTCTAAAACATATCTTGCTTGTATGGCATAACACCCAGGTACCATGCTGGTCATTGGATTGGCTGTCCAAGCGCCACCATTGACACTATACTGTATACTAAATCCAGTAACTGATGTAACTACAGGTAATCTGAAGTCTGACATACAAGAAGCTTGTGGCATCGTTATCACAGGTGCAGCTGGGAAAATCACTACGCTAACATCGCTCGATGCATCACAACCTGCAATCGTACTTGGTGTCAAGGCTGCTGTACTGCCACACGATGCTGTATTTACATATCTTGCGGCAATTGTATGGCAACCTGGTGTTGTTGGGATCACTGGTGCTGTTGCCCATGCGCCTCCATCGATGCTATATTGCACAGTAAAGCCTGTCACTGCTGTCACTACAGGTAATGAAAAGGCACTATTACAGGTATTCGTTGGCGCAGTGAGTACTGGTTCTGATGGATAGATCAATACACTTACTTCTGCACTTGCATCACATCCTGCTATCGTACTTGGTGTCAAGGCTGCTGTACTGCCACACGCTACTGTATTTACATATCTTGCTGCAATTGTATGGCAACCTGGTGTTGTTGGGATAACTGGTGCTGTTGCCCATGCACTTCCATCGATGCTATATTGTACTGTAAAGCCTGTCACTGCTGTCACTACAGGTAGTGTAAAGGCACTATTACAGGTATTCGTTGGCGCAGTGAGTACTGGTTCTGATGGATAGATCAATACACTTACTTCTGCACTTGCATCACATCCTACTATCGTACTTGGTGTCAAGGCTGCTGTACTGCCACACGCTGCTGTATTTACATATCTTGCGGCAATTGTATGGCAACCTGGTGTTGTTGGGATCACTGGTGCTGTTGCCCATGCACCTCCATCGATGCTATATTGCACTGTAAAGCCTGTCACTGCTGTCACTACAGGTAGTGTAAAGGCACTATTACAGGTACTCGTTGGCGCAGTGAGTACTGGTTCTGATGGGTAGATCAATGCATTTTACCTCATTAGATGCACCGCATGGTGTCGCTGCAGGTGGCATAGGACTATTGGTACTTCCCATGGTATTTGTAGTAGCACCTGGTGCAGCAGAAGCTTGCCAGCTACCTGTAACATCTCCTGAAAGCTCTATTGACAATTCATCACCCAATGATCCAACAGCAGCTATATTTATTGATCCTGCATTAGCTATAACATTGCTTTGTATCATTGCAAATGATGGTAATACAGGGCATCCAGATCCAACTGCTGCTACGCTTGGGGCTGAAGTAATCGCTGGTGTATTTGAAGATGATGGACTTCCCCAACTTACTCCATCTACGAATCCGTTGTTTCCATTAAACATTGCTAAATACTCTCCTCCATTGGTAAGATTTGGAATTACGCCTGTACTGGTCAACAATAAATCTATATTTCCTGACCAAGAACTATTCGAACTCGTACTTCCTATTACATAAAATCCATCGGCTGGAATCGTTGTTCCACTTGGGATTTGCACTACAAAATCTCCATCGGTAAAATAAAAACACCCAATGTCAGTACCAGGAGTTCCAGCTATCTCCCAGCCCTCTCCATAAGTAGAACCTGTCTCAACTGAGGCATTAAATAACACCTCATTTATAGTAGGAGCTCCAGAAGGAACAATTGGGGTACTCATTAAACCATCTCCACCTGCTCCAGCTAAGGTTGTTCCGCAATCGGATGCTAAAACATATCTGGCTGTAACAGTATGACAACCAGGTGTAGTTGGTACCGTCGGCGTTGCACTATAAGTACCGCCATCAATGCTAAATTCTACTGTGAAATCGCCTACTGGATCTACTGTAGGCAATGCAAAGGCACTATTACAGGTATTGGATGGTGCTGCGATTACTGGTGCAGATGGGAAGATCACGACACTTACTTCATTGCTCTCTCCACAAGGATCACTACCTACTGCTCCTGCTAAGGTTGTTCCGCAATCTGCTGCTAAAACATATCTGGCTGTAACGGTATGGCAGCCAGGAGTAGTTGGTACCGCTGGCGTTGCACTATAAGTGCCACCATCAATACTAAATTCTACCGTGAAATCGCCTACTGGATCTACTGTAGGTAATGTAAAGGCACTATTACAGGTATTGGTAGGTGATGTTATTACTGGTGCGGATGGGAAGATCACGACACTCACTTCATTGCTCTCTCCACAAGGATCATACCTACAGCTCCTGCTAGGGTTGTTCCGCAATCTGCTGCTAGAACATATCTGGCTGTGACGGTATGACAGCCAGGTGTAGTTGGTACGGTTGGAGTTGCACTATAAGTGCCACCATCAATACTAAATTCTACCGTGAATTCGCTCACTGGAGCTACTACTGGTAAGGCAAAGGCACTATTACAGGTATTGGATGGTGCTGCGATTACTGGTGCGGATGGGAAGATCACGACACTTACTTCATTGCTCTCTCCACAAGGATCACTACCTACTACTCCTGCTAGGGTAGTTCCGCAATCCGCTGCTAGAACATATCTGGCTGAAACCGTATGACAACCAGGTGTAGTTGGTACGGTTGGCGTTGCACTATAAGTGCCACCATCAATACTAAATTCTACTGTGAATTCGCTCACTGGAGCTACTATCGGTAATGCAAATGCACTATTACAGGTATTGGATGGTGCTGTGATTACTGGCGCAGATGGGAAGATCACGACACTTACTTCATTGCTCTCTCCACAAGGATCACTACCTACTGTTCCTGCTAGGGTAGTTCCGCAATCCGCAGATAAAACAAATCTGGCTGTAATAGTATGACAACCAGGTGTAGTTGGTACCGTCGGCGTTGCACTATAAGTACCGCCATCAATACTAAATTCTACTGTGAAATCGCCTACTGGATCTACTGTAGGTAATGCAAAGGCACTATTACAGGTATTGGATGGTGCTGTGATTACTGGTGCGGATGGGAACACGACAAATATATCTGTATCTTCGCAAGAACCATCAGTTGTAGAAAAAGATGCTTCATAGCAGCCTGCAGTAGTTGCAGTAAATTCTCCTGTTGCAGGGTTTATTGTACCTCCACCAGAAACTGACCATGTGCCATTTGTATTTCCAGAATTTGAAAAAGTAACATTCGGAGCACCAATACATACATCAGTAGCGTCAACCACAGGTAATGCAATAATTTCAAAAGTAGTACATACCGATGGAGCGCATCCAACACCAAATCCAGTAATATCAGTTAGAATGGCACAAAGAGTGTATTGACCTACACTCAAATTGTTTGAAATATCTGTCAAAGTGGCATCAGCATTTGAGTTTGTAAGATCACCAAATGGTACACTACCCAAAATAGTACCACCAGAATATGGATCTGAAGGTGGTGTTACTCCTGTGAAGTAAACAAAATTAATTCCCAAATCGGCAACACCATTTTCTACTTCAGACATGGACATAAGTCCAGTCGTTGAAATTTGACTAATATCTGAACCAACACAAGTGAATGGTGATATAGTTACATTACTAATCATAGGACAATCACTACATAAAGAAGGATCCACAGAAATCATAATTTGTGCAATACTTGTACAACCTGCTGCATCTGTATATTGAACATAAACAGTTGTGTTAGTTGTGAATCCAGTCTGTATTATATCTAATTCTACTGATGGCAAAAATGCCTCAGGTATTGAATTAGGGTCTACACTATAGAACGTATGTGTAGTAGCATTATAGGTAGGGGACATATCAACGTTGGATAAATCAATCACAACTGATCCATCATTGCAAATTGCAGCTGGTTGTGTATTTATTACTATAGGAGTTCCTGCTGGCAAATTTAATATTTGAGCATTTGAAACAACATTCATTTCGCAGCCGTAATCATCAGTAGCCGAAATAATGTCATATGTACCCGGACATGCATTGGTCAATACAAATGGTAATGAAACTCCAGAAAGTGAATAGGTCGAACCTTCGTAAGTATAATCTATGTCAAATGTATTGCTTGATGTTCCAGATGTCAAATTAAAAGTAATTGTTCCATCACATGGGGAACAATTGGTAGGCTGCGTCGAGCTTTCAATTGTTATATTCAAGGACGGTCTAATATTTATTAATACTTCTGCATTATTTACAGTTCCAGTACATTCACCAAGATCCTTAATATTATCACCATCAATATCATTAAATACTGATACTAGGGTGATGGAAACTTCTCCATTTGTTGGAGCGGCTATGGTAATGGTTGCCATAGTGCTTCCCCCAGCAACTGATAAAGCGGGTTGTGCCACACCATCAATTGCGTAAATGATATAATAGTTTCCTCCACCTGCTGTGATTCCGCTCAAATTTAATGTGATTTCATTCTCATTAGTTAAATCAGCTTCACATATATCTATAATAGAAGATGGAATCACCACGTCTGGGCAAGTAACCGTAAATGCCAATGCAGAAGTGGGAGGTGTGGAAGCACCAGTGCAAATATCTGGAGAAGTGGGTTGAGGAGAAATGATAGCTTTGAAAAAATCATCGGTTGCTATATTGCATGTAGTTTCATCTAAGGTATATGAAAAACAAACAGGTGGATTTGAAGCAGCAATCATTGGTCCTGTGCAGCCTCCAGACGTAGATCCTGAGTTTCCAGAATTTGGTGTTCCAAGTGTTGATCCTGCTGTAGATACACCTGGGTTATCTGATCCAGCGAATGATACATAGTAACCATCTGAATTTACTGGTGAAGTGTACGAATAGCTATTGCTCACACAAGGACCAGCTCCATCATCATAATTAAAAACAGTTGCCCTGCCGGCTGAATTGCTGAAACTACCACTGCCTGCTGTACACTCATTAATTAAAATATAAACTGTGCCTAAACCACATAAATCACTAAAGTCATATACTTGAGAGAGATTATTTGATGTAAAAAATATCACCACAGAATTTGCAGGTATAGTGGCCCCATCATCAATAATTTGAAGTAAGGTAGGACATGATGCAGGTTGAAGTGCTGATAAAGTAACAGTACCAGTAAAATTGCTTGAGAAGTCATCGGAATCTGCTGTCGTTACATCTCCTCCAGAGCAGGAATTTGGTAAATCTATATTCAGATTATCAATCATAATAGAATTATCTCCTGTTCCAAAAACCACAAATTCATTATCAGATTCGCCACCGGAACCATCACAAGCATTCACCATGATTCCTGATATATAAGGGCAAGCAGCATCAACGCCTTCGCCACCAGGTGCCATGGCTGGTGGAAGGCATGGTACTGCTACTGTTCCCAACAACGTACCTTCACCGGCATAAGGATCAAATGTTGCACTTGGGCCATTATAAAACTCAACAATTGAACCACAAGGCGCATCTGTTGTAATACAGAGATCAATCATGTCACCTGGACATTTTGCTCCAGCAGCTGTTGTACTGGCATCCCAATCAATAGTAGGACAAGCTGGTGGAGGTAACTCACATCCATCTCCAATTGTTATAGTAATAGCCGGATTACATTCTGGAATACACCCGTCAATCACTTCAACAGTATAAGTTTGTGTTCCTGATGTTGTTGGTAAAAAGAATGAACCAGATGCATTTGATGCACCTGATGGAACTCCATTTATAAAAAGTTGGTATGTTGGGGTACACCCACCAGATATTCCAGCTAAAGCAGCTACATTAATTTGACCAGGTGTGTTTGGTGGACAATCAATAGTCGTTGTTGTAGCTATCAAAGGAGTTCCAACCGAAATGGTAAATTCTTGGGACTCATAGCACTCATTGCCAAATCCAGATGTAGAACCGCAACAGTTAGAAAAATCATCCCATACCAAATTGTAAGTATATGTTCCACCTGCAGGCCATGAAGATACAGTATAAGTTAAAGTTGTGGTTTCACCTGAAACTGCATATGTAGTCCAAGGTACATTCGAACCATCAGGTAATTGTATCAATGAACCTAATTGTAAATCATCAACTCCCGAACCAGTATTCATTGCATCAGAGACATGCTGATAATTATATATTTCTACTGTAAAAGTAACAGGCGTCGTCAAACCACAAACCGAAGTGGTAGATGCGTAAAAAACAAAAGCTGGATCATTATTTGGCTGACCAGGTGTAGGATGGTCTGTATATCCCCACTCAAGTGCTAATTCAGATTGTGAAGCACATGAAGATGGACTATAACTATTTGGAGTCCACAAATCTCCTGTAGTTGCGCCTGTAGCACCACCACCATTGTCTATATTTTGACCATTTTGTTGTGTGGATGAAGTCACTTCACCGTCAGAATGTGAAGGTGAACCATGAGATCCCCCAGACGTACCTATTCTGCCATAAGAAGAATTACATCCTACATAAGTTTCACTCAGCGGATTCATATTAAACCAAAAGTCAGTATCACTTAAAGAAGGCATGGTAAAAGTACCTGGTGAAGTGGGAGTATTGCAAGGACAACTTGCATGTGTAGGTAAAATTGCTACGGCTGTAGCATTTGTATTATCTCCTCTTCCCATCAAAATACTCATTGGATTATTATTGATAATGCCATCACCATCATTATCTCCTAAAGTGTAAGTCTGACCTGGTATTTGAATAGTAACATGATCAGGTCCTCCTGATGCACCTCCGACAGTAGTTTCACCACCAGGAGTTGTGTTACTTAGCCCCCAATAAATGCCGTCATGTGGAGTGCCGTCTGGTCTGAAAATCATCACTTGGTCACCATCAGAAGCATTACTATTATCTATGGTAAACCCACTAGCAGCTGGCCAATAAAATTGGCTATTTGCAGGGTCACATACATCCAAATCAATTTCTCCGATAAGACCTGAATTATAATCTCCTTCGCCATTGGCAATTAATCCATTCATATTGCCATTGATGCCTACTCCACAGCCATATCCTGAACAATCAGTCGATGAACAAGCTATAAGAAATACACCATCTGATGGAATCGTTGTTCCTGGAGGGATCAATACAGCCCATTCAGAATTACTTACTACCATACAGCCAATTACAGTTCCTGGAGGCCCGACGATCTCAACGATACCGTCATTACTTCCATCTGATTGTCCAGAATCACCGGAGACTTCCCCTATGACGACATTGTCATACTGACCTGTGGACATAAGGCAAGTAGTGTTATCAGGGGTCGGACATTGTGCATTTATTCTTACAAGACTTAAAAAACACAATAATACTACGTAAAGACATGAAAATTTTAAATTCATATTACTTAAGGTTGGTTATGTATACTTAGTGCGTCTTTTGAGTGGTTGTCATCACAAAAGTATAACAAAAACTAGAAGTTTTCATAGTAATTTTCATGAAAAAGGCAAAATCATATATTAAATTATAATTTATATATATAGCATTGTATTAAAAGAATATAAATATTAAAATAAATATATATTCATATTAAGTTAATGATAACTTAATTTTTCAGAAGTCAATTTGAATTTATTCTTGATTAAAATAACTGTACCTTTTCTTATCCTATTCCGCCAATGTCATTTTGGTGAATACTGGTTCTCGTAGAGTTCCATTAGGAGTCAACGAAGCGTATTGCACTTCACAATCGGGCCCATCACTAACCCATATAGTATTACTTTCTTCCTCCACCAATTCAGCTATTGGTTTGTCTATCTTTGGTAAATCTGAGATTATTTGAAAAATATCTTTTAATAATTGTTGATTAAATCCAGATCCGACTTTTCCAAAATATTGAATTTTACCATTCTCATGGATTTGGCCTAGATGCAAGGCACCAAAAAGGCTTGCCCTGTCTCCATTCCCTTTGGTATAACCGATGATTTTGCAGTCCATTGTATTCCTTACTTTTACTTTTATCCAATTGTCGTTTCTTACACCTTCTAGGTATGGGCTACCTTTTTTCTTAGCAATTATACCTTCCATGCCCATGTTTTTAATACCTGCAAATAAACCCTCGCCATCTTCGAATGTCTCACTAAACTTCAATGCTGACCCAGCCTTTTCTAAAAACTGCTCTAAAAGTTTACGCCTTAGTTCTATAGATTTTGACATCAAATTATCACCATTATGCCATAATAAATCAAAGGCGTAACATGTAACAGGATACAACTTTTTCTGGGCATTACTGTGCAATCTTGATACAACTTGAGCAAAAATAGGTTTGCCGGATTGATCCATGGACACAATTTCAGCATCGATTACAAAATTGACTTCAGTCATTTCTGCCATTGATTTAGTGATTTCTGGAAATTTTATGGAAATGTCTTTGCCAGATTTGCTGATTACTCTACAGTCAGCATCATTTTTTATTAGATTGACTCTGATGCCGTCCCATTTTATTTCAAAAAAATATGATAATCGTGATGGGATAACAGTATGTTGTGTGGCTAGCATAGGTAAAAATACTCGGGCTGGAGAAAAAGTACTGGTTTGTTTATTTGATTTTGTGTCCTGTTCATCTCTTTTTATCAAAGATATAGCACTTTTGAAATAGTTTTGCCAAGGATTTTTCTCTTTGATGTAACTCGCGGCATTATAGATAGTGAAATCCTGTGCCGATTGTAGTTTTTCTACATCTACCCATAATATTGGCATACTCACCGATGCGGATGTTTTGGCACGGAGACTTAATGGGGCAATACAAGTTTGGGCACTGTGATTCCGATAGATATCTATTAAAATTTTTCCCATTCTTTTTTCTTTACTCATGCTCAACGTGGCTTTAGGGTAGGTACTGCTCACCATTTGTGTGATGATTTTGGCTTCATTTATAACGTGTTCAATAGTATGAATTGGCACTAGTGGCACATAAATATGTAATCCCTTTCCTCCACTTGTCTTTACAAAAGGGACATAACCCATCGATTCCAATGCATATTTGAGATTGAAAGCCATTTCCTTGACATCATCAAATCCTATATCTTCACTAGGATCTAAATCAAAAATCATGGTATCGGGGCCATTACTATTTTGAAAAAGTCCATTCATGGGATGGAGCTCAAAACCACCTAAATTAATCATGTAAATTAATGCGGATACACCATCTACAGTCATATAACGAATATCATGAAACTCTCTTTTCGACAACCATTCTGGAGCATGATCAGGAATGTTTTTGGTATAAAATGATTTACCCAAAATGCCATCCGGATATCTGATTAAAGTCAGAGGCCTATTGTACAAATAGGGTAAAATAAACTCAGAAATATCCAAATAGTATTGAATCACCTCTGCTTTAGAGATACCCAAATCAGGATAAAATACTTTATTTAAATTGGTCAACTTGAGAGTCCGACCATCAAGTGATGTCAGGATATCTTTCATGAAAATAATTACTCTTTCTTAAATCAAATACTGCGCCAAACCCCATTTCATAAAAGTGTGAACAATTACATTATTTTTTTTCATTTTTTAGTTAGATTTATTGGTAATCAATAAAAAATTTACTTGCTTTGCAAATTATTAGTATACTAATTTTACCTAAATGACAAAACTCATCGATTTACCCATCA
This sequence comes from Saprospiraceae bacterium, assembly GCA_041392785.1. Taxonomy (GTDB): domain Bacteria; phylum Bacteroidota; class Bacteroidia; order Chitinophagales; family Saprospiraceae; genus OLB9. Next base: position 13,995 of record JAWKLK010000001.1, read on the forward strand.
TAGAGCATGAACTTTCAGGTTTCACTATAGAAAAACTATCAAAGGTGATGAAATTGTCTTTTTCAAGAAGGTTGTTAATGTCACCAGATATAGATGTAACAGTAGACCAATGGGTATGTATGAAATTATTGCACGATCATGGTCATTTAAATCAGCAACAATTGTCTGAACTATCACTTAAAGATGCTCCTACTCTAGTAAGGATAATAGATAAACTGGAAGATAAAAACTTGCTCACGCGTAGTACAGATCATCTTGACAGACGTAAGACGAACCTTTCTCTTACAAAAAAAGGTATCACCACTGTAGCAAAGATCAAACCCATTTTGCAATCTTTCAGAGCAGAAGCATATAACGGTATCACAAAATCAGAATTGCAAGCGATGGAAGAAATTGTATACAAAATTTTTAATAATCTTAATATTCAAAATCAATAAAATGCATTACTTTTCATTAGGACAGATACCTGAAAAGAGACATGTTCAGTTCAGAAAACCAGATGGAAGTTTATACAGTGAGCAGTTATTTTCTACTGAAGGTTTCAGTGACATGTATTCTCTATTATATCACAACCATCCGCCGACACTCATCAATCAAGTAGGCGATCCCATCAATGTAGCTCCCAAAACCGTCCATGATAAACAATTGAAACACAGAAGCTTGCAAGGTTTTCGGATCAATCCAGAAGAAGATTATTTAGACAGTAGAAAACCTATACTTGTCAATAATGAATGTAGAATATCGCTTGCCGCACCACAGGTCAGTATGGATGATTATTTTTTTAAAAATGCTGATGCGGACGAATGTATATTTGTCCATATTGGGTCAGGCACCTTAAAAACCATGTATGGTGACATCCGATTTGGTTACGGTGACTATCTAGTCATCCCACGTGGAACTATCTATCAATTTCAGTTTGATACAAAAGAAAATAGGCTTTTCATAGTCGAATCTACCACTCCAATCCTTACACCGAGAAGATATAGAAATGATTATGGCCAACTCATGGAACACTCACCATTCTGTGAACGCGATATCCGTAAACCTTCAGTTTTAGTAACGTATGATGAAAAAGGTGATTATTTACTTTACATCAAAAAACAAGATAACCTGTATCCCTATCACTATAAGGCTCACCCATTTGATGTCATTGGTTGGGATGGCTATTGTTATCCTTATGCTTTTTCAATTCACAATTTCGAACCCATCACAGGAAGGGTACATCTACCTCCTCCAATCCATCAAACTTTTGAAACCAGAGGTTTTGTGATCTGTTCATTTGTGCCAAGGATGTATGATTATCACCCACTGGCTATACCTGCCCCATACAACCATAGCAATATAGATAGTGATGAAGTTTTGTACTATGTTGAAGGTGAATTTATGAGCCGAAAGCATGTTGATAAAGGTCAGATCACCTTACATCCAGCAGGTATTCCACATGGACCACATCCTGGAGCAGTAGAAAAAAGTATAGGGCAAAAAGAAACACTCGAACTTGCAGTCATGGTAGATACATTCAGACCATTGTTGATGACAAATTATGCAGCGGAGATTGAAGATGAAGACTACGCATTAAGTTGGGTACATTAATTTATTAAAAGACATAATTTATATAAAAATGAATACAGAGACAATAGTACATACCAAGAAGGAATCCGATACTTTTCCTATCAATGGAACTGACTTTATAGAGTTTTACGTGGGCAATGCTAAGCAGACAAGCTTATTTTATCAGCATTGCCTTGGATTCACACTCATAGCATACAGAGGCCCTGAAACGGGTAGTAGAGACATCGTTTCGTATGTATTGAGACAGGGCAAGGTAACCTTTGTCATCACCTCAGCCATGAATCCCGAACATGAAATATTAAAGCACGTAGCCAAGCATGGTGACGGTGTAAAAGTATTGGCACTATGGGTCGATAATGCTACGGAAGCATACGAAAAAGCCATTGCAAGAGGGGCTGAAAGTGCGTTCGAGCCAGTAAAAATAGAAGATGACCACGGATATGTCATCCTATCTGCCATTAAAACATATGGTGAGACCATACACACACTTGTAGAGAGAAGCCATTATTCAGGAGCGTTTTTGCCAGGATTTAAAGCTGTTGAAAGTAAAGTAAAAGTTCGACCATTAGGATTTAAATACGTAGATCATTGTGTGGGAAATGTCGAACTTGGTCAGATGAATCGATGGGTAAAATTCTATGAAGAAGTCTTAGGATTCAAATTACTTATCACATTCGATGATAAAGACATTTCGACTGAATATTCAGCACTCATGAGTAAAGTGGTAAGCAATGGCAATGGATACATCAAATTTCCAATCAATGAACCAGCAGACGGAAAGAAAAAATCACAAATAGAAGAATATCTCGATTTTTATAAAAGCGCAGGTGTACAACATATAGCCCTAGAAACTGATGACATTGTAAAGACCGTAAAAGGTATGAGAGAAAATGGCATAGAATTCCTTTATGTTCCTGAAAATTATTATGATGAAGCCATAGAAAGGGTTGGCGCTATTAATGAAAATATTGATGACTTAAAGAGTATGAATATCCTTATCGATAAAGACGAAGAAGGATATCTTTTGCAGATTTTTACCAAACCTATTCAGGATCGTCCAACGGTATTTTTTGAGATCATTGAGAGACACGGAGCCAGATCATTTGGTAAAGGGAATTTCAAGGCATTATTTGAAAGTCTTGAAAGAGAGCAGGAGCTAAGAGGCAACTTATAAAATCACCAATTCCCGCCTGAGGTTATGTATTTCAGGCGGGAATTTTTTTTGAAAAAAGCGAAAATTGATATATATTTGTGAGGTAGATAGAAGCGCTAGCAAGAATCCCCCATAGAGTAAGTGCCATTAGTTCAACAGCCTGTATGCTTGGCGTTATCATCTAGAATATTGTTACACATGGTACAAATTACATCAATCCTGCAGGATATTTATTTTTGGATCAAAAAAGAAAATTAGGGATAGCAAAGAGAATTCAAAAACAAATTGATAAATTTGGTCTCACAAATGAAGATGTCGTTTTCACAACTGTTTGGTTTTGTATGCGATATAAATACGTTAGTCAGAATGCTTAAAGACAGACAGACCAAACATGAAACGACAGACGAAATGCCAACCGCACATTCAAGCACATTTGGTTGCCCCAACGCACGAGCGACCGCTAGGCAACCAAAAGAGCTTGGATTTTGCCTCCACACGACAACGATAATATTGACAAAATGATTTTAAACATTACGACCACTCATAAACCAGCTACAGATTTAGGATATTTACTGCACAAACACCCTGACAAATTTCAGACTTTTGAATTGTCAATTGGTAAGGCTCATGTGTTTTATCCAGAAAAAGGAGAAGATAAAACAACTGTTAGCCTATTACTTGACATTGACCCTATTGACATGGTTCGGGGAGCAAGAAATTTGGGTGGTGACGGCTTTGCCCTTGGGCACTATGTAAACGACCGACCTTATGTTTCATCCTCATTTATGAGTGTGGCATTATCAAAAGCATTTTCGACCGCAATGAACGGTAAATGCAAGGATAAACCCGAATTGGTTGATGCGAAGCTTCCCTTTGAAGTTACTATTGCGGTTATTCCAGCACCAAAAGGTGGTGAATTATTAATAAGAAAATTCTTTGAACCGCTTGGCTACCAAGTTGAATTGATAAAGCATCAATTAGATTCTAAATTTCCTGAATGGGGCGATAGTAAATATTTCACTTTAAAGTTAAGCCATACAGTTACCACAAAGGAATTGTTATCTCATCTTTATGTCCTTATTCCAACCTTAGACAACGACAAACATTATTTTGTAAGTGAAAATGAAATTGATAAACTATTACAAAAAGGTGAAGGCTGGCTAAAAGAGCATCCTGAGAAAGAGCAAATAATTAGGCGTTACTTAATCAATTTAAATTCCTTATCAAGACAAGCACTTGAAAGATTAAGTGAAGGTGAAGAAATGGGAGACTTTAGCGATGAATTAATTGAAAAAACAGAAAAGCAAAAAAGAAAGGAAACATTACACGACAAAAGAATAAAACTTGTAGCAGAGAAAATTACCGAATCAGGTGCAGAGCGTGTTTTGGATTTAGGTTGTGGAGAAGGAAAATTAATCAGACAATTGATAAAACAAAAACAATTTTCTGAAATAGTTGGAATGGACGTTTCTTACAATGAATTAATTAAAGCAAAAGAAAGATTACATTTTGAAGAAATGTCTCCGAAACAAAAAGAAAGAATTAATTTGTTTCAAGGTTCATTAATATACAAAGACCAACGATTAGAAGGATTTGATGCAGCAGCGGTAGTTGAAGTAATTGAACATTTAGACTTGAATCGACTTAAAGCATTTGAACGAGTTTTATTTGAGTTCGCAAAACCTAGAACTGTTGTTCTTACGACACCAAACCAAGAATTCAATGTGATGTGGGATAAATTGGATGCAGAAGAAATGCGACACGATGACCACCGCTTTGAATGGACAAGAAAAGAGTTTTTGGAATGGTCAAATAAAATTGGAGAAACATATAATTATAAAGTGGAGCTTTTTCCTATTGGAGACGAAGTAGAAAACATAGGAGCTCCTTCACAAATGGCAGTATTTACAATAGAATAATACAATATGAATGACATAGTCATATACCAAACCGAAGATAATCAAACTCAAGTTGAAGTGCAGTTTGAAAAGGACACTTTTTGGCTTTCATTAAATCAAATCGCAGAATTATTCGAACGTGATAAATCTGTGATTTCAAGGCATATAAAGAGTATTATTTCCGAAGGAGAACTTTCTGAAGAAACGCTTTATTCAACTGTTGCAAAAAATGCAACAGTTCAATGGGAAGGAAAAAGAAGCATTCAAAGGCAAATTACCTATTATAGTTTAGACGTGATTTTGGCAGTCGGATATAGGGTAAGTTCTATCAAAGGAACACAATTTAGAATTTGGGCAACAAAACAATTGAATGAATATCTACTCAAAGGTTATGCCATTAACCAAAAGCGACTAGATGAATTAGGTAAAATGGTTAAGCTCATCGAACAATCCGGTATATCTGAAGAATTACATTTGAATGAAGCTAAAGGTTTAATAGAGATATTAAGCAATTATACTAAAAGTTTTGTATTACTCAATCAATATGATAGTAATTCAATAACCCAAAAATCTTTAAATGAAGATATAACGTATGAAATAAAATACGATGAAGCCAAGGTTGCTATTGCTAAACTAAAGAAAAAATTGATAGAAAAAAAAGAAGCCACTGAATTGTTTGGAATTGAAAAAGATGATAGTTTCAACAGTTCATTACAAAGTATAATTCAAACTTTTGATGGACAATATCTTTATCCAAGTGTAGAAGAACAAGCAGCTAACCTATTGTATTTTGTAATCAAAAATCACTCGTTTACAGATGGCAATAAACGAATTGGAGCATTTTTATTCGTTTGGTTTTTAGAAAAAAATAAACATCGGTATAAGAAAAACGGTGAATTAAAAATCAATGACAATGGTTTAGTTGCATTAGCCTTATTGGTGGCACAAAGTAATCCTAGTGAAAAAGAGATAATGATAAAATTAATTATAAATTTAGTTAGTGGTGGAAATTAAGGTACCTGAATTATCGCTTGTTGTTTTAATTGGTGTTTCGGGTTCAGGAAAGAGCAGTTTCGCCAAAAAACATTTTAAACGAACAGAAATTTTATCTTCTGACGAATGCCGGGCATTGGTTTCAGACGATGAGGATAGTCAATCAGCCACCAATGATGCTTTTGATGTTTTGTATTACATAGCAGGCAAAAGATTAAAAAGTGGCTTATTAACTGTTATTGATGCGACTAATGTTCAGAAAGAATCTCGCAAGGGACTAATTGAATTAGGAAGAACATACCATTGTTTGCCTGTTGCTATTGTTCTTGATCTGCCTATGAAAGTTTGCGAAGAAAGAAATCAAAGCAGACCAGACAGAAATTTCGGAGAACATGTAATTCGTCAGCAAAATCAGGAATTAAAAAAATCTATCAGGGGATTAAAAGACGAAGGTTTCAGACAAATTTATATTCTGAAATCACTTGAAGAAGTTGATGCTGTTTTAGAAATCAAAAGAGAGAAATTATACAACGATAAAAAAAATGAAACTGGTCCGTTCGACATCATTGGCGATGTTCACGGATGTTTTGATGAATTGCAAGAGCTTCTTTTAAAATTGGGTTATTCTGTAAATCGGACTAATGAACCTGAAAAGAATTTTGGCTTTAGCGTTATTGCTCCTGAAAACAGAAAAGTAATATTCGTTGGCGATTTGGTTGACCGTGGCCCTGATTCACCAAGTGTTTTGCGTTTGGTAATGAGTATGGTTAATTCAGGTGTTGCTTTTTGTGTTCCTGGCAACCACGACTTGAAATTACAGAAATACTTAAATGGAAAGCAGGTTCAATTAAAGCACGGATTAGAAGTAACAGTTAGACAAATAGAATCAGAAACCGCACAATTCAAATCAACAGTAGAGAAATTTCTTTATGGATTAATCAGCCATTATGTATTTGACAATGGTAAATTGGTTGTTGCTCATGCTGGTCTTAAGGAAGAAATGCAAGGTCGTGGTTCAGGTGCAGTCCGTTCATTCTGTATGTACGGTGAAACAACGGGAGAAATTGATGAATTTGGTCTACCTGTAAGACATAATTGGGCAAAAGAATATCGTGGAAAAGCAAAAGTTGTTTATGGACATACTCCAGTTCCTGTAGCAGAATGGTTAAATAAAACTATTGACATTGATACTGGCTGTGTGTTTGGCGGTAAACTTACTGCATTGCGTTACCCAGAAGAAGAATTAGTTTCTGTAAAAGCTAAAATGGTTTATTGCGAACCAATAAAACCAATCAACTTTAATGAAAATCAAAACATACTTAGTTCACAACAAGAGTATGACGATTTATTAAACATTGAAGATGTAACGGGCAAACGGATTGTACAAACAAGACTTAGAAATAACATCACCATTCGAGAAGAAAACTCCATTGCAGCATTGGAAATAATGAGCCGATTTGCAATTAACCCGAAATGGTTGATTTACCTTCCACCAACAATGTCGCCTTGTGCGACAAGCGATATTCCTGAATATTTAGAACATCCTGCTCAAGCTTTGAATTACTATAAGAAGCGTGGAATCGAAAAAGTTGTTTGCGAAGAAAAGCACATGGGTTCAAGAGCTGTATTGGTAATTTGTAAAGACGAAGAAACAGCAACAAAACGTTTTGGAGTTCAAAATGAAGGTATCGGAATTTGCTATACGAGAACAGGAAGAAACTTTTTCAATGATGCTGAAATTGAAAAGGAATTTGTTGGAAGAGTAAATCAATGTTTGACCAAAACAAATTTCTGGGAAAAATTCAATACAGACTGGGTTTGTTTAGATGCTGAATTAATGCCTTGGTCTGCAAAAGCACAAGCATTGCTTAAAGACCAGTATGCGGCAGTTAGTGCAGCCGCTGGTGGAGCTTTGCCTGAAGTTGAAAAAGCTTTTCAATTAGCTTTTGACAGAGGAATAAAAGATGCTTTACCCTCATTAGAAAAATTTGCAATAAAAAATAATGCGATTTCAAAATATGTAAAAGCATATCAAAATTATTGCTGGACAGTTGACACTATTGACGATTATAAATTAGCTCCTTTTCATATTTTGGCAACCGAAGGACAAGTTCACGTTGACAAAACAAATGAATGGCACATGGAAAACATTGCCGAAATCTGTAAAGGCGACACCAAACTATTTATGGCGACACCTTACAAAATTGTAAATCTAAACGACCAGACTAGTTATGACGAAGCTGTAAACTGGTGGATGGAATTGACAAAAAAAGGCGGAGAAGGAATGGTTGTAAAACCGTTCGACTTCATATCAATAGGGACAGAAGGTCTTTTACAACCTGCTGTTAAATGCCGAGGAAGTGAATATTTAAGAATTATTTACGGACCTGAATACGACTTACCTGAAAACATTGAAAGACTAAAAAACCGTGGACTTTCTAGAAAACAATCTTTAGCAATTAGAGAATTTGCTTTAGGCGTTGAAGGACTAGAACGGTTTGTGAAAAAAGAACCATTGAGACGAATACATGAAAGTGTTTTTGGAGTATTAGCATTAGAAAGCGAAGATGTTGACCCTCGACTTTAAGCCAACCCTTTGCACCCACACACATTGCCAAGCCGCACAAGCCTATGCACTGACCAAAGCTTGCCAAAGAGTATGTGTGCCCAATCGCACAGTGGACAAGAAAGCACTGGCGTTAACACAAGTTCGCAAAAGTGGCGCTTCAGTGCTCCGCAGAAATATTTGTGATGATAATCGCCACCTTCGCCAAGCTCGAAACTACCATAACCTATAAAAAATGAATAAAATAGTATATTTAGCAACCTTGACGTTCTTATCATGCAATGTTTTCCAATCAAATTATGATCACAACAAACTGAATAAGTTAACTTTTACGGTAGAATCTAAGTTTGATGAATTACCTGAAATGATGAATCAAATTGAGTCATACATTGAAAAAATTGATAGCACAGGTCTCACAGATTCATTTAAAATAAAATTTCAAACACTTCTTATGGAAAAAGCTGAAAGAGAGTCCAAGTATCCAAATGAAATTTACATTGAGGCTATTAAAGATGATTGGCAAAGACAACGATATTTTGAAAATAAATACACAAATAAATTGAGATACTCTCCTAAAAAGGATTCTATAAGTATAATAAACTATGTCACAAATGAATTTGAATTCGGTTTAAAACTGAATAGAGATAACTGTACCTACACAATTGAAGTTGATAATGAAAAAAGAAAAGTAATTCATGGATACAATTGTTATTTCGTCAAACTTACTGAGTTCAGTGGTGATCAAGAGTTTATTGATATGATGGGTAGTACGGTTTATGAAATGTGGGTAACAACAAAGATTAACATTCCAATTTATTTAGTTTTGAAAAATGACTGCAAGATTGAAGAAAATTTTTTTCCTCTTGAAACAAAAATGTATCAATCTAAATCAAAAAACAATTATCACATCTACATGATCAAGGAAATTAAGTAATCCAGATGTACCTGACGTTAGTGGTAATTCCCCTTTTCTCGATCAAAATTAATTTCTTGTGCAAATGAAAACTATGAAAAAATAGTTTAAAAACTAGTTTCAGGATAATTTTACTTATTTTTGATATTAATTTTTGAAAAGACAGCCGTTCGCTCCCTGTCAATAAAAATACATCAATGCCACTAAATGAGAAAATCAAAGATTTTTTTCATCCAAAAGATTTGAATAAAAGAGACTTGGATTATCATTCCAGAATGGTAAAAATGTCAATTGTCCCACTTATTGTTTATTCATTACTATTTGCTTATTTCTTTAGCATTCGTGCATTCCCATTACTTCCAGTAGTTGGGTTTTCAATATTCATGTATATTATCTTCATTATAACTATTTTTTTTCGAAAATATGTGGTGGCTATGTTATTCGGTACTGTTATCGGAATATTTATAAATTATTATTTGACATTCCAGTTTGGTTGGGCATATGGATTTCAATTTCATATTTTTCCATCTGTTATTTTGGCTGGTAGTGCGTTTAGGGGCACTTCTATCGCAAAATATATATAGTACTCCCCAAAAACTAGACCACTTGCTTAATAAAATTTAAAACACTAAATTTACATCAAAATGGCAAGTAGAATGAATGGTAAACGCAGAAAGTTAACCGCCGAATTTAAGACAAAGGTTGTATTAGAAGCACTCAAAGAAAAGATGACTTTAGCTGAGCTTTCGCAGAAATACGAGGTATCTGGAACTCAAATAAGCACATGGAAGAGTGATTTTTTAAAAAATGCTCATGTTGCTTTTGGCACAAAAAATGACAACGAGAATAAAGTTGAAACAGAGACACAACGGCTATATTCCAAAATTGGTCAATTGCAAATGGAGAATGATTTTTTAAAAAAGTGTTGGGATGATTAGTACCGAACATAAGCAAGAAATGCTAAGTCAAGTTGAATCTCCTCTTAGTATGCGAAGTAAATGTGTATTACTTTCGCTAAATCGATCGAGCCAATATTATACCAAGAAGACTGATGAAAGCGATTTGAATCTTGAGTTGATGGCACATATGGATAGGATGTACACTGATCATCCAGAATACGGTGCAGAGCGTATGCATACATGGCTTACAATGGATTTAGGATTTGCAGTGAATATCAAACGTATAAATCGCTTGTATTATGAGGTTATGGGACTTAAATCACTTATGCCAGGCCCACACACCTCTAGGATTAGCCCAGAGCATAAGAAATATCCATATTTACTTAGGCATCTGCCAATAACTGCTCCCAATCAAGTCTGGATGGCAGATATTACATACATCCCCATGCCCAAAGGATATATGTATTTAATAGCATTTATAGATGTATTCAGTAGGAAAATCTTACACTGGGATGTGTCTAACTCCATGAGCTCAATATGGTGTTGCAATGTATTAGAGGATTGTATAGAAAAACATGGTCGCCCAACGATTATAAACACAGATCAAGGCAGTCAATTCACCTCAGACGACTTTGTATATAGAGTAATAAATAATGGCATAAAACTTAGTATGGACGGCCAAGGCCGAGCAAAAGACAATATATACATAGAACGATTTTGGAGGACAATCAAGTACGAACACATATACATACGTCCATCTCAAGACGCAGAGCAATTAAGAAAAGGAATAGGGTGGTATATAGACTGGTATAATGCGCAAAGAAGACACACGGAATTAAATAATAACACTCCAAACACTGTGTTCAATTCATATCATGAACCAGTTAAATCGGCCGCATAAATGACAATTTTTATAAATTATTTTTTAACTAATTTAATGGCTAAGTGGTTTAATTTATGGGGGGAGTATAATACCATTGGTATTCTTGGCGTTACTTCGATTATATTACTTGGAATTCTCAGTTACAATATAACTCCAAACTTCATTCCACCTGAAGGGCATTATATTTTTTTATTAACCTTTAATTTGACAGCTGCGCTCTTTGGCCCTACCATCCCGATGATTTCATCACTGATTAAGGCAGAAAAACTTGAAGATGATCTTGAAATTTCAAATAAAGAGAATGAGTTATTATTACATAATATTATTCCAGCGTCCATAGTTTATGAGCTTAAAAGTGATAAGAAAACAACGGTAAAACTATATGAACAAACGTCTATTCTTTTTGCTGACCTTGTAAATTTTACTGAATTTTCGAAAAACATATCCCCTCATCGATTAGTGAGCGTATTAAATGGATTGTTTTGTAAATTTGATGATTTGACGGAAATGCATGAATTGGAAAAGATTAAAACCATAGGTGACGCATATATGGTTGCCTCTGGGGTGCCAATAGAAAAAATAAACCATGCATATGATTTGTTCAAATTTGCTCAAGACATGCTTATTAGTTTAGAGCATTATAATAAAGAAAACGAATTAAACTTCCAACTGCGCATAGGCATTCATTCAGGTCCTATTGTTGCTGGCATTATTGGCAAAAAAAAATTCAGTTATGACTTGTGGGGTGATACGGTTAATATGGCTGCCAGAATGGAATCTAACGGGCAAATAGGGAAAATACAAGTATCGGAGAATACCTACCAATTATTAAAAGATGATTTTACTTTTGAGAAAGTGCCAAATGTTGAGATTAAAGGCAAGGGAATAATGGATGTTTATGTATGGCCCCATGCATCTTGATCAATTATAATATTCGATTGAATGGAGTTGCTAGGATTTCCTTACATATGTCAATTGGAAGTTTCATCTGAAGGAAACAAAGACTCTGAAATGGATACACATTTTTTGATTTAATGGAAAATGCAGTAGAAGATTATCCTGTTCAATATACCATATTTATCTAATTGAACCGAAATTTCATCGATAAAAAACTTATGTTCGTATAGTACTATCCTTAAAATGGTACTATGTATTGCACAATACTAAAATCTGACCTACCTTTGCCCTGTAATTATTAACGCTAAATACATGGACGATTTTGATTTAAAATTGGAAAACACCAAAGCTCAAATGCGGAAAGGCGTTTTGGAGCTCTGTGTGTTATCTATTATTGCAAAAGAAGAAGCGTACCCCACGGATATCATCAATAAGCTCAAAAATTCAAAACTTATTGTTGTCGAAGGTACCATTTACCCATTACTCAATAGACTCAAAGATGCCAATTTACTTGAGTACAATTGGAAGGAGTCTAAATCAGGTCCGCCACGCAAGTATTATCAAATCACTTCCAAAGGTGGTGAATTTCTCGAAAACCTTCAGGGCACCTGGCAAGATCTTATAGATGCAGTACAACATTCTCAAAATTTTCAAAATTCTTCAATAGATGAACAAGACATTTAACATAAACTTAGGCGGTTTTCCATTTTCGATTGACGAAGACGCATACAGCTATATTTCTGATTATCTATCTTCCATAAGGAGACATTTTTCAACATCCGAAGGATGCGATGAAATTTTATACGATATTGAAGTGCGTATGGCAGAATTATTTCAAGATGCCCTAAGAGGCAGAACCATCATCGGGATGAAAGAAGTTGATGATGTCATAGCCATACTAGGAAAACCCGAAGACTTTGGTGCTGAACCGTTAGAAAACACCTTTACCAGTTACCAAGGTGGTAGCCAAACAAAATACAACGATCACATAGGAGTTGGCAAAAGGTTATTCAGAGACCCTGATGATAAAAAAATAGCAGGCGTATGTTCTGGGATATCGGCATATTTCGGTATTGCAGACCCAATCTGGATAAGACTGGCTTTTATACTTCTAGTTGTTATGGGTGGTGTGGGCGTGATACCATATATATTATTGTGGTTTTTGGTACCAGAAGCATCATCATCTAGCGACAAACTCGCTATGAAAGGTGAGCCAACCACCATCCAAAATATTGCCAACCTGGTAGAAAAGGAAATCACAGAATTGGGCGAGCAAATAAATCAATGGAGTCAGGACATCGGCAATAAAAAAAAAGTAATGTAACGGCGGATTCTGTAAATGCAAGCAGTTTCCTTCATAAAACCATCAATACATTTGGAAGTGTTTTAGGTTCTATCTTTCGATTTGCATTCAAGTCATTCAAAGCTTTTTTTACTGTTATTGCTATCATTTTTATATCCGCATTGGCTATAGCTTGGACTGGTGTAGTCGGCGGAAGCATAGTATCCTATCCTGCCTGGGTTATGTTGGGACCACATCAAAGTTGGATTTCAATCCTTGGCGTAATAGCAGCCATAGGGGTCATTACTATTCCTATATTATGGATTATTTTCGGTGTATCTAGGATGGCGTTCAAATTTAGACCAAAACCTTCCATCATGAATTACTTGCTTTTTACGTGGATAGTTTGCATAGTTTTGACATCATTTACAATTATGAAAACTATAAAAGAGTATTCAATGGAAGCAATAGACCAGAATAACATGACCTTGAGTAGTATCTCAGAAAATCTGATTACCATAAAAGCAGATGGTAATAGTGAGCATACTTTACGTTTAAATTTTGGTCCTTTGCAATTTCTCAATAATGATGGATTCAATGCAAAAGAATGGGTTATACCGGTTACAGAAGTAGTAGTGCGAAAACATCACGATGCCAATACTGTCAAAGTGACCAAAAAATTGCTTGCACGAGGAAGTTCCAATTATGATGCAAAAGAAAATCTTAAAAAGATTTCAACTGAAGTAACCCAATCTGGAAATATCATCTATGTACCACAAGGAATCATCTTAGGTCCTAATGAAAGATTCAGAGACCAAAGGTTAGTTTTAGAATTTGATGTACCAATAAGTATGCAAGTAGAAATCGACCCAAATCTCCAACTAAGATCATATCAAGTTGAAGAAATGGATGGCATTAAAACAAAATTCTAGTTTTGTCTACCATTATACAAAAGAATAGAAATCCCAAATAGCTGCATATCTTCGTCATAATTACCTGTTGATTGGTACCCTTCCTGAATTTGTTCGTTGAGTGTTTGATCAAATGAAGAGATATTATATTTGCCTAATGGGATCTGGAAATATGGTTTAAATGCTATTCCAACCAAATCTCCTGGAAATTGGAAAATCAAATAAAATTTGCTAGTAGCACCGCTCTCGGTCACTACCGGACTCTTTTTTCTTTGTACACCTGTAATATCAGTTTTAATTCGGTAAGTTTGGTAGCCCAAAGCTGCACCATACCCCAATTTACCAAAATAATTCTCAACTCCCAAGCTGTACTCAGTAAGAGAATAATACCACTTATCTTGAAATAATTGATCATTGGATAAAGTTGCATAGACATCATTTTTAGTTGAGATACTTGACCAAGATAATTCAAAACCAATGTTGCGTATTCTATACCGCAAACCTATTTCTATGCCATGCATATTTTTAATCTTATTCAAATCATCATGCAAGGTCGTGCTTTGGGAAAGCAATGTCGTGTTGAACTTATCGATGATTTCTATAGTCTTTTTTGGATTTAATTTAACACCATTATAACCTACTTTCAAGTTTAGCTGGCTGTACAACGCATCATACTTAAAAAGACTTAATACAAATAATAAAATCAGAACTGCAGATGGATTCAACCGCTTCATTATTAAAAATAGACTTAATGTAATATAAAATTTACAACAAAGCTACATCAAAATTTCCAATCCACAGCTTAATCAAAGGATTTATAATTATTCCAAAACTTCCAATACATAAAATTGATAGTGTTTATTTGCAAAGGAAGATGCGCAAAATTCTGAACCGCCTGAACTGCACATGTTGCTTCTGACAAATCAATAACCAAAGTTCCTGTGTCTCCAAAGAAATGAGAGCCCTGATAGATGTGAGATACTATTCTGTTTTTTGAATTTTTATTGGATAATTTTGCCTTTTCGAATTCAAGTCTTAGTGTATATGTCGATCCAAGAGTAACTTTCTTCATGAAGCCTAAATAATCAGTTTTTACTATTTTATTATTATGCCAAATTTCGTATTTTGATGTCAACTTTGATGTAACTCCAATAAGAATAGAGTCAATATCAGAATTTTCAGTAAAAATAATCTTTTGGCCAATAAAAAACTGTTCCGAGTCTGTCAACTTTGGTAAACCAAAATCGACTTCTGAAACGAAACTTCCAGGCTCGTCACCACTATTAGCTAAAGATTGCAGCTGAATACTTTCTTGTGATGATGGTGATTTTATCAAAAGATCACTTTTCCTATCCATCATGACAAAACCTGACAGTACATACCACAATATAGGCATTCCGATCAATACAAATGCTATTTTAAAGACAAAACTACGCATGGATCTTTTTATGCAAAACGGTGTACCATGAAGACTTATTGTGATCTTGCCACATGTTATTTAGAACAAATATAAGCAAATAGTTGTTGGATAAGCGTTTTGTAAGCAAGCTTAATCAAACAGTTTTTATTAGACAACTTTTTTTTATAAATGGCTAAGATATTTTTTACTTTTGAAGATAAATCGATCCAACCTAAATTGGTTGAGAATGCAGAATCTGGTTTCTCAATTCTGGAAGTGACAGAAGACCATGATGTTCATCTGAATCACAACTGTGGTGGGGTCTGTGCGTGCTCTACTTGCCATATTTATGTAAATAAAGGTGATGATGCACTTGAAGAAATATCTGATAAAGAAGAAGACTTTATAGACAGAGCCATCAACCCAAGACTGGAATCAAGATTGGCCTGCCAATGCATCATACTAGAAGATGATGCAGAAATCCATGTCACCATTCCTGACCAAAAACAAATCATTGGTCACGAGCATTGATGTAATTTAAAAAATAGAAAATAATAACATTTATGGCATTTGAAGACATAGATAATTTTCCGATAGATTGGTCAGATCATGAAGATATTGGAATGAAACTATATGAAAGATTTGGTGATGAATTTGATGAGGGTAAGATCTATCGTATCAGATTTACTGATCTCATAGATTGGGTCTTAGAAATCCCAAATTTTAAAGGAACAAAGTCTGATTGTAATGAATCTCATCTAGAGCAGATCCAAGCAAAATGGGTGTACGAATGGAGAGATAATCAAAAGTAAAAGTGACAGACTTGTTGAAATAAGATCATATGAAATTGGATCATGCACAATTTTCTGCTATCACTACCCTTGTTTTTGATGTAGACGGAGTATTCACCGATAGTAAAGTACTAATTACTGAAGCTGGGGAATTATTGCGTACCATGAATACTAGAGATGGCCAAGCAATTGTTATAGCACTAAACGAGGGATATCACATCGCCATTATTACCAAAGGTTATTCTAAAGGAGTCCGAATAAGATTTGAAAACTTAGGGGTTAAACACATCTATGACTGTCAAAAAAACAAGCAGGATGCTTTTGATGACCTTAAGACTAATCTTGGTTTGGCCACTTCTGAGATACTGTATATGGGCGATGATATTCCGGATATTCCACTATTAAGTCAAGTATCTATAGCTGCTTGTCCCAAAGATGCCGTACCAGAAGTCCACAACAGATGCAACTATATCTCTTCTAAGAATGGGGGGCAAGGCTGTGTCAGGGAAGTGATAGAAAAAGTTATGCGCACCCAAGGCAAATGGAACTTTTGATAGAACTTAAAATTTCACAAAAGGTAATGTAATAACTTTACCGTCTAGAACAGTAAACGTGACCATATACATACCAGCATTAATATCGGTGACATCAAAAGTATGCGGCAACACGGTATCAAATTCCATCAGCATTTGACCTTCAGAATTAAACATTCTGACTATACCCTCACTCTGACTACCTTGAAGTGTGATTTTCTCGGTAGTAGGATTCGGATATAAGTATGGTTTAAATGAATTAGAATTGTCTTCGGTAGCAGATATCACGAAAGGTTTACAATCAGAGTAATAGCTACAACCCTCATGTTGAATCTTCACTTGGTAGGTACCATTTTGTTGTATAACAAAATAAGGTTCCGAAGTCACGCCAATGATATCAGAAAAAGTAGGATTGCACTTAAGCCAAGTATACACCGCATCTGAATATCGGGGCGCATTCAGACTATCATTTTTTATCCAAATGTCTGTGTCAAAGTTAATCACATCGATGTGCACCTGTATCAAAGAATCACAACCATTTACCGTGGTCAAATACTCTGAATAGTCTCCAGCATTAAAATAAACGCTATTTCCTACTTTTACACTTTCTCCTTTACAGATTTCAAATGAATCATTTTTTACAAAAGTTGGCCATGCCATGATATCAATTATGAGAATACTATCACAGCCATTTGACCTTTGGAGTGTATCTCGGAAGCTACCTCCGCTATCATACGTTACACCATTCACTATGACTTTATTTCCAATACACAGATTTATATCAACATCAGTAAATACATTATCATAACTAATTTTTGTAATCAATAAACTATCACATCCAAATTGATTTTGGAATGAATCTATATAAATCCCAGGATTGGTGAAGTAGGTATCATCTACATATATCGTATCTCCCGGACAAATTGCAAAATTTTGTTCATTCGAATATGTCGGATAATACATTACATTATAAGTATGTAAGCTATCACATCCCAATGAACTTGTAAATAAATAAGTATAATTTCCAGCAATCGAAATGATATTTCCCCCTACGACTAGACTATCTCCACTACATAACGATACATCTTCGAAAACGTGAGGATTCAATATTTTAATGTCAGATACAATGATACTGTCACAACCTAAAATAGTTTTAAATGTATCTTGATAAATACCTGTTTCTGTATAAATTCTATTATTTGCAACCACAGAATCACCTGCGCAAGTTTGATAAAAGTCGTATTGAAAGAATGTATTATAAATTTCAAGATTTGTAGTGATAATGCTATCACATCCTGCCTCCGATGCGAGAGTATCTATATATATTCCACTATCAAAATATAAAGTATCGCCAACCAGCAAAGAATCCCCTTGACACAAAGTGATGTTTTGCACAATATTAGCAACAGGATTGATTTTCAAATTTGTTATAATAATAGAATCACAACCAAATGAACTTATATAACTATCAGTATAGATACCAGTCTGAGAATAAACATGATCTCCCACAGTAATCGAATCCCCTTCACATAAACTGAATGACTGATTAAATTCTGTCTCAAGAACAATGATATTGACTATAAGTAGGTCTTCACATCCGTTACTATTTATGGTAGATTGAATGTATTTCCCCATCTCTGTGTACGTTTCAGCACCGACTTCTATGGTGTCTCCTTTGCAAATTATTGCTTCTGCATTTTCAATTTTTGCGGGTTTAAGCGTTAAGTTTGTTATGATGATGGAATCGCAACCATCAATAGTGTATAAATTATCCATATACAATCCTGACAAATAATGCTTAAAACTCCCTACATACAATGTATCTCCTTGGCAAATTGAAATATTTTGTTGTACAGAATAAGATGGAACCATCACAATATCTGTAACTAAAATACTATCACATCCAGCCATTGTGGTAAGACTATCCAAATAAGATCCAGCAGACGAATACATATGATCTCCAATTTGTACCGTATCACCTTCACATAGATACACTGTCTGGTACTTCAAGGTATCCGTATGTACTTTTAGTGATGCTTTCTTACATTCATTCGTCACGACACATCCACCCCAACCTCTTATATAGTAATCAACATCTTCCGTAATGGGTAAATTTAAAATTGTACCGCTAGCAAAGGTTATCTCATTACAATCTCCAATCTGCCATGACCATTGTGTTGCATGATTCAAATAGCCTTCAGTTATTTTTACAATTCCTGGACTGTTATAGCAGACTATCGGATTAGGTATTTCTATAGTCTTAAGGTATGGGTTTACACATAAAAATACATTGCTCAAATAACCATCAATCCCTCCACTTGAAAACACATTAATGACGGACGAAGATGGTTCAAAATCAATCACACCACCAAAACCGCCAATAGAAATGATTTCACCATTGGGTCTAACTATCATACTATTTATAATATCATTCGCAATACCACCAAAACTATAGTGATTATTATAGGTACCATCTTGATTTGACACTAGTATACCAATATCAGATCCACCATTCGAATAAGAAGCATTCTTTCTTTCTATCGAAATATTAAAATCTACAGTATCTCTGAACTCACTTCCTAAATAAACAACTCCAGTTTTGTTGAGAAATAGTGTACTACCTAGATCATTGGCTTTACCACCATAGGTATTTAACCAGATGATACTTCCATTTGTATCCAGTTTTACAAGGTAAATATCAGTACCTCCTCTGCTTGATTTTTGCAAATTATCAAAAAATGCACCATCTGAGTATCTACCTGTCATAATGATATTATTGGAAGCGTCCACTTCTACTTTGTACCCGGATTCAATCCCTAAGCCACCAAAAGATTTTGCCCATACAAATCCACCGTTAACAGTCAACTTCATAGAAAAAATATCTGAAAGACCTCTAGGATATAATTTGAAAACCCCTGTAGTTGGATCCATATCAAGTGAGTCTCTATACTCACCTGTCAAAATGAGATTGTTGGTCGAATCAATTGCCATATCATTCAAATAGTCATCAGAACTTGATCCTAAAGTCTCTACAAACAATACTCCTCCACTGTCAAGGGTAAGTTTTGCAAAAAATATATCATTTCCTCCTACTGAATGGAAAGATTGCGTAGATAATGCAGAAAATTCAGTGAATCCACTGAAAACTCCACCAACAAATAAATATCCATCTCTACTTATTTCTATAGATTTTCCAGTAACTTCGACATCTGATACGAAATGCTTGGACCATAATAGCTCCCCGTCATTATCAAATTTCAATACGAATGTAGCCTGCCCTTCTTCATGATTATTCAGAACAAATTGATCATCAACATAGAGTGAGTCTGTAAATGTTCCTACCACGTAGACATTATTTTGCTTGTCTGAAATTACCTCAGATACATTGTCATCACCAGTAGAACCAATACTTTTGTACCAAAGAAAGTTACCGAATGATGAACTTTTACGTAACAATACATCAAATCCACCTCTGGATTGCACTGTCTGAGTCGTAGCATAAACTGCCGAACCTGAAAAAATTGAAACATCAAAAATATTATATGAGCTATCAAAACAAGCATCTATTGAATTGTCTGTACCTGTTCCTCCAATTTTATATACCCATTTCAATGATTGACTATTACCAATCACATAAAAAAACATCAATGAAAAGAATAAAAGTATATATAATCTCATGTCACCGAAATTTAAATAAGAAAATTACATCCAAAACTGTGCCGAATATCGGTAAATTATTTGAATTTCAATAAGTTAATTGCTATGGCGCACCTTGAATTAAAATTATTAATGATAAAATTCATCATAATATCTAAAATTATACATTTGACAATGATATAATATTCGTAATTTCGCTCAAATTTTTAACAAATAACCAAAAATAATATCCTATGATTATTGGAGTACCCAAAGAAATAAAGTCCAATGAAAACAGAGTAGCATTGACACCTGCCGGTGCTTTAGAGTTTAGCAAAAGAGGACATAAAGTTTATATTCAACATACAGCAGGTGAAGGATCGGGGTTTACAGATTCTGACTATCAAGAAGCAGGTGCTCACATATTACCTACAATAGAAGAAGTATATGCTGCAGCTGAAATGATTATCAAAGTAAAAGAACCTATCGAAAGTGAATATAGATTAGTCAAACCAAACCAACTTTTATTTACATATTTTCACTTTGCTTCATATGAGCCACTTACAAAGGCTATGATGGACAGTAATGCTATCTGCCTAGCATATGAAACAGTAGAATCTCCAGATCACTCACTACCTCTGCTTGTTCCTATGTCTGAGGTTGCAGGTAGAATGGCTATTCAGCAAGGAGCAAAATACCTTGAAAAACCACAACATGGTCGAGGAGTCCTTCTTGGAGGCGTCCCTGGAGTTCCACCGGCAAAAGTCCTAATTTTAGGGGGTGGTATCGTTGGTACTCAGGCTGCTAAAATGGCTGCAGGGTTAGGTGCTCATGTAGTTATACTTGACGTAAACTTAAAAAGACTAAGATACCTGTCTGATGTCATGCCTGCAAATGTCACAACAATGTATTCTAATGAACTTACCATCAGAAGACTTATCAAAAATCATGACTTGATTGTAGGTGCCGTATTGATTCCAGGAGCCAAAGCACCTAATCTTATCACAAGAGAAATGCTCAAAGAAATGAGACCAGGTACTGTAATAGTAGATGTAGCAGTAGATCAAGGCGGATGTATTGAAACCTGCAGACCTACTACACATGACAATCCAACTTATATCATAGATGACGTAGTACACTACTGTGTTGCAAATATGCCAGGAGCTGTCCCGTATACTTCCACTATAGCGCTTACCAATGCGACATTACCTTATGCTATTCAACTAGCTGAGAAAGGATGGAAAAAAGCTTGCTCTGAAAATCATGAATTAAAACTTGGACTAAATATCGTAAATGGAAAAGTTGTTTATAAAGGTGTAGCAGATGCATTCAATTTACCTTATACTGAAGTGAATTCTATATTGTAATATATATAGTTCAATATTATAAATTATAAAAAGGGTTTGTGATTCAAACCTTTTTTTTATAATAAATTTTCATATTAGCTATATTTTATATATGTTTGCAATTGATTATATTCAATGTATATGCAACATATAACATCAACCGTTGAGATTCCAGTAGACAAACTCCTTGCAAAATTAAATAGACTTATCGATCAAGAAAAAGAAGCTATCCTTTATGAAGAAAATATCAACTTACAGGATTTTCAAATAGTCAAATTATCTGAATTACAAATCGTCAAAGATGGATTACGATTCAATTTAAGTCTCAAATTTAACTTAAAAAAAGATGCTGGGCTTTTTTCTGTACAAGGATATGGGATAATAAACATCAAATGTTTATGCCATCTCAAACAAGATAACAAATACAATATTCAGGTACAAACTACTCTAGAAGACTATGATTGGGTACAAAAACCAATTTTAAAAATGGGCATAATCGAGCTATCTATTCAATCCATAAGTAATATTATCATCGATTACTATAAAAAAAATTTACCTCATCATATTGACAAATCAATTTCCAAAAGTTTAGATATAAAAAATCTTTTTGACAACTATATCAAACCTTTGTCAAATACGTTGATATCTAAAAGCCCTAATGTATATCTCAATTTCTCCCTAAATAAGATTCAATTATATGATGCTTATATCAAAGAATCTATCATCCTATTACATATTTCTTTTGACCATTCAGTTACTCTAAGAGATTCACCAAGTCCAATTGAAATTGTATACCCTTCCATATCTCTTGACAACACATTGCTAATTAATGACAATATTTTAATTTGTAATACTAAATTTTCCTTTACATCGTTAGGAAAAACTATCATTAATTTTTTAAAATCACAAAAAGTCAACGGGACAAATATAGATATATCCGAATTATTAATTCAATACAGAGAAAAATTGCACATTTTGGCAAGAGCTACACAACCTTTAAAAGGTGAAATCTCAATCTCAGGCAATTTGAAATTTGAGTTTGACCAACAAAGCCTAAATCTTGAAAATTCAGAAATAACAGTCAAACCTTCAAATTTCATTTATACTCTGTTATCTCCAGTAATTAAATCTATAATCTCAAATAAAATTGAAGCAATATTACCAATCAACATGAAAGAAATCCTAAATAATGAGCTTAATAAAGTTGATACAAGCAATCTAAACATTGCTTTCGGTGATGTTTCAATACAAAAAGGAGAATTAATCATAAGATCCTTAATGTTCGAGAAAGATATGGTTGAAGGCATTATTGAAATTCCGATCAAATCAATATGTATCCATTTAAAAAACTTTGGTGAGAGTTAGTTTAATAAATTAAATCAATTAAAATTTTCAAACAAAATTCAATCCAAAGTGGGACATTAAAAATTGCAATAAAAAAAAGCCTCCTCAACTAAAGAGATACTTTGAAATTAAGAGCTAAAGCTTTCCAAAGATGAGTATTCAAAAGAAAAAAATATTAATAGGGAAAGTACTTTTATCGGACGATCGCTGTCATCCGCCTTTTTGTCTTTAACTTAGAAGTCACGGTACAAACAAAAAACTGTTTGAGCCAATAGGACTATTTGTCAAAGCACAAATCTAAAATAACATGAAAATATGAGTTTAAAGAGCGGATGTAAAAGACGAGTATTTTTGTTTCCGTCGAGAAGATGACTTTTAAGTGTTAAGAAGACAAAACAGCGGCGGCATTTTTTGTTTACTTTTTTTTGCTGATTGAAAAAAGTAAAATCCTTGCTGGCATGAGGTAATGTATAATCAGAGTTCAAACTACAATCACCGTATAGGACATTAACAATTACAATAAAAAAAGCCCCCCTCTAATTGCTTAGAGAGAGGCCATCCCAAAAACCGATTTATCTCTAACTCAGTCTTGAGTTATGTCATGGTCAAATCACCGATTACTCGATGATGATCATTTTCTTACTAGCTACGTTGTCACCGCTTTCTACTTTGTACATAAGTACTCCGCTTGCGCTGATGTCAGCTCTTGTGAATTTCTCAGCATTCATACCTTTCACTGCATTCACATTTCTCAATGCTACTACTTTTCCAGCTACATCATACACTGTAATAGTGGCTGCTGCTGCTTCTGGCATGTTGTATCTGATCACTGTCTCTGTTCTGGTGGGTTCCGGTTCGTTTTGGTATACTGCAAAGCCTTCTGCATTTGCGCTTCTTACTTCCAAACTTACTTTTCCTACTTCCATATCTTTTCCTATGTACGATTCTGCAGGTGTTATTTCTGAACCTAGACTCAACACTTCACTTAGGCTGCTTGCTCCTTTGGATTTCAATACCAATGTGAACAATACTTCTCCCTCTGCTACTGTTGCTGCTTCTTGGCTTGCATACTCATCGTCAATTTATCTGCGAATACTCCTACATTTGATGCACTCATTGACAATGCTCCTGATTCTACATCTACAAATTCTGCTCCTCTCATACCCATTGTGAATTGGTATCCGAAGATCTCATTGTAGTTGCTCGCTGTTACTGGTATTCTTACTGTCTCGCCTGCTACTAAAGCTTGATCAGCTACTGCTAAACCTACTTTTTTCGCTGTTCTTGACTCTACTGGATTGTTTGCACTCGCATCTGCATTTCCATTTACGTCTCCTATCTTAACCGCTACAAAGTCTTGGTTTGACATCGCTTGGCTATGATTTGCTACCGTAATGGTTTCTACATATGGGAATGGGTGTGTTGCATCCATTGTCTGTGAAGCTACTGGGAATCTCCAACTTTCGTTTGATGGCAATTCTGTGTATACGCCTAAGATCAATTTACGCAATTCTGACAAGTCATTTACAGATACCACTCCATTGTTGTCTGCATCTGCTGCTATCAACAAGTATGGATTCGTAAGTGGTTGGATTCCTAAGATATGTCTTTGTATCAACACTAAGTCAAATGTGGTTACTCCATTCAAGTAATCTCCACCTTTATTCGCTGTGATATCATATGTAATACCTGTTTCTGCATCATCTGAATATGTTCCAGATACTCCTGTCACTACTGTCATAGGTGATTCTGGTTTGTCTGATGTAAATACTACATTTACTCCATTTACTGGTAAGTTAAGTGGTGTCTCTACTTTACCTGCTATGATTGGTCTAGAATTACCACCTGTATCATTATCATTGATCTGTAGGTTTACAGTACAGAAGTCTGTATTCCAAGCCTCATCCCATACACTTACATTTACTGCATGTGTGCCTGCTGTCAACCATACGTATCCTGCACTTCTTGATGCTGGTAACCATCTGTATGCTTTACCTGGTTGTACTCATTTACTGTTGCATTTTGTCCTAAGCCTTTGAAGTAATGCTCTTGATTCAATCTGCTCAATACTGGATGTGTGCCTTCAAATGTGTAGTACAATTTTGACTGTGGTGTACAGTTGTCAAATGAACCTTTATTGAAGTCTACTGCCCACAATTCTACCATCTTAGGATTGGTTTGCATTATTGCTGTGTGTACGCTTACGCAGTATGGTGTTGGTGCTTTTTTGTCTACTGACATCACTGTACTCTCACACTGATCTACGTTGCCACAACCATCTGTCACTTTCCAAAGTACTTTGTGGTTGATATTCTCTGCCAATAAGTTGAAGGCTGGTAATGTCGCTTTGCCACCACTTGCTGCTGTCGGCTTCACATACGTCACATACAAATCATCTGCCAATACTAAGTTTGGATGTAAATTCTGCATGGTTGTCCATGCTGGGTTTACTGATCCGTTTAGTATTCTTGGGATGTATACCCAGATGCCATTGTACGCTTTGTTGATGAAGCTTGATCCTAATCTGTCTACTGTGTCCATTTGCCCATAGATCTGCAAATACTTGCCATTTGATCCAGCTCTCCTCTGCACAGATCAACGTATCTGTCGCTGATGCTTCCAATACTACGCTTGCATAACATGCACCATCTGGATTCGCTGCTAATGGATTGGCTGCAAACATCTGGTTGTTACATGTTAAGATTGGTGCCTCTACATCTTTGAATGTATAGATAGTGTACACATGGTCCACTTGTCTCTTGTGTACACCAGTTCAAGTAATTATACGTTACTCTCCATTTCTTACATGCACCATTCTCATTTAAGAATGTGTCGATTTCTCCATTCTCCATGATGATATCACATGGTCCGTTATTTACCACTGGTCTCTTGATCAAGGAATTGTTTTGATCGTTTAAGTCATCTGAGCTGAATCCACATTTATCCCATGGTGTCGTTTGACCATCTTGTGGGAAAGTCACCACGAATGGGAAGGTTACTGTGGTTACTGTGATGTATTGTACATGTTACACCTACACTTCCTTTTGTGCTTTGAATGTTCTTCTGATTGTACCTGATTTACAGATCTCATCATAAGTACCTATCCATTGCATCTCTGTAGGTGATGTCTAAGCCTTTACATAGGTCATATGCACTTGGATAACCTGTCATTGTCAAGTCTACATCTGTTACCTTCGTATCCTTGCCTACACTTCAAGGTTCAACTCCATATCACATGTCACTGTAACATCTGCTGGACATACTAGCACTGGTGCCAATTTTGTTCTCTACTCTTACTGTTACCCATGTGGTATTGTAATTGTCTTTCATGCCGTCTATGATCAAGTTGTCACCATATACCATTCATGTTTCCATCATCCCATACTCTCAACTCTACATCATTGTAAGCCATATTCTTCTCCTCTGGGATATCATCACAACAGAATTTTACGAATTCGCCACCCATCTGTATCGAAGTTGCCATCTGCATTCGTGTATCTACTATCAATTGGTGGAACCATACCGCTCCTAGTACTTCACTTGCGAAGTTATTGCCATTGAATGTGCTGTTGTTATTGTGGTTGTTTACTCCTACGGTTACCACGCTGAGCCGCCATCTACTCTTCTTACTTCGATGCTACATCTGTACAGTGGTCATACGAACCATTGTCCAATTGGTGGCCATACAGTTTTGCCGCTCCGTCTGCTGCCGTGCCGCTTCCTGTCAAGCTCATCACTATGTATTGTTTTGCTACGGCTACTGGTGCACTTGCATCGATCACTGTGATCGTAGCTTCTGCTTGTACCTGCGTTACCACAGTCTGTCGCTATATACGTAATAGTATGCGTTCCTTTTGTCAAGCCTGTCAATACATAAGACCCTTGTACTCCACTCAACTTACGCCCGCTGGTACTTCTAATGTCCATGTCAATTCATCTGGTTTTGCACAGTTGTCTTGCAATTCCACGGATTGTCTACTCTATAGGTAGCTACACATCCCCATGGATCTACATTCACTGTCGCATCTTTCACTGCAAAAGTCGGTGCTTTGTCATCCACTGCTTTGATTACTTGTGATGGCCAATACATCTTGTGAACACCAGTCTAAGATTCTCCACTCTCTCTTCTCATATTGCCGCTACATCCTGCTCCACATGCTGGATAGTTTGTGTCCGTATACGTTAAAGATTTCGCGATATTTGGATCTGCTTTCTGTGCATGGTAATTTCCATCATATCCTATCTGTTGGTATGGAAGTAACCATGTGCATATCCCCATGTAACTCTGTTACTGTCGGTGTCTGTGCAGTCATCATAGTAGGCTCCGATATTCGTGCTGCTTGATGGCTGGGGTCTTGAATCTACATCTTTCAATGCTGCTATATTCGCAGGGTCTGTATTGACTCCACATGACAATTCTACTAAGTATTGCGGCGGCGTAATGTCCGCTACTGTGATTGCTCCGAATGTAAATGTCTGTGTACAATAGGCTTTGTTTCCTTTTGCGTCAGTATATGTCCATGATCTTCTTAATTTTGTATCACCACATTTTACTGTTTCTATTACATCTTCAAAAGACATTGACATAGCTCCACATGCATCACTTGCAGCAGGCATAGTTGTTAAAACTGCTTTGTTTTGTGAAGCACCAGATAGCATAGCTACTGTTTCGTTTCTCACTACGTCTAAGTCATAACACTTGAACTGGCACTCAGGTGCATCTGCAGCATTTGTTACTGCAAGAACTTGACCTCCAGAAGTTGTTGTTATAGTAACATTATAAGTACCTGTTGGTGTTGTAAAGTAATCTGTAAATACATAATAGTATTGTACACCTGCAGTCAAATTAACAGTAATAAGTGGGTCTAGATCTCCCGCTCCATCATCATTAGATGCAATTACGTTAGTACAAGGAGACGCTGGGTCAAAGCTACCACTATAAATATAAGCATAAGTATCACCAAGACTTCCATTTGCATTAAAGGTATAACTACCTGTTACAGAAACTTGGAAAGGAAATACGTCATAATGCACATTAGAAAATCCATTACATCTTGCGAAAATTCCATCTGTTAGATCTAATGATCCACCAAATGAAGTTACTGCACTTACAGTCTCAGCATCAACACAATTACACTCAACAACAGGAGCTAACTTGTCTTCAATTACGAAAGTGCCCCAACATTTGTTACCTGATGCATCCATAACTTCCATAGTGTGTGTACCGCATGGTAAGCCATATGCAACATCCTGAGCAACATTAAATTTGTTTGACTCACTATTGTTTGGCCAAAGTATCAATTGATAATCACTGTAACAAGTATATTGGCTTCCGCTAAGGAACATACCTGCATCAAAAGTAACTTCACAATTTTCATCTGCTGAAATATTCACCCCTTGCTTACAAGAAAGTGTATTAGTAGGTGCAGTGAAAGCAGAAACAGTAACGTCAAACTCACAAGATGAAAGTACTGTTCCAGAAGCTGGATCAAATAAATCATAAGACAATGTATAAGTACCAGGACCTACAACACTTCCTGCTCCTTCTACACTAGTTTGTACGATCTCATATTCTTGAAGTACGTTTGGTGCTTGTAACACCAAGTTAGAAATCACTGTCGTAGATGCACCACCGAAGTAATCTTGCGTGTATACAACCCAAGAAACGATATCTCCAGCAGCTACAGCCGCATTGACTGTACCATTTGCAGCTGTAACTCCAAATCCGTTAGCAAGCTCCACCTGAGGTGGTAACAAACATCCGCCATTGATTTGGTATCCAAATGGATCATAATATGCATCTGAATCAGTTGTGGTATAATCCCAATCAAAAGATAATGTACCTGCAAAAGGCATTGGGTCTGAAAATACAACAGTTCCAAAATATATTCCTGCATTACTTGGATCTGATGACACTAAAGTCAATTCTGTAGCTGTCACCGTAACATTCGCTGTATTAAGTACCATACTCACATCAGGACATAATCCTGCATAGGCATTGAATGATGCAACATTGAATGGTGATGCTGAAAATCCAGAAACACTAGGACCAGCTATCAATGTAGGCTCACAAGTACCAGCCATTGTCACCAAGTTTGGAATAGTGTAAGTACAAGCACCAGGTGCTAGTGTCACATTCTGATCTCCTGAACATACTAAAATACAACCAGGGCCAGCTGTTGGTGGTGGCGGTGGCGGTGCCACATATACTGCAGGACCTGTGATAGTCCAGTTAGAACCAGCTGTGGCACAAGGACTAGCAGGTGGTGGCCATGTATCTATCCAAATATAATAAGTTGTCTGAGCAGTAACATTGACTGTAACACTTCTACTAGCGCCTGTACTGCGTGCTCCACATATATAGGTACCAGTTGTAGGGCAACCATCATAAACAAAGATAGCAGTCCAAGTTGTACCATCCACAGTGATGGTAGCCATACCATCCGTTGCGGGAACATAGGTATATAAGGCCTCCAATCCATTTTTATAGGATGCAGAAATAGTGCCTCCTGAAGCACCACAATCTATAGGTGTGCCAGGAACATTGGTTGAATTCAAATTACCCGTAGGGGCATTTGTTGTTGTACACGTCATAGATGACGCGTTAGGCAGTTCTGTAAGAGCTATGGCTTCGTCACATTGAGATGTACCGAAATTAATAGCAAGTACAAGAAATGCCAAAACTGAAAAATAAGTGAAAATTCTTCCTTTCATGAGATTGAGTTTTGGTTAAGATTTTCTTAATAAATTTTTGTAAAACGATTCTACTTCAGCAACTGCTAATCTTCTAGACTCAGTATTAGCATTTACTTGAGACAATGCATTAGAGAGTGCAATTGATGTTGTTACGCCACTTTTCAAAGGCTCCAACATCATTTCGCCAATTCGAATCTTCATACTGGTAACTAGACCAGACTTCGCATTAACAGCTTTTTCTGTATACAGATTTGCTGTTTTTTTAAGGTTTATTACTGCATCTTCAACAAGATATAATCCCTTTGTGGGAGGAACTAATTCTTGTGCTTTTGCTGTAATTCCTAAAACCATAAACAGTGCTACTAAAAGCACGGGGAAAAAACTAAATTTCTTCATGAGATTGAGTTTTGGTTAAAAAAATTAAAATGTTATTTAAAAAATAATAAATTAGCCATATCAAAATATGACAACATACCTTACCAGAAGCAGGGCATCTGATGAGCTATTTTTTAAACCTTAGTACTATATGGGAATATAAATTTAAGTGATTTCGTCTTTATTTATATTTCCAAAAAACGCGACACATAATAATTTGAATGGATATCATTTGATTTTCGTTGAGATTTGTTATCCACTCACTTGTAGAGATCTTATTTTGTATCGTCATATATAAAACACAATTCCCGAAATCTCCTTTGAGATAGGGTTTCAAGGCACAAAGCTAAAACATTTTCAATTACTGTGATAATATTTATATCAAAATGTTAAAAAATAAATATAATTTTTTTCAATTCTTTCATTTCCAATACTATTCAATTCCAAAAATCGACCAAGGAAATCTTTTAGGCGGACTACTTTTTATACAAACTTCTGTACCGGTAACTGGATGATCAAATTGCATACTATAACAATGCAAACCAATTGACTGATCGGGCAAGCCAGATTCAGCACCATACTTGACATCACCAATGATATGACAGCCCAATTTATTTAATTGTGCACGGATCTG
This sequence comes from Saprospiraceae bacterium, assembly GCA_041392785.1. Taxonomy (GTDB): domain Bacteria; phylum Bacteroidota; class Bacteroidia; order Chitinophagales; family Saprospiraceae; genus OLB9. The sequence continues at coordinate 44,716 of JAWKLK010000001.1, forward strand.
ATGTGGCCTTCCTGAATGTGGAATAACTTCCAGTAAGCATTTTCCCTCTAGCTCACCGATGAGTTTGTAATCTAATGTAGCTTCTTTCCCACCTTTTTTCGCACTACTGAATGCCTTTACAATATTTTTGGTTTCATCTTTCAAAATATAATGAGTAAGGGTACCTTCCAGTTCTTCGGGTCTATGATTCACTATGGCGAGATATGTTTTCTTAATTTTCTTATTAGCTATTAATGCATTCATGCGTGTCAGTGCTTTGGATGTACGTGCAAAAATCACTACGCCACTTACTGGTCTATCTATTCTATGTATCACACCTAGGAAAACATCACCGGGTTTATTATATCTGACTTTAATATATGCTTTGACTTTTTGCTCCAAAGTCATATCGCCTGTGATATCACCGTGTACCAATAATCCAGCAGGTTTGCTAACTCCAATCAAATGATTGTCTTCATAAATGATAGATAAATTCTCTAATTCTTTGATCCCCATTACCAAAATTTCAAATAAATAGCTGCCACTGCTAATATGACAAATAGCGCCATAATATTAAATGTCCGCGAAGTAACAAATAAATTATGATTAAAATAAATTGCTTTCTTATCATCATTTTTGTTATCCAAATAAGATATTATGATCATAGTTGCTATAATTATCAAAAAACATAAACCCATTCTATCTAAAAATGGTATCCCACTAGCAAAATATTTGAACAATGCTGAAAGTGGTATGGCCATTATCACTGCAACCATGGCTGCCCGTGCTGAAGTTTTTTTCCAAAACATGCCCAATAAAAATATAGCGACCACACCAGGGCTGATGAAACCTGTAAATTCTTGGATGAATTGGAAAGCTTGATCCAATGTACCTAAGTTAGGAGCAATGATCATGCCTGTCAGTAATGCAATAAGTGCAGAAATTTTACCAACTTTCACGACATGGTGTTCTTCTTTCACTGTCAATTGTTGACTATCATGCACATGCGCATCCAAAGGTTGATCTCGTTGAACATCTGACTTCATGAAAATGGGTCTATATATATCTAAAGTAAAGATAGTGGAAGCACTATTCACCATAGCCGCAACTGAAGATCCTATCGCCGCTATCAATGCCGCAAGGGATATGCCTTTGAAGCCTACGCCAACGTAATTATTTATAACCCACGGATATGCCAAATCGGATTTCGGTTTACCATCTACAATAAATTCAGCTCCCAATACAAAAGCAGCAATACCGGGTAAAACTATAATGATGGGCAAAATGATTTTTATTATAGCTGCCAAAGCTGCACCTTTCTGTGCTTCATCAATAGATTTTGATGCTAAGGCCCTCTGGATAATATACTGATTATTTCCCCAATAATATAAATTGGCAATCCACATACCTCCTATCAAAACACTTATCCCTGGAAGATTCATATATTCTGGATTAGATTTTTCCAAAATCATATCAAACTTTTGTGGCGCTTTTTCTATCAGTGTTTGTATACCAGAAAAAACTCCTCCCCCTACGGCATCCAATACCATATAGGTGGCTACAAACCCTCCAAAAAGTAGCGCTGTTACTTGTATGACATCTGTCCAAACTACAGCTTTTAATCCACCAGTGATGGAGAATGTGGCGGCATATATTCCCAATCCTATTATTGCCCAAACAAGTGGGATACCAATGATGTTTTCTAATGCCAATGCACCGAGATATAATACTGAAGATATATTTACAAAAAGGTATAATGCAACCCAAAATATCGCAAGTCCTGTTTTTACACCTTTATTAAATCTTTGTTCTAGAAACTGAGGCATGGTGTAAATGCCTTTATCTATATAAATGGGCAATAAAAATTTTGCGACTACGATTAAGGTTATAGCTGCCATAAGTTCATATGCTGCAATAGCAAAACCTACTGCATAACCGGATCCCGACATACCTATAAATTGCTCAGCTGAAATATTTGAAGCAATGAGGCTTCCACCTACCACCCACCAAGGTATAGACTTGGATGCCAGAAAATAATCTTGAGCCGTATCTCTTTTACTTTTATAGGATACTACGATGCCTATAATCATCATCATAATAATCCAACCGATTACTATGGTGACATCAATTGTGGATAACCCGACAGATGGATTCATAATTTAAAGTTTTGCAGTGATGATATATTGGTAATCTAATGATGTGTCATCAACCAAGACTTCGCTATACGCACACTCATATAATAAGTCTTCTAAAATATTTTCATAAATCCTGAATTTTACTTCAGGTGCTTGGATGGCCATACGTTTCATTTTATAATCAACTATCATAACCTGGCCATCAGGTTTTAATGATTGCTTCAATTTCAAAAGGTAAGTCTTCAGATTATCAATATATGCGATTGTGTTAATAATAAGGATAATATCCACTTCACCTTGTTTCAGTTTGGGATCATCTGGAGTAGCTAGCCTAGTCTCAATCCTATCTCTAAATGGAGATGGTAAAGAAGTTTTCAATGAGTCAATATATTGTAGAGCTGTAGAATCTATATCCACAGCTATTACTTTTTCAGATTTTAATGCAAGTTTAAATGTGAAGTAACCGCCACCTGCACCTAAATCACAGACAGTTTTATTTGAAATATTTCCCAATTTCTGAATGACTACGGCTGGCTTTTGCCAAATAGCTCTTCCTTTATCTGAAACAATCGATGAAGCGTCATCTTGGTTGGGTACGATTTCTTGTTGACCAGTGAGGGGCGTATCTTGATTTGGTCTAGTCTTCTGACAAGACTGCACAAATAACAGTACTATCACTATTAAGAATCCAAACCGCAATGCCATAATATTTAAAATCAGGCACCAAGTTATGAATATTTATAAATTGATTCTAATATTTTGGCCAATTTCAATTTATTGTCTCTTGGTTTTGGAAAATCCGAATGGTTTAAAAATACGGAGAAAGCCACGAATTTTCCTGAAATAGCCTGACAATAGCCAGAATATGTTAAGACCCTATCCATGCTTCCTGTTTTCACTAAAAATTTTCCTTGCAATGAGCTACCTCCAAATAGACTTTTTACTGTACCTCTGATACCTGCCGGAGGTATGACTTCATAAAGTGAATCAAACTTAGTTTTGCTCCCAATGAGTGTTAGAAAAGTTGTTAAAACATCTGGTGAAAGTAAATTTCTATTTGATAAACCACTTCCATCAGCCATTACACAATTTTCCAAGCTGATTTTGTTAGATTTCAAATATTGCTCTATTACTTCAATACCATTGGCACCTGAACCCATTCCATCTTTTTCAGCGCCCAAGGTTTTCAAAAAACTCTCACAATATATATTAATGCTATAGTCATTGGCATATTTTACCAGGAGTTTCAAAGGTGGAGAAGTATATTGAACAATTTTCTTCCTTGACGCCTTAGAATTTGTAGTACGATACAAGGTTTTATAATTTAATCCACCCATATCATTTTTCTCAAGAAATGAGAGTAATGTGTAAGCAAAAAACAAAGGTGGATCCGGTATTGAGCCCTTAACTTTGAATAATGTTTTCCCTTGAGGAACAGTACCAATCGCTCTCTTTCCATAGTGATATGGTCCTCCAAAAATATAGACATTATCCCCAGTATGTGCACTGTCTATGGTGACTTCATTATCTAGTTTGAGATTTGGAATTCTAGGCTCATAATAAGCTATAGGAGAAGGAGATCCAATGGGTTTATTGCTATTAAAATAAACATTGTATAGATTTTCATTTACGTTCAGACCCCAAGCACCTGCAGCATAATAATTTCCCAAATCATTCCATTGCCATGTCGGAGCTACTGAAAAAGAATTGAAGACCGATTCATCAGAAATAATATCACCCTCAATACACTGAATTCCATACTTTTTAATATCTTTCAGGATGATCTCCAACTGCGCCTTCAGGTCAGGAACTCCAGGTATTCTGTCTGACCCAAATGATGGATCTCCACTACCTTCAATGTATAAATTGCCCTTCAATATCCCAAAATCATCGATATATCCATCGTGGGTAATGGTGGTTTTATACACATAGTCTTCGCCTAGAAGTTCCAGTGATATAAGTGTAGTGATGAGTTTAAGCGATGATGCAGGAACAAGCCTTTTGTCCTTATTTACATCAGCTAACACAGCATTATTTGATACATCGCGAACAGAAACGCCTATATGCGAAGACGAATAAAAATCATCTTTCAAAATGGTTTCTATCTTATTTTGCAAGGTTGGTTGTGCATCCGCTACCGACAACAAAATTGATAAAAACACAAAGATGAAAAATACTCTTGATCTCAAATCCAATGCTTGATTATTGAGTCAATTCGAACTTAAAGTCCAAAATTTTAAAGATTCTTTGACCTGTCTTTGGATTCAAATTTTTTAAATATAAATCTACATCAACTGTCTCAGAATGCTCCTTCTTAGCACTATCAAATTTTACATTGATCTTTGCCTTTTGACCTGGTTTGATAGGATTTGTGGGATAATCGAGTGTGCTGCAATCGCACCCTGAAGCGATATCAATTTCTATGGTTTCATTCCCTGTATTGGTAAAAACAAAATCAAAATTTTTCACTTCACCCCGCTTGACTTTTCCCAGATCGATATGCTCATTTTCAAAGGTCACTTGTACCGTTTTTGGAGATACATTCGGACTTGAAGTAGCCTTAGTAGATGGCTTAACTTTTGGAGAGATATCCATTGATTTCGGAGATTGTGATTGTCCAAGGCAAAGAAGACTAAAGAAAGCAATTAATGCAATTACAAATTTTTTCATTTGAAATATTGTTTAAAATTGAAATACAAAGGTCTATTTTATTATAACACCAAAATATTACTGAAATGTTAATTATCCATACTACGTTTAGTTTTTTCTGCTTATTCTCTTGAATAACAATGTAGTACTAAGTAACCCATAAATCATTACACTTACTGAAGATATAGGCATGAGGATGGCTGCAACAACAGGCGATAATTCACCTCGTACAGCAAAGTAAAGTCCTATGACATTATACACAAATGCTAAAATAAAAGCTCCAACAATGATCCATCTGCTCTCTCTCAAATATTGTAAAAATCCCTTCAAGTCCTCAAAGGAATCAGCACCTATAATGGCATCACATGCTGGTGTAAAATTATTAGAATCTTCAGAAATCACTATACCAACATCACTCTGCATCAATGCCCCAGCATCATTTAAACCATCTCCAATCATAGCCACTTTTTGCTCTAAAGCTTGTAGTTGTATCACATACTGCAATTTGTCTTGAGGGGATTTATTGAAGGTGAAATTTGATACTTCTGGCAGTAATCCTTGCAGTCGTATCTTGTCTTTTTCATTATCTCCAGAAAGAATAGAAATGCCGTAGTTGAGGCTTAAATCCCTCATCAATTCCTGGACATGCTCTCTTAAAGTGTGTCGTATTTCAAAGGCTCCAACAAAAACTCCATCAATTGTCACATGTACATCCATACTTGTGCTATTGTCCAAATTGTATATAAATTTATCAGATCCTATTCTGATTATGTGGCCTCCAATATTTGCCTCTGACCCCGCGCCCGTGATCTCAATAAAATTACTAATTTCTGTAGTATATGCACCATCCAAAGATGTGAATATTGCTTTACTAATGGGATGGTTTGACTGAAATGCAGAAGACTTAATCAGGAAAATATAATCAGTATTATCTATAGGCTGACGCAATTCTGCAACAATTTTCTTATGATTAGTAATGGTACCTGTTTTATCAAAAATAATATGTTTAACCTGTTGGAAACGCTCGATGACTTGAACATTTTTCAAATAAAATCCGTATTTGCCTAAAATTCGTATGATATTGCCATAACTGAAAGGTACTGCCAATGCTAAAGCACAAGGACAAGCAACAATGAGGACAGCAGTAAAAGCATTGAAAGCTATGGCTTTATCCCTGAATATCCAATAGAAAAAAGTAATAAAAGCAACTGTCAAAACCGTAATGGTAAAATACTTCCCAACAGTTTGAATCAAAGTTTGTGTCTTTGCTTCTTTGTCAATACTGAAACTATCTTCATCCCAAAGTTTAGTCAAATATGACTGGTCAACAGGTTTCAATAATTGCACTAAAATATTGGCACCCAAATGCTTACCGCCAGCAAAAACCTTGTCTCCTACTTTTTTCTCAATGGCATCAGCTTCACCTGTGACAAAGCTATAATCTATTGCTGCATCACCTTTCAACAAAAGCGCATCACCAGGAATTATTTCTTCATTCTTTACTAGAAGGATATCTCCAGCTACTAGCTTATCTAAACTTTTTGATTGATATGATTCACCTATTTTAACCAGAGCAGATATGGGAAAATAGGACTTGTAATTCCTATCAAAAGCAATAGAATAAAAAGTATAACTTTGAAACCATTTACCTATCAAAAGGAAGAAAATGAATCCTGCCAAACTGTCCAAATATCCTTCACCTGTACCTGAAATAATTTCATAAACACTGCGCAAAAAGAGCGTGAACATTCCAATGGCAATGGGTATATCTATATTGATTTGTTTGAATTTGATAGTCCACCAAGCAGATCTGATGTAGTCAAAACCGCTATAAAATAGCACAGGAATAGCCAATAGAATATTGATATAACCAATATAGAAACTGACATTAGCCTGTGAAAAACCTAGATATTCTGGAAAGCTCAAAAGCATAATATTTCCAAAAGAAAATCCCGCCAATCCTAGTTTATAGTACAAAGTTCTGTCAATATATGCTGTTTTAGCGTTTGTAAGCTTTTGAAGATTTAATTCAGGAGGATAACCTATCAATGCCAATTGCTCCACGAGTTCTCGAAGAGATATCAATTTGGGATCAAAAGAAATTGTAGCCGTTTTTTTAAGAAAATTCACACGTGAACCAATTATCCCATTATGCAATTTTTGGATGTTTTCTAGTAACCAAATACACGATGCACAATGAATTTGTGGAAGATTAAAACTTATTTTAGCGATATGTTCTTCTCTAAATTCCAACAAAGCATTTTCCACATCCTTGTCGTCAAGGAAGGCGTAATTTTTCTTTCTATCAACTGTCTTCTGACTAATACCAGGAGCTGATTGATAGCTATAGTAATCTCCTAATCCATTGTCTTTCAGGACATGGTATACAACTTGACAACCGTTACAACAAAAATGCACATCTGCTTCTACAGGATGGTCTTTGGGACATATATCACCGCAATGCTTACAAGAAATACGTATATCTTTTGTGTTTTCTACTATCAAAAGCTAAAGGTTTCTGTCGGCAAAATTACGCATAATTTCACTTTCAAATGATATCAATTTTCTTGCTTTGTTTTTGGCAATCCAATGCTTTTAATTTTGATATTAAAAAAAGCAAATATTAAAGTCATAATTGGACTCAACCAATTGAAAATTGCATAAATAAAATATTCACCAGTCGCAACACCTAAAACGCCTGACTGATAAGCTCCGCAAGTATTCCAAGGTACTAAAACTGATGTGACAGTACCTGAATCTTCCAATGTCCTTGACAGATTGACTGGATGAAGCCCTTTTGCTTCATAAGCTTTTGAATACATTTTGCCAGGTATCACAATCGCCAAATATTGATCAGAAGCCGTAAAATTTAATGCAACGCAACTCATAACTGTACTGGCAAATAAGCCAAAAACAGTAGTGAATGCCTTCAACAATGCATCGCTAATTTTAGCCAAAGCGCCTATCGCTTCCATTACACCGCCAAATACCATTGCACACAAGATGAGCCAAATTGTACCTAGCATGCCTTCCATTCCTTTTGCTGTAAATAAGTCATTCAATTCAGTATTAGAAGTGACTATGCTAGACTTTGTGGTCAATGCTGTCATGACACCTTTGTACATTGTAGAAAATCCAATTTCATTACTTCCAGCAAGGCTTAAAACCAAATTTGGTTGGAAAATTATTGCAAAAATACCACCCAATAGAGCTCCAGCAAAAAGCGCTATCAAAGGTTGGGTTTTCTTAAGAATTAGTATAATTACGATTCCTGGGACTATAAACAAAATGGGGCTAATAAAAACAGCATTTTCAATAGCTTGAAGTTTATCCTCTATATTTTCCATATTTACTGATTCAAGATTCAAAGTAATCATGATAAATACTATAAGAGTGATCAAAAAACTCGGGATAGTGGTTCTGAGTAAATAAGCAATATGATCGAATAAACCAGCTCCAGCCATTGCAGAAGCTAGATTGGTGGTATCTGATAAAGGGCTGATTTTATCTCCGAAGTATGCTCCAGATACCACAGCCCCAGCCGTTATACCAGGAGAAATACCCATAGAATTGCCTATCCCTATCAATGCGATACCTACTGTTGCAGAAGTAGACCAAGAACTGCCTGTAGCCAATGAAATAATCGAACAAATCACCACACTGGCAGGTAAAAAAACACCTGGTGACAATAGCTTCAAACCATAATAGATCATTGAAGGAATAACACCACTTATCATCCATGTTCCAGCCAATGCACCTACCATAAGCAAAATCAAAATAGCTCCACTTGTAGATTTAACGTTTTTACCTACTTCTTCCAACATTTGCTCATATGAAACTTTGTTTCTAAATCCGACTATCGCTGCTACTGCAGCACCAATCAATAAAATAAATTGATTACTTCCTCCAAGTGCATTATCTCCAAAAATTATGATATTGTAAGCTAATAACATGACTAATACAATCACTGGTGTCAATGCCTCCCATATAGACAATTCTACATTCTCAATGATAGGTTCATCTGAAGCGTCAGTGGGTCTTATTTGATTACTTTGCATTACTATTATTTAATTTACTTTATAAGAAGATATCCTGTCAAGTTGTCTATAATCAGCCTGTTATTTTTATAATGCACATCCGCTCGTACTGGTCTAAACCTCATTTCTTTTGAATCGCACACAAAAATATCCGAGGAGGTCAAATTATCTTTATGCATCTTAACCAATATATCAGATATGGTAAACTTACAAATAATAGCGTCGCCATTCTTCATTATGAGGTCTGTATCATTGTGAACTACAAATATGGATTCTGCTTGGAATTCTCTGTACTGAATTGGGTAGATTGCTTTGAAGCCAGCCACATCTAAGCTGCTCACCACCTCGCTCTCTCCAAATACAAAACTGTCATTTGGCTTGGTTCCAATGAATAAACTTTGTAAAGAATAGATATCTATCGAGTCAGAAATGACACCATTCTGATCATACTCTTTTAAGAATGATAGCTCATTTCTTTTTGACAAGTAGTTATATGTTCCAAATAATCTGTCGTCTGAAGAAAAATCAATATGGATACTTGTCAATATATTATTCTTCAAATATCCATTTTCTTGCAACCTCTGAATGAATACTTTTTTAGCGTTTTCTAGCGGTACTTTACAAATAGACCAAGGTCCTAGTAGCATTATCAAGACCAAGATGATTGCAACATATGGTAAACTATAAATTTTCCTGATGAAGACATTTGAAATAATAAGAAAAACAACTACGAAAACTCCAAAAAATGCTATAAAATAAAATTCCTCTTTTAACCAATATTGGTGTATGTTTTTCCAATTAGCAAAAAAAAGAAATAGCACTATAGGTATGGAGATTTTTGGAAACAACCTTGTAAACCACTGCAAAAATTTGATTTCCTTAAATTGCAGTAAATACATGGAAGAAAGCCATGTAAAAATACCCGAACCAAAATACCAAAGGACCAATATCGAAAACCATTCCGCTAAATTATGGTCTGTGACTAAAATTCTCAATATATATGCATACAGCAAAATGCCAAAAATAAATACCACAGGCACTGCAATATATTGAATAAATTTTTCAAAAATTATTGACGGCTCCTTGATTTCACCTATTTCTGATAATTCACCATAATCTGATAAAAACAAAATTGGATGAACAATAAATGCCAATAAATAAAATAATTGTAAATGACGAATAGCTCCAACATCCAAATCAAATAAATATTTTAATGACACTAGTACCAGTGATAAGGCTACATATAATACCAATGAAAAAAATACACCCTGAAGCCAGATAAAAAATCCCGAAAAACTATGATAAAGAAAATGTACCGATTCCTTTTTTCCAGTGACAATATGACTTAAAAAAAGAAGATGGAGCACCACAATGATTGCAATATAGTTGGAAATATTACAAAATGTATCCCCAAATTTTTCTGGTAAAATCCAATAAATTAGAAAAGCTGATAATAGACTTACTATAAATGTGATGACGTGTGTTAATGATGAATTCTTCCGATAATTCTCCGTACCAATATACATTAACATACTTACTAAAAAACCAACATACGTGCTGAAACCTAACTTTAGATAAAGTGTATTACTATTATTATTATTAACTGTACAGATGAAAGTTATTGCTGTTATGGTAGTAAATATCAATGAAACTGGATACTTTCGCACAGCATCCTTTAACCTATCAAGAATATCCAATGAAGACCATAAACCCATTTATATTAATTTGTGGCTAAAGGTAATAAAAAAAAATATTGTTATTAAAAATTTATACTAAATGCCATATCCTAGTATTTTCTACATCAGTTACCCGAACATAGGGCAATAGATATTTCATAAATACAATTAAACCTATCATATTGATTATCATATAAATAAAAACTGAATTGTGTATAATTTAATTTTTTTAAATAAAAAGATTTGTCCAATCATAAACTTTGTTTTACATTTGCAGCGCCTTTTTAAAAATGGCTTTGTATTTTATTGCAAACCCATAAAAAAGTAACTATCATAGCTCAGTCGGTTAGAGCGACGGACTGTTAATCCGCAGGTCCCAGGTTCAAGTCCTGGAGGGGGCGCTCTGAAGTCAGGTTATGAAATCATAGTCTGACTTTTTTGTTTTCACGAATATCATATGATAAAAAAATACTAAGATGAAACAATTATTTATTAGAATTTATAACAGCTTAAAAATTATATCTTACTGTTTTGCACAATCACATTTCTAAACTATCTTTAGGCATTTAATATAAAAGTGGTGAAATGATGCAAAAGCCTTGGTTATCGAATTATCCAAATGGTGTACCAGTAAATATTGATACAGATATCTACCCCTACTGTTGTAGATTTTGTAAATGACTGCTGTAAAAAATACAGTAATCAAGAAGTATTTTACTGCATGGGAAAATCTATTACTTATAAAGAATTTGATCAACTTTCCACGCAGTTTGGAGCCTATCTTCAGAGTAGAGGATTGAAACCGAGAGACAGAATTGCAATCATGATGCCCAACTTGCTGCAATATCCTATAGCTATGATGGGGGCACTAAAAGCCGGATTAATCATAGTGAATACAAATCCTCTCTATACTGCAAGAGAGATGCAATATCAATTCAATGATAGTGAAGTAAATGCAATTATAATCATTGAAAACTTTGCAGCAAATTTAGAAACCATATTACCACAAACCAAAATTAAAACCATCATTCTTACTTCCATTGGCGAATTATTAGGCACAGTAAAAGGTACTCTAATAAATTTTGTGGTAAGAAAGATAAAAAGGATGGTTCCAAAATATAATTTACCAAATATTGTATCATTCACTCATGCACTTTCTGAAGGAAAAAAATTTTCCATTCAACCATTCGAAAACACCTATGATGATGTAATAATTCATCAATATACTGGCGGCACCACTGGCATTTCGAAAGGAGCAATGCTGACAAACAGAAATATTGTCGCAAATGTGATACAAATAAAAGAATGGATGAAACCATTCTTAATTGAAGGGAAAGAAATTGTCCTCTCGCCACTTCCATTATACCATATCTTTGCATTTACGGTAAACGGACTTTCGATGTTGGGTTATGGTGCTAAAACCATCTTGGTCACTAATGCAAGAGATATTCCATCCATAGTCAAGGAATTCAAACAGCATAAAATTACCTTGATGACAGGATTGAATACACTTTTCAATGCTTTACTCAATAATAGTAATTTTAAAGATATTGATTTTTCCAGTCTCAAAGTAGTCGTTGGAGGTGGGATGGCTGTTCAAAAAGCTGTAGCTGAAAGATGGCTCAGTACCACAGGTTGCAGATTGACTGAAGGATACGGTATGACGGAAGCATCACCATTGATTACAGTAAATCCTTTGGATGATAAGGCCAAATCAAAGAGTATTGGCCTTCCAGTTTCTTCCACTGATGTAAGAATTATGATGGAGAATGGAAACATAGCCAATGTAGGAGAAATCGGTGAAATCCAATGCAAAGGTCCTCAGGTTATGAAAGGTTATTACAATCGATTGGAAGAAACATTAAAGACAATAACAACTGATGGCTGGCTATGTACAGGGGACATAGGCATGATGGATGCCGATGGCTATTTTTATATTGTGGATAGGAAGAAAGATATGATTCTAGTCAGTGGCTTCAATGTGTATCCCAATGAAATTGAAGACGTAGTCATGACTCATCCAAAGGTCCTTGAAGTTGCTGCCATAGGTGTTCCTGATGAGAAATCTGGGGAAGCTCCAAAACTGTTCGTTGTAAAGAAAGACCAAAGCCTCACGGAAGATGAAATTCTCCAACATTGCAGACAAAATTTGACTGGATATAAATGTCCAAAATACGTGGAGTTTAGAGATGAACTACCCAAAACAAATGTAGGGAAAATTCTGAGAAGAGCATTAAAATCCTAATATGGCGGACTCGTCTGGAGTTTTATATTTAATACCTTGTCCAATAGCAGAGGATGGTTTATCAACTTTACCGTCAGCTACTATTGATGTGGCAAGAAAATTGGAGTTTTTTATAGTTGAAAGAGCAAAATCTGCGAGACAATTTCTAAAAAAAATTGGTCACCCATTACCTATGGCCCAAATACACATGCATGAAATTGCAAGTGTCCAGATCGAAAATATTGATTTCCTTTTTCATCTCACATTAGGAAAGTCTATGGGTGTACTCTCAGAAGCTGGAAATCCATGCATTGCAGATCCAGGAAATATTGCCGTCCAATATGCTCACTCCAAAGGCATAAAAGTAGTCCCATTGGTAGGTCCATCATCCATATTATTGGCATTGATAGCAAGTGGCTTTAATGGACAAAATTTTAGTTTTTCCGGCTATCTTTCTAATAAAAAACCAGAACTCAAAATACAATTGAAGAAACTGGAATCGATAGTGGAACAAACCAGTCAGACACAAATTTTTATGGAAACTCCCTATCGGGTACCTTTTATCTTAGAAGGTTTGCTTACTACATTAAAGCCAAACACAAGACTTTGTATAGCTGGAGATGTCACTGGTGAAGGTGAAATAATCCAACAAAAAACCATAGCAAAATGGAAAATTGATGGATTTGAAAGGTTTATTAAGAAACCTTGTATTTTTATTTTGGGAAAAGAAACTTTTTAACCATTTTAAAGGTTTAATTTAATAATTCTTAATATTTTTTTTTGCTCAACTTAAACTTTAATTGATATGATGAACCAAGAGGTACGAAAGATTATGACAGAAAATCCTGTTGTAGCTACTCCAAATCAATCTTTAGATGATGTGGCGCAAGTTTTCTTAGATACCAATTGGCAACAATTGCCAGTTGTAGAAAACAATCAACTCATAGGCTTAGTGACTGCTTTTGACCTTTGGAAAGCACAGAGAAGAGGTGACAATGTTTCAACGGTAAAAGATATTATGACCACAAATGTCGTAAAAATCACACCTGTTGACAAAGTTGGCACAGCTGCGGAATTGTTTGCTGATAGAAGATTCAAAACACTTCCAGTTGTAAATCTTAATAATGAACTGAAAGGTGTTGTGACAGCTTTTGATGTAATAAGATCAGCCTTTAATGAAGAATATCCACAACCAATCCTTTATAAAAAAGAATTCGGAGGATAATCAAGTTATTTTTAGATAACACAATTCATTACAATTTTCATCAGTAAATAGCTCTTGTGCTGTTTGTTGAATATCTTCTTTTGTGAGTTTAAAGTATTTTTCTATTTCAGTATTGATCAAGTTTGCTTCAGCAGTAATTTCATAGTAGCCTAATGATATTGCCTTGTTCAGAATATTCACTTCAGAAAAAGCTATACTAGTTTCTACCGTATTTTTAAGTTTTTGCAATTCCTGGTCTGTGATCCCATCTTGTTTTAAAATTTCTATTTCAAGCATGATAGCATTTCTTGCTGTATCCATGTCTACACCTGGATTGAGATGTCCTTCTAAAACTATTAATCCAGGATCAATAGTACCAGAAACAAAGGCATCTATGATATTGAACATTTGTTTTTCTTTAAAAAGTCTTTTGTAAAATCTAGATGATCTCCCTGATGCGAGAATATCTGATATAAAATCAGCAGCATAAAATTGATCTGCGTATCGGCTATCCATGTGATATGCCCTGAAGATGGCGTCATGAGGCACATTTGCATACAATATTTTCTCATTAAAAGTTGATTGTTTCGGCTCGGAAGGAATGGTATTAGAATTATCTTTACCTCTTGGGATTTCACCAAAATAATTTTCAACCAATCTCATAGTTTTGTCTACATCCACATTTCCCGATATACTTAGTACTGCATTATTTGGTCTATAATACGTATAAAAAAAGTCCTTTACATCAAGCAAGGTGATTTCTTTTATATGAGATATTTCTTGACCAATCGTTGGCCACTTGTATGGATGTGTTTTATATGCCATCTGGCCTAAATGATGCCATACATCACCGTATGGTTCTTCAAGACAAGTCTCCCTGAACTCTTCAATAACCACTTTTTTCTGGACTTTCAATGATTTCTCTGAAAAGTCCAACTCTCTCATTCTATCTGATTCAAGCCAAAATGCAGTTTCTATGTTTTGGGCAGGAAGAATGTCATAATAATTGGTCAAATCTGAATTGGTAGACGCATTATTATCTCCTCCTGCAAATTGTAGAGGAAGATCAAAGGAAGGAATCGCTTTGGTTCCTCCAAACATTAGATGTTCAAACAAGTGCGCAAACCCTGTTTTCATAGGGTTTTCCAGTTTGGATCCCACATTATACACAATATTTACAGCACATAAAGCCGTGGTTGCATCTCTATTTATCACAACTCTCAGACCATTTGAGAGCGTATGTTTTTCAAATTGAATCATTCTGGTTTTTCTGTTTTCTTAGTGTCTTGTTTAGCATCAATGACCACAACAATTTCTCCTTTAGGCTGATGATTCTGATAATGCTTCAATAATTCTGTAGAACTGTCAGTTCTAATATCTTCGAAATGCTTACTAATCTCTCTAGCAACACAAACCTTTCTGTCTGCGCCGAGATACAAACATATTTCTTCAAGACATTTCACTAATCTATAAGGGGATTCATACAAAACTATAGTCAAATCGAGGTTAGAAAGAAATTTCCATTTAGTTTGCCTCCCTTTTTTGTGTGGCAAAAAACCTTCAAAATGAAACCTATCACAGGAAAGACCCGAAGAAACTAATGCCGGTACAAATGCCGTGGCCCCTGGCAAACAACTGACATCAACTCCATTTTCAAGACAAGCGCGTACCAAAAGAAAACCAGGGTCTGAAATACCAGGAGTCCCAGCATCTGATATTAGTGCTATTTGTGTACCTGATTGCAATTTTTGAATGACAGAATTCAATGATTTATGTTCATTGAAGGCATGAAATGAACCAAGTGGAGTAGATATATCGTAATGTTTCAATAAAAAGCCACTAGTTCTAGTATCCTCAGCCAAAATTAAATCGCTCTCTTTAAGTATTCTTAAAGCCCTTAGAGTAATATCTTCCAGATTTCCTATTGGAGTAGGTACAATATATAACATCAGGTAATGGTAAAACTTTGTCATCGCAAAGGTAATGTAAACCATCCAATTATTAATTAAGCAAAAAAATAATGTAAAATATTATGTATTGAAATTAGATATAAGCAGTAATGATTTGACAATAATTTTTCTTTGTTTATTGTAGAAATTTTACTTTTTATTACAATTTTTGTCCATTAGTCAGACGACAAAACAACAATTTGACACGTTTTGCATTATGTGATATTATTTCAAAACTTAAATTTCTTGTGGATGCGTTTTTCTTCAACCATAATCATTTTCTCCTTCATTCTGTCATTCCAATCAAGCTTTGGTCAAGTTTACTCATTTAAAGATGATATCCGATTGGATGCTTTACCAGTGATATCACAAGATCGTACTGGAACATGCTGGAGTTATTCTACTACTTCTTTCTTAGAATCAGAGATAATGAGAAAAACAGGAAAGCAAATCAACCTTTCCGAAATGTATCCAGTCAGACAATCCTACCTTTTGAAAGCTGAAAATTACATTTATCGTCAAGGGAAAGCACAATTTGATGAAGGAGCTTTGGGGCATGACATCATCAACAGTATGGAAAAATTTGGACTTATGCCAGCGGATGCTTTCACAGGATTAGAATTAGGAACAAATACACACAATCACCGTGAGATGGTGGAGGTGATGAAGGCCGTTTTAAATGCTTATATCAAGGATCCATCTCAAAGACTTTCTAATAAATGGAAAACTGTTTTGCCTTTTATACTAGATGCCTATCTTGGCACCTATCCGAAAGAGTTTATGTTTGATGGAAACAAATATACACCCGAAACATTTAAAAAAATGACGACATTGTCAGGATCAGATTATGTGACCTTGACATCATTTACACACGTTCCATTTTATACTAATACAATCCTTAGCATTCCTGATAATTTTTCTAATGGTTCTATGTATAATGTCCCTCTAGAAGTTCTTACTCAAGTGGTAGATAATGCACTTGCAAATGGCTTTACTATTGCATTGGACTGCGATGTCAGCGAACCAACATTCTCTGCAAAACATGGAATTGCTGTAATTCCAGCCAACACATCAGATAGTGAAGCTATACTAAGTGAAATAAAACCTGAAATAAAAGTTGATCAATCGTATCGCCAAAATGAGTTTGAAGCATTAACCACTACTGATGATCACTTGATGCACATAGTAGGAACTGTCAAAGACCAAAAAGGAAATGTGTACTATAAAGTTAAAAATTCATGGGGTAATAATCCTGAAAGAGTGGGAAATAATGGATTTATTTATATGAGCAAACCTTATTTTCAATTAAAAACTATTTCAATATTATTACATAGAGATGGGCTTCTGACAGAGATTAAATCAAAAATTTGACGCATTTCCCGAATTTTTTGCTTTGATTGTCAAAAATGAGTATAGATTTGAGTGTTATTTTTGATTTGGTTGTAAAATAATATTTTAAATAACATTCAATTCACAGCCGTGTACGAAATAAATGCGTACTTTTGCGGCTTCAAATAAAATAATACATTGCAGACATTTAATCAGCTAGGCTTGCGGGAAGAGATTTTGCAGGCGCTTAGCGACTTAGGATTTAGTACACCTACTGAAATACAGCTTAAATCAATACCTTCATTAGTCACTGTGACTCCAGATTTTATTGGTTTAGCACAAACAGGAACTGGAAAAACAGCAGCATTTGGCTTGCCACTCATTCATCACTTTGATCCAAAGATTTTATCCACATATGGCCTTATTTTAGCGCCAACACGAGAATTAGCCCAACAAATTGCCAAAGAATTTGAGAATTTTGCCAAATATATTAAAGGCTTAAGAATAGAAGTATTCTACGGAGGAACTGCTATAACAAATAATATTAGATCTTTAAAAAAATCTGTACCCCATATTATTATAGCCACACCCGGAAGACTACAAGATCTCATTGATAGGAAAGCTGTAAAACTCGACCAATTAAAATTTTTAATTTTGGACGAAGCAGATGAGATGCTTAATATGGGATTTCAAGAAGCAGTAGACAACATACTCCAATATACACCAGAGGAGAAAGTAGTATGGTTATTTTCTGCTACTATGCCAAAAGAGATTCGCAGAATTATTGGAGAATACATGGAAAATCCTCTCGAAGTACATATACAGGCAGAATCAAAAACCAATGTAAACATTGAGCATAAATATATCTATGTCTCAAAATCAGATAAGGGAGCTGCCTTAAAAAGAGTTTTGGATTACCTCACAGATTTTTACGGTGTGATATTCTGTAAGACTAAAATGGATACCCAAGACCTAGCTGAATACTTAGAAAACGAAGGCTACAGGGCAGAACCTTTACACGGGGATATGTCCCAAAGTCAGAGAGATGCTGTCATGGCGAAATTCAGAAGTAAAACCACGCCGATTTTAGTAGCTACTGATGTTGCAGCACGTGGAATAGATGTAGATTCTCTGACACACGTGATACATTTTTCACTACCAGAAAATCCAGAATACTACACTCACAGAAGTGGTAGGACCGCCCGTGCAGGAAAGAAAGGAGTTTCGTTAGCCATACTTACTCCATTGGAAATCAACAGATTGCGATTTTTTGAAAAAACATTAGGCATTGAAATTAAGCACATCAAAGTGCCATTACAATCCCAGATGTACAATAAAAAATTGGAAAAATGGGCAGCCAAAGTTATGGATGTGGAGACCGCTGATCTAAGTGATGATATCAAAGAAATGGCTTATCAGGCTTTTCAATTTATGCCAAAAGAAGAATTAATTGAGAAAATTTTGGCCCTTGAGTTTAATAAATTGTATAAAAAGGTTGAAAAAGATGATTTAAATATTGCGCCTAAGACCGATTTTAAAAAATCTAAAAAAGATGGTGACAGAGGGGGTAGAAATGATAGGTTTGAAAGGAATGACAGTTCATCACGGTTTTCTAGCAGAGAAAATAGAGCGTCAAACCCACATATGGAGCCGTTTTTCATCAATATTGGTAAAATAGATAATATTCATCCTGGCATATTGATAGATTTATTGTCTTCACACACAGGATTGAATAAAAAACAAATAGGTAATATCGATATTTTCAGAAAGCATACTATTCTAGAAATAGATAAGAAGGTAGCTAGACGACTAGAAGAGAACAAAATATTGAAGTATAAAGGTAGAAAAGTTACCATCAAAAGAGATACAATCTAATAAAGTAATCCCCCAAATCAAATATATTAATGGAGTCAATAAGAAATATTGCTATCATCGCACACGTAGACCACGGTAAAACGACTTTGGTTGATAAAATCATTCACGAATGTAAAGCCCTAGATGATAGAAAAGATACAGGCGAACTCATCTTAGACAATAATGATTTGGAAAGGGAACGCGGTATCACAATTCTTTCAAAAAATGTGGCAGTCATGTTCCAAGGCGTCAAAATCAACATCATTGATACGCCGGGTCACTCTGATTTTGGAGGTGAAGTAGAGCGTGTTTTGAAGCTTGCTGATGGTGTATTACTATTGGTAGATGCTTTTGAAGGGCCGATGCCACAGACGAGATTTGTACTCAATAAAGCCATTGAGTTAGGCCTTAAACCTATTGTTGTCATCAATAAAGTAGACAAAGAAAACTGTCGCCCAACAGAGGTACAGAGCGATGTTTTTGATCTCATGTTTAATCTTGGTGCTACAGAAGAACAGCTAGATTTTGTCACCCTGTTTGGCTCTAGTAGAGATGGCTGGATGTCATTTGATCATAGCATCAGAACCAAAGATATTCAACCATTATTACAAGCAGTTTTGGATGTCATTCCTGAAGCACCGTATGCTGAAGGTGACGCACAAATGAGTATAGCTTCCTTAGATTTCAATTCTTTCCAAGGTCGTATAGCGATTGGGAGAGTCTTTCGTGGCAATATCGAAGAGAATAAGGATTATTGGCTCTGCAAAAGAGATGGTATTAATAAAAAAGTGCGCGTCAAAGAATTATTTGTTTTTGATGGATTAAATAAGAAAAAAGTATCATCGGTTAGAAGTGGAGACTTGTGCGCTGTGGTCGGTATCGATGATTTCGAAATCGGTGACACCATAGCAGATTTGAATAATCCAGAGGCACTGCCACGCATAGAAGTAGATGAGCCTACGATGAGTATGATGTTTACCATTAATACGTCACCATTTTTCGGCAAAGAGGGAAAATTTGTCACTTCAAGACATCTTAGAGACAGATTGCATAAAGAACTCGAAAAAAACCTTGCTCTCCGCGTAGAAGATGGAGAGACAGAAGACAAGTTTAATGTGTTCGGTCGTGGTGTTTTACACCTAAGTGTATTGATTGAAACAATGCGTAGAGAAGGATATGAATTGCAAGTGGGTAAACCGCAAGTCATTGTAAAAGAAGTAGATGGCGTCAAGTGTGAACCGGTAGAAACACTAGTGATAGATGTACCTGAGGTAACTTCAGGTAAAGTAATAGAACTAGTAACTCAGCGTAAAGGAATGCTAAAAGTCATGGAACCTAAAGGTGATATTCAACATCTTGAATTTGACATTCCTTCTCGCGGCATTATAGGTTTAAGGAACAATATTCTTACAGCTACTCAGGGTGAAGCCGTGATGACGCATAGATTTATTGGCTTTGAACCTCATAAAGGTGAGCTACCTACAAGATGGAAGGGTTCACTTGTTTCAATGGAACAGGGACAGGCTTTACCCTATGCTATTGACAGGCTGCAAGATAGAGGAAAGTTTTTTATCGATCCGGGAGAACAAGTATACGTGGGACAAGTCATAGGCGAACATTCAAGGGATAATGATCTGGAAGTCAATGTCATAAAAGGTAAGAAATTGACCAATATGCGAGCTTCAGGATCAGATGAGAATATGAAAATAGCACCAAAAATTCAGTTCTCTCTAGAAGAATCCATGGAGTATATCAAGGAGGACGAGTATCTTGAAGTGACACCTTTGAATCTAAGAATGCGCAAAATCAATTTCAGACCATCATAACTTAAGATTTTTCAGGGAAGGTATATTGCATCACAGCACAAAGTTCTTCGTAGAAATCTTCACCTTTTGCTCTAATAATGGCATTCTTAAGGAATACATACATGGGTAAAGACACTGCGCATCCCTTTTCGCACGCTGGTTTACAGATATCCCACTCATCATAATTCCAAGCTTCAAAGCCCATAATATCATTTCTCGAGATACGAATGGGATACAGATGACAAGATATCGGTTTGATAAATGTTGTTGCACCTTGGCGATATCCCATTTCTATTCCGCATGATACGATTCCTTCAGATGAAATCTGAGCAAAGACACAAGTACCATCATCATGACAAGCGGTGACATCTTTTTGGGCTTCTAAGTGATACTCATAACCCTTGAATTGTGATAAATAGTCTTGTGACCGCTTGGGTAAAAAAGGTATAATATTGGTTAAATTTTCTTCAATGATTTTCATTTCTTCCTTTTCTAAAGGTGCACCATAGTCTCCTTGTACACAGCATGCACCTTTGCATTTCACGACATCACACATAAATTTTTGTGCTCCTATGTCATCACTGACTAAAACATCTTGAATTATTATCATTATTTTATATTCTAAAACAAAGATAAGATTTTGAACCCACTAAAATTTGAACTCATCAAAAAATTTTTTGTGAATCAAGAGAGAATGATTTTTAAGTTTGGAACAGTATTCCTGGTCATAAAATTCTTTAAATATATGCGCTACTGTTTGTCTTGTTGTAAATGCAATGTCTGCGATTTCGCCTTGAGTAAATATATTACATATTAAAATTTGGTCATGAATATTGGATTTCCCTGAATGAGTTGCAATATGGTTCAATATTCGGGCAATTCTCAATTTTACGGGTTCAAAAACAAGTGTTTCTAAAAATTGCTCTCTTTGAGATTTCCTATTATTTAAGGCTTTCATCAAATGGTTATACAAACCATTTTGATGCAAGGTATATGCAGTGAAGTCTACATTATGAAATTTGAATAAAGTGCAAGGTTGTTGGGCTATAGCAGTAAAATTATTATTTTTGAAATTTAGGACATTTTCATCTCCGAAGATGTCATTTGAAACAAAATATTGCTCTATTTTACCACTTCCATTGAGATATTTAACAATTCCTTCCGCAATATAGTATAAACTCTTATCAGATGAGCTTCTACTAAAAATGACCGCTTTATTTGGTAATCGGGTGATTTGAATTTGATCTTCAAAAGATGTGAAAAATGATGTTATTTCACTGTTTTTTACTTCAAGTATTGACATTTCATTCGCTTTTGTAAGGCAAAATTGTATGAAATAGCCCACAATATCAAGCAGAAAAAGTGTTCTAAACGACTAAGTACATTTTAAATCCATCTCAAACATAGCAAAGTGTCATGGAAATGTCATTTTTTAACTGAACTCCGAGTCCAATTTCAATCCCAATTTTTGTGTCAACTGACCGAGGGTTGGGTTCTTTTCTAGCATTTTTATGTACTTTTCTTTTGGAGTGACTGGTGAAGCTAATTTTTGATCTAAATAATCTGGAAAGGCCTCTGGTTTTATTTCAGGTACAAATTTCAATTCGGGATCATGGCATTCAGACCTTATCAAATTCAACAATGGAGTCTCTTGCATAATCATATCCTTGATGTATGAGGATGGAACAGTGATTTCTACTGTTGAATCAGAAGATGAACTCAATAATGCCATTCTTAAAGCAGACTGAACACCACGTAAAGTTACTTCTTCTGTGTACGAGTTCCACAATTGCTGAATGACATCGATTGAAATTGTGCCTTTTACGGCCTTCCTACTTGCTTCTTCCTTTAGTATACTATCTTTTATCTGCTGTAAATCAAAGAAGGCATCACTTTTTTTATTATCTACTCTTGATTCTTGTACTTGACTTTCAGGTTTCTCTAACTTAGCTACTTCACTGATTTCCTCATGAGCTATTACTATATTGTCTTTTTGATCAGATAATATATTTTCATAAGATATATTCGCCTGATTTTGTGAAATTATTGGAGCATCATTTTGGATTATAGGTTTTTTTTTTCAACATGAATTTCTTCTCCCACATCCAAAACTCTTTGTAAGAAAGTCATTTTTGTCAAAGCTAATTCAACAGAAAGTCTCTTATTTTTTGCTCTAGATAATTCTATATCACATTGATTTAAGATGTTTAATCCGGAAAGCAAGAAAGATAAAGTAGATAGTTCTGCTTGTGTAGAAAATTTCTTTTTTACGTCGTCACTAATATCTAGTATTTCCAATGTATTCGGCAATGAAGAGATCATAAGATCTCGGAAATGTTCTGACAAACCCGTTACAAAATGTTCAATATCAAATCCTAAGCTTAAGATTTTGTGTAATGTCAATAATACTTGTGAAATATCTTCTCTCAACATGGCATCAGTAATCCCAAAATAATATTCAGAATCCAACAGATTCAATATCTCAACTACGTCTTTATAGGTAATATTGCCATTAGTAGCTCCAGCAATTTTATCAAATATTGACAATGCATCACGCATAGCACCATCGGCCTTTTGCGCTATCATATGTATAGCTTCTTTATCAGCCTTTATACCTTCCTTCTCACAGATATGCAATAATTGATGGGCAGCGTCAGAAGTTTGGATTCTCTTGAAATCAAAAACCTGACATCTAGACAGAATAGTTGGCAAAATCTTATGTCTCTCAGTAGTGGCAAGTATGAAAATAGCATAAGATGGTGGTTCTTCCAATGTCTTCAGAAAAGCATTGAAAGCTGCAGTAGATAACATATGAACCTCATCGATGATAAAAACCTTGTAAGTACCGTGTTGAGGTTGAAACCTAACTTGTTCTATAAGAGATCTTATGTTTTCGACACTATTATTGGATGCAGCGTCCAATTCAAAAATATTGAAGGATGCATTTTCATTAAAAGTTTTACATGAATGACAAGTATTACATGCCACTACCTTATCTATTGGGTTTTCACAGTTTATCACTTTTGCTAATATTCTAGCGCAAGTCGTCTTCCCTACCCCACGTGGACCTGTAAACAGAAAGGCATGGGCTAAGTGATTTGTTTGCAAAGCATTTTTTAATGTTTTTGCAATATGATCTTGACCTACAACTTCATCAAAAGTGGTAGGTCTATATTTTCTTGCAGAAACAACAAAACCGCTCATAAATGTTAAAAATCTGGGCAAAAGTAGAAAATGTATTTCAGAAATCTATTTTTACCATTGGATTTAATTGACAAAATCAATGCAACACAAATAAAAAAGGTGTCTATCCTAATCATAGACACCTTTAAATCACTGTTACAAATTGGTTGTAATGAGTATTTTATGTTACAATTGGGCAGACTTCACTTTACCTATGATGATATCTCCAAAATTTCTGGATAATGCGGATACCATTTCACTTTCCATAGGAAACGGCTCTAAAAAATGATCTAACTTTTTTCTATTTGTATCACTCAATGCCCTTTCATCTCCGTTTATTGCACTAGCATACCCATTGAAATGATGTTCTATATTAATAGGATACGTCTCCAAAACAACATGCTTTCTTGGGTCATACACCCTCAAAGTGCCAGAAAGATGCGCATTTTTCTCCCTGATTGTTTCAATAAATTTTACTTTCACTTCATTAAAAAACACTTTATCAGTTTTGGATGATTCCTTTTTTGAATGTGTTTTTTCCTTTTCAGGAATCGACTTCGTTTCGACTAATTCTCTTACAAACTCTCTTTCTGGAGAGAAATCTAAACTATTTATATCTACAACCATCACAAAATCTGCTGATGTCAAGTGAGAATGACTATCTTTTATTTGGTATTGGTACCAAGAATTATTCAATGATCTGAGTGATATGTTCTTCATATCTTGTGATATCCAATCACCATATTTGTAAGGCAAGTTATTCTTGATTTCTACTTCTACATTGGTAACAGCTTGCTCTCTACATTCCTTCATAAGCTGCCTTACATCTTTAAAATTGGCGTTGATGCCAGATATTTTTTCAAAAGTAAAATAAGCATTTTTTATCAGTCTTTTATCATTGTCCTTTATGCCTGATGTCCATAAATAATTTGCTTCATCATAGTATAGTTTACATAATTGGTTCTCCATACTCATGATATCACCATCGTATGAATGTATTGCAAATTGTGCTTCATAACCTTCCCTACTTATCAGTGGCAAGAGAGGTAAGACGACATCTTGACGTTTTTGCATCAACTGATATTCTCTCAAAATATTATTCGCATTTTGGATAGTAATATTTCGATTCCACACCTCAATATTATGAAGGCTAGTGCCTTGTAGTTTTTCAAATGCATTTTCAAATGCACGTACATATTCTGTTTGTTTGTACTTTTTTCCTTTCAGTTTTGATGCTGAGTAAGTAAAAGCTCTATCGTAATCGCCATTATCCATCATTTTTTGCAATGAAGTACATGATAAGAGCATCGATACCATGATGAAAAGGGTAAATCTTGCTTTCATTTTTTTAGATTTTAATGGTGAATAAAAATATATTAAAATCCAGACGCAAAATAATAACTGTAAGTGAACAGACGAATGCAGTCTTAACCCATTTTTAACGCAGTATCATGTTAATCCATTATTTCGCCAATTTTAAATTTCTCAGAGTTGTAGATAAAACCAAAATATTTGAATTGTAAATTGACTGCATCTGCTGTCAATGTACCTATTTTCCCATTAGAGAGAGTGACGGCCAAATTGAGTGTTTGCAATCTGGAATCATCAAAAAAAGTAGAGCCAGAATAATCAAAATCAATCCCTATCTTACTTAAAGAATCCTTGATTGTTTCCATCTCAGTCTTGGTGGTTTCATGTGAAACTTTCACCGTGGCAAAGTTCTGATCAGTCTCCAAAAAAGTAGGTAAAGACTTAGGCTGACAAGACATAATGGTGGACACAATGAAAATAGCCATTCCAAAAAATATAGGGCTTGAAATTTTGAAACTGAAGGGTAAAAAATAATGTGACATGGAAAATTTTTGGAGTCAAATATAGAGTAATTATATTGGTTAGTTGGTAATGTTGCTTGATTAAATGATTTTAATTTGTAAATAATGTTAAAATTACGAATCAATCCAACAACTTTATCTAACATTTGACAATATTACCTTAATTTTGTCGTTAAGTTTTCTTTTAGAAAACAAAACAAATTATAATTTTTCATAATATGAATATAAAATTGATGCGCGCCTTGCTTATCCTATTTGTTATATTGACATTACATGATGTCCATGCACAAAATCAATTTGGTAATGAATGGATAGATCCCTCAAAACAATATGTGAAGATAAAAGTAGCGGAAGATGGTATCTATAGATTGTATTTTGAAAACTTGGTAGCATCAGGTCTAATAAATGGAGATACCAAAGGTCAGGACTTTCAATTATTCAATTACGGAAATGAACAACCAATTTTTATCTCAGACAATAATTTCGGATCAGGTGATTATGTAGAATTCTATGGACAAAGAAATACCATAGGTCTTGATTCTACATTGTATGACAATTGGGTTGATGATTTATTCAATCCATACTATAGCGTAGTAACCGATACAAACGCCTATTTTTTGACACTTAACTCGGACAATAACAACCTGAGATATGCTCAGGTGAATCCAGATTTTAATGCCAATGTGACCACAATTCCTTACTATTTACATAATGAGCTAAAGATTTTTTCTAATTCTTTTTATAAAAAATTAGAATCTAGTAAAATTCGCGAGTCTTTTTTTGAGCCTAGTGAAGGCTTTGGAAGTATTTTACGTAAAAAGTCAAGTGAAAACATTGCTACTTCAAAGGTATACTCAAATGGACCGACACCTAAGCTCAGTTTCAGAACAGGACAAAATAACTTATATACAACATCTGAAGTAAAGTTCAATGGGATGGAATTGGCATATGATACTATAAAGCAAAATGCAACCACACAATTCAGCTTTGATATTCCATTCAATGAAATAAAAGGAACCAATACTTTAGAGATTTCTAGTGTATATGGCACCGATGATCAACATAGAATCGCTTACATCTCTTTACTTTACCCAAGAGATTGGGATTTCAATAATGCTAGTTTTACCAAATTTATTCTTCCAAAATCTGACCAAAGGAGGAAAGCGAATATAATAAATATCAAAAATCCTAATAGTGGTGTAGTGCTCTATGACCATCTGAATAAAATTAGATATAATACGAGTGCATCAGGCGGCATTTTGACCATCATCACCAACCCAATCTTGGAACAGACGGAATATGTCTTGGCATCTGAAGTAGATGGTATAAAAAAAGTTGAAAATTTGTCATTATTTACACCCAATAAATTTGAAGATGTAGGTCAAGATTATATTATACTTACACATTCAGCATTATATGAAAGTGGCGAAAATTATGTGGACCAGTTTGCAGATTATAGGAGGAGTGCCGATGGAGGAAACCACATAGTGAGTGTCATAGATATTCAAGATGTGTATGATAATTTCGGTTATGGTATTGATAGACATTTTGTGTCCGTAAAAAACATGTCCGGGTACCTTTCCAAACATTGGAACAAAGCTAAATTTTTATTTATCATTGGTAAAGGGGTAGAATATCCATTCATGCGTTCTGAAGCCGATGTGATAAATAATTTAAACAGGGTATTTTTTATTCCAACATTTGGATATGCAGGTTCTGATGTCATGCTTACAAGCACAAGAAATTCTATCATTTCACATTTTGCTTTAGGTAGACTTGCTGCCAGAAATCCTGAAGATATAGAGATCTATTTGAATAAAGTCAAACAGTATGAAGCTGCCTTTAAATTACCACAAACTGTGGATGAAAAATTTTGGCAAAAAAGAGTTTTGCATTTAGGTGGTGGAAAAACAGATTCCGAACAACTCCAAATAATAGCTGGTCTAGAAACAATGGGAAAAATAATATCGGATACTATCTGGGGCTTGGAGGTAAACCCATATTATAAAAATAGCAATGCTGCAGTTTCTTTCGCCGTTAATGAAGAAATTAAAAATTTGTTTGAAAGTGGCGTAAGTATTATTAACTTCTTCGGCCATTCGGCCACCACATCTTGGGATTTTTCATTACAAAATCCAAGAGATTATGACAATTATGGAAAATATCCATTTATAAATTCATTCGGATGCTATTCAGGAAATTTGCATTCGTCTTCTAAGGGAATTAGCGAAGCCTTTGTATTGGAAAAGGATAAAGGATCGATTGCATTTTTTGCTTCCACCAGCACAGCTTTTATCGGAGATTTGACAAGATATGGAAAGAATTTTTATACATACCTTAATGGCAAGTTGAGATATCACTCATTTGGAGAAGTCATTCAGCAACTTCAGATAGATTCTACATTCGTAAGTGATTCAGATAAAAACCTGTACGCCCAACTCACTTATCATGGTGATCCCGCAATAAAACCATATTTACCTTATGGCGTAGATTATACATTTGATGCGTCTACAGTAAAAACTGAACCTGTATCCATTGGTATCAATGATAACGATGTAACCTTGAATGTGGACATTGTCAATTTAGGAAGCCACACCACTGATAGTTTAGATCTCATTTTTTATCATTTTCTTCCAAACGGATTACCTGCTGATACTATCTCATTAAGAATACCTCCTGTAGCAAACAGGCAGGCGCTCAAGGTTCCAATTACAACTTTAGGGCAAGCTTCTTTAGGAAAAAACACAATCAAAGGATATATCGACTACAACGGTAAATTGACTGAGATACCTTCACCTGAGGCAGAACAAAATAATACACTAATAGTCAATGCTCAAGATGGATATGACTTTTTCGTAAGGGACAATTTTGCACAAATTGTGTATCCACCAGATTTTGCGATGATCAATACGTCTGAACATTTTATCTTGAAAGCATCTACTATAACTGTGCCATTGTTGAATAGCAAGTATGTGTTTGAAATAGATACAACAAGATATTTTAATAGCCCAATAAAAGAGCGTGGTACGGTAGAGTCACAAGGTGGTGTTATTACCTACAAACCCAACCTAAATTTAGTAGATGGAAGAGTGTTTTATTGGCGAGTAAGCCCAGAAGTTGAATCAGGAACGGAATACAAATGGAGTGAAGCCTCGTTTGCATATCTGCCTCAAGAAGCAGAGGGTTGGAACCAAAGTCATTATTTTCAGTTTGCTCAGAATAAATTTCAAAATGTTTTATATGATGATTCATTAACATATCGAAAATTTTATTTTGATTATGACAAATATTTATTGAAAGTTAGAAATAAATTGTATGATGTAAATGACTTTCCTTTATATGTAAGAAATAATGTAACAATTGGGTCTTTTCGTAAAGTGTGGGAATATTTTGATGGTGGATTAGTTTTTGCGGTTCTAGACAAAAAAATAGGTGAATTCAGAAATCCGGTTGGAGGCAAATATGGAAGTATTCCACCACCTGGAAGTGATGGATCAGCGGGGTTTGCATTCAGTACAAAAACTTCAGTAGATAGAAAAAAAATAATTGATTTTCTTGACTCAATATTTCAAGAGAATAGAGTTGTTACGGTGATGTCAGTCATTGGCAAACGAGATACAGATTTAAAAATAGCTGATTGGGAAAATGATAAAAACCTGTATGGTACTACATTATTTGAAAAGTTTAGTGAAATAGGAGCCAATAAATTTGAATTGTTTAAAACAGTTGGTTCGATGCCATATTTTTGTACTATTGAAAGGGATATTTTAGGTAAATACAATAATATTGCAGAAGAAATAGCATATACCATTGATGATATTATTGAAGTCAGTCACGGTGTAAATGCAATAAGTTTAACAAATGGTTCAATAAACAGCCCCATCATAGGTCCTGTAGAAAAGTGGAATGACCTTAAATTTAAAATTAATGAAATTGATGATCCCAATGAAGTTTCCATTGCTAATATTTATCATTTTATGGATCAAAATAATTCTACTAAGATAGATTCAAATATAATATCCAATAAAAGTCTTCTCTACTTAAACCAAAATGGAATTGATAAAATACAACTTGAAAATTTTGCTATTGATTCATTGACTAGATCTATGGCACAACTACAATATTGGAGGATATCTCATATACATCTCCCTGATGCAGCCATTTCATATGTAAGCAGTCAACCCTCGTTTACCCAATCCAATATCCAACAAGGTGAGACATTCACTCTGAATTATGAAGTGACCAATACGAATTTTACCGCAATGGATAGTATTTTGGTAAAATACACCTATTTTGGAAATGATAATCAACCTAAGGTAAATTACAAAAGATTGAAAAATCTGTCACCCGGTGAAAAAATTCAAGATAAAATTTCATTTATCATTGGTGTGAGTTCTACTACAGGAATACGAGTGGAAGTGGAAATAAATCCTAATTCTGACCAACCAGAACTGTACGCTTTCAATAACTTTTTGTCACTTCAACTCAATGTGGCCAAAGACGATACAAATCCACTTTTGGATGTGTATTTTGATGGTGTCAGGATTATGGATGGCGACATCGTGTCCCCAAAACCGAAAATACTCATCACTTTACAAGACGAAAATACATTTCTTCCGGTGACGGATCCGAAACTATTTGAGCTTAAATTGGATACGGGAAGAAATCAGTTTCTAACCATTCCGATACCAAGTAATTTAGTGAGTTTCAAACCTGCAACGGCATTGGATGGAAAGGCAGAATTGACGTATAGTCCATCACTGAAAGAAGGTGAGTACACCCTTCTTGTTCAAGCAAAAGATGCGACGGGCAATGCATCAGGGGTGAATCCAAAATCTATCAACTTCCGCGTAATTGAAAAGCAATCCATTTCAAATGTATTAAACTATCCGAACCCTTTCAGTACTTCAACACAATTTATTTTCACTTTGACTGGAGAACAAATGCCTGAGAGTATGACTATCACAATTATGACACTTTCGGGTAAAGTAGTGAGAGAAATCACAAAAGAAGAGTTGGGTCCCTTAAAAATTGGACAAAATAGGACTGAATTCAAGTGGGATGGTACGGACCAATTTGGAAGTAAATTGGCCAATGGTGTATATCTTTACAAAGTCAATGTAAGAAAAAACAATAATGAAACTTATGATAGCTTTGGAAATAAAAATATTGATAATTTGTTTAAAGATGGATTTGGGAAATTAGTGATTTTGAGGTAATCCAAAGTTTATTTCAATAAATCTGTTAATGTTTCGTTCTCCAAGACTATGTATCGTTGCCCCAAATCTTAGTCTTTAGGGCTATATGCCACGTGTGTATAACAAATTGCACAAAAACAAAAAGAGCATTAAATTTGCGTCACCTGAGTATTATTAATCATTAAAAAACGAAAAGGTGGACACTAAAGATCAAATTTTAGAATCCATCCTGAGAAATGTTAGAACCGAGGTTAGTACATTTTTAGATCAAGAATCTGGAATTAAATGCCCCATTGAGTATGAGTTAAGGCTCATAGAAATGAGTAGGAGTTTCGCTAGAACGTTGCTTGTACAATCACAGGGTAAAATACCAAAGAGTCGGAACTCAAAAAAAGTAAACACGTATTTTGGGAAATTGGAGATTAGGAAGGATCACGTTTTGTGCTTTGGTACTAAGAAGTTTGCCATAACGCGATGATTTACAAGTCTTACTTTGTTTATTGGGACAAAGTAAAGTTTTTGACGATATGAGTGAATTGCTTGAAAAGCTTGTAGGGCTTAACATTAGTGGTATGCAGATACAAAGAGTAAGTGAGTATTACGGATCACAACTCGACCCTGCCATAGAGCGAAATATAGAGCGTTGTATACCGAAGCTTGACGGTGTAAAAAAAGATGAAGCAGTGTATGTGATGACCGATGGGAGTATGCTTCTGACGCGAGACGAAAAATGGAAAGAGACAAAACTTGCTAGGATATTTACAGACAATAACATATTGGAAGTAAGTAATACAAGGTCAGAAATTAAAAATTCGGTGTATGTAAGTCACATGGGCGGAGTAGAAGTGTTTTTACCAAAATTAGAAAGGCATTTATGCGATTATAAGAAAAAGGTAATAATAGGAGACGGGGCGAAATGGATATGGAAGTGGGCTGAAGATAATTATCCAGGGGCGACGCAAATTCTTGACTTTTTTCATGCTAAAGAGAAATTAGTAATCTTAATAAAGTTGTTTTTAAAAGAACAAGAGAGGCAAATTGGATTGACATACAATGTAAACTTTTGATGGAAGATAAGGTACATCAGGTGATAGAAAATATAAAAAGGCTCAGGTGTAAAAGCGAAGATGCAAGAGAAATAAAAGAAAAACCCTTCATTATTATGAAGGAACATGAAGAAAGGATGTTCTATAAAACGTACAGGGACAGAGGGGATTATTAATAGGATCAGGCCCAATAGAAGCAGCACATAGGAGTGTATTACAAACACGAATGAAACTCTCTGGTCAAAAATGGAGTATAAAAGGTGCTAACGCTATAGCCAACCTGAGGTGCTTATACAAGAGCAATGCGTGGGGCATTCTAGAAAAATTTGTTAATGCCGCTGCTTAGTGCAATTTGTTATACACACATATGCCACGGTCTATGACCTACGTGTACAGAATGTTTAGTTTTGTGTTAAAATCAAATAGACTTTGACCAATGCAAGTGTATAGCAAAACAAAATAACGACTTATGGGCTATAAAATAGAAAATCAATCAGAAATTCATTTCCTAACAATGACAGTAGTCGGCTGGGCTGACATTTTTTCACGTCAAATATATAGGGATTTATTAATAGATAGTATGGAATATTGTGTAGCAAATAAAGGACTTATTGTCTACAGCTATGTCATTATGACAAATCATTTTCATTGTATTTGGCAAGCAAAAAACGCAAACCTTTCTGATGTAATTAGAGACTTTAAAAAACATACATCAAATGAAATTATAAAATCAATAAATACTGTTCAGGAAAGTAGAAAGGATTGGCTGAAATTGGTATTTGAATATCATGCCAAATATAACAACAATAATAGTGTTCATCAAGTATGGCAAAACGGTAATCATCCAATAGAGTTGCAATCTCCTAAATTTGTTAAGCAAAAATTGGATTACATTCATTTGAATCCTGTTAGGGCTGGATGGGTAAAAGAGCCAGAAGATTACATTTACAGTAGCGCATCTAACTATTGTTCTCAAAAAGGAATCATGGATGTTACTTTATTGGATATTCCTTTATCAGATATTGGTTATATCAGTTATTAAAAAAAATGTTGCCCAAACAAGCTTAAAAAATGTTGCCCAAAGTCTTGGACTTTTGGACTAATATCCCACAGTCTATGACCGATCAATACAAAAAAAAACGGTCACAGACCGCATGATAGATTCCGTCAAAGTCAGTCAGACTTTGACAAACAAGCATAAAAAAATGTTGCCCAAAGTCTTGGACTTTAGGGCTAATATCCCAAGGTCTATGACCGATCACTACAAAAAAAACGGTCACAGACCGCATAATAGATTCCGTCAAAGTCAGTTAAACTTTGACAAACAAGCATAAAAAATGTTGCCCAAAGTCTTGGACTTTTGGGCTAATATCCCACGGTCTATGACCGATCAATACAAAAAAAACCGGTCACAGACCGCATGATAGATTCCGTCAAAGTCAGTCAAACTTTGACAAACAAGCATAAAAAATGTTGCCCAAAGTCTTGGACTTTAGGGCTAATATCCCAAGGTCTATGACCGATCAATACAAAAAAACGGTCACAGACCGCATGATAGATTCCGTCAAAGTCAGTCAAACTTTGACAAACAAGCATAAAAAATGTTGCCCCAAATCTTAGACTTTAGGGCTATATGCCACGGTCTATGACCTACGTGTACAGAATGTGTAAACCAATAAACATAGAGTTAATAAGTTGTAAACTCCACTTCGGGACTTTATTCAATAATTTTGGTTCGAAATATCATAGGTAAAATTCAAATAAAGAGTAACTTTGCCTATCACAAAATCAACTCATTTTGATAGATGAAATAGTGATTAAACCAAAATCCAAATTTTCATTTGGATTCGATGAATTATTCCAGTATAGAGAATTATTGTACTTTTTCACTTGGAAGGAAATTAAAATAAGGTACAAACAAGCTTTGTTAGGAGTCTTATGGACTATACTTCAACCATTGACTATGATGGCAATTTTTACAGTTTTGCTATCAAATGGACTTGGTTTGAGTACAGGTAATATGCCAGCTACACTTTATTATTTCAGTGGTATTTTAATATGGAATTTATTTAATCAGGCGGTAACCTATTCTGCACAATCTATGGTATCAAACGCTAATATAATCAGGAAAATTTATTTTCCAAGACTGGTCATTCCTATTTCTGCCGTACTGACGGCATCCTTTGATTTCTTAATAAGCATTATCATTTTTTTAGGCATTGTATCCTATTATGACTTTTTAGGTACTGTGGATGTTGACTGGATGTGGCTATTGCTACACATATTGCTTGCTTTCATCATTACAATTTTTACATCATTCAGTCTTGGCACTTTCTTGTCTTCTTTTAATGTCAAATACAGAGATGTCAGATACGTTTTACCCTTTCTGGTACAAACATTATTTTTCCTAACTCCTGTCATGTATGATGCAACAAAAATTCAATCGACATTTATAAGAAAGATTATTGAACTAAATCCCCTTTGTTTTGCTATTGAAAGTATCAGGTATAGTTTTGATTCAAATGCATTAAAATTTCCAGAATTGTCTATATTTGTTGTAGTTATTATCATTGTGCTTTATTTTATGGCAATATATACTTTCAGAAAAACTGAAGCCTATTTTGCAGATATAATATAATTATTGGTCAATTTATTCTTGTATTTCATCACATTATTATCAAAAGTCGTTACTGATAAATGAAACCCGTCATAGAGGTCGATAATATTTGGAAAGAATATCGTAAAGGTATTGATCGCAAATACAAAAGTTTACGAGAAACCGTTACAAATCTTCCAAGAGAAATATTTGGCGGAGAAAAAGAGACTTTTTGGGCTTTGAAAGATATAAATTTTACTGTAAATCAAGGGGAATCTATTGGTATCATAGGCCGTAATGGTGCAGGAAAATCGACACTATTAAAGATACTTTCTCGCATAACTCCTCCAACAAAAGGCAGTATTACGCTAAGAGGAAGAGTAGCAAGTTTATTGGAAGTTGGAACAGGATTTCACCCTGAGTTGACAGGTAGAGAGAACATCTTCTTCAACGGTTCTATCCTAGGAATGAGGCATCACGAGATAAAGCAAAAGTTTGACGAGATTGTGGATTTTTCAGGTGTAGAAAGCTTCATAGATACACCACTCAAACATTACTCTAGTGGTATGCAGATGCGCTTAGCCTTTTCTGTGGCAGCACATCTCGATAGTGAAATCCTATTGATAGACGAAGTATTGGCCGTTGGGGATGCAGAATTTCAAAAGAAATGCATTGGGAAAATGGATGAGGTGAGTAAAGGTGAAGGAAAGACAATTTTGTTTGTGAGTCATGATTTGAACCAAATAAAGAACTTGTGCCAATATGGGTTACTAATACAAAATGGAACTTTATTTCAAAGAGATTTAATTGATAAAGTTATAGATAAGTATGTCAATACTTTAGAAAAAACTGGACCAATAAAATTCAATAAAAAGGATAACAAATCAGTTTATATTAATTATTTCAGTCTGAAGAACGATGTAATAACAGGTTCATTTTGTGAGTTTGAATTACATATAGAAAGTAAAATCAACATAAAGTCAGACTTTGCCATAGGTATTAGAAATTTAGAAAACCAACCAATATTGCAAATTTTTACCGAACATTTTAATTCTGCTTTATGGATAAATATAGGATTAAATAAATTTTCAATAATTATTGAAAATTTAAATTTAACACCTGGCACTTACTCTATTAATTTATGGCTTGGAAATGGATTAGTTGATTTAGATTTTAATCAAAACTGTATTCAATTAATCATTAACCAAATTGACAAGAACGAAAAAAATAAACCGTTTATAAATTTTAGAGGATATTATAATTATAATTCCGCGAAAATTTTAAAAAATAAAGTATGATAATAAAGGAGTTTGTCACTCAAAGTAGGATACCATTTTACAAAATTGTTGAAAGTTATATAGCACCCAATTCAAAAGTTTTAGACATTGGTGCAGGATCATGTAGTTTTTCTGAGTATTTTAAAAGGACGGATTTCTATCAACTAGATAACAATCCAAGAACAGTCGAGAA
This sequence comes from Saprospiraceae bacterium, assembly GCA_041392785.1. Taxonomy (GTDB): domain Bacteria; phylum Bacteroidota; class Bacteroidia; order Chitinophagales; family Saprospiraceae; genus OLB9. Next base: position 80,882 of record JAWKLK010000001.1, read on the forward strand.
GTTAAAAGGTATTTACCCAAATTATTATCTTTCAAAATTACCTAATATCCCTTTTGAAAGCAATTCATTTGATCTTATTCATTGTAGTCACGTATTAGAACACCTTGAACCAGAAGACTTATATCAAACTCTGATAGAAATTGATAGATGTTTGAAATCAAATGGATATTTAGTTGTTTCTCTTCCTCTATTAAGTGATTTCTTTTATGATGATTTATCACATGTAAAACCATATAACCCTGCAATTTTTATTAAATATTTAACTGAATGTAATGAAATGAACTTTTCTAGGCCAAAAATATCTGACTCATACAAAATATCAAAACTTCAATATAGGTATAAAGGTCTAAAATTAATTTCTGGCGAGCTAGATTTAGTTCTTAATTTTATTAATAATGTTCTTTATTTTCTTAGATTAAAAAAATACATCAAAACAGGATATACATTAATTCTGCATAAGCTCATTTGAATATGAAAGTCTCGGTCATCATACCAGTATATAATGCCGAAAAGTTTTTGGACAAGAGCATTCAATCTGCTTTAAATCAGCCACAGACAGGGGAAGTTTTACTCATTGACGATAGATCGACTGATGGAAGCTGGGAAATATGCGAAATGTGGATGAAAAAAGATGCTAGGGTAAGAATTTTTAAAAATGAAGGTATCAAAGGTGCAGGAGATGCGAGGAATATTGGTCTAAGAAACGCATCTTATGAAATTATTGCTTTCTTGGATGCTGATGATTATTTTTTAAATGGAAGATTTGAGGATGATTGTAATATATTTGCACAAAATTCAAATATTGTAGCGTCAGCAAATACAGTTGAGATTCTATTGAATACAAATGAATCCATCAATGGATTAAATTCAATATTTGAAAATCATACTACCATAGGATTTAAAAATTCATATACAAAAGTCACCATTTATGACTTTTATCTTGGGTCTGCGCTGCATCTAAATGGTTTAACGTTTAAAAAGAATTTAATTATTAATAAAATTAAATTTGATGAAGGCCTTAAGCAAGCTCAAGATACTGATTTTATCTTTCGTCTTTTACTATCAGGTCAAGCAATGTCAACAGATGTTCAAAAAGTAAAAGCAGTTTACAACATTCATCGGAGTAATACAATTTCAAATATAGGAGAAGCAACCTACTACCGTCGAAAAGCTGCAAAAATTCATTTTCATTTAGCTATAAAAAACAGATTAAAAATCTGGCTTGTCTGGAAATTTTTTAAAGATTTTATGGAATATGATTATCTGTGGTATTTTAAAAGAAATCATCCATTCAAAAAATATAAAAAGTTAATACTATTACCCTTTTTTGTACTCAGAATTTTTTCTAAAACCGACCCTGTGTATTATAAAGACAGGGAAATTCACTTTTGACATAAATCATCCTTATACAAAGCTTTAATCGACGTCACATTGATCAAGTTATTTAGATCGATGATTATTATTCTCACGATAGTTATCTTATTTGTAAAAAATAGATAATTTTTTCTTAAAGAGCCGTATTAGGTAATTTTTAATTACTCTAAATTTCTTGAAAATTCTTTCAACTTTCCAAAATCGTGACACTGGAACAAAATGCAAATCTGATCTATCGTTACATAATCTAATTACAATATTCTTTTCAATATTTGATGAATGTTCAAATGACATTTCAAATGAAAATCCTGCTATGAATTTGTCATAACAATTAAATTCAGGCTCTTCCAAAATATAATTTATCAATAAAAACCCTGTACTTGGCACTACAATTTCTCTTTTAGATTCAATTCTGATATTCTCACAAACCTTTTCATTTAATTCTTTTGAAAAAGATCTATATCTCAACCCATGAAGACCATTTGATGATATTATTTGATCTTTATAGTCAAATTCTGGTAAAACAAATCTTGGAAACCATACTTCTGATAAGTTAGGAAATCTTGGAAGCTTATTGACAGATTTATTTTTTATAAACTTTAAAGCTGGCGCACCATTGTTTCTAATACACAAAACATCTGTTTTTGTACCAGTATTTCCTCCAAATGATATACAGTCATTGCACCTTATTACAAAATCTGAACTATCAATAAATTTTGATAAATCCTTTTTTAATAATGCATTCCCAACTATTATTAGCCTAGGCTTCATTAGTCACGTTTATCCTATTATTTAAAACCTATACTCCGTCCGATATAGCCCTGACCATTCACCTATCTTGACGTAAATCATCCTTATACAAAGCTTCAAATATTCATATGGAAACTTCATAATACAGCGCAAATTTCTAAAAATAGAAATACAAACCATGGATTGATTGTGTTTTAAATGACCAATAAATAATAAGACTTCACATAGGCATCTTTGCCTTATAATATATTGTTTTACAGGAACAGTACGCCAATTTAAAATAGTATCTAGCGCAAAAATCCTACTTAACAAATTTTTATTATAATTTGGTCCAAGTCCGCCACTAGATCGTGCATCATAATAGTACTTACCAGTCCAAAAGGGTAAGACTAAAATGCCCAAACCTTGAGATATGTTAAGTAAAAAGTAGAGATCTTCCATGCTTATCAAGTTTTCTAAAAATCTATTTTGTTTAATGACTTCAATATGATAAGCTCCTACAGTAAAGCACTCATATGGAAACTGATCATATTTATTCATTGGTGAGGTTGCCGATTTTCCGATAAACTTTCCATTTTCATAAATCAATAATCCAGTGCGCAAAATCTTATACTCAGGATTTGCTTTGATCCCATCAAATAAAACCTGAAGATGATCTGGCAAGTACTCATCATCACTATCCTGAAAACAGATCCACTCACCTTGAGCCAATTTTATCCCATGATTCCTTGCAGCACTCCTTTCTTGATTTTCTTGCCAAATATATCTAATCCTTTCATCATTGTAAGAATCAACAATATCCTTTGTATTATCAGTACTACCATCATCTACTATGATCAATTCCCAGTCGGTAAATGTCTGCGCAATTATACTATCTATAGGCCTGTGAATTATATGGGCACGATTAAAAGTAGGAATGATGATGGAAAAGAAAGACATCTATTATAAATCAACTAAATCTCGAAATTCTACAATTCTATTGCCTTTTGGATATAGATCCATTATTCTTTTTCTTGATTTCTCTGGTGATAAATTTTCATCTTTTATTGCAATGTCAATTAGCCCTTTTAGCAAGACTTCATCTTTTGAATTAAGGGTTAATCCTGTATCATTAATTATGTGAGATATTACTTCAATATTAGACCCAACAGGAATACAACCACAAAGCATAGCTTCACATAGCGTATTGGGTAAACCTTCAGTCATTGAAGGAATAGCAAATACCTTATGTTTACGATAAAGTGCCCTTGATTCTTCCTTATTCTGAAAAGATAATAGTTTTACATTGGATGGCATTTCATGCTCATATTTATTTATCATTTCTGGTGAAAAACCTGCAAAAGTAAAAGTAGTATCTGGCATTGCTCTTGCACATTTTATCAAAATATCAAATCCTTTCAATATATATGTTTGTGGTTGATAAATATATGCAAGTGCCAAAACGCCTTCTCTAGAACCACTATTATTATAATTCCAAAAATCGGCATCGTAATCAGTCGAAATTACTTTAATCTTATCTTTCACTTCAGGTAAAAAGTTCAATAAACCATTCTTATATCCCATACCACTTGGATCAGCATATTTATTAGTGGATGAAACCAAAGCTTCACTCACTGGACAAAGGAAATCTGAATTTTTGTATGTCAATTTCAGAAAAAATTGCAATAAAGTAGGTTTATGGAAAAGGCCATAATTGAGAGAAGGCACATTAGCTACATCAAATCCCCCTAGCAATATAATTGATTTCCTTTTTAGGATTTTGGCCAAAAAAACTGGGAAAATGGTATGCCATGCGCCAAAATTAATTATGACTGTTTCAGTTTTCCGAATATTATAAAATACGCACCAATTATACTTAATGTAAGCAATCAATTTACTTAAAGTATTTCTTTTTATATCATAGTGGCAAGTTAAGACACTGTACTTTTGAGAAAGCATCTCAATGTCACGATATCCAAATATACTTTTGCCTGCGAAGCAATATAAAATCTTGATTTTTTTTAAACGCACTTTATTGTTAAATTGTGTTACTTTGTGTCTATTTATGGATATTCAAGAAAAATTAATATATACAGAATGGGCAAATAATGAAGCTAAATTGCCCATCTTTTTCCGCCCGTGGTATTTAGATAAGGTATGTACTCATGGTGAATGGCATGTAATTCTATCATTAGATGGTGAAAATAAAATTGAAGGAGTTTTAGTTTATTATTTAACTTCAAAAAAATTTCAAAAAGTAATAATTATGCCCCCACTCATTCCTTATTTAGGGATTTGGATTCCATCCTTAAGAAATGAAAAAGCAACTTACAAATTAAGAAAAGAAACAAACATAATAAGAAATTTAATAAGCAAAATTCCCAAAGATGTTACCCTATATCGGCAATCTTATCTAACTGAATTTGAAAATTGGTTGCCATTCCACTGGGCTAGATTTAATCAAACAACTCGTTATACACTTACGATTGAAAATTTAAGTACTTGGTCAATTCATGATGTTGCAACAAATGTTAGAAACAAAATAAATAAAGCACAAAAATCCCTTCAGATTGAGTTAAATTGTCTTCCTGAAATTGTATATCAACAGACAAAGTCAATTATGAAAGAGAAAAATATAGATATTGTGTGGCCAAAAGAATTGTTTTTATCCCTTGACCAAGAACTAAGTCTGAGAAATAAAAGACTTATCATTGCCGCAAAAGATAATACAAATCAAATTCATGCTTCCTCATATATTGTGATCGATAATGGTACGGCGTATATGCTCATATTAGGGTCAGATAAAAATCTTAGAAAAAGTGGTGCTATTCCATTTGTAATATATCATTCTATTTTAGAAGCATCAAAATATGTCAATAAGTTTGATTTTGAAGGAAGCATGTTAGAATCTCTGTTTGATTTATTTTCAGGTTTTGGGGGTAAATTAACACCATACTTGAGTATTTATAAGACAAAAAATGGATTCTGGGAGATAATATACAATTTAAAAACATTGTATGACAACAATAACCGTTAAGACAAGTCAACAAAATAGTATTTTCCTAAAAAGACTTGAATATGTCTTAGAATTTATCCAAAATCATCCATTATGTCCAATGGGTATGATTTTCAAAATCAACCAAGAACCAATTGATATTATAATACATTATGGGGATATCTCATATTATGGTTTCAATATGCCAATGACTGAGATCTTTTTTTTTGAAAAGCCTACTAGCAAGAAATTGCCAAAAGCAAATTTGTTTGCATATAGAAATTTTAAAATTTTAGGATTTACATCAGAAAAAAATATATCTGAATTCCAATTTCAAGTGGATATTTTCCAAACGATTTTTTTTCATATTAGCCGATGGGAAGAATGGAATGACGACGTGCAAATAGATTTGCATGAGACTATGGAATCAAAAGAACAATATTTAGTCAAAAACCAATTGCATCATTTTCCGATAGTCGATATTTTGATACTATATTTTTTTGAAAAACTAGGGATGCATATCAAAGATACTCCAACAAAATATGCTATTTCTCATGACATTGATGCAATCTGTCGATTTCCAAGCGTATTAAAATTTGTAAAAGCATATGGTCACATTTTCCTTTTTCACAAAAATAAACTTGAAAAAATAAGAAGATTGACGAAAGACTACTTAGATATAAAATTCAAAAAAAAACCTGACCCCTATGATACTTTCAACTGGTTACTGGTGAAATCTTCAAAATTTATTGATGAAAGATATATCTTTTTTCTAGTAGGAGGAAAAACAAAATTTGAAGGCTATTTCGATATTTCTGATACATTTGCTTTATCAATTATCGAAGCGACCAAACGACTAGGATATAAAATAGGAATTCATCCCAGTTATATGTCGTCTGATAATAAACAACTTATGAGTGATCAAATTAATTTGTTGAAAGATGTTTCAGGTCAGAATATCGAATATTCTAGACAACATTTTTTAAGATATAAAATTCAAAAAACATCCGAGATTTTGGAAGATTTAGGAATAAGAATGGACTCTTCCTTAGGTTTTAGAGATGCAATTGGGTTTAGGTGCGGCACAGGTTTTCCTTATAAATTATTTAATTTTAAAGACGAAAAATCTTATAATTTAATGGAGCTTCCTTTAATTGTTATGGATATGGCTTTAATAAAAAAAGTTCAATGGAATCAAGATTTATTCATTTACGAGTTGACAAAGTTTATTGAAAACAATAGATATAATACTTACATCACTTTCAATTTCCACAACACTTCCTTCGATCCTATACTTTGGCAAAACGATAAAGTCAAAAAGTGGTATTGCCATTTTTTTTCAAAATAAATCCTAGTTTGGCAAACTATCGATGAGCAATTTTACTTGATGCTCCCATGAAATTGTATCAAGACTTTTTACATCATTATAATTTGATTGAAAGTCTCCATTGATCCAAGAAGAGTACATATTTAGAATGTACGTGATTATTTTTTCTTCATGTAAACTATCTGAAGTATAAAATATTTTTCCACATTTTAATGTTTCAAACAAAGTTTCAAACTCTTCATCATATTTTCCCTGTATAAGTGTTAGAATCGGATTTCTCGCACCAATATACTCAAATAACTTTCCTGTCAAGTTTCCCGAAAAATTAACATCATTCCAAGACATTAGAAAGTTAATATTAGAATTTTGCTGAATTAACAAGGCATCTCTTCTATCCACAAGACCTGTAATATTGCTAACCTTTGAAAGTTTATTGTACTTATTAATATTATTGCTCCAAAATTTAGCATCTTTTCCTGCGTAGATAATTTCAAATTTTTCAGCATCAATTAGATCCTTTGAAAGCATTTTTTCTAAGCAAATAAAAAAATAATTTGGATCAATTAATCCTTCGTGAATTGAACCTGTAAATGTTATAGAAAATTTTTTATTGTTAGCCGAATTAGGATTTCTAATTTCTACGCCATTTATGATAGTCAATGCATCTACTCCAAATTCAGTTAGGGCATTGCTTACACCTTTTGAGACTGAAATAACGCAATCCGCCTTTTTAAAGAATGCTTTCCAAAATTTTATTTGGAGATTCTTAAAGTAAGTATTTGGTCTCTTATCTACATATGGGATATCATGCATACTGATAATCCAATACAATTTGGGGTTAAAAACTTTCGAGATAAAACCTATAACTATATTTGCTGTAGGACGATAAGGAGTGAAAATAACATTCTGGACATTATTATCGATATTGTTCAAAATTTTATATATAGTTCCAAATATAAAAAAAAAACCACCCTCTCCAACTAATAAATTGATAGGTATGGTTTCATTTAATTTAATAATAATTTTTGCTAACTTAGATTGCTTTTTTTCTTCTTCTAAATGAAATTGCTTATTTTTTGATGAATTAAAATTTTGTAATATTGTTCTATAGTCAAATGTAAAAGTTATAATTTCATTTTGATCAGGATTAATTTCATTCTTTTCAAAAAATCTCTTATTTGAAGAAACATAAATTTTTGAATCTTCAAAGTAACTTACAAGTGATTGGAAGATGTAATAATTTCTTACAGAAGCAATGGATTCAATAGGTGGAAAGTAGTATGAAATATAATGCAAATTTGACTTTTGCATTATATTTCAAATTTTTTTTGCAGGATTACCTACGACTGTGGAATTGCCTTCAACATCTCTTATGACAACAGCTCCTAGACCTATAACAACATTTTCTTCGATTGTAATTCCATTTAATATTGATGAAGAAGGTGCAATCCAACAGTTATTCTTTATGACGACACTTCCTGAAATTTCTGAATTTGCGATAATCAAACAATTCTTTCCAATGACTACGCCGTGTGCAATATGTACTAGGTTATCTATTTTTGTGTTTTCTCCAATAATAGTACTACCTAGCACTGCCTTATCTATACAATTATTATTTCCAATTTCAACATTTTTTTCGATTACAACATTTCCTAAATGCGGCATTAGCTTGTAATTTTTACTTTCATTTTCGACGTATCCAAAACCATCTGAACCAATTGAATTGTTTGACCCAATTATGACATTGTCTTCAATTTTAGTATAGGATTTAATTATTGTATTATGGTCAATTCTCGTGTTATTGCCAATCGTGCAAAAGGCTTCAATTACTACATTTTCACCTATATAAACGTTTCGTCCTACATTGACAGTTTTGTGAATTTTAGCAGTATGGCTTATTCCAGAAATTGTTTCTTTTTGAAAGAAATCCAACAATTTAACGAATGCCAACCTCGGACTATTCACTATTAAAAATGTGCAGCTATGATTCAATTGGTTAGTTAAAATTTTTTTAGAACAAATAACTACCCCACAATTTAAGGAACTTAGTAAGGGTATGTTCTTGTCTGAGCACCACATTATACAATTTGGGTCATCATTATTTAAATTAAGATTGACAAGCTTTAATTTTGAAAAGTTTTGACTTCCCAATATTTTTTCAGGAGAAATCAATGTAAGAACATCCACAAAATCTATCAAATAATCCATCTTATAACTTCAAAAGCTTCTGCAAAGTGACTATTTATTTGGACTCCTCTTATTCTTGCTAAACTTTTTATAAATTCAGCATTGGCATACGACTTATGTTTTTGGGATTGATATTTTGAGAGTGCTGCAATTTTTGTATCAATATGGGTATTAGTAAGTTTTACAAAACAAGATGTTTGAAAGTTAAAATTATTCCAAGGTAATTCATAACATAATATACTTGAGAATTTAAATGCTCTCACTGCTTCATTGCTGATTGTGGCATGATCTTGATGAATGTCATTCAACGAAGGCATAAACACCAACTCAGGTTTTATTTTTTCCCTAAGCGATATTAAATCTTCTAAAATATCTTGTCTGTAATAATTAAATGTGCGCACATTATATTTATATAGATGAACATTAATATCTAGTAAACCAAGGGTTTTGGTAGCTTCTTTTACTTCAGTTATTAAAATATCTTTAGGGAATTCCTTCAAAACGCTTTGTTCGCATGCAGAGAAAGCAGCATAATGTACTTCTATTCCAGATCCAACTAGATAAGAAATTGTTCCACCACAACCCAATTCACCGTCATCTGTATGTGGGGCAAGCACCAATATTTTTCTTTTATTAAGCAATGGAATTCAAATTTTTAATAATTACACATATAGAATTCAAATTTTAATGATCATCCCTGAAATTATAGGATTCTCAAACATAAATAAAACGACTTCGCTCACAAAAAAGATTAAAAGGAAAGGTCTCATTCAATTTAATAATTTAGAAACAAGCCAATTCTTCTTTTTCTAAACTTGGCTAAAAAGGATCTATAATCAAAGGTAGTTAACGGTCTTACAGTTGAACCATCCAATTGCATCCTTCCTGTTCCAACACTTCAAGATTGGATGTAGTCAATATTCGGACTCCTCCAAAATAATGACGTAAACCCATTGCAAAAAAATAGTTGCGTTTTACAGCTATAGATTTTATAGGAGGGAAATAGTAAGAGATATATAATAGTGAATGTTTCAAAAATAAATATTGTTGTTCATAGATTTGGACTTTGGGGATTCTTGCCTTATGTCTAATTCTACAAATAGTCTATTTGCTTTATGATAGTACATAACTCTTATGAACCAATTTATTACCTTAAAATTTTAAACAAAAAAATCATTTCAACTAATTTTGGTTATCTGAATATTTAACCACTCTAATATTAGGATTAAAATAATAACCAATAAATGGATCTCCAGAATTTGTATTCCTTCTGTCTGATAAATTAAAATATAAAAACTTTGGAGACATAACTGGTTTTGTTAAATAACAAGTATCTGAGTCACATTTTCTCAGTTTTTCATATTGTAAATACATTGAATTATCATATTGAAATGCTGACCCATTTAATATCAATAACCATGCTTCTCCGATATTTGAATTAACATCAATTAATGAAAAAAAATTATTGAAAGATTTGTTTTCCCTATTTATTGAGATACCAGAACTAAACAATATCAAAAAGTAATATATAAAAAATATAGTTTTAAAACTATTGGTAATTTGGTTGTTTTTAAAATTAAAAAAACCATAACTTGGATAATTACAATATACGGTTAGAGCATAAAACCATATCAATAGAAAATGTATATAAATTAAGTCCACAACCCTTTCAGCAATACTTAACCCATTTGTACCAAAAATAATTAAAAAATGGCTAGCAAAAATTAAAATCATTACCAAAACAATAAAATACAAAATAGGGATTCGCTTTATCTGCGAAGTATCAATATTTTTTATCAAGTATAGATACAAACAAGAACCAAAAAATAGTTGGCCATTCACTACCCATGATATGACATCAAAAATTGAAGTAGAAATAGATAACAATACCAAGTTTAAAAAGGAATAGTCCGAAGCATATTGCGATTTTCTCAATAAATTTGCTGGAGACAAAATTGAAAATAAGGCAAAACCCAAAGAAATTATAATTAATGTGACTAAAAATAATTTATATTTTTTTGAATTATAATTATATAACAAAAAGCCACTTGTAATTACCATATAGATTAATGAAATCTCATTTGTCCCAATGGTAAAAATTGATAAAATAATAAGTATTGATTTCCAATATAAATTATAATTATGTGATGAGCTTAAACATATATACCAACAATAAAGTACTAAAACTAAGCTATAAAATCCTAGTAGATATGTATGTACGGATGTGAGCATATACAAAGTATCTTGAACTCCAGAAATTCCACTAATCCATGAAAGCCAAAGAATGGATGTTGTTGAAATAATCAAGGGAATGTGATTAAAACCAAGTAACACCTTGACCGCTATACCAATAAACATTAAACTTAAAAGAATATTTAATATAAAAAACAATTTAAATGTAAATAAAGTATATAAATTGTCACTTAACGATGAAATCCAAGTGCTGGAGTATCTTCCCATTACATTATTGAAATAATACTTTTGTTCTTCCCAGAAAGTCATTTTTGATGTAAATCCTCTTAAATTTGTAATCCAATCCCATTCATGCATTCCCAATGGATGATTACATGTTGCTAAAAAAATAAAAGGTAAGACAGCAAAAATCAATAATAATAAAAGTACAAGGTGAATATTCTCTTGAATCTTAAGATAATTTCTTATTGGGAAATAAAATGATTCTATTTTACTTCCCAATTTTGTATAATTTTAATGTTTGACAAATTTCAATAAAAACAGATATAGATTTATATAAAGGTTGTCCTTTGGATAAAGAATATTGAGTATAATTCACTTTTATTCCTACTTCTTTATACTTTAAATTATTCCACTTAATCAACCAAATAATTTCTGATGCATGAGCCATTCGCGAAGATTTTAAAATTAATACTTCCATTGTTTTTCTATTCATCATTCTAAAACCATTGTTTGAGTCTGAAAGCAATAAACCACAAATTAAATAATTTATAATAGCTCCAATTTTTAAGATTATTTTCCTCAAAAAACTCATTGAACTCTTTTCACAATCTGGTAGAAATCTTGAACCTAAGATAATATCAAGATTCTCTGTCTTAATAATGTTATATAATCTAATAATATCCTGTGGATCATGTTGCCCATCCGAATCAAAATGAACACAAAATCTAAATCCATCATCAAGTGCCTTTTTCATTCCTGTCACTAATGCTGCTCCTTGACCTAAATTCCTTGAATGTTTAATCTGTTGTGCACCATTAATTACATCATAGTTGTAAAAATCGTTAGACCCATCATTTACTAATATAACTTGCAGTCCATGATCAGTAATCGAATTAACCAAATTTAAAACAATATTAGGCGATTCATTAAATATTGGAATTATTACCACTAAATCTCTATACACGAAAATTACTTAAATGTTAAGTAGCAAAACACCATTTCAAAAATCATAATTCCTTAATATTACAATTGTGTATTTAATGGGATCCGAAAGTAATAATGCTTGAAAACTCTTTCTTTTCTAAATTATTGAAACTATCTTTCATTAACCATTATTTAAAATTTAAAGAAAATAAATATCTTATTCCTGATAATTGGAATGCATTTATTTATACACTTTTTATAATATCAAATATGTTCCCTGCAATTTTCTTATCATCAAATTCATTTAAAGCCATTTTTCTTCCAGCCAAGCCCATAGAAATTTGTTGCTCAATCGATTGTGTAAGGAATTGATTTACCGCATTAGTTAACGAACTTACGTTCTTTATGTCTACTAAATATCCATTTATCCCCTCTACCACCGTCTCAGAACATCCAGCTGTCCTGGTTGTGATTACTGGTTTAGCCATCGACATTCCTTCAATCACAATTCTAGGCAATCCTTCCCGATACGACGGCAATACGATGCAATCTGATTCCGCTATGATATTCCTTACATCCTTGATAAATCCATGATAATAAACCACATCTTCCTCTACCCACCGAACCATATCATCCTTGTCGATGGTGGCAGGGTTTTCTGCATCCAACTCACCAACGATCCAAAATTCTACGTCTTTTCTATCCTTTTTGATTAGTCGTGCTGCTTCTACAAACTCTCGAATACCTTTATCATACAATAAGCGACCAATAAAAGTAAATATAGTCTTCTCCTTCTTTTGACCATTAGGATAAGGATGATACCAAGTCGTATCGACGCCGCAACCTTTGACAGAAATGGCCTTATCTCCACTTACAATCCCCAACTGTTCGAATAACTCTCTATCCTCAATATTCTCGAATATAAATTTTTTATGATATCTGGAGGAAAATTGGTACAACCATGTCATCACCTTCCTTACATAACCCTTATTAATAAAGGCGTATCCCAGTCCTGTCACGACAGCTATGGATTTGATACCTGAAATTTTTGCGGCAATACCTCCATAGATATTGGGCTTATTTGTAAAGTGTAAAATTATATCTGGCTTTATCTGCTTGTACCTTCTTACTAATTCCAATACCAACAAAATGTCCTTGAATGGATTTGTGCTGTCACGATCTAGCAACCGAAGATTGTAGTGTCTGACTGAAGGATACTTTTCCTTGTAAGTGATATACTCATCCACAGGTGCAATTACCACAACATCCATGCCTTCCTCTATAAATTTATCTATGAGGTTCAGCCTGAAATTATAGATATTCCACGTGGAATTTGCTACTAGTGCTATGGTCTTCTTTTGAGTGATATGCTTAAGTTTATTCTATATTTAAATTATAGTCAATTATTAAAACTGCAAATATTCATACTTTAAACTGCAAATATTCATAAGTTAAACTGCAAATATTCATACTTTAAATTGCAATTAATCATAAACAAAACTGCAATATTTCATACTTTAAATTGCAAATATTCATACTTTTATGCATTAAGCTTTTTCACCACATCCTTAATTTCCTGTTCTTTTGACTTGGGATAAATAAGCAATGCATTGTCTTCGTCCACAACAATATAATCGCTCAAATCCTTGACAACAACAGTCTTATTATTATTTGACATAACAATGGTTTCTTTACAGTCTACCAAGTGGATATGTTTTCCTATGCTTACTGAATCTTTTGAATCGCGCAAATACACAAATAAACTATGCCAAGTACCCAAATCGCTCCAGCCAATGTCAGAAGGGATTGTAAACACATTGTCAGCCTGTTCCAAAATAGCATAATCAATAGAAATATTAGGCGTTTTGGGATATACTTCGTCTATGTATTCTTGCTCTCGTTGACTATTGTAGGCGCTCAGATCGCTTGATAATATCTGTATGATGTCTGGAGCGCTTTTATTAAATGCAGAAAGAATAGATGAAACTCTCCAAATAAACATTCCAGCATTCCATACGTAATCACCAGATGCAATATATAACTTGGCGGTAGCCTCATCAGGTTTCTCTTTAAATTGTAAAACTTTTCTAACCCCATACACATTGTACTTATCTTCAGTTGAATCAAACCGAATGTAACCATAACCGGTATCTGGACGCGTCGGTTCAATCCCGATCGTCACTAAAGCATCTCTCTTAGACGCAAAATCAAAAGCTTTGTGCAATTGTTGCATGTAAATATCCTCCTTAAGAATGATGTGGTCGGAAGGCAAGACTGCCATAACAGCATCTTGATCCAACTGTTGTAACTTAAGAGCCGTATAAGCAATACAAGGAGCCGTATTATTCATCGCTGGCTCTAGTAAAATGTTATTAACTGGAACCTCGGGTAGTTGCTCATGTACTAAGTCAAAATATCGTTTATTAGTAACTATAAAAATGCGATGGGCAGGCACAAGCTTTAGAGATCTCTCAAAAGTCATCCTAAGCAATGACTTTCCTACGCCTAAAATATCAAGGAATTGCTTAGGTTTTTCTATGGTACTTGATGGCCAAAATCGGCTACCAATACCTCCAGCCATGATGGCTATATAATTGTTCATATATTTTTTATTAAGACGGCTCAATATATTTCTTGAGTAAGAATAAGGTATTTTAATGCTTTTTAACTGACATTACATGAATTTTTTGCTACAAACACTAATATTACATGAATTTTTAACAAAATAATTATTGAACATGACATTATTTCTTTCTTAATAGACTCCTTTCACTTTCAATCAAGTTTACAAGTAAAGTAAACACATCTGAATCATCTAGAAATGTATAATCGGACCAATTTTCATGAAATTGGGTCTTGCGCCTGCTGCTATGATGTCGATGAGGGTCATGGGTGGTGGTGTTTTAGAAATTCCTTTGCGGCAATGATGGAAATACTTTGTAAATTAATTCCGATTTTGGAAAAACGATAGTCCAAGCAGTGAGGAAAATACACATAAAATCTACGTAAAAGCTTTGGTGAGTTTGATACCATTTTTCAACTTCGCCTTTAAATGGATAAATTTTATTTTGATAAAAATCCCATGTGTCACCTCCTTTATCTCTTACATCAGTGATCAATGTCTCCTCATCTCTGAAAATAATAGACCCGATTCCTGTTAAACCTGGTTTTACATTATAAATGACTTCTTGTACCTCTTTTGGATATGCATTAAAACTTTTTTGCATGACAGGTCTAGGACCGATTACACTCATATCTCCGAATAAAATATTTAATAACTGAGGTAACTCGTTTATTTTTGTTGTGCGTAAAAATCCACCCATAGGTGTCAATCTTGGATCTTTTTTGGTAGTAATCAGCCCTCCTACCATATTAGGACTGTCCTTCAACATAGTCGCAAACTTATATATTTTAAAGAGTTTATTTTTAAATCCAACTCTTTCTTGGAAATACCAGATGTATCCCTCTCCAGTTAATTTCAAACCAATAGCAATAGGCACCAATAATGGTGACAAAACCAATATAGATAAAAGAGAAGCAAGAATATCAAAAAACCGCTTTAATACTGGATACATGTTTCTTTTATTTATGATTTAAATTCAATTAAAACCATAATCATTATTGCAAATAAATTTGCAGTGCCATTATACTACATTTTCTGGTCTAAGCTTTTGCCAGTTTCAATGTGTTCAAAGTTCGGAAGATGCTTTTTCATTAATTGTACTATAGACGATTTATCATAATCATTTGAGCTCATTAGCGACTTTAACTCAAAAATACAGCTTTCAATTTGTGATTTTACGGGCTTTTTTGCATTTTTTATTACACCCATTCCTTTATATTTTGTCATGTCAAGCTCGTCACTTTCTATAAAAAACTCTTCATAAAGTTTTTCTCCTGATGTATCTGATTCAAAAAAATATACAGGATGCGGATGACCATGTGACCAATAATTTGCTTTAGCCTTAGCATCTGCTTCTGTAGCACATATTTCGATGGGGATTTGCATTTTATCAAAAAAGTCAATTGTTATATCTTTAAAATTAACCATTTCATTTTCATCTAGTTTTGGAAAATATATTTCTCCGCTTTCTCCCAAAATACACGCCAACATACATATCTGACCACTTTCCTCCGGAGACACAAAAAAGCGTTTCACATCTGAAGGGCAAGATATAGGTTGTTGTTTGAATATCCGTTGGATATATCCATCTAATAAGCTACCATTACTAAAAGCAACATTTGCAAACCTAGCTGTAGTAATTTTAATCTCATTACTATATGCCATGATCACTTCTTCCATTAATTTTTTACTTGCGCCCATGACATTAACAGGATTGGCTGCTTTGTCAGTTGATACGCAAAAGAAATGCTCAGGCTTAAACGATGTTAATAAATCCAAGAACTCTTTAGCTTTAAAGACATTATTGTCTATCATTGCCTCAATAGAGTATTGATCTTTTTCGCTTCTTACGTGCTTGTGTGCAGCAAAGTTTGCTACAATATGGAACGGCCCTTCATTTACAAACATTTTTTTGAAAACTTCATCACCAAAATTCATCGGATAGGTCTTGTAATCATTGGGGATAAATTGGTCATGCTTTGACCTCAGATCTCTTGTAAGTTCTGTTAAGCCATTTTCGTTTGTATCTACCACATACAGTTTTGATGGCTCAAAATTTAACACCGCTTTGATGAAGGAAGACCCTATTGTACCCGCACCACCAATTACTAATATTGATTTCCCCTTTATATGAGCTGATAATTGACTTTTATATTGGTCAATATCATCTTCAAATAAGCTTTTTTCCCTATTGGTAATAAATGATTTTATAAATTGTGGTATATCTATGATGTGCATGTTTTTATATTTTATTGGCGTTGCAATCTTCGATTGCAACATATAAGTTTCTTGCAATCGAAGATTGCAAGGCCATTAAGGCAATTATACCTTTAAATAATTTCCCGAATAATCTTCCCAGTTACTCACTAAACCGGCTTTTACCGGATTCTCTAATGTATAGCTGATTACATTATTCAGCATCTTTTCATTTCTGATGTACATGTCAAAACTTTCTCTTTCCCAGAATTGTCCAGTACGATTTAAATGTTTGTTGGCAAACCAAGCAGATGGGCCCTTTATACTTTTCATGATGAAATCTAATGGCTTATATTGCATTTCTAAATGATGGTCGTCATTGATATCAGCAAGCTGAATATTTGTATCAATCACAAAGTGGACATGATTAGACATAATACAGTAACACACCAATTGATACAAATCATCATCGAAACGATGCAACTGTTCTTTTAATATTTCTTTTATAGACGGATCTGCCAAATACAATGGACCTTTATTAATTTTATCTAAAATTTGATCATATTCTACAAAATATTTCTTTCTTAAGTTGAAAATCTCAAAATTTCTTTGATGTAAATCCTTTATAGTTTTAGCGAAATTAATTTTAATATCATATTTCTCTTTTAGCTCTGATATTTTACTTTTTGGAACACTACCATATAATCTATAAGTCACAAAAAAAGCAGCGCCAATTGGTTGAATATGTGGCAGTCTTTGTTTGTACTCTGTCTTCATAATTTAGTTTGTCATTGGCAACCCGCAATCAAAGATTCTTTAATGGCATTGCATTCTTTGAATGCAATTTTTCTCTATATCTTGCAATCAAAGATTGCAAGGCCATTAGAAAGCCTTAATCACACTCACTACCTCTTCCACCTGTGCATCTGTTAGATTTGTGGAGGACGGAATGGAAATACAAGAATTATATATCTGATTAGAAACGTTTTCATTTGTAATAAATGGCAAATGTTTAAACATACGCAACTGATGCATTGGCACCCAGAAAGGTCTGCATTGCACTCCATTATCCAATAAATGCTTAATCATAGGTCTTTGATTCTTGACCTTCATGGTTTGCAGCCAATTATTAGGTGTAACATGCTCTCCTACCTTTTGAAACTGTAAATTTTCATTTTCCAAATGTTCGCGATAATACCTATCTATAGCTTTTTTTCGTTCTAAGAAAGATGGTAATTGTTCCATCTGGGCAACACCTACTGCTGCTAATATATTTACCAATCTATAATTATATCCTACCTCATCATGATCGTATTCAAATGGATCCGTCTTGGCTTGGGTGGTGATGTGTTTGGCTTTTTTTGCTAAGTTTTCATCATCTGTGACTATGACGCCACCACCACCGGTACTGATGATTTTATTCCCATTAAAACTGAATGTACCAAATGTGCCAAATGTGCCCGCACCTTTATTTTTGTAGGATGAACCCAAAGCTTCCGTGGAATCTTCTATTACGATTAAACAATACTTTTTGGCAATAGCCATGAGTCTATCCATATCACACATATTGCCTAATACATGGACAGGCATAATTGCAGAAATACACCGCTTATCACTTCTTAGATAGGTATGATCTTTGAAATAATAGGTTTGCGTCTCCAAAAATTCTTCTAAAATATCCAAATCCATCTGCCAAGTATCCTTTTCAACATCAATAAAGATTGGATCTGCTCCTGTGTATTTAATGGCATTGGCGGTAGCAATGAAGGTGATGTCTGGTGCGATTACATAATCTCGTTGGCGGACCCCTGCCAATTCTTGAGCAATATGAAGGGCTGCTGTACCATTCATGGCAGCAACACCGTACTTTGCACCTGCAAACTCGGCCACCATATTCTCAAATTGAGTAACATAACTGCCGATAGAAGAAATCCAACCTGTATCTAGACAGTCTTTGACAAATTTCCATTCGTTGCCAGAGATATTGGGTATGGAGAGTGGGATCATTTAAACATTAATGTTTTAGTATTTCGCAAATTTGATTGCTGAATAAAAAAAATGCATTCATTATTTAACAATAAAGATAACATTACCATTTTATTATTTATTTAAGTAATACAATTATAGCATTAGAGCAAAAGAATGGTGAGTTAATTTTTGAAATTACTTTATTGTAAATATTCTCAATATGTTTTATATAAGTAAATTGCTGTAAATACCTTGAACCTATATAGCCATTAAAATATGTTATTTTGAAGCCAATACTTTCAAAACGTATAATTTGTTTAGGGGTTGGTCCAAAAGACCATCTATAATAAGCTTGAAATTTTCCATCCGTGTGCCAATTTCTTTTTTGTACGCAATATAATAATATTTTAGACAGTTTTTCGGGCATCAGAAGATTAGCTATTGATGCTGGATTGTACAGCGTAGCATAAAAATGCAGGACACTACCACCGTTTTTCAACATATCGAAGATGCCCTTATGAAAATCCTGTGGATTTGGCACATGTTCCAATAACATCTTAGAGAAGATAAAATCTGCTTTAAATGATAACTCACTCCTAGCTATATCAGCCACTACCCTAACAAAGTGGTCTCCTTTTGCCTTGTCCAACTCGACTTCATCTATATCTATCACTATATATTGGCGACCTTTTACTTGATCGACAGTGAGTGATGGATTTGCTCCACCTCCAATTTCTACAACTACAGCGTCTGGAGCAAGATTCTTTATATACCTATCCAATATAATAGGGAAATCTTGCCATGATTGATGAGATGGTAATAAATTAAACAAAATAAATACACAAATTACGTTAAAATTACTTTTTTAATTAGAGATGAACTATACTCCCCCCATAAATTAAACCACTTAGCCATTAAATTAGTTAAAAAATAATTTATAAAAATTGTCATTTATGCGGCCGATTTAACTGGTTCATGATATGAATTGAACACAGTGTTTGGAGTGTTATTATTTAATTCCGTGTGTCTTCTTTGCGCATTATACCAGTCTATATACCACCCTATTCCTTTTCTTAATTGCTCTGCGTCTTGAGATGGACGTATATATATGTGTTCGTACTTGATTGTCCTCCAAAATCGTTCTATGTATATATTGTCTTTAGCTCGGCCTTGGCCGTCCATACTAAGTTTTATGCCATTATTTATTACTCTATATACAAAGTCGTCTGAGGTGAATTGACTGCCTTGATCTGTGTTTATTATCGTTGGACGACCATGTTTCTCTATACAATCCTCTAATATATTGCAACACCATATTGAGCTCATGGAGTTAGACACATCCCAGTGTAAGATTTTCCTACTGAATACATCTATAAATGCTATTAAATACATATACCCTTTGGGCATGGGGATGTATGTAATATCTGCCATCCAGACTTGATTGGGAGCAGTTATTGGCAGATGCCTAAGTAAATATGGATATTTCTTATGCTCTGGGCTGATCCTAGAGGTGTGTGGGCCTGGCATAAGTGATTTTAGCCCCATAACCTCATAATACAAGCGATTTATACGTTTGATATTACTGTATATCCTAAATCCATCGTAAGCCATGTATGCATACGCTCTGCACCGTATTCTGGATGATCAGTGTACATCCTATCCATATGTGCCATCAACTCAAGATTCAAATCGCTTTCATCAGTCTTCCTATTATAATATTGGCTCGATCGATTTAGCGAAAGTAATACACATTTACTTCGCATACTAAGAGGAGATTCAACTTGGCTTAGCATTTCTTGCTTATGTTCGGTACTAATCATCCCAACACTTTTTTTAAAAAATCATTCTCCATTTGCAATTGACCAATTTTGGAATATAGCCGTTGTGTCTCTGTTTCAACTTTATTCTCGTCGTCATTTTTTGTGCCAAAAGCAACATGAGCATTTTTTAAAAAATCACTCTTCCATGTGCTTATTTGAGTTCCAGATACCTCGTATTTCTGCGAAAGCTCAGTTAAAGTCATCTTTTCTTTGAGTGCTTCTAATACAACCTTTGTCTTAAATTCGGCGGTTAACTTTCTGCGTTTACCATTCATTCTACTTGCCATTTTGATGTAAATTTAGTGTTTTAAATTTTATTAAGCAAGTGGTCTAGTTTTTGGGGAGTACTATAAACTAAACCAGTTTACAATAGGATACATTAACTTGGATAATAATATCAATTAATACAATTTAATAAGTTATTAAAGGAAGTTATTTTGTATTTTGGTAAATATTCAAGATTCAAATTCCAATCTTGATAATGTATATTATAACCATTATCTAATAAGCAAATGGTTTCCCAACCCAATTTATTAGGGCTAACAAAATCCTTTTTTATGTTATCTCCTATATATATATATGTTTCAGCTTTCAGCTTTTCTTCGAATATTTTATAATTTCTCATTGCTGGCTTTTCACTTCCAAACTCCTCAGAAATTACTATTAAATCAAATTTCACTTTTAATTTTAAGGCATCAAGTTTGTTCCTTTGTGAAATACTTCTTCCATCTGTAAGCAGACCTAACCGCCCTCCTTGTTTTTTTATTTTCGCTAACAAATTTTTGACTCCGTCAGCAGGTTTTAATATTGGTTTATGATATCTATATAATGATATCATGTCATCTATAGAAATCGAGGGATTATATTTCTCAAAAATAACATCAAATGTACTCTTGCGACTTTTATATAAGCCGAGCATTTCTCTATAAATATTCTTTTTTAATTCTGGCTCTAGTTTTTTTGCTATTAGTCTATAAGCAGATTTCAAAAAATCTACCTCGTTGTATAGTGTGTCATCAAGATCAAAAACGATTGTAGTCCTATTATTAATAGTCAAAATCATGTATAATCATTTCTGCGTCATGTCTTAATAAAAGTACCTTGTCCTCCCAGCTCTCAAATTCTTCTATTTTTTCATGTAATAAGTATTCTTTAATTAACCAGGCAGGATAGTGAGCTCCTGCTAGATAACTCAATGGATAGCCTCCTCCAAATCTAGGATTTATCTCAATCCCATAAATATCACCATTTTTAATGTTTTGAAACACCTGAAGTG
The DNA here is from genome assembly GCA_041392785.1 of Saprospiraceae bacterium. Classification (GTDB taxonomy): domain Bacteria; phylum Bacteroidota; class Bacteroidia; order Chitinophagales; family Saprospiraceae; genus OLB9. The sequence goes on from JAWKLK010000001.1 coordinate 102,716, forward strand.
TTAAACAGCCTATTGCTCCTGGTATTATCCCAAGATTTTTTTTAATAAATTCAATCAAATCTAAATCCTTAACCGTGATACCTTTACTGGTTTCTCCTCCTCTCACAGCAATTCTTATCCTTGGGACAATACATTTTAAAGAATTTTCTCTGTCATAATACAAATCAACAGTAAACTCACGAAACTCTTTAGGTGAAAGGTATTCCATCCACATCAATTTTTGATTTTCTCTGTGATATTCACTTAGTTTTGACGAGGTATCAATAAGAAATAGATCTTGACTACTGCTACCGTCAATAGGCTTTATAAATAATGGGAAGATTGGGTATTCTCTTGAAATCTCTTTAGGGACTTGGAAGCCTTTTTCTAAAAAAAAGTTATTTATATGACGTTTATCTCTACACTTACGAACAAATGATTCATCTGATACGATAAGTTCAATTCCCTTATTTTGAAAACTTACTTTATGTTGACTCAGCAATAGTAATTCTGTATCAATAGTTGGAATAACCATACCTATCTCATTATTAAGGCACAAGTTCAACAAACCTTCTATATAATCATCGTCAGAAAACCTGCCAACCTTGAAACTGTTATCAGAAACTAAACAAGCACTAGACATAGATGGATTTAAATCAGTAGTAAAAACTTTTGCTCCTGGTATTAAAATCTTTGAATCTCTCTTAAAATACTCAACTAACGACACTCTCCTCCCAGCAGAACAGATTAATATATTTTTCATACTATAATTTAGCTCTTTTTAATACTAGACTAGTCAATCTCTTAATGTGAAAATAAGGTAACAAAAAAGAATTATTAAAGTCATATCTCTTTTTCATAACTTGACTCGAAGGAAAAATTGCGGTAGACATCTCACTAATTGAATCGTACAAACTTAAATTAAAAAGAATATAACCAATTTTAGAAAATTTCTTTTTATGCTGATTCATCAAGCCTGCCTTTGTTAATAATTTTTCAATAATAAATCTTCGTATCCAATTGGGCTTTAAAGTGTTAATTACCTCCTGAGGTACAGGTGTATAAAGTAATTCTTTTGGTATCAACAAGGAATAATAAACTGCTGTTTTTAATTTCATTGTTTTTGCTTGATTCAAAAACTTTTTCCAATCTATTATAGTATAATGTACAATTCTATCAACATCTGTATGTAATCTAAATCCAGGAGCCCTACAATAAGAATGTTTTGCAGTATGCAAACATACCTGAAGTAAATTGTCCTCAGGTGCTAGTAGCCTAACAGCACTACCTTCTATAGGTATAGATCTCTTCATGAGTTCATCACCATTGGGCTCATTATGTGGCTGTATCCATCTACCTGCTACTGGTCTCCATTGGAGTTCTAACCAAATTTTGTATCCATTGACAATTTTATAATACTCAGTACCTCCACCTTTAAATGCATCCTCCAAATCTTCCCTTTCAAATTCAGATCTAAATTTAAAAGTGTATCCTAGTTCATTTAAAATTATTTCATGTGCTTTGTGAAAATCTTTGCTTGAAACGAGTAAATCTAAATCGCCCATGGGAGAACATGCATAATTTATATATATGCCTTTGGTAATTCCTGCATTTTTTAAACCTACAACGTTTATATCTTTTTCTTTTAGATGAATTGCCACATTTTCCAATTCATTCATCAAATTTACAATTCGTTTTTCTGTTTCTATAAAATCTTCTTTCCACTCTCGATTATATTCGATACCGGATTCTTCTAAGGCATAAATTAAATGTGAAGTAATTTCATCATTTTTTGCTTCCTGGAAAAGACGATCAGCATCTACTTTTTTAAAATTCTGTTTTAATAAAGACTTTTGATTTTCTGTTTTTTTACTCGATAGAATAGAGCATAGAATTTGAAAATCTGGAACTTGATTGGAAAAGATGGATGCCATAATTTATAATATAAATGTAGGTTTACCTAAACTTGGATTTAAAAGATAATCATATAATTCAATCGTACGGTGAGTCAGTTCACTCCATAAGTAATTTTTCTTAACGAGGTTAAATCCGTTCCTTCCTCTTTGCTCTAATTCTTCAGCAGGTAATTTTAATACCATATTTAAGGTATCTTTAAAAGCTACTTCCGTTTTAGGTATCCACCAACCACAACTAAAATCTACCAATTCTTTCCAAGGCGCTTCAGTCGTTGTGATAACAGGTTTTTTTCTAGCCAATGCTTGAGCTACAACTATTCCAAAATTTTCAGTATCTGTTGGTAATACAAATACATCACTTGCATCGAATGCATCTACTTTTTCCTGTCCGAAAACTGGTCCAACGAATTTTATTAAATGATCTATTTCTAATTCTTTTGCTAAATTTTTTAATTCTGCTTCATGGTTCAGCTCATCTATTCCTGCTACTACTAATCTCCACTTATTGAATTCATCTTTTACACTTGCGATTAATCTAAGTAATAATTCTAAACCTTTGCTTGGATGAATTCGGGAAAGAAACAACATAACTTTATTGTCTGAAATTTCGTGCTTCAATTTAAAAGCTTCTGTATTGCCTTTAGAATAAACAAAATCATCCTCCACTCCATTAGGAATTAATGCTATATCTTGTTTTAAACCATATGCTCTAAAAAAATCTGCTTCGAAAACCGAACAAGCATGAAGACAATCTGAGCTTCGTAGGTTTCTATTTTCATATAATTTTGCAGATAATTTTTTTTTTATCGGTGAAATAGCTAATGCATTTTCATTTAAAAATCCATGAGGACTAATTACCTTTTTTGTTGTTTTTGAATGAAACAAAAGACCCACAAAAGAAATTGGCAACCATAAACCATGCTGATGTATAATATCAAAATCATCCTTTTTTTTAAATGCTTCTAAAATCATTTCAGGAGAGAACCCGTTTTTATTGCCTCCAACTGTTTTAAATGATTTTACTTGCTCAATATTCAATCCTGTCTGTTCTGCAAATTCTTCACTATCAGATGCATTATTCGGATGCCACACCTCAATTTTTTCTACTATTTTGTTTTGGGCAGACACAAAAGCATTAAGTACGTCTCCAATTCCTCCTGAGTTGTACCTTCCTAGAGCATTAGTAATATGAAGTACCTTCAAAATTAAACTAATGATTTTTCTGAATTATAGTAAATGTGGCTATAAATTAAACCTAAGTAAACCATAAACCAAATTTGATTATTCATAGCTGTGAAAACATAAATTCCAATGAGCAAATTATACATTGCCTTATTATCTATCAATAATATCTTTTTTCTCAGATTGATAAAAATATTTGTAAAAATAGCTACACCAACTAGACCACTTCTACTTATATAATAAATAACTGTTTGAGGGAGTCCATCCGCTCTATCCATAAAGGAACTGTAATAACCACTCATATAATGAGTAGCAGGGATACTAACCAAATTAGGGCCAGTACCAAAAAACAAGTATTCGGGGTTTTTAATAAAAAAATATGCGGCAGATCTATCAAAAACCTCCAAAAATGTAAATATTGCTGGCTCATCTGGTCTTTTATCTCTAGTAATAAACCCAAGAGCGAAATCAATTTTTTTTAATGTAATTTCTTGAAAGATACCAAGTTTAGACAATCCAAAAACTACAAAGGCTAAAACTCCCATGACAATTGCTGTTCTACTTAAGTTACGGATATTTGTTGTAAGTAACAAGATGCATAAAAAAGTCATTATACCCGCAAGAAATGCAGATGCTGAAAAACTAACTAAAACTAACAATCCTAGTACCCATATTGCATACTTAAGCTCTTTCCTAAATGTTTGATCAGACAAAGCATAGCTAATAAATAGCAACATTGCGCCAAATGTAAGTCTTCCAAGGCCTTTTGGTTCATGACAAAAACCATGAGGACGAGATGAGTCATAAATATCTGATATGAATAAGCTTTTTATAGGATAGTGAAAAATAAAATCAAAAATGGTGACTGGTATGTGTACTAAGGTTATGATAAAAATAGTCTTAGCAAAAAACAAAATATCAATTATTTTATTCTTAAACATAAATATAATAAATACCATCAATGCAAAGTCAGAAAAAATCCTAATTCCCCCCAAAATAGATCGTCCAGCTATCCCTGTATTAAAAGATGTTGTGTTTTCTGCTCCTTCTAAAGGGGAAATAAAATTAAAAAACAAAGCCAAGCTTATTAGCAGTAAAAACTCAATAAAAAAAGCCCTAACTACACTAAACCTTTTCGTTCTTAACTCTGCTAAAAACGATGGAAATATAAAAGGGAAAACTACAAGAGAGATATAAGATGCTAGTAATAATCTAGATGATCCAAATATCTGAAGATAAAACTCATTCGCCATAACTGAAATCATAGCTAATATAAAAAGTGACTTAAACCTTCTTTGTGTAACTAGAAGTGGAACTAAAACTAAAAATAACGTTGAAAATATTATATTCAAAATCTGTTATTAAGCTAAAATCATATCACAAAAATTCTTGGCTGATTGAGTACAATCTATAGTCTTTACCATTTCTCTAGATCGTTTTCCATGAAGATTTATAGATTCAGGATGTTCAACATAATACTGCATCTTTTTCAATATAATCTCTTCAGAAGTTGGTACTAAAAATCCATTATAATTATCCACAATTAATTGATCCGCTGAAAAAATGGTATAACTACTTATCGTCGTCATTCCCGCAGCCATGGCCTCTTGTGTAATTAATCCCCAAGTCGAATAGTGTTGAAGAGATAATAATATATGAGCCTTTTTATACAGGTTATGTATATCATACCAATCTTTAAAATCAATTATCCACTCTACTTTTTCTTTAATATTTTGCTTCTCAATTTCTTGCAAACAAGCATCCATTAATGGACCTGTTCCAGAAATAATAAATTTTAATTTTTTATCAGGATACATTCGGACCAGTTCTCCAAACATCCTGATACATTTTAATGGATTCCGAAACTCAACTAATCTTCCAGAATAAAGAAATGTAATTGGATTATTCTTGAGCGGTAGTTGTGGAAAACTAAGTAATCTACTTAGGTCAAAACTATATGGAATATTTGCAACTGGCCCCGAATAAATTTCTTGAATATATCGTACGGCACTATTTCCCATGACCATTATTCCTCTAGCAGATTTAAGAACCGATTTTAAATATCGTTTGATTAAAATATTTTTTAGAAAAGACCTTTTTGACAAAGCCATAATCTCAGCTGGTCCAATAAAATAAGGAATATTATTTTTATCACACCATTTTCTTCCCCATTCAAAAATCTTCCCCGTGAATTGTGTAAATACAATGATGGAAGGATTTGAATTGGATAAAAATTTATAGTACTCATTTTTCTTAAAATGAAAAATGGGTTCTCCATATCTTGACTCTCCCCAATGTGCTCGTTCAGGATTAGATTCTCTGGTGTAATAAACCTTAATCGCATAATTATTGCCCAATTCTTTAACACAAGCATCTAAAAAATCATCCTGAAATGGACTTGGCATTGAAGTGAGGTAAAGAATATTTTTCATGAAAATTAATAGTTATTTAAATATAATTGTAGTCCTTCTTCGAGTTCTATTACGGGTTTCCAATTAAGAAATTTGGGATTGTTTTTTTGTGGCGCAGTTGATAGCATGATTTCTTCTTTGCGATATGGAATTCCTCCCCATTCTAAATTCAATTTCTGGTGAATTATTTTTTCAATAACTTTGGCTACTTCTTTTATGGTATGAGACTTTCCGCTACCTACAAAAAATTGAGTATAATTGTCTTCGCTCTTTTCTAAATTCAATAATAGTTTTGAAAAAAAAGCCACTACATCATTGATGTGAATAAAATCTAAACATTGCTCTCCGGGAGACATCTTAATTGGAACTTCTGCTTCCTTGCCATCCAACAAATAATCGATCACTTTTTTCCTAGCCCCTTTTTCTCCATAAACAAAATAAACGTTAACTTGGAATAGTTGAAAATTCATTGTTTTACTAAAGTAGTCTAGAATTGTTCTAAAGGCTAATTTAGTTGCGGCATAAAAATTACTTGGTGCCAGTTCAGTTGAATTATCTCCAAACTCCATTCCTGATCCAACGTTGATAAAATATTTTAAATTCGTTCCTTTTAAACTAGTTAATAATAAGCTTCCAAAGTTAATATTAGCATCTACAAGTTTAATAACCTCTTGAGGCAACAGGCTATTCGAAGTATAACCTGCCAAATGTAATGCAACTTCTGGATTAAAATCAATAACTTCTTGGATTGGAAAGTCAGGCAGAATAACTGCTATCTCCGCATCAGCTAAGCCATACGTTTTTATCAACTCTAACCCTTTTCTTTCAGAAGAAACGAGTAACAGTAATTTCTTTTGATTGATAACATTGGCTTGAAGAATAGATCTGCCAATCACACTTGTTGCTCCAGTAATTAAAATTTTATCCAAAAAGATATTCTTTAATTTGCTCCTGTGTTATTTGTTTGGCACTTAGCTTTCCAATTATGACTTTTTTATACCAATCAATTGTTATCCTAATTGCCTTTTCTGAATTATATTTTGGCATCCATTTTAATTCATTTGTACTTTTATTTATATCAAGTTTTAACAAACCTGCCTCGTGAGGTTGGTTTTCTAATTTGGGTGTTTCGTATATTCCTTTACCCCAGACAGACAAAGCTTCTTGTACCAACTTCTCTACTGTTCTATTATCATCTGCTTGTGGCCCAATATTCCACGCTTCTGAATATTGAGTTGGATTCTCAAGCAGCTTTGACCCTATATGTAAATAAGCAGCAATCGTTTCCATTACATGTTGCCATGGTCGAATAGCAAAGGGATTCCTAATATTTATAGTTTTGTCGTCTTTAAGAGAACGAATAATGTCAGGTATAATTCTATCTTCTGCCCAATCTCCACCTCCTATTACATTTCCAGCTCGAACACTGCATAGAGATTTATTATGTATATTATACCTTTCTTTACTAAAGAATGATTGTCTAAAAGAATTAATAATCAACTCGGCACAAGCTTTACTTGCACTATAAGGATCAAAACCTCCTAATCTATCACTTTCTCTATATGGATAATGCCATTCTAAATTTTCGTACACCTTATCTGTCGTAATACAAATCACCTCACATCTCTTCTTTAATTTATTGACGCTTTCTAAAACATTGGCTGTTCCGATAGCATTTACTGCAAAAGTTTCAGAAGGAATTTTATAAGAAAGTCGCACAAGAGGTTGTGCCGCTAAATGAAATATATAATCTGGTTGGAAATCTAAAATCTCTTTTTCTAGCCTTTCCTTATCTCTTATATCAGCAATAACAGAATGACATAAATTATCTCCTCCAACTGATGGGTATAAATCGTAAGCAGTTTCAGGAGCAAGTGCATATCCTTTTACTTCTGCTCCTAAAATATCCAAACAAAGCAACATCCATGATCCTTTGAATCCTGTATGCCCAGTTAGGAAAACTTTCTTTGCTTTATAATAATCTTTCAGATGATTGTAATCCATTTTGTTTGTATTGGTTAATTTTTTACCAGAGTTTCCACTCTGCATTCCCAGAATCCCATGAATTTTCTAATTCGGTTTTATCTCTCAATGTATCCATACATTTCCAATAGCCATCATGTTTGTATGCAATCATTTTTTTTTCATTCGCGATAGTTTCCATTGGCTTTCTTTCAAAAACAGTAGAATCATCATCGATGTAATCAATCACTTCTGGCTGACAAACAAAGAATCCTCCATTAATCCATCCTCTTTCTCCTTTTGGTTTTTCTTCAAAAGCATTTACTTTATCATCTTCGGAAATGTTTAATGTTCCAAATCTACCAGAAGGTTGAACAGACGTAACGGTAACCAAGCCTTTATTTTGTTGATGAAAATTAACCAATTTTTTTATGTTCACATTACTAACTCCATCACCATAAGTCAACATAAAAGGATTGTTGTCTATATATTTTTTCACTCTTTTTACACGACCACCAGTCATGGTATTGAGTCCTGTATCTACCAATGTTACTTTCCATGGATCAGCATGAGTATTATGAATTTCCATTTCATGATTTTTTATATCAAATGTAACATCAGATTGATGTAGGAAATAATTAGCAAAATATTCTTTAATTATATAACCCTTGTAACCTAGGCAAATTATAAAATCATTATACCCAAAAGAAGAATAAATCTTCATGATATGCCATAGCATTGGTTTACCTCCGATTTCAACCATCGGTTTTGGTTTTAAGCTTGTTTCCTCTGATAACCTAGTTCCAAATCCACCTGCTAAGATTACTACTTTCATTTTAATAAGATTTATTTAATTTATCAATAATTGACTTCCCAGCATTTTTAAAATTAAAAATTAATTCAGCAACATCTTCTGCTTTTTTTCCTAATTTTTCTCTTAATCCTTTGTTTTGAATTAGCTTTTCCAATTTCTCATATAAACTATCAAAATTAGAAGGTGTGCATAATAATGCATTTTCGCCATCTGTAAAATATAGTGAAATATCTCCAATATTTGAAACAACTATCGCTTTTCCCATAGAACTATATTCTGCTACCTTAGTTGGAAGTCCTGCTACATTAAAATTATTTTTTAGTTGAGGTAAGACCAATATATCTGCTGCCGACAAAACACCCTTGACTTCTTCTGTAGTTAACCATCCAGGGGTGATGCAATTATCTTTAATCTGATACTCATCTACCAAACTTAAAATATCATCATGTTGGCTACTTTGAACTAATTTCCCGGCAATGATGAGTTTTAGATTTTTATAAGATTTTATCAGTTGTGCAAAAACTTCAATCAAGAGTTTTAATCCTTCATCTTTCCATGTTCCTCCTGCGTAGGAAATTACGATGTCATTAGGTTTGATTCCATGCTTTTCCTTTGTCTCATTCGATAGTTTTTCGTCATTAAAAAAAACAGCTCTATCCACTAAAACTGGTATGGTCAAGGTCGGCACCTCAGGCGCTTGCTTTTTCATATCAGCTTGCAAAAATTCACTGATTGCAATATTTAAAGTACTATGTCTTGGAAGATATTTTTCGCCAAGTTTTAAATAGTATTTATAATATCCCGTGTTACTTGAAGAAGGTAAATCGCATTGCTCGTACAACACGTTATAACCTTCTTTCATTAATTTTTTTTTGAGAAAAAATAATTCAGCAGAGTTATTATAAAATAAAACTGTGTCAATACTATTTTCTTTGATAAACTTATAAATACCTTTCGGATAACCCAGTTTATTCAAAAAAAAATTACATTTTCTGGTATCTTCATTTATGATCTTAACATCAAAATATTTTTCCTCAAGATTGGGAAGTGCTTTGTTATTCCAATTTGGGACTAACATATACACCTTTTCTGCTACTAAACTTAAGCTTTTGCAAAAGTCATTCACTCTTCGCTGTCCACCTCCGAGTCCTGTTGATGAGGGAAAAACCCCTTGAAATAAAACTGCTATTCGCATTAAAGTGCTATTTTACTTGTTTCAAAAATTTCACATAATATATCTGTTACATTCTTAGTTTGTTTCCAATCTGGGTAGTGATTTTTAAACTTGTTGGTATCACTTATATACCAAATATGATCGCCAATTCTGTTTTGATCAGAGTATTGGTAGTTCATTTTGTTCCCTGTAATCTCTTGACAAATGGTGATCGCCTCAGCCATCGAACAATTTGAAAATCGTCCTCCACCTGCATTATAAACTTCTGCTGATTTTGGATTTTTATAAAATTCATCAAACATGGTAATCAAGTCAAAACTGTGAATATTATCTCTCACTTGTTTTCCTTGGTAACCAAAAATAGTGTACTGCTTACCTGTAATACAGCACTTCATCAAGTAGGATAAAAATCCATGTAGCTCAGCACCTGCATGATTTGGCCCAGTCAAACAACCACCTCTAAACACTCCTGTGTTCATTCCAAAATATCGACCGTACTCTTGAACCAATACATCTGCTGCAACTTTTGATGCTCCAAATAGAGAATGCTTGCAATGATCGATACTCATATTTTCATCAATCCCATGTTCGTAGTAACCATGATCTTTTGAGATTTCCCATCGCGTTTCTAATTCTTCTAATGGTAAGAAATTAGGTGTATCACCATAAACTTTATTGGTAGAAGTAAATACAAAAACAGCTTCAGGACAATGCAATCGAGTTGCTTCTAATAAATTCAATGTACCGTTGGCATTGATCGTAAAATCAGTAAACGGTTCTTTTGCCGCCCAATCATGAGAGGGTTGTGCAGCAGTATGAATGATTAATTTGATCTCAGCACCATACTCATTAAAAATCTTAGAAATAGCATCAAAATCTCTGATATCAACAAACTTGTTTTCAAAGTTGGAGAAATCATTTTCTAAATTTTGAGTAGAAGACTTAGTCGATGCTTCTTCTCCAAAAAAGTAAGCTCTAGAATCATTATCGATTCCAATTACTTTGTCCATTTTTGAGCTAAAATACTTTACTGATTGTGATCCGATTAGCCCGCCAGATCCTGTTACGATTGCGATATTCATTGTTTTATTTTTTTAATAAATTTTGCGGGATTGCCTCCCCATATTTCGTTTCCAGGAATTGACTTTGTTACAACAGAACCAGCCGCAACAATGCTTTTTCTTCCAATTGTCACTCCTTTTAAAATCAAGCAATTAGTGCCAATAAAAGCACCCTCTTCAATTACCACCGATGCGGTTTTTATGATAGAATCCTTGTTAAGGATTCTATCGTCGAATTTTAAGGAATGAAAATCAGTATCAAATATCTGAGCTCCTCCTCCAATCAAAACATCTTTATTTATTTCAATATGCTCCATTGAATAAATCACCACATTTGATAAGGCTACATTATCGGCTATAATTATATTACCTGTCTTAGTCGTATAAAGGCAGGTTTTATTTTTGCCGCCTACCGGATTGCCACTTAAACGGGAAGTAATAATAACATTATTTCCTAGTTTAATTTTTCCTAGGTTAACTATTATTGGTTTTCCACTTATTCTAGGAAACGAATTGAATTCTACATTTTGACTAAACATATAAAACCATAAAAAAGGTTTTAATAAACTGTCCGATATTCTAGGCAGTGAAAAAAATAATTTGGCAAAAAATGACATAAAATCTAGTTTGTAGTATCAGTTGCTAACCACTGAAATTCATTTAATTGAGTAAGTTTAAATTCTCTCTCATCTAAGTATTTAAGCACATCAATTACAGAATAGCCAAATCTATTACAAAATGGTTCGTAACATTCAAACAATATAGTAGGCTTTTGCTTTAATGTTTCCGAACCACCTTTGAAACATAAAAGCTCTGCTCCCTCTATATCTATTTTAATAAAGTCAACCTTTTTTATTTTTTGATCCATAACAAAATCATCCAGTTTAACAGCGTCTATTGCTCCAGTTATATCCTTATTTATATATGCATAAAGATCCTTTGTTGAATCATTACTTTTTATTTTGTTTGGGTAATCTAATTTTATTTTAGAATTAGAATCCGATAAGGCTATTGGAAAGGTCTGTACATTTTTGGAGTTATTAATCCTGAGATTATTATTTAGAGCCGCATAGGTATCGGCTGAAGGTTCAAAAGCATATATTTTACCCGTTTCCCCAACTTGATTAGATCCTAATAAACTAAATAGCCCTACGTTCGCACCGACATCTAATACTGTAAATCCAGGTTTTAGAAATGACTTATAAAGTTCTAATGTTTCATATTCAAAAGACTGCCTTTTATTAATGAAATGCTGTTTGGCATAAATCATTTTAGGAATTTCTCCAAAATTGGAAAATTTAAATCTCTCGTTTTGAAGCACTTTCAAGGTATATACCTTTTTTATTTTAAGATCCCATAAATCTCTCTTCCCCTGTACGTACAACTCATAAATCATTTTTCCAATGATCTTTATATAACCGTTCATAAATATTTTAATTTTCTTAAAATTATACTAGAAGGAAGAATAAAAAGTATAGTAATACCAATTACTGTCCCATATAAAACACCTGGAATTCCAATCGTCTTAATAAGAACTACTTTTAAAATAAAAGAAGTAATAGCCGCAATAGGATAATATAAAAAACAATATTTCAAAAACTGATCAGAAAGCATGATCGTAGAAAACAAGTTGTTGAAATTGTAAAAAAAGATATATACTGCAAATGCCGTTATAAGTGTAAAATCCAACATAGCGTGACATCCGATCCAAAGTTTGATAAACAGATTCCCTCCGAGCAGGAGCAAAAGAGATAGCGTAACCGATAAGGCCAAACAAACTTTCACTGCTTTCCTACTTGCATTCACGACCCAGGCTTTATCGTTTTTGGCAATGGCGTCGTTAAATGCAAATAACATGGGTGATATAAAAGCTAAGGATGGAATCATAAGCAACATCACTATTCTAAAACCGATATTATAACCGGCCACTGCTTCTGCGCTGATGTATCTTGCTATGATCAGACTGTCTAAAGCTATAGTCAGAATTGACATGACCTGTATAATGAAAAATTTTACGCCATCGTTGAATAACTCCTTAAAACAAGATGCATCCAGGTATTTTAACTTTGGTGCTAATGCACTATCCTTCCAAAATAGTTTATAGATAAAGTTTCCCATCAAACTCAGAGTCACACTACCATAAATTGCCAATATCAGAAACGGAACACCTTGGTTTTGCCTTATAAAAAAAACCAATAATAAGAGGCCTAATAGATTGCCAACGGCTTTAAAGGCTTCATTATAATAAGCCTTTTGATACCCATTCTGAATTTTTTGAATAATTGATAATGGCAAAGAAATCAGGAAGCACAAAACAAATACCAATACTGAAGTCTCTGCTTCTGAATTAGCTAAATCTCCTTTTACATTTAAGACCTCTGACCAATTGATATACGACCAGCTTAGCGATAAACATAGTACTAAAAAAACAGAAACCCCTACCAGTAATAAAAAAGTGCTTGATATATACTTTTTCAACTGTAGTTTAGATTCTTCCTGAAGAAGGGTAGGTAACTTATTTTGCAAGCTAAAGCCCAATCCCAAATCTGCAAAATGCAACATAGAAACAACAGACAAAACAATCATCATTAAGCCATATCTTTCTTCTCCTAAATAGTTGTAGGCAAGTGGAACCGAAATTAAGGTTACAATGGCATTAATTCCTTTTGCTGCTATTGAACTTAACCCCGTATATGCTATTTGCCTTAATCTATAAGCCCCCTCTGAAGGATTTAGAAAAACACTTTTCAATTTCTTAATCAAAGCTATTTCTGCTTTTGAATATGATTGTATTTCTTGACATTTCTGATTACTACATTATCTGGTTTGTTCGCGTTAAAAACATCTACTAATTCACTTTGTCCATTGACAATGAAACAATTTTCAACCACCACATTGCTTCCAAAAGGGGTTTTATTCTTTGTGATATTTACTGGATAAATGCTTTTATTTGGAAAACAATTTCCACTAATTCTTATTCCAAAAAGATTGACATTTGCATCATTGACTACTACTCCATTTCCTGTATTTCCTTCTATCCATCCGCCAAATATAGAGGCTGGAGTAACCAGTCCGTTAAACGACACCCCATCCCCTTTGTTTCCTTCTGAATGGAGACCATAGATGTTTAACCCAGCGGAATACTTTGCTGCTCCTTCCTCCAGATAGTTTATTTTGATACCCGATTTTTTATTTAAAGAAGCCGAGATATTATGAATCATAATTCCGTTACAACCATCGAACACGGCTCCATTGCCGCCATTAGACCGAAAGGATAAATTATAAATGGAGGACACCTGACAAGCTCTAAATACGGCACCATCTTCAAGCGCATTAATACATTGTACGTTTCTAACTATTTCTTGATGTGTTCCACTAACCTTATAGATTTTTACACAGTTAATTGCCTTATTATTACCATCAATAATAATATTTGAAATATTAAAATTTTGAATCGAATAGTTTGGTGAAGTCATCGTAATGGCTACATTCATTGACTTAATAGCTCTAATCGTAGCATTAGGAGCACCGTTTATTCTAATATCATTAGGTAACTCCAATGTTTCATCAATATCGTACACCCCAGAAGGCAAATAAATGTCTTTCACTCCTTGAGCAATTGCTATTTTAAATGCTTTTGTATCACTAATATTGTCATTTGGGATTGCACCAAAATCAATAATACTTGGCATATATCCTTGAGTTTTTGATTCTATATCTCTATACACAATTTTAGTACAACCACTAATAAGTAGTATAATAACAATAATTAAGAGATTAAAATTTGTTTGCATGATCTTTATTAAAGTGATTTGAAAAACCTGAGATTTCCATTTTCCTTTCTTTTGAAATGTCTTTACTAAGCTCTCTAATTATACTGGCAAGTTCCAAAGATGATACATTGTGTAATACACTTTTTCCAATATTTTTACTTTGCATAAGTATGTCTAGTTCAGATTGAGGCTTACAAATTGCTAATATTTTTGAACCTGCAGCCATATAATAAAAAGTTCTACTGGGAATCATAAAAGAACCCGCTTTTTCCTCCGTAGTCACAATGGATATATCACCACATGCCATAGAATATGGAACGATGTCCGCTTCTTGAAAAGGAAGCAATGTAACATTGTTTAATCTATAATCACTAATTAATTTGTTGACCTTGTCAAATTTTACCCCATTTCCAATTAATAGAAAATGGATTCTAGAATTGTTTTGTAGTTCTTTGGCTGCCTCAATAATTATTTCCACATTATGAGCAGTTCCCATATTCCCGGAGTAAAGTATGGTTGTTTTGTTTTCTTGTTTATATTTTACAGCAAATTGGTTTTTTGATTTTGGAATTATAGGTTTAATTTTAGAATTATCAACCCAGCATGGGATTATTTCGATTTTATCTGTAGAAACATATTTTGACAAAATCTCTTTCATTCCTTCGCTTAAAGTTATCACTCGATTAGCTCTTACAAATGTTTTGATGTTTAGCCAGATTAATATTTTGTAAATTAAACTGCTTTTAGATATATAACCCATCTCGTACAATACATCTGGGTAAATGTCATAAATGAGCAAATCATATTTTTGTCCAAAAACCTTATTCATTATCAACCCTAGAAAAGGTGCAAGAGGAGGATTACTAACTAATAGAAGTTTTCTAGATTTTTCACTCCATAACAATCTAAACAAAGACTGAAAAAAAAACCCAAACCATGTCAATATTCTAAAAGCAGCTTGATTCCTTTGATAAGTAATTCCTTTGATAAGTTTTACTTTTTCGTCTAAAATAGCGTATGTAGGCTCCATGACACCTGTTATTAAAGTCGTGTCCCACCCCTTTTTTTCAAAAGAATTAGCAATGTCAATACACATTGGTCCAGCTACCTGATTTATGATAGTTACTTTATCTGTCAATCTCTTTATTTATAAGGAAAATTAACTTTAATAAATAATTCATGTCAGAATTTGTTGCTCTAATATTTAATGAATAATAATCAAGACGATAATCAAGTTCTTCTAACAAAAATAAAATATAGTAATCGTTTATTTGTATTTCTTCTTCTTCTTGTGCTCTGAAATTATTTAAATAATCTTTTATAGAATTGATTATTACTTTTTTTTCTCGTAAAGATTCTCTTGTTTTGGAAAATAAGGTAACATAATCATATATAATTGATCTGATTTTGACAGATTCCCAGTCTATTACTTTACACTGCGATTTAGTTTTAATTATGTTTGCATCTTGTAAATCCCCATGAGAAACAGAGCAAATGACTTTATATCCTACAAAAAATGCAGCTAAATCTTTTGCTCTATAATCAATTGCAAAAATGGATTCTCTTTTTAATTTATTAGCGATACTTTTTATTAGGTCAACAGCATAGTTTGTTGAAAAAAATGAATGAATTAAAAATACATCCTCATATAATGTAGCATAAGTTTTTAATCGATACTTATTTGCCATCTCCTCTTTATATCTATTTATTGGAATACCAGGTGTTAATTCTTCACTAAAGAAGTTTAATGATGTCTTGATTAAATTAGGAATGACAGATGATTTTATTTTAGATTTCCAGTAAATTTCAGATTCAATAAAACTTGTTCCACTATTGCTTTTAAGAATTACAAGCGTTTCGTTATTAATGGAATTAATAACTCTAATTCTGGTATTTCCCCCCATTATTAACCATGACTTTTCAATATTTGTAACGTTTCCTGAAAGTTGTATTTCATAATGATGGAAAAATCTATAAATAATAGGTTTTGTAAATGTCCAAACATAAAATTTCTGAAGGGGTTTTCGCCACCAAACTATAGCGTTAGCATACTCTTTTTTTATAACATCAAAATTATTTTTGTCACAATGTTTAGAAGCAAAAAAGTTTAAGTATTTATTACCATAAAATGTAATACCACTCCTATTAAATGGTTTTGAATTAGCTTTAATTTTACTTTTCTGATCTAACCAAAAATTATTTAGAGATTTAACTAAAATTTCTAATACGTCTTCTCTTTTTTCTAGTATACTAAGCCTCAATTTTAAAATTATTTATTATCAATTCATGAATATCCTCGATACTTTGCATACAATCAATACTTATATAGTTTTCTTTGGTTAAAGAATTGTAATGTAATAATCTTTTAATTAAAGTTTCTTTATTGTCAGGAAAAGGCTCATTCTTTAATTTAGATCTTCTAAGGGATTCATCTACGGGAATTATTAATAAAAATTTATAATTTGACTTTACCGCTGTTTTTTCTAATATTTTCCAAAGTAATGTTGATGAGACCTGATTATTAGGAAAATTTAGTTCAAAGTCAATTTTTGTGTCTGCAAGATATCTATCTGCAATTATTACTTTACCTCTGTAAGTTTTCCATCTAATAATTACTCCATATAAAATTATCAAATCCAAAATTGCTAAGAGTAACCATATCTTTCTTACAATTGGCTTTCTAAAATTATTCTTTCTATTTTCTATTTGCTCATTAGGCTTTTTAGCAGTTTGTCTTGACAGTCTTAACATATTTTTTATTTTTTCAAAACCTGGTGTATATCCACCTCTAGACCAAATTACTTCAACATTTTTACCACATTTAATATAATAATCCTTTAATAAATCAATCTGGGTTGATTTTCCAGCTCCATCTATTCCTGAGAAAACAATAAAATTATACACTATACTAATGAATAAAATGTTAGAAAAATACTTTACCCTTTAAACTTCTCATATTTAATTTTATATATGTTTACTCAAACGAAGTAATAATTACTTTAATTATTCAAAATTTCTAAAAACAACTTCGATCCCTTCCTTCAAACTTTTCTCTACTCCATACCCCATTTTTTCCAGCTTCCTACTATCCATCAACTTCCTAGGTGTCCCATCAGGCTTCGTTGTATCGAATACTAATTCCCCTTCAAAACCTACAATATCCTTAATTGTTTCGGCAAGTTCCTTAATACTCACCTCTTGCCCACTACCGATATTTACAAATTGCTCTTCCGAATAATTTTGCATTAAAAAATAACAAGCATTAGCTAAATCATCAACATGCATAAACTCTCTAAGAGGATTGCCGGTGCCCCAAAGCGTAACAACAGTGGAGTTGTTAATCTTTGTAATACCATATTTATATAATATTTTTAGAATATCATCCTCATCAGCATTTCCATTAATCCCTTCAATAGGTAACTTATTCAAGTCTTCTCTTAGGCCATTCCAATCTCCATTTTCCAAACATTTTCCTAAGTGCATCTTGCGAATCAACGCAGGGATGACATGCGACTTCTCTAAGTCATAATTATCTCCAGGACCATATAGATTAGTTGGCATAGCTGAAATAAAATCACAACCGTACTGCCGTCTATAATTTTCGCAGAGTTTGATACCTGCTATTTTTGCAATGGCATATGGTTCGTTGGTAGGTTCAAGGATACCTGTCAACAAGTCTTCTTCTTTCATTGGTTGCGGAGCAAATTTAGGATAAATACATGAACTGCCTAAAAATAATAGTTTGGTCACTTTGTTAACAAATGAAGCATGTATGATATTGGCTTCTATCATCAGGTTATCATATAGAAAATCCGCTCTATAAGTATTATTGGCTACTATGCCTCCAACTTTAGCTGCCGCAAGAAATACAAATTCTGGCTTTTCTTCCTCAAAAAATGCATTGACTGCAGCTTGATCCCTTAGATCCAATTCCTTGGATGATCGAAGTATTAGATTATTATATCCTTCTGCTTTCAGCTTCCGGACTATGGCTGAGCCTACCATTCCATTGTGGCCGGCGACATATACGCTTGCCGCTTGCGGCATTCCGCTTACTGTTTTTGTTATGCCTGCCGAAAGCCGCTTGTCGTTTTCTATAACAGATTTACTCATTTATTTTCCTTATAATATTATTCAACATGGAAGCTACATGGCTACACTTGTCCAAGTACATTTCGTATTGCTATTTTTCAATATAATTTAAATCTTTTGCTAGTAATAAAAAATAAACTTAATTCGTCTACAGATGCTCTCGCAATAATTAAAAACCTTCTAAACTCTTTATCTGTATCTCGTGATTTACCTTCAACAATATTGGATGGAATAGAATAAGCAGCTCTTCTAATCTGAGAAACCATTGCAAATATCTCTGACTTAGGAAATACTTCAGTTAGCTTGTACATATCCAAAGTCAATTCATGGCTTAAACTCCAAACTTTTAGTTGTTGATATCCTGCCATACTAATTTCGTTTTCCGCTTTCCGATTACTGCATTAAAGACGGTCAGCGGTGGCCAGATAGCGGCCAGCTCTCTATCATTCAAACTCATTCTTTATGTTAAAACCATTGTCTCTTAAAACTTGGTCTTTTTTGAAAAGATATAAATCAGAGTCTACCATTTCTTTACAAAGCATGTTCACATCGTATTTTGGATACCATCCTAAATTTTTATTAGCTTTTTCTGGGTTCCCAATAAGTAAATCTACTTCTGTTGGTCTAAAATATTTCGGATCTATTGCCATAACTTCTTTACCAATTGGAACTAACGTTTCATTTTTACTTGACTTAACAATAGCCTTTTCATCAATTCCCTTACCTTTAAATTCTATTTCAATTCCTGCGTAATCAAAAGCCATTTTAATAAAATCACGAATTTCTGTTGTGACTCCAGTTGCTAAAACATAATCTTCAGGTCTATCTTGCTGTAGTATGAGGTACATTCCTTCAACATAATCTTTTGCATGTCCCCAATCTCTTTTTGAATTGATATTCCCCATCCAAATTTTATCCTGAAGTCCTAAAGAAATTTTTGCAACACCACGAGTAATTTTACGAGTCACAAATGTCTCCCCTCTAAGAGGAGATTCATGGTTAAATAAGATTCCGTTGCATGCAAACATATTATATGCTTCTCTATAATTAACGGTAATCCAGTAAGCATACATTTTTGCCACAGCATAAGGAGAACGAGGATAGAAAGGTGTTTTTTCAGACTGTGGAACTTCTTGTACTAAACCGTACAATTCTGATGTTGATGCCTGATATATTCTAGTCATCTTTTCTAATCCCAATATCCTTATGGCTTCTAAAAGTCTTAATGTTCCAATCCCATCAACATCCGCGGAATATTCAGGTTCTTCAAAACTGACCTGAACATGGCTCATAGCTCCCAAATTATAAATTTCATCTGGTTGGACCTCTTGAACTATCCTAATGATATTTGTACTGTCAGATAAATCACCATGATGCAAAACAAATTTTCTATCATCTACATGGGGGTCCTCATATATGTCATCTATTCTTGAAGTATTAAAAAGTGATGCCCTTCTTTTTATACCATGTACTTCATATCCTTTCTTAAGTAATAGGTGAGAAAGGTATGCACCATCCTGTCCTGTTATTCCTGTTATTAGGGCTCGTTTCATTTTATAAATTAATTATTTGTGGAAATCTTATAAATATATCTCCACATAAATATATTGAATTATTCTATGTAAATTCACAACCTACCATCAACAATATCTTTTGGCAGCACTGATTTCACATCATATATTACTCCTTTTGCCTTTTTCAAGAAATTAAGGTTAATTGTATCAAAAGTCTTATGAGAAACAGCCAAAACAATGGCGTCATATTGTTTATCTGGTAAAGTATTAAGAGATTTTATATTATACTCATGATCCACTTCATCTGGATCTGCCCAAGGATCGTACACATCAACATTTAAATTATAAGTTTTTAATTCATGATATATGTCAATAGCCTTTGTATTTCGAATATCCGGGCAATTTTCTTTAAAAGTTATGCCCAACATCAAAATATCGCTTCCTTTGACAGGAATATCTTTTTTTATCATTAGCTTAATAACTTCGGATGCAACATACTGACCCATGCTATCATTTAACCTTCTACCTGCAAGAATAATTTCAGGATGATAACCGACCTCCTGCGCTTTCTGTGCTAAATAATATGGATCAACACCTATACAATGACCTCCTACTAAACCTGGTTTAAAAGGTAAAAAATTCCATTTTGTTCCTGCCGCAGCCAAAACATCATGTGTATCAATTCCCATCCTATTAAAGATTTTAGCCAACTCATTTACAAAGGCAATGTTAATATCTCTTTGACTATTTTCAATAACTTTGGCAGCTTCTGCAACTTTCAAAGAGGCTGCCTTATACGTGCCAACCGTGATCACTGATTTGTACAATTGATCAACGATTTCTGCTGCTTCATCATTTGACCCAGAAGTTACCTTCAATATTTTGGTTACCGTATGCTCTTTATCTCCAGGATTAATTCTTTCTGGACTATAACCTACAAAAAAATCAGTGTTAAACTTTAGTCCTGATGTTCTTTCTAATACAGGTATACATTCTTCTTCTGTTACGCCTGGGTAAACAGTGGACTCATATATGACATAATCCCCTTTTTTTAGTACCTTACCTACCGATTCACTGGCTTTATATAAAGGCGTTAATACTGGTCTGTTATTTTTATCTGTTGGGGTAGGTACTGTAACTATATAGGTATTACAAAAAGCAATATCTTTTAGAGAATCTGTGACATAAAGCCCATCATTATCAAAGTCCAATGAGGATGCTAATACTTGTTGCAAAAGTTCATCTTCAACTTCAAGTGTATTGTCCTTACCTTGTTTTAACTCATTAACTCTACTAGCATTAATATCAAAACCAATGGTTGGATATTTTTTGGCAAATTCTACCGCTAAAGGAAGGCCAACATACCCAAGGCCAATAACTGCTATTTTATGATTCATTTTTTTATGCGTTTGTTTTGCATGTATGTGTATGCGTGTATCTGATTAGTTGTTTATTTTTATGTGTTTAGTTTCTTAAAATAACTTGCTAATGAATTTAATTTATTGGATATCTTCCCAATGTCTAATCTCAATTCTAAAAAGATTTTTTCGTCAATTAAATTTAGTTCTTTTGAAATAATAAGACAATTTAAAACCTCCATTAAACTGCTAAATGCTATTTCAATAAATCTAATCTTCTCTTTACTTGACCATCTAGAAGTTCCTTCAGAAATATTATTTGTTACAGATAATGATGCTCTCCTAATTTGAGATATTAAACCAAATTTTTCATCATTTGGGTAAACTGAAGTCAGCTGATAAATTTTAACAACGAAATCCTTTGCATCTTTCCAAACATCAAGTTTTTCGAAACTAAATTCTTTCATTTTCAATTTCCCTAAACAAATAAACAGTTAAACGAATAAACAAATTAACATAAATTATAAAATTCAAAAGCCCTTTCTAATCCTTCTTTTAACTTAACTTTACCCGAATATTTTAGTAAAGACTGTGCCTTATCTATACTTGCAAGACTATGAGGAATGTCCCCTGACCGATTAGGACCATGTGTAGCTTCTGCCTTACTATTCGTTATTAATTTAATATTTGACCAAAGCTCATTTAAATTTGTTCGTTCGCCACAGGCTACATTATACACTTGATTTATTGCTTCCCTATTTTCAGAGAATAAAGCTAAAATATTCGCTTCAACCGCATTGTCAACAAACGTAAAATCTCTACTGTTTGTCCCATCTCCATTAATCGTTGGACCATTTCCATCCAAAGCAGCTTTAAAAAACAATGGAATTACTGCAGCATAAGCTCCATTTGGGTCTTGTTTGGGGCCATATACATTAAAATATCTTAATCCAATATATTCAAAATCATAAGTACGTGAAAAAACATCTGCATAAAGTTCATTTACGTATTTAGTTACAGCATAAGGGGACAATGGTTTCCCTATTATGTTTTCCACTTTAGGCAGTCCTTGACTATCTCCATACGTTGAAGAAGATGCAGCAAATACGACCCTTTTTACGTTATTTTGAACCGCAGCATTAAAAATATTTAGCGTTCCACTTATATTTACTTCATTTGTGGTTAATGGATCTTTTATACTTCTTGGTACAGAACCTAGGGCAGCTTGGTGAGTAATTAATGTTATGTCTTTAGCTACATCCAAACAAGTTTGATAATCTCTTATGTCACCTTTAATAAATTCAAATTTGGGATTATTAAAAAATTCTTCAATGTTATGTATAAAACCTGTAGAAAGATTATCTAAAACTCTAACTTTTGCTACTCTACTGTCATTAATAAGATTTGAGACGATATTCGAACCAATAAATCCTGCACCACCTGTGACTAAGACATTTTGCATAAAAGTATTATGATTTTATTTTTTAATTCTGTGGACATCTCAATTTACTGTATATATTTTTTTGTGGGAACTTTTGATAATCAAACATTCAAACTTTATACTTTCAACATTAAACCACCCTCTCTACATCTAAACTTTCAACATTACACCTTAAACACTACATTTTAATATGGCTTCGCCGTTGATAAGTCGCACTGACTTGATCTTTGAATCAAATTTCCACATTTTCTTTAGACCCAAAATGAGTAGTAAAGTTACTCGTTTTTGATATGGATTTTGAATTATTGATTTCAAATTTGCAAAGGTATTTTTTTGATTAATAAATTTGTAATGAATATTGAATTGAAGAATTGTGGACTTATCTATTTGTGTTTCACGCTTTTTATAATTCCTTAATTTATTCTATCCAAATAAATCCGAATGAGTTCCGCTTCTTATCAAAAGAATTTCTTTAAATTTAGAATCTAATTTCCAAATAAGAAGCCAATCTGGTTTTAAATGACATTCCCAGTATCCTTTCATATCACCCTTTAATTTATGTGGTTTATATTTGGAATCTACAACCCCTTTATTTTCAAGAGTTGTTAAAATTTCGTTTAATATTTCAATATCATAATTTCTTTGAATACAAATCACAACATCTTTTTCAAATCTGCGCGTAGTCTTTATTTTATACACTTGCTTTTTCTTTCAATAAAGCCATCATTTCTGCAACAGAATTATAAGAATGCAGCTTTCCGTTTTTACTATCTTCGATTGCTTGTTTTGTTTCTTTGTTGGGAACTTGTACATCAATAATTTTAGCATATTTAGTAGATTTTAATAATTCTACCATTTTTTTTGCTTCTTCAGATTTGGTGTCAATAATTACTGTTGTCATTATATTAATTATTTTATTACTATTAAAAAAACATAATTTTATAAATGTAAGTTCTACTTTTGATGCATAAAATTTCTTTCTAATTTAAACATTCAATAATAACATCAGGTTCATAAATGCATCATTTTCAAGATGTAAAGATTACAAATAATCAAATAAATAACTACTTCATTATCTTTATCAAGTACTCACCATATCCACTTTTGATTAGTGGGCTCGCAAGTTTTGATAATTGTTCCTTATCAATAAAACCCATCCGCCAAGCTATCTCTTCTATGCAGCCGATCTTGTATCCTTGTCTTTTCTCGATCACACGCACAAATTCTGAGGCATCGTGCAAGGAGTCAAATGTTCCTGTGTCGAGCCAAGCAGTACCTCTATCCATAATTCCTACGGACAATTGACCTTTCTCAAGATAATGTTGGTTTACAGTCGTGATTTCGTACTCGCCACGTGCTGATGGCTGGATATTCTTGGCTATTTCACATACTTGTGTATCATAATAATAAAGCCCAGGTACCGCATAATCTGACTTTGGATGTACAGGTTTTTCTTCTATCGAAAGTGCTTTTTGATTTTTGTCAAATTCAACTACACCATATCGCTCTGGGTCATTCACTGGATAAGCAAAAACCCTAGCACCTGTAGTAATAGTGGCGCTTTGTTGGAGTAACTTGGATAGTCCGGACCCGTAAAATATATTGTCTCCCAAGACCAAGCATGACGTATCATTGCCTATAAAATCAGATCCTATGACGAATGCTTGCGCCAATCCATTGGGTACTGCCTGCACTGCATATTCAAATCTACATCCTAGCTCACTTCCATCCCCTAAAAGTCTCACAAATCCTGCTTGATCTTCTGGTGTAGTGATGATCAATATCTCTCGTATCCCCGATAACATGAGAATCGATAATGGATAATAAATCATTGGTTTATCATAGATAGGCATCAGTTGTTTGCTGATAGCCTTCGTGATCGGATAAAGTCTAGTGCCGGACCCGCCAGCAAGGATGATACCTTTCATTGTTTAATTTGGTTTAAGGTCTAATGTTGAAAGTTGAATGAATATTGTTTATTCAATCCCTTTGTCAAATGATTTTTTTAGTCCGTTTAATTTGTTTGCAACTATATCTATATTAAATCGCAACTCTAGAATTTTTTGTTCGGAAATATACTCTAAATCAAAGGCTAACATTAAACAATTCACAACTTCCATTAAGCTACCATAGGCAATTTCAATAAATCTTATCTTTTCTTTATTTGACCATCTAGAAGTTCCTTCCGCAATATTACAAGAAACAGATATCATTGCCCGTCTTAGTTGGCTGGTGAGTCCGAAACGTTCGTCGTCAGGAAATGATTTAGTTATTAAATAAATATCTTTTACTACTAACCTAGACTTTTGCCATACATCAAGCTTTTCAAAACTATAAATATTCAAATTATAGTCAACATAAACATTAAACGATAAACATTAAACATCCTTTTTTCACTTAAATGGATGATTTGCCATTGGAATTGTACAAAAGGGGTGATAATCGCCTGCTAAGCCAATAGGTGTGCTGGTCCTTATATTGTGCACTATTTCAATTGCTGTACGTGCCTCACCAATGCGGAAACCACCACCACTCAATATATCTCGATAACTAAGTGTATGCAAATCCGTAAATCCATCAGAAAATTCGAGTTCCTCGCCTTCGATATTTATAGACCTATAGGTACGCTTACCTTTTGCTCTTACATCTTCGGGAAGTGTGTCCGCGTTGATGCTCAGAAACCACCTGACTTTTGCTTTTTCAAATTCAAAATATCCTGCGGCGCGATCGTGTGTGTGGATATGCACAATATTCTCTTTCACAGGACCAAAAACCCACTGAAGCATATCATAAAAATGAACACCAATGTTAGTGGCTATTCCACCTGATTTTTCAGTATTGCCTTTCCAAGAAGTGTAATACCAGGAGCCTCGTGAAGTAATATATGTCAGGTCAAATTCAAAAATCTTATCCTTCGGAGCAGCGTTCACCTTTTCTTTTAAAGCTATAATGCTTGGGTGAAGTCTCAGCTGTAATATATTAAATACGTGATTTCCTGTCTCCTTTTCTAATTCCTCGAGTGCATCAATATTCCAAGGATTAAGGACAATAGGCTTCTCGCATATCACATCGGCACCGTATCTAAGTCCAAATCTTATATGTGCATCGTGCAGATAATTAGGACTACAAATGCTTACAAAATCGACTTTTTTACCTACTCTTTTTAGTTTTTCCAGATGCCTATCGAAGCGCTCAAACTCCGTAAAAAAGGCAGCATTTGGAAAGTAACTATCTATGATGCCCACGGAATCATTGGTATCCATTGCCGCGACTAGATCATTATCTGTATCCCGAATGGCTAGCATGTGTCTCGGGGCTATGTACCCCGCTGCTCCTATTAAAGCAAAATTGTTCATTTACTTTGATTTTAAGTTTTTTACTAAAATGTCGACAATTATCTCACCTGCATTGCCCTGTCCATATAAAATTGGATCAAAAATTCCGTGGTTTTCGCTTTCTAATTGCTGAGGAAGAACTGATAGTTCATCAAAAACAAGTGTATTCTTGCCGTCCAACAAAGTTTCTGTCCATTCGGTTTCAGATCTGATTGTGATACATCTTTTTTCTAACCAATATGCTTCTTTTTGCATTCCGCCGCTATCGGTAATCAAAGTATCGCAGTATTGAATATATCCCAAATTATCAAAATATGATTGGGGATCAATAAAAATGATATTCTCAAATCTATCTTCAAGAAGGTCTATCGATGTCATAGCCTGTCTTGTACGAGGGTGAATAGCAAAGATCACTTTCTTTTTTAATCCATTGAAAAGGTTTAGAATCTCCTTTAGGCGGTCAGGATCATCTGTGTTGTATGGCCGATGAATAGTGGCATAATAATAGTCTCTGATGTCAGGGATTTTCACTAAAGAATTTTGTTTGCAATAAAGTACCACATCCTTCATAATATCACCTACTGTAAAGACCTTACCACCAATGCCTTCTTTTTGTAAATTCTGAATTGACTGTTCTGATGGAACAAACAAATAGTCAGACAGTTGATCTGTCAAAACCCGATTAATCTCTTCCGGCATATTGCGATTATAAGATCTCAATCCAGCTTCCACATGTGCGACGGGAATGTGCAATTTGGAAGCGACCAAAGCACCTGCAAGCGTAGAATTGGTATCACCATATACCAAAATGCAATTGGGATTCACATTGAGTACAATAGTCTCAATGGCTTCCATCATCCTTCCCGTCTGTGTGCCGTGATTGCCACCACCTAAATGAAGCTGGAAAGTCGGTTTATTCATACCCAATTGATCAAAGAAAATATTTGACATATTGTCATCATAGTGTTGCCCAGTATGGATCGTTTCCAAATGGATTCGCCCTTTTGTGGCTTTCTCCAATGCAAAATGCTTAATAAATTGTGGTCTCGCACCTACTATGGCTATAACTTTATGCACTATTGTTCTAACTTTATTATTACTCCGTTCAAGTTTGAGTATTGCTCTTGACTTTCAGGGCAGAGGGCAATGCCTTCATTATTAAAAATGAGTCGATGACCATATTCACTCATGTAGCCGACATGTTTTGCTGGGTTGCCAACCACAAGTGCATAATCGGGTACATTTTTTGTGACCACTGCTCCCGCACCTATAAAGGCAAATTTACCAATATTATGCCCACAAACTATGGTGGCATTTGCACCTATGGAAGCGCCTTTGCCAACATGGGTAGTAGCGTATTCTCCCCTCCTATTTACTGCACTACGAGGATTTGTCACATTAGTAAATACGCAAGAAGGCCCTAAGAATACATCATCATCACATGTGACCCCTGTGTAAACGGACACATTGTTTTGGATTTTGACGTTATTTCCTAATATGACTTTAGGTGAGATGACGACATTCTGACCAATATTGCAATTTTCACCTATTATGCAATCAGACATAATATGACTAAAATGCCAGATTTTGGTCCCTTTACCTATAGTGCATCCGTCATCAATATATGAAGATTCGTGTGCGAAGTATCCCATTATTTTAATATCTTAAGGTGATGAAGTGTCAAGCAATATCCATGGCATCTTTTACAATTTTTCTTCCAATAATAAACCCTATTGCTAATAACCCGCCTAAAAGTGCGCCTTTTATGGCCTCAATAATCCAAGATTTACCATTAGCACTTAACGGTGGGAAAGGTTCGTCAATGATTGTAATATCAGGGGTGCTTGTAGTAAGTGAAAAATCTGCTAACTCTCTGTTTTTTGTAGCTTCTGCATACATAGTCTTCAACTTCAGAATTTCTGTCTCGATCAACCTTTTTTCGGTGAGTAAATTCGGATCTGTCAAATTCCTATGCGAGTCATTAAATCTAGAAAGTTGAAATTCCTTTGACCTAAGTAAAGCAAAGATGGAATCGGTTTTTTCTTTTACAAATTCAAAAGTATTTTGACTTCCTTTAACTGATGAATTTAAGTAATAATTTTTAAGCTCAGCAAACACTAAATTGCTTATGGCAATGGACAACTCCTCATCTAACGTGGTAGATGCAATAGTCAGTATGCCCGTATCCTCATTAAATCCATTGGTGAAGATCGGCCTAACTTTTTTTGATCCCACTACATTTCCATAGATCATTTTTAACGCGCTCAATTCTTTCTTTGAAAAGGCGTTTATAGAATCCGTCGCAAATAGAAAACCAGTAAAGTCTTGCGTTTTCGTAGTCCATTTTTTGTCCAGTTCATTTAGTTTTATCAGATGATTAGCAATATAATCTTCTTTACCTTGAAAAGTATCTAATGGTATCTTGGTGAATAATACTTTATGAATTATATTTCTGGATTTTGAGAGTTCTACAATTCTGTCTAGATTTACTTTTCCGCCATTACCTAGGCCAAAACTTCCAAGAATACCAGACAACCCTCCACCACCACCGGATCCATCATTTAGCACATACGTCAAAGGCGCTGTAAAGGTCACTTCTGTTTTTATTGCTTTATAGGCAAAATAAGCTATGAATGGCAAAGTAAAAAGAATTATCCACCATTTTTTAGACCATATTTCCCTCCAAAACTCTAATATTTTTTCAATGAGCTCTTTCAGTGTGATTTCGTCATCTTGATAACTATTCAAAGATGGTGACGTAGGATTGTTTTGATTCACTTCATTCATAAGCCTTATGGTTGTTGTATTATTTAAAGAATCCTATAAGATTCCAAACTATTGTTTTAATTATCGGTGGAATACATTTTTTTATAATATTCTTGGTAGGCTCCCGAAGTGACATGTTCTAGCCATTCTTCATTAGCGAGATACCAATCAATTGTTTTGGCGATACCTGTTTCAAAGGTTTCTGAAGGCACCCAACCCAAATGATCTTTTATTTTACTAGCATCAATCGCATATCGCAAATCATGCCCTGCTCTATCTGTCACGTAGGTGATAAGCTGACGGCTTTCACCTTTGGTACGCCCCAGTTTTTCATCCATGGCATCACACAAGAAATGCACTATATCAATATTTTTCCATTCATTATGTCCACCGATATTATACGTTTCGCCAACTTTACCATGATGCAAAATAGTATCAATTGCTCTTGCATGATCCTCCACATACAACCAATCACGCACATTTTCGCCTTTACCATATACAGGCAATGGCTTTTTATGGATGATATTATTGAGCATTAAAGGTATCAGTTTTTCAGGAAAATGGTTTGGGCCATAGTTGTTACTGCAATTTGAGATTACAATAGGTAGATGGTAAGTATGAAAAAATGCTCTGACTAAGTGATCTGATGACGCTTTTGAAGCAGAGTATGGCGACCTAGGATCGTAGGGCGTTTCTTCAGTAAACATAGTATTCCCCATTTCCAATGCCCCGTATACTTCATCGGTACTCACATGATAAAAAAGTTTATTTTCAAAATTCCCAAGCCAATGTTTCTTTGCAATTTGAAGAAGATTTGCTGTACCGAGTATGTTGGTTTTGAGAAATATAAATGGATCCGTTATGGATCTGTCCACATGAGATTCTGCTGCGAGATGAACGACATGTGTGATATGATATTTCACAAAGATATCATCAACTAATACGTCGTCTCCTATGTCTCCTTTAATAAAGGTATAATTAGTAGCATTCTCTATGTCTTTAATATTTTCGAGATTTCCTGCATAGGTCAAAGCATCCAAATTATATATATTATATTGTGGATACTTGTGTACCAATAGCCTTACAACGTGGGATCCAATAAAACCTGCACCACCGGTAATCAGAATATTTTTGCTCATATATATGACATTATCTTTGTTATTAATGCTATTGATGGAGAGTCTGTGTGTATATTAAGAGTTAATACAATTTTTACAATCATCATTTGTAAAATTTATGAGTTTTTCAGTTTAGACCTATCTATTTTTGAATGTTCCTTGAACCATCCTATTTAGTCATTTAACAACTTTTTAGATTCCATCTTGCAAAAAGAAATTAGATATATATACATTTGTAAAGTTAATTACAATGAATATTATTTACTTAACACACCAGGCTATCTGCCAATACTGTCATAATAAAAACCTTGGTCTCGCATGGTATTTACATCATAGATATTTCTACCATCAAAAATGACAGGTGACGTCATCATTGACTTAAGACGTGCTAAATCTGGTGTTCTAAACTCATTCCACTCGGTTATGATAGCGAGTGCATCTACGTTTTCTACAGCTTCATACTCATTATTGACAAATTGAATTTTATCCCCAAACACTTGTCGAACATTTTCCATAGCTTCTGGATCATATGCTTTTATTGAAGCTCCCTTGTGCAGCAATCTAGAAATAATAGTCAAGGCAGGTGCTTCTCTAATATCATCGGTATTTGGTTTGAATGCGAGACCCCAAATGCCAATGGTCTTTCCTGCGATTTCACCATTGAAATACTGTAAAATTTTATTGGAAAGAATCTCTTTTTGCAGTTCATTGACTTGCATCACTGATTTTAGAATCTTAAAATCATAAGCATTTTCTTGTGCTGATTTGGCTAAAGCTTGCACATCTTTTGGGAAACATGATCCTCCATATCCTACTCCGGGAAATAAAAAACGTTTGCCAATTCTGCTATCAGAGCCCATACCTTTGCGTACCATATCTACATCAGCTCCGAGTAATTCGCATAGGTTGGCTATTTCATTCATAAAACTGATACGAGTTGCAAGGTAGGAATTAGCAGCGTATTTGGTCATTTCTGCACTCCTTTCATCCATGAAAATAATTGGATTTCCTTGCCTAACAAATGGCTCATAAAGCTGAGTCATTAATTTCTTTGCTCGCTCTGATGATGTACCTACAACCACTCGATCTGGTTTCATGAAATCTTCAACGGCTACACCTTCTCTTAGAAATTCAGGATTTGAAACCACATCAAACATATCATGATCGAGTTTTTGTAACAATACTGCTTCTACTTTTTCTGCTGTACCTACCGGAACTGTACTTTTGTCAACGATCACTTTATAGTCAGTAATTATCTCGGATAGATCCTTAGCCACTCTTAGTACAAAAGACAAATCAGCCGAGCCGTCTGCTCCTGGTGGAGTAGGCAAAGCTAAGAAAATGATATTTGCATCCTTAATTCCATCTGCAAGGTTTGTTGTAAAATGCAATCTTCCTGCTTTAGTATTTCGTTCGAATAGAATCTCAAGACCTGGCTCATAAATAGGTACATAACCATTTTTCATTTTTTCTACTTTCACCGCATCTATATCCACACATGTCACGTCATTACCCGACTCTGCAAAACATGTTCCTGACACTAAACCGACATAACCAGTCCCAACAACTGCTATTTTCATTTATATTATTTTTATCTTATTAAATAAGTGACTACAATTATTTGAAATTAGAAAAAAGCATTGACTTTTTCAGTAATGTATCCCAATTGATCTCTACCCATTTCAGTATGAATAGGTAATGAAATGACATCTTTGCATAATGTCTCTGTATTTTCTAGATAATCTACACCATTTGAAAAAGGTGCAAATGCTTCTTGTTTATACAATGGTACAGGGTAATAAATCATAGAAGGAATTCCAATATTATCCAAATACGTTTTTAGAGCATCTCTTTTCCCATTCTTCACTTTAAGTGTGTATTGATGGAAAACATGGGTTGTATAAGGGGCTCTATAAGGTGTTTCTAGGTTAGGATTACTTGCAAATGCATTGTCATAATAATCAGCAACACGCACTCTTGCTTCGCAATATTCATCTAAATGAGGGAGCTTTGCTGCCAAGACAACAGCCTGAATAGAATCCAATCTTGAATTACACCCTACTACATCATGATAATATCTGACAGACTGTCCATGATTGGCTATTTTGTGTAATAAATTTCCTAAGTCATCATCATTGGTCATAATAGCACCGCCATCACCATAGCAACCCAAATTTTTTGATGGATAAAATGATGTACATCCGATATGCCCAATGGTGCCAGTCTTGGCTACTCTACCATCTGAAAATGTGTAATCTGATCCAATAGCTTGTGCATTGTCTTCTATAACCCAAAGATTATACTTAGTGGCTAACTGCATAATTGACTCCATGTCAGCCGATTGACCATACAAGTGTACCGGAACGATGGCTTTGGTAGCAGGTGTGATGGCAGCTTCAGCGCTCTGAATATTAATATTGAATGTATCAGGATCAACATCAACCATAATAGGTTTCAGTCTCAAAAGTGCAATAACTTCTGCTGTCGCCACATAGGTGAAGGCAGGAACAAGCACTTCATCACCTGGTTTTAATCCCACTGCCATCATAGCTATTTGGAGTGCGTCGGTACCATTAGCACAAGGTACCACATGTTTAATATTTAAATAATCTTCAAATTTCTTTTTAAAATTTTTTACCTGAGGTCCATTAATAAATGCTGTAGTATCTAGTACCTCTTGAATTCCTTTATCGACTTCTTCTTTTATTTTCAAATATTGTGACTTTACGTCCACCATTTGTATATTCATAATAAAAATATTTTAATGTTTTTAAATTTAAAAAACGGCTTCGCCATTGATAAGTCGCACCTGACTTAAGAGAAGTAATTCATAATACCACTGTACAATGTACTGTCAATAAGACAATGAATGTACTTGTCTGAGTAATTTTCCTTCGACTTGCATTTTCAATTGAAAACCTATGGTTTCTAAATCAATTAAAAAATTGTGTTTCCCTTCTTGCTTTATAACCTTTCCCTTTAGTCCTATCAATTGACCCGTTGTGATTTCCACCAAATCTCCTGCACAAATGGATTTATCCAAAGGATTCAATTCTATATCTTCTACTTCACCAACAACTCTCCTCAATACATCGATTTCGATTTGAGGAATGCTCAATAAGTCTTTTCCATTTCGGAGAAATTTAAGAACATATTCCGTCTCTAATGTCTTTAAATATTGATTTTCATAAATGAAAACAAAGACATAACAATTAATCAATGGTACTTGATAATGTTTTATTTTTCTCTGGTACCGCTTGCGCTTAGTAATGATGGGCACGTAGGAAGTGATGCCTTTTTTTTGCAAATGTTCAGAAACATATTTTTCGCATTTGTACTTAGTATAAATAGCAAACCACCTTTTTTCGAGATTGGAAAGCTGATTTATATTTTGATCAAATTGTGATTTGGGCGTCTGTGTCATTTTCAACATATTTAGGTTTCCCAAAGTAAAAATGCATCCTGCTCGAAAAAAGTCTTCTTATCATTACATTCTTCCAATGACAAAATTTCGTAGGAAATACTACGTGAGATTATTCCCTTGGTTTTTTCTATCAATGTATTCAAATAAGAAATATTGACCTTTCCTACCAAAACAATATGTATAATTTCATCATCAAGGCCTTTGGCAAATGATCCTGTGACGTACACTTTTTGGATATCACCAATATTGGACAGAATCGTATCAACAATTCTATCAAAACCAATATACTTTAATAAAATATGATGAATATCTGTGTATAAAGGATGGGTAGTATTGGCTTTGAAAAACTTCTTATTACCTTCTTGAAATGATTCAAGCATACCAGCCTTCTCAAACCTATTTAACTCAAGTCTTATTGCATTAGTAGAATCGCCAAACTCAGCTTCTAACCCTCTTAAATAAGCGGTCGAATTGCTGTTTAAAAAGAATTTTAACAACAACTTAAGCCTGGTTTTTGATGAAATTAATGTCTCAAGCATATTGAGTAGAAAAATTACTCAAAGGTAAGAAAAAATCTTAATTAACGTTTTGAATTAACAATATTAATGACAAAATAGCTGTTGCCTGAGCTATGGAATTAGCCAAAATATCGCCCCATTTAACCTCTTCTTTTTCTCCATTTTTTTCCTTTTCTTCTTTGACATCTTTGTATCCAATCCTAATTTCTGATCCTGGTGTCACTTTAGGATACTTTTTGAAGAATAGAAATCCTTTTGCCTTTGTCACTTTGCCGGAAGCATCCACGACGGAAATTTTTCTTGGGTCAGCTTCTTTTGCTAGTCCACCTGCATAATGGTCAATATAATATTTGGCTGACTTACCATTCTGAAAAGGAACTTGTATCTTCCCTTGTTCTGTGATTTTTGACTGATACAATTCAAATGACTTAGTAGCCCCCGAAATTGAAACGATATTATTTATTTTAGGAATGTTTAATACATCGCCTTCTTGGATTATAATATTTTCAAATGATTTTGGATTTTTCAATGCCTTCTCCAGATCAATGATGACGTAACCCACATTATTTTTATTTCTTAATAGTGTGGCTCCTTTTAGGAAAGCTTCTTTGGTAATACCTCCAGCTTCTCTGACTAGAGAAGACACCTTGGTGTTATCCCCCATTAAGGCATACACACCTGGATAAACAACTTCCCCTTCTACAAAAACATTCCTTTGCAATTCAAATTCTGGCGAAGTTCTGACAAAAATCTGATCAAATGGCTGCAATTCAAAATCAGAACCTCCTCTTACAATATTATAATTTTCATCTACTGATATATTTGCAGCAAGCACTCTAGTAGCATTATTGTCATCAAATTCCAATCTGTATATATCTACCCTTTCCTTTGAAGCTTCTCGTTTCAGGCCACCCGCCAAAATTAAGGCATCTTTTAGGGACAATGTCGGATTATATAAGAAATCTCCCGGCTGCCTTACAGCACCAGCAATTCTAATAAATGACTCATCCGTGTAATTATTTTTTGAATATACTACAAGTCTGTCACCAGGTACTAAAGCAATGTTTGATACAGATGAAGGATCTTTCAATATTTCTTTAAGATTGATTGGGATATACTCTACGGTTTTAGCATCTGAGATTTTACTTCTGAAGATGTAAGCAAAATCCGAAATGGCGTCATCAGCTAAACCACCGGCAAAAAAAATCGCATCTGATACTTTTAAGTTCTTTTCTTTATCGAGAACTAATTCAGTTGGTTTTCTGACGGAACCTTGTACTTGCATTTTATAAGAATCCACAAAAATAGCTTTAGATGATATGATCAACTCATCACCTTTTTGCAAAATAAGGTTTTCCTTTCCACTTGGATTATTTAAAATTAGATTCAGATTAATCAATTCATACCTAATAGTCTTAAAATCATCATTATATCTTTTTAAGTAAGCGATATCGGTTATAGCATTGTTACTAAGCTTTGCCTTTTTTATTAAATCACTCAGTCGATCACTGCCTTTCATAGCATAAACACCAGGATTTTCTATGGCTCCACTGATTGAAACTTCATTTTTTATTAAACTATTAATTGCAAAAACTTCAATTTCATCGCCATTTTTTAACGAAAAATTCCCCTTGGAGTTCATTAATTCTGCCCAGTTGACATCGATGATTCTAATGGAATCAAACTCTATTCTTTTGATTTGAATATTACTTAATAGTGCAGTAGCCTTTAATCCGCCAGCATATTGAATAAGCTCTTCTAAACCTTCTGACTTCAGTAATTCATACTGAAATGGTCTATTCACAGAACCTTTGATAGTTACTAAATTTTCGGCTACCGGCACATTGATAAAATCATTTTCAGCCAAAAAATATTCTTGGCTTATTCCCGGATTTTGTAAAAACTTATACACATCTAAGACTACTGGTTTTTTACCAGCTCGAAGCAATTGAATCTTTCTAACACTACCTATATCATTGGGACCGCCAGCTGCTACCAAAGCATTAAAGGCCGTATTTACAGCAGATATATTGAATGTTCCATTGGTAAATACCTCACCAACTATATTGACATTGAGTGTTCTCGCTGTAGTAACGGCAAGCTCAAAATTTTCAGTCTGAAAATAATAGTAATTTTTAAGCCTTGAAGCCATAAGCTTTTCTGCGGCTTCTACCGTCAAACCTGCAATAAAGTATCTAGGCAACCCTGATGGTTGGATATAACCATCTTTTTGGATTTCCAAAGCAAAATTTTCTTGTGTTGGCCCCCAAATGGATATTGCTACTTTGTCTCCAGGCCCCAAGACATAACTTTTTGTAGGTTTTGCATCTTCAGATGTTCTGAATAATTGCAAGGACTTATCCCTAAATAAATGCTGTCCATAAGTTTGAGCGGGAGGTAGTTTTGCACTCGCCACTTCTTGCAATTTCTCTGATACTGCTTCTTCAATGGTAGCACCATCCTTTACTGCCTTTTGAATATCTTTTGTTTGATTAGCAATTTTGCTTTCATCATCCGCAGATCTTGTTTTGTCTATCTTGGATTGTGGTTCAGCTGTTGTGACTTGAGATGGTTGAGGAGTTTGTGTAGTAGCCTGTTTTGCCCTTTTTTCAGCTTCCAACATAGCCATCACCTCTTCTGCCGCTTTTTTAGCTCTCGCCATATCGGCAGGATTATCTTGATTGATAGCATCTGGATTGACACCTTTCTTGATCATTTCAGTCCTAAATCTTTCAGCATCATAGCCTCTTTTTTCAATTTCTGCTCTGATAGCTGCTTCCTCAACAGACTGTGAAAACGAAGTTAAAAACCCAGTAAACAAAAATATAATAAGTATAAATAATCTAAACATGCTCCTATTTTAATATTGATAGCACAAATAAATATTAATAATTCAAAATTGGTGCCAACCACCTCTCTATTTCACTAACGTCCATTTTACGTCTTTTAGCGTAATCTTCTACTTGATCCTTCAAAATATTTCCCAACCCAAAATATGTGGCTTGCGGATGACTGAAATACCAACCACTTACTGAAGAAGCTGGGTACATAGCCAAGCTTTCAGTCAATGTCATGCCCGTATTTTTCTCTACATCCAATAATCTCCAAATTGCCAATTTTTGTGTGTGGTCAGGGCACGCTGGATAACCGGGTGCAGGACGTATTCCCTGATATTTCTCATGTATCAAATCGTCATTTGATAATGCTTCATGTTTTGCATAACCCCAAACATCTGTACGAATACGCAAATGTAAATACTCTGCAAAAGCTTCTGCAAGTCTATCAGCAAGAGCCTTAGCCATCATCGAATTAAATATATCATGTTTGGCTTCGTATTCTGCAATAATTTTATCCAAATCCATGCCCGCTGTTACTGCAAAGGCACCTATAAAATCATCTTTACCGGTTTCCATAGGTGCAATAAAATCAGATAAACAATGATTAGGAATACCTTTTGCTTTTTGCCTTTGTTGACGCAAAAAATATAGAGTGTCACACTTATTGGTTATTGATGATTCTGTTAATTTAATATCATCTCCTATCGCATTACACTGGAAAATACCAGTGATCCCTCTCAATAGTTGATAATCCTTTTTTATAAATTCCACCAACATAGTTTGTGCATGATCAAACACATCTTTAGCCTGATCTCCCACAGCTGGATCTGTCAGTATGTCAGGATATTTCCCCTTTAGTTGCCAAGAAGAGAAAAATGGAGTCCAATCAATGTATGGTATTAAGTCATCAATTTTTACATCATTCCAAACCTTCAAACCAAGTTGATTCGGTGTAGGAGGAGTATAATTTTGCCAGTCAATTGGCAAAGCATTTATTCTAGCATCTGCAATGGAAATATAATCTTTTTCTGATCTCGCAGCTTCTCTTTGCTTTCTGATATTGCTATATTCTGCTTTG
Organism: Saprospiraceae bacterium; assembly: GCA_041392785.1. GTDB lineage: Bacteria > Bacteroidota > Bacteroidia > Chitinophagales > Saprospiraceae > OLB9. Next base: position 140,469 of record JAWKLK010000001.1, read on the forward strand.
GTCTTATCAATATATAGTTGTCTTTCTATAGAGTCCATTGATAATAATTGCGATACAATACCCACGCTTCTACTTGCATCTAAAACATGTATTACAGGACCATGATAGTGTGGGTCAATTTTGACTGCGGTATGAGTTTTGGATGTTGTGGCGCCACCTATCAATAGTGGTAACTGACATCCACGTCGATTCATTTCTTTAGCAATATGCACCATTTCATCTAGTGATGGCGTAATCAATCCGCTCACTCCTATTATATCTACTTTTTCATTGATAGCGGTTTCAATAATTTTGTCTGCGGGAACCATAACTCCTAGATCCACGATGTCAAAGTTATTACATGCCAGCACCACGCCAACAATATTTTTACCAATATCGTGCACATCGCCTTTTACGGTTGCAAGGAGTATTTTCCCTTTGGAACTGATGCCATCCTTAGATTTTTCTGCATCTATAAAAGGTGTGAGGTATGCAACTGATTTTTTCATCACTCTGGCACTTTTGACCACTTGTGGAAGAAACATCTTTCCCGCACCAAATAAATCCCCGACAACATTCATCCCATCCATCAGAGGTCCTTCAATAACTTGGAGAGCAGCAGGATATTTTTGTCGCGCACCTTCTGTGTCTTCATCTATATACTCAGTTATACCTTTTATTAGGGCATGTTTTAATCGTTCTTCCACACTTGCATCTCTCCAAGCAAGGTCTTGAACCAATACTTTACCTTCTTTACCAAGTTGACTAGCGTACTGAATTAAGGTTTCAGTCGCACCATCTTTGCGATTGAGGATGACATCTTCCGTTAATTCCAATAATTTTTTTTCAACCTCCTCATAAACATCAATCATGCCGGCATTGACTATGCCCATATCCATTCCTGCCTGTATTGCATGATATAGAAAAACGGAGTGCATTGCTTCCCTAATCTTGTCATTGCCTCTGAATGCAAAAGACACATTGCTGACACCTCCGCTAATTTTTACACCTGGACACCTTCTTTTTATTTCTTTTGTGGCAGTGATATAGTTTAGTGCATATGGATCATGCTCTTTGATGCCTGTGCCTACCGCAAAAATATTCGGGTCAAAAATGATATCAGTGGGATCCATTCTGACTTTTTCGACAAGAATTTTATATGCTCGCACACAAACTTCCACCTTACGCTCATGTGTATCAGCTTGCCCTTGCTCATCGAATGCCATAACGACGGCAGCTGCCCCAAATTTTCTCAATTGTTTGGCTTGTCTGATAAACGTATCTTCTCCTTCTTTTAGTGAAATAGAATTAACGACACATTTTCCCTGCACACATTTCAAACCCGCCTCAATGACTGCAAAGTTGGAAGAATCTATCATGATAGGCACCCTAGCAATGTCCGGTTCAGACATAATAAGATGCAGAAAATGAGTCATGGCTTCTATGGAATCTAGCATGGCTTCGTCCATATTTACATCAATCATTTGCGCACCATTCTCTACTTGCTGGCGTGCTATTTCAAGCGCTTCTGAATATTTTCCATCAATGATACATTTTTCAAATTTTTTTGAGCCTGCAACATTTGTTCTTTCACCAATATTTATAAAATTCAAATCTTCCCTTACGATAAGAGGCTCAAGGCCTGCATACATCGAAATGGGACTATGAGTTGGCAATCTTCTTGGCGAAATACCCTTTACAGCTTCTGCCATACTTCTGATATGATCAGGTGTAGTACCACAACAGCCTCCTATAATATTAGTAAAACCACCTTGAGAAAACTCAAGCATATACTCCTTCATCTGTTCAGCTGTGAGGTCATAACCACCAAATGCATTGGGTAATCCAGCATTTGGATAGACGCTGATCCGACAGTCAGAAATATTACTAAGTGATTCCAGATAAGGCCGTAGCTCTCTTGGGCCTAAAGCACAGTTTAAGCCTATGCTGAAGGGTCTAGCATGCGCGATAGAGATATAAAATGCTTCTACTGTCTGACCGCTTAAGGTTCGCCCTGATGCATCGGTGACTGTCCCTGATATCATGACAGGAATTTCTATCTGTCTTTTTTCTTTTACATTTTCTACTGCAAAAATTGCCGCCTTGCAATTTAAAGTATCGAAGACGGTTTCAATCAATAAGATATCTACACCACCATCTAATAACCCTTCTATTTGAACTGTATATGAAGATACTAAGTCATCAAATGAAACAGCTCTAAACTCAGGTCGGTTTACATCTGGTGAGATAGAAGCAGTTCTATTGGTTGGGCCAATGGACCCTGCAACAAACTTCTTCTCATTCGGATGGCTATCCATAAAAGATTTGACTGCACTTTTGGCAAGGAGTGCTGATGCATAATTCAATTCATAACAAATTTCTTCCAGCTTGTAATCAGCCTGAGATATTGGCGTACTTGAGAAGGTATTTGTTTCGATGATATCGGCTCCTGCTTCGAGATAAGCAAGGTGTATTGCTTTTATGACGTCGGGCTTTGTCAAAGACAACAAGTCATTATTCCCTTTTACATCATAGCCATGCGATCTAAATCTCTCACCTCGATAATCAGACTCTGTCAATTCATACCTCTGTATCATTGTGCCCATAGCACCGTCCAAGACTAAAATACGCTTTTCAGCTTCTTTAATTAAATCGCTCATATATAATACCGCAAAGGTAGATAAAAAAATAGATTCTTCTCTAAGTTCACATTATCAAATATTTCGTTTGTAAACAATTGAATTCTCAATCAGATTTTATTACTTTTGTATAAAATTGTAAAAATGTACTTAGAAGCGGGTAAACGTGGTCTTAATGATGCTTGGAGATATATCCTAGGGATAATAATTGTATTTGGAGGTTATTTTATTGGCCAAATTCCACTCATCATTGTTCCTTTAATTAAAATGCAGAAGGATAAGAACTTAGGGACTGAAGCTTTAAAAGAATTTGAGAAAACGATGGATTTTACCATCTTTGGGATTGATAAAAATGTCGGATTTATTCTCCTTATTTTGATGTTTGTTTTTGCATTGATTGCTCTGTATATTGTAGTCACAAAAATGCATAATAAAGTTTTCAAAGACTTGATAGCACCAAATAGAAATGTCAATTATCATAAGGTAGCTTTTGGTTTTATACTTTGGCTGATATTATCTGTTGGTGCAGAGTTAGTTTTTTATTTTTTACATCCTGAAACCTATACTTTTTCATTTAACTTCTCAAGTTTCATCCCACTATTTCTGATTTCATTTTTTATTTTACCTATCCAAACTTCTTTTGAAGAATTCTTTTTTAGAGGTTATATTATGCAGGGATTGAGCAATTCTACTACATGGAGGTGGCTACCGATCGTTCTGTCATCACTAGCCTTTGGTCTCATGCATAGTCTCAATCCCGAAGTGGCGAAATTTGGTTTTTTAACTATGCAAATTTACTATGTAATGGCAGGAATTTTTTTGGCTGTAGTCACTGTTTTGGATGAAGGGTTAGAATTAGCATTGGGCATACATGCTGCGACGAACATCACAGGTGCCTTACTATTTACGTATGATGGAAGTGTGTTGCAAACAGATACCTTATTCAAAACTTCTGAAATAAATCCAGGTTTAATGACGCTTTCCCTAATGATTGCAATTGTAGTGTTTTATTCTATTGCAAGTAAAAAATATCAATGGAAAAAAATCAACTACCTTTTTGGAAAAATGAACACATCTGATGAAAATCAAGTTTAGTTTTTCCTTATTCATTCAAAAATATCCTTATGTTTAAAACAATCTTTTGTTTTGGAATTTTTCAACTTTTAACAATAAGTCTTGTAGGACAACAATGCTATTGGCAGCAACATGTAGATTACAAAATGTCAGTAGAATTAGATATTTTTTCGAATACTTATTCTGGTCATCAGATTTTAACTTACAAAAACAATAGTCCTGATACTTTGGTGAAAGTATTTTACCATCTGTATTTCAATGCTTTCAAACCTGGAAGTGATATGGATACTAGATCAAGAAATCTTCCGGACCCTGATCCCAGAGTAAAAGATAGAATCCTCAAACTACCAAAGTCAGATCAAGGATATATGGATATCAAAACTTTGACTTTGGATGGAAAAGAACAGCAATTTGAGATAGAAGAAACCATACTGGAAGTTACACTTACAAAACCAATTTTACCCAATTCAGAGGTGGTTCTGGAGATGGATTTTGAAGGACAAGTACCAATAATGGTACGTAGAGCAGGTAGGTTCAATAAAGAAGATATTGAGTATAGTATGGCCCAATGGTATCCAAAACTCTGCAATTATGATACCCAAGGATGGCATGCAAATCCGTATATTGGCCGCGAATTCTATGGGATCTGGGGAGATTTTGAAGTAAAAATTACATTACCAAGTAAATATACCGTAGCAGCTACCGGGATACTGCAAAATCGTGAGTCTCTTGAAAAACCAAAGAAGAATGATTCTCAATCAATTCATCAAAAGAAAACCTGGCATTTTGTTGCAAAAAATGTTCATGATTTTGTGTGGGCAGCTGATCCAGAATATGTACAAATTTCAAAAACTGCATACGATGGTACAATCTTGAGATTTTATTATCAACCTGGAGAAAAAACAGACGAAAACTGGAAAATGTTGCCCGATATTATGGATGAAGCATTGAAATTCATGAATCTAAATTATGGCCAATATGCTTATCCAGAGTATGCATTCATTCAGGGTGGAGATGGCGGTATGGAGTATGCCATGGCCACGCTTATAACAGGCGAAAGAAATTTTGTGTCCTTAGTGGGAGTTTCTGTTCATGAAATGGTACACAGCTGGTTTCAGATGATGCTCGCCACAAATGAATCGTTATACCATTGGATGGATGAAGGATTCACATCGTATGCTGAATCAGAAGTGATGAATCATCTACGCAAACTAAAGAAAATTCCTGGAGATTATGAAGAAAATCCGCATCTACAATCAATACTAGGATATGAGAATTTTGCTCGAAGTGGAAGTGAAGAATCCCTTATAACACATGCAGATCATTTCAATACCAATACTGCATATTCTGTGGCAGCTTATGTCAAAGGTGAAGTGCTACTAGAAGAATTGAAATACATTATAGGTGAAAAAGCTTTCAATGCAGGTTTGAAACAATATTTTTCTACTTGGAAATTCAAGCATCCAACCACCAATGATTTCTTTAGAGTAATGGAAAAGAGCAGTGGGCTAGAATTAGATTGGTTTAAGGAATATTTTGTCAACAGTACTCATACGATAGATTATGGAGTGGAAAAAATGGAAGACTTTTCAATTATTCTAAAAAGGAAAGGCAGAATACCTATGCCACTGGATATCACGGTGATAGATAAAGATAATAAAGAATACCGTTACCATATTCCTATTGATTTGATGAGAGGAGTAAAAGCAGGGGATGGCTTTTTTAACAATTTTACAGTGAGTCATGATTGGCATTGGGTTTATCCTACATATAGACTGAAGATAGATGTGCATGAAAGCAAAGTTAAAAAGGTTTATATAGACTATTCAAATAGACTTGCAGATGTAGATAGATCGGACAACATTTTTCCCTATTATAAACCCGATACGAACTCCATAAAATAGAATAATCTAAACCTATTAGACATTTTTGTAATATTTATTTTATTAATAATGAAATAAGAATTACTTTCGCATTTGATTTAGTTTAAAAAATAGATGCGCCGCACCATTGCCTATTTATCACTTATAGTAGGAATAATCACTGTAGTATTGAACCTGACTTCGATTCATTTTGGTCAGAAACAGTGTGAAAAAATGCTGCAAACTGATCTAACAGCTGCTGAAAGCCTTCTCAATAAATTTGTAAAAGGTGATACATACACCGAACTTGATCCATTGGATAATTCCTATTTTTATATAGAAGCTTTTGATCATGATAGTTTGGTATATTGGAATACACCACCAAACACACGTGATGAGGTAGAACATCTTCGAGCATTACAACAGTCTCAAAGATCGGCAAATATTCATTTAAATTTTGGTACAACTATTCATACGTTATTTCATTGTTTTAATGTGTCCAAGGCAAGTGATTCAAGTAACCATGCATTTTCATTAACAGGTAAAAAATATCACTTTCATACGACAAATACAAAATTATTGGCTTGGATCAGTACATTTGGATGGATCTCATTTCTAGTATTTCTTACACTCATTTTCGTTAGTCCAGCGTACGACAACTTTAATAAAATTGGCTTAAAAAAATTTATTTTTATTGCTATCCTACCCCTTTTAATTTTATTATTTTTGGGACATATCACACCTTTCTACAAACTGTTTGAAGGTTTTTTTGGATATGAAATATTCAACTCTGAAATAGTCTCAAAATTTTCATTGGCAGACTTTTTCCTTCTTTTATATATTGGTATCTTAGTACTATTGGCTATTCAAAAAGAACCAACTGTGCTGTCAATTTTTGAAAATAGCAAGTATATCAAATCAGTACAAATACTTGTAGGACTTTTGATAGGTGTTGGTTTCGGAAAAATAGACAGTATAATTCGAGGTTTTGTGGTAAATTCTGACACTAATCTTGAAATTGAATACATGCTGCAGTTTGATTTTCTAAGTTTGATCATTGTGGTATTGATTTTGACAACAATTTTTCTATTTTTTATTATCACCCATTATCTAATTTCACGCAATGAAACCACAGATTATAAAAGTATAAGTTTGGGTTGGACTATTGGAATCAGTATTGCTTATATTTTTGAATTGGTTGGCATTCCATTCCTTTTTTATATAGGCATTGTGATTGCATATACATTGATACTGGATGCATACGTGGATAAGGGCAAACCAAACATCACTTTTTTACTTTGGTGGATAATACTTTTCTCGGTTTTTGGCTCCATTACAATGTATTATTATGGAATACGTAAAGATGTTGAGGGCAGAGAAAAGTTTGTGAAACAATTGTATCGGCATTCAGATCAAAACATTGTAAAAAATATCGAACAATATAATCAGCATCTTATCCAAACAGCATCCTTTGAAAAAATAAGTTCAATTCAATATCCCGCTAAATTGGATGCAGATGATTTAAAGTCTTTTTTACAAGATACTACACTGAAGACATTGTTTGATACCTTTAATTTCAACATCGAAATTTTCGATTTCAAAGCAAAGACGATGCTCTCGAATCATTTTTCCAATTTTGAATCAATCCAAAATCTTTACAACACTTCTTACTCAGTCGGTAAAGGTGTGAAATTCCAACCATTCAGCCAATCATATATTCTCAAATATGATATCGCAAATAGCAATAGTTTAAGTCATTTTTACACGTTATTTATTATATTTAAAGGTAAAAACCACCAAGAAAAGATTGAAAACAGTAATAAATATAGTTTTGTCATCATGAATAAAGATGGCATTATCAAGAGAAATGACGTTTCTGGTATCATTCCATCGGTTTCATTATTGATGGACGTGGATAGTACAATGGTTAAGCAAAATTTTTCCTTTGTGGTATTCAAGCCAAATGATGAATACAAAATCATTGCATATAGAAAAATATCGACTCTTCTAAAGCCCATCTCGCTTTTCAGCTTTATCTTTTCCATCTTCGGAGTAATGATACTATTTATTACTATACTAAATACAAAGTACACCTTCCTTCCTAGTACATATGCATTGCGTTTTGGCAATAGATCATCCCTGAAGACCAAGATTCAACTTTCTATTATTGGGCTTATCCTGCTCGGGTTTTTGATAATTGGTGTGATCACTGGTTATTACTTCAAAAATCTAATGGAAGTAAACCAAAATCAAAATAATGGACAGACAGCTACAAATATCATTTCCAATATTCAATCAGATATCAACCAACTATCAGAGGATGCTGATATACAGAAATTTATCTCATTGAAAGTCTCGGAATATAGCCAAATCCATAACAAACCTTTGACAGTCTACAATACAGATGGTGCATTAGTGGGTTATTCATCTGAAGAAAATATTCCGGTCAGATTGTCTTGGGACAAGTGTGCAAATCCATCTATGCATTCCTTCAGATTCCATAATTTAGATGTATACCCTATATCTTATGACAGTACAATGCCGGAATCATACATCGGTATAGTAAAAACTGCCAATACAGGTGCAATGATCAATATCTTAGATTTTATGAGTACGATATTGAATGCATACATATTTTTATTTTTAATAGCGGGCGCATTAGCCATCACTATTACTAATAGTATAACCCAACCATTAAGTATACTGACAGAAAAATTAAAAGGATTTAAACTGGGTAAAAAGAATGAACAATTAGAATGGAATTCTAATGACGAGATAGGCATTTTGATTAAAAATTATAATAACCTGACCGATCAACTTGAAAAAAGTGCAACAATATTGGCCAAAACTGAAAGAGATATGGCATGGCGTGAAATGGCAAAGCAAGTGGCACATGAGATCAAAAATCCCCTCACGCCCATGAAACTCAGTATTCAATATTTAGAAAAATCTAGCCAATCGAATCCCGAGCGCGCATCCCAACTGATCCCACGCATATCCAATACCCTCATCGAACAAATAGACAATCTCACCCAAATAGCGAATGAATTTTCAAATTTTGCTACAATGCCGACAGCAAATAATGAAAAAGTAGCTCTCAATGACATCGTAGAAGCAGTTCATGATCTATTCAGAAAACGGGAAGATATGGATATCAATATGATAGAACCAATAGATGAGCTTTATGCCTTTGCAGATAAGAATCACCTAGTGCGCATACTAAATAATCTCTTGAAAAATGCAATTCAGGCAATTCCAGAAAATAGGCGTGGTAAAATAGAAATAGAGCTCACCAGAGAACACAACAATGCTGTCATCAGAATATCTGATAACGGGACGGGAATTCCAGATCATATGAAAGAAAAAGTCTTCACACCCAATTTCACCACCAAAAGTTCAGGTACGGGACTTGGCTTAGCGATTTGTGCTAATATGATAGAATCCTTCAATGGGAAAATTTATTTTGAAACTACATTAAATAAAGGAACCGATTTTTACATTTCTATTCCTTTGATGAGAAGTGAAGAAAATTATGAAGGCAGTGAACAGCGCATATCCTTAGATTAAAATGGATACCTTTACGCAGATTTTGCTATATTCATTGTTTTTGGCCTGTGGCTTTCAAATTGGTTTCTGGATTTGGTTTTATTTTGGTTTTAGAAAAATCGGTAATGAATCTCCTCTAAATAAAGAAAATTTACCTCCAGTTTCGGTCATAGTGGTGTATAAAAACAATAAAAACACCATATATAATACTATACAAAGTCTTATAAATCAGCAATATCCTACTTTTGAAGTGATAGCAATGCATGATTTTAGTAATGATGGGAGTGAATTGATTGCCCAAAAGATACTTCACCCTAAGTTGAGACATTTGAATGCATCACTTGATGTACAAGGTAAAAAATTTGCATTGTCAGAGGCCATATCCCTTACTAAATATGATGAACTATTGCTTACGGATGGCGATTGTATTCCTTCATCTGAGAATTGGATTTTGTATATGTCTATGGCATTACAATCTGATGTCAATAAGGAGATTGTCTTAGGCTATAGTCCTATGCGGTATAGTCAAGGTAATGTAAACACATTCAGCAGGTATGAAACCGTGGTTACGGCTATGCAGTATTTTACATATGCAGTACAAGGATGGCCATATATGGGTGTGGGAAGAAATCTGATGTACACAAAACAACTTTTTGAAGCCAACAATGGATTCCAATTCGGCGCATACCTACCGGGAGGTGATGATGATTTATTCATCCAAAATGCTGCTAATGATAGAAATGTAGCTATATGCATCGACCCTAAAGCACATGTAGAGACTTTTGCTCCTAGTAGATGGCTGCAGTTTTTCAAACAGAAGCAACGTCACATCAGTACATCATCTCTCTACCAATGGAAACATAAATTATTGCTTGGATTATTTGGTGTCACCCAAATTTGGTGGGTATTATCAGCAATTTTACTTCTATTATACAAACCATTTATTTGGCCTTATGTCCTAATAATGGTATGCCTAAAATGGTCGTTGCAATACATCATATCAAAATCTATCTTTCCTAAACTTCAAGCCACAACACTCTCGTCAAGACTACCGCTACTAGATTTGGGCATGAGTGTGTATCTTTGCATCATGGCTATAGTGTTGCCATTTTATAAACGAAAGTGGTAAAGATATATTAAGAAAACAAACATGTCTTTACCAAATGAGACAGTGAATTTTAAGGTTTTAATTCGCATGCAATTATACACTTTTGAAATATAAAATTGTGAAATTGATGCGCCAATTCTTCTCTCTCCACCCTGGTTTTCCTATTAAAATCTCCTGCTATAACTACCATTTTTTTATGTACTGTAATAGTCTTGTCTTTGATTTCAGTATGGAAATCTGTCTGAATGGCATCTGAAGTAAAAGTCTGGACGGTGTCGATTTTTTCAATAGTACAATTAGGAGGCAATTCTATCTCATACATATCCTCAATTGTATAACCTGTGTCAAAAACTAATTTTTTCTTTATGTCAGAAAACCCTTTGAATATTGATTCTGGAATCGAAATACTAGACAGATTTATAATATTATTGTTATTTTGTTTTAAGATATAATCAGAATTTTCGTAGCTCATAGAAAAATTGTAAGCATCATAATTTCTTGTTTCAACCTTTAAATCCTTGGCTCCCTTTATTACATTCTCCTGAATATATTTTCTAAAAACATCATCAGGATGAGACTGGGTTTGGTTTAACCTTAGATGTTCGATACCCATACCTTGCAATGTGATGTCAGTCGTACAAGCTGGGTTTACATGATTACTAAAATTGATTTTGGTTTTTACAAAGATATTATTATTGGTATGATTGTAAATTTTTGTTTTAACAAGTTTAGAATTATTGCCATCTATCCAAAACGCTTTTCTATTGCCCGTAAATGAGCCTAGATATCCAGTAGCATTATTTTGCACCGTGCATTCCAAAAAAATGGTATCTTGTTGCAACGGAACTCCTAGAATAAGGTGATTAAAGTTATTGAAAGGAAAGTCTGGATTATGATTGTATATATGTGATTCACCAGCTTGAACAAGTATATAATATGAATTGATATCTGCTACCTTCAACATTGCTTTCATGTAGTTTGATAGTGCTTTACAATCTCCATATTTATTATTATGCACTTCTTGTGCTGTCATGGTTTGAAATCCTCCGATACCTAATTGGATGCTAACATAACGCATGTTTTTTTGAAGATATTGGTATAGATTAGAAACTACTTCTTTCTTGTCTTTGAGATCGCCAATTTGTTTTTTGATTTCTAAAGTAGATTTGGGGTCTAGCAGATCTCTGTTCTTATTTATATATTCCATCCATAGACCAAAATCCTGCCATGTAGCGATGCTTCCTTCAAACCCATCCATGTTGAAATTTTCCAATATTGGCCTTACAATACTTCTTTCGAAATTTTCAGATATTTTCTTACATTTTATTCTAGTCAAATTGCTATTTTTTAAAATATAGGCTTTACTCACTGCATCATATGTGGGTGTTCCTAAATCAGAAGCGGTAAATCTAACTGTATTGCCCTCATCATAGTTGATGACTTTATACTCGCTCTTTAAAATAGACATATTTTCTGAAGTAATAGGGTTGTAGGACTTCAAGGCAAAAGACTCTTTTGCCGATTCAGTCCAACTTATTTTCACAACATAAGGTGTGCGGCCCTTATAAGGTCTCCAGAATAAAATTTTATAATCATTAGCTATGGTCATGCCATCAAAAACAGCTTGGAAAGCCATGTCATTTTTCTTAAATTTTTTGATCACTTTTCCTTCAGTTGTTGATATGACCATTTGTGCATCTTCTATTTTCGAAAATTTATTAAAGTAAGTATTTAAATCTCCTAATTGATCAGTTGTATTGTCTAGAACTAGAATGATTTTTTCCTTCCTATAAATGATATTGGTCTTGCTATACACTTCTAAGGTCTCAAAATTTTCCAATACTACAGAAGTGGCATCACGTAAAATTGTATCAGGAATAGCAGAAATGTCATATTGGCTATTCAGGTCAAATGGATTGATAAAACCAAGAATTGACAGTGCAATAGCTCCAATTAGCCTATTCATATTTTTTTAATTATGATGGGCTTACTCAATTCATTAAGTGCTTTTTGAATAAAATCCTTTAAAACCCCATACTCATCAGGTAAGAATTCATTCTTTAAAATTTTAAATTCTGAGACTACAGTCAATGCACTATTATTGCTATTAAACGATGTTTGATACTTAAAAATCAAATCCTGATGCTCTGTGACTATGTGCATATTTTCAGGTGCTTGATACTTCATTCCCTCAGGTACTTTAACATTAAATATATATTTGTACTCTCTCTTGTATGGAAAATCAATCATTGAACTTCTCTTCTCTGCCACAAAAGGTTGTTCTCCATCAAAAGGTAGAAGCGTGAATGGTTGAATAAGAAGATAATCCTTGTCTTCAACTACTTTGGAGTACGAAATTTGATATTTTATATTTGTTGTATTTTCTTCAGCGACAGCAATGCTATCCGTTATCAATTCATTTTCGCTAGACATCTCATTTAGAAAATCATCCTTATCATTTGTCCTCAATTCTTCCATATCGGAAAAAGCTAAATATTCTTCCTTTTTGACTGTACTAATGTAATTTAATACATTATCGTTGATTTCTACATTATTGAGCACTATTTGTTTTCCTACCCTATTTTGTTTTAGACTCATCCATCTGGCATTTGATTTTGAAACCACCCAACCGTTATGATTAAGACATTTTTCTGGCAAATAACCAAATGGAAGGCTTGATGATGGATCAGAAAAATATTCTTGATCATCGATATAACTCAATGCTACAACATAATTAAATATATTTTTATCGGGATAGGTAGGATGAGGAGTACCATTACCACGCGTACTCAAAATAACAGGTACAGTTTTAATACCATATTCATTGAGTGCTGCGATATAATTAAGGTTAATATCAAAGGTAGAACCACTGCCATCTTTAAAAAGCTTATTGCCTGATTTAACAGAATGTCTCTTCAAATTTTCATCTATTTTAACTTGAGATTCAAAAAACGAATGGATGGCTTTTGCTTTTTCGACAATTGATAACTTATGATCGGGTTCAAATATTTTTTTTATGTAGCTGCCCTTTTCGCACACTCTACCAAAATCTTCATCATCCAATAATTCCTGATTTAACTCTTTATAATTACTTGCAAAATTGATATTGTGATATCCGAATTTATTAATGATGTTAATCAAATGTACTTTTATAATGGCTTTGCCATCATTAGTATTTGCAGTGTAAGGCTCTGGCTTAAATGCAGGGATATTTTCAAACTTAAATTTCCTTTTGTTATAACCAATACTTGCTGTACAAATTTTTTTCTGTTGGTAGTAGCTTACCATTCTTTCATGAAATTCCTGTTCATCCAGTACCGGAGAGATCGATCCAAGCATGTTTACTTGAAATACAAAATTTTCTGGTAGTTCAGTTTCCATTTCGTTATACAATACAGGAATATCATATTGGATATTCCAATCTGGAATAAAAGTCAAATAAGGATAAGACAATGTGTATTCATATTCAAAGACACACCCATCTACTACGTTTGGAATGGCGATAGACACTTTTTTAAGATATCTATTGAATCTCTCTTCAAAAACATTTTCGTCGCTCAGCTCTGTCTTCTTTATTTTACCATTCTCCAAATTATAGGTATGACCTTTAATGGAATTAAGTCTAATAGAATTTCGTTCAGGACTGATGTAAAAAAAAACAACAGTCCCTCGAACTTTTGCTCTATTATCAAATAACTTAATTTGAGTTCTATGTGTAAATGTTGTTTTCATTCCTCTTGTATCATGAAAATCAGAATGTAATATTCCGCTTTCAAAGGTAATCATAGCATTTGCATTGGAATCTATTGGACAAGTTTGAAGCTGCAATAATTCAGGTGTAACATCACCAAATTTATATTTCTGAGCCAATGAAACACCGTATAATGACGATGCGAGTAATAAGAGAAATATATTCTTAATCATACTTTCAAAATTTAGCTTTAACTATGCTTTTGAATACACTCGGTAGCTTATACAAAGTACTCGGTGTATTTTGTTTATACAAAGATATAGGAGATTTATAATTTTTTCAACTATATAGTTAATAATTCATTCTGCTTTAGGAATTTATCTCACATATTGTCCAATGGATGGCAAGATTTGAGCAGTTTTAAGTACAGATTATGCATGTCGGAAGTATACTTCTTACTCTTTAAGACGTACTGGCACTCCATTCATTGGGGAAGCCAGCACGTAAAGATAAGACATCCTAAATCACTATAAATTTACACCCAAAAAGATGCCCACTTCCGTATCATTGTTATCAAAATCGTCCACAAAGTCGAAGTCAAAACTCATACCAAACTGAAGATTCTTATTTCTCTGAAATCCTATATTCCATTGATTTTGACTAGTGATATCGTGTGTGATATCCGCTTCAATGATCAGTAAATTATAAAAATCCCAACGATCAGAAATAGGATGTACATATTCTATCAACGAATTAAAAGATGAACCCAATTCATCGTCTGTAAGACTGTAAAAACCTGTACCATAAATATTGAAGGAAAAATTTCCTGTAGAATGATCTAAACCTAGACCTAATTGTGGTAATACATCATCATTTTGCAAAGTCAAACCACCAGTGACACCTAGTCCTCTTGAAATATTATAAGACAAATAGTGCGACGATTCGAAGCCCAATTTATCCGTAGTGTCATAGTCAGCACTAGCTTGGTTAAGATTAAAATATCCCCATTTGGAGTTTAGTTCCGTTTCTGTAATAGATGTAAGCTCGAATCCATTCTTTGTAAAACTAGAAAGGATCTGGAAATCTTGGCTGAATGCTATAACAGGTAGGCATATAACGGCAAAAAGTATTGTTTTAAAACGCTTTGAAATTAACATAAAATATCTAATAATTTTGTGATAAAAATTAAGAATTAAGAAAATAAATTTATTGAATTTTGTTTCTGCGCACCACAGTTTATTGTACCGAGATGGACGTAAATATCCATTTTTTTCATGTTACATACACTTTTTTATTATTGTTTTTTAATATTTAAAAGTTGCACTTATGACTTGAATCTAAGTAATGTTTTGATGTTGCAAAATTAAAAAATCTCTATATTACTCTTGCTAATAATTTTTATTATCCAATTGCATAAAATACCTTTTAATCATTTTTATCTGATATAGCTAAAAGTGTATTTTTGCGATCAAATGCAATCACATATCATGCATGTCAGGATTTTAAGATGAATTTTATTGATATCATATACCTTATTGTAGCTTCACAAGGGTTTTTGCTTGCTATCCTTCTCACCATGAAAAAAGGTAGTGGCATTTATCTACCTTTGATCGTTTTTCTATTTTTAATATCTATTGATTTTACTTTCCAATTTTTATATTCTTCAAAAGTAATACTTAACTATCCTCACTTAATTTATATCAATGTACCTCTCAATATGCTCAAAGGTGTTTTGGTATTTATGTATGTTAGGAATATTTACTATGGAAAACCCACATATTTTTTGCGAGATTTACTGTTCTTCATACCATTTCTTTTGTACTTTTTGCATTATTGCGATTTTTATTTATATGACAGTAAAAACAAAGTCAATGAATTTTCATCATATCTCAATCAAGGTATTTTCATGCTAGAAAATCTAGCTGAATGGGCACTAGAAATTTTCGTGACCTTACCATTTGTTGGAGCATCTATTCATTTATTAAACCAGTTCGACTTTAAAGTTCGCAATGAATTTTCTGATCTTACCTATTACAATTTCTCATTAGCACGCAAATTTTTAGTAGGTGTGATTATTATTTATGGTTTTGAAATAATAACAATAATTTTGGCTTACTTTGGATTTCCATTTGCAGGCGCCACTAATGCTGTCACTTATCTTGTTTGTGGTATTCTGCTATATCTTGTGGGATATGATGCTCTGATACGACAAGATTTTATTGAAGCTTCATATCAACCATCCATCTGGAAACCAGACAACAATGTAGGTACCGAAGATGTCATATCCGAAGCCCAAACTATGTTAAAATACAAGCACAATGTTATTCCTGAAATACAGTCGGAAGCCATCATCAAACAGCTTTGTCACTGTATGGATTTTGATAAACTGTACAGAAATCCAGAAATTAGACTCACCGCACTCTCAAAAATTTTGGATGAAAGTCCTAATAATGTTTCTCAAATCATAAACCAAAAATTTAACCAAAACTTCTACGACTTTATCAATTCCTACAGGGTAAAGGAAGCGAGTGCTATGCTGGTTTCGTCGAAGTACCAACACTTGACTATTGAATCCGTTGGATATGATGTCGGCTTTAAATCAAAATCTACTTTTTACACGGCATTCAAAAAATTCACGCATTTGACGCCAGTTGAATACAAAAACAAAAATTATCACAATTGACTACTTATCAATACATTATAAAATACTTTAAGATATTTCAAGGTGCTGACTTATAAGGGAAGACAACAAATCTAGTCCTGACTTACAGGATTAGATGTGTACCATTTGTTTGCGGCCTACATTTGCATTGACAGAAAGATGGAAAATAAATGCTCCTATTTCAGTCTTCAGGTTTATCATTTTTTTATAAAATTAAAATCAGTAAAAATGCAAAGAAGAAATTTTATGATCAAGTCTTTAAGAGGTTTACCTTTAGTTTTTTTCGCATCATCAATACTCAATAGCTCATGCAGTAAAGATGACATGTACGAAGAAATCATAGACGAAAATGGCAATATTGTAGCTTCAAGAGCAGCCTTAGGCAAATCTGTCATTGTCATTGGAGCTGGTATTTCAGGACTTGCAGCTGCCAAAAAATTGAAAGAGGCTGGCTATACCGTAAAAGTGCTAGAATCTCAGGAAAAAGTGGGTGGTCGATTGAGAACTGACCGCAGCCTTGGAATTCCATTTGACGAAGGAGCGAGTTGGATACATGGTGTAAACGGAAATCCCCTCACTTCCTTAGCTCAAAGTGCTGGTATGACTACTTTTCATACAAATGACAATAGTTTTGTGACCTATGATATCGGTGGCGTGAAAGTAAGTGATAGCAAGTTTTCATCAGCAGAGTCACAGTTTTACAATATGTTGGAAACTTTGATGAAAAAGGGCAGTTCAAATAAAAGTTTTGAAACAGTATTTAAGGCAAAATACCCATCCAAGGTAAATGACAGGCTTTGGCGCTTTTTCTTATCTACATATCTAACTTTTGACACTGGAGACTTAAATAAATTGTCTTCAACATTGTATTATGAAGGCGAAGAATATGGTGGTGTAGAAAAAATTGCAACAAATGGTTATGATACAATTCCTAATTACTTGGCGACAGGCCTGAATGTAATCTTAAATCAAAGGGTAAGCAAAGTAGACTACTCCGGAACGAAAGTGAAGGTGACACACAATGGCACCATCAGCGAAGCCGATTATGTCATAGTGACTGTACCACTTGGTGTATTAAAAGCTAATAAAATAAACTTCACTCCTGCTCTGCCTGCTGCAAAACAAACCGCTATACAAAAACTGGGAATGAACTGTGTCAATAAATTTTTATTGGTATGGGATACTGCATTTTGGGGTAATGAGCAGTACATTGCTTACACGCCTGTAGTAAAAGACAAATTCAACTATTTTGTCAATGTCAAAAAATACCAACCCAATGTCAATGCTCTGATGACATTTGCCTACGCGGATTATGCACGTCAATCAGAACAGATGTCTGACACTCAAATCATCAATGATATCATGGCGCACCTAAGAGATATTTATGGGAGTAATATACCAAACCCAAGACAAATGCTACGGACAAAATGGAATTCAAATGAGAACACACTAGGTTCATACTCGTATACAGCCGTAGGATCAAAAATGAGTCATTTCAGTGATTTGGCAAAATCAGTAAATAACAAAATCTTTTTCGCCGGTGAGCACACCAAT
Organism: Saprospiraceae bacterium; assembly: GCA_041392785.1. Classification (GTDB taxonomy): domain Bacteria; phylum Bacteroidota; class Bacteroidia; order Chitinophagales; family Saprospiraceae; genus OLB9. Next base: position 158,584 of record JAWKLK010000001.1, read on the forward strand.
ATTGATTATTTTTCAACAGCGCATGGTGCTTATCTAAGTGGCATCCGAGAAGCGAGTAAAATCATAGCTTTGTAAAGAAAATTTATTCTTGCATTTTAAAGACACCACCAATCTTAAATTTTTTGGTAGGTGTCTTTTATTGTTACCTAAAAATCGGTAGTTAAATTGCCATCTTTATTAAGAAGATGGCACACAACACATAATTGATATATACCATCTTCAATTATTTTTATTTGTCTTGATTTATCCTAGGCTGAAGTGACACAAAAGATTTTTCCACCATGATCATGTCACGCATAATATGCATGGTTTCCTCAAGGTAAATATCTTTCCTTAGGTCTCCTATGAATTCGTCATTACGTGCTTTATTAGATTCATCCAAATTGATCTTATCCATATCTGCAGGAAGGTTAGATATTACCATTCCCTCTATTTCATTTTTCAATACACCATCATACTTCTTTGATTCCTCATTGCGGCGGTTTATCATGGCTCTATAATCATTGAGTCTCAAAGGATATAGAGATTTTTCTCGATTTTCCTTAAGTTGTTTCGCACCTTCAAGTATCAAATTGAATTGTGGATTATTGGCGATTCTAGCATTGGATGCTTGTATGACTTTATCTTTATGCTCCAATAGCACGACATTCTGTTTATATGGTACTGCTGCTATTTCTGTCCATTCTAGTGGATTGTCATATTCTTTCTCACCCGTTTCAATGTATTGATACGTATCTGGCAGTATGATATCCGGAATCACTCCTTTCAGTTGCGTAGAACCTCCATTAATTCTATAAAATTTTTGAACAGTGATCTTCGTATTTCCGAGAGGTTTAAATTCATTATATCCTCTTATTCCCTGATCGAGATCAAAAAATCTTTGAACAGTTCCTTTACCGAAAGTTGAATTACTTCCTACAATGATAGCCCGACCATAATCTTGCATTGCTGCTGCAATAATTTCTGAAGCAGATGCACTAAAGTGATTTACCATTATGATGAAAGGTCCTGTATATAAAACTGATTTATCTTTGTCCTCATGAAGTAAAGCTTTGCTTCTTCTATCTTTCACCTGAACTATTGGACCATCTTCAATAAATAGACCAGACATTTCCACAACATCATTTAATGATCCACCGGAATTATTTCTTAAATCCAAAATAATGCCACTGATGTCCATTGCTTTAAGCTTCTTGATTTCTTGAGCCACATCATATGCACATGAATTACCTCCATCATCAAAGCTGTTATAAAATTTTGGGAGGTAGATGTATCCGACTTTTTCTATTTTGCCGGGCATATCTATTAAGACAGATTTAGCTTTTGAATCATCCAGTTGAACTTCATCTCTTTCTATTTCAATATCTGCGATTGAATTATCTATTTTTTTAACCGTAAGAATGACTACTGTCCCTTTTTTACCTCGTACCAATTGTACTACATCATCCACTCTCATCCCAGCTATATCTACCGCCTCGTTACCTTTCTGAGCTACTTTTAGGATGATATCATTTTCTTCCAATTGCTTGGTTTTCCATGCTGGACCTCCTACTACGATGCTGTACACCTTGGTATAATCACCTTCAGTCTGGAGACGAGCTCCTATACCCTCTAGTTTTCCACCCATGCTGATATCAAAATCTTCTTTTTCTTTCGGAGAAAAATAATCAGTATGTGGATCAAAATAGTTGGCAATACTTCCGAAATAGGTTTCGATTCTATCTGACCGTCTCAATTTTGATAGTCTATCAAACCAATCATTTATTCTTTTTTTAACCTGTTTTACGGCATCATCACGCAACTCCTGATCCGTTTTCCTATCCCCATCTTTAGCATCTTTTTGTTTTTCCAGATTCTGTACATATAAAGACATTACATCATAAGTGATGATGCGTTTCCATTCTTCTTTCAATTCTGTATCATTTTTAGCATAGCTCCTCTTCTCAGCATCCATCTGATACTCTCCTGCCTTATCAAAATCGAGGGGTGTATCAATAATACCATTAAAATAAGTCTTAGCTTTTGTAATACCTGCATCAATCATTGGCAATGTAAGGTTAAAAAATTCAAAATCCCTTTGATTGACTTGATCATCAATTAATAATCGATATTTTTCGAGTGTAGCTAAATCTTCTTGGGTCAAAAATCTTTTGGAAATATCTAATCTTTCAAGATATGAATTATATACTGCCTGGCTGAATACATCATCTATTGGTTTCGGATTGTAATGTACATATTCAACACTTTGTAAAATGCCTTGCAAAATCAATGCCTCCTTATTTGGGTCAACCAAATTGGTTTCTTTACTTTTAGTGTAAAAAAGCAATCCGAATAATGCGACCAATATTATGGAACTCCTATACGCCATTTTCTTTATGTTTTTAAAATCCATTAATTCAACTGTGTATTTCTATACACTCCATCAAAACTTCTAAATGTGACAAATATATTAATTTTATCTCTCTTTTAACAAAATTATAACGCCATTCAAAACCTTATATAAGAGTTGATTCAATTTTTAAACAAATATCTTCGATTACATAACTTCCTACCATTGGATCTTTGACAATCGTGAAACGCGATTCTTCTCTCAAAATATGATGAATATTGGCCGTCAATCTGATCAACTCAATATCTTCAACATAATCAAAAAATATCACATCTGCTCCACCGAGATATGCTGACATTATCCGATAATTGATAGGTATCAATGGATGAATGTCTTCAACACTTTCTAATGGTATAAAAACCATTTGATGCAAGGTGCACTGTGTATTATTAGCATTATTTTGCCATACTTTTCTGACTGCTCTTAACTCTGCAACTTGCACCAAAAATTCATCCTTACAAGTCGTTATGATATAATGGTCATTTGATTCCACATTAAAACTTGTAAGGGTATGTTTCATTTCTTTCCATCTGTCGCACCAATCCAAAGTAATGATTTGAGTATTTGATGATGATGGTATGTAATGCACATCTATAGAAATGCCGACATATCGATCTGATAAATATCTATTCAAATCATCTTTAACCATTGAATCTTCCACCATTAAGTATAATGATATCGCACTCAGATCTATACCGTTGAATAATGATTCAAAATCGACAGTTTGGTCTATGTTAATCAATATTGACTCTATGCCAAAATTCAAAACCTGAAGGGCAATCTTATTTGTATTCGAGGAAAGCGGAATTCTAATGCAAGATTTTGGAATTCGAGTATCAAGGGGCACATAGGATTTGTGTGTATCAAAACCGACAAACGGATCCATTTCAATACAGTCTCCAATCAAATATTTAAAATCATTGATGTTTTGACCATCTTTAAGCCCACGTGAAATATGCTCCTTCCATTCAACAACAGAAACGGGAGAAAAATTATTTAAATTTATGGATTTGTCCATGATCAAGATTGGGTTCCCTTTACAGGAAAATTGCTTTGAGACCAAGCCATCATGCCACCATTCAAATTTACTACTTCCTCAGAATCCCATCCATTTTGTACCATGAATGCTGTAGCACGCATGCTTCTAGCACCGCTCCTGCAAGCCATGATCACCTTCTTATCTTTTGGAATTTCTTGAAATCTTGACTCAAAAACACTTAATGGAATGTGCATTTGATGTACCACATCATAACCAAGTGCTGACACTTCATCGACTTCTCTCACATCTACTAGCAATGCACCATGGTTTTTTATCCATTCCATTGCTTCGTGTACTGATATTTCTGCTAAATTCACTATGCTAGATTTTAATTTAAAAAACTGCCATTGCAGCACCCACAATACCTGCATCATTTTTCATAGATGAAACATCTACTTGGGTGCCATCTACTTGGATATATTGCTTGAATAAGTCATAATTTTTACTTACACCGCCTCCTATTAAAATTAAATCCGGACTAAAAAGTCTATTGATATGGTTTAAATACACATTTAGTACTTCTCCCCATTCATGCCAAGACAACTTCTTCTTTTCTCTAGCGTAATTAGATGCATACTTCTCAAAAACACCGCGTTTGTAGAGAAGATGCCCCAATTCTGAATTGGGAATAAGGACGCCATTGTAAAACATCCCACTTCCAATACCTGTGCCAAGTGTGATAAAAATGACCAACCCCTTGACACCTTTTCCTTTGCCAATTGTCATCTCAGCCAATCCAGCTGCATCTGCATCATTGACAACGTTGACTTCGCAGTCAAGCGCGTTACTAAATGCCTCATCAATTGGATATTTAATAAATGCTTTATCAATGTTTGTGGCGGACAAAGAATATCCATTACGCACGATAGCAGGAAAGCCGATGCCTATCTTCTTACCCTGCCAATTGAAATTAGAAACTGTCGTTTTAAGGCAGTCTATGACAGCATCAGGAGTGGCTGGTGATGGGGTTTTAATTTTGAATTTTTCGGATATAAATTCACCAGATTCAATGTTTACTACATTGGATTTTATACCTGTACCACCTACATCAATCCCCAATACTTCCATAATTCTATTAATTTATAACTTTCATACTTAATATTTTCACATCTTTGAGTGGCCTATCCATGGAGTTTGTTTGTGAATCTGCAATCTTATCGATGACATCCAATCCTTTTACCACCTTTCCAAAAACTGTGTACTCCATATCCAAAAATGGTGTTCCCCCTTCGCTCATGAGGATATTTTTATCAGCATCTGAGTATATGATACCTTTTTGGTGTTCTAAACTTTCCAATTGATTTGCTGGGACAGGTTTTCCTTGTACAATATAAAATTGAGATCCTGAAGAAGCCTTGGTTGGATTCACTTGATCTCCTTGTCTAGCGGCTGCCAAAGCACCTTTTATATGTACTAAGTTCTTGTTGAACTCAGCGGGCACTTTATATTCTGGGCCTCCCGTCCCAAGTCTAGCATCTTGAGTGGCATTTTTTGAATTGGGATCACCACCCTGAACCATAAAGCCTTTGATAACTCTATGGAAGAGAGTACCCTCATAATAAGCGGTTTCGACAAGTTTAATAAAATTGTCTCTGTGCTGAGGAGTCTCATCATAAAGTTGGACTGTCATGGTACCAAGTGATGTTTCGATTTCTACCATACAATGGTGAGGAGGTGTTATTTCTACTTCTTGTGATGTCATATTCTCTTTATTACCTTTTAATGCTTTTAATGTGATAGTGTATTTTCCTGATTGTATATATCGGTGTTCTGTTTCATAAGCGTCTGATGTCGTGCCATCTCCGAAATCCCAAAAGTATTTATCCGCTTTTTGTGACAAATTCTTAAATTGAATACTGGAAGGTGCTTGATTTTGATGCTGTAATATTTGAAATTTTGATATCGGATTAGCGCATGAAGTCACCATTATCCCTATTAAAACTGTATAAAAAAACTGCTGAAAAAATCTCATATTATAAATTTACAAAGTTAATTAATTTTCATTTTCACGTCTACAATTGGTCTTGAATTATCATTAGTTTTGACTGCAGCAATTTTATCAATCACCTCCAAACCTTTTATTACTTCCCCAAAAACTGTGTACTCACCATCTAGGTCAGGTGTTCCACCTAAACGCAAATATTTTTCTCTTTGAGCTTGGGTATATTTAATCTTTTTCTGTTGTTCTACCATATTTAAGAGCTCATCACTCATCTTTCTACCATGGACAATATAAAATTGAGACCCTGATGATGCTTTCGAAGGATTGACACTGTCCCCTAATCTTGCTGCCGCTACCATCCCTTTAAAATGTGGAATTCCAATCTCTGCATCAATGGTATATTCGGGACCTCCATTTCCTAGGTGCGTATTGGCATCAGCATTCCTAGAGTTTGGATCACCACCTTGTATCATAAAACTATTGATCACTCTATGAAATAATAAATCATTATAATATCCTTCTTTCACCAATTTTTTAAAATTCGTCGTGTGCTTTGGCGTACTATCAAATAACTGGATGGTCATATCTCCAAACTCTGTAGAAATCACAACAATATTATCCTCTTTACAACCAAAAAATATGGTCATGGTAAATAGGAACAAAATGGAATATCTGTACATAAAATCAATTTAGTGAAAAAGATGTCAATTCATTATAAGTGGTAAAATAATGGATGATCTTATCAATGATGAATTGTTCCTGTTGTTCTATTCCCTTGACATTAAATGGTTTAAGTGTTTTCCAATGAGGCCAACCATCCTGATCTCTTCCTTCAAATTCAAAAAAGCCGTCCCCTTCGAGTAGGGTACAAATGGCAATGTGCATTAAGTCCTTCTTTTCTTCCTTTGTGAAATTTTCTTTCGGTATTCTACCCAATTCTTGGATTCCAATTAAAAACAATATGGCTTCCAAATCGGGTAGACTTTCTTTTTTCATAGAAGTCTTCACTATGTGCCTAACTTTCAACCATTCAAAATCTCTCTCCCAATGCTCCATGCTGATGCTATTATTTCTGATTTGATGAAATTTATTAATGCATTCTATCTCCTCTCAAAGCGCGTTTTGCCATGATTTCTGTCTCAAAATCCAACATTTCTTGCCATCTCTTTTTTACAACGTCATCAGGACAATATTTTTTGGCTAAATCCAAAAATGTCCTGTAATGCCCCGCCTCAGACACCATAAAATCATGATAAAATGACTTCAATGTAGCGTCACTTATATGCAATGACAGTAGTCTAAATCTCTCACAACTTCTGGCTTCTATCATCGCGGCAATGATCAATTTGTCCAAAAGTCTATCTTGTTCCTTTCCACCTTTGCGTTGAAATTTCAATAATTGAGTGACGTAATCATCTGACCTGTTTTTACCAAAACTAAGTCCTCGTGATTTCATTTCCTTTAATACTTTCCGAAAATGACCCCATTCTTCAGCCACTATTGGTGTCACTTCTTCAACCAATTCTTCTCTATCAGGATGCTGTATGATCATGGAGATACACGTTGACGCAGCTTTCTGCTCACAATAAGCATGGTCAGTAAGAATTTCTTCCAAACTCTTCTCTGCTATATTTACCCAATATGGATCCGTTGCTAATTTTAAACCTAACATGACTTAATATTTATCAAGACAATGAAGTTGCTGAATAGCAAGGTCAACATTATAAATGATATATTTCTCAAATCCTGAAGACCACATCAGCCCTACATAATCTATTGGTACTGAAGCTAAAATCTTTGATTCATCTTTTGACACTGGGAATAAAACTTTATATCTCACAGATCCAGTGTAACTTTCTACTACGGGTTCATCACTTCTTTGTGCATACAGAGTAATGCTTTTATCATTTATAAACTTGATATTAAAAATAGCTCCTTGTAAGACATATCCATAATTCTTTGATGCATCTTTTGAAGCTACTAAAAGCTCCAAATCTAAAAATAACTTCCCATCCACTTTTCTGAATGATGCCTCTGCTTCGAGAAGTGATTTGTCTTTAAAATAATTTTTTAATTTTTCAGGAGTAAAACTAAACCAATCACTTAGTTCAGCAACATACTCTTTGTTCTTTCCATTGATAATCTTATTGACACTACATTCATCCTTCTGTAATGAATTAACAGTCCCAACTATTTCAGCATTTACATTATTTTCATTATTATTAAAAATAAGACCCGATACACCTAATATTCCACCAATTTTTTCTATCTCTTTATCCAACTTGTTTGGTGAGTGGGATTCTAAATTATTACATTCTACCGCTAACATTGCATGTTTGACGTATATGTCTTCCTTTTCTTTTATAAATCTCTTTTGTTCTTTTTGAAGTGTTTCCAATTTCTTCAATTGACTTTCATCTTTAATAGATTTTGCAGCACTTATTTTTATCTCTGTTTCTTCTAAATCATGACGAGCATTCATAAAATCGCCGAAAAAAACCAATTCCTGTTCTTTTGCAATACTTTTTACTTTTTTGATATTCAATAATTGGTAGTCTTCATATTGAAATTTTTGTTGTTCAGGTTTTTCCAATGGATTCAAAGACGTCTGAAGCATTCCTAGACTATCTTCAAAAGTTTTAATTTCATCTTCCAATTTTACCCATTGACCATCCACACCTTTTGATACTCTTTGTCCTGACATCGTGGTGTACACAGTCTGAGAAACCACATATCCATGTAAATAAAAGTAAAAACCAATTAAAATAAAAACTCTCAAATATTTATGCATGAAAGAAGAAATTGCTACTTGCAAAGATACAATTTTAGAGTAATTTTTAATAAAAATTCAATGGTTGTTAGTCATCATGCAATATAAAATAGATCAGATGCAATTCTATCGGCAAATATTTTACCTTCCCGAGATAAAGTATACACGTTTTCAGATAGTAAAACATGCCCATTTTCGATGTGCTTTTTCACTTCATGTAGAAAATATTCAGAGAATCCCAAGGATTGAATTAATTCAATATGCACACCATCAGCCATCCTCAATCCCACCATGACAGTTTCATTAAACCTATCTGCCATACTTAAAATTTCCTTTTGTGATGGTAATTTGGAATCTTGTAATGCTTGAATGTACAAATGATTGTTGGCAACATTCCATGACCTTTCACCATTTTTAAAGGAATGGGCTGAAGGCCCAAATCCTACATATGGCATTGATTTCCAGTAACTTGAATTGTGCTTTGACTCCCAGCCGCTTTTTGCAAAGCTTGAAATTTCGTATTGCTTGTAACCGCAGCCCTCTAAAAAGTCAATCATTTGGTAAAATTGAGAAACTGTTTCATCCTCTATTGGTGCAGAAATGATACTCTTTATTAACTGGTGTTGGTATAATGTATTTGGTTCACAAGTGAGGGCATATGATGAGATATGAGGTATGTCATAAGAAAGCGCTTTTTCAAGATTATATTGCCACGACCCAGCCGTAGAATTTGGCAATCCATAAATCAAATCAATGGAAATATTGTCAAATCCTTCATCTCTCATCAATGAAATGGCCCGATCTACTGACGCAACATTGTGACTCCTTCGCATCCAGTGTAAATCATCATCAATAAATGATTGTACACCAAGACTAAAACGATTCACTCCGTGTTCACGCAAAAATTCCAGTTTATCCTTAGTAATGTCTTCAGGGTTCGCTTCAACGGTCACTTCCTTCAATTGTGAAAGATCATATTGATTCCGAAGAACTCCAAACAACTTATCCCAATCTTTTATCTCCAACACTGTAGGTGTACCACCTCCAAAGTAAAGTGTGTGCAATGAATAATCTACCTCATTACTACGCAAAGTTAATTCAGTAAATAATGCATCGATTAATGGATCTTTATATTTCAAAAGTGTAGAAAAATGGAAGTTGCAATAGGTACATGCCTTCCTACAAAATGGAATATGAACGTACATTCCACCCACTATCATTTATTTTTAAAGTCCTTGAAAATATATTGCTGAAATGCTCGCATGATGGTTGTGACGCTGTCAACATTTATTTTTCCGGACGAATACACGGGGTCTTTTTGTCCAAATTTATAGCCCACTGCTCCATCTTTTACAACCATGCCATATCCATCAAAACTGCAATAGTAAGCATGCTGAGGATGATCATTTGATAATAAATCATTTCCTAGCTCAAACTGCCTAGCATCATCCACCAAACCTAGTTGATTTTCAAGTGTCTTAGCAATATCAATCTGACTGCCTACCACATCAATATTCTTGCCCCTAAACTCCTTATTTATAACCGATCCGTACCATAGCATTGGTATTTTATGATATGGTGCACTATAATTATTATATGGTAAGTGGGTGATATGACTATGATCCGATACAAAAATAAACATGGTACTATCAAACCAAGCTTGCCTTTTTGCATCCATAAAAAATTGTCTCAAACATGCATCTGAATACTTGACTGAATTGACATAGTCATTTTCACGGTGATCAACCAAAGGCTCTTTTACTCCAACATAATCGTAAGGCATATGGCTAGACAATGTGAACCAAACACCAAAAAATGGCTGTTGGGTAATATTCATTTGATTAAGCAATTCAGCCTGCATAGATATGTCTTGAACGCCCAATCTTCCAATCTCTATGTCACCGATAAAATCACCTTCTTCCTTAATCACATCAAAGTCCATATTATAAACATAACTTTTTATATTGCCATAGGTTAAGTCACCACCAAAAAGTATAAAATCTTGGTATCCGATTTTAGAAAGATGTTTATTTATTGAATTAAGCTTTTGGGACTTTTCATTGTAATTTGCAATACTCATCTGTGACAATGCAGGATAACCACTCAATACAGCAGGTATTCCTTGATCAGAAACGTGTCCAGAAGCATAAATATTGGTAAATGACAATCCATCTCCAACCAAACTATCTAAAAAAGGTGTGAAACTCGTCTCACCTCCAAACGATTTACTGAGATTTGCACTCCAGCTTTCAAGCAGAATTATTACTATATTGGGTTTTTTATTGCTCAGAAGAGATTGGTCACTAAATCCTGATCTAAAATGTGTATTGGTCATAATTTCATTGGCAGCTTTATCATTAAACGAAATGAACTTATCGCTATCGAGTTGGCCATTGGACTCCAATAATTGATGAACAATATTCCAAAACGGATTGACAGCAATATCATTTGCCAAAGGATACTTGCTGAAATATGCATCACTGCTTTGAATAGGAAATGGTTGAAGGCCACCTCTAATACTGACAACAGCGACAAATACAAAAAAAATGACGCGAACTAAGAGAAATACATTATCAAGAAAACTATTTCGGGTATGAAATAAGCTTATAGTTTTACTTTTAAAAAGCCACGTATACAATTTATTAAACAAATAAGTAGACCCAACAATAAATGCAATAAAAATTGCTATAAAACGGTAGGATGTAGTACTAAAAACTTCAGTAGGATTTTGAAAATGAGATAAAGCAGTTACATTCAGTTTTGACAACCATTGTGAATAGATTAAAGTTTCACCCGTTGACACCATTAAGTAAAATACAACTAATGTGATCGTAAACACCCTTGCGAAAGAAAATAATGACCTAGAATAGAATTGATCTACAAAAATTAGAATTAAAATTGGGAAAAAAGTAAAATATGATGCCATCGACAGATCAAGTCTCCACCCAGATATCAGGGAATAACTTAAATCAGAAAACGGTAAGTCTTTAGAAAAATTGAATAGTATAAAAAATAATCTACAATAAAGGAACACCAACAGCCAAAAAAACCAATATTTGCTGGTGTTCAACAATATAAACTTAAATCCCTGCAACCTTTCCAAAAAAAATACTATCTAGATAACTCAAATGAATAAAGTAAAAAAGGTGAGAGCCTTGTGATAATAACCACAAGGCTCTCATAAAAAAGGCGGCGACCTACTCTCCCACTTTCGCAGTACCATCGGCGCTGAGGGGCTTAACTTCTCTGTTCGGAATGGGAAGAGGTGGAACACCCTCGCTATAACCACCTATATCTTCTTGTCTCGGGAGGTATTCTATTCTGCATTTATCTCAGATTTCTATACTCTGCCTCTCGACTTTCTATTTCTTTAAATTCCATTGACATGGGAGATGAGAGCTTGCGAAGTGGTCTTGCCACATTGTGCTACTCAAGAGATTTCATTTGTTTTTCTTTAATAAAGGAAGCATTCGGGTAATTAGTACTACTCGGCTCCATACATTACTGCACTTCCACCTGTAGCCTATCAACGTCGTCGTCTTCAACAACCCTCTTAGTCTTGCGACAATGGAATACTCATCTTGGAGTTGGCTTCGCGCTTAGATGCTTTCAGCGCTTATCCGTTCCGTACATAGCTACCCAGCGGTGCACCTGGCGGCACAACTGGTACACTAGCGGTATGTCCAACTCGGTCCTCTCGTACTAGTGTCAGATCTCCTCAATATTCCTACGCCCACAGTAGATAGAGACCGAACTGTCTTGCGACGTTCTGAACCCAGCTCGCGTGCCACTTTAATGGGCGAACAGCCCAACCCTTGGGACCTTCTCCAGCCCCAGGATGTGACGAGCCGACATCGAGGTGCCAAACCTCCCCGTCGATGTGAGCTCTTGGGGGAGATCAGCCTGTTATCCCCGGCGTACCTTTTATCCTTTGAGCGATGGCCCTTCCATGCGGAACCACCGGATCACTTTAGCCGTCTTTCGACCCTGTTCGATCCGTCGATCTCTCAGTCAAGCTCCCTTATACTAATACGCTCTACGCATGATTACCAACCATGCTGAGGGAACCTTTGCAAGCCTCCGTTACTCTTTTGGAGGCGACCACCCCAGTCAAACTACCCACCACACAATGTCCCCGCCTATGGCGGGTTAGAACCTAAGTATACGAAGGGTGGTATTTCAACGGCGACTCCAGACCCACTAGCGTGAACCCTTCAACGTCTCCCACCTATCCTACACATCTTATACTCAAGCTCAATGTGAAGCTATAGTAAAGGTGCACGGGGTCTTTTCGTCCCACTGCGGGTAACCGGCATCTTCACCGATACTTCAATTTCACCGAGCTCATGGCTGAGACAGTGCCCAGATCGTTACACCATTCGTGCAGGTCGGAACTTACCCGACAAGGAATTTCGCTACCTTAGGACCGTTATAGTTACGGCCGCCGTTTACTGGGGCTTCAATTAAGAGCTTCGCTTGCGCTAACCCCCTCTCTTAACCTTCCAGCACCGGGCAGGTGTCAGACCCTATACTTCTTCTTACGAATTCGCAGAGTCCTGTGTTTTTGCTAAACAGTCGCCTGGGCCTTTTCACTGCGGCTCCAGTTTTACGTGGAGCGCCTCTTCTCCCGAAGTTACGAGGCCATTTTGCCTAATTCCTTAGCCATGATTCTCTCGAGCGCCTTAGGATACTCTCCTCGACCACCTGTGTCGGTTTACGGTACGGGCTCTATATACCTATGCTTAGAGGTTTTTCTTGGAAGCTCGCTTGGGAACATTATCAAGTGTCTGCACGCAGACCCCTGTACTATCGTAGATCAGCTCAATGGCGGATTTGCCTACCATCTCATCACCTTCCTACTTCAACGTACTATTCCGTCAGTACGCAGTCCTTACGCATCTCCGTCACCCCATCGCAGTATATACAGGTACGGGAATATTAACCCGTTTTCCATCGGAATCTCCTCTCGGATTATCCTTAGGCCCCGACTAACCCTGATCTGATTAGCATAGATCGCGGAAACCTTAGTCTTACGGCGGGAAGGGATCTCACCTTCCTTATCGTTACTCATGCCTACATTTTCTTTTCTAATCAATCCAATATGTCTCACAACACACCTTCTACTCAATTAGAATGCTCCCCTACCTCTCCCAATTTACATTGGAAAACCATAGCTTCGGTAACTATCTTGATGCCCGATCATTTTCCGCGCAAGAACGCTCGACTAGTGAGCTGTTACGCACTCTTTAAATGAATGGCTGCTTCCAAGCCAACATCCTAGCTGTCTTAGCATTCTCACATCGTTTCTTCAACTTAGATAGTATTTAGGGACCTTAGCTGTTGGTCTGGGTTCTTTCCCTCTCGGCTATGGACCTTAGCACCCATAGCCTCACTGCCGGTGCAGTGTAATGGCATTCGGAGTTCGTCAGGGGTTGGTAGGCAGTGACGCCCCCTAGCCCTATCGGTAGCTCTACCTCCATCACACTCTCGCCGACGCTGCACCTAAATGCATTTCGGGGAGTACGAGCTATCTCCTAGTTTGATTGGCCTTTCACCCCTACCCACAAGTCATCCGAAAACTTTTCAACGTTTACCAGTTCGGTCCTCCAGTAGGAGACTATCCTACCTTCAACCTGCTCATGGGTAGATCACTAGGTTTCGCGTCTACCTCCACTAGCTCTTGCGCCCTATTCAGACTCGCTTTCGCTGCGCCTCCGTACCTGAAGTACTTAAACTCGCTAGTGAAGAGTAACTCGTAGGCTCATTATGCAAAAGGCACGCCGTCATCCGCCAGTTGGCAGACTCCGACCGCTTGTCAGCGTATGGTTTCAGGGTCTTTTCACTCCCTTTCTTAGGGTTCTTTTCACCTTTCCTTTACAGTACTGGTTCACTATCGGTCTCTCAGTAGTATTTAGCCTTACCAGATGGTGCTGGCATATTCAGACAGAATTTCTCCGGTTCCGCCTTACTCATTTCTCATATAATATAGCATTCGAATACGGGACTATCACCCTCTTTCGTCCTATTTTCCACTAGGTTCTCCTCCCCTATATTATACTTTTGGGCTCCTCCGTTTTCGCTCGCCACTACTCACAGAATAACTATTGTTCTCTTTTCCTCCGGTTACTTAGATGTTTCAGTTCTCCGGGTTACCTCCACTCGCGTGGTCTTAGGTCTTCAACCTAAGGGGTTGCCCCATTCGGACATCTACGGATCAACGCTCGTTTGCAACTCCCCGTAGCTTTTCGCAGCTTACCACGTCCTTCGTCGTCTCTGAGAGCCTAGGCATCCACCATACGCCTTTTTTGCTTCCTATTCTTTTTACTCTTTACTCTGTCTATACAAGTTGCCTTATACAGACTTCTTTCTCTCTCTCTTTAACACTCTTTACTGTGTCTACTCCTCTTCTCTCTCTCTTCTCCCATCTTGTCAATGAACTTTTATCTGTATCTACTCATCCATTCGATTTATCTTTTCAATATCATCTCCTGAATCTCACAGATCTATTTCTCTTTATTTACTCTCGATCCCTTCAGATCAAGTCGCTATCTTCTTTGTGGAGGATAAGGGAGTCGAACCCTTGACCTCTAGAATGCAAATCTAGCGCTCTAGCCAGCTGAGCTAATCCCCCTCTTGCTTTTATGTAGTCTCGGGCGGACTTGAACCGCCGACCCCTACATTATCAGTGTAGTGCTCTAACCAGCTGAGCTACGAGACTGACTCGTATCATTAACACGTGGATAGTTGTACTCTTTTCCTCTCCTAGGTAATGGGCCTCTTAAAAGGAGGTATTCCAGCCACACCTTCCGGTACGGCTACCTTGTTACGACTTAGCCCCAGTCACTAGTTTTACCTTAAATAGCTCCCCGTAAAGTCACCATCTTTAGGTACCCCCAGCTTCCATGGCTTGACGGGCGGTGTGTACAAGGTCCGGGAACGTATTCACCGCGCCATGGCTGATGCGCGATTACTAGCGATTCCACCTTCATGGAGTCGAGTTGCAGACTCCAATCCGAACTGGGACCGGCTTTCCGGGATTCGCTCAACATCACTGTCTCGCTGCCCTTTGTACCGGCCATTGTAGCACGTGTGTCGCCCTAGGCATAAAGGCCATGATGATTTGACGTCATCCCCACCTTCCTCGCGGCTTACGCCGGCAGTCTCGCTAGAGTCCCCACCACTACGTGCTGGTAACTAACGATAGGGGTTGCGCTCGTTGCGGGACTTAACCCAACACCTCACGGCACGAGCTGACGACAACCATGCAGCACCTTGTTTCGTGTCCCGTAGGAAAGACTCCTTTCAGAATCCGTCACTCACATTCTAGCCTAGGTAAGGTTCCTCGCGTATCATCGAATTAAACCACATGCTCCACCGCTTGTGCGGACCCCCGTCAATTCCTTTGAGTTTCAACCTTGCGGTCGTACTCCCCAGGTGGCTAACTTATCGGTTTCCCTTGGATGCTCAAACTTTAAGCCCAAACATCGAGTTAGCATCGTTTAGGGCGTGGACTACCAGGGTATCTAATCCTGTTCGCTACCCACGCTTTCGTGCCTCAGCGTCAATACGAGCCCAGCTAGCTGCCTTCGCAATTGGTGTTCCATGACATATCTATGCATTTCACCGCTACATGTCACATTCCGCTAACCTCAACCCTATTCAAGATTATCAGTATCAACGGCAATTCCATCGTTAAGCGATGGGATTTCACCACTGACTTAATAACCCGCCTACGCACCCTTTAAACCCAGTAATTCCGGATAACGCTCGCACCCTCCGTATTACCGCGGCTGCTGGCACGGAGTTAGCCGGTGCTTATTCTGCAGATACCGTCAGACTCCCATCAATGGAAGCGTTTCGTCTCTGCTAAAAGCAGTTTACAATCCATAGGACCTTCATCCTGCACGCGGGATGGCTGGTTCAGACTTCCGTCCATTGACCAATATTCCTTACTGCTGCCTCCCGTAGGAGTCGGGTCCGTGTCTCAGTACCCGTGTGGGGGGCCACGCTCTCACGCCCCCTAATGATCGTCGCCTTGGTAGGCCGTTACCCTACCAACTAGCTAATCATACGCACACCCATCTCTAAGCGCCTCAACTTTAATTATACATCTCTATATCTATAATCACATCAGGTATTAATCCCAGTTTCCCAGGGCTATCCCCGTCTTAAAGGTAGGTCATGTACGCGTTACTCACCCGTGCGCCGCTCTCAAGCAACCGAAGTCACTCTACCGCTCGACTTGCATGTATTAGGCCTCCCGCTAGCGTTCATCCTGAGCCAGGATCAAACTCTCCATAGTATGATCTTGAGCTCTTTCGAATTTTCTCTAAAGAATATTCGCTCGCTCTCTTTTTTTATTTAATTATCTTAACCCGTCCTGTTTTCTCTTATCTCTATTCAGATCTAAAAAATCTCAGAACTCTTACCTATTCGTATCTTTTTGTACTACTATCCAACTGTGTCAATGAACTTTCTTTTTTATCTCGTCATACCCTTTTGTATGACTCTCGCTCTCTTTAAATCTATTCTCCTTTTTTACCCTTACTCTAAATCAATATTCTCTATTTCTTTATCGTAGGGGCCGCAAAGGTAGGAAGTCATCCAGATTCTGCATACTTTTTTTGAAAAAAAATTTAAATAATTTTCATATATTTTTATTCATATGCATATTTAATTCATAATTAATAATATATCAATATTTGGAATCATTATATAAAATTTAAAAAATCATATTATTAAAATAATCCATACCGCATCCTGCGTAAAACTAAATGCTAAACTGTATTTTTAAAATTCAATAAATGATAAAATTATTTCGAATTTAACGGACAATAAATTGTACATTTGCCCTTCAATAATTTTACATGGATTTAAAAAAGATAATAGCAGTTAGTGGTTTGCCTGGTTTATATAATTTAGTGGCAACAAAGAATAACGGGTTGATAGTGGCTGATATAGACAGTGGTAAGACTAAGTTTTGCTCTGTGCGCGAACACCAATTTACTCCAATGGAAACTGTAGCAATCTATACTGAAGACGATACTATCGATATCATAAGTGTTTTTAAAAACATACAAAAAAACATTGCAGAATTGCCATCTCCCAATGCATCTCATTCAGATTTAAAAAAATATTTCAGCATCATTATACCTGATTATGACAGAGATCGTGTTTTTCACAGTGACATGAAGAAAGTAATAAAATGGTTTAATTTTCTGAATGAAAGAAACTTACTTGCGAATTCGCCAGGTGGTACAGAAGAGGAATGATAATGATGACCCTAAAATGGTATCAGTATAGTTTACTACGAAGATATAAAAATATAAAAGCTATCGCAATGGACAATGTAATCAGTCCAGAATACAGTACCTGAAAACCATAATTTTCTGCAACCCAAAGGCTGCCAGCAGGTGCTATAACATGAGCCGTCCCAAATGCCATTGCATACAATGCCATATACTGCCCTCGCCTATCTTCCGATGGTCTTGAGACGGCAAAATTGATCATAAATGGCATAGCAAACATCTCTGAAATAGAAATAAAACCATAGAATATTAAAGCTGCAGCAATTGAAGTAAACCAATCCAACAAGAAAATATAAGATAAACCCATCATCAAGCATCCAAATGCAATAAAGATCATTGGCTTCTGAATACTTTCCAACTTCTTTACCAATGGCATCTCAAATAATACTACGACTGCGCCATTAAATGCCAAGATAAGTCCAACAACTTTTTCAGAAAAATTCCACTCTGTCTTTAAATATAAAGGCACGCTACTTAAAATTTGGAAAAAAGCAACTCCATAAAGAACGACGAGAAAAATGAAACCCAAATATGGATAGTCTTTATATGCTGACAACGATTTTGGAACTTCTTCATTTTCATTATTTATAGTCTGATTCTGATCTTTCTTATAAGGCAAATACAATATAAGTAATATGGCTGCGAGTACATTCGTCAAAGCGTCCAGTGAAAAAAGCCATTTGTAGCCGAAGAAACCATAAATAAAACCACCAATAGCAGGTCCAACTGTAAAACCAAGATTTATGGCAAAACGCATGAGTGAAAACGACCTTGTCCTATTTTCAGGTTTAGAATACGTTGCAATGGCTACACTATTGGCAGGTCTGAGTGCATCTGAAATCAAGGCAAACAAAAAAACATTTACCAGGATTGGATAATATCCAGTCAATTGTATCAACACCATTAGTGCTAATGCAGTACAAAATAGTGAGGTCACCTGTATATAAAAATGATTGAATTTATCGGCTAAATAACCACCAATGAAGGCCCCTAAAATGCTGCCGACGCCGAAGGCTCCCATGATCCAGCCTGACTGAGTAAAGGAAAATCCTCTTGAAGTAGTCAGATAGATACTCATAAACGGTAATACCATTGCTCCTGCCCTATTGACAAACATGGTAATGGCTAAAATCCAAATCTCTCTAGATAATCCAGAAAAAGCATCAGTATACATCTGAAAAACTCGATGAACAACTTTCATTTGGCGCTATGCTTGCAAAAGTTCTTTGGCATTTAATATAGCGCTGCTCGATGGTGGATCACCACTCAGCATTTTTGCCACCTCGATAATACGCTCATCGGTGCTCAGTGTACGCAATGCCGTCACCATACGCGGTCCAACATCTTGCTTGTATACAAAGATATGATTTGACCCTTTTGCTGCTATCTGTGGACTGTGTGTGATGGTAATCAACTGGTGTCGGTCAGCTAATCCGTACAAAATTTTACCCATTTTTAGTGCTACTTCTCCTGAGACACCTATATCAATCTCATCAAAAATAAGCGTGGGAAGCGTCATGGCATTAGCCACCAAAGATTTGATGACAAGGGTTAACCTAGAAATCTCTCCTCCTGAAGCTACATCCTTAATAGGTAATAATGGATTGCCTTTATTGGCAGAAAATAGAAATCGCAAAGTTTGATTTCCGATTATCGTCAATTCATCTGACTCCACTATATCAACTTTGATATTGGCATGTGGCATAGCCAAATCTTTGAGTAAAAGCTTGACATCAATTTCAAATTTTTGTAAAACATCACAGCGTCTTTTCCCAATGCTTTTAGCCTTACTGCGCAATTCTTTTTCAATTTTTAGTATTTGCGATTCAATATCGATGATTCGCTGTTTTACACTAGTAAATCCGGATAGCTTTTCTTCAATTTGCCTTTGCTTTTCAAGTAGTTCCTTATCTGAAGTCACATTGTGTTTAAAGAGCAATTTATTCAACAAATTCAGCCTTTGCGAAGCAGTATAAATCGCTTCTTGATCGTACTCAGTAGATTCTGATATCCGCATTATCTGATGATTGATGTCTTTTAACTCCTCTTTAATGGACAATAACCTAGTATAAACTTCTTCTATTTCTGGATCAGCTGCGCGGACTGGACTAAGCAAATTTAGATATGACTGCAATGTCTCGATGGTGGCTTGTTCTGATTCGTCCAATCCATGTGCTATGAGTGATGTGGCTTTCTTGATTTCCTCGCCTGCATTCAATCTGAGCAAATCATTTTCTAGTTGGCTCACCTCGCCCTTGCTTATATTAGACTGTGCTATTTCGTCCCATTGAAACTGTAAAAATTCCATTTCGGAAGTTGCACTTTTTTCTTTTTCAATAAGGATGTTTTGCTCATTTTGCAGTTGTTTATATTCTTTAAATATACGTTGGTACTGAAGTATTTGCTCCTTGTTGTCAGCGAGTGCATCTATCACCTGTAGCTGAAATTGTGGTTTTTGCAAGTTTAGCGTATCAAATTGTTGGTGAATATCTATCAATTCATCTGACAATGTTTGTAATACATCAAGAGTAACAGGTGTATCATTGACAAAAGACCTACTTTTTCCATTTGGGTTTATTTCTCTACGTATCAACAATTCGTCCGTATAATCCAGATCTAACGCTTCGAACACATTTTGTAACGCATAAGAACGAACATCAAAATTCGCTTCTACTACACATTTTTCCTCTTGGTTCATAAGAGTTTTGGTATCCGCCCTATTTCCCATGATCAACCCCAATGCTCCTAAAACTATGGATTTACCAGCTCCAGTTTCGCCGGTTATAACGGTCATTCCACTTGGAAAATTTAAGTCCAATTGGGCAATAATGGCATAATTTCGAATATGTAGGTGGGTCAACATGCCGCAAAAATACGTTTAAAAACCAATTGGTAAGAAATGTTTTAAATACATAATTCTATAATGACCACTGTCACCAATTTTAACTTATTGTAAGATATGAAAAAATAATGGTAATTTTGCAGATAAAATAGCATACTATGCGCATTCTAATAATTTTTATCTCATTGATTATTAGTACCAATCATTTACAAAGTCAAATTTTTCCGAGTACAGGATACTTTACTAATTGCAATGAATCCTATAAGATGTTCGGAGATACTTGTTTTGATTTTCAAATGCGAAAATTTATTGAAGAAAAAATTATTAACACCCTTCCTGAGAAGGAAATCATGGATAAAAAAAATCTCAAATTGCATCTCATTATTGATAGTACGAGCTCTATTACGCACACTTTTTTGACATGGGGAGAAAATTATAAATATCATAAAAAAGATATCAAAGTACCGATAAAGAAAATAAAAGACTACATCACCAAAAAAGAAGTCATAGCCCATTATACCTTTCCTACGGAAAAAAAAGCTGCCAGTATTTATTGCAGTTCAGAAATGATATTCAAAGTAGTAGAAGTGATGCCATCTTTTGATTCCTGTTATTTTGAATCAAAGCAAAAAACCAATTGCGCCTACACAACTTTATTTAATGCTATGAATACACATATAAAATCCATGAATAAGCAAAACTGGAAAGAATTTTCGGGAAAAGTTGTATTCGGGATGATTATAAAATCTTCTGGATACATCGGAGAATGTCAAATTTATAAAAATTTGGCTGGAAATAATGCTGATTCTACCATTCTACTGGCTTTAGAAAAGGTAAAAAAAGACAAAATGCAATTTATGCCAGGTTTTCAAAGAAATCAGCCTGCAGATGTTCTAGTGACCGTTGAATACGATTTTGCTACTCTTAAAAACTAGTATTTTCAAGATACGCATCATGAACACCTAAGTTTCAAAATTTTCCATATAGTGAAGTATCTATACTATTCCGTCATGATCTATATGCTTGTTGCACTAGCATGGTGGACTGTTTTATTGATGAAGACACAACAGGCGTTGTACGATGCTCAAACTGAGATAGTAATGCTAAAAAGCAGTCCACAGATGTCAGACGATGCCTTCACCCTGAGTAAAGATGAAGCGCAACAAATCATCGATAAGGATCATCAAAAGAAGAGACTTATGATCATTGGCGAAAGCATAGTTTTTGCTATTTCACTCATTATTGGTTTGTATTTCATCCAAAAGTCCTATCAAAACTCTCTGCAAAATAGTCGCGACCAACACAACTTCCTGCTCTCGGTGACCCATGAACTCAAATCTCCATTGGCTGCTATCAGATTGATTGCGGAAACTTTCCAAAGGAGGCATCTAACTCCCGAACAATCAGGAGAATTACAAAATCATTTGCTCTCAGAGACCCAACGCTTGGAAGCACTGATAAACAATATTTTATTGGCTTCAAAAATACAGCAAGACCTATTATTTCATCCGGATCAAATCAACGTCAAATCTTTACTGGAATCCATAGTTCAAAAATGCAGTATCTTGCACAAAGACGCGCAGATACAACTCGAAATGAATGACAACATACAAGCATTTATCGATAAAGACGCTTTGGTCATCATATTTAATAATCTAGTAGAAAATGCGATAAAATACAGCATGCCACAGCCTAAAATAGAGATAAACGTATCAAATACCAAATCGCACATGCGGATCCAAGTAAAAGACAACGGGATAGGCATTCCTGACCATGAAAAGCAAAAAATTTTTCAACGATTTTATAGAGTTGGAGAGGAAAATACAAGGAAAACATCCGGCACTGGTTTGGGGTTATATATTGTTAAGTCATTGGTAGATGCTATGAATGGTAAAATTCATGTGCATAATAATACACCAAAGGGCACTATTTTTGAAGTCACACTGAAGATTGTAGAAACCAAATGAGAATATTGATAGTCGATGACGAACCCCATATACAGCATGTATTAAAACTCAATCTAGAGATGGACGGCTATGATGTCGTCACGGCAGATAACGGCAAAATAGCCATTCAAATAGTTGATAATCAACATTTTGATGTAATTCTTCTCGATATCATGATGCCAGAGATAGATGGTTATGATGTATGTCAAAAAATTAGACTCACTGATCCAAATGTAGGTATCATCATGATTTCCGCTAAGGATACAACAGCAGATAAAATATCAGGATTAAAAATTGGTGCAGATGATTATATTACAAAACCATTCCAATACGAAGAGTTGGCATTGAGAATACAAAATGTACTCAAAAGATCCAACTCGGAAAACTCAGAATTAGACACCTATCATTTTGGTCAAAACACCATTAATTTCAGAACTTTTGTAGCTACCTCGCATCGAGGCAATATAGCATTGACACAAAAAGAAACTATGCTTTTGAAATTACTCATAGACAAAAGTAATGAAGTAGTATCTCGTCAGCAAATTCTACAAACCGTATGGGGATATGATGTATTTCCAAATACGAGGACAATTGACAATTTTATACTTTCATTTAGAAAATACTTTGAAGAGGATCAGCATAATCCCAGATATTTTCACTCTGTCAGAAGTGTGGGCTATAGATTTACACCTGATGGACTCAAGCAATAATAAACCCTAAGATTTTGGTAAAAAAAGAAATTTCATTGCTGAAAGGAAGAGAATCTTCACTCATCAGAAGACATCCGTGGATTTTTTCTGGAGCGATAGCAAAGCACAGCCTCAACAAAGACATGGAGGATGGTGATATCGTATATGTGCGCAGCAATACGGGTGCGTTTCTGTGCGTAGGCCAGTATAGCGATAGAGGATCTATTGCGATCAGGATATTATCCTTTGATGAGATAGAAATCAATGAAAAATTTTGGCAAAATCAGTTGGCCAATGCCATCCAATACCGCAAGACTTTCCAGATACCATGCGCTGAAACCAATGCCTATAGACTGATCCATGGAGAAGGCGACAACCTACCAGGACTGATCATAGACATCTACGACACCATAGCTGTAGTACAGTGTCACTCCACTGGTATGTACAGACAAGCTGAAACCATCGCTACGGCCTTACATGCAGTGCTGCCAGACCTTGTGAGTATTTACTTGCGAGCTAGGGATACAATAGGCGACAAAGAGACCGCTGACAGATTTTTATTAGGACATACAGAAAGCGTAAAAATCCTAGAAAATGGCATCCCTTTCTTTGTAGATGTGGTAAAAGGGCAAAAAACAGGATTTTTTCTCGATCAGCGTGAGAATCGGGCTTTGGTAGGTCGTTTTGCAAAAGGGAAATCGGTGCTGAACTGTTTCAGCTACACGGGTGGATTTTCTATGTATGCTCTTCAAAATGGCGCTACCACCGTGGTATCGGTAGATATCTCCCCCAATGCCATCGAGGCGAGTCAGCACAATGCCCAATTACTTCAAGGTACAATAGGCTCCCATGAAGCCATAGCCGAAGATGTACTCTCCTACCTACAAAAACATACCGATACCAAATATGATATCGTCATAGTAGATCCACCGGCTTTCGCCAAAAGTCTATCGAAGCGACATAATGCGGTACAAGCCTATAAAAGGCTGAATATAGCCGCCTTGAAAACAGTGAATAACGGTGGGCTAATGTTTACATTTTCTTGCTCTCAGGTGATTCATACCCAATTGTTTACGGATACCATCATCGCTGCCGGAATAGAAGCGGGCAGAAAGGTACGCATCATGCAATACCTCAGTCAGGGAGCCGATCATCCCATCAATCTTTTCCACCCTGAAGGTCACTATCTGAAAGGATTGTTGGTGTATGTGGAGTGAGGATTAGCGCCCAAAAGTGGAATGTTCTGCAACTTTTGGATTTCAAAGCTATGCACAGTTCCTTCACTAAATCGTGGTGTGGTATCACGATTTTGCTTCGCAACGTTCGTCACATAAGAAATGTCTTTTTAGTAAGCGAAGCGCAAAACTCTTTTTGCTCCTTATACCTCAGCTATTCAAAGAACGGATATACATGAATCCTAGCCGCTGGGTGTGCCAGCGGTTCACTTACTAAATCGACGCTGTCGATTTTGCTATAGCATCGTTCGTTCATCTACCAAACTGTAGGTAGCTACAACAAAAGCGGCTGAAAAAGCACTTAAAAACATGTTGTTTTTACCTACCAAACTGTAGGCAGCTACAACCGAAACATCCAGAGCAAAGCAAGGAGAGTTGTTGTTTTTACCCACCAAACTGTGGGCAGCTACAACCATGTAAGACATTACGTCACTGGTATGATCGTTGTTTTTACCTGTCAAACTACAGGCAGCTACAACATTCGATATATGTAGTATAAATAGATTGTTGTTGTTTTTACCTACCAAACTGTAGGCAGCTACAACGGCTTACGGTCGATAGACAGCGGGATATACGTTGTTTTTACCTACCAAACTGTAGGCAGCTACAACAGCGCAATATGCACATCTATACGATCTGCTGTTGTTTTTACCTACCAAACTGTAGGCAGCTACAACGCCCTATGGTGATCAAGATCAGTCACATCAGTTGTTTTTACCTACCAAACTGTAGGCAGCTACAACGTACTATCATCTAATACATTGTAGCACATATCTTTATAAAAAAATTTACAATACAAAATTTGCGCAAAAATACAACTAGTCTTAAGTACCTGCTTCATTTTTTCCACCCTGTCAAAGAACATTTTACAGCAAAAGTACAAAAAAGGCTGCGTCTTATTAACTCCTCAATCGTAGGAGTAGCTAAGACACAGCGCAAGCTGATACTCAGACTCAGTCTTATGTCTTATTAACTCCTCAATCGTAGAAGTAGCTAAGACTCACCCTACGCAGCAGTTGCTGATGTAGGAAACGTCTTATTAACTCCTCAATCGCAGGAGCAGCTAAGACACCCCTACACCGCAGGGACAGGCATCTCCAGTCTTATTAACTCCTCAATCGCAGGAGCAGCTAAGACTAGAGGAGGAATTATCGTATGTGTAGTCTTAAGTCTTATTAACTCCTCAATCGCAGGAGCAGCTAAGACCAGTGTCATCTTTGCGGTAGATGATGGTAATAAGTCTTATTAACTCCTCAATCGCAGGAGCAGCTAAAACCCCAATTCTTATTAACCACTTGATAATGATTATGTTGAGATCTTAGCAATATTCCTTTTACCATATTTAAACTTTAAATGATTTGTTAAATTTTATTTTTTTTGCTTGATACCGTTGCAAGATAATACTCTTTTTCACTTCTTTTACCTCTTTATCCGGTAATTCACTATAAGGTTTAAGTTCTTGCTTGGTAACATTATTTAGACCATTGAATAATTGATTTAAAAATTTGAAAACGACTCTTTTGATTGGAGCGCTTACTTTTGTGATGTCTTGGGAATGGACTTCAGTTGTGTAAAACAAATTTTCAAATTTACGAACTTCATCGTCATAATCCTTATCGGCTAAGAAGTTAAAATGAAAAGGTTTATTTCTCAATTTATACTCTTCATTAAAATATATTGATAATCCTCCTATTTTTTTAATAGGAATATTGAATTTATCAACAGTAACTTTCCCTTTCCAAATATAAAATTCTTCAAGAGCAAGTATAATATCTGTAAATTTGGCTTGTTTCAAAACCATCACATTAACGAGTTTAGAAACATCTGAAAGTCCAAGCATAGCAATATTAATAGAGTTTAATGATGGTTCATTTTTGAATTTATTATAAAAAGTGTTGAAATTCAATAAAATACTGGATCCCTTATATCCTATTTCTAATGATTCGCTTGACTGCCTGATTTCCTCATATTTGTTAATAAGCCTAAATGGCACAATGATGTCTTGTCCAGAACAAATTTCAATATTGAACTCAGCATTAAGCAAATCTTTAACGTTAACTTGATCCAGATGCTTAATTTTATCCTCATTCAATAAATAATGTTTAGCGATCCGATAAAGCTGTGCATCTTGTAATTTTATCCTGCGAAGCTTTTCAATTAATTTTAATTCAGGAGATGTTTTACATTTATTTTCATTTTTGAATGTTTTAATAAATTGCATATCATCAAAAGAAATATAATTGGATTCAATCAACACTGATTTGGCTAAATCAACTGATGTGTTAAAACTAATATTGCCATTTGAGTTTTTAAGATATTCTCTAAAATGATTGATATTAATATTGATATTACCTTTTGTAAATATTTCCATTTCTTCATAATGCTTAAGTGCATATTTTGCTAAAGATGGCTTAACTTCCAAATTGAACAGGAAAGAATTATATACATTTTTGGTCTTATCAAATAATTGGTCGAAAGTTTGAGACTCATTGATGAGTTTGATAATTTTATCATGACTTGCAAACCCTTTCATTCTTGCTAATTCAAGAATATTAATTTTGTTATTTCCATCAAATGCGTACATCCATCTAGCTAGATCATGAAACTCGTTTTTTGTAATATTATAATGTTTGTGGTGATTTTCACCTTTTATTTCTAGGTATTTAGGTTTAAAATACATTATCTGCCATGCTCTAAAAATAAACCTAAATTTATAACTCTTACCTTTATTATTTCGCAAAAATTCTTCTTCAACCCCTTTTTCAATAGCTATATTTTTCTTTAATCTATATTTCTTTTCATCAGCTTCTAAATTCAGTTTTAAATTTTTGTAAAAATTTTGCAAAGATTTTTCAGAAGTTGGGTCATTATACTTTTTTACTAAATGTCTCGGCAAAATTTTGGTTTTATAAGGAGTATCGATAGTTTTACACTTCATTGAGTCGAGTACGTTATTTCTTTCTTCTATCAAGGATGTAGAATATTCCTTCAATAAAGTTTCACCTCTTCCTATACAATTCTCTGAATTCAACGCATCTTCCATAAAATAAACCATCAAGTCTTTCTGGATAGTGATTGGCATGTCAATATCTGAAATTTTTATTACAACCGAATTATCTTGAACAACATATGGAAATCTCCAACTAGGGTATATGGATTGTTGTTCTTCAAAAGTTCGAAAAACTATCAATTTGCCTTGATGATATTTTAGGCTATCAAATTTCCTTTTATTGGTATAATATTTTGATGAGTTGTTTTTTCTTAAAAACATGAGTTCTTCTTCAAGACGTTCAATTTCATCTACTTGCTCTTCCATCGTCCTATATTTGTGCATTTTTATTTGTGCATCCTTGCCAAAATATTCGCATTCTAGTAGGAATCTTAAAGCATATTGAAGATATTTGTCTTTATTTCTCATATAGGAATCCATTATGACTTTAGACTCTATTCTTGATTTGAGCTTTTCTAGCTTATAATTCTTATTGAATTTAGTCTCAAACTCTTGTTCTTCATTCCTCCTAAACGTTGCATTCCTGATATCATCGTATGTATGATCCTCACTATCGATATACTCATTTAAAATATATGATGCGATATACATCTCAAATGTATAATGCTTAAATCTTTTAATTTTCCCATCCAATAAATCAAGATAGATTTTTTTAAACTCATCTGACTTATTAATAAAATCATTGTACAAATTGTAATTTTTATTAGACGTACCTCCAAAGTCTTCAAAAAGATAATTTATAGCATAGTTTTTAAAATCGGGGTACAACCTTATAATATCTTTGTATTTTTTTCCTATTTCAAATTCTATAACATTTTTAACAACACTATCAGTAAGATCAGAATACGGAGCTGATAACATAAATTGGTTCCAAGCTTGGGGTATCTTGGTCAGATATTGTATTATATCCCTAAATTGGACTAAATTCTGTCGTTCAGGATTTATATCTTGACTGCTGAATTTCTTGGAGTAAGCAATATAAAGTCTTAGCTTATCAGTTTTCGTTTTTTCATCTTCATTTTTTATAATGCTACATTTTCCTGTAATAAAGTTGGATTCATTACGAAATAAAAACATATTGAGAACAAACAAAGCTCCTTCAAAACTTAAATACTTTCCGGCTTTTATCTCAAGCACATTATGAACATGGTTGTTTTCAGATCCATCACCATTATTATTCAGTTTCCAATAAAATGACTCATTGACATCAATGAACAAAATATGATCAATTAATTTTCGAAGATTTTCAAAACTTTCATTCTCATCAATAGCATGCAGTTTTTTAAGGTATTTTATAAGTCTTCCTTCATCCTTCAGTAATGTAGAAAATAACTGGTCTTTTTCCTTTATTGAAATAAATCGTTGCTTTTCTTTTTCAAACGCTTCAATTTCTGCTCTAAATTTAATCTGGATGACAGCTAATTTGTAGGCATCATAAATAAGATCAAGTACATTATCTTGGATTCCATTGACTTCAATATAATCAAAAATATGAATAAAATGTGCATTAATGTTTCTTATGTTCTCAATAAGTTCCAAAAGGCCATCATTGTCTTTTTTGTAGTTATTAATATCATTTTTAAAAAAAGAAAACCTTGATCTTAATAAAGACAAGTTCTTAGTTGGTATATCTTTCTTATCGATCTCATCGTATTGAAAATCGAAATACAATTTTCTATTTATCTGTTTTAAAAAATGTCCAATTGTAAAATCATACAAATCATGGTAATATATCTTTTTACCAATTTGAATTTTTGATTTATAGTTGTGAATGGCCTTTTCAGCAATTGAACCCAATATTCCTTTATTTGAAAAGTAAGTTTGAAATCTATTCTGTTCCATGATCCTATTTAATATTATTTATTATCCATTTCTTTTGTTCTCCTGTCCACATAGTAGCTCCATAGCACCCTATCGATCATCTTGCTTCGTAGCCAAGTAGTGACCACAACAATCAGCCATGTGAGCGCAACAAGTAGTAATACCATATACAAAGTGTTCCAATTCAGGATGCTGTATTCAGGTTTTGCAAAGGATAATAGCACTAATATAGCCAATATGACAAAATGTACCATCGACATCACAAACAAATTTCTAAATAGGAAGTAGAAACTCTGGAAGTTTTTGGCCTGAGTAATTTTATCATTTACTTCAAGATAGTAGTAAGCGAAGTCAAAAGTCCAATCGTAATAATCAAGCTTTTTATCATTTGAGATTACAATTTCAGAAGTTGAGTCATGATGGTTTTTGTCTTTTTCATAGCACTCTTTTACAGCTGGCATAATCATGGGTAGTTCACCAAATTTACTACTTTTGATATACTCATCTGCAGGTTTGTATATCCACCATTTCATTCGTTTTAGCGATGGAATATTAATGATTTCAAATGTAAGCACATGGATGGCAACGCCCAAAACAATGGCTACAATAAGCATCAACAGATTGTCATTTAGGTTTCCTTCCATCGGAAATGGCAATCTCAGTCCATAAAATCTGAGATAATACTCTATGATTTTCGCCGAGAGATAACCTGGTATGATGAAAGAAAATAACTCGTAGATCGAAAATTTGTCCATAATTAAATATTTGTAATCAGTAATTAAAATTTGCTTATAAAGCTATCAAGGCAAAGCTAAGAATTTATTTCACAATTCCCTACCCTATCAGTGATGATTTAAACGTGTTTTTTACATTAATTCATAGCAAATTTCAAAGGATCTTTGTAGTGCGATAATAGGTTTATTACCGACCACAAAGCCGATAAAAATACTTTAAAATACTATTTTGACAATATTGACTTTATTATTTTTCTCACTAGGAATATACATTTCATGGTCTGAAATCTGAAGGGCATCTTTGAATCGTATTCTCAGGTCTTGGTACTCTGTACTTAATAGACTTTTTCTACTCAAATCCCCTAAAGGGTCTATCTGATATTCAGAGACTGTGTTGTAGTTTTTTATCTCGTCATTGAAAATGACTCTTAGGAAAGACGGAGCAGTAAAAATAAAAAATGATGCAAAATTATTCTCATCATCTTGGGCGTATTGTTTCTTGTATAATACTTTTTGCCAATGTGGAGAACCATCCCCATTATTTGCAATAACCAGCACATCTTCTATATAATAGTCAATAGAGCCACGACCTGAAAAGTACTCGTTTTGCATAGGAAGATTTTGGGTACTGCCTCGCCTGATAAACTCTTTTTGGATTTCTAAAAATAAAACTATGCCACCATCATATCGTAAGAGCATCTCCTTGGATTGTAAATACTGAATATAATTTACTTTCTTTTTTTTCTTGGGCACCGCCTCCAGAAATAAATCTATAGGAAGTGGATGTGCTATTACTGTGACTGTTTCATCATGCATCATGGCAGGTGAAATTGTGACATTGTAGTAACTAGAAGCAAGACTTCTATCAGCATCGCCAATCAAACCTGCAAGTGCTATTCTGTCATTTCTGTTGTCAAATTCCATTAAAACGTCAATAATATTTTGTTCTGACACAAAGGACTGTTTCGCAACATCACCTTGAACGCCTATGTAAAAGAGTACTAAACTCTCTTCGCCTTTTGACAACCATGATGGTTCTTGATATGCCAAAACTACAATCTCACCTTTATCGGAAAGTGCAATTTTTTCAAATTCCGATTTTAAGTTGGTTTCTTCATCATAGATGACAATGTTTTGCAAAATGCTGAAAGTATAATTATCTATCACTAGGGCATGAATGCTTTTCTCAAATGGTAGAAATAATAGAGATTTTGACTTGTTTTCAGAAAAAATTAGTCTTGGATTTCCTTCATTGGTTTCTTTCTTTCTAATATATAAAGTACTACTATCCTTTACAGTGAGATGTTCATCAAATCTTCTCACTTTTACGATAAGGTCTCCCTTTTCCCTATAATAATAATAAAAATTAAAAACCGTATCTAAACTCAATACACCAATAGGCACAATATGACTGTCTTCAAAACTAGGCTCATAATTATTTACATATGCCAAATTTTTATCATATGACTCAAACACGTGTTGATTGCCTTTATCATGGTAGAAAAGAATGTGTTCATTGACATTTGGGATCAGATCATAAGAATAATTGTTTTTCAAAATGATATCTGGAGAAACTGTAACTGTCTGTGCTGGTGCACTTAGAGATAGTATAATCAATATGAAAATCAAACTCACTACCCGAATGGAAGATGGTGTCCGTGACAAACCTTTACATCTAATAGAAAATAACTTCACTTGTCGGAATTGCATTTTAATATTTGAATGATACACAAAAATAATTGAAAAAGTTTGTATCTCGTCAAAATAATATCATATTAGTGATAGATGTCATTGAAGGTTATCAGAAAGACACATTATCTTAAGAAAACGATGCAGCATATACTTTCATCTGTTTAAAATTTGCTAAATTGATGAATTTGTTTGATTTGCGGAATTGCTTTGCTTCAAAAACAAGGTATAACCTTACATCTTTAATTCAGGTTTGTATGCAGACCGCTTATAGGGATTTGATGTTATTTTAGATTTGTACTTTGAGATAAATAATCCTATTGGCTCAAACAGTTTTTTGTTTGTACCGTCTCCAGTGACTTTTATACTAAAGACAAAAAGGCGGATGATAGCGTTCATCAATTAAAAGTACTTACCTTTTTAAAATTTTAGTGTTGGAATTTTTATGCTTCCAGAAATATATCTAATAAAGAAATACATTACTGAAAAAATAATTAGCGAAATTAAATTAGCAAAGAATTTTGATTCCGAAACCAGATCAATATTAAATCCAGAAATTAAAGCGAAAACGCTTTTCCAACCCAAAAGGAATAATAGTGAGTTGATTGCCAAATTTAGGAATATCCACGTATTACCTTTTATTTTTAACTTTATATAATGTTTGTTAAATATAAAAATTATCAGTAAAATTAAAATACAGTAAATAAAGTTTTCCATTTTCCTTTTTTTAATTATAACTCAGAAATTGCACCACTTATTACTCGCCACACGCAATCTTCTTAAAATCCATCTCCAACTCCGTTGTTTTATAACGATTTTAAATATTTAACCTTGGCTGTCCAGCAGTTCCCGCCGTTTGACCAACATGGTCGCAGCATCTTGAAAGATGTACTTCATCGTTTTACTTATCTTTATCTTAGGCTCTGAACATCTGACTTTAATTTTCTCTGTTTTTGTTGAGTTTTATGTCTGGAATCTAAGATTTTCGAAGGACTTTTCCTTTCCATCGATGGGTACGTTTTAGCTCTGTGACGTGCCGTCTCGATAGGGCTGTATGTACGTCAAAGTCTGTCCTAGTAAGGGATTTATTCTATTTCCGGACTAAAGTCATACTACAATTTTGCCATAAAATAAGCACCAATCTATTGTGTTTAAATTCTATTTCACCATCATTTACAATCATTTCAGAAGTACGCATCCAACCCAAGTCACTTGATGCGTGTTTTGCCTTACAATCAATAACAGTATAGACTAAGGTATCTGCCCCATACTTCATTTGAATTTGTGATGGCCATGGGCCTTGTTCAATGACAAATTCATTGGTACTATCCACTTCACATATAATATTGTTTTTGACTTTCCATGTTCCAATAAAGGATGAAACATTACAAGGTGCTTGCTCTTTTGAACATGACAAAATTAGGCATAAAAACGTAAAAATAATGAATCCGAATTTCATACTATTATGGTTTATTGATTTTACAAACATCATATTACAAAGATAAAAAATATTAGGAAGATAACACTTGCCACCGCCCTAATATATTGTGTTAATTTGTTTCAAGTACGGGTTTATTCTACTTTTTGATTATTCTTAATGTTTTAGTGTTTTCTTTAGTTTGTATTTTTATAAAATAAATACCTTGGGGGTACATCTCCATATCTATCGTGTCAAATCCATTTTGGTTTGTAGGTAACATCTTTCCTTGACTATCGTATATATCCACATTTAGGATATTTTCTACACCTTGTAGGTATAGCTTGTCCAATGTAGGATTGGGATATACTACTACTTGCTCTCCAATGCCTATGGGATCCGATGTGGACACCGTCGTAGAGCCTTTTATGAGGTCATCCAGATCAAATGCAAGGATATAGCTTGTCCATTTTGAATAAACATTTTCGTCTAATTCGTCGCTAAATACATAAAGTCCTGAAATTATAAGTCTTTTTCCTATAAAGAGCGCATTATGAGGATTAAAATATTGTTGATAATCATCGCCAACTGGAAAAAACGAGGCCACATACTCCATTTCTTTTTTGTCATTCATTTTCACTATGTCGAAAGAGACATGTTTGTTTATTTTTTTGGATTTATAGGCCCAAAACAACTGCAAAGTATCCGAGATGTGGATAGGTTTGTATTCTGAATAATTTACATTGTCCGTATCTTTTATCTTATCATTGTAATCTAGTACTTTGCCATGAGTATCCATAATAAGCATGTAGTTAAATTGCTCGTTTTCAGTCGTATCGAAGTAAATACCCATAACAAATATCTTTTCATCAAATACATTCATTTTTAATCCTGAACCTGGAACTCCTCCGGGTCGCCAGTCATAAATGGCATATTCTGTGATGTCGATGGATTTTACTAATTGAATATTATTGATGTCTTTATAATTGAACAGATACAGTATATTTTTACCCGCAAAACTGCTCCCCTGCGGTGCTTCCAAGTTTAATAAAACAGCATAGATACTATCATTTATTTCTATAGCTCTGATGGCTCTAAATGTATATCGATGTACGGGCATCTGAGGATCCATGATGATGGTTTTGATAAACTGGATAGAGTCATGTGCTGCATTTACTAAACAAAAACTAAGCCCCCTTTCCGGTTCTTCGCCTCCTACATAATAAAAATATGATTTTAAATACAAAGAATCTTCTATTAATTGATAATAGGTTCCATTTAATGACCCTATTTTGTCAGGATAGGTTGCTTCATCTGATTTATCATAGTACAATGTCCTTTGCCCTGTTTCAAAATCATAAACAGCCCTGTAAGATTGATCAAAAATTTGTATGTTATCGTCAATGATTTTCCTATTACCGCAAAATTCTATATTGCCATCTCTTCTCTTATAAATTATTTTCGGATATGATACCCAACCGATACTGTCAATAGTAGCATCATATAAGATGTCCTTCCACAATACTTCTCCAGTGTTGATATTAATTTTTTGAACTATTAAACCATCGTCGAATATTAATTCACATAATGTTGGTATAACAGATATTAAAAAACTATCCACAATCAACTCTGTAGTCAATTGGGTACTTACGCATGTGTATGAATTTTGAGGAAGACTCCCTTTAGGGTGGTGTTGAAAAAGTGGATTGACTAGTACATGCTGCCAAATTGGGTCTGCTTGTTTAAATGTAGGCATATAAGGTTGCTGTGCACTTAGATTTTGGACAAAAAAGAATAACCAAGTAGTCGCTAATAAAATGATTTTGGATGATTTCATGTGTTTAAAATTGTTAAGTTGTTGAATTTGTTTGATTTGCGGAATTGCTTAACTTGGAAAATCAGGCAATAATCTTACCCTCTTTAATCATTCAGGTTTGTATGCAGACCGCTTATGGGGATTTCATCTGTTTATATTTATTTGCTTTTTAATGGTCAGATGGAATCTTTGATAAAAAATAATCATTGTGGTTTGTATAAAATAAACCCCGATTATTTTTTATGCCGATTTCATGTGCTGTGTTTTTAATACTATTTCAAAGATAAAAAATATTAGGACGGTAAGACTTGCCACCGCCCTAATATATTGTGTTAATTTGCTTCAAGTACGGTTTATTCTACTTTTTGATTATTCTTAATGTCTTAGTGCTTTCTTTAGTTTGTATTTTTATAAAATAAATACCTTGGGGGTACATCTCCATGTCTATCGTGTCAAATCTATTTTGGTTTGTAGGCAACATCTTTCCTTGACTATCGTATATATCCACATTTAGGATATTATCTACACCTTGTAGGTATAGCTTGTCCAATGTAGGATTGGGATACACTAATACTTGCTCTCCAATGCCTATGGGATCCGTTGTGGACACCGTCGTAGAGCCTTTTATGAGGTCATCCAGATCAAATGCTAAGATATAGCTTGTCCATTTTGAATCATCATTTTCGTCTAATTCGTCGCTAAATACATAAAGTCCTGAAATTATTAGTCTGTTTCCTATAAAGAGCGCATTATGAGGATTAAAATATTGTTGATAATCATCGCCAACTGGAAAAAACGAGGCCACATACTCCATTTCTTTTTTGTCATTCATTTTCACTATGTCGTAAGAGACGTGTTTGTCAGTGTTTATGGATTTGTAGGCCCAAAACAACTGCAAAGTATCCGAGATGTGGATAGGTTTGTAATACAAATAAAATGAATCGTCATTGGTTTTTATTTTACCATCATAATCCAGCACTCTTCCGGCATCATCTAACGTAACCAAATAATTAAATTGTTTTCTTTCTATCACATCATAATATTCTCCCATAATATACAACTTGCCATCAAATACATTCATGAAAAATTTTGGGCCGCTTCCAAAACGCCAGTCATAAATGGCATATTCTGTGATGTCGATGGATTTTACTAATTGAATATTATTGATGTCTTTATAATTGAACAGATACAGTATATTTTTGCCCGCAAAACTGCTCCCCTGCGGTGCTTCCAACTTTAGTAATACAGCGTAGATGCTATCATTGATTTCTTCCGCTACAATAGCCGAAAAAGTGTAACGATGTACGGGCATCTGAGGATCCATGATGATGGTCTTGATAAACTGGATAGAGTCATGTGCTGCATTTACTAAACAAAAACTAAGCCCCCTTTCCGGTTCTTCGCCTCCTACATAATAAAAATAGGATTTTAAATATAAAGAATCTTCTATTAATTGATAATAGGTTCCATTTAATGACCCTATTTTGTCAGGATAGGTTGCTTCATCTGATTTATCATAGTACAATGTCCTTTGCCCGGTTTCAAAATCATAAACGACTCTGTAGGAGTACTCAAATATTTGTATATTATCATCTTTTATTTTCCTATTACCACAAAATTCTATATTGCCATCTTTTCTCTTATATATAATTGTAGGTATAGATACCCAACCGATGCTATCAATAGTAGCATCATATAAGATGTCCTTCCACAATACTTCTCCAGTATTAATATTTATTTTTTGAACTATTAATCCATCTAAAAATATTAATTCACTTAATGTTGGTATAACAGATATCAAAAAACTATCTACAACTAATTGTGTAGTCAATTGGGTACTTACGCATGTGTATGAATTTTGAGGAAGACTCCCTTTAGGGTGGTGTTGAAAAAGTGGATTGACTAGTACATGCTGCCAAATAGGGTCTGCTTGTTTAAATGTAGGCATATAAGGTTGCTGTGCACTTAGATTTTGGACTAAAAAGAATAACCAAGTAGTCGCTAATAAAATGATTTTGGATGTATTCATCTGTTTATTTTTTATTTGATTATTAATGGTCAGATGGAATTGATAACTTATCTCCATCTTTGGTGTTATCGAACTTACGTTTCGCATGAAAATAATTATCAAGGTTTGTGTACCACAAAGTTGGTTCATGCTCTTTTCATGTGC
Source organism: Saprospiraceae bacterium (assembly GCA_041392785.1). Lineage (GTDB taxonomy): Bacteria > Bacteroidota > Bacteroidia > Chitinophagales > Saprospiraceae > OLB9. The sequence continues at coordinate 195,404 of JAWKLK010000001.1, forward strand.
TGTGTTTTTAATACGATTTCAAAGATAATAAATATTAGGACGGTAAGACTTGCCACCGCCCTAATATATTGTGTTAATTTAATTGCAGCTAAAACTACACGGCAAACAATTGACCAAAACCCCTGTTGGCGGCGTATCCACTACACCGCCTAAGCAAGTAGCTCCGGGAGTTGGATACGTATTTGTTGTTTTTCCAACTTCATTTTTTTCAGGGTCATAACATATGGTTGTCCTTCGTTGACAGCAGCCATTTGTATCACAGTTGGCTCTTACTAAGACACCGTATTTATCAGATCTAGATTCAGTCACATCTTTTCCAAAAGATCCATCACCGTCATCTTTAGGATATGGATTTTTTTCATATTGATGCGAGCAAATAGTGTTACAAGTTGCTTTGATAAAAGATACTGTGAGTGTTCCTAAAGAGCTATGACATCCGACTATATTTCCATGCTTAGCATAGAGATAGTCTTCTAGTCTTGCATAAACTTGCTGATCAATGCTGTTTACAAATTCATTGATCTTTCCAGCCTGAGACTCAGGGTCTAAGACTAAATCAGTCCATGCATGCCACAGTTCTGGACAATCTGTTGCGTCTAGAAGCTGATAATTGCCCACAAAAATTTCTGTCCCTACTAAAATGTCTTGTTGAATGCAAATAGAAACCCTCACTCTAAAAACACATCCAGGATATGCAGAAAGCGTCACATTGTCGATGATTTCTGTCTTGTAGTCATTGCAACTTTTTCCATCAAAACAAGACTCCCCAAAGCCCGATGACCGTGAGCTAGTAGGTCCATCTTGACTTGCTCCATCCTTAGCACAAGAATAAATCCCCAATGACACCACTGCGACCACAAGAGTCACTAATAAAAATTTTAATCTGTTCATAATGTTTGTTTTTTTGAACGTTAAAAAATAAAATAAATTCATTTCATAACTACCTTATCGGGATGTAGTACTTCCTTGCTCCCGCTAGCATTTCTTGAATTTTCTGATCCTTTTTCAAGGCCGCCCTTTCATCGTAAAACCAAATTCTAAAGCTGTGATTCTGTATTGATTTTCAGCAATTTCGGACTCTTTTCTCTCATTAATCTGTACTAACTGTTCAATAATACGCCAAAAAATAATTAATATTCTGAAAATCGACAAGGCTTTTACTTTTTTTCTGTCAAAAAAAGTAACTCATCCACCGATTTCGCATTTAGAGTATTGTTGGTTTCTATACCTTTATCACTTTAAATGTTTTTATTCCGATCATCTGCCTGATTGAATATATTTGAAGAACATAAAATCCTTTTGGTAAATTTGAAACATCGATAAAATCATAAGTCTGTCCGTTTTGAATGATTTTGCCTTCAATATTAACTATTCTATACTCTATTAAATTACTCAACCCTTTTATATTTATGCCATTTGTAATTGGGTGCGGATAAATTTTTATTTGGTTTAGAATTTGTTCATTTTCTGTGTTTGTGATGCACTTTTCTTTTATCTCTTCTATACTGTTGCAGCCAGTTGAATTTGCAATAACACTTAATTTAAAACTTGGATTGTCTAAGTTTTGGCAAATAATGTCAATGTTACAATTGCTCAATTTATGATTGTAAACCATTTCAAGGTCATTTAAAAATTTCAATTGATTTAATTCTGTTATATCAAATAATGAAGATATCCCTACGTAAAGTTTAGAAATTTGGAAAGTTCCTATTGAATCAATCTTTGATGTTAATTCTATAAACAGTTCATTTAATCCATATAATTTGTGTTTGCCATAATTTTCTAAATTATCTCCAAATATTTTAAGAGTATTACAATGCTTTGAATTTAATCCAGTTAAATCTTTGACCTTTTTATTATCTGCAACAATAATTAACATCAAAGAATCTCCAGATAGGCCTTCAAATGTGGTTAATGAACCATTATTCGTGATTGAAACAAGATTTGAGTAGTGTAAATTCTCAAGTATCTTTAAATCTGAAAGTATATTGTTTTGATTGATTGAGACTCTATTGCATCTGTTCAGATTTTCTAAACCTGAGAGAGATTTTATTTTGGTATTGCTGATAGATAAAGTGTCAATACTTTTTAGATTCCTTAGAGCATTTAAATTAGTTATATTTTGTCCGAAAATATTTACTTTATCAGCATATATGCAATCTGGATTTAGAATCAAAAAACTATCAAGTTGGCTTTGCCGAATGAATACTCTACTATCTAAAGTACAATTTTCTTGGCTTTTTAATCCAATGAAGCCAAAGAAGATAACAAACAAAAGGTGACATAATTTAAGATGTGCCATAGATTATTTATTATTAACGTGCAAAATGATTGTCAGATAGCAAAATATTGAATAGTTTTGCCATCTGACAAATTACTTTATTTAGTGATTACAAATTTCTTAGATAATAGGATATTACCATTGCTGGTTTGGATGTTTAATATGTACATTCCATTTGGATGATTAAAATTGCCTACTTCAATTCGCTTTTCAATATTTTTCGCATGAATTTGAATGTGAGATACTAATTCACCAACAACATTATATATGTTTATAAAAGTATCGTCATCAATTTTAAGATTGTCATCCAAATTCAGAATAATATTTCCAGAGCTTTCGTATATGGTTGTGTTTGACAATGAATTGCGTTGCACTGTTTTCGTTTGATTTATATCAATGCCATATATATCGCCTCTATTATTGATTAAAACACTTTTTGATACCAAACACTTAAAATCAGGAACAAAATCTTTTACTATAAGTATGTCTTTGACGCCCACTATTTGATTCTTCGTTTCAGAGAAATAGTATATATGAAGTATACCATCTTTAATGAAATATTCAGCATTCGAAACTGGAAATATAAAGTCTTCCAAACTTAAATTTCCTATTTCAATAGATAAATTTAGAAAGCTTAACTGCTGATAGGTCTCAAATCCGATTGAAATACTATTATCAGAATTTAGGTTATAAACCATCGAAAGAGAATTTGGTAGTCTAAAACTATCTTCTTCACCATCATTTTGGAATGGTTTTGTACAATCAATATCTACAGCACTATTATCAGCATCTCCAATATGATAAAGATCAAAATCTACAGTTCCAGCTGTAGGACCATTTATCCATTCACATCCATATAGACATAATTCGAAATTATATTGATCATTACCATACTGTATCTTACAATTTTTACTAATAATTCGACAATAATTGGGCAATGGCAAAATACCCAGTATTGCTTTTCTTAAAATCGATAAATCATGAGCAGTAATTTTGCCGTCACCATTTACATCAGCTATAAACCTAAAATCAGGAGGGTAGATTCCATTGCTACCTGAAGCAGGATTAGGAATTCCTAAGATAAAAGATGAAATAATAACTAAATCTAAAGTGCTAAGGCCATTGAGAGTATTGCATTTTACATTTGGACAAATTTTTATTGGAAAATCAGAGTTGTCTATTGTACAACAATAATTTCCGCCAACAGTAGTAGTAGTTTCGCACAATAGATCACCATTTTCATTTGTAATGACCACAGTGATTCCCTCAAATCCTAAGCAATTCCCTGTTGGGTCTGTTACCTTTCCACAAATTTGTGAAGTTTGCCCAAATACTAGCACATAATTAAAAACTAAAAAAAGGCTTAAAACTAATCTGTTCATATTATTTGTTTTTTTGAACGTTAAAAAATAAATTCATTTCATAACTACCTTATCGGGATGTAGTACTTCCTTGCTCCCGCTAGCATTTCTTGAATTTTCTGATCCTTTTTCAAGGACGTCCTTTCATCGTAAAACCAAATTCTAAAGCTGTTATTCTGTATTGATTTTTATCAATTTTGGACTCTTTTCTCCTATCAATCCGTACTAACATAATTATATCTCCCTCAAATAAATATCAACTTTCTTTTTTTCTTCCATTTTCTAATCGGTTCTTCAGATGGCCTCATATTGATAGTTTATCAGCTTGGTATAATTGATAAAATGAGGGCTTCCAATAATCGTTTATTCCTGGAAGCCCTCTGTGCCCTAAAAAATTGAGATGCTATATGTAGTTTAATGACATCTACTCTACCTAAATTGAAATCTAACTTTCTACAATGTTGCTATATTTCAATAACTCATTTGATATATAAAAAACTAAATTTTTATTTAAAAACCTGTACTTTCATCTTCTACGATTCCTAAAATTGCATTGATGATTACGATTAAAATATCCATGGCTTTGCTGTTTACTGTTTTGGAAAAAAATTGAATAACAATACAAATGTATAGGCTTACTCAATAAGAATCAATAACAGTCAACAAGCATAAATTCTACGATATTTTAAATATTTACAAATATAAATATATTCTATATCCCTGATTTTCTTGTATTTACATTTCATAAAACAAGACTAATACAAAATTTTAACTTTTAAAATTTTATTGTTCTTTACTTTCGGTTATCTTAAGGTTCTAATAATCAATCTTCCTGTGACAAAAGTAAGACATCAACCATATCCATATACAAACAATTTACATTCAAAAGTTTTATGTTATTTTATATCATATTTTTAGTACATTTGCCTTAATAATATGATTATCAATATATTAATTTTTAGAATACACACATGAATTTAATATCAGCTCTGTACAACCTTAAATCAAACCTTAAAAAAAGACGGTCTGACTATAGATATAGCCAAAAATTGAGTGAATTCGAGTCCATCTTAGCTGAAAATCCTGAAATAGATGATACAGAAGCTTGTTTCAAACTATATGGTACCAAAAAATTATCTCAAGCCTATAAATCATTAAAATTTCGACTGGAAGAGAAGCTTATCAATGACGTCTTCGATCTATGCAGTATTGAAGAAGATACAAAATCAAGTGTAACTGCCGCTATTCATTTAAAAAAACTCAGTGTGGTAAGCCAAGTATTGAGAAAAAATTTTTTTGAACAAGAGTCTGTTGTTTTTATTGAAAGATTACTGTCACAATCAAAAAAACAAAACTTTGCCTTCATAGCATTGGACCAATTAGCTATTTTATTGAATTTACATGGATTCGTAGAGCCTAATAAAGTTAAATTTGAAAAAACTATTGCAGACTTGGATTATTATCTTGAGATGTACATGTCAGAATTGAAATTGAAAAAAGTGTATGCCCAAATATCGCATTTGTATGTTATGAACAAGGGTGGACTTAATAAAAAACAACTACAAATTGTAAAAGAATTAGTATTTGATGTTAAAGATTTTAAGGAGAAATATAAAAGCAATTTTTTTATTTCATTCGTAAGTGATCTGATGTATTTTTATTATCAAAATATCGGAGATTATGAAAATGCTTTACATGTAGCCCAAAGCACATTAGATGAGTTATCTGTAATGGAAATTAAAGATAAATTAGGCATGTACCAGTGTAAAAAGAATATGGCCATTTGCCACTTTTTCTTACAAAATTATGAAGAATCATCTTTGTATTTTGAAGAAGTCATCGAAGTAGTGACACCAGGCACAAGAAACTGGTTTAATGCTACCAGCCTCTACTTTTTAAATCTTATCAACTCAAAAAGTTATCCTGCATTGATCGAGTTGTCACTCAAAGTTCTATCCAATAAAAATTTAGAAAAACACCCATATTTTTATGAACAGTGGAAGATCAGAGAAGCCTACCTTCATCTCTTGATCAAATTGAAAAAAATACATCTTACAAATGAACAAAATAAGACATTAAAACCATTTTCAATCCACAAGTTTATCAATAGTGTCTATCTGCCCAGTAAAGATAAAACTGGACAAAATATTACTATCCAAGTGTTACAAATCATGTTTCTATTATTAGACAATAAATACGGAAAAATTATGGATAAAATAGAATCATTGACACAATACACTTACAGATATCTTAATAATGATGAGACATTTAGATCAAATTGTTTTATAAGGATGTTGGTTCAAATGGTGAAAGCCGATTTTCATCCCATAAGAACTAAAACCTACACCGAATCCCTGAAAAAAAAGCTGGATCATTCGCGACTTATCATTGACGAAAGGAGTGCACAAGTAGAAATTTTACCTTATGATTTCCTTTGGAATAATATGATGGAGATTCTGGAAATGAAAAAAAGCCTTAAAAACTGAATTCTTTTGAACGAAAAATCCATTTTTTCAATATTAAATATCATAAAATTAGTCATTCTTAAGCCATATTTGTTAATGTTTCTCAAGAATGCCCTCCTAAAGCAAAATAATTTCACACATTAAAAAATTAAGATGTACATTTGTGCCGATAACAGAATGCCTTATTAATCATTCATTCTGTGTGTTTTATATTTTTTCAATTTTTTTTAATGAATATTTTTGTTGCCAAACTAAACTACAGAACTACTTCTGAAGCTTTAGAAAATTTATTTTCACGTTACGGCGAGGTAGTATCCGCCAAAGTTATTATGGACAGAGAAACCGGAAGATCCAAAGGATTTGGTTTTGTTGAAATGGGTAGTACCGATGCTGGTGTTGCTGCTATTGCTGGATTAAATGAAACGGAATTCGAAGGTCAGACTATTGTTTGCAAAGAAGCAGAACCTAAGTCTGATTCAGGTCCAAGAAGAGATAACAGCTCTAGACCAAGAAGAACTAATAATTTTAGAGATAGACATTGATATAGTTTTTTTCAGAATTATTAACGAGTAAAAGAAAGGATGGCAATTTAATATTGCCATCCTTTTTTGTTTGTGTTATATTTAGGACCTGCTGAAAAAGTCAGAATCATTCAATTAAAAGACAGTTATTGGTCTTGGATATGGTTCAAAAAACAAGCGATAGAGAATGGAGGGTCAAAAGTGCGTCTATAGTTTTGAAGGAATACCCGTTCATCGAAATCAATAAATTTATACATATAAAATTGTTAATCAATAATATATATTACTCCAAGTAAGCCCTACTTAAGCTTCACTTGTTATTTTATTAATTCTGCCTGATCCAGCAAGAATGTATATTCCATTGCTATTTCTCTCAATCTTTTGAATCTACCTGATGCTCCCCCATGACCAGTATCCATATTACAGTACATAAATAAATCATTATTATCTTTTTTCAATTCTCTCAGCTTGGCCACCCATTTGGCAGGTTCCCAATATTGTACTTGTGAATCCCAATACCCTGTGGTTACAAGCATGGCAGGATATGATTCTGAAGTGACATTATCATATGGCGAATAAGACTTCATATAATGATAATATTTTTCATCTTTGGGATTTCCCCATTCATCAAATTCACCCGTGGTCAGAGGTATACTCTCATCCAACATAGTACTTACTACATCTACAAAAGGCACAGCTGCTATCACGCCACGCCACAGTTCAGGCGCCATATTTATTACTGCCCCAATCAATAGGCCACCAGCACTTCCACCTTGCGCAAACAACTTATTTTTGGCTGCATAACCTTCTCCCACTAAAAATTCACCACAAGTAATAAAATCAGTGAAAGTATTTTTCTTATTGAGGAATTTTCCATCCTCATACCAATGTCTACCCATCTCCTGACCACCTCTGATGTGTGCCACAGCAAAACCGAAACCACGATCCAATAAGCTCAATCGGGCACTTGAAAAATATGGATCCATGCTTGAGCCATATGAACCATATCCATACAACAAGACTGGATTAGTCCCATTTTTTTCAAATCCTTTTTTATATACGATTGAGATAGGCACCAATGCCCCATCTGCTGCTTTCGCCATCCTTCTCTCAGACACATAATCATTGGGATCAAAATCGCCTAATACTTGCTGCTGTTTCAAAAGTGTCAGTTTTCTTGTCGGTACCGTATAATCATACGTGGTGCTTGGTGTCGTCATGGAAGTGTATTCTAGCCTGACCACATCAGAATCAAAATCAGGATTCACACTACTGTAGACAGTGTATGCAGGTTCATCAAAGGTAACATAGTGCTCACCTATTCCATTCCAAGGAATAACATGAAGTTTTGTGAGACCGTCCACGCGCTCAGAAACCACCATAAAATCTTTAAATAAATCAAAATCCTCCGTAAATATTGCTGGATTATAGGGCAAATGGTCCTTCCAATTTTCTACATTTGTAGCACCTTCGGGTGTAGACATGATTTTAAAATTTTGTGCACCGTCCTTATTTGTCAGTATATACCATTTATCGGCATAATGCGCTATACTATGTTCCAAACCCTTAATCCTTGGTTGAAAAACTCTGAATTCGCCAGTCGGATTATCTGCTTCTAGGATTCTATACTCATTAGACAGGGTGGCAGATGAACCAATAACCAAGTACTTTTCAGATTTTGATTTATAAATATAAGTGGAGAACATCTCATCCTTTTCATGATACACTAAGACATCTTGATCTGTTGATGTACCAAGTTGATGTCTGAATATCTGATATGATCGCAATGCATCATCTTTTTTAGTATAGAATACAGTTTTATTGTCATTGCCCCAAACGATTCCACCCGAAGTATTGGATATTTTATCAGGGTAATATTGATCCGTAAGCAAATCTTTAAAACGGATGGTGTACTGTCTTCTGCTTACAGTATCTTCGCTAAATGCCAGTATAGCGTTGTTTTTACTCACTGTTCTCCCTCCTATGCTGTAATAATCATAGCCTTGAGCCATTTCATTGACATTAAGTAGTATTTCTTCTGCTGCATCGAGGCTACCTTTTTTTCGTGTATGTATGGGGTATTCCATGCCGTCTTCATATCTTGTGATATAAAAGTAGCCGTTGTACCTATATGGTACTGACATATCCGTTTGCTGTATTCTACCTTTTATTTCTTCAAAGAGTCCATTTTCAAAATCTTGTAAATGGGCTGTTTCTGCGGCTCTATACGCATTTTCAGCATTGAGATAGGCAACGACTTTTTTTGTCTGTTCATCTGGATTTTCTGCTTCTTTTTGCATATCGGAAAGACGCATCCAATGATAATTATCTATACGAGTGTCGCCAAACATAGTCATCTCATGCGGAATTTTATCAGCTTTAGGAGGCAAATTATTGGTGGTCATACTACTCTTTTTTTCGACTTTTGAAGGTTCAAACTTTGAATTTTGTGCATGAGAATTTACAGCACATAAGCCTATAAATACCCATATGAAGGTAAAATGTTGCATTTTATTTATTTTAAATTCAAAAATATAGAAAGGATCGTATCTTATTCAATTTGACATAAAAATATCGACAAAAACATTTCATTCACATACGAAATATACAAAAAAAATATTTTCAATTACTTAAGAATTGGAAGCATCTGAATCAATACATTTACAGGTGAAGAACAATTTTCTTATCAATCGTATGCCTTGCACCTCAACCCAAGTTACATTACATTGTTTAAAAATCTTTATCTTGGCCCTTGAATGCAGCTAAGTACATCATACAAACAGATTTTGTCTATATCTATGCCAATTATGTTGGGTAGCGCAGCTCAAAATATCATAGTTTTGAGTGATAATGTATTCTTATATCATTTTAATAAAGTTGATTTCGCAGCAGCAGGACTGATAGGTGTCTTCTATTTAATAATAGCTAGCATAGGATATGGATTTTCTAGGGGCGGACAAATCATCATAGCTAGACGGAATGGAGAATTCAATTATTCATCTGCAGGAACTGATTTCCAAGCTCTGTTTATATTTGAATTGGCCCTTGCATTACTGATGTTTTTCACACTATATTACGGATCACCATACATGTTTAAATGGTTTGTCAATGATCCTGAAATATATCAAAAATCACTTGAATATATACGACCGAGGAGTATTGGCATCTTCTTTTCCTATCTTGGCGTTGCTCTCATTGCTCTTTATACTGGAATTGCACGTACCAACTTTATCATTTTTGATACTATCATTTTGATAATAGTAAACCTAGTACTCAACTATATTTTTATTTTCGGTCATTTAGGATTTGAGCCAATGGGTATAAAAGGTGCCGCACTTGCCAGCACTATTTCAGAAGTGGTAGCCTTTGTGGCTTTTATCATTTATATGATTGTAGATCATGAGAATAGAAAGTTTGAAATATTGAAATTTCATAGGCTAAATATTGAGAAATTTTCAACAATGTTTAGAATTTCCATTCCGATAGTATTCCAATCGATTTTAGGAATTGGTTCTTGGTTTTTATTTTTCACCTTTATAGAAAATGTAGGGAGGAATGAATTGGAAATATCAAATTTATTGAGGACAATATATCTGATTCTTTCTATACCTTGTTGGGGTTACTCAGCAGGTATCAATACCTTAGTGTCCAATTTTATTGGCAGTAAAAAGCGTCAAGCAGTATTACCTCTCATCCTAAAAACCACAAAGATAAATTTGGCTAGTACCATGATGATTTCATTTCCTATATTGATGTTTCCTGAATTTTTCTTATATCCACTATTTGGTGGTGATGATATGACTTTGATTTTGCAGGCAAAACCTTATATGCTTCTTCTGTTTGCAATTTTGATGACTTTTGGAACGGGTGGCATATTTGTCAATGGTCTAATTGGTACAGGGCACACTCAGACTGCTCTTCGCATTCAAATTATTTTCACTATAGTGTACATCATTTACGCCTATTTAGTTATAAAATATCATTATATGGGCTTACATTGGGCTTGGGCTGCTGAATTGATATATTGGGCAGGTATCACAACAATGTCTTACATATTTTTGCGAACAAACAAATGGCATTTACTTAAATTATAAAAATATATTCACATATGGAGCGCATCGTAATTAATAATGACAACCCCCTTTTCAGAGACCTTAAAATGGTTGCAGAAGTGGTAAATCAAGGAGGAACAATTATATTTCCTACCGATTCTGTGTACGCATTAGGCTGTCTATTGACGAACAAGAAAGGTATTGAAACTATTTGTAAAGTGACTAATAAAAAGGAAAAACAAGCAAAAATGTCCATAATCTGTCCTAATATATCGGTCATTTCTCAATATACACCTCAAATAGAAAATCATATATTCAGAGAGATGAAGCGTGTATTACCTGGACCTTTCACATTTATATTAAAATCGAACAACTATATTCAAAAGTACTTTAAAAACACAAAGGAAGAAATAGGTGTAAGAATTCCGCAAAGTAAAATTTTAGCGGAACTTTTACCTATGTTGGATGCACCTTTGATTTCTACATCCCTCAATCAAAAAAATACACCTGATTCCAATTATGTTGATCCAGATGCTATTTGTGAAGATTTCGAGCATGAAGTGGACATTATCTTAGACGGCGGAATTGGTGACACATCTTTGACCACTATTTTGGATTGCACTGATGGTGATATCACCTTGATTAGACAGGGAAAAGGAGTTTTTGAATAACAATAATAGATAAAAATACATTGACAAATGATACCAATTCATCACAATAGTCCTCAAATTCAAGTCTTTGTAACAGGTGGAACATTTGATAAGGATTATAATTTTATAACTGGCCAACTTTACTTTAAAGATACACATTTGCCTAAGATGTTTCAGAGAGGCAGAAGCACGCTTGATATTGATGTGAAAACTTTGATGATGGTAGATAGTCTCGAAATCACTGAAGCTGATAGAGAAATAATCATTTATAGTTGCAAAAAAAGTGATCACGACAAAATAGTTATCACACATGGCACAGATACAATGGTAAAAACAGCGCATGCGATAGCAAAACACAATATTCCAAAAACCATTGTTCTCACAGGTGCTATGATTCCGTATGCTTTTGGAAACTCATCAGATGGATTTTTTAATTTGGGTGCAGCGCTAGCTTTTGTTCAAACATTACCTAATGGCGTCTATGTAGCCATGAACGGAAGATATTTTCATTGGGATGCGGTACGAAAAAATATTGATACAGGATATTTTGAAGATGTAGACTAAAGTACTGTTTTCATATTCCCTTTATTCAGAAAAATTCTAATGTAATCCCAAGATACATCAGAATCTGAGTGTGATTATACATACATTATAGTCATATTATCATGTGATTAGGGTAATGTCCATTACTATTTTTATTAGTAAGATGGTTGTGTAACCTACGTCACAACCTATATTTTCAACCACATCTATCTTTGCATTGTTTTTCAAAAATTAGTTCACTTAAAATTATTATTACAAAGTATGTTATTAGAACAAATTTATACCGGATGTCTTGCCCAAGGGGCGTATTATGTAGAAAGTAATGGAGAAGCCATTGTGATCGACCCATTACGAGAAGTACAGCCTTATATAGAAAAAGCTGAACAAAACGGAGCTAAAATCAAGTATGTCTTTGAAACGCATTTTCATGCTGACTTTGTTTCAGGTCACATCGATTTAGCGAAGAAAACTGGAGCGAAAATAGTTTATGGACCTACTACTGCCAAAACAGGATTTGATGCCTACATCGCATCTGATGGAGAGATATTCAATGTTGGAGATATCAAAATCAAAGTGATTCATACTCCTGGTCATACCATGGAAAGTAGTTGTTATCTTTTGATAGATGAGGCTGGAAAAGAAGTTGCAATGTTTACAGGTGATACACTATTCATTGGTGATGTAGGACGCCCTGATTTAGCACAACACGTCATTTCTGACTTAACAGAAGAAAAATTAGCTGGCCATTTGTTTGATTCTCTAAGAGAGAAAATCATGCCTTTGTCTGATGATATCATAGTGTATCCAGCCCATGGTGCAGGTAGTGCATGTGGCAAAAACATGTCAAAAGAAACATCTGATACTCTTGGAAATCAGAAAAAAACCAATTATGCGCTTAGACCAGAATTAACAAAAGAACTTTTCATTGAAGAAGTTTTAAACGGACTAATGCCTCCTCCAGGATATTTTCCAAAAAATGTCATCATGAATATCCAAGGTTATGAGAGTATTGATACAGTATTAGAGAGAGGCAGCAAAGCCCTTTCCGCTAGAGAATTTGAAGTTGTAGCAAATGAAACCCATGCATTGATCCTAGATACCAGAAGTTCTAAAGATTTTGCTGCTGGCTTTGTACCAAATTCCATCAATATTGGTATCGACGGCAGCTTTGCAGTCTGGGTAGGTACATTGATCACTGACATCAAACAAGAGATTTTGGTTGTTGCAGATCCAGGACGCGAAGAAGAAGTGGTCACTAGGCTCGCTCGAGTAGGATACGACCATACTATTGGCTATTTAGAAGGAGGCATCCAATCCTGGATCGCTGCTGGTAAAGAACTGGATACAGTAAGAAATATTACAGCTGCTGAATTTGCTGAAGCTGAAGCTAAAGATCCAAAAATCGCAATTTTGGATGTAAGAAAGAAAAGCGAATTTGATTCTGAGCACATCATAGGTGCTGAAAATGCACCATTAGATTATGTAAATGACTCTATGAAAGTGGTCAATCCGGATGTCACATATTATGTACATTGTGCTGGTGGATATAGATCTATGAGTTTCATTTCCATTCTAAAATCAAGAGGTTTTGAAAACTTCATCAATGTCGATGGTGGTTTCAAGGAAATTAAAGATAGCGGCATGTTCAAACTTACTGATTATGTTTGTCCATCCACTTTACTTTAAATAAAAGTAATTTAACAAATAATATTTATAATGGATACTTTAGTAGATAATTCAATTATTCCTATGCCGAGAATAGGTGACAAAGCGCCTGAATTCAAAGCCGTCACAACACAGGGAGATATACAATTTCCTCAAGACTATGAAGGGAAGTGGGTCATACTTTTTAGCCATCCAGCTGATTTTACGCCTGTTTGTACCACAGAGTTTATGACTTTTGCAAATATGGAACAAGAATTTGCTGATTTAAATTGTGCCTTAGTAGGATTATCAGTAGATGGTTTATACAGTCATATTGCGTGGCTAAGGACCATTAAAGAGAAGATAGAATTTAGAGACATGAAAGGCATCGAGGTGAAATTTCCATTGATTGAAGATATCACAATGGAAGTTGCACGTAAATATGGTATGATTCAACCGGGAGAAAGCAATACTAAGGCAGTGAGAGCTGTCTTCTTTATTGACCCTAAAGGTATTATCCGTGCCATGATTTATTACCCATTATCTCTAGGACGAAACTTTAGCGAGTTGAAACGTGCATTGATAGCAATGCAGACAGCAGACAAGCATTCCATCGCGACTCCTGCGGATTGGGTACCAGGTGAAGATGTCATTATCTCTCCTGCGGGTTCTTGTGGCACCGCCAAAGAACGAATGGAATCATCCGATGTCAAATGTAGTGATTGGTTCTTTTGCACCAAAAAACTACCTTTAAATTAACGCTTTATTGAAATTTTTGAAGATTAAATTGTTGTTTTGATGTAAACCGAAGTCTTTTGGCTTCGGTTTATTTGTTTTAAAAGCCCTCATTTACCTATTGGGTCTGCTGAAAAAATCAGAATCATTGAGCTAAAGCGGTCCAAATATGCGTATCCAAAAGAAAAAAAATATTAAGAGAGGAAGTACTTTTATCGGAGGATCGCTGTCATCTGCCTTTTAAGCATTAAGAAGACAAAACAGCGGCGGCGTTTTTTGGTTACTTTTTTGGCAATGAAATAAAGTAGCTGCCGCCCGCACAGGGCAAATGTTTAAACGAAGTGCAAATGATTTAGTAGTTTTGCGTAAATTCTCGTGCATCGAAATTAATAAGTTTAATATACAGAAATTTATATTATACCAAGCAAGCCCTATTTAAGCGAGATTCATTCCCTCTGAGGTCGATTTGTATTTTGCTATTTGTTTATGCATGACTTTAAACCAGAGAATTGGTATTAACGATAGAACCATCATTCCTGGATATCCTGTGGGCATCTGAGGACTCTCGTCAAAATGTCTGAGAATTTGATATTTCCGGTTTGCCATATAGTGATGATCTGAATGTCGAGAGAGTTCCAAGAGTATCAATCTTCCAAATGGATGATTTGAATTCCATGAGTGAATGGGCATTGTGCGTTCATATTTTCCATTAATTGATTTACGCTGTAAACCATAATGTTCTATATAATTAACTGTTTCAAGTAGAAAAATCCCTATGATTGCTGAAGACAAAAACCACAATAAAACAAAGCCTCCAAAAACCAAGTATATACAAATCACCAAAAGAATTTGTAGTCCTTGAAAAATAAGCATTTCGTTGTGCAATGACCAGTAGGAATGTCCATTCTTATCCAATTTTTGTCTCTCTAATTGCCAAGCTGACAACCAACTACCCTTTATAGAACGTAAATGGAATGCGTACACATTTTCACCATATCTAGCTGAAGCAGGATCTTCCATTGTTGAAACTCTCCTATGATGTCCCCTATTATGTTCGATAAAAAAGTGCATATATAACGTAGTCAATAATAATGATTTGCTCATCCATTGTTCATACCAGGTATGTCTGTGACCTAACTCATGTGCCGCATTGATACCCAAAATTCCACACGACATTCCATAAGCTGTGGTATACCCTATTTGTGTGATCAAATCGCTATCAGAATTACCGATTTTAACTAGAAAATACACCAAAATAGCATATTGAATAGGTACAAGGGAATAAAGTATAAGGTCATATAACCTATTATCCAAGGCAAACAATTCTTCTTCTTTTGTCAGATTATAGGTCGAACCAACAGTAAATAATTCGATCGCTGGCAAAATCACAAACAATACCGCAACGGTTGAAAATGAAAATATTCCTGTTGATGATAATGAAAAAACCACCAAAATAGGCGTTAAAAACACTAGAAGGTACAAAAAAGGATAAGTCTTCAAATGCAATAAGGTTAGATTTAATGAAACAAAGTTATCATTTCAGAATGAAATCATGAAATATAGTTTTAAAAATTGTAAGGTAAAGCTCTAAATATTTTGATCAATGCAATACAATCAGCATTATGATAAATTGATCCCAAAAAGGTAACCAACAAAAGCAGACACTGCCATGGCTATAGTACCCCAGATTGTGATGCGTACAACAGCTTTTTTAATACTAGAACCTCCCGTTTTGGCAGATATGGTTCCTAGTACAATCAAAAAAGGGATAGTAAATCCATACAACCAATATTCCATATCCAAAACTGGAGCCAGCAACGTTACCATTAATGGTAAAATACCACCTATAGAAAAAGCAGCACCTGAAGCCAATGCAGCTTGAATTGGATTTGCTTGGCTTATTTCGTTGATTCCTAATTCATCGCGAACATGTGCACCTAAGGCATCTTTTTCCGTAAGCTCCATAGCCACTTGCAAAGCTGTTTCTTTTCTCAACCCCCTATTTTCATAGATTTGAGCCAAAATTTGCAACTCCACTTCTGGCATTTCTTCCAGTTCTTTCCTTTCACGCTCTATATCTGCTTTTTCAGTATCTGTTTGCGAACTGACGGAAACGTATTCACCTGCCGCCATAGATAAAGCACCTGCTACTAGACCTGCCACTGTGGCCAAAACTATGGGCTCTCTTGTGGAGCTTGCAGCAGCTATTCCTATTGCCAAACTCGATATAGAAATAATTCCATCATTAGCTCCCAACACAGATGCTCTGAGCCAATTGCTCCTATGTATATAATGATTGTCTAAATAATTATCAATTGTGATATTCTCCATTCCGATATGATATTTATACATTTAAATAACAAATTTAACCAGAATTTGGTGAATTATACTATCAATTTACAATTTAGCTTAGATAACACCTACCTCGATCAACGAATTAATACTGAAGTGTAAAAGAAAAAGCTATCTCGGGATATCCGAGACAGCTTTAAAAGATTGGTTTAACAATTACAGGTCTGAGTAAAAAACTCTGATTAGCTTAGGCAAAAATCATACCAAAAAATCAAAGCTCTAATTTGGTATAGTATTTGTATTAATAATTTTTATTATATGTATTTCAATATAAAAATAACGATTAATAATTATAAATATTTTTTAATAAGTAAATTTTGAGTGATTTTCGACATACATTATTTCTAAAAATAGCCTCTATTTTATGGACTGTGGTTATAGCAAAAACCAGTTTTTCGCCAGATGCGATGAACATACAGGTCTTTGCAGGAAATGATACTGCTATTTGTCGAGATGCTTCACTAGAACTGGCTGAATTAGGCGCAATTATATCTGGCGATGTGACAGATGGTGATTGGATATCACTCGGAGATGGTTACTTTACACCTACTAATTCTGATAAAGCAAGATTTTCAACAGGATTGATGTACTATCCTGGACAAAATGATAAGGCCATTGGCCAATTTAAGTTATTGCTTATATCAGATGCACCATCCCCAAATTCACCAAATGGAAAAGTTACAGATGAAGTCAATATAACTTTGCAATCCGCCCCAGCCCTGTCTTGCAGCGTCAATGTAAATGTATCGTTGGATGAAAATTGTCAGCAGGTGATAATCCCATCTATGTTGACTACTAATCCTGTGCCTCCTATAATAGTTATCTCATTACATTATATGACGAAAATGATAACCTCATCCCAAATGCAACCTTGACAAACAGCCATTTAGATCAATTGATCACTTACAAACTGGGTCATAAATGCACAACCAATTTATGTTGGGGCAAAATCAAAGTTGAAGACTATTTTGCACCACTTTTTGCTTGTAAGAATGACACTATTGACTGTTTTCAATCTATAGAACCGATAGATTTAGGATTCCCAATTCCTGTAGAAGCCATAGTTGATACTTTTGTACAGAATTCTTGGATAATAAAAAATTGGGACAAATGCTCTGATGTTACATTAACAATGCGAGATAGTATCGCAAAACAAACCTGTGACAATGCATTTGATAAAATAATTTATCGTAACTGGACCGCAAAAGATGCCAAACTCAATACGAGCAAATGTAGGCAAGTCATTTACATCACACGTAAAACGCTTCAAGATGTCGTATTTCCACCACATTATGATGGTAATGAAAAACCATTCTTTGATTGTTTTGATAGTTTTGAGTCATTAGAGAATGGGTTTCCTTCCCCAGACACCACTGGATATCCTTTGATCGGTTTTTGTGACAATCTAGAGTTTTCCATGACAGACACTAAATTTCCCATGTGTGGAAATGGATTTAAAGTAGTGCGAAATTGGTTTGTTATAGAATGGTGTACTGCAGAAAGCACCACAAAAAATCAGATCATAGAGGTCAGAGATAATTCATCTCCTGAATTTATATGTCCCAATTCAGTCACAGTGAGTACTGATGCGTACACCTGTGGTATCGAAGATTACCACTTAGCTTTGCCGTATGAGATTTTGGATTGCTCGGATTACTCCATTAGTATGACTACCCTTCAAAATTCTGAAGGGAATCAAGGAATCATCCAGTATATCAATAGTAAGTTCTATTTTAATGCCGATGTTCCAGGTGTATACCCAATTGAATATTCTGTCATTGATATTTGTCAAAACCAATCTAAATGTGAAACCACATTGACATTGGTAGATGTCATAGAGCCAAATATGGTTTGCGACCACCATACAAAAGTTGCTTTGGATGATCAAGGCAGAGGTAGATTGTTTGCAACTACCCTAGACGATGGTTCCAATGATAATTGTGGTATTAAATCCTTTGAAGTGAGGAAAATGCTGAATACATGTGGCGTCACACCGGAATTCAATACATTTATTGAATTTTGTTGTGAAGATATTGATATGAATCCACAAATGGTGGAGTTAAAAGCCATTGATAAATATGGTAATTTCAATACCTGTATGGTGGAAGTCACAGTGGAAGATAAACTCCCTCCAAATATATCATGTCCTCCAGATATCAGCATAGAATGCGATGCCAGTATCGATTCCTTGTCTTTAATAAAGTTGGGTTTAGTGAGAGATCACCCTTTAAACATACAAAACATAACTTTGAACAATGCCTTTCATAATGGCATAGTAGGACAAGATGGATTGGCTTCAGACAATTGCTACGTAAGTATCTCATTAAAATTAAATTCATTTGTGACATGCCATTCAGGATATATAGAAAAGACTTTTACAGCTATCGACAACTTCAACAATAAGAATAGTTGTACACAAACAATATATGTTATAAATCCTGATCCATTCGATGAAAGTGATATCATTTGGCCTCCAGATTATCAAGGAGAAGGATGTAAAGCAGAACAAATCCTGCCTGCAATATCAGGACAACCTATCCTATCCAATATGGCATGTGGCAATATAGCTTCTACTTATTCTGACCAGGCATTTTATATAGCAGATGGAGCCTGTCTCAAAATATTCAGAACCTGGACTGTGATAGATTGGTGCCAATTTGATCAGGACAATTTTAGTGGAAAGTGGGGACCACATATTCAAACCATTAAGATGACAAACACTGTTTCCCCTTCATTTTCAGAAGGTTGTGTAAAAGATACTGTTGTTTGTGTTTTTGATTTAAACTGCCAAGAAGGCTTAGTTTATCTACCATATAATGCACTAGACGATTGCACTGAAGATTCGTTATTAATATGGAATCATGTGATTGATCTACACCATGATGGTAGCAACGATGTCAGCATTACCGAAAGAAACATACATAATTCTTTACCTATAGGTTTTCATAATATCAAAACTAGAGTGGAAGATCAATGTGGAAACTTCAAGGAATGTACCACGCACTTAGAAGTAAAAGATTGCAAAAAACCTATACCCTATTGTCATAGTCAATTGACCATCACTATGACCGAGACAGGATATTCTTCAGAAATTTGGGCAAAAGACTTTAATAAAGATGCATCTGATAATTGTACTTCTAGTGAAGATCTTCTTTTTACTTTTGAAGATGCAAGGCCTGTAAAATCGCAAATAAACAACGTCCATTTTTTCAAAGGGAATGGCATTATAGCTAATGAAATCGAATACAAAGCGGGTGAAGCGCAAAAATGGAACCCTGACAGTAATTCATCCGGAATCATCTTCCACTGTTCTGATATATCGAATGGGGTGTCAGACACTATCACATTAGATGTGACAATAATAGATAATGATGCAAACTCAGATAATTGTACTGTGGAGTTGATTTTACAAGACTCAGGTGATTTTTGTGATGACATCATTACCTCTAAATCTATATTCGGTACAGTGAAAACTGAACTTGGTGTTCCTATATCAAACAGTATAGTACAATGCACAACCCCAGAAAACCAATCTTTTACTACTCAAACAAATGAGAATGGTCAATATATTTTTGAACATTTACCAATAGACAATACTTATATCATTACAAGTAGGATCTATGTACATGACAAAAATTTGATGGCTCGTGCAAAATCTCTACTATTATTGGTATATAAAGCCCTCATTATGAATTCGAGTCCTGCTTTGAAAACACTTTTTGATGGCCTTCCATGCGCTTTGCAGATGAAAATTTCAGGATTTTTTTTCTTAATCATCAATCCTGTTATCAGCATCCATGAATAGCTTAATGCGATCAAACCAATCAGAGTTTCTATTCTTGAATCTTTTTGCAAGTGTGTATCCTCCATGTGAAAACCATTCGATTTCATATTTTTAAACATACTTTCTATTTGCCATCTCTGGCCGTAAACTACTGTCACATCCGTTATCTTTTCTTGTGACAAAATGATCAGGTATTCCGATTTATTTTTATCATTTTTAAACCTAAATCCACTAACATAAACTTCCAATTTACCATATTTATATTTTTTATTATTGGAATGTCTGCCTTTTCTGGAGTTTGATTTTACTATGTTCTTTACGGATATCTTTTGACTATCATGGTACACTTTTTGATTTTCTTTTATTCGAATGACGAAGGTTATACCATTGTCGTTCAAATAGTTATACCAACAGACACCGCCAAATTCCCTGTCGCCAATGATATACTTTATTTTACCCGCACCTACCTTGTCAATGATTTTATTCAGTAAATCCCATCGATCACCTTGATTGCTATTACCTTTTTTATTCAACAGTGACCAACCCAATGGAACACTATATCCTTCGTATAAAACTGATATCATCAGGATATTAATTTTCTTCTTCCCAAACTCCCAATTGGTGCGATCTATCAGTAAGGTATATGGCCCGTCGTCCATTTTTAACCACTTTAAAATCATCTGTATCAGAGATGTGTTGGTCCAGTTTATCTCTTTAATAAACCGCTGCAATCGTCGGTAATTGCTTCCCGTTTTGCTTTTCGTATCCATCGCCAAGGCTATCTTGGCCATGTTTACACTGGTAACTTGTACTATGGCAAGAATAAATAATCCTATAAGATCTATCCTTGGTTTTGTTAATGTGCTTAGGTTCTTCATCAGTTCTCCGGTAAGTTCTTTAACTTTACCCTGAGTAGCCATGATGTTTTGGTTTTATTTATCACATAATCAAACGTTTATCATTGGCTACTTGTTTTTTTGTCATGTACATAGGCCATTGGTACAATTACAGATGTTGATGGAAGATATTCACTAAAAGTTTCCAATGAAACTACATCGTTGCTTTTTAGTTATACTGGATTTTCTACAAAAGAACTCCTCTTAGGTAGTACAAATGAATTAAATGCAACTCTTTCAGAAGGTCTTTTAGTGGATGAGGTAGTAGTGGTAGGTTATGGTCAACAGCGCAAAAGTGATGCAACTTCAGCAATATCTAGCGTAAATGGTTCAAATATTGCAGGATTAGTGGCACCAAATGCTATGAGCCAGCTTGCTGGCCGTGCCGCTGGGGTACAGATTACTACTCAAAGTGGTATTTTAGGCGAATCTCCACGAATTAGGATTCGCGGTATAGCATCAGTAAATTCAGGCACTGATCCATTGATCGTTGTAGACGGTATTCCTATTTATTCGACTAATGTAGGTGGGTATGCATCAACCTCTGGCCTAGGTGATATCAATAGTAATGACATTGAATCATACGAGATTTTGAAAGATGGTGCTGCTACCGCCATTTATGGTTCTAGAGGTGCTAATGGCGTCATCCTTATCACTACTAAAAAGGGGACAAAAGGAACTGCTAAAGTGTCGTTGAACTCGGTATTTGGAATAGCTAATCCAATTAAAACTTTTGACTTATTAAAAACAGCTGATTTCCTTACCATTTCAAATGAAAAGCGCACCAATAGAGGTCAAGCGGCTTGGGCAGTGGGTAGTGATTATGATACTGATTGGCAAGGAGCAGTACTCAATAGCAATGCACTTCAGATGGATCATTCTTTGAGTGTAAGTGGAGGAACAGATTTGACAAACTACTATTTATCCTTTAATTACACAGGGCAAGATGGTATTGCCAAAGATAATAGCATGAAGAGATTTGGAATTAGTACCAATATAGAGCAAAAAATAACTAAAAGAATTACGCTCGGTGGTGGTATTAAATACAACCAAACCAGTTATGATGGGTTAAATGTGGGTAGAAATTCTCTTTCTGGAAATATATTTAATGCTATAAGACAATTGCCAAATACACCAATTTATAATCCTGACCATCCTACTGGTTATAACATGTCAACCAATAATACTGTTGTAGGCCAGTGGGATAATACTGACCCAGTAGGAGATAATATTTCAAATATTGTCTATGTTTTGGATCACAATACATATCAATCTACTGTTAAAAGGATGATGGGTAATATTTCTGCCAAAGTTGATTTATTCAGAGGAGTGACATATAAGTTTCAAGCTGGTATCGACAATCCAAATACAGATGGGTTTTTATATTGGAATCCTATTCATGGAGATGGATCTTCTACAAAAGGTCGCTTGCAAAATAGTTTCGAGAATAATTTTAGATGGAATATTCAGCATATCCTAGATTACAATAAGTTAGTAGGTGAGAAACATAGTTTTGGTATCACCGGCGTGGCTGAATATCAAAAAGAAAAGTACTCATTTATTGAAAGTATAGGTACAGATTTACTCAATGAATTTTACAATCAAGTTACGGTTTCCAATGCATATTCTGTACAACAATCTGGTGGTGGGGCATCAGAAAATGGTTTGATTTCTTATCTAGGTAGATTGAATTATAATTATGACCAAAGATATTATGCTCAGTTGTCATTAAGAAGAGATGGTATATCAAAGCTTAGTCCTGATACAAGGTGGAACAATTTCTTAGGATACTCCTTAGGATGGAATGTAGCGAATGAAGGTTTTTGGGATGGGATCAGAGACGTAGTTTCATTTTTAAAACTTAGATATTCATTCGCTGCGGTAGGAAATACAGATATTGGAAATTATCCTTATCTTGGACTTACTGGAGCTTCTCCTTATAATGCAGGAAATGGTATTGGATTTAGCCAGTTCGGAAATGATCTACTTACTTGGGAGACAAGTAATAAGACTGATTTTGGGATAGATATGCGACTTTTGAAAGATAAAATGAAAGTAACTTTAGACTATTTTATCAATGACATTGACAATCTGATTTTCTCACAACCACTTCCATCTTCTCTTGGTATCCCCTTTAATAGAATAACCAAAAACATTGGAAAATCATTAAATAAAGGGTTTGAAGCAGAAATTCAATATGATGTCATTTCCAATAACGCATTTAATTGGACGGTAGGGGCAAACGTTACATTTGCGAAAAATAAGATCGTAGCATTGCCAAATGATGGAGCAGATATCATAGGTGGCAGCTCTAGTGATGTTAATATCCAGCCAAATATCATAATTCGCGAAGGAGAGTCCATGAATAGCTTGTATGGAATAGAGTATTGGGGAGTAAATCCTAGCAATGGAAATCCTGTTTATGTCAAAGGTGATGGAACATTGGTACAAGGTAACGTGACAGACTCTAAGTATTATAAGTTTGACCCTGCCAATCCAACAGTACTAGGTGAAGCATCATCACTAAGTACTGCTACAGATAGAAAAATTTTGGGAAATACATTGCCTACATATTTTGGTGGATTTTCATCTAATATGGATTATAAAAGCTTTGATTTAAAATTTTTGGTGAGATTTAGTGGTGGAAACAAAATCTTTAATGCCACTAGACGTGACCAAATGAATCAAAACCTCAATAATAACAGCACTGAAATTTTAGGTCGTTGGCAAAGTGTTGAAAATCCCGGTGATGGAGTAACTCCTATATTGTGGGCGAGTAGCAATACCTTTGTCAATTTGACGAGCGTCGCTACTACAAGGTTTGTTGAAGATGGTGATTTTATAAGTCTAGATAATATTTCATTGGGATATACATTACCAGTTAGATTAACAAAAAAAGTAAATATCAGAAATTGTAGAGTTTTTGTACAAGGTCAAAACATGTTGATTATCACCAAATACAAGGGACTCAACCCTGAAATGGAAACTTTCGGCGTAGATCTTAATGGCACTCCTAGATCTAAGATATTTTCTTTTGGATTGAATATTGGATTATAAATCTGGTTAATTTTTAAAATTTTATAAAAATGAAACATAATATATTAAATTTAATTGTTGTTTTTGGATTACTAATTTTCAGCTCAGGTTGTTCAGAAGAAAATCTTCTTGATCTCAGTCCGATTAACAATATATCTATTGATGCTGCATTTTCCACTCCATCATTGATAGAAAGTAGTGTCAATGGTATGTATAATGCGGCGGCTATGGGCCAATACAACTCTACAACTTTCAATAATGGTAGAGGATACGTATGGGGAGCAGCATTTGTCCAGCAAGGTGATAATAGAGGTGAAGACGTGGTGAATACTGCTACCTTCTATCAGCTTACTTACACAAATACATATGATCCTACCACAGCCAACAATGTGTATTATTGGGTGGATGGGTATAGACTAATAAATAGAGCAAACCTTGTCATTGAGGGGGTCACAAAAGCAGTTGCTGATGGCGTCATATCTGAAGAAGTTGGTAATGATTATATTGGTCAAGCAAAGTTTTTGCGTGCAATAACCCATTTTGAAATGGTATGTCATTTTGCACGTCCATATGATGATACATCCAATGGCACTCATGAAGGAATTCCTTATAGAGAAATAGGTGTCAATACTCAGTCTGATGTAGATACCGAATCTGCCAAAGGTAGAAACACCGTCGGAGAAGTGTATGAGAAAGCATTAGCTGATCTGAATGATGCCGAAAATCTAATAACAAACACGACATTCGGCAAAGCTACCAAAAATGCTGCAATTGCTTTTAAAACAAGAATCAACCTTCACAAAAGGGATTGGGCAAGTGTTATTTCTGAAGGTAAAAAACTTGAGGGAGATTATAGCTTGGAAGCCAACCCAGGCACTGTATTTTCGTCACCGACTAATAATCAAGAATCCATATTTTCTATTGCTCACACTGCTGTTTTAAATCCTGGTGTAAATGCTGCTTTGGCATCACAATACAAAAGAAGACTTTTGGTTTGTATAAGTCCAATAATATGGAGAGATGCCGAATGGCTTGTTGATGATAAGAGGAGGTATGATAATGACAGTGATCCAACATCAATGGTATTTACTAGCTCAGGGCGAAAATATACAAATAAGTACAAGGATAATGTGAACTATACTGACCCTGCTCCTGTGATAAGATATGCAGAAGTATTATTGAACATGGCAGAAGCATATGCGCGCACTGGAGATGCTCCAAATGGATTATTTTATTTAAATCAAGTACGCAACAGATCATTAGCTGATGCCGGAACTCAAGCATATACTGACTTTCCTAGTAATAAAGATTTAGTGGGAGCTATTTTGAAAGAAAGGAGAATTGAATTTCTAATGGAGGGAAGGAGATGGTCTGATATTCACAGACTTCAAAATGATGATTTGTGGCCAATAAGTGGTGTGCCAGCTAAAGTAGCCAACGGAAACCCTAAAGCTGATGATTTTATTCTTGGTACTCCATATGATGGGCCGCTCGGTGTTGCAGCATTGGCAAAAACAGATAACAAAGTTATTTGGCCTATACCTCAAATTGAGCTTGACGCAAATCCATCATTGAAACAAAACCCTGGATATAATTAAGCAGTAATTTATTTTCAAAGAGTTTCATCATACTGGATTATATTAATAAGCCGCTCTTCTTTCAGATGAGCGGCTTATTTTATATAACCAAGACTTCTTTATACTCAGTTGTGGATGTTTAGAAGGCATATTTGTATCCTACGCTAGCTTGAATGCCAGAGTGTCTTACTCGCACATCGATTATAGATTCACTCATCAAATCGGAAAAACTATGACCATATCTCACATCAGCAAATAGCACACTATTTAATACTTTGGTACTTGCTCCTGCTCCTATGACACCACCAAGATCTAGATTATTGAACATATCACTACTCAAATCTATGTCTCCTCGATACACAGTAAAATCAAAAATAGCAGTAGCTTTAGCTTTATAACCTGCATCGGTATAATATCCAAAGCTTGGACCCCCAAATACATACAATTTATTATTTCCATCTATGATGTTATAATTCAACAACAATGGGATCTCAATGGAAGAATAATTGACATCAGCCCGAACATTTATTGGTAAATCTATATTGAGCAATGCAGCCAAATTTTCTTTTGCCGAAAATCCTTTTTCAATATAATTAAGCTCTGGTTTAAATGAAAACTTGCCGTACACAGGTATTTCTGCTACTACACCTGCTGTGAATCCAGTGAGATTATCCAATTCAGGCATGAAAGATTCTGAAATTCCTGATACAGAAGCATTGGAAAAATTAGCACCTATTTTTACGCCTACACTTACTTGAGAATAAGCAACAAATCCTACACAAAGTACGAATGACATGATTAAATTGAACCGTTTCATTTCTTGAAATATTAATTGTTTATAATACTTTCAAGACGGGTAAGAGAAAATAAACCTTGTTAAAAATCCATGAATATTTTCGCAAAATTTTATTAAATTTTCAAGAATTATATTTTATACAATTCTAATTTTACTTATTAATAAATTGTTATAACAGTTTAAATACACTTATATGAATAAGCACTTTCAAACAATTAAACTATCTTCGCATCTTTTTTTATTCAAATTCTAAATAATCATGAGTAAGGCATTAATCGCTTCTACACACAGAAAAACCAAAATTATTGCTACTGTCGGACCCGCTTGTGATACTATTCCAAAATTGAAAGAGCTAGTTCTTGCAGGAGTAAATGTCTTTAGATTGAATTTTTCTCACGGCACACATGCACAGCACTTAGATGTGATAGATAATATTTTGGAGATAAATGAAATGTTGGGAACGCATGTAGGTATTCTAGCCGATTTACAGGGCCCAAAATTACGCGTAGGTGTCATGGAAAATGATGGCTTACCCATTGCCCCAGGTGATATTCTTACTTTTGTCAATGAAAAATGCGTGGGTAATAAAGATAAGATTTATATGAGTTATAAATCTTTTGCCCAAGACGTGAATCCAGGTGAAATCGTATTAGTAGACGATGGAAAGATACGATTGGAGGTAGTATCTACAAATAAAGTAAATGAAGTCAAACTCAAAGTACTTTTTGGGAGTCTTTTGGCTTCCAAGAAAGGGGTAAACTTACCAGATACCAAGATTTCATTGCCTTCGCTTACTGAAAAGGATTTAGAAGACTTAGACTTTTTGCTTACGCAACCTATCAACTGGATCGCCCTATCATTTGTAAGAAGTGCAGCCGATGTTAGGGATCTCCAAGAAAGAATAGCTACAAAAAATCACAACGCCAAAGTGATAGCAAAAATAGAAAAACCCGAGGCAATATCCAATATCAAGGAAATTATAAAGGTTGCAGATGCTATTATGATCGCTCGAGGGGATCTAGGTGTAGAGGTGCCTTTAGAAAAACTACCATCTCTACAAAAACGTATTATTATTCGTTGTGTAAAAATGGCTAAACCAGTCATAGTAGCAACGCAAATGATGGAAAGTATGATCACAAATCCTACTCCTTCTAGAGCTGAAGTAACGGATGTTGCCAATGCAGTCCTTGATGGCACCGATGCTGTAATGTTATCGGGAGAAACTTCTGTGGGAAATCACCCTGCTTTAGTCGTAAAGGAAATGCGAAAAATCATAGCGGATGCAGAAAGCCATTTTTTGATGTTGGTTCGAAGAAAAGAACCCGATCCCCAGACGGAAACCTTTCTTTCAGATGTACTTTGTTTCAATGCACCTAGAATTGCAGAAATAGTACAGGCAAAGGCCATCACAGGAATCACCGTAAATGGTTATACTGCATTTAAAATGTCATCCTATCGTCCAAATAGCGAAATTCATATTTTCTCAAACAGAACCCATATGCTGAGTACTCTGGCTTTAGTTTGGGGTGTTCTTGGACACTTTTATGATAAATTTACCACTACTGATGAAACTATTCAAGATGTCAATGACAAATTGAAGGAAATAGGAGCAGTAAACAAAGGCGACATAGTCATCAATACAGGAAGCATGCCACTTCAAAAACGCATCCGTACTAATATGCTCAAAATATCTGTTGTGGAGTAATCGATAAATGCTGTAAAACTTTAGTATAAAGAAGGTTTGATATAGATTGTGACCAATTTTTTAGGAGATTGGTACATATTATACTATGTAGGATTGCTATAAAAAAATGTGCCCTATATCATCATAATAACAGATGTAATCAATGTCTTTTTCTTTCATTTTAAACTATAAATTTGTTATTTTGCGGTGTATTATTGTGCCTACTGTTTTATAATTGAATTATAAATAAGATATTTTCTTTTCAATATTGATTAGTCATTTTGACATTAATCTAGGATAAAGCAGTAACAAATCAAGATATAAATGCATAAAATAATATACTTATGAATATACTTATAATTGAAGATGACCTGGTGGTAGCTCAAAATATGAAAGAGATCATTCAAGGTCTGGGTCCTAACAATATTATAATTGCGAGAAATGATGTACAAGCATTCGATGCAATAAAAATAGTAAAACCACAACTTTTTTTAACAGACATATCCTTAGATCAAAGCGAACTAGATGGAATTGGGATCATGCAAGAGATCGAGAAATATAATGATGCTCCATTAATATATACTTCTGCACTTTCTGATCATAACACACGCAATCGTGCAAAATTGACTAAACCAGTAGCTTACCTAGTTAAGCCATTTTCGGCCAAACAACTGGAAGTTGCTATCGATTTTGCTATGTACAATAAGCACGATAGGAATCCCGAAGCTTACATAGAAATTGATCATCAACCACTTATCACAGAAACGGATTTTGTCTATGTCAAAGGAAAAAATGATTATATTAAGATTGTAAAATCAGATATACTATATCTCAAGTCGGATAGCAGCTATACAGATATTGTCACCAAAACGGATAAGGTAAGGCACTATGTACATCTTAAAGAGATAGTATCACGACTTAAGGTACCATATATTGTAAGAACACATAACTCCTATGCTGTCAATACTCGATTGATTCAAAAGTATGATAATGAAACACTTTATATCTATGGGCACAATGAATTGCATAGTATACCATTAGGGATCACCTATAAAGCAGAAGTCATGAAATGGTTGCCTAAGTTGTAAAATTTAAATGATGAAATTTGAAAGTACATTTATGATGAAACATATTACAAACTGTCTAATATTTTGTCTGTTTTTAATGTTGAACTTTAATTTATTTTCTCAATCTCATAATGAATTGGAGGAGCTTTGCGATGAAGCATTAAAACTAAGATACACTAATATTCCAAAAGCTTTAGAACTAATTTCGAAAGTTGAAATATTGACAAAATCAAATGCTGCTAAAGATACATTTTATGCTGAAGCTTTACGAATAAAAGGAAATATTATTAAAGGCAACAATCCTGATTCTGCATTATTTTATTTAAAAAAAAGTCATAAAATATTTAAAACTGGCCAAAGCATTAGAGGAGAAGTTAGAGCTTTAGTTAATATTGCGCTAATCCAAACAGCACTTGGGAATTATGATACATCAAACAAGATTTACAATAGTGTTGATATATTGGCCAAGCAATTAAAAAATGAATCATTAGAACTTCAAAACCTAATCAACTGGGTACAAAACTTCAATTCAAATAAGGATCATAAAAATGCCTTAAAGTATAATGATAGGGCAAGAGATTTAAATTCAAAACTTGGAAAAAAATATGAGGCTTACATTTTTAGTAACTATGCAAAAATACATATGGATCTTAGAAACTTTAAAACGGCGATTGATTATTACCATATGGCACGTCAATATTTTAAATTTGACAGAAATTTAATACCATTATTTCATAGTATATCGAATTGCTACCATAATTTAGGAGACCTAGTACAATGTAAGTCGTATCTTGATTCGCTTCGACAATTTGATTTAGATTCTGACGATTTGATTCGTATTCAAGACCACTTAATCAATATTGCAATAAAGGAAAAAGATAAAAAAGAATTTGAGTCAAATATTCAAATTTATGATAGCTTATATTTCATACTAAAGGAGGCACAATTTGAATGCATGGTACTGAATTATCAAGCAATCTTTGCTCATGAAACGAACGATATTAAAGAGTTCAAAAAAAAGGCATATCTAGCGTTTAACTGTTTGAAAGCTAAAAATTCTTATGATTATGCAGCTGATATGGCTGAAAGAATCGTTTCCATAGGTTTAGGTGCACAGGACAAAAAAGTTTTAGACTTTCTAATTAATTATCAAGATTCCATCAGTAAATCTGGCATATATAAAGTTATCAAAAAGAGCGAATTGAATTTGTTTAATGATATAAATGAAATTGAAAATGAAAATGAGAAATATGCATTAGAAAAAATGGAAATAGAAAATAAAATTGCAGATATTGAAATTAAAAACCAATCCCAACTAAATTCTCTACTCATTTTTTTCTTAGTATTAGTATCAGGAGCTTTGATTTTCTTTTTATATTTAATGCAACTGTTGAAGTCTAAAAATAATACTTTAAAAAATCAAAAAGAGAAAATCCAACTTCTCCACCAAGAACTCAATCATCGAGTAAAGAACAATCTATACTTCATGACGTCACTTTTAGAAATGCAGGGCCGACGCACCCAAAATATAGAAGCGCGCGAAATATTGCAAGAGACTGAAAATCGGCTTGGAGCTTTATCGCTTGTACATAGCAATCTATTCAAAAATGACGAAGATACCACTGTAAATTTGGCTGTTTACTTAGAAGAGTTAGTCACACAATTAGAAAAAATATTTGCCATTCCAGGTAAGGAATTGAATATCATTTGTAATCTAAGTGATCACCATGTGAATGCAGAAGACGCCATGCGCTTGGGTCTTATCGTAAATGAGTTAGTGACCAATAGTGTAAAACACGCCTTCACACATGTCAATGAACCACAAATCAATATAACCACTGAGCTTGACCAAACGGGTAAACTTGCGCTTGAATATATAGATAATGGTCCAGGAAACAATCATTTTTCCAATATTTCATCTGAAGAATCAAATGCACATCTTGGCACAAAATTAATTTCATTGCTCAAGGAGCAGTTGAAGGATCGATATACACTTGTATACTAGGCAAGACCCTTTTTTACTAACCTGCAAATTTGTAGATTGGGAAAAATAAGGTATAGATAAAGAACATCGTGACACACACTGATATTCGATTTAGATATTAAATATGAAATTTAGATTTGTAAAAATTTTAATTAATTGCAAATATCACAAATGAAGATTTAGAATTATTGACATGCACTATTGACGCCAAAACCTCCAAAAGACCTAAGATTCATTTTGTAAACCCGTTTTGATCTCAGGAATATATGAACCAACAAACCACCTACTTCCTCCCACTTCTTAAAGGTAATTTCATCGCGATGTCGGCTGATGAGATAAAATACATCCGTTCTGATGGGCCTGTAGTGTTAATTACTGACATACAAGATCAGCAGTTAGCTAGTGGTCAATCGCTCAAGTTTTACTCAGAATTACTAAGTGATGTCTCGTTTTTTCAAGTGAGTCAAAGCATGCTCGTCAATCTCCAGAAAGTGCGATATATCGATGCTGGTAATCAAGAGTTGGAGCTTATTTGTGGCAAACGCATCACTATTTCGCGCAATGGGTTAAAACTGCTCAAAGATCATTTAAAATCGAATGGATATAAGTGGTGATTTTTTATCAACGAACCAAGAACGACGAACAATATGGACGACAACCGAACGTCAATTGATAAATGATCTACAACAATTTGTAAGTGACTAAAATCTCAAAGCCGAGGATACAAAGAAAGACATTACTTTTAGGGCTGATCAGTCATAAATGTTAAGTCTTTCCTGTTGTCCAAAGTCTATAGACTTTAGGACTATTATTCCTTGGTTTCCACATAGCAATGTAACATAGTTTGTCTTAGCTTCCAAGCTACGATGTTGTTTCATCAGGCTTCGTGCTGAGTTGCATGTTTATTTCAAACTATATTAATTTTGTATAAATGTCTAACATACAAATGCTGGAAGTCTTTAATGCTGATTTTTAGTTACGATCAAATCTTCCGGTTTTATCCTTACTACTTTTCCGTCTTTCATGACAACGAGTTCGCTATTCATTTTTATTTTATATGCTATAAGGCGAGTACGAACTAACTGCATCCCGTCTATTATTTTTTGTATATTTTCTGGTCTTTTATAGGCTTCCATTTTTAAATTTTAGAAGTTGAATAAATATGTTAGAATTATGTATTAGTAGTTCAGAAGAAAAAAGCTTTTCAGCAATAATGGTAGCATTTAAGTTTGAATTATCAAAAATAACTAACTGATCCACTATGTCAATATATATATCAAAAAGGTTACGTATTCCACTAAAATATCTCCTAATAATGACATCTTCTGGTATATTATGACCTCCTTCGGACACCCTTGTCCGTACCCTGTTGATAGCCATTTCCACACTTTCTAGCCAAAAAAACAAAAGAATCACTTCATATCCTTTGCTACGAGCTTCTATGATTTTATTTCTGTATATTTTGGTAGTTAATGTTGTCTCTATGGCAAATGACTGGTCTTCAGCAAACAACTGTTCTATTCTGGTAAGCATAATTCTACCAGCTTCAAAAGCGACACTTTCAGGCTTGAAAGGTGACAATCCCTTGGCAATCTCGTCTGCATTGACAAATTGATCACAGTGCAATATATCTGGCAATATCGTGAATGATGCGGTAGTTTTACCAGCACCATTGCATCCAGCTATGATATATAAACTCTTTGTATTCATAACGCAAAGATAGGTTTATTTTGATACATGGCTAGTAGAAATAGTCAATTACTCCCATTGTCCAAAGTCTCCAGACTTTAAGAATAGTATATCACGGTCTCCAGACCGCTGTGCATTACCATCGTTCGTCGTAGCTTTCAAGCTACGATGCAGTATCATCAGGCATCGTGCCTGAGTCGAACATTTTTTCAAACTATCTTAATTGTATATTCTCCCAGACTTTAGAATACCTTCATCTTACACTTCTCTCAATAAAGCCTTTATTTCTACATCAAGGATAGGTAGGTATTTCACCGCAATGAGCCAAATAATATCTTCAGAAACAGAGTCATAACCATGGATTATGCGGTTACGAGTATCTACTATTTTCCTGGAATTACTAATGGAGATCTTTGGTTCTGTATGCAAGATTCTATTCATAGCTTCTCCTATAATCTCGATATTTCGTTCAATAGCTCTTATTGTTTTTAGGTCGTTTTTGAAATCATGAAAACTACCTGATGCTGGTAAAAATTCATTGATTTCTGCGATACATCTTTTAATGTCTTCAAGCCAGACCTTGAGCGCTTCTTGCATATACAAGTTTTTTTTGCTTATTGATGATATGCTCAAATGTCTTGTTTTTTATCGCCTTTTGTTCTAGTAAATCTATTTTTCTTTTAAAAATATTCGATAATGCAAATTTAAGTTCTAAGTAATTTTCGGCATATTCTATAGGATCTTCTGATGCTAAAGAAACAATAAAATCAATATCACTATCTTCTTTAAATTTATCTGTTAGAATGGAACCAAATACAAAAAGCTCATCTACCTTAAAATTCTTACAAATGTCAATTAAAGAGTTTTGATATTTTTTTATTATATCCATTTTTTTAGTATTTATAAACATAAATAAAAAACGAATATTAAAACAAATAGTTCAAACATCTGTCGTCCAAAGTCTCCAGACTTTAGGACTAGTATATCACGGTCTCCAGACCGCTGTGCATTACCATCGTTCGTCGTAGCTTCCGAGCTACGATGCAGTATCATCAGGCATTGCGCCTGAGTTGTATGTTTATTTCAAACTATTTAGATTTTGAATCTTAGAGGAGACGCTACGATTATTGAAATCTTCATAGTTGTCCAAAGTCTCCAGACCGCAGTGTAAAGTTAATTAAAGTCAAAATAACTTATGAAAAAAAACACATAAGAATAGAATATTATAATATGTAACACATTTAAATAAATATAATATATAAACCAAATATGCGAAATATCGACCGAATATACGAATGTAATAGATTTTACGAATCGTCATCGGTACTTTCGTGCTGTTTTTAGTCTCAGTCTCAAAATAAGTAAGGGTATATATCCATTTCCATATTGGTACGAATCCAAATGATGGAATCTGAGATATATCCTAAAACTACACAGATGCCCAAAGCACGCTGCGGTAGTTGATATTGTACAGTTTTTTATCTCAACGCATATCCACTCGGATGCTCATATCCGATAAAAAACTGCAAAAGCTCCCACAACCATATTTTGGTATCTGGAATTTTATTTTTGATAACCAAAACGAATTCTATATGAACTTTTCTTTGACAACTTTCTGGAAGGTGATGGCGGTGGCTGTTGTGATGATTTTATTTAATGATAAGGCATTTGCTCAGATGAGTGAAGGTGGGACTCCTCCTTCTTTCAGGTATAAAAGCACATTGAGGTCTTTGGATACTGTGATGCAGAATAGGCTACCAGCATTGGATATGCGGAAGGTGGAAGAGGAAGACAAAGAAGATGCCAGAAATGGAAGAAATCCGAGGGCAGGATATGGATTGCCTGCAAACACGGATGTCTTAAAAGAAGGTACATGGACTAAGTTGCCTTCTGGAGAATATATCTGTAGATATCAATTCAAGTGCGAAGATGCGGTAGTTTTGAGCTTACTTTTTTCCAATTTTAAACTGACTGATGGAGACAAATTGTTTGTCTACAACGAAGATGGAAGTCACGTACAAGGGGCTTTTACATCTGCAAATAATAAATCATCCGGTAAGTTTGCAACTGCAATGTTGGTTGGGAATTCTATAACGCTCGAATTAGTATCAAATACCACAAAAGAAAACAATACTTCAATTATAGAAATTAGCTATGTTGTGAATTATTATATCTACAAAGATAAAATAGGATCACGGGCAAATAACGTACCTTGTCAATTATCAGGAGATTGTCAAGTTAGCATAAATTGTCCTGAAGGTGCTGGATTTAGAGATGTTGGGAATGGGGTAGCTAGAATAGTATTTCCAAGAGGAGGAGGTTCAGTAAGTTTTTGTTCAGGTTCATTAATTAATAATACCAGATTTGATGCTTCACCACTTTTTTTAACAGCGAACCACTGTATTCAAAGTGATGGAAATAAAGATGGTGATTTTACTGATAATGTTGACCTATTTTATGACGCAGATTCTGGCATGGGGGAATCTAAAGCCGATGATTGGATGTTTTATTGGAATTTTGATGGGCCAGAATGTGGTATAAGATGTGATGCTAATGAAATAATTGATGCAAAAACTACAACTGGAGCGTATGTTTTAGCTAATGATAATGCCTTTGCATCTTCGGATTTCGCACTTTTGTATTTAGTAGAAAATCCAATTTGTGATAACGAAATTAATGCACAATTGAATGGATGGGATAATTCAAACATTATTTATGGGAACTCAATAGGTATTCACCATCCCATAGGAGATTTTAAAATGATAGCAACAGACTTTGATTCTCCAATAAATTCAAGTTCTAAATATAAAACAGTAAAATTTGATGAAACATCAACAAATCATCATAGTGTAACTGAAGGAGGATCTTCAGGGTCTCCTATATTTAATGCAAACAAACTTATCTTTGGTCAATTAAGAGGAGTCAATGTTAGTTGTGGACTACCAGATTTTCCTCCTTGTTGTGATTTAAAAAGATGACCCAGTTTTTCGTTCAGATTATGGAGCTTTATCATACTCATGGACGAACAACAATTCCCAAGACCAAAGAAGAAGATTAAGCTCTTGGTTAGATCCTGTAAAGTCTGGGGTATCTACTCTTTCTTCTGCATCTACTTGTGTTTCTTATTCAGAGTTAATTACGGAATTTACAGCGACCCCTGTTTGTCAAGGAAATACCATTTATGATTTACAAATATCAGGTAGCTTGCCTTTTGGTCCATATTTAGCTCAAGTCGGAACTAAACAATTTAGATTTATAATTCATAGTCAACCATTTGCCATAACCCTTGATATGAATCTTCCTAGCCAATCATTTCCTGGACAAACAAATAATATTCAATTAACAAATTTATGTACAGATATTAGTTATAATTACAATTACCCTGTACCTAATTGTGCTCTTTTTTGCAACTTCAGCGCAACTTCTAGTTCTACAGCACAATGTGTAACTTCAGGTGCTTCGAATACTTTTGTGATACCATTCCAGTTTGCAGTAACATCCGGCTCTGGTGATTACTCCATTAGCACTCGACCAACAAGTACCCCTATACCTAATGCTAACCCTAACCAATCGTACACATTAGGTACATTTGATAACAATACGCTAGTCTATGTTGATGTAACAGATGATATAACTGGTTGCATAATAACCTTTGGCCCATACACCAGAAACTGTAACTGTACACTTATACCTGGATCACTTTCTTTAAATGCAGTATGTATAGAAGGTACTAATAATGTTGGTGTCAGCTTTAATGGTACTGGCACAAATTACACTATAAATGCTGGACCTAAAACTAAAACTAATGCAACACCCAATACGAACTATGAATTTGGACCTTATGGAAATCAGACTTTGGTAGTTTCTGTATCAGAAACCAATGCTGGCTGTATGCCATTATCTGGGACAGTAAATCTAAGTTGTGCCCCTGATGTAGGTGAAATATATTTTACCAATCCTCTTCCAAATGGGTGTATAAGTAGTCTAACTACAATACCAGTAGATTGGAATCCTTCTGGTACGGGAAGACTTTTGATTTTAGAAGCGTGTTATGTAGGGACAAATACATGTGCAGTCATAGGCACTGATATAGTTGATGACGGAAGTTATGGGTTTTTAGCAGCAGAATTGACGGATGGCGATTATTATTTAAAATTATACGATCCAGATAATACAAACTATAATGGAAGAAGTGGTGCTTTTACCGTATCAGGCTTACCAAATTGTGGAAAACAATCTTCAGGATTTGGTGGCATTACGGAAGGCCAATGTTATGATATCAATTCAAACCAAGAAATTATGTGGGATCCTTTGGAGTCTGTTATTGGACAGGTTGTCTTAGAAATTTGTTTGTCTGACGGCTCCCAATGCTTTGTCATCGCAAATCCCACAGCCGATGATGGTAGTTATTCCTGGAACGTTGGACAATTGATGAATGGTAATTCACTACCTGCGGGAAATTATTACTTTAAAATATATGAAGCTGCTAATACTTCCAATATCGCTTTTTCATCGCAAATCACCTTGGCCACAGATTGTACAAGCTGTTTGTCCCCAACCATGCTTACAAGTGCAACGTCAGGCTCAAATGCTGTAAGTTTTACTTGGAGTGGTCCTGCTGGAATTTCAGCATATCAAATTGAATACAGTAATGACGGTGGTCAAAACTGGGTGATTATTAATACCAATTATGCATCAACATCCTATAATTTTACGACATTACCTGCTTGTCAAAGTATGGATTTTAGAGTTGCTTCTGTTTGTGAAGTCGGACTTTCTGACTATACCACTATTGATTTTGTTACACCAGGATGCAGCGGTCCTGGTGGAGGCAATGGTACATTAGCCATTTTTAATAGTAGTTGTCCTGGTGATGACGAAGATGAAGAAGATCCATATTTTATAAATTGTCCTGATGGATTTTATATTTTTGGCGTAGAAAATGCCAATAATTGTACAGCTTTTGTAAACTGGTCACAACCAATTGCATTTGATAATTGCAACGTAACAGTAACTCAAATTTCTGGACCTACATCAGGATCAGCAGTCCCTGCTGGTATTTATTATGTCGCTTATATGGCAGAAGATAACAATGGAAATTCTGCAACTTGCTTTTTTTATGTCCATGTTGTTGATAATCAAGAGCTACAATTTGTCAACTGCCCTACAGGTCCTTATGTTTTTGGAAATGACCCTGATCAGTGTTCAGTAACTGCCAATTGGTCGATTCCAGTAGCAACAGACAACTGTGCAGTTACGATCAACCATATTTCAGGTCCTGTGCCTGGCGATGTTTTAGTTCCAGGTACTTACACGGTAGTTTATGAAGCTACTAACAATGCCATTCCTGCGGAGACAGCTACATGTTCATTTCAAGTTATCATCAACGAAACTCAATATCCTGAGCTCAACTGTCCACAAGACGTGACCGTATCCAATGACCCTGGAGTTTGCGAAGCAGCTGTGGATCGGCTGCAATTGGAGTTTTCATTTGATAATTGTCCTTATACTGTTACTTGGACATCATCGCCAACAAATGTGACGGGTACAGGTACAAGTACATCTACCAATGCTTCAGGCGCAATATTTCCAGTAGGTGTGACCACAGTCACCTACACTATTACCGAGAATGAAGATAATGGTAATGGCATACAGTCCAGCTCTTGTGATATCATAGTCACCGTAGTAGATGATGAAACGCCGATGATTACCTGCCCTGCCAATGTAACTATAGGTACATCTATGGGCGGCTTAGATGATTGCGAAGGCGAATATACCTGGACACATCCCACACCTACAGACAATTGTGGTGTCACTGTTTACACCATTACATACACCAATCCTGATGGAACCACTGAAGGACCTATCAATTTACTAGGTTTAGCTGGTACATCCATTACGAGAGATTTTTATAAAGGTCTCTCTACCATGCTGTATCAAGTAGAAGATGCTGCTGGCAATATTATAGAATGTACCTTTACAGTATTAGTTGAAGACGACGAAAACCCTATGATCTTCTGCGAAGAAGTTGTGGCTACCAATACTTTCAACTACACAGGCCCTAGAGACATCAAGCCCAATGACACAACACAGGTCGTCATCCATGTGGCACCATCTATGAGCATCACTGATGTCAATATATTGAGTCTTATAGGTACACAGCCGGATATGGGTGGACTTAGCGTGACTTTGACCAGTCCTGCTGGCACTGAAGTAACGTTTTTTGATGCGTTATGTGCCGGGACAGCTGACTTTGATATGAAGCTAGATGATGCAGCTACTACTGCTGTGGCATCAAGCGGATGTGCACCGTTGGGTAGTGGTGGCTTAGTCATTCCTCAGGAAGCACTTGCATTGTTCAATAGTGAAAACAGTGCAGGAGATTGGATATTGACTTTCCATAATACTTACACAGGTAAGTGTGGTGTATTACAGACTTTTTCACTGGAGATCATTGGCAACGCCCTCACACCTGCTGGCAATCGTCTTCAAGTGCAAGCTGATCCACATACCTGTACCTACACTATGACAGAGCAGGATTTTGATCCGAGATTTACAGACAATTGTCCTGATCCATATATCAGACACAACTATATATTTGGGCCATTCGACAGCACACTTCAGGGAAGCGTGTTTGCTTTGGGCGAGCATGTCATCACTTGGACGGTATATGATCAGAGTGGCAATACAGCTACTTGCAATCTCATCGTAGAAGTATTGGATACCCAGGCTCCTCATTTTACCAATTGTCCTAGATTGGATATCATCCAGAATGTAGAGACAGAGCGATGTGGCGCTTATGTGACATTTTCTGAGCCATTAGCGATAGACAATTGCTGGACGGCGACCGTTACCAAGACAGATGCAACGGGACTGAATTCTGGTAGTATTTTCCCTACAGGTACCACTATATTGGAGTATCTAGCTGCAGATCCTGCGGGCAATACAGCAGTATGTTCGCTGCGTGTCATCGTCAATGACCACATACCACCAACCATGGAGTGTCCGGCTTCGGTCACGGAGAGCACTGACCCTTGGAAGTGTAGTGCGATCGTACAAAACATCGCACCACAAAAAGTAAATGACAACTGTAGGGACAATCTTTCTATCCAATATCAAATAGAATATCCTCTAGGCAGTGGTATCATCGTAGATGGTGGCATGGCTGATGCGAGTGGTACAGAGTTTTTGGATGGTGTGAGCAAAGTGACTTATAAGCTCAATGATCAGCCCCATCTTTTATTTACCGAAGTGTCCCATGATATAGGGATTACCAATGGTGGCATGGATCCAGTACCTTATACAGTCTTGACGACTAATGATTATGTAGAAATCACCAATTTGGGTGCTGCATCTATCAATGCGAGTGGACTACAGGTAGAGCGTCTCGGAGGCATGATGCCAGAAGTATTTACCATTCCTGACAATACCATCATCGGAGTAGGTCAGACTTTGGTCATCCACTTTGGCAATGGGGTGGACAATCCCGCAGGTTTATTTTTTAATGTGCCATGCGCAATAGATATGACTACAGGACAAGGGGCAGCTTACGTGATGAGCTTCAAAGGCAGAGTTTTGGATGTTGTAGCTGTCAATGGGTTTGCCCCTATTGGTCTAGGTACCGTATCAGTGGTAAGCAGTGCTGACTGGACAGGTAGCATACCTACTATGCGTAGCAAAGGTGGCGTTATTCGTAAGTTTTCGTATGACAATCATCAGGCTTATGATTGGGTAGACGCAGATGTATGCAATCCATTGACTATAGGACAAGTAAATCCTACAATAGATATCAGCCCTGATAATGGTAGTACGATAGGTTTCCAAAGTATCATGCCAAATATGGTTACTTGCGAATTTAAAGTCACGATTCTAGATCAGGAATTGCCGTATTGCGGAGAATTTGATGAATATGTATATACTACAGCCAGCAATACTAATGTACCTAATAGTATCATTGGTGGAAAGGTATTCAAGTCTGTCATAAATGTTCCTGACAGCTATCTTGTAGGCGATGTTGACTTGCTCAATATAATAGGATCTCATCCGAATACAGGAGATTTGATATTCAAATTGACATCACCAGAAGGTACTCAAGTAGTATTATTTGAAGGACTGTGCCCTGGTGGAGCTGATTTTGATGTCAACTTGGATAGTGATACCTTAAGATCAATCACAACAGCTACTTGTAATCCATTGGGTGGCGGTGAGTTTTATGCACCTTTGCATAGACTTTGTGATGTAAATACTGCCTTCTATGGCGAAAACGCACAAGGTGATTGGACATTGGAGATAGCAGACACAGTAGCATTGAATAGTGGTATGCTTACTAGCTGGAATCTTCGTCTTTGGGCTATAGCCAATTACTCCCAAGGAGATACTATATTTAATAATGAGCCTGGACTTTGTGGTGCAGATTTTACTTGGGTACATCCTAGGATTATCGATAACTGTAAAGTCGGAACTGTAGAACTTAAGTACCTAAGTGACATGGACATTCCGCTTCCTACTAGTCCTGGCATTATTGTTCAAGCAGACACCATTACTGAGTTTTTTGCTGTGGGCACGACAATAGTCCGATACATATTGACAGATGGCAGTGGCAATGTTGACTCATGTGAATTTAAAGTCACTATCAAAGATATTGATAAACCTCAGGTGTCTTGTCCTGCTGACATACTTGTCTATCTCAAAGGTGGTGAATGTCGTAAAACAGTTTGTTATTGGCCGATTTTGGCAACTGATAATTGTGCGGTGACAGATACCACGTACAGTATTGAACCGTGTACTTATTTTGAAATTGGTACCACGCCGGTGACTATTTACGTGTATGATGCGGCTGGAAATGTTGACTCCTGCACTTTCAATGTAGTGGTAATCGAGCATGAGCCTACCAGCAATACATTGAGTTGCATAAATCATCTTAATTTAAGCCTTGACGGAAATTGTCAGGCAGAGATTACACCAGACATGCTTTTCAGCGGAGATGATTATAGATGTTATGAAGATTATATTGTTACACTGAAAAATGAATCAGGTATTATTTTGGTAACATCGCCATTCGTATATTTAGAACATGAGGGGAAAACATTGACATTTGAAGTACTTGATCCTTTATCAGGAAATAGTTGTTGGGGTACAATTCTTATAGAAGCAAAGGCTATACCTGTTATAGAATGTCCAAAAGATACCATGATTTATTGTAGTACGAATAAAGATTTAAAAGACGAATTTGGCCAATTGTTATTGGGTGAAGTAGTATTAACATCATGTAAACCCGTTGTACAAATTACACATGAAGACGTTGTAGTTAAAAACACCCAATGTCGTGACACAATTGCAGCAATTTATAGAACTTTTTATGTTTCGGATAAAGAAGGAAATGCTGCGTCATGCACTCAAGAAATTTTAGTGAAGGCATTTGATTTTGACCAAATTTTATGGCCTAAAGATACGATATTGAGTTGCGATTTGGTAGGTCAAAATCCAAAATTGATTCATCCTGATAGTATCGGTTACCCGACAATAGGCGGTGTTATTGTAGATAAAGTCAATGCACTTTGTAATCTATCGCATACCTATGAAGATCAGTATTTGTGGATTTGTGGAGGTAGTTATGAAATTTTAAGAAAGTGGATTATCCGCGATAGATGTGAATCAATAGGAGAAGGAAACCCAATAGTTTACTATCAATTAATTGAGGTATTGGATACTTCTCCTCCAATATTGTCGCCTTGCCCTGATGATTTAGTATTGAGTGTGGATCCTTGGTCTTGCTCAGCTAGTGGTTACCTGCCTATTCCTGATCTATTAATTGATAAGTGTTCAGAACTCGAATTTAAAGCTTATATCTATGGAGGTGGTTTTATAAATGTTGAAGGAAACATCCAAGATGGAGATTTGAAAATATTTGTGAATCACATCAAAAAAGGATCAAATACCAAAGTAAAATACGTATTAACTGATGCTTGTGGAAATGAATCTATTTGTCTATTTAAAGTAAGAGTAGTGGATCAAACTCCACCTGTTGCAATTGCAAAGCAAGATATTGTCATAAGCCTTTCTGGAAATGGTGCCGGAGAAGGAGCAGCAAAATTATATGCCCACCAATTAAATAATGGTTCTTATGATGGGTGTACTGACATTAAGTTTGAAGTAAGGAGAGTAGATGGCGGCTCATGCGGTAACGTAGGAGTAAACAACCACAATAACAACAGCACATTCAATGGCAACAACTTCGCAAGTGAAGTACCAGGAGCAGTATGGTTCCACCCAATGGATAGCAAATACACGAATGCAGATGGCAACTTCGATACAGATGGTGGCGAATTTGTAAAATTCTGTTGTGATGATATCCCAGAGGGAGAAGAATATGGCTTACACGATGTAGAGTTGAGAGTATGGGATGATGGAAACATGAATGGCTTATATGGTGACAACTTGATCATAGACGGCATGAAAGACAATTACAATACCACATGGGTAACAGTAAGAGTAGAGAACAAATTGGCACCAGTGCTAGTATGTCCAGCAGATGTTACAGTGACATGTGATATGGAGTTGAACTTGAGTGTAGGCCAGGATACGAAG
Source organism: Saprospiraceae bacterium (assembly GCA_041392785.1). Lineage (GTDB taxonomy): Bacteria > Bacteroidota > Bacteroidia > Chitinophagales > Saprospiraceae > OLB9. Next base: position 239,108 of record JAWKLK010000001.1, read on the forward strand.
GCAACAGATGTAGACTTGACAATGACAGGTTATCCAAGTGCATATGACCTATGTAAAGGCTTAGACATCATCTACAGAGATGCATGGATAGGTACTTATGATGAGATCTGTAAATCAGGTACAATCAGAAGAACATTCAAAACTACAAAAGGAAGTGTAAGTGTAACATGTGTACAATACATCACAGTAACCACAGTAGCCTTCCCATTCGTGGTGACCTTCCCACAAGATGGTCAAACGACACCATGGGATAAATGTGGTTTCAACTCAGATGACTTAAACGATCAAAACAATTCCTTGATCAAGAGACCAGTGGTAAATAACGGGCCATGTGATATCATTGTTGAAAATATAACCATTGACACATTTAATAATGAGAATGGCGCATGTAAGAAATGGAAAGTGACGTATAATTACTTGAACTGGTGCACACAAGAATCAAGCGGTCCTTGGGTTCATTATTACACTTATAAGGATGTGGAAGCTCCAATATTGACATGCAGCAATCAAATGTTTGCCGCAAATCCACTTCCTTCCAATCCAGATGGTGCATGTTATGCAAGCGTAGTATTGGAAGCATCAGCGACAGATACGTTGATCTGTGCAGAGGAGAGCTGGATTAAATGGCAAGTATTTGCTGACCTATGGGCTGACGGTACAGTAGACAGATTAGGATCAAGCTTTATCAACAAAGCGTACAATGGCATCTGGGTATACATCCCAAGAATACTAAACGGATCAGTAAACCCAACTTGGACGGCAATGCAGAATTTACATCCAAACTTAGTATTGGCAGATGAGTTGTATGTGACGTATGTGAAGCCGTCAGCAGCAAGTGGTGGCACAGCGACATTACCAGCCTTCAACTTATTGGCAGAGAATATCAACCACAAAGTACTTTGGAAAGTGACAGATGGTTGTGGCAACGTAGATCAGTGTGAGAGTACAGTGATGTCAGTTGATAAAAAACCACCAACCCCATACTGCGTAAGCGTACACACAGCATTGATGAACAGCAATCCAAAGATGGTAGAATTGTGGGCAGTAGACTTCAATAAAGGTTCATTTGATAATTGTACACCACAGTCAAAATTGTACTATACTTTTGAAGGAGTACATCCAGTATTGAGTAAGCTTGATCAAATACACTATTTCAAAGGAGCTGGACAAAATGCAACTGAAAACGAGTACAACCAAGGAAAAGCATTCAAATGGTTGCCATCTTCTAGAAGTGCAGGAGCAGTATGGTTGGCGGCAGGGCAATATCAAGTGAGTGTAAGCGTATGGGATGAAGCTTGGAATATGGATAACTGTATAGTCAATTTACAGATTAATGAGACTTCTCCGGCATTAAAATTAATAGCTGGATCAGTCAAAACTCACCAAGATATTAGAGTGAAGGATGTCAATGTAGAATTTACTTCCATCAAACCAGAATCCCCATTAACAATCATAACAGGTGAATCTGGAACCTATTCAAATCAGGCTGATGTCAATTATAGATATGATATCAAAGCAAGTAAAAATGACATTTACTTAAATGGAGTATCGACATTAGATCTAGTATTTATTCAGAGACATATCCTTGGTATTCAACCGATCAACAATCCATATTTATTGATTGCTGCCGACGCAGATAATAATGGTGTCGTTTCTGTTAACGATTTATCAGCATTAAGGAAGTTAATTTTGGGCATATACGATGTTTTGCCAAATAATAAGAGTTGGAGATTCCCTATAAAAGATCAATTATTAGATGTTTCCAAGCCATTCCCTTTTATTGAGACAATCTCTATTGCCAATCATGACAAAGACATGTTAAACCAAGACTTTGTAGCGGTGAAAGTAGGAGATATCAATGGAGATGCAAGAGCAAACATTCAAAATCAAGTGCTTCCAAGATCAGCCATGAGCCTTAAATTTGCAATAGAAGATCAGTTTGTGATGCAAGATGAAGTTGTACGTATACCAATAACTGCAAGCAACTACAATGATATCTTTGGATACCAGTTCACAATGGGTATGAGAGGAGCAGAATTTGTAGATGTAGAATCAGGAGCATTGTCAATGAGTGCATCAAATGTAGGAGTATTCGCAGATAAATTGACAATGAGTTATGCAAGCCAAGAAACAGCAACAGTAGCAGAAGGAGAAGTATTGTTCACATTGGTATTGAAATCCAAAGGAGCAAGCAGCCTAAGTGAAGTGTTGAGTCTAGGTTCAGAAATAACACCTGCAGAATCGTACATAGGAAAAGATATGGAAGTAGGAAAAGTAAGTTTGGAGGTAAGAGGCGCAAATGCAGAAGGCTTCGCAGTATACCAAAACGAACCGAACCCATTCAGAACAGAAACAGTGATCAGATACAACATGCCAGAAGCAGCAGCAGCCACTATTACAGTGTATGATGTAACAGGAAAAGTAGTAGCATTGAGAAATGTGAATGCAGTGAAAGGTATGAATGCTGAGAAATTTACAAGAGCTGACATCAGCGCAAGCGGAGTACTAATGTACAAAGTAGAAAGCGGTGACAACGTAGCGAGTAAGAAAATGATCATCATCGAGTAATCGGTGTGTGAACAGTAGATTGAGTAAACAAAAAATAGCCTAGAAGATTTTCTAGGCTATTTTTTTTAAAATGTACAAAGCAAATTTCAGACAGAAACTATCAAGGCAATGTTGCATTTACTTAGGGCCTGTTGAAAAAGTCAGCATCATTCAATTTAAAGACAGCTATTGGTCTGGGATATCGTTCAAAAAACAAGCGATAGTAAATGAAGAGTCAAAAGTGCGTCTATCGCTTTCGTAGAATATTAAGATTAAACTAATGATAATCAAGGCGATAGAAAAAGCATTTTGACTCGGGAATGAACGTTGCTTCGCAATCGCCTTTTTTTGAACTGGACTTTTTTGTTTACTTTTTTTGACAGGAAAAAAAGTAAAAGCCTTGCCGGCTCGAGGCAAAAGTTAAAATGAAGTGCAAATGATTCGTGTGTTTTGCAGAAATTCCCGTGCATCGAAATCAATAAATTTAAATATATAGAATTGATAATCAATAATATACATTATACCAAGCAGGCCCTACTTAAAATTATGCCACCTATACTTGTAGTAATAATCCTTGCTCATGGTGTAAATTCAATATTAACAATAGGTGGATCAACTCATTTACTTTTGCTTTGGCTTATATTTTGACTTTTCCATAATCAGCTGACTATCTTTTAATTGTATCAATTGATCCAAAGTTGTATCGGGGTATCTTTCCATATACGCCCTCACAATTTGCCATCCGATATAATTCCCAGTTCTACCTGGAGATTCTGGTGGCATATTCGGACTAGAAGGCGCAGGATAAACATATTTTCCTATTTTAGATGGATTAGATTCGTAGAAGAGATTATTATCCACAAAAAATGACCACATTGCCAATTCGCTGTTTCGACACCAATCCAACTGTTTTTGTGTAAATTCTATGATGACCGAATCCTGCGCTTCTGGTAAAAATGTCTGTGCCAGATAGAGGGCTTTGCCATTGTGTATGATTAGGTCTAACATCCTATGTCCTGCTGGAGGTCCCAATAATTCTTCGATATAAATATTGACCACTTTTCTAGCAATGTGATCCTTATCCCATGACCTAGTGATATAATCGGAAAAATTGGTGTTGTCGGGTGCAATCATTTTATAATTCATGGTGTGCCCTAAATACATGTCAAGACTGATTCCAATCCCTTCTTTTCCATTATCATCTTCAAAATTAAAGGTTTGATATCCAAATTCGCTAATCAAAGGGTAGATATTGGCAGATTTTATAGTGGGAAAATATTGGCTTATCGTCCCATACATACCCTTTAGGTCTTTTTGGATAGTGTGGCTATTAGGATACATTTTCAGCACTTTATCCGTGAGAGCGACAAATCCTGAATCTCTCGAAAATTCCTGCCACTTATGTAAAGAGATCGAATCAGAACCTTCTAAGCCAAGTGGTAATATTTGATTGAAATATAGTTTTGAAAATGCAGGGTATTTTGATACAAACGCATCAAAATCTTTCGTGCTGATATCAGGTGTAAGCAGCTTATAAACATCTATGACATTGGTATCTAATTCTTGGCTTTTCTCATCTGACCTTTTATCATTCTTACAAGAATAAAAACTACCAAAGACCACCATTACTATCAAAAATCTACGGAACATTGAATTTGTTTTTGAAAATGTTATAATAATGTACGACACAAAATGTTTTCAGTAACACTTTAATTTAAATAATTTTTGCTGATGTTTATTACTTGACTGAGCCCCAAGTATAAAACATGTATTAACAATATGAATATGAAGATGGCAATGCATACGCTAGGTGATTGATAATAAAACTATTGCAAGTCATCTTGAGTAAAAATCTTAAGTATTGTTTGAAAATATTTTGTTTTCAAAACCATTTCAAAGGGGTGAATATTGTGTGAATGTGTGATTTAATCTTAATTTTGCCCAAGATAACATAATTTACACTTTATGAATTTACATGAATATCAAGGAAAGGCATTACTGGCATCTTATGGTGTCCAGATACAAAGAGGAATTTTAGCACAGACAGTTGAAGAAGCTGCAGATGCCTTTGATAAATTGAGGCAAGAGACCAATACTGAATTTGCAGTTGTAAAAGCCCAAATTCATGCAGGCGGTAGAGGTAAAGGTGGTGGTGTAAAATTGGCCAAAAACAGAGAAGAAGTTAAGTTGCATGCCAGCAACATCTTGGGTATGATGCTTAAAACACCGCAGACCCCAGGAGGCATGGAAGGCCCTGGAAAATTAGTCAGGAAAATATTGGTTGCAGAAGATTCTTATGCGCCAGATTTTAATGCCAATAAAGAATATTACGTATCTATTTTAATGGATAGAGAAAAGAAGCGCAATGTGATCGTGTACTCTACCGAAGGGGGAATGAATATAGAAGAAGTGGCCGAGCAAACTCCCCATTTAGTCCATAAAGAATGGATAGATCCACATATAGGGTTACAAGATTTTCAGAAGCGAAACATCGCTTTTAATTTAGGTTTAGATGGCAATGCATACAAAGAATTTTTGAAGTTTATTACAAATTTGTACAATGCTTTTATAGGCTTAGATGCATCATTGTTTGAGATCAACCCATGTTTACGTACTGGCGATAACAGGATCATCGCTGTGGACTCTAAAGTGACTATCGATGATAACGCATTGTTTCGTCATCCAGATATTGATGCGATGAGAGACACTGATGAAGAAGATGCTGCGGAAGTAGAAGCCAAAAGTTATGGCTTGAGCTACATCAAATTGGATGGCAATGTAGGATGTATGGTAAATGGTGCAGGATTGGCTATGGCCACCATGGATTTGATAAAGTTATCTGGTGGAGCTCCTGCCAACTTTCTCGATGTGGGAGGAACGGCTGATGCGGCGAGAGTAGAACAGGCCTTTAGAATCATTCTGAGGGATGCCAACGTCAAAGCCATTTTGATCAACATTTTTGGAGGAATTGTGAGGTGTGATAGGGTTGCTCAGGGTGTGGTCGATGCCTATAAAAATATTGGTGATATCAAAGTTCCTATCATTGTGCGACTACAAGGAACCAATGCTGAAATAGCCAAAGAATTGATTGATAATAGCGGATTAGAAGTGTTGTCTGCTATTGAATTCAAGGAAGCAGCAGACTTGGTCAAAAAAGTGTTGCATTAATTTTGCACAGCGCAATAAAATTATAAATTTCGGTGCCTAGCTCCTACAGCTTATTCGAACTCAATGAATATATAAGAAGAGTCATTGCTCTGAATTTTTCAGAACCAGTCTGGATTAATTGTGAAATAGCACAGGTCAAAGAAGTACGGGGTAATGTCTATCTTGATCTAATCCAACAGGACGATACGTCGCATCAAATTATAGCTCAAATATCCGGTGGTATCTGGTATAAGCCTTACTTGTTTATCAAAAACAAACTGGGAAATCTCCTACCTTCTATTTTAAAAGAAGGTGCCCATGTACAGCTTAAAGGCATGGTGGAATACAACGAAAGATATGGGATCAAATTTATCATCGAAGACATAGATCCTGCCTACACGATTGGTTTGTTGGAAATGAAAAAGCAAAAAATCATCCAACAGTTGAAAGATGAAGGATTATTCGATCGCAATAGACAAATATCATTGCCCCAAGTTTTGCAAAAAATTGCAATAATCTCTTCATCAAAGGCTGCAGGTTATGCTGATTTTATACAACATATCAATGGAAATGCGTACGGATACGCCATGCAAGTTGATGTATTTGAAGCAGCCATGCAAGGTCAGAATACTGAGAAAGATGTATGTCAACAGATTGCAGCCATCGGCCAGTCAAAGACCAAGTATGATTGTATCTGTATTCTGAGAGGAGGCGGTGCCAAAACAGATCTGTCTGCATTTGATAGTTATAATATCGGTACAGCAATTGCTAAATCAAAGTTGCCTATTTTGACAGGTATTGGTCACGAAATAGATTCCAATGTTGCAGATATGGTCGCATACAGAAGCCTTAAGACTCCTACGGCTTTGGCAGATTTTATTATTGAGACCAATGCAATATTTGAAACAGACGTCCTTGAAGTCGGGTATAAGATAGGTCGGCTTGCTGATATGACACTGCAGCAAAACCAATCCGCCCTACAATATCTTGGGCAGATGTTGCATTTATTACCTTTTGACCGATTGAAACAAGAAAATTTCAGTATTCAGATTTTATATAAAAATATTATAGATATGACACAAAGAATTATGCAACGGCACGACCAAGCATTACAGAGTTTTGATGTCATATTGAAAATGCACGAACCCGCAACAATTCTAAAAAAGGGGTTTGCCATAGTGAAGCAAGAAGATGCATTGATCTATTCAGCAACCAATATTGATGGATCAAAACCGATTAAAGTATTGTTTCACGATGATTTGGCCATAATTGAGTCTTTTTCTTTGACAAAAAGTAAATTATGATGTCATTACCCAAACATATATATCCATTTAAATAATTAATGATGAAGAAAGATAACCTTAATTACGATACGGCGTATGCTGAATTAACTCAAATTTTAGAGCAATTGCAGTCTAATGAAGTTGGACTAGAAGAGTTATCTATCAAATTACAGAGAGCCGCAGAACTCACTGATTTTTGTAAAAAGCGACTAAGAGACATCGAAGCCAAAGTCGAAAAGCTCAAACCATCTTTATAATAACCTGAATCATTTTTCTTCAATTGTAATCGAATTAAATACTCGTCACTTCAAATATATCCGATTCGCAATAATTTCCTAACCAAATAACCTATAGTGGTTGCATGCACAAAACACTATCATGATTGACCTCATACGATAACCAAAATCATGATTATCCCATAAAAAATCCTATTTTTGTGCGAATTTATCCAGACCGTCATGTTAGACAAATTAGAAGGCATACAAGATAGATATTATTACCTCGAGGAGAGACTGTCAGATCCAGTGGTTTTGGCGGACATGAAGCAATTTGCCAAAATCAATAAGGAATATAAAGATCTTAGCCTTGTAGTAGCTACATTTCAAAGACTAAAAGAGATTAGTGCTGCCATTGAAACAGCAAAGCAAATGCTATCAGATGCAGATGTAGATATGCAAGAAATGGCCCAAGAAGAATTAGATGCATTGCTACCAGAGTACGATGATGTGAAAGAAGAGTTGGAGATGCTCCTTATCCCGAAAGATCCGGAAGATACCAAGGATGTCATATTTGAGATACGATCCGGTACAGGAGGTGACGAAGCCAGTATTTTTGCTGGAGACTTATTTAAAATGTACACCAAATATTTCGAATCACAAGGATGGAAATACGAGGTTATCGATGAAAATGTAGGAACTGTAGGAGGTTATAACAAAATTGTGATGGAAGTTTATGGGGCTGATGTCTATGGTAAACTCAAATTTGAGTCAGGTGCTCATAGAGTACAACGAGTACCAAAAACTGAATCACAAGGTCGAGTCCATACATCAGCTGCGACCGTAGCGGTCATGCCAAAATTTGAGGAAGAAGAGATAGACATAAGAAAGGATGAATTAAAAACTGATACTTTTCGCGCCCAAGGTGCAGGTGGACAGCATGTCAATAAAACGGAATCTGGAGTTAGATTTACTCACTTACCGACAGGTATCGTAGCAGAAAGTACAGACTCACGGTCACAGCATAAAAATAGGGAAATCGCTTTACAAAGATTGTATGTAAAAATAAGAGAAGCAGCGGCAGAACGCTCCTACCTTGAGCAAAAAGATAAACGAAAATCGCTAGTCGGCACCGGAGATAGATCAGACAAAATTCGAACTTACAATTACCCACAGAACAGGGTCACGGATCACAGGATCAATTTGACGATGTACAATTTAGACAGCATTGTAGAAGGAGACATGGAAGAAATCATCAAGTCACTACAAGTAGCCGAAAATGCATCTAAGATGCAAGCAGGCGAATAAAATCTAAGATTTTTAGTAGTTTTGCAAAACACTAAGCGTCCGTTTTCATGCAAAAAGGTAATTTGACCGCAGGCTTTAATGACGCACCTCCCCAATGGGCTAGGGAAGCTATTTGGTATCAGATTTTTGTGGAGCGTTTTCGCCGTGGTAATAAGAAAAATGATCCTACCCAAGCCACTTGTGACAAAGCATTGATTGACCCAATACCTGGAGATTGGTCAGTGACACCTTGGAGCCACAATTGGTACGCCCAAGAAGATTGGGCGAAGAATACAGGTCTAGACTTCTATCGCACAGTTCAAATGCGGCGATATGGTGGTGACTTGGATGGTGTGATAGAAAAAATTCCCTATTTGGTGGATCTTGGTATCACTGCCGTTTATTTCAATCCTCTTAATGATGCCCCTTCATTACATAAGTACGATGTACGCCATTATCATCATATTGATATCACCTTTGGAGATGATCCTGACGGTGACAGCAGGATGATGCAGACTGAGCAACCAGATGACCCTACTACTTGGTTGTGGACATCAGCAGATCTCAAATTTTTGCAGGTGGTAAGATTACTGCACTCCCACAACATAAAAGTAATTGTAGATTTTTCTTGGAATCATACAGGGATTACCTTTTGGGCATTTAAAGATTTAAATATAAAGTTAAGTGCATCAAATTATAAAGAATGGTATAATATTCAGTTTGTCAAGGATCAGTATGGTAATAAAGAACAACTTTTGTATTCAGGTTGGGAAGGTATTTCTACATTGCCAGAGCTAAAAAAAATGTCTGCGACAAAGAAAGTACCAGGCAAACCCTATGAAGGCAATCTATCCGAACCGGTAAAAAAACATATTTTTGATGTCTGTATGAAGTGGATGGATCCACATGGCGATGGGACATGTCGTGATGGAATAGATGGTATGCGATTGGACGTGGCAGAACACATACCTTTAGGATTTTGGAGAGAGCTAAGAAAATTTGTAAAGAATATCAATTCTGAGTTTTACATGGTAGGTGAAAATTGGTGGGAGCAATGGCCTCACAAACTGATGGATACCACTCCATGGGTAAATACTGGCATATTCGACGCTGTGATGCATTATCAGTGGTTCAAATTAGCTCGTGGCTTTTTCTTAAAAGGAGATGATGCCGTATCGCTTGAAGCTTTCAAATTTGGTATTGATGGTTTGTTTAAGAAGTTTCCGCTGTCCTCACAACAGGCGATGATGAATGTAGCAGCTTCACATGACACGCCTAGGATTTGGACATCTTTTCAGAATAGAAATGTCTATAAATACAAATGCAAGCCTTCAGAAGATGCTAAGTATAATACCAAACCACCATCGAAATCAGTAGAACAATTAGTAAAGCTATTTCTATTACATCAATTTACCTTTATAGGTGCACCACATATTTGGAATGGAGATGAGATGGGGATGGTGGGAGCTGATGATCCAGATAATCGGAAACCACTTTGGTGGGATGATATAGTTTTTGAGCCGGAGACAGCTTATCAGGGTTCTGCAGAGTCTTACACCTTTATACCAGAAGTAAAAAATTCATATATCGATTTTTACAAGCGATTGATTGGGCTGCGAAAGGAAAATCCGGTACTATCACAAGGCGATTATTCGTTTTTTGATGGTGAAACATCTCTTTTGATATACAGTCGCAAAACAGATATAGCGACTATTTTTGTGATTATCAATACCCAAAACTCTAGTCAACAACTACCTCAATCAGTGGTCGATGGCACCATTATCTTTTGTACTGAGGGAAGAGATCAACCGCTGAATGGAACAATGCCACCAATGAGCGGCATTGTCATCCAGCAATAAATTTCTATTGAGCAGGAGCTGTTGTTGGTTCAGCTTCCTCCATTGGAACAACAATGGTGTCCGGCTGAGACTCCATCACTACTTTCAGTTTATCCAAACCTTCTTGTAAGTCACCGCCTAACATTTTGTCAAAATCCATAAATAATAACATCAAATTCATTGGAAAATTCATGTGTCCATCGAATCCCCAGATAACTTTAGTCTGTTTGTCTCCAACCGCTTCCGTTGTAAGATACGCATGATCTTTTGCTTCGAATGGTTTCATAAATCTCAATTCATAATCCACTCTACTGCCTTCAGTGATATTTAGGATTTCTTGCTCTCCTACACCTACATTTTCATTTTCACTCTCCCATGCAGAAACAAAACCAGGTTTTCCGTCCTCTCCACGATAACTTTTCTTCATTGCTGGATCCATGGTGGCCCACTTAGAAAAATTGTCTTGATTCTTCAAGTACTTGATGTAATTAAAAACATCACCATTAGATTTGTTGATCACGATCTCTCTTTTTACCGCATAGTCTTTCTTATAAAATGCAGCAACCAATAGAAGAAGTGCTATTAAACCTAAAATAACAAATAAAATCTTTTTTAACATGATAATAATATTTGATGTAAAATTACTTTTTTTCTGAAAATAAATAATTTTTTAAACAAAAAATACATAATTTCTCTTATTCATATTTATTATAGAATAGGATTAAGGAAGATACTTCAAATAATTTTTGACCATGTATACATGTCAAGCCTCGTAATTCTAGAGTGATTAGTATAAAAAATCTTGTGATTTGTACATATTACACGTCATGAACACGTATTCGAATTTTAGGTAGCTGCCAAAAGGGAAATTTGATCTATATTTGCACAACAAAAATTGTCATACTATCTTATGAGCATATTAATTTTTTTGATTATTTCATATGTACTACTGAGTTTTAGCTTATCAAAACTATTTCCCAAGGCAGGAGTAGAAAGCATTAAAGGCTGGATTCCGGGCGTCAACTTTATAGAATGGGCTAAAATCATTGGCAAGAGCCCCAAAAGTGTACTATGGCTGTTATTTCCTATAGTAAATATTTTTACTTTCTGTAGTATGGCTATAGATTTGGTACAATCCTTTGGAAAATATGCTTTTAAACATTCAGCTGCAGCTGTCCTTTATGCTCCAGCAATATTTTATAAAATTGCTGTAACGCCAGAAGATAAATATATTGGCCCTGCGGTCACTCGCCATCAAGAAATACAAAATGCTATAGATGATGCGCGCAAATCAAATGACAATTACAAACTCAAACAACTAGAAGCCCAAAATCCGTTCAAAAGATCTACTGCAAGAGAATGGATAGAATCATTGGTGTTTGCAGTATTTGCTGCGGCTTTCATACGTATGTTCTTAATTGAGGCATATATGATTCCTACACCATCTATGGAAGGATCACTCAATGTGGGTGATTTTCTCTTTGTTTCGAAGGCACATTATGGTATTAGAACACCGATGACAGTGATCCAAGTACCACTTCTCCACAATGTCATCCCTATCATCAATAAAGAATCCTATCTTAAAAAACCAAGCTTGCCGTACTTCAGATTTCCTGAAATAGAGAAGGTAGAAGCTGGAAAACCATTTGTGTTCAACTGGCCTGTAGGAGACAGCGTGTATATTACATCATCGAGGTCTTACTTTCTAAAACAGGTGGAAGGATTCGATGTAAATCAAATAAGTGATAGGGAATTGGCAGCGAAGATTAGAAATAATGATTTTGTGGTGCGCCCAATAGACAAAAAAGACCATTACATCAAGCGGTGTGTGGGTGGACCTGGGGATAGTCTCAGGATAGTAGATGGCCAACTTTATCTAAATGGAGTGGCAGCAAAAAATCCAAAACATTTACAGTTTAAATATTTGGTGACCATTCCTTCAGGTGTACAACTCAACATGAAAAAACTGGATGATTGGGGTATTGACGAAGGAGATGTAGGGTATGAACAGCCACCTCAAAATAGTATGATTCTATTTTTAGATGCAGAGCAAGTTAAGAAATTACAAAGCCTAGATCCCAATGTAGAAATAAAACGTATTCCAAATTTGGCAAGCCCAAGGTCTATTTTCCCTTTTAGTGACTCTCTAAATAAAAATTGGACCATTGATGATTACGGACCTATTTGGATACCTAAAATGGGAGCTACTATTGATATCAATACCACTGTATTGCCATTTTATCGAAGGATTATTGATGTTTATGAAAATAATGATCTGGAAGTTAAAGGCGATGACATATTTATTAATGGCCAGAAGGCTACCAGTTATACATTTAAGCAAGATTACTTCTGGGCTATGGGTGATAATAGGCACAATTCTGAAGATTCTCGTTCTTGGGGATATGTGCCGATGGATCACGTGGTTGGAAAGCCATTGTTTATCTTCTTTTCCACGAGGGAAGGTAACATCAGAAAAGGTATCAACTGGGATAGGCTGTTTACTTCTGCAAATAAAGATTAAGACATGACTCGAAACCTTTTGGTATTGTTTACTATATTTTATTCTTGTATAGCGTATGCTCAATTTCCGATTACAGATCTATACCTTGCTGAATTGAAAAATATAAGTCTTGAACCGAAGGTTTCTGCCATTACCTATCTATCTTCTTTTAATGCAGGAGGTTATACAAATCAACCCAATTTTTTTGATTATAATACCATTTATGCTACCGTAGTAGGTAAGCATGATTCTATTGCGGACATTATAAAAATCAAACTTAGTAATAGGGAATATACCAAAATTACAAATACTGAAGCCATAAGCGAATTCAGCCCTTCTCCTATCATCGAATCTGACCAGTTTTCGGTGGTGCGGATAGAAGCCGATGGGGTAACACAAACCCTATGGCAATATCCTTTGGATAGATCCAATAAAGGTAAAAGATTACTGAAAAAACTCAACAATGTTGGGTATTATTGCTGGCTGTCAAAAGACAAAGTAGCGTTGTTTTTGGTTGGCAAAAATAATACGCTTGCTATCGGAGATGTAAAGAATGATGATGTCTCTATGATAGCTGAAAATATCGGAAGATGTATCAGATCTAAAGATGCCGAAAACATACTTTTCGTTCACAAAATTAGACCAGACTTTTGGCTGCTCAAATCCTATAACATTAATGAAAAAGTCATAAGTACCATTTGTCAAATGCCTAAAGGTAGAGAAGATTTTGAGCTGATAGGAGATAATGCTTACCTCGCAGGAGATGGCAGTAAGATTATGTATTATCATAGTGAAAAGTCATCAAACTGGGAATCCATAGCAGATCTCAGTTCTACTGGAATCTCCAACATTACAAGGCTTGCCATAGCCAGAGACAGACTGGCATTTGTGGATGTAAAAAACTAGACTATGTGGAGATATTTAATTTTTATTGGATTCGTTTTATTAATTTTTGGCTGTCACAGAGCTATTCAACAAGGCACTCCAGAGCAAAATCATCAGCAATATCTAGAGAAATATAAGCATGAATTTTTGACAGATACGAGGTCACCTCTTAGTAAAAACGATTTGATAAATTTAGATTTTTTTGAATTTGATGGCTCATGGCAGCTCATCTGTACATGTACGGAGCCGACATCTTCAAAAGTTTTTGAAATGGATCTTTACAGTGGCAAGCAAAGGCCATATAAAGTTTTTAAGGTGTTGCACTGCGCTAGATTGCAGCAAAAATTCACCTTGGAGTTGTACAAATCTATGGTGCAGCCATCCAATCCATTGTATGAGCATTATTTGTTTTTGCCATTCAAAGATATCACCAATGGGGATATGACCTATGGTGGTGGTAGATACATCGACATCAAAGATTTCGACATAGTAGGAGATAGTGTGCTCATAGACTTTAACCGCGCTTACAATCCGTGGTGTGCTTATAGCAGTGGTTATAATTGTCCAGTACCACCCAAAGCAAACCATTTAGATTTTGAAGTAAAAGTGGGCGAAAAAGCATATAAGGGCAGCTACAAAGATCATAAATAAGTTAGATTCTACCTGATTGATATTGATCCACATTTTCATAAGGAGATTGTAACTTTTGTCACTATTTGTTAGTTTATAGAATCATACCTTTGTGATCTAATTTAAAAGTAATAAAATGACTTATTCAGAAATAATCAATGATGATACACCAGTTTTAGTGGATTTTACAGCTACATGGTGTGGACCTTGCAAAGCTATGGCACCTGTATTGGAACAATTAGCATCCAAAATCGGGGATAAAGGCAAGATCATCAAAATTGATGTTGATAAAAATCCACATTTGGCACAACAAATGGGAATCCAAGGTGTACCAACTTTTGTTTTATATAAAAAAGGAAACATACTTTGGAGACAATCCGGAATGCAATCACTATCATCGCTAGAAAAACTGATAGATGATGCTAGTAAAAAATAAAAAGTAGATTGAGTAATTAAAAAAAAGGAGACATGTACTAATACTTGTCTCCTTTTTATTTTGCTAAATTTACTACTTGAAAATTTCACACTTGCCCAAAACCGGCAATCGCAAAAAACTCAAATTTCACTTTCTATTGCAGAAAAACGAAAAAATCTACTCTGTTTATGCTTTTTCTATAGGAATAATGCTAACAAAAGTTCTGTTATCCTTGCTCTTAGAAAACTCTACTGTCCCATTGATAGTTGCATGTACTGTAAAATCTCTACCAAGGTAAACATTTGCACCAGGATGGAATTTAGTACCTCTCTGTCTGATAATGATATTACCAGCTTTTGCAAATTGACCACCAAATAATTTTACACCTAATCGCTTACTTTTGCTATCACGTCCGTTATCTGAACTACCGACACCCTTCTTGTGAGCCATAATTTACTACTTTTTTAAATTGTTAAAAATAATTGGTTTAGAGACTTATCGAATTGATTTTGATCTTGGTAAATCTCTGTCTGTGGCCATTTAATTTTTGATAGCCTTTACGACGTTTTTTCTTAAAAACCAACACTTTATCACCTTTTTGATGTCCCAGTACTGTCGCTGAAACACGAGCATTAGATATTGTCGGCGTGCCTATCTGAGTGTTGTCGTCACCTACGATCATCAAGACCTGATCAAATGTAACTTCAGCACCTTCAGCGGCTTCTAACTGGTGGACGAAGATCTCCTGATCTTTTGTCACTTTAAACTGTTGACCAGCTATGTTTACGATTGCTAACATGCTTTTTTGATTTAAAATTTTAAAAATGTGTGCAAAGGTATGAAATTGTATTTAATTCTAGTATATTATTTTGAATTTTTATTAGTATTGATGTTTGGTTTTTCAGAATATCGCTCTAACAGTCATTTCCAAAATCCAACGCAAAAAACTTTCCTCAATATACCAACTCTTTGTCTTTGTAGAATTCAAAACAATCTAGCACATCATAACTATCAACCTTGATATCATACGTTGCACTTCCAAGGTGATCTAATAGGGCAAATCTTATCTCACCTTTATAATTTTTCTTATCGCTTACTAATAATCGAATTAGGGATTCCGTAGGTTTAAGATACTTCGGAAAATGGCCAAAAATATCCAGAATGACATGTCTTATTTCAAAAAACTCTTGTTCTGATAATAATCCCAATCTGTAGGATAAAAAAGCTTCGCAAACCATGCCTATTGCTACAGCTTCTCCATGTAGCAATGGAGTCTTGCTTTCCATCCAGTAACTTTCCAATGCGTGACCGATGGTATGCCCAAAATTTAATATCTTTCTTACACCGGACTCAAAAGGATCCTGATCGACTATGGATTTTTTTAATTGAATAGAATGGATTATTGCTGTTTCAAGATCTGATTGGTTGGTCGGTATACCTTGTTTGAGTATTTCCCATTGGTTCACATCCGCTATAAGTGCATGTTTGAGCATTTCAGCGTATCCACTGCGCAAATGTTCTATTGGGAGTGTTTCTAAGAATTCGGGAAAGACAAAGACTGCACCAGGATTCGCAAAAGCCCCAATTATATTTTTACGATTGAGGAAATCCACTCCAGTCTTTCCTCCTATAGATGCATCTACTTGACTGGTTAAGGTGGTGGGCACTTGGATGAAAGTAATACCACGCATATACGTGGCTGCACAGAACCCACCCAAATCACCTATGACACCTCCACCTAAGTTGATGAGAATACTATGCCTGTCTGCTCCTCCTTTTAAAAGCGAATTCCAAATGTATTGGCAGGTGTCTAGATTTTTTTCTGCTTCTCCGCTTTTGATTTTAATTGTGTGAAAATCTTCTCTGAGAAATTCTAGCATGTGATGTAAACAATATTTTTCAGTATTTTCATCTACCAGAACAAAGATGGAAGAAGGTTTGAATGATTGTATTAACTCTGTAAACTGAGCATTGCCTCCGATGTAAATGTTATATTCGTTACAGTGAATTGTCTTCATTTTAATTTATAAAATGGTGAGAATTATGTATATTTTCTTAACTTTAGACCCGTACCATCTGAAAAAGTAACTTTATCAATCCATTTTATCAATATCCTTTTACAATGCAAGTGAAAGCCCAATGGGGCAATGATCTGAACCCATTTCTTGTGTAAGGATAAATGCATCCTCTATTTTATCTTGAACGTTATTGTCAACAAGGAAATAATCGATTCTCCAACCTATATTTTTTGCTCTCAAACCGAAGCGTACGCTCCAGAACGAATATTCAATTTTATCTGGGTACTTATATCGATATGAGTCCACAAATCCTTGACTAATAAACCTGTTCATACCATCGATTTCTACCTGAGTGTATCCAGCAGTTTTATTGTAATTTTCTTTGGGACGTGCTAAATCAATAGGTTGGTGTGCTACATTAAAATCTCCTGTCACAATGACTGGCTTTTTAAGTCTAAGGTCAGCCAAATATTTTGAAAAATCACTGTCCCAATTCGCCCTATATTCCAACCTTTTCAGACCTTCGCCACTATTAGGCACATATACATTGACCAAAAAGAAATCTTTGAATTCTGATGTTAAAACCCTACCCTCCTTATCATGTTCTTCAATATTGATATTACAAAAGTCATTTAGCGGTTTTTCTTTGGAGATGGTGCACACACCAGAATAGCCTTTTTTCTCTGCGGAATTGGTGCTGATATGGTATCCTTGAAGTTCGGATAACGCAGCGATCACTTGATCATCCTGTGCTTTGGTTTCCTGTAAACAAAAAATGTCGGCATCTATACGCTGAAACTGATCTATAAATTCCTTTCCAACCATAGCTCTTATCCCATTGACATTCCATGAAATCAGCTTCATATATAAAAAAATTTTATTATTTATACAAACGAATTAACGCGATAAATGTTGGGTTAAATTTAAAATTAAAATACATTATAATTAATATTTATTTTTTAATTTAATATTTTCATATGATTACATATTAAAAAATGGCATAATATTTGAATTTGATAAAAAAATAAATTTTTGATATGTTTTTTTCAAGGAGACTAAGCATTTTGGTCGTTTTAGGATTTTTAAGTAGTGTTTCATTTTCCCAAACTCGCCAATGCGATAGTGATGCGTATTTGGAGCAAGAGATAAGCACAAATCCAAGAAGGTTGGAAATCTTAAAGGAAATAGAGTTACATACTCAGGATTTTGTCCATTTGAATGCTTCATCTAGATCAACTAATATTGTCACTATACCCGTTGTAGTGCATGTAGTGTATAAAAATGACAATGAAAATATCTCAAAAGAAAGAATTTTATCGCAGATTGATGCGTTGAATGCAGATTTCAGAAGATTAAACTCAAATAAGACAAATACCTGGACACAAGCAGCAGATACACAGATAGAGTTTTGCCTGGCTATACAAGATCCATATGGGATGAGTACTGATGGTATAACACGCACAAAAACAACAGTCTCGAGCTTCAACTCAGCATCCGATGGAGTAAAGTATAGTTATAGTGGTGGGAAAGATGCTTGGCCTAGAGATGCTTACTTGAATATTTGGGTTTGTGATGTAAGTGGATCTATTCTTGGCTATGCTCAGTTACCGGGTGGCACACCTGAGAAAGATGGCATTGTCATAGATTATGCTAGTTTTGGTACTACTGATGATGTATTACCACCTTTTAATTTAGGGCGTACTACGACACATGAAGTAGGTCACTGGTTAAACCTAAGACACATTTGGGGCGCATCGGATTGTAGTACAGATGATTATGTAGATGATACTCCAAAAGCTAATAGGCCACATTATAATTGTGAATATGGGGCTTCTTCCTGTGGGGCAAAAAACATGATCGAAAATTATATGGATTATTCAGATGATGCGTGCATGAGCTTATTTACCGCTGGTCAAAAAAGTAGAATGCAGGCATTATTTGCTGTCAATGGATTCAGATATCCTATATTATCATCAAAAGGTTGTATTCAACCCGATGGTACAGTTCAGAGTTCTTGCCAGGATTTCAAGGTAGAACTTACATTTGATAATTATCCTACAGAGACTAGTTGGTCGCTGATCAATGCCGCTGGAAATATCATATTTGCAAGTCCAAAATATACGACTTCCATCAAAGGAAAAACTGAGACCACTACCCGATGTCTGGATGCAGGATGCTATACATTTAATATCTATGATACCTATAAGGATGGTATTTGCTGCAAATATGGACAAGGAAAGGTAAGATTAATAAACGGAGATTCCATAATTTTTGAAGGTGGTAGTTTTGGTGCAGGTACTTCATTTAATTTTTGTATAGAGTCTCCTCAAGAAGTGGATGCAACTTGTGAAGATCATATCATGAACGGTTCTGAGACAGGTATAGACTGTGGCGGTACACATTGTCCAGCATGTCCTACTTGTAGTGATAATATTCAGAATGGTACTGAGACAGGTGTAGATTGTGGTGGAAGTGCTTGTGACCCATGTGAGACCGAAACTGATGACAACGAATCTGTAACTATTCCCGGTGCTTACTTTGAGTCAGGATGGGATCAGTGGACAGGTGGATACGATACAAAAAGATACCAAGGAAATTTTGCTTTTGAAGGTGATTATGCTTTACAGATCCAAGATAATTCAGGTCTAGGTTCTACGATTACATCACCGATTTATGATTTACATGGATTTAGTAGTGTAGGTATTTCCTTTGCATTTTATCCCAATAGTTTGGAAAGTGGAGAGTCATTTGCACTCCTTTATTTCGATGGAACTCAATGGCATACTGTAAAAACTTACAAAAGTGGTCAAGATTTTCATAATGGAACTTTCTATGAAGCCACTTTGATCTTGACTGGTGCAGAATACACCTTTGCTACCAACTCGAAATTTGCTTTTGAGTGTATAGCTAGTACAAACGCCGATCAAGTATATATTGACAAAATTGAAATAACTGGCAATCCAACAACAGCTGAAAATAGAATAACCACCAATGGATACTACATAGGTGAAGTTCCAGATATTGAAATCCAATTATTTCCTAATCCGGCACAGGATCATTGTATCATTCAATGCGCCGAAGAGATTGAAAACATTCATATTTACAATGCTACAGGTCAGGAAGTTATCCGATATGAAAATATCTTTTCCGATAAACAAAATGTCATTACTGCAAATTTTGATCCAGGTATTTTTGTTGTCTTCATCGAGATAGACGGAAAAATGTATCATAAAAAATTGATCATTCAATAGTTTTATAGTTTTAATAAAAAAAATTGAAGGCATCTCGGGTTACGAGATGCCTTCTCTTTGTTCATAGTCACAGTGCTAACCCCAATAATTAAAATTAACCAATTCTAACAAAATAATAATCACAATTTAATTTTAAAAAATATTGCTCATTTAAACAGCAATACTATAATCAAGCAACCTATCTAGATTTCTTACAAGGATTTTACTGCTTTTTCTAGAGCCATAATGAATGAAATTAGCGCGCTTCAGATCATTCAATATTCTTGCAACTGTCTGTCTGCTTGTATCAGTCAACAATGCAATATCTTTATGAGACATTCCATGATCAATCAAACATTCATCAATGCCTATTTTTATTCCTCTTCTTAATGCAGATCTATAAATAAAATCTACTATCCTCTCTTTTGCCTTCTTAAATACAAAATTGTGTAATCTTTCTTCTAGATGTTGTAATCTGAAGACGATCACCCCCATTATATCAGATGCAAATTTTGGATTCCTTTCTATCAATAGGCGGAAAGTAGCCACTGGAATGCAAATGACCCTGCTATCAGTCATCGCTTCCGCAAATTCCAAATGTTGATGATGGGAAGAAAAAATGTTTTCGCCAAATATTTCACCTTCATAACTTATGTCTTTTGTCAAGGTACGACCACAATTAGCAATCATACCAAGTTTTACACTGCCTTTTTCTACTACATACACATGTGTATGACTTTGTCCAACATTGTATATGGATTGGCCTTTTAATATTTTTTTAAAACAACTTTCCGTTGCTAAAGTCTCCAACTCACTAGGTATAAGAGATTTCAAAAGTTTAATCTCTCTTAAGCTTAAAATAATAGGTGAGATGTTCATGATATCTTTTTTATATAATATGATTGAATCTTAAAAAACCCCTATACAAATGTGAATAAAAATTTAAATAATTTTTTCATTAATAATTAATACATTGATTATGAGCTAAATAAACTTATTATTTTCTTATTTGGTTTTATGGCTTTAATTACATGAGAGTGTTAAAATGCAATATTCATGCAGAGCCTGCTGAAAAAGTCAGAATCATTCAATTTAAAGACAGCTAATGGACCAGAATATCGTTCAAAATACAAGCGATAGTAAATGAAGAATCAAAAGTGCGTCTATCGTCTTTGTAGAATATTAAAATTTTAAGTAATGATAATCAAGGCGATGACACCAAATAAAAACTAGGTTTTTGTATTTATTTCATCAGCTAGATAGATCGATGGAGTAATCCTGAGTTTTATCCATATTATTTTCATTTTGGTCTACATTTCGCCCCGTGTCTCGAACGGCAATGGATTTATTGACATCTATTATTTCATTGAGATCATTGACTATGTCAAAGTTATATCTCAAGCTATTTAAAAATGTATACCCGCCATAAAAGTGATACTGTTCCCCTTTGTATTTGATTGTTCATAAAATGTATTCAACAATCCATATTGATATTCTATATCCACGTCAATAAATCCTATAGTCACACCTAGGCCAGTGGTCGCACCGAAAAAGGCTTCATTGACATCTGAATAGCCCATAATACGCAATCCGCCATCTGGATAGGATACATTCATATTTATTGAACCAAGTAGCTTAGAGCGTATGGCGAGATTATTTGAAAAATGAATAAGATCAAAACCTAGACCAAATCGACCCATAATAATTTTCCAATCACCACCTGTAAGTTTGAATGATTCTGTGGCAGCAAACTGCAAATTATGAAATTGACCGCCTACAAGAAAATACATAGATCCATCCAACAATCTAGCATCAGCACCAATCATATATCCGCTGTGCGCTTTGCCAGAAGGTGTCACATTCTGATCTTTAACCCATGCAGATGTGACACCAGCTTGGATCACCAGTCCAGGTGCCTGACCATTTACGTTCAAACAAAGTGTCATCCATATTAAGATCGACCAAACGATATATTTCATACTATATGTTTACTTAAAACTATTAATAAGCGCGTGCATTCGTTTTCTGCATGTAGTTTATAAAAGAACGGTTGGCTACTCTATTACCACCCGGAGTAGGATAATCACCTGAAAAATACCAATCCCCTAAATGTCCCGGACAAGCTAGGTGCAGATTTTCAATAGTTTGATAAATTACCTTTACTTCAGGCAAAATACTATTAGGCGTCACAAGTTCAGAAATTTTTTCTGACAGTTCATCATCTGTAAAATGATCATACAGTGCTTTCAATTGATTTGACATGGCTCCCATTTGGAGATTTTCTTGGTCCAAACATTTTTGATAAACCTCATCCAATACATACATTTTATCTCTTTCTTCTAGTAACTCTACAGCTGCCCTAAAAGCCACAAATTCTTTCATTTTACTCATATCGATTCCATAACAGTCAGGATATCGGATTTGAGGAGCTGATGAAACAATAATGATGCGTCGTGGCTTCAGCGTAGATAAAATATAGATGATACTTTCCTTCAATGTAGTTCCTCTTACAATCGAATCATCCATCAAAACCAAGGTATCGACTTGATTTTGGACTATTCCATAGGTGACATCATAGACATGTGACACAAGTTGCTGGCGCGCATTATCCTCTGCAATAAATGTCCGAAGTTTTTCGTCTTTCACAGCCAGTTTTTCAACTCGAATTTTCCTAGAAAGTATCTTTTCTAGTGCTTCATCGGTCAAAGCATTATCATTTTTTAAAGCATAAATTTGTGCTTTTTTGCGGTCATTAAGAATATCTTCCAAACCTTTTACTAACCCATAAAATGCTACTTCTGCCGTATTAGGAATAAATGAGAATATAGCATTATCTATATCGAAATCAATGGCTTCCATAATTCTTGGAGCCAATAATTCTCCTAATTTCTTCCGTTCAAAATAAATATCTCTGTCTGTTCCTCTACTGAAGTAAATACGTTCAAAACTGCATTTCTTTTCTTCAACCGGATCTAGTACAAGACTCTCAGAAATCGTCCCATCCTTTTTTATTATCAATGCATGTCCAGGCTTCAACTCGTGTACTTGAAAATATCTAATCTGCATAACCGTTTGGATAGCCGGCCTTTCTGAAGCGACTACAACGAACTCATCATCGTGATAGTAAAATGCAGGCCTGATACCAGCAGGATCTCTCAATACAAAAGCATCACCATGGCCTATCATACCAGCCATAACATAACCACCATCAAACTTTCTGGTAGCTCGCTGCAATAATCTCTGAATATTGAGGTGTTTGATTATCTCTTGATTTACGTCAATATTATCGTAACCTTCAGATTTATAAAAACTAAATAATTTTTGAACTTCATCATCTAAAAAATGTCCAATCTTCTCAAGAACAGTAACAGTATCCGTTTTCTTTGTAGGATATTGGCCAAGTTGGAGTAATTCTTGAAACAATTCCTCTACATTAGTCAAATTAAAATTACCGGCTAAAACCAAATTTCTAGTAATCCAATTATTTTTTCTAATGAATGGATGGACAGAATCAATAGAATTGCTTCCATGAGTTCCATATCTTAAATGACCTAAAAGTAACTCTCCGGCAAAAGGAATATTTGATTTCAACCATTCCACACTTTCTAATTTCTCTGTAGGTAAGTCTTGAAAATGTGAAAAAACATTTTGGAATAAATCCTTCAAATACTGAGGTGAATTAGATCTATACCTATCTATATATGGTTTGCCAGGATGAGCATCTAGCTTAATTGTGGCAAGTCCGGCACCATCTTGGCCTCTATTGCGCTGCTTTTGTAAAAGAAGCTGCATCTTATTTAGACCCACCAACGCTGAACCATATTTTTGTTGATAATAATCCAGTGGTTTTAGCAATCTTATGAGCGCAAATCCGCACTCATGTTGAATGATGTCACTCATGTATGGTTCTATTGTTTCCCAATGCCACAAAGGTAAGGGATTTATTGGGTTTTATTCCAAATTTTTGAAAGTAGAAAAATTATGTTAGATGGATGTCTCAATAATAATGAAAAGTTAATAATGATTATTTCTCGAAAGAAATGTAGTTATCAATTATTGCGAACTGATCAAATGATCGAGCATAAAAATTTATTTTTTGGTTCTGAGTCACTAAACAGATTTATTAAAATTTTGGAAATTAGACATGAAAAATCATAAAAGTATGTACCTTTGCATTGTGAGAGGCATACGGCCAGCTCCTTCTGAACTCCCTCAGGGTAGAAATACAGCAAGGGTAGGAAGTTGAGCGGCTCGGTGTGCTCTCTCACTTTCCTCTCTAATTTCAGAATAATAACCTTCATTTACAATATACCATGAAATTTTTCATCGATACAGCAAATATTGAACAAATAAAAGAAGCCAGGGATTTAGGTATTTTGGATGGTGTAACAACCAACCCTTCGCTTATGGCCAAAGAAGGCATCACTGGTGAAAAAAACATCCTGAAACATTATAAAAATATCTGTAAGGAAGTAGAAGGCCTAGATGTCAGTGCTGAAGTCATAGCAACTGATTTTTCAGGTATGGTTAAAGAAGGTAAGGTATTATCCGATTTAGCTGAAAACATTGTAGTCAAAGTACCCATGACGAAGGATGGCGTGAAAGCCATCACTTATTTCACGGAGCATGATATTCTCACCAACTGTACCCTAGTATTTTCAGCAGGTCAGGCTATATTAGCAGCAAAAGCAGGCGCAACATATCTCTCTCCATTCGTAGGTAGAATAGATGATATTTCGTGGGATGGAATGAAACTGATAGAAGAAATCGTTTCAATTTATTCCATTCAAGGATATTCCACAGAAATATTGGCAGCATCCATTAGAAATCCCCTACACATTATACAAGCTGCCAAATCTGGAGCTGATGTTATCACGGCACCATTATCTTCTATTTTAGCACTATTTAATCATCCATTGACCGACCTCGGCCTTGCCAAATTTTTGGAAGATCACAATAATGCAATAAAATAACGCCATGTCTCATTTCGTAGCACCTTCGATTTTATCCGCTGATTTCGGAAATTTGGAATCTGATATTGCTATGATTAATGATTCCAAGGCCGATTGGATTCACGTAGACATAATGGATGGTCTTTTTGTCCCAAATATATCATTTGGCCCCGACATTCTTAATGTGATTAGGAAGCATACCAAACTGCCCCTTGATGTACATTTGATGATCACTGATCCTGATAGATATCTCGACGTGTTTCATACGGCAGGCGCAGATCACATTACTGTCCATGTAGAAGCATGTAGTCACTTACATAGAACTATTCAAAAGATAAAATCTCTAGGATTAAAAGCTGGTGTAGCATTGAATCCTCACACACCTGTGCAAGCAATTGAGGACGTACTTGAAGATTTAGATATCATCATACTTATGAGTGTCAATCCCGGTTTTGGGGGCCAAACATTTATTTACAGGACAATCGATAAGATAGCACGATTGAAAACTATGATTATCGAAAGAAATGCAAATGCTTTAATAGAAATTGATGGTGGCGTAGGCCTTCAAAATGCTGAGCGAATCCTTCAAGCAGGTGCAGATGTATTAGTTGCAGGCAATAGTGTTTTTAAATCAGAAAACCCATCATTGGCTATATATTCATTAAAAAATCTTGGAATAAAGACATTGTATGCATGATTTAACTGAACCGAGAACATCACTTTTCCAAGAGGTAGAGCAAGCCATTGAATCGATTAGACCTCATCTTATGGTAGATGGTGGTGATGTAGAAGTGGTAGAAATAACTGATGATCTTATCGTGAAAATAAAGTGGAAAGGCAACTGTGAACATTGCGCAATGTCATCCATGACTATGAAAGCTGGCATTGAACAATCCATAAAATCCCGTGTGCCAAATATTAAGGGTATAGAAGCAATCAATGGTTTTGAAATGACCAAACATACTGTTTAAATACATGCTAACTCCAGAATTAGTACAGCAGATTCGATCCAAAAATAGTTGCCTTTGTATTGGTCTTGACACCGAATTATCAAAAATTCCATCCCACTTTGGAACCAGTATAGAATCCCTTTATCTCTTTAATAAAACTATCATTGAAGCCACTCTTGATCTATGTGTCGCTTATAAACCAAATATTGCATTCTACGAAAGTCTTGGGACAAAAGGATGGGACATTTTGGAACGAACTATGGCTTTGATTCCAGACACTCATTTTACCATAGCAGATGCTAAGCGTGGAGATATCGGAAATACTTCTAAAAAATATGCAGAGACATTTTTTAACACCTTCGATTTTGATGCTGTTACAGTGGCACCTTATATGGGTAGAGATAGTGTGCTGCCATTTCTAGATTACAAAGATAAAGTCACCATCATTCTAGGGATGACTAGCAATGAAGGTAGTAGAGATTTTCAACAGTTGCGATTACAATCTGGAAATTATTTATATGAAACCGTAATAGAAGAGTGCTCTCATTGGGGTACGCCGCAACAATTGATGTTTGTGGTTGGAGCCACTCAAGCTGCTTCGCTGACAAGTATTAGAAAAATCATACCCAAACATTTTTTATTGGTTCCAGGGATTGGGGCCCAAGGGGGCGATGTTCAGGATGTGATCACTTATGGAAAAAATAAGGATATAGGTCTATTGATTAATGCATCGCGTAGTATTTTATACGCTTCTAAAGACAAAGATTTTGCAGATGCAGCTCGTAGAGAAGCTCAAAATCTAAATAGCCTTTATGCCCATTTATTATAAATATTTTAGCAGAGTCTGACTAAAATACTGATAGGTATACAGTTGAAATTTATCTCGTAATCACATAATAAATTACATAAAACCATCCCATTATGGCATGCAAAATAGCCCATAGTACAGAGTGATTTCTTGACCACGATGCTACTATCGCTATTACCGAACCAATGCCAATACCACCCATAGTCCCGTTAGAAAAGTGACTACCAAAAGATTGACCATACAGCATTCCTGTCGAAATGATAAAAACAAAAGTTAACAATCCTATAAGCTGTAAATGCTTCCGTGGTGATGAAAACTGATTTCTCATAAAAGTGATTTGATATAGTTGCTACAATGCTGATAGGTAGGGATAAGTTCAATAGATGCTCCCTTTTCGATAAAAATACTTATCACGACTACTAAAAATATAGAATTTTTTTTTAAAGCTAATCTAGCAGTCTTTTACAAAATGAAAAGGCTCCGTGAAGTTAGAGCCTTTTCATTACCATTTCATTGAGAAATGTTATTTGATTTTGATATTTGTAGGTGATGAAGTTCTACGCGCAGAAGTCAATCCATTTGCTGTCAAAGCTTCAACCTGTAAACTGAAGGTTTTGCCTGCCTCATTTGGCACTACATATTCAACCGTATCTACGAACACTCTCTCTTCACTCACGAATCTATTATCAAAAGGACTTGTTGTCGTAGCTGTGTATGACCCTGAAGTACCAATACGCTGATAAAAATTAAACTGCGTGATCTCTGTACCTACAACATTACTCTTTATTACAAGCTTGATAGTACTTCCTGCAGGAACATTATCCGGACTTATCAATTGTGAAACTTGTGCCACATCCCCAACGATATCTACTAAACCATCAATTGGATTCTCTTCTTCATAACATCCTACCATTCCGATCGCAATGAAGCAATAACATATATATTTGATTAACTTATTCATTTTTTTAATTTTTATTAATTAATTAAAAATCCACATTTTAATATTCAATTCTTTGAAGTTTTTAGAAGCTTCTTCAGAATTTCTACTTGCTTCCGAATCGGGATAAAATCCTCTCTGAACCCAAGCGCCAAGCAAGTCAGTATTATGATTTTCTGGAAGTTCTAGCCCCGAATAGATTTCACTACTGTAATCATACCTACGTAAATCATTCCAAACTTCAGGATTAAGGAAAAGTGCTTTATACTTTTCTGACATAATATGCTTCAAATTTAATTCGCCAAGAGCAGGTTTGATGTTAATATCATCTGTAAAAGCGGTGATGTCAGCATCTGCAACACCAATCTTCGACATACTTGCTTTTATACCATCTAGATATGCTGTAAGAGCCATATCTGATCCAATACTTCCATTTTTATGGAAAAGTACTTCAGACTCAATAAATCTAGCTTCAGCATTGGTAATCATTTGAAGGGGAGCTGTCAGACCGAAATGATACCCATAGAATAATGTTTTGTTATTATAAGTCACATTTGAACCAGATCCTGCACCCGGATTTGTACCTTTATATGGATCTGCTGCTGCCGCTTTATAGGCCAAGAGTGGAAGCCTTGGATCAACTATGTTTTGAACGGTTCCATTCATCATATTGATAAATGTCCTACTAAAAGTTGTGGTAAGATTTCCTGTATTATTTGCCAATGCAATACTATGCCAAGGATTAAAATTTTTATCAGTGTACACTAATTGAAAATCCTCACCATTAGATTTTATACCGTTACTCAATGCATCTAAAACAGCATCATATGATCCTCCGTTTTTCTTTGCTGTATGTAATAAATATCGTGCTTTTAGTGTATAAGCTGTTTTCAACCAATTAGCTATGACACCTTTAAATATGATATCATCTGTACTTGGTTTGAAAGCAGACTCTGTTTCACTCAAATCTGCTATGGCACCATCCAAAAGGTCGTTGATAGATTTATACACACTTTCTTGTGAATCATATGATGGAGATAAATCTGTCAACTGATTGTCTGCAGATGTGTAGGCAATGTTTTCCCAAACAGAACTACACAATCCAAGATTGTAAGCAATGATAACTTTAGCTATTCCCCCATAATGAGGAGATTTGCTTTCATTGGCTTTAGTTATCATGACATTGGCATTGGGTAGTATATTAAGATAAAAATCTGACCAAAGTGTTGTGAATTTACTTTCAGGTTGAGAATCGATACCAGCTGCAACGACTGCCCCTATTTGCTGACAATATTGACTAGAGATAATGGCATGATTGTATGTATTGTTTCCTGTATAGTACAAAATGGTTGGTAATAAGGTGTTGAGACTAGCATCTGCTGTCTTATTCGGATCTGTATTGATGTCAAGATAGTCTTCACAACTTGTAAATCCTATTAAAGCAAAAATCCAGAAATATATTTTCAAATTTTTCATTTGCATTATTATTTATTGATTAATCATTTAAAAACGTACTTTGATATCAAAAGTAAAGGATCTTGTATTTGGTGTATTTCTACCAGTAAATCCAACCAAATTGGTACCTGAACCAAACGATAATGCCTCTGGATCATATCCTCTGAATGGTGTGGATAAGAATAGGTTACTACCTGAAATTCCTAAACTGAGAGATTTGATTCTATTTTTAAACCAAGATTTTGGTAGTGTATAGCTTAAATTAGCATTTCTTACTCTGAACCAAGATGCATCTTGAATAATAAATGAGTGATGTGCATTGATACCAAAAGCTCTGTAAGTGCTTTCATCGAGGATGGCCACTGTAGAATTTGGTGTACCATCTTCTGTAACGCCTTTCCAAATGACTGCTTTATTTCGATCTTCTGTAAATGCCACTGTGCCATTACGGATGGCATTCATCTCGCCTATGTCCACCACATCACCACCTTGTCGCATCTCAAATAACACATTGAAATTGAATCCTTTATATCTAAATGTGTTATTGATACCACCAATCCAATCAGGCAAGGCATTTCCTACCTTAATATAGGTAGATTGGTCTAATGTTGGAAGTCCATTTGCACCAATGAGAACTTCGCCATTCTCATTCTTTTTCCATTCATAGCCATATAAATCACCCATGGATCCACCTTCTACGATTCTTAATGCTGATCTACCTTGATTATAAAATGTGATTTCTTTTAGATTTTCTGGCATGGATTCTACCTTATTTTTAATCTTAGTCCAATTGACATCTATTTCCCATCTCAAGGCTCCACTTAAAGGGGTTATACCAAGTAATAGTTCAACACCTCGATTTTTTATCACCCCAGCATTTGTGGTGTATTGTGAAAATCCGGTAGTATTACTGATACCTACAGCTAAAATTTGATTTTTACTACTTCTTACAAAATAATTAGCTTCCAAGGAGATCAAATTATTTAGAAAGTTTGCTTCTACTCCAACTTCACTTTCTTTGGTTATTTCCGGTTTAAGATTCAAATTACCAAAATCCAAATCCCTTCTAAAACCGCCAATAGATCCAAATGGAAATCCAGGTACTGCACCAAAATAAGATCCTATTTGGTAAGCAGAAGCATCCTTTCCTACCTCAGCAATTGAAGCGCGCAGTTTTGCATAACTCAATACATCATTTTCTTTTATAAGAGAATTGGTAAGTATGTAAGAAAGACTTACTGAAGGATAGAAAAATGATCTATTCTCCTTTGGCAAGGTCGATGACCAGTCATTCCTGCCCGTGATACTAAGATATAAAAAGTCTTTATAATCAAATCTAATATCTCCTAACACACCTACAATCCTCTTACGAATATCATCAGGTGATAAGAAGAAAATGTTGGAAGTATTTGTAATATTTGGGAAACCGCTTGCCACAAAGCCTTCACCTCGTACACCTTTGGAAGTATATAATTGATCAATAACATTATGACCTAAAGTGACATTTAGCTTAAGATCACTAGTGAGGTCATGGTTTGACATCAATAATAAATTGGAATTAAACTCAGAGTTATTGATACTTTGATTTACGAAAAATCCACGCACTTGTGAGCCTGCATCTAGATCTGCGCCAACGGCTCTATTGCGCTCATCATTATAATAATCACCAGTGATTTGATACTTTGCAGTTAACCAAGAATTAAATGTATATTTTAAGTTCAAATCACCAAAGACACGATTTACTCCAGATAACAATGGTGATGTCTCCGCAACATACCGTGGCTGATCAATGGTTCCATTCGAATAATCTTTTTCAGTACCTAAAGGAGTCAGATAATCATTTACATCAAAATTTGGCGACCAATAAGTCAATGCGCTATAGATGGATTTATCACCCGATGGTGGGCTTTTACTATCTGATTTAATGTAATTTATTTGACCACCTATATTTAGCTTTTTTGTCAATTGATGACTAGCTGACAATTTTGTGGTAATCCTATCAAAATCAGAGTTATGTACTATTCCTTCATTTTTAAAGTAAGAAGCGGAAGTATAAAATTGCGTTTTCTGATCACCTCCTGAGAATGATAGTGAATGATTTATACTATTTCCAGTACGAAAAAAGTCCCTAAAATGATTCGCAAATGGATCTCCAGGCAATGCAGGAGGCCCAAATTGCCAAAAAATTGTAGCGGGAGCTGTTCGTTGAATTCCTGTCAAACCTTGATAATAGGTATCTTGCAATTCAGGCACTTTATCCACATTTTGAATACCATATGAAACAGCGTAATTAATTCCTGCATTCCCACCTTTTTTAGTATTTATTATAATCGCACCATTGGATGCCCGCTGACCATATAATGCAGTGGCTGCGGCGCCTTTTAAAACATTGATACTTTCTATATCATCATTATTGATATCTATAGCACGATTAGAATTCATAAACTGTTCATTGTTATTGACAGCATTTGAGCCTGCCGATGGTAGTAGGTTTCCAGCATTCGTGGCATTATTGATGATAATACCATCTACAACAAAAAGTGGTTGGTTATTATTTCCACTGCCAATAGAATTGATACCCCTGATGTTGATATTTGCTCCTGCTCCTGGTGCACCACCTGAACTATTGATTGTCACACCGGCTAATCTGCCTTGTAGTCCATTGACTACATTTACTTGGTTGGATTGCCGTAAATCTTCACCTGATATCTTCTGCGAACCATAACCTAATACTTTCTTATCTTTGGCTATGCCGAATGATGTCACCACGACTTCATTCAATACATTGTTGGCTTGCATTGTGATATCCACAACATTCCGTCCATCAGTTACAACTTCCTTAGTGTCCATCCCCACATAAGAAAATACAAGAACAGCGTCCAATGCAACGTTCTTGATGAGATAATTTCCATCCAAATCAGTAATGGCGCCGTTGTCAGTTCCCTTGACCCAGATATTGGCACCTATCACAGGCTCACCATAAGCATCTGTGACTTTGCCAGAAATAGATTCAATTTGAGCAGATACATATAATCCATTCAAAACGAACCAAAAAAGCAGTAAAAAGTGTTTCATTTGTTTCTTTTTATTGGTTATTAAATCGAATTGATCGATAAAGATAAATATAATCTAATATCTTATTATATTTTAAGCACATTTTTATTTCAAATATTTTATTTTGAATATCAAGTACCTTTTAGTAAAGTCGGTTGTAATTTAGATTGGATCAGAAATAAAATAAATTGGTTAAATTACTAATCTTAGTCCAATCAATTAGGGGGACGAATAGAATTTTATTTCCATTGATGAGAATTTAATATAATGGAAAATTCGATAGGATTGGCTTATTCACCGAGATAGTAAAATTTAAACATGAGTAATCATACTTACTACTACCAGAAAATAAAATGGCCTATTGCCCCGTAAAATAGTATAGAGATATCTCGATCTAAATCCCCATCATCAACGTCATCGGATCCTCTAGTAGTTCTTTGACTTTTACTAAGAAGGTGACAGATGTGCTTCCGTCTATGATCCTATGATCGTAAGATAGAGCTAGGTACATCATAGGTCTTATGACAATCTGGCCATCTACTACTATAGGGCGGTCTTTGATAGCATGCATACCGAGAATAGCAGATTGCGGTTCGTTGATGATAGGTGTACTCAGTAATGAGCCAAAGATACCACCATTAGTAATCGTAAATGTGCCACCTTTCATCTCATCAAGGGTAAGTTTGCCTGTCCTTGCTTTGTCAGCAAGTTCTTTTATCTTAAATTCTATATCATGAAAGCCTAAAGACTCCACATTATGTACAGGCGGTACTACGAGACCGGAAGGTGTAGAGATAGCAATAGAAATGTCCACATAATCATGATAGATGATATTATCACCATCAATTTGAGCATTGACATCGGGCATTTCTAGTAAAACATTTGCACAAGCCTTTGCGAAAAGCGACATATATCCTAGCTTGATGCCATACTTATCAACAAATTTATCCTGATATTTTTTTCTCAGTGCATTTATTTCGGTGAGATCTACCTCGTTAAACGTAGTCAGCATAGCAGTATTATTCTTAGCAGATACTAGTCGTGCTGCAATAGTTTTTCGCATCCTACTCATCTTGACAACTCGCTCACCCCTATCACCTAGCAAAATGCTTTTTGATGTCGGAGTATCGCCTGTCTTAGGGGATATAGGAGTAACCACATCCTTCTTCATTTCTAAAGGTGATGCGGCTTCTGCATCTGCTTTGGTAATGCGTCCATCTTTGCCACTTCCTTGGACAGTTTCAGGCGGTATACCTTTTTCGTTCAAAATCTTAGCAGCTGCTGGAGATGGATGACCTTGAGCATAATCTTCCTTAGATGGTATTACAGCTATGGATTGTACCGAATCCTTGTCATCATTTGTCGGCACTTTGGGTGATTTATCTGTGTCTGCAACTGGTTTAGCATCGGCTGCAACATAAGATGTATCGAGTCTTGCTACCACAGCACCAATAGCCAGGTCATCTCCTTCCTTGGCCACCCAAGTCAATTTTCCATCAGCCTCACAAGGAAACTCAAGCGTGGCTTTATCGGATTCAAATTCACAAATTGGTTCGTCCCTTTTGACAATGTCGCCATCTTTTTTTAACCATTGAGATAATGTCACTTCTGTAATAGACTCGCCAATGGTAGGCACTTTTAGCTCGATAACACTCATCTGTACATATTAATTTAAAGCAAAGGTACGATTTTGTGTGAAAGCTAAAAACCTCGAAAGCTTTACAACAAACATTTTTATCAACTTTGAGTTATTATTTATAAATAAAACACAACACATGCACGCCAATGATGCTAAATTTAAAGAAAATTGGGACAAAGTCAGAGCCAAAGGCAGATGGCGATATGGATTAGAAAATGGAGCAATATTTGGTTTCTTGATTTTTATCATAGTTAATGTTTTGAGTCTAAGTAACCAATCCGTCACAGAAGTATTTCTTAGCCCTAGAGCCTTTACGCAAATGATCACAATGGTTATAGCAGGAATTGCAGGATATGCTACTATCAAATGGTGGCTAAATGAACGCATTTATAAAAGGATCGAAGAAAAATATTCAAACAAAAAAGGGTAAGCTTTTGGCCTACCCTTTTTATCAATATTTTATTTTACACTATTATTCCTCTTCACTAGAAGTTTCAGTATTTGTGTCAGTTACCGCAGGTGCAGCCGCTACAGCCGCTGGTGCAGCAACATTAGCAGTACTACCACCACGTCTTCTACCTCTTCTAGTAGATTTAGATGTACCAGTTTTAGCTTTCATGATGTCATTAAAGTCAACCAATTCTATCATCGCAGTCTCAGCACCATCACCTTTTCTGAAACCAGTTTTGATAATTCTACAATAACCACCAGGTCTGTCAGCAATTTTCGGTGCTACCGTATCGAAAAGCTCTTTCAATACTTCTTTGTTCTGTAGATCAGCGAACACTGTTCTCCTAGATGGTGTAGTATTATCCTTAGATTTGGTAAGGATTGGCTCTACAAAAATACGCAATGCTTTGGCTTTTGCCAAAGTGGTATTGATACGTTTATGAAGGATCAAAGAATTTGCTAAGTTCATCAACAAACTGTCTCTGTGTCCTTTCTTCCTACTTAAATGATTAAATTTTTTACCGTGTCTCATATGACTACTTATTTTGTACCACTATTACCCCCTCTTGACAATCGGCTTTGCAATTCCGAGAATAACGTTTTGTACGAATGATGAAAAACTATTCAAAAATCCGTCTATGACGAGCCGAAACGATTTATTCTTCGTCTAATTTGTACTTAGATAAGTCCATACCGAATGTAAGACCTTTTTGCTGAAGCAACTCTTCAATTTCTACTAAAGATTTCTTACCAAAATTTCTAAATTTCAATAGCTCATGCATATCGAATTTTACCATTTCGCCAAGTGAATTTATTTTTGCTGCTTTCAAGCAGTTATATGCACGTACTGACAAGTCAAGATCTTCAAGAGATGTTTTTAACAACTTTCTCATGTGCAATATATGCTCATCTACTACGCTATCTTCTCTAGAGGTAGAGTCATTGAAAGTGATATTCTCATCTGTAATCAACATTAAATGTTGAATAAGAATACGAGATGCTTCTTTCAATGCATCTTCTGGGTGGATAGTACCATCAGTCTTAAGATCAATGGTCAATTTCTCATAATCCGTTCTTTGACCAACCCTAGTATTTTCTACTTTGTAAGCTACTTTCTTTATAGGTGTATAGATAGCATCTACTGGGATAACACCGATTGGAGCATCTTTTGGCAAGTTTTCTTCAGCAGCAACATATCCCCTACCTTTAGTCACTGTCAATTCAAGCTCTAAAGTAACAGAAGGCTCGAGCGTACAAATATAAAGATCAGGGTTCATCACTCTGAAAATATTTGTTGTGGACTCGATATCTCCTGCAGTAAATGTATTTTTTCCAGAAATAGAAACGTATAATTTCTCTTCTTCTGAAGGATCTATGTCTTTTGCAGGTTTAAGGCGTACTTGCTTTAGATTCAAAATCATGTCCACTACATCTTCTACAACACCTTTAATGGTAGAAAACTCATGATCCACACCCGCAATTCGCACAGCAGATATGGCAAAACCATCCAATGATGATAAAAGTATTCTTCGTAGAGAATTACCAATGGTTTGCCCAAAACCGGGTTCTAAAGGTTTAAACTCAAAAACACCTTCAAAATCATCTGCTTTTTGAAGAAGAATTTTATCAGGTTTTTGAAAATTAAGAATACTCATTCTAAATTATTTTCTATTAATATAAAAAGATAGGCTGCCCAAGGACAGCCAAATATATTGTTATTTGGAATACAATTCCACGATCAACTGCTCGTTGATATTTTCGGGTATTTTTTCCCTTTCTGGATGTGCCAAATACCTTCCCTCCATTTTATCAGGATTCCATTCAATCCATCCGTAAATTCTATCTCTTTTAGCATGTACACTAGAAGAAATGACATCATGATGCCGTGATTTGTTTCTAACAGAAACCACAGTACCTGGTTTCAACAACATAGACGGAATATTGGTCAAAATACCATCAACCAAAATATGCTTATGAGAAACCAACTGTCTTGCTGCCCTTCTTGACTTAGCAATCCCCATACGATATACAACATTATCTAATCTAGACTCAAGTAATTGTAACAAAATTTCCCCTGTTACACCAGATTTAGCAGCCGCATGTTCAAACAATCTTCTGAACTGACGCTCAAGTACACCATAGGTATATTTGGCTTTTTGCTTTTCACTCAACTGGACTGCGTAATCAGATTTTTGCTTACGCCTTTTCATCAGACCATGTTGGCCTGGAGGATATTTTCTCTTTTCAAATGCTTTATCTGGACCAAAGATTGGTTCGCCAAATACTCTTGCCTTTTTAGTTGTTGGGCCTGTATATCTTGCCATTACTTACTTATAATTTAAGATTAAACTCTTCTCTTTTTAGGAGGACGACATCCATTATGTGGTACAGGCGTCATATCCTTAATTTTTGTCACTTTAATTCCTGCAGAATCTATAGCTCTTATTGCTGACTCTCTTCCTGCACCTGGACCTTTGACATAAACTTCCACAGAACGCATACCTGCATCATGGGCCACAGAAGCTGCACTTGTCGCCGCCATCTGAGCTGCATAAGGAGTATTCTTTTTTGATCCTCTAAAACCTGATTTTCCAGCAGAACCCCATGAGATCACCTGACCTGTTTTATTTGTCAAAGAAATAATAATATTATTAAATGAAGCGTGGATAAAAGCCAAACCATCCGATTCAACTTTGACAACACGCTTTTTACTGACTTTTTTACCTTTAGCCATAACTCTTGTAAATTATTGGTATTATTTAGTTACTTTCTTTTTATTTGCTACTGTTTTCTTTTTACCCTTTCTAGTCCTAGCATTATTTTTTGTACTTTGACCTCTTACCGGCAAACCTTTTCTATGTCTTAACCCTCTGTAGCAAGCTATGTCCATAAGACGTTTGATACTAAGTTGAACTTCACTTCTCAGCTCACCTTCTACTCTGAATTCATCCTGAACATATTTAGAGATGAATTTCACATTATCATCCGTCCAGTCTTGGACTTTTGTGTGCTCAGAAATTCCAGCTGCTTCCAAAATTTTAGAAGCTAAAGAAGGCCCTATACCATAAATATATGTCAAACCTATAACACCTCTCTTATTTCTTGGTAAATCTACACCAGCAATACGTGCCATAACTAAAATTTATTATCCTTGTCTTTGTTTAAATTTGGGATTCTTTTTATTAATAATATAAAGTTTCCCGTTTCTTCTTACGATTTTGCAATCTACTGACCGCTTTTTTATTGATGCTTGAACTTTCATCTCTATAAAATTTGACTACTTATATCTATAATTAATTCGCCCTCTTGTTAAGTCATACGGTGACATCTCAACAGCTACTTTATCACCTGGTAAAATCCGTATATAATTCATCCGCATCTTACCAGAAATAGTAGCGGTAATAAGGTGTCCACTTTCTAATCTTACACGAAACATCGCATTTGAAAGTGATTCTTCAATTATACCGTCGAGTTTTATAAGGTCTTCTTTGGCCATTTTTAAAATTGGAGCGCAAATATCTAAAAAATCCTTGAAATTATTACTAAATCTTCATTTTTTTTTATTTCTTCCTCAATAATGTCATGATTAGACAAAATATCAGGTCCTGAAGATGTAATCGCTACGCTGTGTTCGAAATGAGCGGATGGTAAATTATCTTTTGTCACGATTGTCCATCCATCATTCAATTGTTTTACAGCTTTAGTACCCAAATTTACCATTGGTTCAATTGCAAGTACCATACCTTCTTTGAGTAAAACTCCTTTCCCTCTCAATCCAAAATTTGGAACATCTGGTTCTTCATGTAGATTTCTACCTACACCGTGACCCACCAATTCTCTAACTACACCGTAACCATGAAATTTCTCGCAGTGTTGTTGAATTGCATTGCTTATGTCACCTATCCTATTACCAACTCTAGCATTTTCAATACCTTTGTATAAACTAGCATAAGTTACACCTAATAAAGTTCTTACCTCTTGTCTTGTCTTATTAAATGCAAAAGTATATGCGGCATCGCCATAAAAACTGTTCAAAATTACTCCACAATCTACTGATACAATATCATCTTCATCAAATGGTCTGTCATCTGGTATACCATGCACTACTCTGTCATTTGATGACATACACAATGTATTAGGAAAACCTCTGTACCCTTTGAACCCAGGTACTCCACCATGGTCACGAATAAATGATTCAGCTGACTTGTCAATTTCTTTTGCGGTCACTCCTACTTTTAAGAGTTTACCTACATGTGCCAAAGTCTTACTCACTAAAAGGTTACTTTGACGCATGAGTTCTATTTCCTCATTTGTCTTAAAATATATCATTCAGAAATCAGAATTACATTCCTGCACCAATGGTAATACCTTGTGTGGATCGTCCTTGAATTCTACCTGATTTCACTAATCCATCATATTTGCGCATCAACAAGTAACTTTCAACTTGCTGTAAAGTATCTAATACGACACCCACTAAGATAAGCAATGAAGTACCACCAAAGAATAGCGCAAAACTGTCATTTACACCTATGAATGCAACTATGGCAGGAAGGATTGCAATAATACCTATAAAGATTGAACCCGGTAGTGTCACTCTTGTGGTCAATGTATCAATATAATCTTGAGTATCTTGACCCGGTTTGATTCCAGGTATAAATGCATTCATTCTTTTTAAGTACTCAGAATATTGTTGTGGATTCACAATCAAAGCTGTGTACACATAGGTAAATACTATGATTAAAATAAAGAACAATATATTATATGGAAGTGACTTCCAATCATTCAAGCTTAACAATACGTCAGACTGTACACCCGCTTTACCAGAAAAATATTGCGCTGCCTGCAACGGTAAGAACATTATTGCTTGAGCGAAAATGATAGGCATTACTCCTGCTGCACTCAATTTAAGATTAATAAAATCGTTTACAACTGGTGCACTTGAAACATTAGATCTACCCACCATTCTTTTTGCAGATTGAATTGGAATTTTTCGGATACCTTGTAATACCAATATCGTCCCAACAACAATAAGTCCAAAAAACAAAAATTCAATTATTAATGGAATCCAACGGTTATTACCTGCTTGAGTTAAGATTTCAGATACAAATGAACTCGGTAGACGTGCTATGATTCCCACCATGATCAATAATGATATACCATTTCCTATTCCGCGATCTGTTATTTTTTCACCCAGCCACATAGAAAACAAAGTTCCTGATGCCAAAATGATCATCCCACTTACCCAAAATATTGATGGATTCAAAGATGAATCAATTGCATTTGGCGTTGATTTCAAGAGTAATAGATAAGCACTACCTTGAACAAGCGTAATTAATAATGTTAGAAACCTAGTAATTTGATTTATTCTTTTTCGTCCTGATTCACCTTCTTTCTGTTGTAATCTTTGAAAATACGGTACAGCGAACCCCAACAATTGGACAATAATTGATGCTGTAATATAAGGCATGATACCTAAAGCTAAAATAGAGCCCTGATTGAAAGCACCACCTGTAAATGTATTAATCAATTGTAACAAGTCATTGCCAGACCTATTACTAGCTGCATCGGCAAGAGCACTTGGATTGACACCAGGAAGTACTATGAATGAACCTAATCTAAAGATGGCAATGATCATTAGAGTAAAGAGAATTTTGTCTCTTAATTCTTTAATGCTCCAAATATTTTTTATGGTCTCTATAAACTTCTTCATTATTATTTATTGTTTTCAGCAATACGTCCACCGACTGCTTCAATTTTGGTTCTAGCACTGGTTGAGTATGCATCAGCTTCTACAACCAATGCTACTGTCAACTCCCCATTACCCAATATTTTAATTTTCTCGCCTCTATTTATAATACCCTCATTATACAAAGCTACTTTGTTAATTTCTGTCAATCCAAAATTGTCATGAATTTCCTGAAGACGCGATACATTAATAGCTGTATATTCTATTCTATTGATATTTTTAAAGCCACGTTTAGGCAATCTCATCTGAATAGGCATCTGACCACCTTCAAAAGCTCGTTTACTTTTATAACCTGTACGTGCTTTTGCACCTTTATGACCTTTAGAAGCAGTACCACCTGATCCTGAACCTTCACCTCTTCCTAATCTTCCTTTTTCGGCTTTAACTGAACCTTTTGCAGGTGTAAGATTATGCAATTTCATCTTTAAATTTGTTTTGACGATTAAAATATTAGCACTCTTCAGTGACAACTAGATGCGCCACTTTTGCTATCATACCCATGATTTGTGGGTTTACTTCCTTCACGACACTACCATTAAGCTTCTTGATACCAAGTGCTTTAATTGTGTCTTTTTGTCTCTTTGGTCTGTCTATTACTGACCTTACTTGAGTGATTTTAATATTTGCCATAAGTGCAACTTTATAATACGATTATCCTTCGTAAACTTTATTTAAATCAATGTTTCTATGCTTAGCAATCATGGGTGCAATTCTCAATTTTGACAAAGCATCCATTGTCGCTTTCACAACATTATGTGGATTTGAAGATCCTTGAGATTTTGCCAATACATTATGAATTCCAGCCATTTCGAGTACTGCTCTCATAGCACCACCAGCAATAACACCTGTACCATCTGCTGCAGGTTTAAGCAACACCTTTCCTGCTCCGTACTTTCCTTTTTGTAAATGAGGAATAGTAGTATGATGCAATGGAACATGAATAAGGTTTTTCTTCGCATCTTGGACTGCCTTTTGGATAGATTCTGAGACATCAAGTGCTTTACCCATACCATGTCCTACTGTGCCCTTTCCGTCACCGACCACTACTAAAGCAGAAAAACTAAAAGTTCTACCTCCTTTTGTAACTTTTGCTACCCTAGAAATATTAACAAGCTTTTCTTTAAATTCTGATTCGGTTTGACTAACTTTTAATGGTGCTGCCATAAATTTTTTGTTTTTAGAATTTTAAACCACCTTCTCTTGCGCCATCAGCTAATGACTTCACTCTACCATGATAAAGATATCCTCCCCTATCGAAAACGATACTATCTATATTCAAGGCTTTGGCTTTCTCAGCTATTGCTTTTCCTACATTCGAAGCCTGATTTACTTTTTGACCAGTGACATTATTGTGTCTTGATGATGCAGAAGCCAATGTCACACCATTGACATCATCTATCAGTTGACAATAAATATCTTTATTACTTCTATATACTGAAAGTCTAGGTTTAGTAGCGGAACCGCTCACCTTCTTTCTAATACGATACTTAATTCTTTTTCTATTATATGACTTACTATCCATGACTATAAGGATTTCAATTATTTTTTACCTGATGTTTTACCTGCCTTTCTTCTGATTTCTTCCCCAACAAACTTAATACCTTTACCTTTATATGGTTCAGATTTTCTATAAGATTTGATTTTAGCAGCTACCTGCCCAAGTAATTGTTTGTCAAAACTTTCAATTAAAATTTTTGGGTTTTCACCTTTCTCCATTTTTGTAGAAAGTTTCACTTCTTCGGGAAGCATAAAATGAATAGGGTGAGAATAACCTACTATCAACTCAAGTAAGTTGCCAGTATTTGATACTCTATAACCCACACCCACCAGTTCAAGTTCTTTAGTAAAACCATCTGATACACCTACAACCATATTATTAATCAAAGCTCTATATAAGCCATGAGCTTCTCTATGCCTCTTTTGATCAGTAGGTCGATTCAAAGAAAGTTCACCATCCTCTATTTTTATATTCAAATCAGGATTAACTTGCTCTTTTAGTGTACCTTTTGCACCTTTCACAGTTACGACATTGCCTTTTGACACGTCGATACTAACGCCGCTAGGGACTGTTATGATTGATTTACCTATTCTTGACATACCTCTGAATATTTATTAATATACGTAACAAATGACTTCGCCACCTAAATTTTCCTTTCTCGCTTGCTTATCAGTCATTACTCCTTTTGAAGTAGAAATAAT
The DNA here is from genome assembly GCA_041392785.1 of Saprospiraceae bacterium. Classification (GTDB taxonomy): domain Bacteria; phylum Bacteroidota; class Bacteroidia; order Chitinophagales; family Saprospiraceae; genus OLB9. The sequence continues at coordinate 281,293 of JAWKLK010000001.1, forward strand.
AGCAATTCCCAATCCATTAATCACTTTTGGCAAATCCTTAGATCCAGAATACTGTCTTAATCCTGGTCTCGAAATTCTCCCTAACTCTCTGATAACTGGTCTTTTAGTTAGTGGTTCGTATTTAATAGCAATACTAATAACACCTTGTTTGCCAGCTTCATCATCAAATTTATACTTTAGGATGTAACCTTGATCATAAAGAATCTCAGTTATTGCCTTTTTTATTCTAGAAGAAGGAATCTCTACAACTTTGTGACCTGCTTGCTGTGCATTTCGGATTCTCGTCAAGTAATCTGCTATTGGATCTGTAACTATCATGATATTATCACACTTTTATTTATAAAAATTACCAACTGGCCTTTGTTACACCTGGAATTAGTCCTTCGTTTGCCATTTTTCGGAACGTAACCCTGTTGATTCCAAATCTTCTCATGTAACCTTTAGGTCTTCCCGTAAGTTTACAACGATTATGCAATCTCACTCTGGCACTATTTTTTGGCAATTTATCTAGTGCTTCATAATCACCTTCCTCCTTCAATTTCTTGCGAAGATCAGCATATTTAGCTACTAATCGCTCCCTTTTTATCTCTCTTGCAATGATAGATTTCCTTGCCATGATTTAATTCTTTTGATTTTTAAATGGTAAACCCAATTCTTTAAGTAAAGCGAATGCTTCTGCATCAGTGTTGGCTGTTGTAACGAACGTAATATCCATACCAGAAATTCGGTTTACTTTATCAATATCGATTTCAGGAAAAATAATTTGTTCTTTTATACCCAAAGTATAATTTCCTCTGCCATCAAAACTCTTGTCATTGATACCTTTGAAGTCGCGCACTCTAGGCAACGCTACAGTAATAAGCCTATCTAAAAATTCGTACATTTTCCTATCTCTAAGTGTTACCTTAGCTCCAATAGGCATAAACTCTCTAAGTTTAAAGTTTGATACAGATTTGCTTGCTATCGTTGCTACGGCTTTCTGACCTGTGATGGTTGTCATTTCATTGACAGCATTATCCACCAACTTCTTATCTTGGGTAGCTGCCCCAACACCTTGATTCACAACAATTTTAACAAGTCTTGGTACTTGCATTACTGTCTTATATTGAAATTGCTCCTCTAATTTGGAAACAATCTCTGAATTATACTTTACTTTTAATCGTGGAATGTAACTCATCACTTGATAATTTCACCTGATTTTTTAGAATATCTCACACTTTTACCATCGACAACTTTACGTCCGACTCTAGTAGGAGTTCCATTTTTAGGATCTACCAGCATGAGGTTTGAAATATGAATGGGTGCTTCCATTTCATTAATACCGCCAGGATTGTCATTTTGTGCTTTAATATGCTTTTTAACTATATTAACACCAGCGACAATTGCACGGTTCTTATCTGGAATAACGAGAAGTACCTCTCCTTTTGTACCTTTAGAAGCTCCTGAGATAACCATAACAGTATCTCCTTTTTTAATATGCAACTTTGGGGCAAATCTCTTACTTGACATAACTTTGTATGTTTATTATTATAGCACTTCAGGTGCCAATGACACAATTCTCATAAAATCACGATCCCTCAATTCTCTCGCCACAGGTCCAAAAATCCTAGATCCTCTAGGTTCACCTGCATTATTCAGCAACACTACCGCATTATCATCAAATCTAATATAAGATCCGTCCTTTCTTCTAATCTCCTTAGCTGTTCTTACGATTACTGCCTTGGTTACTGTACCTTTTTTGATACCTGTTGGACTTGAAGATTTTACTGCAACTACTATAGTGTCACCAACTGAAGCATATCTTCGTCTAGTTCCGCCCAATACTCTGATACAAAGTACTTCTTTCGCACCAGTATTGTCAGCTACCCTTAATCTTGACTCTTGTTGGATCATGATACTTTATTTTACTTCTTTAAAATATTATTTTGCCCTTTCAACAATTTCAACAAGTCTCCAGCTTTTGTTTTTGCTCAAAGGCCTACATTCAGTTATTTTAACTGTATCACCTTCGCCGCATTCATTCTTCTCGTCATGGACAAAGAACTTCTTAGACTTTTTTACAAACTTTCCGTAGATTGGGTGTTTAATTTTTCTTTCGATAAGCACTGTTATGGTTTTATCCATCTTCACACTTTCTACTACACCTGTTCTAATTTTATTTAATGTTGAACCCGTCATAAGGATCTTATTTATTAATTCTTCTAAATCTTTTCTTGCTTCTCTTAGCAATAGCATTTGCATCCATTTCCTTGATCTCGCGTGAGCGAAGCTCAGTCAATAATCTTGCTCTCTCTTTTTTTAGTAATTTGATCTCGTTTGGATTCTCCAAACCCTTAAAATCATGATCAAACTTCATGCGGTGAATATCCACCCTTGCTTGAGATGCTTCAGCCTTTATTGTGTCGCTATCTAAACCTTGAAGCTCTAAATATCTTTTTGATGCCATGTCTTTATATTTACTCGCTATAATCAGATCTAATTACTGTTTTTGTCATCACTGGCAGCTTTTGAGCGGCAAGTCGTAATGCTTCTACTGCTATCTCTGTAGGTACACCATCAAGTTCAAACATGATCCTTCCTGGTTTTACTACAGCTACCCAATGATCCAAAGCACCTTTTCCTTTACCCATACGCACCTCTTGAGGTTTCTTCGTGATCGGTTTATCCGGAAAGATACGAATCCACACTTTTCCTTCTCTTTTCATGTACCTTGTCATTGCAATCCTTGCAGATTCCAATTGTCTATTGGTAATTCTCCCGATCTCCATTGACTTCAAGGCGAAGGAACCAAATGAAATAGTACTACCTTTGACAGCAATACCCTTCGGGTTCATTTTATGTTGCTTTCTATATCTTGTTCTTTTAGGCTGTAACATACTCCTTATATTTTTATCCTACCTTTTTTGAAAAGAGCCGCAAAGGTAATAATAATTATCTAAATAAATTATCTTTTTTTATTTCTGTCGCCACCACTTCTTCTGTCATTTCTACCGCCTCTTCTATCACCTTGTCTGTCATCAGATCTTCTGCCGCCTCTGTCACGATCATCAGATCTTCTGTTATCCCTTGACTGGGAATCGTTGTTGACTTTTCCTACTCCAATATTTGGTGATAAATCTCTTTTTTCAAGAACTTCACCTTTACAAATCCATGTCTTTATTCCAATCTTCCCATACACAGTAAGTGCTTCTTTAATTGAATAATCAATATCAGCTCTAAATGTGTGTAAAGGTGTTCTGCCTTCCTTAAACTCTTCTGACCGAGCCATCTCTGCCCCATTCAATCTACCGCTGATTCTGACTTTGATTCCTTCAGCACCAGATCTCATTGCACTTTGCATTGATAGTTTGATCGCTCTTTTATAATTGATCCTGGACTCAATTTGCTTTGCTATGGTTTCACCCACGATTGCAGCATCTAGTTCAGGCTTTCTAATCTCAATAATATTAATTTGAACATCTTTTCTTGTGAGTTTTTTCAACTCTTCTTTGATTCTATCCACTTCCTGACCACCTTTACCTATGATAATCCCTGGTCTTGATGTATGAATCGTAACAGTTATTCTTTTTAAAGTACGCTCAATAACAATTTTGGCAATACCGCCCTTTTGTATTCTTGCGTTTAGGTAAACTCTGATTTGCTCATCTTCTACCACTTTTTGTCCGAATTCTTTACCGCCAAACCAGCTAGAATCCCACCCTTTGATGATCCCTAGTCTATTACCAATTGGATTTGTCTTCTGACCCATGAATGGATTTTTATTTATTCTTTAATTAATATCAACTTTATTCTCTACAATAATTGTAACATGATTCATACGCTTGCGTATTCTATGTGCTCTACCATGTGGTGCCGGTCTAAATCTTTTTAATGAAGGACCATCGTCAACAAATGCTGTTTTGATAAACAATTTATAATCTTCAGGATCTTCAATTTCAGTTTTTACAGACCAGTTTGAAATTGCAGATAAAACTACTTTTTCAAGCCAAATTGCACCTTCCTTATTTGTATATTTCAATATATTAAGCGCATCATCAACTGACTTACCTCTGATATTATCCACAACCAGTCTCATTTTTCTGGCTGACATCGGACAATTTCTCAATTTCGCAAGTGCTTCCATGTTCTATTTATTAAAAAAATTTCTTATAAATTATTTCTTATTACCACTGTGACCTTTGAATGTTCTAGTTGGACTAAATTCACCTAACTTATGCCCTACCATATTCTCCGTAACAAATACAGGAATAAATGTCTTACCGTTGTGAACCGCAATAGTTTGACCAATCATGTCAGGTATGATCATAGAAGCTCTAGACCATGTTTTAATGACTGCTTTTCTACTACTCTCGCTATTCTTCAATACTTTTTCAAGTAATTTATGATGAATATAAGGTCCTTTCTTTATCGATCTAGCCATGTGTTAATTATTTCTTACGTTTAGAGATTATCAATTTTGATGATGCTTTATGCACACTTCTGGTTTTTTGACCTTTAGCCATAATACCAGTTCTTGATGTAGGGTGTCCACCTGAAGCTCTACCTTCCCCACCACCCATTGGGTGATCTACAGGGTTCATCGCCACCCCTCTTACTCTCGATCTCTTTCCAAGCCATCTTGTCTTACCCGCCTTTCCTAAAACAACCAAAGAATTATCAGGATTGGAAACTCTACCCATAACTGCCTTGCAAGTGATTAGTATTCTTCTAACTTCACCAGAAGGGAGCTTAATAATAGCATATTTACCTTCTCTACCTACCATAGTAGCATAGGTTCCAGCACTTCTTGCCAATGCAGCCCCTCTGCCAGGAACCATTTCGATTGAATGTATGTCAGCTCCCAATGGAATTTGAGAGAAGTACAATGCATTTCCATTTTCTGGAGTTGCACTTTTCCCTGACATTATACTATCACCCACTTTTAATTTATCTGGTGCAATGATGTATCTTTTTTCTCCATCAGCATATACTACCAATGCAATAAAAGCAGTTCTATTAGGATCGTATTCAATTGTTGATACTTTCGCAGGAATATCCTCTTTATCTCTTTTGAAATCTACAATTCTATATTTGGCTTTATGACCACCGCCAATTTGGCGCATTGTCATCTTACCCACATGGTTTCTACCTCCAGATTTATCCTTACCTTTTGTAAGACTTTTTTCAGGCTTATTAGTAGTGATTACAGAATAATCTACATTTACCTTTTGTCTAAGGCCTGGAGTGATTGGATTGAATTTTTTAATTGCCATTGTTCTTCTTTTTTAAGAAAAGATTACTCTTCTACTGCTCCAAAAATATCAATTTCTTCGCCATCTGCTAAGGTCACAAAAGCTTTCTTGAAAGCACTTATTCTACCTCTTACTACACCACTTTTTGTATTTCGTGACTTTGGAGTAGAAGGCATGATAGAAGTATTTACTGCAACAACATTTGTTGTAAACATGTCTTCAATGGCTTTCTTGATCTCTAATTTATTTGCATCCTTATTTACGATGAATGTATACACATTACTCTTAGATGACATCTTTTCAGATTTCTCTGAAACGACTGGTTTATATATTACTTGCTTTGCCATGTTCCTACTTATTGATTGTTATAACTTGAACATAAATCAGTTACTGCGCCTTCTGTCAATACTAAAACATCTGCATACAGAATAGCATATGTATTTGCATCTTTTGCAGCCATTACGCTTGACTTTGGTAAATTTCTAGAAGACAAATACACATTTTTATTCAATTCTTTGGTGAGGAGAAGTGATTTTCCTTCTACTTTCAAATTATTCAACACTTTCACAAATGACTTTGTATTTGGGTTATCCAATTGAAAATCCTCAACAACAATGATTTGATTGTTTGTGGCTTTATCAGAGTAAGCAGAATTTCTAGCTAACTCCTTCACTTTTTTATTCAACCTAAAAGAGTAATCTCTAGGCTTTGGTCCAAAAACTCGTCCACCACCTCTAAAAACAGGTGATTTCATTGATCCTGCTCTCGCCGTACCCGTACCTTTCTGTCTCTTCAACTTTTTGGTAGTACGTGCAATTTCATTTCTCTCTTTTGCTTTATGGGTACCTTGCCTTTGAGCTGCATTAAATTGCTTTACAGCCAAATAAACGGCGTGAGCATTTGGTTCTATGCCAAAAATATCTGCAAGAAGCTCTACCGATCTTCCGGTAGACTGACCATCTTTATTTAAAACATCCAATCTCATCGTCATCCTATTTTTCAATGATTACAAAGGAACCTTTATGACCTGGAACAGAACCTTGAATAAGGATCAAGTTCTTCTCAGGTAAAAGTTTCACAATTTTCAAATTTTTTGTCTTTACGCGCTCATTCCCCATCTGGCCAGCCATTCTCAATCCTTTGAAAACTCTTGATGGCCAAGCTGAAGCTCCAACTGAACCCGGTGCTCTTAATCTGTTATGCTGTCCATGTGTAGATTGACCTACTCCACTAAAGTTGTGTCTTTTTACAACACCTTGAAAACCTTTACCTTTTGAAGTACCGACCGCACTGACTTTATCGCCTTCAGCAAAAACTTCCACAATAGAAATTTCATCCCCAATCTTTTTATCAAGAGGATGACTGCGAAACTCAACAACCTTTCTTTTCGGTGTTGTAGACGCATTCTTAAAGTGTCCCATTAAAGCATTTGACGTATTTTTTTCCTTAGCCTCACCTAAGGCTAATTGTAAAGCATCATATCCATCGGTTTCCTTAGCTTTGACTTGGGTCACAACATTTGGAACTGCCTCAATGACAGTGACACCGATGCTTCGACCTTTCTCGTCGAAAATACTGGTCATTCCAATCTTTTTACCAATTAATCCGTTCATGATTAAAATTTATATTATACCTACTCATCATGCGATGGTAGGTTTTGACATTCAGAAATCAATAAAAATTAAGTAAGCGGTTTAGGTGAGCTTCACTTGAATATCTACCCCACTAGGTAGTTCCAACTTCGAAAGAGCGTCTACTGTCTTTTGAGTAGGTGTGAATATCTCAATGATGCGTTTGTGGGTCCTTAATTGAAACTGCTCACGAGATTTTTTATTTACGTGTGGAGAACGCAACACTGTAAACACTTCTTTCTCTGTCGGCAGCGGAATCGGACCAGATACAACAGCACCGCTGCTTTTAACCGTTTTTACAATCTTTTCAGTGCTTTTATCCACTAAATTATGATCGTAAGAACGGAGTTTTATCCTTATTTTCTGATTCATAACCTGATTTTAAAATACTCTATTTTTTAAAGAGGCCGCAAAGATAATTCAATTTTCTTTACGACCTATTATTTTTATAATTATTTTTTTAAATTCTTTTATTTAGAACTTCCTTTTGCTTTTTCAATTACTGCCTCCGCAATGTTCTTTGGAGCTGGAGCATAATGACTAAATTCCATTGTGCTACTTGCCCTTCCAGATGTGATTGTTCTCAGCTGAGTAACATATCCAAACATTTCTGCCAATGGAACCTCTGCTGAAATAGAGACAGCTCCTCCTGTTCGTGGCTCTTGGCCTTTTGGAAGTCCTCTTCTTCTATTCAAATCACCTATCACTGAACCTACATATTCATCAGGAGAAACTACTTCCAATTTCATGATAGGCTCTAATAATACAGGACTACATTTTCTAGCAGCTTCCTTAAAACCTTCTTTAGCACACAATTCGAATGCTAATGGTTTTGAGTCAACGGCGTGTGTTTGACCATCATATAATCGAACTCTCATACTATCGATGTTGTACCCTGCTAGGATACCATTGTCCATCATAGATGTAAATCCCTTGATGATTGATGCAAAATATTCTTTAGGCACTGAACCTCCAAAAATATCATTGACAAACTGCAATTTTAGTTTTCCTGATTTGAAATCTTCGGAGTTAAGGAAACTTTCGTCAGCAGGTCCTAACTCAAATGACATCTGAGCAAATAAACCGGAACCACCTGATTGCTTCTTCAATCTTTCTGTGTGTTCCACGCTAGCTGTCAATGCTTCTTTATAATTTACTTGAGGAGCACCTTCATTTACTTCAACTTTAAATTCTCTTCTAAGTCGATCAACGATAATCTCTAAGTGAAGCTCACCCATTCCGCTGATGACCGTCTGATTGGTCTCTTCATCATATCTTACACGGAAAGTCGGATCTTCTTCAGAAAGTTTTGCTAATGCCATACCCAATTTATCCAAATCTTTTTGGGTTTTTGGTTCAATAGCTAAACCTATCACTGGATCAGGAAATACCATAGATTCCAATACAATTGGATGGTTTTCGTCACAAAGTGTATCACCAGTTCGTAGGTCTTTGAATCCAACCCCAGCAGCAATATCACCTGCTTCAACTCTTTCAATTGCATTTTGCTTATTGGCATGCATTTGATATAATCTCGAAATTCTTTCTTTATTTCCTGATCTTGTATTTAACACATACGATCCAGCATCCAATGCACCAGAATACACGCGCATAAATGCTAGTCTTCCTACGTAAGGATCAGTGGCTATCTTAAATGCTAATGCTGCAAAAGGTTCAGATACTGATGGTTTTCTCGTTTCTTCTAGATCAGTTTTAGGATTAATACCTGATATCCCTTCAGTATCTACTGGGCTTGGTAAAAATGCACATACTGCGTCCAAAACCGCTTGAACACCTTTATTTTTGAATGCAGATCCACACATCACAGGAGTGAATGCTAGATCAATAACAGCTTTTCTTACAGCTGCTATAATTTCTGGTTGTGTGATAGAATCTGGATCTTCAAAGAATTTCTCCATTAAGTGATCATCATATTCAGCTACCGCTTCGATCAATTTTGCTCTATATTCTGTAACCGCATCCTTTATATCTTCTGGAATTTCGACTACTTTATATGATGCGCCGAAATCATCCTCATTCCAAACCATTGCTTCATTGGTAATTAAATCGACAACACCTTTGAATTTTTCTTCTGCTCCAATCGGAACTTGCAAAGGAATAGCGTTTGCACCCAATTTTTCTTTGATGTCTCTTACTACCATAAAGAAATCGGCACCACTTCTATCCATTTTGTTAACAAATGCTATACTTGGTACACGGTATCTTTCGGCAAGACGCCAATTGGTTTCTGATTGAGGCTCCACACCAACAACTGCGCTAAAAAGGAAAACTAAACCATCCAAAACACGCAATGATCTATTTACTTCTACCGTAAAGTCAACGTGTCCAGGAGTGTCTATTATATTAAACTGAAAAGACTTGGTATCATCGTTATTTTTACCCTGAGTGGTAGGATAATTCCACGTACAAGTGGTAGCTGCTGAGGTGATAGTGATACCTCTTTCAGCTTCTTGTTCCATCCAGTCCATTGTGGAAGCACCATCATGTACCTCACCAATTTTATGATTTTTTCCGGTATAGAATAAGATCCTTTCTGTGGTAGTGGTCTTACCTGCATCGATGTGGGCAGCGATACCAATATTTCTAGTAAATTTTAAATCTTTTGACATGATAAAACTAGTTGCTGATACAAAAAATGATTCTTTAAAATTATGCTTTGAAGTGTGCGAATGCTCTATTGGCTTCTGCCATTCTATGAGTATCTTCACGTCTTTTTACTGAAGCACCTTCACCTTTGCTTGCAGCTAAAATTTCAGCAGAAAGTTTTTCTGCCATACCTTTTCCGCTTCTCGCTCTAGAAAATCTAATCAACCATTTCATTCCAATGGATAATCTTCTTGATGGACGAATCTCTGTAGGTATTTGAAAAGTCGCACCACCGATCCTTTTACTACGCACTTCAACAGCAGGCATTGCATTTTCTAGTGCTTTTTTCCAGATTTCATATGCGTTTTCACCTGCGCGGCTTTCTATTTTGTCCATGGCATCATAGAAAATATTATAGGAAGTACTTTTTTTACCTTCCCACATCATATTATTCACAAACTGAGTCACCATTGGATCATTATATCTTGGATCCGGAGCTATAAAACGCTTTTTTGGTTTTCTTTTTCTCATCTTACGATTTACATTATTTTATGATCAGAAACTGATTTTACTTCTTAGGTGCTTTTGTACCATATTTAGATCTACTCTGAAGTCTCTTTGTTACTCCTGCAGTGTCCAATGCACCACGTACTATAGAATAACGTACTCCAGGTAAGTCTTTTACCCTACCACCTGCTACAAGTACTATAGAGTGTTCTTGTAAGTTGTGTCCTTCTCCTGGAATATAACAAATTACTTCGATACCGTTTGTCATACGAACTTTGGCAACTTTACGCAAAGCTGAATTCGGTTTCTTCGGAGTGGTTGTGTATACTCTCGTACAAACTCCTCTTTTTTGAGGGCAAGAATCTAGGGCACGCGATTTACTCTTAATTACAACTTGTTCTCTACCTTTTCTTACTAACTGATTAATAGTAGGCATATAATATTTTATTTAAAAATTTGGTCTTATTTATCTTCAATTTTGGCACCTTCCCAAAAAAGAGTTGCAAAGGTAAAAATATTTTCAAATCTAGTGTAACTTAGTAGAATATTTTTTTTAATAATCTATTGAATCATAACGCATTCTGAATTTTATAATTTTCATAGTAAAAAGAAAGTAAACAATTTTAAGCTAATTTCAAATATTTCTACATATATAATACTTTGAAAATAAATAGCATTATTGAAAAATTAAATTACATTTATAATGAATGACGGTTTTCTGAATCAAAGAATTCATAGAATGTAAAATTTGTGTTAATCCTATATTAACTCAACTTTTCTGGCCCTTTTCCTACCTTATCATAAAGGATTTTTCCATCATGGCACGATGATAATAATTCACTTTTTATAAAGGGCAGGACTTCAGGTTCTACAGTTTGAGGATATAACACGTGAATATTTGGTCCGGCATCTAAAGTAAAATAAACAGGTAGGTTTGTCTCATTCCTAAACAATCTAATCTTTTCAATAATTTTAAGTGTTTGTGGTTTCATTAATATAAATGAAGGGTCAGAACACATCATTAATGCATGTAAAGTCAATGCTTCAGATTCTGCAATTTTACCAAATCCATGTACGTCTTCTTGTGACAACGTATCTAAAAGTAATGTTAAATTTGTATTAGCTTGCACATACCTAGCAGTGGAAAATGGGTTTAAATCCATGAGTCCGTGGCCTACGCTTGATGAAACGCTTTTCTCATCAGGGCTAACTATAAGAATCGTATCTCTATAGGTTCGAACCACCGATGGAATATCAATGTTTACAGCATATTCATCACTTGATGACAACACTTCTGAATGCTTACCCCAAACAGACAAAAATGGAATTATAGATCTGGAAGCGCTTCCACTACCCAATCTTGCAATGAAAGATGCCTTTTGGTCAAATGTGAGTGTTTCTAAGGATCTACTTTTAAAATGGGATGCTATATCACACAAACACAATGCTAATGCAGCCATTCCTGAAGCAGATGAAGCGATACCACTTGAATGAGGAAAAGTGTTGGAAGACTCTATGACCCACTTAAATTCTTTCAAGAATGGGAAGTAAGGGAGCAATGTTTCAAACCATTTGGATATACGCTGACCAAATTTTTGATTCTCTACCTTATCTAATAGAAAAACAAGATCTATATTTGTACTTGCATACTTTTCTTCTCCAGTGAGAGTTGTGATTGTTTTTGCATTTTCTAAAGTAAAACTTAGCGAAGCATTTCTAGGAAGCTGATTACCATATTTTCCCCAATATTTGATGATTGCGATATTAGATGGTGCTTGCCAACTTGTCTTTAATGGAGTCACAGAACGTTATTTTAATTTACTACGGTCAATTTTCACATATTTAAGTGATGTTTCGTTTTCTATTCTGTAAGAAACATCAAAATCATTCAATACCGCATCTAAAATTGGGTATTGTCCTATGTTATATCCTTCTTTCAACTCATAACTGTACAGTTTTGAAAACTGATTCCAATAGAAGGCGGAAAATGAACCTTTAACATCTTTAATGAGATTATAGATTGGTTGTTTTGTCTCTTTTTCAATCATTTTTATCATGATCTTTCCTTGTAATTTTGTTAAGTTTTTCAATGGCTCTTCAAACTCCTTAGAGAGTTGTTCGTCCAATTCCTTGATTTTTTTCTTCCTTTCACGCTTGGACATATTCTTTGAAGCATATTCCAACTCTCTGAAGATTCTTATGGCCTCTTTGGCATATGGATATACTTTTACGGCATAATCTCTGAATCTAAGGTATTTTTTATAATCTTCATCGCTACTAAATGATCTCATAGCTGTAATACTGACATTGTCCAAATCGACTAAGATCAGCGTATCTCCCGTCTCAGTTATCATGGCAGAATATACTTTTCCATCAATATTGAGATGAGTCTCTCTATATCCATCATCTGTCTGGCCATACGATAATTGAGTACCTATAACAAAGAGTAAGACAAAAAATACATCCGAAATAAAACGCTTCATGGGTTTAAGGTTGATATTTCAATCGAAACGCAAAAGTACAAGATATAGTTATATACATTTTGATTATTAATAGTTTATTATAAAAATTCAACTATAATAAAAAATGTTGTCATCCAATGAATATGTACAAGTACCATTGAATTATTTTTGCTACATGGTGTATCTTTGCAACATTTATAATGGGTATCTTAACATCAGTTTTGAAATTTACGGTAATATTTTTAATTATTGGGACATTTATTCAAGTAAATTATGCGCAACACAGCTTAAGGAAATTGCCATATCCTATCAATGATCCATATGTGCATGAAATTTGCCCTATTGTCTCCAATCAGGAGAATTTCCTTTTTTTTACTCGGGTAGCAGATCCAAAATCTGAAAAAACACTGATCATTGATGGGAAAGATGTGTATGCTATGGATTCTGATTTCGATTATGAGGAAAAGCTTAAATTGGTCTATAGCCAAATCGCATCAAAACCTATAACTGATCCAATGTCATCAAGTTATAATCAAGATATTTGGTATACTATGATAAATGACACCTCGGTAGCTGGGTTATACCATCCCGGATATCCAATAAACTGTGTGCTGCCCAATAGTATCTGTTCAAAATATCCAAATGAAAACACCTACATTGTCATCAATCAATTCAAACTAGAAGGAGGCATAGATCATGGATTTTCTTTAACAACTAAAATAGGTGACGACTTTACATTTCCGATACCTATCACTATTGAAGGATTTAACAAAGCAAGTAGCGAAGTCAATCTAACAGCAAGTAGCGATGGAAAGATTCTAGTTTTGGCGCAACAATCAGCAAATGGCAGCATGGATTTATATATCAGTTATCAAGGAGGTAAATTATCATATAGTCCACCAATTGCCTTAGAAGGATTGAATACTATATATAGAGAAACTACACCCTGGCTAAGTGAAGATGGGAACACGCTTTTTTTTGCATCTGATAGACCTGGTGGATACGGCGGACAAGATATTTGGTTTGCACAAAGAGAAAGTGAATCGTATCTTAGATGGTCAACACCATCTCCATTATTGCCTCCAGTAAATACCATATCTGATGAATCTCATCCTCACTTAATGAAAGATAATAATACTTTCTATTTCACTTCTAGTAGAGATGGAAGCAGTGATATCTTCAAAGCTCAGTTAAAAAGGGATAGATTTGATAATGAATTGTATGCCACAATCACACTCATATCGACACAAACAAATGAACCTATTGGTGGAGAGTTGCACTGGGGAGATGCCTATGTCAGTAAAAAAATGGATGGATTTTTTAGATCTAAAGATGGAATTTGTAAATACATTTTTTACAAAAATAAACCTGTGCGATTTTATGCAGAAAATAGAAACCTTAAAAGTGACACCATCATTATCGATCCACAAGAATGGGTGAATAAGGGAGAAAAAGACATTAAAGTGACTCTATTTTTGGATTCAAATGGAAAAATCTACACCAAGAAAGACTCTGAAATAAAGCTTGTCACATTGGATACTGAAAACGAGCAAGCCTTAACCCAATATCTAAGAAATATATATTTTGAAAAAGCTTCTCCAAATATTTTAGAAACATCATTACCATCCATAAGAAAAATAGCTAACATCCTTAAAAATCATCCAACGCTTCATATTCGCATCGATGGTCATACTGACAATGTGGGTGTCAAAAAGGATCTAAAAACCCTCTCTAATCTACGCGCAGAAGCAATAAGAAGTATTCTCTTGCAAGAAGGCATAGAGCATCACCGTGTGGGTACGCATGGTTTCGGTGATACAAAGCCCATTGCACCAAACGATACCGAAGAGAATAAAAGCAAAAATAGACGAGTCGAGATCACAATACTCGCTCTATAAATTTTTGGGTGTCAGACACAGTGGCATGGCAATCACATGAATAGTTTTACAAACAATTCTTTCTTTAGACTGTTAGATCGCAATAACAAACAATTTTTTACTTAATTTTATGTATAAATTTGCATCATTCGTCATCATTATTCCTTTAGTTTTCAATATAGTTTCAGGACAAGGAATTCAGTTTTTTGAAGGCACTTGGAAAGAAGCGATGGAAAAAGCGAAAAAGGAAGAAAAGCTCATGTTTATCGACTGTTATGCTAAATGGTGTGGACCATGTAAGGCAATGGCAAAAAATACCTTTACAGTAAAAGAAGTCGGTGATTTTTACAATGAAAATTTCATCAATCTTAAGTTGGATATGGAGGAAGTAGACGGTGTAAGTTTTGGTCATAAATATGCAGTAAGTGCCTATCCAACACTATATTTTTTGGATGGTGAAGGTAAAGTTGTAAAAAAAATGATGGGCGGTCAAAGACCAGATGGTCTTATTCAATTGGGGAAAGAAGCCATTAAAAGTAATGATCAAAGTTCCAAATATGAAGAAAAATACCATAGTGGAGACAGAAGTTATGATCTCATACTTGGCTATGTAAAAGCACTCAATTCCGCTGGAAAACCATCTGCTAAAATAGCAAACGATTACATTAGATCCAAACCAGATATCACCGAAGACCAACTATTGGTTTTCTATTATGAAGCATTGGTGGAAGCTGATTCAAGGATTTTCCAGCTGGTGGTAGATCATCGTACAAAATTAGACAAATTAGTAGGCTATCAAATGTTACATCAGAAATTGACAAATAGTTTAAAGAATTCGGCGCAAAAGGCTATAAATTTTGAATCAGAAGCCCTACTGAATGAAACTGTTGCTTCAGCTCGTATAGCCATACCAACACAATACGAATCATTTTCACACGAATCCAAGATGGCGTTTTATAGTGCTATGAGGAAACCAGAAAAATATATCGAATCTTATCGAAGTTATATAAAATCAGATAGTAAAAATGCTGCTACCTATAGGAAAGTAATTGAGTCCATCTTACAATCTTATGCTGACCAACCAGAAATGATGAAAGATGCTGTAAGATATGCAGAGAAAATGTTTGACCTAGCAGGAGATATAGAGTCTCTCAAAATATTGGTTAAAACTTTTGCTTTACATCAATCATATGATGATGGTATAAAAATCGTAGAGAAAGCGAAAGAAAAAGCCATAAAAAAGGGAGATGATGGAAGTCAATACGAATCATTAATCGGATATTTAAAAAGTAAAAAATAATGTCAATGGCATTCACAAAACATGCCATAATGAAACTCCATATTTTTTTTTGTTGCTTCATCTTAATCACTCATGTAGCACATAGTGAAGGAATAAAATTTTACGAATCTATCTCTTATAGCGATGCATTGGCCTTGGCGACAACCCAAGGCAAACTACTTTTTGTCGATACCTATACCAAATGGTGTGTTCCATGCAAGAAGATGGAACCTATATTCTTGGACAAAGAAGTTGGTAATTTTTTCAATTCACATTTTATTAATGTGCGGATTGATATGGAGACTTCTGCGTATGCAAATGAATACAAAGAAGCCCTAGAAGTGATTTTTCTGCCAACATTGGCCATGTTACGTGCCGATGGTTTTCTAAGATTTAAAATAGATAAAGGTATAGATAAACAAGAGTTAATGGATTATGGGTATAGAGCATTGGATGGAGGTGATTATACTATTTCGCTGTCTACAAAGGTGGAATCTTCACCCATAGATTCTCCAGAAACTATCATCCTCTCCAACACCCAAGATAATGGACATATTAAGTATGTCATGGGACAATCTTATGATAAATTACCACCAGAATTACTGAAGAGTTTGGCATATCAATGTCTCGTCATAGGTAATGGTAAACAGGCAGAAGTAGCAAAGGCATATCTTTCTAAGCAGACAGATTGGTCTACCAAAGACAATCTAAGATTTATTCTAGATTTCGTGTCAGATACTAGAAGTAAAGAGTTTGCCTATCTAATAGCTAATAAGCAAGCCTTTTATGATGCATTTGGCGTCCATCAAGTTGAAAGAACTATTCAAATACTCATCTATCTACAACTGCACCATGCATTTCCTAGACCAACTTTTGATGAGAGTATGGCAATGTTTAAAATTTCGAGTCCTAACAATTTTCAACTACTATGTTATCAATACTTTCTCACCAGACTACAAGATGAATGTAGGATTGAATCTTTTGAACCGATTGCTTTGCAGTATTTAACAAAAGTCAATTCTACTGACGATTATTATATGTATGTGCTTGCAGATTACTATCTCAATACAACAAAGTCAGCAACCAATGCACTAAAATGGATAGATAAGGCTATCAAAATCCAAAAAAATAATGCAGAATACCATTTTTTAAAAGGAGAGATTTTACATGCATTGGGCAAAACAAAAAAAGCAGTTGATAGTGTTGAAAAAGCTATTACTCTGAATTCAAAAGCAGGAAGGGAAACCGAAAATTATTTGAAATATAAAATGTCACTCCTGCAAAATAGTTACTAATCTCTTCTCTAGACGTAGTGGCACACTTTTTTCATTTTGTCTCCGATGCATGGCAAAGGATATGACATCAATCAGAGAAAGTAAATACTATACCAAACAGGGAGTGTATAGGCAATTCTGATCTGAACGGAGGCTTTCACGTATGGTTAGAAACACGAGTTACAAACTGGCTCTAGCATGGGCCTTACTACTTCTATCGCAAATAACAAGGGCTTACTTGGAGTAATATATATTATTGATTAACAATTTTATATGTATAAATTTATTGATTTCGATACACGGGTATTTCTTCAAAACTACTAAATTATTTGCACTTCATTTAAACATTTGACCTGTGCGGGCGGCAGCTACTTTTTTTCATTGCCAAAAACCACTAGTTCAAAAAAGGTAACTGAATGGTACAGCTTTGCTGTATTTGAGTGATACGAAATCACTCAAAAATGAAGGCACTGATCTAAACCTAGATCAGCTAGGGGTAATTCTAAGTTCATTCCCGAGTCAAAATGCTTTTTCTATCGCCTTGATTATCAATAGTTAATTTATATTATTCTTACTTGGCGATAGACGCACTTTTGACTCTCCATTCTCTATCGCTTGTTTTTTGAACCATATCCAAGAACAATAACTGTCTTTAAATTGAATGATTCTGACTTTTTCAGCAGGCTCTAACTAAACATTCTAAATATCAAATGTCTCTTTACTTCTCATTTTTAAGGCCATACTCAGCATTAATGATATCAAATGCCTTTTGACTTACTTTCTTGGTTATCCATGTTGTTTTTTCACCTTTTTCGTCAAGTCTTACATTTTCAAATTCCATCATAAAACCACTATCTACCATATTGGTCATATTTTCATTATAAGATTGAGGTGCTAATTTTGACATATAGGCTTGCATTGATTTTTGCGCATTTATAGGGAAATCTGTACTGATATACATGGTAATATTCTCTTCTTTTGTTTTGCCTTTATACTCATTACTTTGGTATCCTGCTATTTTTTTGCTCTTTCCGGTTTTCGTTATTTCATAGTTTTCATTTTCTTTTTCAGCAGCACTAACAACAGTTTTGGTTAATTTCGATACGGAAGGTATGATCTGACCTTGTTTATTTCCTTTTTTATCTGTTGTATATAGGATCATTGCATCTTTTGTCATATCCATGACTACTATGGATTTTGTATCCTCATCGTCCAAGTTTTCCATAGCCAGTACTGGTTCATTTTTAGAATAATGCATTTTGACTAAGTTCTTTTTGTTGTTGTAGTCAATGATTTCTACTTCTTGCGTTACATCAAAGGTATATTTTTCGGGTAGTTCTAATGTAGCATTCATACCTTTTAAAAAATCAGCATAAGCAGCACCTGCTTTTTCCCAATCTACTGGTTGTCCGCCACTGATAGAGTCTTGATATTTTTGTCTCATGATCGAGTCAATAGAAGATTCAATAGGTTTGAATGCTCTGCGAGCCAATTCATCTGAAATAGTATGAATGATTTTGTCCTCTATCTTTCTTTCAAGCTTTCTTTTTGCTTCATTCATTATTCCACCTAGGATTTGTGAGTGGACACATGTATGAAGCAGGAGAAAAATAATAGTGCTAAAAATTTTCATTTTTATTAAATTTATTGTTTACAAATTGGTTCTCACAAAAGTAAACTCATTAAAATATAAATACCAATGGTACTTTTTAATGTTGGGGTAGATTACTTTATACAAAACAAAATTACATATAAATTTTATAATTTTTAGTTGTTTTTGATGACAATCCATAAAAATCACTACTCTAGGCGTAGGCTGCGCCCACGTATAAGTGGTTTGAATATGAAGCAATACATCCATCAAATATCCGCAATATCTATTTCAAATTTCATGGCAAATTACCAAGATTTAGCAATACAGCAAGTTACAAAGTTGGGCTAGCAGGGAGGCTTTCGTATATGTTATTCATACAATCTCCGATTCATGGTAAAGCCATAGCAACACACCGATGTGGTGCAACCTACGCCGAACGGGGAATACGTAGTAAATACTACGCCAAGCTGAGAAAAATCGAAATTATCCTAAATACGTTTGACCAAAATATTTCTATTCCCTAAACTTCAGTTTATCCTGTTGGAGTATCTCATTGGCAAATAGCTCCATTTTTTCACTCAGATACTTGTAAAATATAAAACCAAGGATATAATCTCTAAATTCATCGGCATTCATCTTGCCCCTGAGCGTATTGGCTATATTCCACAGTTGCTATTCTAATATCCGCTTATGTTCTTCACTCATATGAACTATCTCATTTATAAACCACAAAGATAAATTTTATAAACGCTTTTACTTGTTAATTTACAATGCTATTTTGAAACTAAATCCTATATGTTATTACCAATGATGTACTCACTTTAATGTGATAAAATTTATGAATGAGAAATTTGGAGATGTATTATTTTCTAATGTCCTCGTGTAATGTATGCAATCTATCTTACATGAAAAGTTATCCCCCGTGACGGGAGATAACTTTTCATATTTTTACCTTGATTTTGTAATAAAACAATATAGAAGCTATCTACCGCAGTAAAATGATTTTCCTTATGATGGTTTTATCATCGGTTGATACATGTAAGGTATACACACCTGATGATAATTCACTCAAATGGATAGGTGCATTGGTAGGATCATGTACTGTCTTAACTAATTGTCCTCTCATATCTATAAATCTAACTTTATGTATCTGATGGGTTGAAGATGTTATCGATAAAACATCGGTTGTTGGGTTTGGATAGATTCTGATGTCTTCATAATACTCCATAGTAGGAACAGTTATGGAGCCATTGGACAAAATAATATGTAAGGATTCCTTATCACTATTTTCAAAATACTGTTCTACAGGGTCGGAAGTGATATTGACGGTGCTTGTGCCATTGCCTTTGGCTAGAAACTGTAAGGTAAACAAGACAGCATTATCAGGGAGATTTACTGGTGTAGGTGAATCCCAAATGAAACCTAATTTACCATCTACTGTGATAGTGCTATTAAAATTATCCGTGGTGAGATTCAAAGTAGTATTCAAATCTTTGATGGACAAAAAGCTTGCAAACGCTGTGTTCCAGTTGACAGAAAATTGGCCGCTAGTAATATCGTTAAATTGTTTTACGGTGATACTAATTTCGAAATTTTGACCACCTATCGGAGTTGCAGACCCGATATTGAGCTCAATATTCGTTGCGGTTCTGTTATGCGTCAGATTTTGAATTCCGGCTGGTGTATTACTCAAATTGACATCCCCAACTTTTACTCCTACAAAGTCAAGGTTTGAAGCATCAGCATTGAGGTTTGTAATTATTATCGTAGAAGGAATAGCGGATGCAAATGGATTTGTCGGATTTGAAAATGTGTGTGACTTGGGAATAAAATTCCAGGAATCATTATTGGTAAACTCATTTATTAAAGATAGGATGAGTCTTCGGATTTCCGACACATCACCTGAATTGACCGATTTGGTTTTAGAGGCATCTGCTGCAATGATTTTGTATGGACTGTTTAATTTTTCCAAGGCAAGGATATGTCTTCGTATTGCACTTACATCACCAGAATTGACTCCATTTTTAGGGGTAGTGGTTTTGGTTGGAGTAATAGTATAATTTTGATTAGCATTGATGTCTCCAAAACAGTAATTTCCACCTGCATCGGAGGTAGTGGTTGCAGATTTGGCGCCAGACAAAGTGACTGTGACATTAGGGATAGGTACATTGTCTTCGCGCAATATTTTTCCACACAAATTAAAGGTACTGGCGGTAGAACAATAACTACCACCGATCACTGATGGGATTACAGTGGTTAGATTTTGTTCTGCACTGATGGATGTAGGAGATTCAATGATGGAAATGGTAGATACTCCTGAGAAAAGTGATGTAACTTTCAGATTTATGTACATCACCACGGTGTTGTCAGGTAAATCTATAGGACTGATATTATCCCAGATCACAGTAGCAAGAGAAGGAGACAGAAGTCCAAAATTCAAATCGCCATTAATCGATGCTTTTTCAAAACTTTCAAATTGGGCTTTGGATGGGTCATCGATTTTTACACTGAATTGAAAAGCCGAAACTTGATTGAAATCTTTGACCCTTACAGGAATTTTGACAATACTACCTACTGGAGCGCAAGCATTGTCATCGATATCAAAGGTGAGGGTTGATGTACCCGAATTAATACTTCCATTGCATGCGGTTACACTTACATTGTCTATGGATGTTTTACCAATAAACTGAATACCAGTAATCTGACTACCAGAAATGTTCGGAAGAGCAGAAAGTTTTTGTGTATTCACATAGACATCTACCCCACCTTGTTTGTCAATCAATATTTCAAACAAAGCCTCACATGTACCCAAGTCATTTCCCCCTATTGGACAATCCGGATTTCTTGCCAAGTAAGTCACAAGGTCATTCAGTTTTATGCTCTGAATGCATGAGTTTTGGTTCATAAGACACAACTCGCCATGTACGTTAGTAACTCGCGGGATACCCCATGTAGAATACTCAAAATAGTCAATAAAACTTACTTTAACTTTATTGTAATTTGATAATTTACTGTGGTTTAATTTTAAGGTCAAGGTATTATTTTCAGTAATAGCGGCGGTTTCATCAGAAACAGTTGCGGATGCACCTTCCCACCATAGTGTATTTTTATTGACTTTGTCGCCTGATGTATATCCATAACTATTGCTGGATGCAATATCAAAATCTTCACTAAAAATAAGAGATTCGTCATAGCAATTCAAGGAGTTGCATGATTTTTCGCAACCTGTATACCCATCAAAAAGAGCGTAACATGCATTATAATATTCAACCCCATTAAAGCAGATCGGTGCATAATTTGGGGAGCAGAGAATAGAGCTATTGAATTCATTATAACAAATTTCATCTATATAAAATTGATTGTTTTGATCGCCGGCTTTACCATAAAAATTCAATTGAGAAATTGTATTTGATTGATAGTTTATTTCCTTATAGACGAATTTGCCATCAACCCAAAGTTCGATTTCATTCTCATATGGTTGGAAGATGAGGGCGCATTTTATCCACGTATCTGTCCGGACAGGGAAACTATTAGTAAACGTTGGTGCAGTAAGTGAACCTGCACCTACTTGACCGATGCCATTTTTTACTTCCATGATTATTGGTCCATTGGTAATGTTGTTTGTTTTTAGTGCCCAGAGAGATGACTTTTGGCTGGGCAGAAACATCCACCATTCTAATCTTGCAGCATTTTCTCCGATATTTCTGTTAATGTTGAGATTAATATTACTTGAAGCTAAAATTTTAACGGCCTTTGTTCCGTTTCTGGCTTTTTCATTGGTAATAATAGCATTTTGTGTGGAGATGTTATTTACTGAAAAAGCAGGGCCAGCTTGTGGCAAAAGGTTCCCGACTTGATAATCTTCAAAGCTATAGCAATCACTAAAAATACTAGGAAAAGAGCAACAATCCGCCGTACACTCTTTATTTGTAGGACATGATACTCTAATTTGAAAACCACCACTTGCTCCTAAAAAACCATCCAATACCAAGGTTATGGTCTGGCCAAGACTAAGGTTTAGAGTGATGGACTCACTGTCCTTTCCAGAATTGGCGGAATAGGCAAGGCAGGTATAATCACTTACACCATTGAAGCCTGGATAACAAAAGTCTGCCAAGACAAAAAAATCTAAGTCGGCTTCAAGATTAGAGACTTCGAATGTGTATTCTCCTGCAGTTTCAGCTTTAAACGAATATATACTTTCATATCCTGTCATACATCCTCTTATTTCCTGAGGCAGACATGAGTAATTATTCATTTTGGGAGAGTCACAAATACAAAAAAGTGGTGGTGGACAATAACAGCCTACAAAGCCATCTTGAGAAGCATTACATTCTAGAGGAATACCCACTTCGTAGCAGGGAATAAAATCATCCCAAGCAAAATCATCACATCCCACATTTATTGTGAAACTTCCCTCCTGACTGCTATTATATCCGTCTACAACTATGTAATACACACCAGGCGTACTTATCGTAATAACATCGTAATTATAGTTGGCGAAAATAGACCCAGCAGAATTGACGCTTTTACCAAGGCATGTTATTGTATTTGATTGCCTCCCAAGACCACCATTATAACAATTGTCCAATAAAAACATATCTAGGTCAATACTAGACGAGTTGTAGATAGAGATGTTCCAAACTTTATTATCTCGCTTATCAATTTTAAAAAGTAAATTGCGTGCATTGAAGCTACTCGTACCACTGTAGCAACTGGTATAGGTAGTCCTATCATAAGTGTTTGTTCCGGATCTAGTATCAAAAGTAGCGTCAAAGCCACACTCGAGTAAAATAGCATCGTTACAATCCGCTTTCACATCGTTAAAAGTAGACGACAAGAAAAGTAAAAGCAGCAAATAAATGTATCCTCGTGGATTGTCAGTAAATAATGTAAACATGGTTTTGTATTTTAAATGTTAAGAATTAAGGGGTAAATTGTTGATAATTGATGATGGACAATAGGCCAAACTATCCAATGGTATCACCAAAATTTAAAATAATAATAGAAAGGATAAGTAATATCCATAGAAAGATCTCTTTGGTATGTCTTACTTTCAGGTGAGAACTGTTTAGGATGCTCATACAGATGCCAATTTTAAATGTGAAATAATATCACAAATTTGCATCAATGTGGATAGCTCTACAATATAACCTTTGTTAGGCTATGTTTTGTCTCTATTGTGGTATTTGTTGATAGCTTCGGTGCGATTAGTCACTTGTAGCTTATCATAGATTTTGTGGATGTGCTGCTTCACGGTTCCTAAGGTTATGCCGAGTTTGTCGCTGATTTCTTTATACAACATGCCTTTGGCCAACAAGTCAAGGAGTTCTAATTCGCGAGGAGTAACGGGTAGGACTGGATTTTGAGATTTGAAGGGAGCACTTGTCAATGCTTCTATCACGCGTCTTGCAATGCTTGGGCTCATAGGCGAACCACCTTCATAAAGCTCTTTTATTGCTTCTAATATTTTCTCGGTAGCTGCTGTTTTCAAGATGTATCCTTTTGCGCCTGCTTGCAGAGACATAAAGATTTTGTCATCATCATCATATACTGTAAACATACAAAACTGCAAGGTAGGACAGCTGATTTTGAGCTGTTTTATGGCTTCTATACCGCTGGATCTAGGCAATCCAATGTCAACTATCAGTATATCTATAGGATGCTGTGGTAGAAAAAGTATGGCGTCTTCTGCGGTATGATATGTCTGAATGCATTGCATGTCTTCCTGTTCGTTTATGATGTCGCAAAGCATGGCGGCGACTTCTTTCAAATCTTCTAGAATAGCGATTTTTATCATGATTTTTCTGTTTGTTCAGATGGTTCAATTGGGCAAGTGATCTCGAAATGCATTCCTTCAGAATTATGATAAGTTTTCAAATGACCTCCTATAATCATCATCCTTTTTTGGATGTTATAAAGACCGTTTCCTTCATCTTGAGCGATATTTAGGTCAAATCCTACGCCTTGTATTTCAGAAATAGTGATAGTCAATGTCGAATCCATCTTGACATGCAATACTATTTCTTCTGCTTTGCTATATTTGACACTATTGTGTAATATCTCTTTTATCACCAAAAAAAGATTTCTTCTTTTTTCACCTGAAATAATGACTGCATTTTGCTGTACTTCAACTGTGAACTGATTTTTCATCTGATGTTCTAATAAAAATTCCACAAAATACCTGCGCAAATAGGCGATGAAGTCATCACTATTATCAAATCTTGAATTCAGCGCCCAAATGATCTCTGACATATTCGAAACCAAGGTGTTGGATTGATCTGATATTTTTTGAATTTCCTGTTTCTCTTGAATATCATGGGTGTTTTTTATCGCTTTTTCGCTGAGGTAACGGATGGTAGTCAGTCCGGAGCCTAAATCATCGTGCATCTCAGATGCGATGCGCGTACGCTCATTTTCAATGGCTTGCTGTTTTTCGATGATGAGGGCTTGCTCGCGTAGAAGTTGGTTTTTCTTTTCAAGTTTTCGTTGATAACGCATTTTAGTCAAAGTATATCCTGAACCTAAGGCCGTCAGAATCATTAATAATCTAAACCATATTGTACGCCAGAAAGGTGGTTCGATTTGAACAGCTATATCATGGGATACCTCTGACCAAATACCATCAGAATTACTAGCCCATATTTTAAAAGTATAGCTTCCAGGTGGCACATTAGCATAGCGTGCAAATCCTTTGTTTTCATTTATTTGAAGTGTATCTCTATCGTAATTGGATAAAATATATTTGATTTTGACAGCTTGTGGATCGGCATAATCTATCCCATTAAAGGAGAATGAAATAGTATTTTTGTCGTAATCCAAATTCAGTAATTTGGTCAGAGAAACATTTTGTAAGGTGGAATCTTTTTCGTCATTAATCAGAATGTCAGAAACATATATTTTTGAAGTATTTGTCATCCACTTTATGCTATCAGGGTGGAATACATTAATACCATTGACTCCACCAAAGATCATAGTGCCATTATCATCCAAATAATGACCAGTACTATTATATTCTAATTCTTGTAATCCGTCGGACAAACTAAACGGATGAACAATGTTTTGCTTGGTGTCGTAACGTAACAATCCTTGGTTTGTAGAGCAAAATAAAAAGTCATGATGTGGCAAAGCAGCGTATATTTCTTGATTTAGATAGTTATCAGTGTCTATTATTTTATGCGCATTTTTCATATCATTTGGCAATACATAATATAATCCAGAGCTTGCAGACAAGAATAGTTTTCCGTTGTAGGTGGTGACTGAAGTAACGCTACCGCCTATTGGCCATCTATGATGAATTGTTAACGTGTCATTTTTATATGCGCCATAAGCAGCCTCACTTGCACTTATGTCCACGATAACATAGTTTTTATAAACATGAGTGACATCAACATATTCATCCGTAGGTTTCCCATGCATTATTGTTATTGGAGCTATAGTGATGGATGAGTTATTGGTAAAATCAATCTTATAAATATGATTGAAATTGTTATAATCAGAAATAAGCAAGTCTTTATTGTCCACCAAACACAAATTACCAAAAAAGTGATTTCTAGAATTTGTAATTGACATTTTTTCAAAGACATCTTTTCTCTCGTTGTACAACATTAGGTCAGAACCACTTCCGGCAAATATTTTTCCATTGGGTAACATAACTACCCTAAGCACAAAATCAGTTGGTGAAGTATTATTTTTTGTGTTATAATGTCCTAGATCATGACCATTAGAGTCAAAATGCCCGATACCGTTATCTCTTGATGAATACCAAAATGTGCCATCACGAGCTTTTATAATACTGCGCGTATTCGATTTTATTGCTTGGTATTCTAATGAGTAATGCGAAAACTTTTGCTTTTTTCGATCAAAGAAGGAGATTCCTTTGCCATCAATACCATAAAAGACAATATCCCCATATAAATTGATAGGAGAGACGGATCCTTTATCAAATAACTTTTTTTCCCAAAGCAGCTTTGGATGGATAGATGATAGATTAAAACCATAGATCTTTTCATTGTCAACGATTACAATTTGTTGGTATATTCGATCATAGATACTTTGGGTGATTTCTCTCGGATGTACAAAAACTGTATTTGATTGATGATTTGATAAATTGTATTTCTCAACGATTTTGGATTTGTCTTTTGTTATCAAAATATTGTCTGTATCCATAAACGATATTCTATTAATATTCTGAAAAGTATTAATATCTACGCTTTTCGGTGGAGTCCGAACATTTGCATTTAAAGAGATTACTTTTATATCACTACTATTCCAAAACGTAGTTATCAGAGCATCATGACTCACCATACTTTCGTAAAAGTTAAACTTGCTCAATCCAAGTTGAAACGCATGTACTACCTTCTCAGTATTGATATCAATAACACCCAAGTAATCGCCCATTTGGATGTAAACCATCTGCTCTCGATAACCGATTACTCGGTACATGTTTTCAATGATTGCCCCTTTTGTATCCCTAAACCTGTAAGGTTTCATCTGGTCAGTATATCGGTCATATTTGTGGATCGCATCATAGGTAGCAAACCACATATTTTGATTACAATCTTCATAAAAGTGTGATTGTACATTGCGTCCAATCATATTGTATTCACCAGGCTTATAAACCTTTACACTAGCGCCTGTGTACACATTCACTCCATCCATCGAGCTGATCCATGTGAGTCCATATGAGTCGGTAGAAATGAAAAAGTTGGTCTTTTGGGTGAGGCTAGTGATCTGGGATTGTGCATTATAAATGTATAACAACGCAAACACCATCCCTACATTTAACCTTATGTCAATTTTGTATTTCGATCCCATTAAAATCATAAGAAAATAGAAATGTGCCTAAAACTACATTTATCATTATTCTAGTGTCACTATACCTTCTTGACTTTCCTAATACTATTGAATAAAGAGAAAAATTGACTGTTGAAACATTGGTATCTTCATTAAATTTAACTAAATACGACACTTTTTTCAATTTATCTTTGGTAATATCATCACTATAACATGCAAGCAAAAATAATTTTTCACATGATTTAATTTTTGAAATTAGACAAGGTATACTAAATGTTTTTTCTTGATTCCCTATGGCATTTTTGGTCTTACTTCCGTGTCCTATCATTACAAGATTGTCATGTTCACTGTCGCAAAAATTAAAAATGTCGACTTCATTAACTGCATTCTTAATACAACAATTATTTTGATAAAATTTATGAAATTCATTATCTGCATTTCCAAATCCAAAGAAATTAATCAAATCTATTTTTTGTTCTTCATTTTCATTTGTAGATATAAGAAAATTTAATATAGGAAGGAAAATAATATCTCCTTTATACTTTTCGGTGAATTGACTTATGTGGGCATCACAAACGGATTTATTATATTTATTTGAAAAGTAGTATAATACTATAAAACAAAAATAATAACACCTATCATCGTCTCTAATATTGCAAAAATAATCAATATTTTTAGAAAAATAAAATTCCAAATTCTCATCACCTCTTATTCCATTACTATAAAATGTATTTCTAATAAACTCTATATGTGTCTCATCCCCTTTTGAAATATTACTAACGGTAACACTTAGATTGGAATGTTTCAAATTAATCGTCAATTCACGCATGTCACTCCCTTCGCCCAAGAGCAACAATTGGTTACTATTAAGGATTAACCCTTCTATGAGTTCCAAGAAAGTAATGTCAGATGAATATTCAAATTTATAAGAAGGTTCGGCAACAAGTTCATGTTGTTTTGGTAAAATGATATCCAACAGTTTTGAAATTCTACTTGGTTCGCCCGTTAAAGGTTGACCTTCATCTTTTTGCTGATATGACCACTCCATATTAGTCAATTCCAGTCCCACATTTTGGTGGGCATGGTGGGGCAGCATTTTTGGACATGGACCCATTCTTTAAAACTGCATAAAGATACCTACCAAGATTTTGATTTTTGTAAGTATAATAATCACTTGAGAAATGGTCTATATTATCCGCTCCTTCTTGATTTATAATGGCTTGAATTGCCTGTAAAGAATATTTTATCTCAGTGAATGGTACCATAGGCGGATTTCTGTGAACAAAGTCATTTGCATTGGTTGGAATTAGAATGGGATCTGGTTTAGTTGGCATACTATTTATAAATTTAAAAGTTAAAAAATCAATTTGTAAGTCATAAAATCTGATAGGTTACAGATATAGTCAATCCCGTGGATTTATAGGATTTTTCCGTATTTTCATTGAGATCGAGTTGCCCCACGGCATCATGCCTATAAACTACATTTGGGTTTATGTAAGGAGATAATGTCTGACTCACTCGTGCTAAATTACCTCCTATATTAATAAGTATCCTTTTTTCTTTCAGAAACCCGAAAGTGATACCATATTGCAGCTGTGGAAACACCTTGTCACTTCCTTCAGACAGGACAGTACCTAGTCCCAGATGTACACCCATCAAAAATTCCGGGCTAAAGTGATAGCTGAGATGCGTCAATGCATTTGCTCCGATTCCTTTGGTTCTATTCTTTTTAGATTGAATTTTGTAATAAGCACTACTGTCCAATTGAAAAATTGTATCGTTTGTATTGATTGATTCCCAAGCATAATTATGCTCTTTTCCCGCAGAATAAAAAATGCCTAAACTTACTGATGAAGAAAAATAGTGAACTTTATATAGTGTGAACTCATGGTAGGTGGAATCTATAAAGTTGCCAGTAGCATCATATCGTGCAAAAGTAATGTAAACATCCTTAGCATCGCCTTTATTTAAATTTAAATGATACACTTGCGTATTTGTAGATTGCAATTTGTATACTTTTGCTATCATTTCAAGATATTGTTCTTTGTATTCATCACAAGTAGGATAGCTTACTTCCAATTGATCCAACAAATTTGATGCTTCTGTATCGTGTATCACATATTGACTTATAAATTCCCCAAAATTTAAAACATCTCCTTTATAGGACGAACAAGGCGGTTTTTTATCACCTTGGTTCTTTTTTGACTTGGATATTCCATTTGAGAGATCTTCTATTTTTATGGGTTGATGTCCTATGTACGACCTATCTTTTGAAGAAAGTTTTATTTTTACACGATCAGAATTAAAATTTTTGAACTCAATTTTGACGTTATCTTCCTTTACTGACATGGTTTTGGGCAAAACAGGATTGGCATAATCTATGAATATAGTTTCATCTTGTGCAAAGGAGATGGACAATGTTAAGATAATCAAATTTAATAAAAGTATGTTTCTCATATTTATTTAGATATTGCATATTTTCCAATTATTGCCAGAAGAATGCCTCCAAATGAGGATGCAATTGTAGTAATAAATTCATCGTCTCCTCCTGCTTTAAATATGGTGATTACACCAATTATGAAATACGTTGCTGCATACACAAGACCCAGATAATTTGGATTAAATCTATTATTTTCGGTCAATTGAACGGCGGATCCAATAGTGCGAAACATTCCTGTTTTGACATTAGTATCCTTTTGTAAGTTTACATCAAGCAGAACAGCTATCGAAGCTCCAATTGCGGTGAATAGACCCGCAAAAATAGTTTTCTGAAATTCATTAGGGTTCGCTTCTCTTAGCACTGTATATCCTAAAAATATAAATAGGACAAGACCAATTATTAAAGACAAACCTAAAATCACCTTCTTTGTGTCCATAATATGTTTTTTTTTAATACCACAAAATTACATGCAACTACACTCCATCACCATATAACCTTTGTTATATGCAAAGCTAGCCTTCTCGATACCGATGCATAGTTACTGTTTTGACAGCACTATAATTTTGTAACAAAAATAATAGCATATTCAATATATAATACTAAATGACAAAGAATTTTAAAGAATAATAATTTATGAAATGCGGCTCATTAGTTCACAAATCTTTTTTAACAAAAAATTTATTGATTGCCATTTGGTGGGTTAACTATACACTCAAAATCTCTCTAATTGCATCCTTAGTCTTGCGAAGAAAATCAACCTCTCCTTTTCACCAGCGTGGGTGATAAAGGTCGATATCTTTCTGATGTTTTCAATAAAACGAAATTGATTTTTTATCATCCGCTGATCGGTGGTGCGCATATAATTTGGTACATCGATTTGCTGAAAAAGGATGCTGGTTTCTTCTGATAGAACCAAGATAACTTCTGAACCCAAATTGATATCATTGATATAGATATTACAGTCCATTTGTAGATTTTTACTATTCGATGGTTTTTTACCTGCATTGGTCAATTCTTCCAAATACGTTATCAAGTCCATAAATTCGCTTTCTATGATACGTTGGTCTTCTTTATTTTTCAATACATGTATTTCCTTCAAATATAAATACTGCGATACGGTATTGTCCAACATGTAGGGATTCCAAATTTCAGTATCAGGAAATGAATAATACAAGTCTTTCAGGATAGTGATGCATTGTTGCAAATCTCCATTTTTAGAAAATTCTTTTATATCAAAAGAACTGCTGACGCCTCCTATCTTCCAATTGATCCTGTTCCACATAAAAAGCTTCAGATACATCAGGTGAGGGAAAGATAAAAGGTGAAACAAAGGCACTTCATTGGCCAAAAAGTAACCGTGGACATTTTTCATCTTTTTTACCTTGGCGAAATAACTTATGACATTCTGAAAATAGTCAGGATAATTTCTAGGCTGATACATCAACCCGTCTGCATAGAATGGGACATAACTATTTTTTGGCTCCTGAGCATGTATCAAATGGTCTAACGAAATATTTGATTTTTGGCATATCGTGAATAATTCTTCAATAGAAAACCTACTGCGTCCATTGAATTTATTGTAAATACTTGCTTCACTCATCCCAAGCAGCTTACTGATGTCCTTTACCATGACTTTGAGATTTTTATGCTCTGAATTTTTCAAAAGATGACTAACTAAACTTTCATACGCCATTAGGAAAGGAAATTTGATTATAAATTATACTAATTATGACAGATTATTATCAATTTATTAGAATATAGATTCTACATATTTGCAAAATTATATTTATTATTATAATTTTTAACAAATATTTTCAAAATAATATAAATTACACTTATTTATTATACATATTATATAATATATTATGTATTTTATAGATTCCTGCATCTATTTAGTACCTATATTTGCACTATGGTTTATGAACTGAATTGACTCACAAAAACCCTTTTAATATGAACAAGTGGATACTTCATACATCACCATTAAATACAACAACCATGTACACCACCATCAGATTATCATCCATCATTTTTATGATGACATTCGTCCTAACATCCTGTGATAAAGACCCACTTGAAGCATGTGCCGAAGACCCTAGCTGTGAGTATTTCCGCTGCAAAGTCAATGGCGAATGGTGGACTCCCGACTGCGAAGACGGACCACTTTTTGGTTGTAGGCATACGGATGTGCAGTATTATTTTAATACTTCAGGGACTGTTGAATTTTCAAGTAAAAGCCAAAAAAATAATGAGGGTATTTATATGCTTATTCATTCAGTTTTTGAGGTGGATACAATTTTTAATCATTACTCTGGCCCTAATGTTTCATCAGGATTTAGAAGAAGTAATATTCCAATGGATTGTAGACTTTTTGATTTGGTTCAAAAGGAAAAATCAATATTTAAACTTACAAAAATAGATAAAAGTAGTAATATAATAGAAGGAGAATTTTCATTTATTGCAAAAAATAGCTGTAATGAAACGGTTAATATTACATCAGGGGAGTTTAGACAACATTACCGCTTTTAAATTATAAAATCAGAAAACACTAAAGTAAAATAATTTTTTTTCATCACCAAAACCTTTTTAATATGAACAAGTGGAAACTTTTTCGTTGGGCATTGCTATGCCTATGGTTGAGCGCCACCGTGCGCTCCCAAGCTCAGTCGCAGACCGCCGATGAGCGATTTGTAGAAGCCATGTCGGCACTCGATATGGCCCCCATTCTATCTAGTACAGGTCTCTTTGCAGATCGTGTGCCCTCTATCATACCGCTGGAGCTATTTCGAGGAAGAGCGATTTCAGACACCTTGCACGGCTCTCGTGGTTTGCTCTTCATCACTCAGGCTTCTATGTATGGCGCGGATCCATGTTGGGTGGATGGATTTAAGTCTCTTGGATGTAGTATTTTTGACTAAAATGCATCATGCCCAACAAATAATTTTCAACATATATGCTAAAATTGTTTCAACTTTATAGAATATGTATAAAAAATCAAAAAATATCTTGAAATAATGGAATATTTTCATCATATTATATAAATAAATATGTATTTTGGTAATTTCTGTATCTGATTAATGCCTAAATTTGTATTATTATCTACAAACCGATTTTTATCACCACCAAACAAAAAATTTATGTACACATCACCATCTTTTTTTTCACAAAATCTTATCATAAACTTCATAGCATGTCTATGTATCATCTTGATATCATCTTGCAATAAAGATCCATACCAAGATGGCACACCCGAGCTACCACCCATCACTATGGAAGGAAAAATACACTCGACTTTCTACTAGATGGAAAGGTATGAGAAATGAAAGCATTTCACCCTAAAAATAAAGCATAAATATTTAATCATCAATGTACCTACGATACTCCCCTCTTTTTTAAGAGAGGGGTCGGGGGTGAGTAAAAACAAAATCACCATGAAAACAAATCCATTATTCACACTTACACTAGTACTCATCATACTCCTCTCAATCATCAGCTGCACCAAAACCGAAGAGATAGACAAACTCCCACCCATCACTATGGAAGGTAAAAATACCTTCGGGTGCCTAGTCAATGGCAAATCATGGATTCCAGAAACGGATGGAGGATTGTTTAATGAAAGACTTTCGGTTAGGTATGAGGGTAATTATTTAGGAATACAAGCTTTGATTTCATCAAATAGAAATAATTTGAGACAATTGATTCATGTGGATGCAAGTTTTAGTGACTTAGGAATTTATAAAATCCCTCCTTTACCGTTTAGCGGTGAGATGTTCACTAACTCCAAAAACAAACCCATGGGTACCATTGAATGCACATCTTACAAGTGCATCCTCGAAGACACAGAAATAGAAATATTATACATTGATACCAGTAAACGTATCATTTCAGGAACATTTAGCTACAAAAACCTAACTAATAGATGTGGTGATGTCATCAACATCACAGATGGCAGATTTGATGTACGGTACTGATATAAAACAATAACAAAAGGAATTTTTAGTATAGTTTAATTTTATTTTTTAACATTCAAAAATCGATTATTATGAACCGATTTTTCCGGCTTTCATTAGCCAAAAGAACCCATCCCCTGACCCCTTCCCTTTAAATGGAAGGGGCACGTCTACGAAACAAAAGATCAAGAAATGAAAGCATTTCTTCGTAAAATAAATCACAAATATTTAATCATCAACGCACCTACACTACTCCCCTCTTTTTTAAGAGAGGGGTCGGGGGTGAGTAAAAATCCAAAATATATGTACACATCACCATCTTTTTTTTCACAAAATCTTATCACAAACATCATAGCATGTCTATGTATCATCTTGATATCATCTTGCAATAAAGATCCATACCAAGATGGCACACCAGAGCTACCACCCATCACGATGGAAGGAAAAAATACACTAGGCTTTCTACTTGATGGAAAGGTGTGGGTGCCTTATCAGGAAAATCCAGGGATATTTACTCCGACATTGGTCAATAATATATATTACTCCAAGTATGCCCTACTTAAAACCCCTAAAACTAAAAAGTCTCCACACGACTTATCGTATGGAGACGAAACTAAGAAATCCTTTCTTTCCCTTGACCCTACTTTGGACTACATGAATGACTTATGGGGTTGTGGATCGCAGGGAACTTCCAATTTATTCACAAGACTCTTTTAATGTTTTTAGTTCTTCTTTACTGTTGACTGTAACTGATGTGCCGTCTGCCATTGTGACCGTGATAGGAAATTTCAGTTCTGGTCTGGCTTTTACACCTGGATTTGCTTTTTCCCAAGCTTTCAAGGCATCTCTTAGTCCAGCTTTATCTTCTCCGCTATTCAATGTATATTCTGTGCTATCTGGCAAAATAAGCGTGAACGGATAGTCAATTTTAAAGCAAGCATGGTGATTTCCATGATTTCCTGCTCCGCCATGAAATTTGTCTTTTTTACAAGCGACTTTAAGCTCGCGCAACTGTGTTTCATCTTCTACTGTGATCAACTCTCCATCCTTATTGAGCACGTCAAAAGGAAAGGCGATGCTCGGTCTGGTACGTCTGTCGGGATTAGTGCTTTCTTTCCATGCCTTGATAGCAGATACCATTTCTTCAAACGAATTGACTTCCACTGATTCGGCACCATTCGGAAAATCCACTGTCACCGGAAATACCAGTTCATAACACCCCAAACGCCCTAGATTACCACCTTCCAAATTCCTAGATACGACTTCTTCTGCATATTCTTCTGCTTCTGTAGATGTAGAGGTGGTGTCTGTTTCTTTAGAACAAGAAGCTATGAAAAGACCAACCATGACAACCAAGATCCAATTTAATTTTAAAAAACCTGTTTTCATAAAAAATAAAAATTTAAAGTTTGAATAAATGTTATACATCCTAATAAGCCTTCAATCGATTTTTTGTACTCAATTATTTAAAAGAAAAATGTAAAATAATGTGGTTTTATGATTTTTTAGAATTCTAATTTGGTTGAAAAATTGTTGTATAAAATTGATTATGAATGTTTTATGATGTGATTCATTTCTAATGAATTGAGATTTATTTTTTTGAGATCAAATGGATTTTTTACTATAACATTCTGTATCCAATCTATCAAAATCATTCTTTCCTCTGGATTTTTATTACCTTTGTGCGAAGTAAAATGTTTTTATGTCTCATATTGTCGCCATCGTCGGTAGGCCCAATGTCGGTAAATCTACCTTGTTCAATCGTCTTATTGGCGAGAGAAAAGCCATTATAGATGATATCAGCGGCGTGACGAGAGATCGCATCTATGGATTTTCGGATTGGAATGGAAAGAACTTTACCGTAGTAGACACAGGTGGTTTCGTCAGAGGCTCCAATGATATATTTGAAGCAGAGATACGAAAACAAGTGCACATCGCTATCGAAGAAGCCACCATTATCATATTTTTGACAGATACCACGACTGGAATTACAGACCTTGATGAGGAAATAGCCAACATGCTTCGCAAGAGTCCTAAAAAAGTCATCTTAGCTGTCAATAAAGTAGATAATAACCAGCGTCTCTTAATGGCAAATGAGTTCTACAGCCTTGGTTTTGAAAATACAGTGTTTATTGCGGGCATTTCGGGATCCGGCACAGGAGAATTATTGGATCTCATAGCGGATATTCTCCCACCAGAGGCAAAGGATACAGCAGATAGCCTTGATCCTGATATACCAAAAATCGCCATAGTAGGCCAACCAAATGTGGGTAAATCATCCTTGACAAATGCCCTCATAGGTGAAGAAAGAAACATTGTTACCGATGTAGCAGGTACAACCAGAGACTCTATTCACACACTATATAATAAGTTTGACCATAAATTTTATTTGATTGATACTGCAGGTCTTCGTAAGAAGGGGAAGGTCAATGAAGACTTAGAGTTTTATTCGGTACTTAGAGCCATAAAATCCATAGAAGAGGCTGACGTCTGCATCCTTATGATCGATGCGCTCCATGGTATCGAGGCACAAGATTTGAGTATTTTAAGTTTGATACAGAAAAGAAAGAAAGGGGTGCTCATCGTAGTGAATAAATGGGATTTACTCCCAAAGGAGACCAATACGGCCAGAGACTTTGAAAAAAGAATTAAAGAGAAAATTGCACCTTTTACGGATGTACCTATTCTATTTACTTCCGTGATGGAAAAACAGAGAATATTCAAGGTAGTAGAACTAGCAAAGGAAGTATATGACAATAGAAAAACCAAAATCAAAACATCTGAACTGAATGACACTTTGCTTCCTATCATCGAAAAAAATCCGCCACCATCTTATCGAGGCAAACATATTAAGATCAAATATATTGTTCAACTTCCAGTGGCGTATCCAGCTTTTGTATTTTATACCAATTTTCCAGAGCAAATGAAAGAAAGTTATAGAAATTTTCTTGAAAACCAGATGAGACAGATATTTCCACTTAGCGGAGTGACCGTAAGCATTTACTTCAGAGATAAATAATCATATGAGCTGGACTGCTTTAAACATCAAAGGTACTTACACTTTTGAGCCAAAAATTTGGGGAGATGATCGTGGATATTTTTTTGAATCATTCAATGCTTCTACGTTACCGGTTGAATTAAAAAACATCCATTTTGTTCAAGATAATGAAGCCAAGTCCGTCAAGGGTGTCATCCGTGGCCTACATTATCAAAAGGGAGATGCAGCCCAAAGCAAATTAGTCAGATGTGTAGAAGGTGAAATACTGGATGTCATTGTAGACTTAAGGCCCGATTCACTCACTTATGGACAACACATTTCTGTCATATTGAATGACATCACCAAAAAACAACTTTTTGTTCCTAGAGGCTTTGCGCACGGATACATCGTATTGTCAGAGACTGCTGTATTCGCTTATAAGTGTGATAATTATTATAATCCTTCACAAGAAGGCGGCATCCATTATTTGGACAAGGACTTAGATATAGACTGGATATTACCTAAGGAAAACCACATTATTTCTGAAAAAGATGCCATTCTACCAAAATTAGCGCAACTCCCATGAACAAAATACCTGTTACTCTCACAATAATGGTCATAGGTAGCGATGGTCAGATTGGCTCAGAGTTACAGCGGCTACAACACACATTTATAAATTGTCATTTCCATTTTTTCTCTCGCAATATCGTAGATGTAACAAATTATACCTCCATAAAAACCCAAGTAGATGCTGTTCGGCCAGATTTTTTAATAAATTGTAGCGCTTTTACAGCTGTAGATGCGGCTGAGACTGATAGTGATACATGTATGCAGATAAATGTAGAAGGAGTAAATAATATCATAAAAGCTGTTGCGCATACTAACACTTTTCTCATCCATTTTTCATCAGATTATGTGTATCATAGACCTGGTCCATGGCCCATTAAAGAGACCGATATGCGTTGTCCTATAGGCGTTTATGCTATTTCGAAAGCACTGGGTGACGAAGCTATCATGGCGTCAGACATTAAATACATGATTTGGCGAATATCGTGGGTCGTGTCACCATACAAACACAATTTTGTCAAAACCATCCTTAGATTAGCATCTGAAAGGTCAGAGTTGAAAATTGTAAGTGATCAATTCGGTGCTATCACCTACACTTACGATCTTGTTTGCTCATTACGATCAGCCATAGAGACCATGCGTGATCAACCTAATAGCGATTATACAGGCGTGTACAATTATGCCAATGAAGGCATGACGACATGGTATGATATTGCTAAGAGGATCGTAGAATATAAAAATATTTCTTGCGAGGTTACTCCTATTCCCACGTCAGAATATCCCACTCCAGCCACACGCCCACACTGGAGTGTAATGGATAAAGACAAAGTTAAAACCACTTTCAACCTTTCCATATCACATTGGTATTCTGCCCTGATTCGCTGCATAGATGAAGTCTGATAGATTCGTGTTTACATTATAATATGTCTATAGTTGGATGGTTTTCATCCGCCGTTTTGTCTTTAGTATAAAAGTCACTGGTGATAGTATAAACAAAAAACTGTTTGAGGCAATAGGACTATTTATTAAAGGGCAAATCTAAAATAACAAGTACGAATTTGTAAAGTGAGGATGTAAGAATCATCACCAACCAATCCACTTCTGGTTAATATTTTCTTAATGAATTAAACTATTCACAACTGAAACTGTCAAAGAATCAAATCGAAAAGACGAAAACACCATAATGGTTGACGACAAAACAATTTTAAAATTAATATCAAATCCCACCTCATCAAGAGAAGGTTATAGGATTTTGATTACACAGAATAAAGAAAAATTGTATTGGCATATCAGAAAGATGGTTTCAGATCACGATGATGCTGATGATATACTTCAAAATGTTTTCTTAAAAGTAATAAAACACATTAAAGATTTCAAAGGCGAGTCAAGCTTGTTTACTTGGATGTTCAAAATTGCCAGAAATGAAAGTTTGAATCATGTCAAGCAGGCAAAAATAAGAAGTACTCTAGAAATAAAAGAAAATTTTGTTTCACACTTGACCACTCATAATGAAAATTTTGAAGAGGAAGCTTCATATCACTCACTACTGCGCGCTATGGAAACGCTTCCGTTGAAGCAAAAAGAAGTTTTCATCATGAGATATTTTGATGAATTACCATATAAAGATATGGCAAATATGACAGGCACCAGTGAAGGAGCTCTTAAGGCTTCATATCATTTGGCAGTCCAAAAAATAACACATTTCTTGACAAATGCAAATCTTAATCAATGAAAGACAAGGAAGTAATAAATGAATTAAAATCGGTTGCACCGATTTTGGTCAAATGGAAAGACAATGGCCATTACAAAGTCCCTGAAGGATATTTTGATGATTTTGAATCGCGGATCTTGACTCAAATTCCTTCTGAATCTGCCAAAGAACGAAGCATGAATCCATGGATTATGAGAGTGGCAGCAGTAGGAATTGTAGTATTGGCTGCATTTTTCTTGCTGAGAAATGAAAGAAATTCATCAGCGGATACTCAAGTTATGGCTGCAAATGATGCAGACATTTATCTTGAATATTTGAAATCTAACCCTGAAGAATTTGACATGGATATTTTAGTAGAAAGTGGTTTGTTGGATGAGATAGCATTCCAATCCCAAGATATTGGGGATGAGTATCAGAGAGAAGACTCAATCGAGATACAGTAACCCTAATTTTTTTAATTATTTAATTTCACATACTTATGAACACTAAATTTGTTTTTTTAGCATTAAGCATGAGTTTTATTACTCTTGCATCATTAAATGCTCAACTTGGACCAAAAGGCCGAGAAAGAGTAGTAGAACGTATTAAATCACAAAAAGTAGCTTTTATTTCTGAAAAACTAAAATTGACAGAAGCAGAGGCTCAGAGATTTTGGCCTATTTATAATGATTACCAAAGCCAAATGATGGATTTGAAAGACGAATTGCAGATGAGACCAGACCCAAACATGACGGATGCAGAAGCAGAAAAATTGATGAATAATTTTTTGGCAATGCGCGAAAAGGAGATTCAATTACAAAGACTTTATATCCAGAAATTCAAGACCGCCATTTCGCCTAAAAAAATAGCCATGCTGTACCGGGCTGAAAAAGAATTTAAGGAGGAGATGGTCTCTAAAATCAAAGAAAGGAAGCAGAATCGCGACCGCTAAAGAACCAAGTCGGCAGAAAGTATTTGCCGACTTTTTTGCGTTGCGGAATAACTTAATTCAACTTATAAGGAATCTGCAGACGAGTAAGGTGATGTGTAAAAGTGTTATCTACCAATACCTTTAAATTTGAAGCAAATAAATCTACATCATTGCGCATTTTGGCTTTCTTCCGCCTTTTTGTCTTTAGATTAAAAGTCACTGGAGACGGTATAAACAAAAAACTGTTTGAGCTAATAGGACTCTTTATCAAAGCACAAATCTAAAATAACATATAAATATCTATAAAGAGCGGATGTAAAAGGCGAGTTTTTTTTGTTTCCGTCGAGAAGATGATTTTTAAGCGTTAAGAAGACAAAACAGCGGCGGCATTTTTTGTTTACTTTTTTTTGCTGCTGAAAAAAAGTAAAATCCTTGCTGGCGTGAGGCATAATATAATCAGAGTTCAACCCAAAATCAGCATTAGAAATTTACTGCAAGAGAATTCTGCTTCAAATCTATTACAAATTAGGAATAACTTAATTCAACTTATAAGGAATCTGTAGACGAGTAAGGTGATGTGTAAAAGTGTTATCTACCAATACCTTTAAATTTGAAGCAAATAAATCTACGTCATAGCTCATTTCTGTATCAACCAATTTTAATTTCAACACATGAGGCCCGGGATGATTGACGCACAACTGTTCTATTTCATGCACCATTTTTTCATTAATGTGATGCAATGATACTCTAATAGTAATAGATTTTGTCAATATTTTTCCGATAGTGTCCAACATTTTTAATTCTTTGACGCGGAAGAAAAATCTATCAGAATTATAGCCTTTTTCATTTATACCCTCTACATAGACCACATTGCCTTTAACTAGTAGCTCTCTATATTTTAGATACTGTTCGTTGAACACACTGAATGTCGCACTTCCAGTAAAATCTTGCATGGTAAATCTGCCATAGCCGTTACCTTTTTGATTGACAGCATGTACAACATCAGTCACAATACCACCTACTTTAAGTATGCTACCGATGGTGTCCTCCACTTTTTCAAGTGGACAATTGATAAAATTTCTAAACTCTAGATGATAATCATCGAGAGGATGACCACTCAAGTAAATTCCTGTGACTTCTTTTTCTTTTTCCAGTTTGTCTATCAGATTCCATTCCGGGACAACTGGTGGTTTAGGGTTGTCTATATAATTTGTCATGGCATCGCCAAAAAGAGATAATTGATTTGAATCTCTTTGCGCTTGGAAAGTAGAACCATATTTAAGCAATGCTTCAATGAAAGATTCGCTTCTGTCTTCGATGTCAAAAAATTGAGCTCTATTAAATTGCCCAAAGGAATCAAATGCCCCTCCAAGCACTAGACTATCCATACATTTTTTATTGACGGCACGGAGATTGAGCCGACGCATCATATCGTAAACATCTTCAAATGGGCCATTACTCCTTCGTTCAAGGATTATGGCATCAACAGGACCTTCACCTACACCTTTCAGAGCTGAGAGCCCAAATCTGATCTGCCCCTTTGCATTTACAGTAAATTTACTATTACTCTCATTGATATCAGGGCCAAGGACTTCAATTTCCATGCGTTTCGTATCTTGGAGATAAAAGTCTATTTTGCTGATATCGTTTTTATTGTGATTTAATACAGCTGCCATATATGCAGCGGGATAGTGCGCTTTGAGATATGCAGTTTGGAAAGCTACATATGCATAACATGTTGCATGAGATTTATTGAAAGCATATGATGCAAAAGCTTCCCAGTCAGTCCATATCTTTTTGATTTTGTCTTCAGGATGACCATTCTTTTTACATCCTTCCAGAAACTTTGGAAACATATTGTCCAGTGTAGCTTTTTGTTTTTTTCCCATTGCTTTCCGCAAAACATCCGCTTCACCTTTAGAGAAACCACCCAACTTCTGGGACAAAAGCATCACCTGCTCTTGATACACTGTTATACCATAAGTTTCCTGTAGGTATTCTTCCATATCTGGTAAATCATACATGGTCTTTTCTGTACCATGTTTCCTAGCTATGAAATTGGGCAAATATTGCATTGGGCCCGGCCGATACAAGGCTACCATGGCTATTAAATGTTCGAATGTAGTGGGTGCCAATTCTTTCAAATACTTTTGCATTCCCACAGATTCAAACTGAAAGATGCCTGCCATATCTGCTCTCTGAAATAGCTCAAAAGTTTTTACATCTTCCAAAGAAACATTATCGATATCTATCTTGTGTCCGAATCGTTCTTCCACAATTTCTACTGCATCTTTGATGATCGTCAGCGTCTTGAGCCCTAAGAAGTCCATTTTTAAAAGTCCTGCTTCTTCTGCTACGCTATTATCATATT
This sequence comes from Saprospiraceae bacterium, assembly GCA_041392785.1. Taxonomy (GTDB): domain Bacteria; phylum Bacteroidota; class Bacteroidia; order Chitinophagales; family Saprospiraceae; genus OLB9. The sequence continues at coordinate 323,477 of JAWKLK010000001.1, forward strand.
GTGAAACGAGTAATTCGGATTCTTTCGCTAGCGATACGGGTATGTAGTCAGTTAGATCCGTAGGTGTGATGATGATACCACATGCATGAATGCCAGTATTGCGCACCGAACCTTCCAATTGTTTGGCAGTGCGTATCATGTCACCTATGTCATTGTGTTCGTCTGCATGTTTTCTGAACTGATAAGCTTTTTCTTTATCTTCTTGCGTGAGTTGTTCCTTGAGTTTGGCGTCAATGTCCTTTTCTGCTAATACTGCTTTCAAAGTAGCACTGAGATGTGATGGAAAAGATTTTGCTATTCTATCTACTTCTGACAGTGGAATATTCATCACTCTTCCCACATCGCGAAGAGATGATTTGGCCGCCATAGTACCGTAGGTTACGATTTGAGCAACTTGATTTTTTCCATACTTATCCATGACATAATTGATGACTTTATCACGTCCATCGTCGTCAAAATCTATATCAATATCAGGCATAGACACCCTTTCAGGATTTAAGAAACGCTCAAATAGCAAATCATATTTGATAGGATCAATATTGGTGATTCCAAGACAATAAGCTACACACGATCCTGCTGCAGATCCACGACCTGGACCAACAGAAACACCCATATCTCTTGCTACTGCTGTAAAATCCTGAACAATAAGAAAATAACCCGAATATTTGGATTTTATGATGACATCAAGTTCGAAATTTATACGCTCTTCTATCAATGGTGTCAATGTACCATACTTCTTTTTTGCTCCCAAGAAAGTCAAATGCCTGAGATATGATTCTTGATCGTCAAAACCTGCTGGAATGGGGAACGCAGGAAGTAAAATTTGTCGTGCAAGATCTAGAGATTCTACTTTTGACTCGATTTCCATGGTATTTTCGATCGCTTCCTTTACATCTCCGAATAAGTTATTGATCTCATCTTTTGTCTTAAAGTAAAAGTCGGTACTTGGAAACTTAAATCTATTTTCTTCTTCGAGGATAGAACCTGTATTGACACAGAGGAGCACATCATGCGGACCAGAATCTTCCTTTTCCACATAATGGGAATCATTGGTGACAATGGTTTTGACATTATATTTTTTAGCAAATTGTAGCAAAGTTTGGTTGACATCTTCTTGACTTATGCCAGTACCATCAATATTTTCCATATTGCTATGACGCTGCAATTCTATATAAAAGTCCTCACCAAAGATATTTAGCCACCACTTGAGTTTTTCTTCAGCTTCTTCAATCTTGCCTTGCAGTATTGCCTGAGGGATTTCCGCACCGATACAACAACTGGTGGCAATCAGACCTTCATGATATTTTTCAATCAATGTCTTATCGATTCTCGGATATTTGCCATACAAGCCTTCGGTATAACCTAGCGAGCAAAGTTTAGTAAGGTTTTGATATCCCAATTCGTTTTTTGCTAACATTAATTGATGGAATCTAATATCCTTTTGCCCTCGCGATTTTTCGAAACTTTTGATAAATCTATCTTCGACAATATAAAACTCACATCCTATGATGGGTTTTATATTTTGTGCTTTTGCCTCTTTGACAAATTTGAATACCCCAAACATATTGCCGTGGTCAGTGATGGCAACTGCTTTTTGACCGTCATTTTTAGCTTTTTTGATAAGCTTTTTGATATCTGAAGCTCCATCAAGCAAAGAAAACTGTGTGTGAGAATGTAAATGGCAAAAATCTACCATATGGGCTCAGCGTGGTTTGGTGTAGATGGCAAAGATACTTCATTAAATTTTTTTAAGTTATTAATCTCTCCCTTTTAAAAATTATAATTTTGTTAATGATTGTGGATTTAAATGGTTGCATCATTGTGCTTTGGTACCTTTATGCTATATTTTTTTATACAATTTTCACGCATTTTATCATCATCATGATAGAGACAAAGGGACTGGAATTTAGTTATAACACGCATCAAAGTTTTGTTTTCCCTGATTTGTATTGCGGTGCAAACGAAAAATTGCTAATTTTGGGTAAATCAGGCGTAGGCAAATCTACCTTATTGCATTTACTCGGTGGGCTGATTAAACCTTCCAAAGGCGCCATTACAATTCAAAATACAGATATCACAGCACTGAAATCTACGGACTTAGATGCCTTCAGAGGAGACAATATTGGTATCATCTTTCAACAAAATCATTTTATTGAATCACTCAATGTATTAGAAAATGTCACAGTTGCCCAGTCTATGATTGATAGACCTGTAGACGTAAAAAAAGCGATGGCACTACTAGATGCTCTCAATATAGCACATAAAAGTAATAGTAAAATTCGAGAATTAAGCCAAGGCGAACGTCAGCGTGTAGCCATAGCTCGAGCTTGTATCAATGACCCAAAAGTCATTCTAGCAGATGAACCTACATCCGCACTGGATGATGACCACTGTTTGAAAGTTTTTGACCTTTTGGAATCTATGGCAAAAAATATCAGTTCTGCTTTTCTCATTGTGACACATGACAATAGACTGAAAGATCAGGTCCCAAACCAAATGCTCTTAGCCTTATGAAAATGATAGCTTTAGCCTGGAGAAATATCATCACCAAACCCCTTAATCTATTCCTTACTTTAGTATTGTTTGGGCTAGGCGTGGGATTGATAACCTTTTTATTACTGTTTAATCATCAGTTGAAGGATAAATTTGATAGAAACCTTGCAGATTTAGATCTTGTCATTGGTGCCAAGGGCAGTCCATTGCAACTCATTTTATGCAATATGTTTCATATCGATAATCCTACGGGAAATATATCGATAAAATCTGCATCTCCTTTGCTTCGCGAAAACCATCCTCTTATAGCTAAGTCTGTACCATTATCATTGGGAGATAATTATAAGTCCTATCGCATAGTAGGTACAAATCATGGCATTTTGGATTTGTATCATGCTCAAATTGACAAGGGAAAGTTTTGGGAAAAAGACTCTGAAGTGACATTAGGTGCTAGCGTGGCCTTGTACTTAAATCTAAAACTTGGAGATACCTTCATAAGCTCGCATGGATTCACATCAGATGTTGATATGACCCATGATCACTTGCCTTTTTTAGTGGTAGGTATTATGAAACCGAGTGGTACTGTTTTGGATCAGTTGATTCTCACTACAACTTCTACTATTTGGAATGTACATGACCATCAGAATGACGCGGATAGTGATGATATGCACGATCATGATTTACTTTCCGGAAGAGATGATGACCATTCAGACCATGATCACGACCATATGCATGATAATTCGAATACAGATTTATTATCTCATCCAGATAAAGAAATAACATCAATTTTAATTCAGTACAAGAATAAGGCAAGCTTCCAAGCACTTAACTTTGGTAGAAATATCAATGAAAATACTGATCTGCAAGCTGCATCACCTGCACTGGAAATCAATAGATTGTACAGCATGATAGGTGTTGGAACGGATGCATTGAAAGCTATAGCACTGCTCATCGGTATCGTGTCGGCACTAAGCATTTTTGTGACACTTTTTAGGAGCATGAAGGAGCGAAAATACGAGTTGGCAGTCATGAGAGTACTAGGTGGTAGTCGTCAAAAAATATTCTCGCTTATCTTATTTGAAGGAATCATACTAGCGATATTGGGCTTTATCTTTGGTATCGTTTTAGCGCACGTTGGTATGGAAGTAGCAGCGCATTATCTTAAGCAGGATTTTAGATATAGTTTTACTGGAAAAATTTGGTTGATAGAGGAATGGTGGATATTTGCAATATCTCTATTACTGGGTGTTACTGCTGCCTTTATTCCAGCTTTGCAAGCCGCGAAAGTGGATATTAACAAAACTTTATCCGAAAAGATTGCTTAGCATGGATAACACTTTTATAACTCTTGCTGTTTTCTATCAAGTATGAAGCATCTAGGAGTATTATTGACATTTTTCTTTGGCATTGGGGTATATTCTCCATTGACTGGCCAGAATGTCGATATGTGGTCAAAACTAAGTAAAGTGACATTCAAAACATCTTTTAATCCAGAACTCATGATGGAGACAAGTGTTGTGTCGCTATCTGAATCTGTAGAAGATTTAAATGGAGAAATCATTGAAATTGAAGGTTTTATCATTCCATTATCAGGTCAAGTCAGTCAATCACATTTTATGTTTAGTCGTTTTCCACAGAGTACCTGTTTTTTTTGTGGTAAAGCTGGGCCAGAGTCTGCAATGCAAGTCTTTATGAAGAATGGTAAAAAAGTAAAAATAACAGAACGCAAAGTAAAAGTACAGGGGCGACTATTGATCAATCCTAAAGATGCCAATAGCTTGCTGTATTCATTAGACAATGCCACAATTTTGGAAATATGAAAGTGTATATGAAATATATTTTTTTGATTTTTTTCTCTACATTAGGAGTTTGTGTGTCAGCCCAAACCAGTGAAGATCAGAATGTTTGGAAAACTCTGTCAAAACTAAGTTATAAGAAGGAATTTGACGAGCTAATGGGCTTTAAAATTGACAAACCTGTTTTTAGTGCTGAAGTGAAGGCACTTGAAGGAAAAGAAATTGTTCTCAAAGGTTATATCATACCTACAGACGGATATAAGAGTCATACTGAATTTATTTTTTCTGCTTTTCCATATAGTATGTGCTTCTTTTGTGGAGCAGCTGGGCCAGAAACTGTCATGGAAGTCAATGCTACAAATGGTATAAAATATGTAGCAGATGCCATTTGGCTAAAAGGAACACTTAAGCTGAACGATAAAGACATCAATAAGTTGATGTATAAAATTGAAAACGCAAAACTCATTAAGGGCTGATATGGTACTCAAAAATCCAATAGTTGTAAAGGAATTGGCAGAAATCTATGATCTCCAGGTGGTGGGAGATGAAAGCAGTGTCATCACGGGAGTGAATGAAATACATAAAGTGGTGCCAGGTGACCTGACTTTTGTTGATGTAGAGAAATATTACAATGCTTCTCTTCAATCTGCTGCAACGTTCATCCTGATCAATAAAGAAGTCGATTGTCCAGACGGTAAAGTGCTACTTGTAACAGATAAGCCCTTTGACATCTTTAATGCGATACTATGGTCACTTAGACCATTTATGCCGCTTGATGGGACAGAAAAACCAAAGATTGGTTTAAATACTGTAATAGAACCCAACGTGACTATCGGTAATAATGTGACAATCGGTGCCAATTGCTATATTCAATCAGGGGCATACATTGGAGATAATACAGTAATAGGAGATCACGTGATTATCCAAGCTGGAGCAATCATAGCTACGGATGCTTTTTATTATAAAAAAGCGGATGGTAAGTTTACAAAATGGAGATCCGTGGGCAGAGTAATTATTGAATCACACGCGGACATAGGAGCTGGTTGCACAATAAATAGAGGCGTCACAGGAGATACTATCATCGGTGAAGGCAGCAAACTAGACTGTCAGATCCATATAGGTCACGGTGTAGTCATCGGTAAAAACTGCCTGATAGCTGCACAAGTAGGCATAGGCGGTAAATCCATCATTGAAGACAATGTCACTATCTATGGACAAGTGGGAATAGCTCAAAATTTGAGAATTGGCGCACAGACCATACTGCTTGGACAAAGTGGCGTAACAAAAAACCTAATCGGCCATGCTACGTATTTTGGAAGTCCTGCTGAAGAAGCTAGAGCCTACTATAAAACTATGGCTGCAATGAAGATGTTAACCAATAATAAGCCATAGGTTTAAGTCATTAAATAATGTTATTGTACCATAAGCTTTGAAGTCAATGTTGTCGCACCAGCTTGTAACTTTATATAATACATTCCTTGGTGCATCTGTGATGTGCTTATGTTGAAAATGCCATTGCCAAATTCATATGGATTTTTATGGTTTTGTATTATTTGTCCCATGCTATTGCAAACGGTGATGTCTGTAACTTTTTGCACTTCTTGGCTCAAATGAATATTTACATTATTTCCTCTTATTACAGGGTTAGGAAATAACTCAAGATTTGTGTTTTGCGTCACATCATTCACTCCTACAAAATTGGAAGTGCCAGTTTTAAACACTATTGTTTTTGATGTGGTACAGGTATTAACTTCATTGAAAGGTCTGATGATAGCATTATATGTAAAGCTTTTTTCAAGATTTGTCAATGTGATTTCTGATGATGTGACCACCTGAGAGTAATAGTAAACTCCTGATCTTCTCACTTCTACCAAATACATAGAAGCACCTTGAACATCATCCCAGTCTATGAAAACGCGATCATATGTAGATATCAATTGATTTTGTGTTGGGGTGGTTACTACTGGCGCATCTTCAATATAGGTTGTATTAGGCGTATAATTGTGTCTTAGATGTGCTCTACCAGATGACATGAAGTTATTGCGCATTCTTAGAGTCTGACCATCTGTGAAATAATATTCATTACAATCATTAAAGTATCCCATTTGATTATTAATCATAGGCCTTACCCTTTCTCTATTAATATCATAAACCGCTTGATTGAATAAACATGATGAAGCAGTCAAACCAAAATTATAATCTGGTGGTGTATCACAAGTATTGTCTGCAGAATTGTCACAATTTGACCCATTCATAACTTCAATATTTATTGTAGTATTTCCTGGGGCTTTCTCAAACAATATTGTATCCCCATACAATGTTTTATCATAAGGTTTATTTTCCCATCCATAAAACGTATGTCTAAGGCTTAGAAAATGCCCAATTTCATGACTTAAAGTATTGGAATTTTTTACAAATTCAGCTTTACGGACAATTACATAATCCCCTTGCGGTGAATAATATCCAAGGGTTGTACCATTTCCAGTTGATCCTGTATCTGCGTTTTCAGTAATAAATACGTTTAAAGCTTTAGAATCTTTTTTTAACACTATTTGGGTATTATTATTTGCTGGAGCGGAATAAATATTAGTATTATTCAAATAGTTGAACCCATTGTAAATATAAAATTGGATGCCAGATGAGTCAAATTCCGTATTCAACCTACACAGTTGATTTAATACAAAATAATCATTCAATCTACCCTGACCATCAGAATCTGCTGTAAGGTGAAATTTTATAGGAATATATAAAATGTCTTCCCTATTGAAGAAACCTCTAGCGTCTGTAGGATACAGTTTTTCCATCATTTGTTGATCTTCAATAGATACACCACACATAGTATGATCTTCATGCTGTGCCATTATCACAAATGATAACATGACAAGCACTACTGTTAGATATTTTTTAGCCCACATAGCAAAAATTGATTTTATAAGAGTGCAAATGTATTGATAAATCTAAAATTAAAGGTAATTTCTATCAGGTAACTTATGAAAATAGTCTTAGGTAAATAAAATATTGGCTTTTTACATTAGTTTAACACATACAGCACGATCTGTTTTTACAATAATTGGTATCTTTGCCTGTTTATGAAACCATCCATTGTGATGGCAGTTAACATTTTTTTCTAAAAATTATAAAGTAACATTTAATGAGCAAAGTAACAGTCATCGGTGCAGGAAACGTAGGTGCCACTGTGGCGAACGTCCTCGCACATAAAGACTTAGTAAAGGAGATTGTATTGGTGGATATTGTAGGCGATCTAGCAAAAGGTAAAGCCTTAGATACATGGCAACAAGCACCTATAGATAATTATAGCACTTCTATCATAGGTACCAATGATTACAAGGATACTAAAAATTCAGATATAGTGGTGATCACAGCAGGTATTCCGCGTAAGCCGGGTATGTCTAGAGATGACCTTATCACTACCAATGCAAATATAGTTACTTCAGTAGTAAAGTCTATCATGGAGTATTCAAAAAACCCTATCATCATAGTGGTGTCAAATCCTCTTGATGTGATGACTTATGCTGCATACAAAGCATCAGGACTTAAGAGAAACAGAGTCTTTGGTATGGCTGGTATCTTAGATACAGCACGATATAGAGCGTTTTTAGCTACTGAACTCCAAGTATCACCAAAAGACATTCAAGCTTTATTAATGGGAGGACACGGGGACACTATGGTTCCATTGCCACGATACACTACCGTTGCAGGAATTCCAGTCACTGAACTAGTGAGTAAAAAGAAGCTGGATGCGATAGTAGAAAGGACTAAAACTGGTGGTGGAGAATTGGTGAAACTTATGGGTACATCCGCCTGGTATGCACCAGGTGCAGCAGCTGCTCAGATGGTGGAAGCAATATTGAAAGACGAAAATAGAGTATTTCCAGTTTGTGCTAAACTAGATGGTGAGTATGGACTCAATGATGTCTTTGTGGGCGTACCTACCAAACTAGGGAAAAATGGTATTGAGAAATTGATCGAACTCAAACTTAATACAGACGAATCAAAGTTGCTTCATGACTCCGCAACTGCAGTAAAGGAAGTGATGAATGTATTTGACAAGATTTAGTGGTTTGTGAGTGCTGATATATTGCACTCAGCACACATGCTGCTGCAGTATAGAAATAGAAATTTGAAAGCCGGAGGAATGTCAATTCTTTTCGGCTTTTTTTGTGGGAAAGACTCTATGCGCATACTGCTCGGAAGAGGTAACTTGTGTTTTTAAAACCAGCTGATAAATTTGGTTATTTTATTGGGACTTCAGGTAAATTTAATGATAAGGTAATAGAATACCTTGGGAGGACATAAACTAGGTTTACATAATATCACATATCAAATTTCAGTACTGACAGATAAATTAAATACTTACGATAATGTTATACTAGATTTAACAAAATATTCAGAAAATGAGGCAAAACAAATGCTTAACCACATTTCAACTCTGTCTAAAAATGAAGCAAATAAAATAGTTATTATAAAATAAAAATTATGGCTAAAAGTTTTATTAAATATAGAAATTCGAATATTATAATTCACGACAATTATGTAACTATAATTGCAAAATTTTTAATTAAAGCCGCCAGGCAAGAAAAGTTAGTTACTTGGCAAAAAAAAATGATCGATGATTTAATAATTATTAGCTTAGGCGCTTATTCTGGTTGTAAAAATTTATACTTAAATGAGTATCTTGAGTCTGAATTTAGAATTAAGTCCTTTATCGGTTGGATTGAAAAAGCAAAAAACGAATTGGATACCTTTAGACCTTTTTTGACAAAAGAGTACCTAAACAGTTTGGAATATTTTGAACAAAGCAGAATAACTTGGGTTGTTGATTTAGAAGTTGATCTACTAATTGGTTTATTAGAAAATATCAAAGAAATGATTCTAAAAGAGTCCCATGCTAGCGCGAGTTTGTAACTCGTGCTTCTAACCATTCCCTGCTGGGCGTAGTATTTACTACGTCCGAGTGATGCCATGGCTGTGCCATGAATCAGCGACGTGATGAATAACATACACAAAAGCCACACAACAGTATAAGTTGAGTGGCTTTTGTACTTTATAAAGATAAAAACTTATGCTCTTAGCCGAATAAGAATTTTGGGTTTTAAAATCACCGCCGCCAGGCCGCACCTACAAAAATCCACTCTTCGCAGGAACAAATGACTACCGATATGGGTTTAATGATGACCGACTGATGCTGCTATGAAGCGGCAATCGAGTGAACGATTTCACTCGATAAGAAGGGAACCGAGCAATACTTTGCTCGGCGTGGTAGTCAGCAAAAGTGAAGGCTACATGTTTTATTGAAATGTTTATGTGGCGAGTTTGTTACGATTATGGTGAGCGAGCCTGTTCGAGCCATAGAGATGGCTCGTGGGTGAAGTGAAACGCAGCTTTCGCCCCGCAGCAAAGCGAGGAGCGATTAGCGAAGTCAAGAATCTCGACTCAGTCGAGAGCTCTTGCGGAAATTAGAATTTATAACCAGAGTATAGGGAAGTTCCTTTCTGTCGATCCACTCACGAAGTCGTATCCCATGCTCACGCCTTATCAGTTTGCGAGTAATACCCCAATACAGGCCATTGATTTAGATGGGCTAGAGGCACTTTGGTATATGTATGATTTTCCAAACGGAGTGTTTAGGGAAGTTAAACCTGTAGTAGCAGGTCCTGTTTCTGATGAGGTTATAAATGAGCATAGATATTATTCACAAACTCAGGTTGATGCATTTAATAAGGAGGTTGCGTTAAATAAAGCTTTGGCAAATGCTCAGCGGAGCCCAACATTGAGCCCAACACCCTTTACTGATGGAAGTCCATTTACATTGCCAATTGCAAAACAATTGATTTCTACAGCTCCAATGGTTTTAGAGGAATTGGCAGAAGTGCCAATGTTGACATATTACGGAGTAAAAGGATATCTGACAGGAGATTATACTGATGCTCAGTATCAGGCAATGGGTCTCGTAATTCCGGGAGTGTCTAAAACGTGTCTGTCTAGCTTTTCTGATAATATAAAAGCTGCGAATAGAATTGCTAAGCAGTTTAATGCGATTTCCAAAAGCACAATGCCTTCGGCTGTTTATAAACAGGGCGACAAACTGCCTGATGAATTAAAGGGCGTAATGGATGAATTGGATCATCGAAATGGTGCTCTTTATGAATATAGTATTAAAGACGCCAATGGAAGTGAGATAGAAAAAGTTTATTTACGTCATGATAAAGCTGCTAAATATGGTGATGGGGGAGCAGGAGATCAAACTGAGCATATTAATGTATATAAAAAAGGTGATAATGGTGTTTATTATGACACCGGGCAACATCATTACATAAAAGAAGATTAGATATGAAAGTAGAATATTTTTTTAACGATTTTGACAACCTGTCCTTTACTAAAAATAAAGGGAGTAGAAGAAAGGTGACTTTAGATGAGAATAATAAAAGTGATACTGAGGTAGTCGTAAAGTTGAATGAACAATATGATTTTTTCCAATTAACTATTTCGAGTTTAATGCCTAACGATTCTAAAAGGCTACATCTTAAATTTAAAAACCAATTTTCAAAGGACTCCATTAAATATATAGAAAGATTTAATGTTGGTAATCTAGATAAGTCTTTCTATATATGTCTGGTCCAAGGATCATTTCAAGCTAAAAGCAATATATCTAGAATATTAGGTATTAATAAAGATTCTAAAGTATTAGTAGAAAACTTTATAGGACAAATTTCCGAAAAAGTACTAAATATTGGATTGTCAAATGGCTATTCTATTCTAAATCCAAATGATTTAAATGACTTACCTTTTAAAGTGTTGGTTATAAAAAAATACTTAAGTAATAAACCATTTGAAATTTTTGAATTAATAGAAAATGAGTTCGATTGGCTATATTTTCCGGTGTAGAATGTAACTAGTTCGTCGGAGGTGTGTTGGTTGTATATATACATTCATTTCTTAATTTAGATTTACTTTTTAATTTTAAAGCTTACATTTAGTTTTGCAAATAAATTATGTAGCGGTTGCAAACCGCTACCAACGGGGTTATATTGATAACATATCAGGACATTATAAACCTAGTACAGAAAAATTAATTGAAGCAGTTGAAACATTTCAAAAGAATGGATTAACAACAGAAACTTTACAAGTATCAAAAACTGGATTGTAAATATGTATGGTGAGCTAATTAAATTAAACCCAATTTCCATAGAGAGACAAAATTTATTAAATGATTTTGATTGTTTAACAGAAAGTCAAAAAAGGATATGGATAGCTTATGTTTTAGAATATTATGGAGGTTCTATATCAGAGGAGGTTTTACTTATTTTGAACAGATATTGGATTAAATTTTTTAAATCAGATTGGGAAAATATCAAAAGTGAAATGAAGCATAATCCTGCATTGGGAATTTATAGTTTGAATTCTTTTTTACATTTTTACACAAGTGTTTCAATTTCAGATGCAGAATTCAATAAACAAATAAAAGGTAAAGTAGAAATTTACAATGACAAAATAGGTTTTCTAGATAATTGTCGAATAATAAAAAGGCTAGGTATTCCAGATTACGAGGCTAAAGAAATTAGTAAATACAGTTCTTATAATGATACAGAAAACAATCATTAGTTAATTTATCCTGCTGCCCTAAGTGGTGTATCGAGAACTTTGACAAAGTCATTATTTCAAGGGGTTCAGTTTTCTTCTAAAGATTTTAGATTCGCAGGGTAATGAAGTGACTAGATATTTTGTAAAGTCCGACGATGATTTATTTAAGATAGTAGAGAATGGATCGGGGGGTGATCTTAAGAATTTTAAGGAAATAAAACCAAATTTTTATGAAGGTGTTATTAATGGAAAAAGGACTAAGATAGAATTAGAGCTAGATGGTCACCCACATTTAAATGAAGGTCCGCATGTTAAGATCCAAGAGTGGATAGAAGGAGCAGGTAAAAATGGAAAAGGTAAATGGAGCAGACCTGAGAAAATATTTGTCGAACAATGATAGATAAGAATTTAATTGGAATTTATGAGCTAAGAGAAGAATTAAGCCAAAAGCTCAATTTACCTAATACGAACTCTTTAGTAACAGTATCTTTTCTTGTCAAGAGCTTTGGAGGTAATGATGGCTTTTTTAAGAAATTGATTATTGATGATTGGGATAGTATTATTTTCAATAATGAGTTTAATCTTAATCACTTAAATTTTGATTCTTGCAATTTGTTAAAACAAGAAGTCATTATTCTTACTGATAAAACAATAGAGGATTATAAAGCCATGAAATTTCAGAGTTTTAGTGAGCTAAGTAATTTTTATGAAGATTATTATGCCAGATATCAAGAGGAGTTCTGGCAATATTCTGAGTACATACTTTTCTTTCCGAAGAATGATATTCTCGTATTGATTTTGGATTTAGGAATTATATATATACTTGATTTAAAGATGCTAAATAGTAAAAGGCCTGATGATTTTAAATAACAATCCTTCATAAAAAGGAAATGGACACCCTTGCTGGGCGTAGTTAGCAACTACGTCCTTGTGTTGCCTTGGCTGTGCCATGAATCAGCGACGTAATGAATAACCCATGCTAGCGCGAGTTTGTAACTCGTGCTTCTAACCATACACGAAAGCCATACAACAGTATAATTGTGTGGCTTTTGTACTTTATAAAGATAAAAACTTATGCTCTTAGCCGAATAAGAATTTTGGGTTTTAAAATCACCGCCGCCAGGCCGCACCTACAAAAATCCACTCTTCGCAGGAACAAATGACTACCGATATGGGTTTAATGATGACCGACTGATGCTGCTATGAAGCGGCAATCGAGTGAACGATTTCACTCGATAAGAAGGGAACCGAGCAATACTTTGCTCGGCGTGGTAGTCAGCAAAAGTGAAGGCTACATGTTTTATTGAAATGTTTATGTGGCGAGTTTGTTACGATTATGGTGAGCGAGCCTGTTCGAGCCATAGAGATGGCTCGTGGGTGAAGTGAAACGCAGCTTTCGCCCCGCAGCAAAGCGAGGAGCGATTAGCGAAGTTAAGAATCTCGACTCAGTCGAGAGCTCTTGCGGAAATTAGGATTTATAACCCGAGTATAGGGAAGTTCCTTTCTGTTGATCCACTCACGAAGTCGTATCCCATGCTTACGCCTTATCAGTTTGCAAGTAATACGCCGATACAGGCCATTGATTTGGATGGATTGGAAGCGATACATTACACTTTAGCTAAGGCTGGAGTTTATGGTGAAACAGTGGCAAGTATTACAAAAGGTACAGAGGATGGTGTTAAAGCATCTCTTAAAGGGTCATGGGATTTTTTGACTAGAGATGCTTGGAAAGCCGATACATGGAAAGGTGTTTATAGTTTTTATGAGGAGGTAATGGATTCTTATAATCATGGAATGACAGGAGCTGGAGCCACATCGTACCCTATGTTAGATCAAATGGCAAAAAACTTTGAGTTAGAAGTTATTGATGGAGATTCATATTCGAGGTCTAAATTTATTTCAGAATTTAGTACAAATGTAGTAACTGCTTATATAAGTAGTAAAGGATTGGGTAGTGTTAAAAGTTTTGCATCAAATGTAGTAAAAACTCCTTACTCTATCGCTAAGCAAAGTTTATCAATTCGGTCTTTGGCAGGAGCTGTAAAAGCAAAGCAAGGAGCAACTTTGTATAGAATTGGAACTGAAGGCATTTCTGTTCAAGGACCAAAAGCTCAGTTTTGGGCTTTAGAAAATCCTTTGGAAAACCCAGAAAAATTTGCCAAGGATTATAATGTTCCTTTGGAAAATATTAAAAATGCGAATTTTATTGAAACAGCAGTTTTGAAAAAGGATGCAAACTTTATTACAAGAGAAGCTGGTCAAGCTCCTGGTAGCTTAAATACTGGAACTGGAATTGAAGTGGTAGTTGAACAAGGAGGAACAATAAATAACGTTATAGAAAAAATAATAAAAAAATAAAATGAATTATATATGCATTCTTGAAATAGCAAAAAAAAGGTTGATTAATGAAAATATGTATATTGTTGATGATATCAATCAATGTATACAATCAGGTTCTACTGGTGGAGAAATTACAAGTATAGTTGGATCATATTTGTTAAATTTAAAGGCGAAAAACTTTAAAGCGTATCAATTAATGGAAGATGAAATAAATAAATTTTTAAGAGAAAGCAAAAATAATGGATTAGATATAATTTGACTTTGCTATCGCAAGTCTGTAACTTGTGCTAATAACATACACAAAAGCCACGTAACAAAAAAAAGTTGAGTGGCTTTTGTATTTTATACAGATAAAGACTGATGCTCAAAGCCGAATAAGCCTTTTGAATTTTAAAATCGCGGATAGCCATATCTATGATGCTGATGATATAATTTTTTCTATCAACAGGGAAAGCCGATATATACCGATTGTCACTTTCTGCAACCAGCCATAGCCAAAATCCTTATATTTTATTCCCGTGAGCTTTTAATATGTCACAAACCTCAGCTTCTGACATAGCCGAGATATTTGCTATCAAACCAATAGGAATATTTTGGTCAAACGCATTTAGGATAATTTCGATTTTTCCTTCGATTTTTCCTTCGATTTTTCCTTCGATCTTTCCTTCGATCTTTCCTTTATTCTCACTATTTAAGGTTATTTCTTCGTACAGTGTCATAAATACTTTATTTATAGGTTTGTCTTTATTGTTCTTGAAAATTTCTATAATATTGTTCTCTTTCTTACTGAGCAACATGATGTAAACAAAATTTTTGTTGAAAGAGTTCCGTTCTTCTTGTGTTTGTAACGATTCGTATATTTTACCCATTTTGTCTATCAACTCATAAGGATTGTGGCTGTGCTTTTGTGTCATGATCATCGCACTAATTGCTACATTTCGGATACCCAAGATAGTCTCGTCAGAGAGCGTATTGACATCAAATGGGATTACATCAAATTTTGGTAAATACCTTAAAAATTCTTTCGGCAGATCTTCAAAATGTGATTCTATGCTTCGATATAACCACTTACCTTGGTGATGATGGAATACTAGTGGGATAATGACTTTGAAAGGCTCTTGGTTTTTAATTTGACTTTCATAAGCAACGGATAGATACCGATTTATCTGAAATGCTACCAAAGGGTCATTGTAGCTTTTATGCTCTATCATGATGGAACAATATGCTTCCTTTTCTGTGGCATTGAGCTTGCAATTGTATATGATATCTGTAAACAATTCTTTTAACTCATCGGTCACAAAAGTACTTTTAGATGGAACAATGGTATCTAAATCAATTAGATCCAAAACATCTTTTGGCACGGACAACTTTAGAAAGTCTATAGCATTTTGCTTTTCTTGCAATCGCTCTTTAACAAATTTGTCATGTAAATTATTCATCTCACAAACTTAATACTATTTGGATTATATTGGCAATTTTACTTCAAGAAAATAACACTACGAACTCTCCAATCACCTAGGCAACGTCCTCACCACCGTCACCGGCCGTAAGCTAGGTATAGATACAAACAACGATGGTACTGTAGACCACTATGAGCCAGAAGTTGTCCAAGCAAGTGATTACTACCCTTTCGGTGTAGAGATGCCAGGCCGCACCTACAAAAATCCACTCTTCTATGGAACAAATGACTACCGATATGGGTTTAATGATGACCGACTGGTGCCGCTTTGTAACGGCAATCGAGTGAACGATTTCACTCGATAAGTAGGGAACCGAGCAATACTTTGCTCGGCGTGGTAGTCAGCAAAAGTGAAGGCTGCTATTTTTATTGAAATGTTTATGTGGCGAGTTTATTACGATTATGGTGAGCGAGCCTGTTCGAGTCATAGAGATGGCTCGTGGGTGAAGTGAAACGCAGCTTTCGCCCCGCAGCACAGCGAGGAGCGATAAGCGAAGTCAAGAATCTCGACTCAGTCGGGAGCTCTTGCGGAAATTAAAATTTATAACCCGAGTATAGGGAAGTTCCTTTCTGTTGATCCACTCACGAAGTCGTATCCCATGCTTACGCCTTATCAGTTTGCAAGTAATACGCCGATACAGGCCATTGATTTGGATGGAAAGGAAGCTAAAATTATTGTTCATGAAATCGGAAGTAATAGTACCATGAACTATACTGTAGATTTAAATGATCCAAAAGTAAATAGAAATAATATTCTTTACGCTGATAAAGAAAAATATGGAACTAGGGGTGATCTAACTGTTATTAAATCACTCAATAGTGATATAATTATTAAAAAATTCGAAATTGGATTTGTTGATAGAGTAAAAAGTTTATTTGATGAAAATTCAACGGAACTGGAACAAGTGGATGGTGGTATTATGTTCACTTTGAGTTATGGACAAGGTAAAGAAAAGAGGTTCAGCCCTAATGCGGAAATTGGACCAAGTTTAGATGATTTACTTGATGCATTTGGTGTGGCAAAATCAACAGGAACACAACTAAAAACTTGGGTCGAGACATTTGAGTATATAACGAATGCAAAAGGCTTAAAAGAAACTCTTGATAATGCATTTGACAAATCCACTAGTGATACCTATATATCAGCGAAAAGATGTACTGTGTGTGGAGATACAGTAGAAATCGATGCCGAACAAAGTTATCATACCAGTTTTGATACAATTCTGATTTTAAAACCTGTAAATGATAATGAATGAAGAAAATAAAATTTGTTCTTGCATCTATATTTATTATTTTATCGCTTGGCATTCTTTTCTATTTTTTTAGAATTGATAATGTGATTGAAAAGGATTTAGATGGCTTAAAAATTTCGTATCACGAAAACGGTGCAATTGCTGCTGAAATATATTTTAAAAACAATAAACCGATTGGCGAAGCTTTATATTATAATGAAGATAGGGATTTGGAGAAATTTCAATATTATGACTCTGATGGTAATTTGAGGTTTGATTGTAAATATTCAATAAACAATCAAATTGTTGAGAAAAATGGTAAACCTTTTTTTCTTAAAATTTTAAAAAATGATAAAATGCAGTATTCAAATGATACATTGTCAATTTATCCTAACTTAATATATCCACCTTATTGTTTAAATAAACTTGAAATTTTTATAAACTCCAACGAAGTTCAATATTTAATGTTTGAAAAATATTATACAAAAGGAGAAAATCAACCATTTTTTAAACATAAGCTTTTAAATGATTCAATCAAAGATTTTAAATTCATCTCAAAACTATTTAATATGGATACTTTGTCATACAGTAGTGATACAATAATATATCTTAATTATATGTATGAAGGTGCTGAAAAAATTAAATAATATACAACCTTCCTTGCTACCGCAAGTTTGTAACTTGTAACTTGTGCTTCAAACCATACACGAAAGCCACACGACAGAATAAGTTGGGTGGCTTTTGTATTTATACAGATAAAAACTTATGCTCTAAGCCAGAATAAGCCTTTTGAATTTTAAAATCGCGGATAGCCATATCTATGATGCTGATGATATAATTTTTTCTATCAACAGGGAAAGCCGATATATACCGATTGTCACTTTCTGCAACCAGCCATAGCCAAAATCCTTATATTTTTTTCCCGTGAGCTTTTAATATGTCACAAACCTCAGCTTCTGACATAGCCGAGATATTTGCTATCAAACCAATAGGAATATTTTGGTCAAACGCATTTAGGATAATTTCGATTTTTCCTTCGATTTTTCCTTCGATTTTTCCTTCGATTTTTCCTTTATTCTCACTATTTAAGGTTATTTCTTCGTACAGTGTCATGAATACTTTATTTATAGGTTTGTCTTTATTGTTCTTGAAAATTTCTATAATATTGTTCTCTTTCTTACTGAGCAACATGATGTAAACAAAATTTTTGTTGAAAGAGTTCCGTTCTTCTTGTGTTTGTAACGATTCGTATATTTTACCCATTTTGTCTATCAACTCATAAGGATTGTGGCTGTGCTTTTGTGTCATGATCATCGCACTAATTGCTACATTTCGGATACCCAAGATAGTCTCGTCAGAGAGCGTATTGACATCAAATGGGATTACATCAAATTTTGGTAAATACCTTAAAAATTCTTTCGGCAGATCTTCAAAATGTGATTCTATGCTTCGATATAACCACTTACCTTGGTGATGATGGAACACTAGTGGGATAATGACTTTGAAAGGCTCTTGGTTTTTAATTTGACTTTCATAAGCAACGGATAGATATCGATTTATCTGAAACGCGACCAAAGGGTCATTGTAGCTCTTATGTTCTATCATGATGGAACAATATGCTTCCTTTTCTGTGGCATTGAGCTTGCAATTGTATATGATATCTGTAAACAATTCTTTTAACTCATCGGTCACAAAAGTACTTTTAGATGGAACAATGGTATCTAAATCAATTAGGTCCAAAACATCTTTTGGCACGGACAACTTTAGAAAGTCTATAGCATTTTGCTTTTCTTGCAATCGCTCTTTAACAAATTTGTCATGTAAATTATTCATCTCACAAACTTAATACTATTTGGATTATATCGGCAATTTTACTTCAAGAAAATAACACTATAAACGCTCCAATCACCTAGGCAACGTCCTCACCACCGTCACCGGCCGTAAGCTAGGTATAGATACAAACAACGATGGTACTGTAGACCACTATGAGCCAAAAGTAGTCCAAGCAAGTGATTACTACCCTTTCGGAGTAGAGATGCCAGGCCGCACCTACAAAAATCCACTCTTCATGGGAACAAATGACTACCGTTTTGGGTTTAATGATGACCGACTGGTGCTGTGATGAGCAGCAATCGAGTGAACGATTTCACTCGATAAGAAGGGAACCGAGCAATACTTTGCTCGGCTTGGTAGTCAGCAAAAGTGAAGGCTGCTATTTTTATTGAAATGTTTATGTGGCGAGTTTTGTAGCTTGACACATTACGATTATGGTGAGCGAGCCTGTTCGAGCCATAGAGATGGCTCGTGGGTGAAGTGAAACGCAGCTTTCGCCCCGCAGCACAGCGAGGAGCGATTAGCTAAGTCAAGAATCTCGACTCAGTCGAGAGCTCTTGCGGAAATTAGGATTTATAATCCTAGTATCGGACGGTTCCTGAGTGTGGACCCACTCACGAAGTCGTATCCAATGCTCACGCCTTATCAGTTTGCTAGTAATAGTCCAATAGCAAACAGTGATTTAGATGGTCTTGAAGCGAAGTTAGAAATATATAATACAGATAAGGAAGGAAATGTGTGGCTCACAGTATCTGACAAGTTTGATTTATACAATAGAACTTATAAAAATGGTCAACTCATAGGAGCACAAAAAATCTCCCAGCAACAATTCAACAAAACACTGAATACCATGTGGCAAACTTTTACTGAAGAAAAAACAGCAGGTTATATAGTGCAAGGTTTTGATCAGTATAGAAGCAATTCCTCTATGTCAGTAAGTGGTACAACAAGGCATAATGACCAATCTCAGGGAACTCTAACAATTGCAAGCACAGATGATAATTATGTAATAGCTGTATATGACCCAACTATTGTGAAACAAAGAAAACCTGTTACTTTTAAGGAGTCATTTGACATGGCAATGAAAGCAAAAGATGTATTTTTTAGCAATCCAGATCCACTGGTGGAAGGCTCAGCTGCATTTAAGCAATCATTTGATAATTTTGTTACTGCCATTTCTTTACCTATAAGTGGGCAAGGCGTTCTAAAGGGAGGAACAGTTGCAACTAAATTTTTGTCAGGAGCTGGCACAGTAAATAGTCTAGATGATTTAACTGCAAACATGACTTCTAATGGTAAATCTGTGTTGCAAAATAGTTATGGTGGAGACTTTATAAAACTGGGAATTAGTTCATTAAATTTAATAAAAAGTGTAAAGGATTTAAAATCTACCTCAGGTAAATTAACTGATGTAATTTCTACATTGACTGACTTGAAAGGTACATCAGATTCTTTGAAAGCGATAAAAGATAAGAAATGAAGCAAGTTTTGTTTTCAAAAAACATTTATAACATTAAAGATAATCTTATTGAAATATTTGTACTTGCAATTGTGTTTACAATTTCAATTTGGGTGGCCCTGTTTGTAATGTTCTACATTATTTGGGAATTATATTACAGTAATACCACGATATATTCCAAAGATCAATCCTTTGTCATTAAATATGCTAAATATTTTAGACCTAATAATAAACTAATTATTCCATTCAAAAAAATAAAAAAAATTGATTTGAATTTTATAAGTAAATCAGCAAGAGATGTTATGACTTCCATCATCTTTCATTTAACTGATACTACAAAATTGGAGTTTTATCTTGGCAATAATTGTAATCTAAAAGAAATGGAAGAATTGAAAATTAAACTTATTGAATTGATAGGAGAAAAAGTTGAGATTGTTTAACCTTCCCCACTAGGCGTAGTATTAACTACGTCCTTGTGTTGCCTTGGCTGTGCCATGAACTAGAGATCTAATGAGCAGTATAAACAAAAGCCACACCACAAAGATTGTTAGGTGGCTTTTGTGTTTTACATAAAGACAAATGCTCAAAGTCGAATAAGCCTTTTGTTTTAAAATCACCGCCGCCAGGCCGCACCTACAAAAATCCACTCTTCTATGGAACAAATGACTACCGATATGGGTTTAATGATGACCGACTGGTACTGCTATGAAGCGGCAATCGAGTGAACGATTTCACTCGATAAGAAGGGAACCGAGCAATACTTTGCTCGGCGTGGTAGTCAGCAAAAGTGAAGGCTACATGTTTTATTGAAATGCTTATGTGGCGAGTTTGGTAGCTTGACACGTTACGATTATGGTGAGCGAGCCTGTTCGAGCCATAGAGATGGCTCGGTGAAGTGAAACGCAGCTTTCGCCCCGCAGCACAGCGAGGAGCGATTAGCGAAGTTAAGAATCTCGACTCAGTCGAGAGCTCTTGCGGAAATTAGGATTTATAACCCGAGTATAGGGAAGTTCCTTAGTGTGGATCCAATTACAGACGAATATCCTGAATTAACTCCCTATCAGTTTGCGAGCAATAGACCTATTCAGGGTATAGATTTAGATGGACTTGAATTTTTTATTCCGACCACATTACTATCAACAAGTCCAGTAATTTCAACGACATCTGCTACAACATTAATGTCATCAACGAATGGTTTAAGAGCGCTTCCAAGAACTTTGTATGAAAATGGTAATAAAATTGAACCAATTTTGTATGAACCAATAAAGTCACCTGCAGGCCTTCCAAGATACAACCCTAATCTAGGAAGAGTGGCAAATGGAAATGAAATGTCAAAAATTGGAAGAATAGGTCATAAAGTAGTTGAGAGTACAGCCGAATTTTTAAAATTATTTCCAGAAATAAATAAATTTATGACTCGGAATGCTCGTCCAGATGGTTGGTCAATTGATCCGATAAATAAAATTATTGAATTAGGCATATTATAAATGAATTTAACCCCTATATTTGCTACAAATATAGTTAATATAATGGAAGCAAAATTTAAAAGCCTATCAATATTTGAGTTTCAGAGCAAATTTCCTGATGAAGATTCTTGTTATGCTTATTTATCAGAATTAAAGTGGAAAGGTGGTTATGAATGTCCCAAATGCAAACATAAAAAGCATTGCAAAGGCATCAACAAATACGATCGGCAATGTACTAAATGTGGATATCTAGAGAGTCCAACGGCTGGTTCTCTGTTTCATAAAGTAAAATTTTCAATCCTTAAAGCGTTTTGGATTGTGTATTATGTTTCAACGAGTAAAAAAGGAATTGCATCTACTGAACTAAGTCGAAAACTTGATTTAAGACAAAAGACATGTTGGATGTTTAAGCAAAAAGTCATGCAAGCCATGGCTAGTAGTGGAGATAATCTTTTGACTGGCAAAGTAGAAGTTGATGAGTTCGTGATCGGTCAGCAAGAGGAAGGCGTAGTTGGGAGGAAAAATAAGAATAAAAGATTGATAGTCATAGCCATAGAAAAAGGTGGGAAAGGAGCTGGCCGCATATATGCTAAACAAATTGATAGATCGACAAAGAATAATTTGAAAACTTTCATGGATAAAACCATTTCAAAGTCAGCAGAAATAAAAACCGATGCTTGGTCGTCATATCGAAGTTTAGAGAAAGAAATGCCAAATCTCAAAACGGAGAAATCGAAGAAGAAAGGAAGTAATTTTACAGTAATGCATCGAATAATTATGGGATTTAAATCTTGGTTGAGAGGCATACATGGTCACGCTAAACATCTGCAATACTATCTAGATGAATATTGTTACAGATACAATCGAAACAAGATGAAGGAGGGTATTTTTGATAATCTACTACTGCGAATGATAAAGCACAAACCTGTTCCATATAAAACACTAATTGCTTAAATGCCTAATTCTATAAAATTATTAGAATAGGAGAAATAAAATCAGCAACAAAAACTGGATTAAAAAATGGAATAAGACAATTGGCTAGATATTCAAAAGAAGCACAAAAAAAATTTGGTAATGACTATACCATTGAAACACATTTGTTTAGATATAATTCATTAGTTCCAGTTACCTACATTGTTCAGCAAGGTGATAATGCATGGAATATTTCTCAAGGTTTAGGAACAAGTTTGGAAAATCTCCAAAAACTTAACCCAAATGTCAACGATTTTAGTAAATTAAAGATAGGTCAAGAGTTAATTGTTGACCAAGTTAGGTTTAATGATGAACAAGATCCTTGTGAGAATGAATGTTCAGATAACTAATAAATAAGAAGATATATGTACGAGTACTTTCCTGAACTTTTCAACCACTTTGATAAATTCTTTCAATCAATTGGCTTTAAGAGGAAAAGCAAATTGTGGATTAAAGAATATGATAAATATATTTTAATCTTTAGACTTAGAAAACACACAAAACGTGAGTCAGTTTTTGTCGACTGTGGTATGCTTTTGAAATTTATTAACGATACTTTAAATTTCAACGAATTTGATTGGCATTTATCTAGTGGTTTAGGGAAATTTGATAGAGATAAATATGCTTTAGGAATCGAAAAAGATGTTGATATTAGTGATTACTTTCCATTTATAAATAAAGTTGTAATACCAGAGATGCTAAGAGTGGGAGATGTTATATATAAAAAAAATGAATTCAAGCCTGAAGATTATTCTTTCATTGGGCCAATTTACCCAGAAGCAATTAAAGCATTGGAGAAATATTTAAAAATTTGATATTCCTATAGTTGGAATAGATTTGGATAGCTTGGAATTTATGAATAGGACGAGTGATCTTTTGTATAAGGCAGACTGGTTGCTCATGAACTTTAAATTTAAAAGCCCTGGCTTTTGTTTTGAGTAAAAAGCAATGCCAGGCCGCACCTACAGAAATCCACTCTTCGCAGGAACAAATGACTACCGATATGGGTTTAATGATGAACGACTGGTGCTACTATTAGCAGCAATCGAGTGAACGATTTCACTCGATAAGAAGGGAACCGAGCAATACTTTGCTCGGCGTGGTAGTCAGCAAAAGTGAAGCCTACATGTTTTATTGAAATGTTTATGTGGCGAGTTTGTTACGATTATGGTGAGCGAGCCTTTTCGAGCCATAGAGATGGCTCGTGGGTGAAGTGAAACGCAGCTTTCGCCCCGCAGCACAGCGAGGAGCGATTAGCGAAGTCAAGAATCTCGACTCAGTCGGGAGCTCTTGCGGAAATTAGAATTTATAACCCGAGTATAGGGAAGTTCCTTTCTGTTGATCCGCTGACGAAGTCGTATCCCATGCTTACGCCTTATCAGTTTGCGAGTAATACACCAATTGCAGCCGTTGATTTAGATGGTTTGGAAGCAGACGTTTCAATAATGTGTGATAATTATGGTAACAGTACTAAGATATATACAGGAACTGAGGCTCAAATATATCAACAAGCTATGATAAATGTTTTTACTGGCTTAGGAAATCCTGATTTTCAGTTTTCTAAGCAAGAAAATCTAAAAAAGCAGAAGAACAAGTTGTAAGATTTTATAGTGTGTCTTTAAGCCCTATTACACGTGGTAAGGCTCATCCAGATTTAGCAAAGGAAGATGAAAATATCAGAGCAACAACGGTAAACGCACTATTCAGCGGAAGTACTGAAATGCAGGGAAAGGCGGTGAAAACTGTACAAGCTGTAAATAAATTTCTTTGGACTTTTCCTATAGCTAGCTTGGCTGATGTGGTTATTCCAGCAGGAGCACTTTCTAAATTTGCAAGTAAAAAACCAATAAACATAGCTTTGGGACTAAGAGATTATCTTGCTGGAGAATCGGATGTTTTAGGGAGATGGGCTTCAAAATTAAATGCACTTGAAGTAAAACAATGGGGTCAGTTAGGAGTGGATATGGAGCAAATATTTACAAAAACTTTCTCGGAAGTAACTGAGAAAGTGTTGAACTCTGGAGGGAAAATATTTTTTAATATAACAAGTCTCGATCTAAAAGCTACAAGAGCGTTAAAAAATGCTGATTTATATGATGAGGGTGTAAGTTATACACAATGGGAGTTTAATCAAATTTTAAATAACTCTAAATTATTAAAAAATACAGAATTTTATGAAAATGGAGCAAGAGTAAGTACAGAAGAAATTTCAAAACGTATTAAAACGCCTTAAAATGACGCAAACAACAACTTTCCAATTAAAAAAAGCAATAAATAACTTTGGATTTTATTGCGAAATAAAAATTACAGTTACTCAAAACGTTAAGCATTTAGAAAATAAATTAGTTTATAACGATAAAATATTTGGAGATGAGTGGAAAATTCCTTTAGAATTTGGTTTTTTATATTTTTTTAAACACTTAGCATATTTAGGCACTGGGTTCACAATAACTGTAAACGATTTAAAAACAAACCCTGTTGATACTAAAGCAATTGTAATAGTTTACTCTATGTTTAAAGCTTTGTGTAATAATTTTAATATTCAATCAGATTTAATGGAAATTTCTGAAACTGGTGTTTTTTTAATAAAAAAATAAATTTTGGGAGACGAATATTGTAAATTTTATCTTGATTTTAAAGATGATGAATTTTTATTAATTGAATTAATTGAAAAATTTAGTGAGTTTCAAAAGGCAAACTCTTCATCTATAGAACTTAAACATTTTGAAATTTTTATAAGAAAAAATGATGAATTTATTAATGGAGATAAGGATTTCTTATTTTATAAATTTATTTTAGATATAGAAAAAGACAGCCTGTCATCTATTGATCAATTTATAGCTTCCATTTCAAATTTATTAATTTATTTTTGGAGTTTAAAAATACCGTGTATTGCATCTTGTACTTTTGAAGAAAAATTAATAAATAATGGAGGGTATTGTCTAGATACCGAGCCTTGGAAATAATCCCCCGTTCGGCGTAGGCTGCGCCTACTTCGCTGTGTTGCCTTGGCTGTGCAATGAATCAGCGACGTTGAATAATATACACAAAAGCCATACGACAGAAAAAGTTGGGTGGCTTTTGTACTTTATACAGATAAAGACTTATGCTCTAAGCCAGAATAAGCATTTTGGGTTTAAAAATCGCGGATAGCATTTTCTATGATGCTGATGATATAATTTTGCTTTGTATTCAAATGAAAAATTTGGCACCACATAGATCACGCCATGCGTGACAGGCATCGGCGCAGCTCACGCCTGGCAAGTGTTTCCGCTTTACAGGAAATGAATTGTGTTTTAAAAGGCGACAGCAGAAGTTGGAGATAGCCCACCATTGAAGAGTATAGTTTATCAAAAACTTTAAACCACAAACGCTAGGTATTTAGCTTGGAACTTTGCTTTTACACTCTCGGTCTTTTATTAGGGTTTCGCTTGTTGTGAAAGCAAGAAAGCACCCGAACCGTATTATATTTATACCGATGGCATGCACTGTACCTATTTGAGTTCAATACCCAAAGAGAAAATAAGATGAAACATATGCCAAATGGTATAAGCTTCAACCCTTGTCAATATTTAATTTGAAGACAGACTATAGGCAAATAATGCATCTTTAGAGGTAACCTTTTCATTTGATAATTGGGTATCAAATGTCGTGACCACTTTTTCCATAATAGTGTCATCTGCCATTATTACTACGGATAGATTAGCATGTTGCATCATGGCTTGCTGAAGTAATTTTAAATCTATATTGTTTTCCATTTGATTGATATTTATTTTTATTGGGAAATATTCTTTATTACTTGTTAAAAATTTAATGAAGGCATCCAAAAACAACCTTCAAATCAAAATATCAATATCAATTCCAAATTACAACTATCTAATTATAAGGTTTTTATACATATTACAAAACATATAGGATTCCATATTTAAACTGATATTCCATAATATGGAATTTAATGCATCGTTGTTTGGCTTTTTACCATCTTACATTTTTATCCATTTTATTGACTTCCCATTACTGGTAATCAAATAAATACCACTCCTCAAATTTGAAACATCAATACTTCTTTCCTTAGTTTTAAGAACTTCCCTACCCATCAGGTCTCTAAAAATCAATGTTGCATTCTCATCATGGGTGACGACAGAAATATTGAGATCGCCAGGATTTGGGTAGGCTAAAAGGTAATTCTCAGGTTTTTGTAGAATAGGCAATTCATTGGTGACATTGATAAAACAGTTGTGCCAAGAATTTCTAATTTTCGCTATACATACATCTGAAGGAACGTTGTCAATATGGACTTGATATTTTGGAGCAATATCATGAAACGGTCCTAAGGCATCAATATCATCCATTATGCCCCATGATCCATAGATATTCTCTTGCGGTCCCACAAGGCTGAAATTTGTGGCCAGTTTACAGCCCATTTTTCTTATGGTATCTAGTACGAGATCATACATTTTATACATCTTGTCAGAGTTTTGGGCATCCCACATGGCTTGCTGATATGCGTAAGGTATTCCGAATACATTTCCTACAAAATGCTGACCACCTTCATAAGTTATCACCTCTTTTCCAAGCAATTGAATGTTTCTGTAATCCGTCATGATCGAAGGTAAAAACGCATTAAAATTATTTTGAGCATTTAGCATTATATCATCTACAGATGCTGAGCTTCCTAATATATCAAGCCTAGGGTTTCCTGTCTCTTCATGGTCCAAACCAAAATAATGTGTAGGCGATCCGTAGTCCCATTCATCTTGACCCAAATGTGCTATGATGTGTTCATTCAGATAGTTGAATCCACCCTGAACTCCTAATACTCTTTTTACTCTACATGCTTCATTTCCATATGTATCATGCCAAATTCTAAATATTTTTCTTGCCTTTTGCGCATATGCACGACCATACATAAGACCAAGTGGATTATTGTCAATGTTATACTGTGATTGCTGAAAAATCCAATTCCACACTTCGTTGCTGTATTCAAGAAAAATGGTAATATTTGGATTGAGGTATTCTTTGAACATTTCAGCCATATTTCTGACATAAGCATCATTTGCATCATGCGGCACACAAACCCAGATATCTTTATTAGTAATATTTGCTAACTGTATAATGATTTCAAGTGGCACTCCTTGATCTCCGCCATAAGTAACATATCCCAACTTCCTTCTGTCTTCCCATATTGCGTTTGTACTATTATTAGTATGTAATAAATCCATTGCCCTTAAGACTTGGAAAGGCTCCAATTTATCCAAAAATGCTTGATAAAATGGTTGCTCGTCGAGATCTGATCCTTGATCTTCTGCTCTCAATATTCGGATATTTCTGATATGATTTGATGGATCGGAATCAATTATTTGAAACCAAAATGTGCCATCTCCTCCTAAATCAAAAGATATTATTCCTGGCTGCCATACATCATTACTGATAGTACCGTGCAATGTAATCTGCCCTATTCCCTCGTAATGCAATACATACCTCCTTCCCGCTTGCATATTCTGACCTTGTGAAGAAACGAAATAGCGCAATCTTATTTCACCTTCCTTCGTATTTTGAGGAATTCCTAATGGATAGCCATTATTATCAAACTCCATTTGTGCCAACACTTCTTTATAGTTTTCAAATGACCATTGGCCATTATTTTCATCATATGGAATAGGCTCACCCCTCGTATTTTTTAGAAAATTTCTAAACATTCTATGTGGTTCCCAGTCTGCAATACCATTAATATTAGTTCCTAATAACATAGAACATTCATCCGAATTCCATCCATTGCAGGTGCTACTATCCACTTCTATGGATAATGCAAATGACTCATTACACCCATTTTCACCCATAGTTTTCAATTGATATACTCCTGGAGCCAAGTCATAATAATGATGATCGTCCACAATGTCTACTGGGCCGTCATCTCCTTCTAAAGAATAAGTGACTCCTGATTCAATATTAATTTTAATTTGACTGCCTTCTCCGTTGCAATTAGATTTAGATATCGATGTGATAGTTGTCATACAAGGAAAACTTCCATTTGGATTTGTCACTTGTATAGATATCTGGGCTCTACCTACCAAACCTACACTGTTTTCGACAATCAATGTAGGAAGATATACTCCTCCACCCTCCTGATATAATCTAGCCTCAGTATAGCCACCTTCCTGTATTTGGGAACCATCACCAAAATCCCAATAATATTTCAATGGAAGTCCATTTGGATCTGATGACTGACTCGCATCAAAATGTACTAAAAGTGGTGCAATACCCTGGATATGATCGGCAGTAAGTTTTGCTATTGGTGGCTGTATAAACACGATATCATCCGTAGGTGAGACGCATTTATACTCCTTAGCAAATCTGATTTCATCAAGTAATGATGAATTTGGGGTGGCACCGCCATAGAAGGATAGGCTCTTTATTTGTGTGGGTTCGACCGTCTTATAGGATATGTCAGGTGATGAAGGCAACACACCTGGAAGAGGATTAATATAGACTTCGATTATGGTACCATCTGATGCAAAATTGAGCCTTGTCACTATAAAATAAGTGACACCAATCTCAAATTTCCTCTGACTTTGAATCACTATATCCTCTACTTTTAGGCTAATCATTTTTTCACCATTAGCATCAGATTCAACTCCAAAATATCCAATTGCTATCCTATGGTTGTCTTCACAAAGGTCGCAATAAGGTAAATCTGATGAATGCAAACTCAAATCTACTTCATCATCATTATCCACCATTTTACTAATAAGAAAACTCATCCATAAATCACTGCTATCCGTCTTACTTCCTATGACATCTGATCCTTCTAGAATATTATCTTTAAAGCTTCCTTGCAAAGAATTATCTAACCGTCTGCCACAAGCTAGATATTTATTACCGCCAGAAAGTGCACCACTTGAACTCAGCAATCCGGGATAGGTCAACCCATTTGGAGAGATGGAATAGCCAGGCACCTCATCGTTGGAATTCTGCACTTCCCAAGGAAGTAAAAACCCTTGACCCAATTGCAATCCATGCAAAGCCTGTCCTGCGGAATAATCAAAGTTTTCCTCTGCTGAGATTATGCAAGTATCTACTGAGTTGGTCGGATTTACAATGATGGTCAGCTCTACGTCATCCATATTATTTTGACCATCCGATACAGTAAATTTTGCTTCATAAATTCCTGGTTGTGTATAGGTATGTATCGCATCTTTCATCAAAAATTTAGGTTCTCCATCACCAAAATCCCATTCATAAACTAAATTCTGCCTAGAAGAATCTGATACTTCCGCTCCATGAAAATGCACTGTCAAAGGCACTACGCCTGAAGTGGGAGTTGCGGTGGCTTGTGCTATAACATGCTTGTTATAAATGCCTGTCCTAGGATAAGAAGTCACTACATCCCAAATCATGTTCTGTAAGTATAATGCTAAAGCTTCAGAAGGGATAGGTGTACCTGAAGGAGGGTCATTTATTAGATTATGGGGCAATCCTACAGGACTTTGGTTAAAAATACACGCAAAATGTATCATGGCGATAGCATAGGCTCCCAATTCATTTGGGTGAATATTATCCGAAAAAAACTGAGAAATGTTTGAAATTCCAGGAACTTTACCATCAACAATATCATCATACAACCTAGCCATCATCTTATGACCTGGTATCATGTATATTGGGGTTGCTGCAGAAATTCTATGATCATTAGCATAATCTTGCATCCTCTCCCACTCTCCACCTAAGGTGTCCAGCATTTGTCTGAAAGGGCCATTTTCACCATTTATATTCACCCAATTAGTCCAAAGCAAAGTTGCAGCTCCATTGCCATGATTGCCCTTGACCCAAGCATTATTAGCGAATCCGGATAAATAAGATTTTTGCTCTTCAATACAATCATGATACCAGGATTGATCACTGCCTCCTTCATAACAAAGATTTGCAACCTCCGTAATTGAGAGTAACTCAAAATCCTCAATATTTTCCTTTGCATCTGGATAATCAGTAGGATGTTCCCACCGCCACTTCATTGATGATCCAGGAATTGTAGATTTTCCTATTTCATTGTCAGCATAAGTCCCTCTAATGTAAGTCATAAGGTTTACAAATTGACCAGGCCAATGCGGATGGAAAAGTGGGTCTGTCAGACTATGTCCAGAATGCAGTTGAAGTATGTCAAAAGCATATGCTTGTTTGGGTGGCAATGTTTGTCCTGTTAACACGAAATTTATCCAAAAAACTAGTAAAAAAACGATGGGTGCTTTCATTTAAAAATTATTTGTGTTGCTTCTGCCAACGAAAAACAAAATAAAATTTAAAACAAAAATACAAATAATCTTTTACCAATTCCTTGTAAAATGGAATATTTGTAACATCCAAACTTTTTAATAAACGAGCAATCTCACCAGAGACAATTGCACCTCAACAAGGTATTTTAATGTATCAAAAGACCAAATGATAGATAAATACTACAAAATCAATGCTTCATAATGTAGCAATCAATCGCTAGGAATACTTGTAAACTGATTTTAAAATCGAAGATTTCTGTTGCTCCAAAAGATGGTTTACTGCATTTATTCTAATAAGTAATGATTTCGTTTTTTTCGCAAGATTTTCATCTTTCTTGATATAATCGAATGCACCGTGTTTTAGTGTTGTGACAGTGGTATCAATATCCTCCATGCAAGACATCATTACAACAAATACCTCAGAGTTGTAAGATTTTATAGATTTCAAAGTATTATATCCAGATGTCTCATCTAATTCGTGGTCAAAAAATATTATGCTTGGATTTAATGATAAAGCAGAAATACAATCATTGCCTGTACTGAATGATTGAACATTTTCTATTCCTTCACATATCAAGACTTGTCTCATAACTTCTATAAAAAAATCATCATCATCCACTATAAAAATTAGATCATTTTTATCTCTCATGGGAGCGTAAAATTTTAATTTACCTAAACAATTTAGTATTCTTAAAAAAATAAGATCGATAAATGAAAAAATACATTGTCCTTCCTATAAAAAGGAATAGGTAAATCTGGGGTGTTGATTCGAACGAAATTGAAACAATCTGAAAAAGAGCCGAAAACATGTAGCTTTCGACTCAGTGCACTAGACTATTTAAACCAATTTAATTCTAATTAAAATCATTTCAAATTACTTGTAAAAAATACTTTGCATTTTGAAACGTTATTATATGTATACCAATTTGATACCAAAATCACATATTGCTACTTTTAAACAATATACATATTTATATTATTTGCATGTATTCCGTATTTTGGAATTTTATTCTATATTTTGGAATTTTTATAATTGCCATTAAAGTCCAAAGTCCCTTGTTAGTTGTGCAATAACTTCCTTCAATCCCAAGATCAATTGACGAACAGCTTTAGAGAAGTCTTCACTTGATCCATACTCAAAATCATATTTTTCGACCTTTCGTACTACATCCTTTAATGAATAAACACCCATTTGCTCTATGCTAGGTTTTGCTTTATGAGCCATTTTTTTAATAGTATTGAAATCTTGTATTTCCAAAGAAGCTTCCATATTATCAATACTTTCATTTGCCAATTTTATGAAGATATTAATCATTTTTAATACAAAACTATCATTACCCCTACTCAATTGCTGAAGGTGAAAAAGGTCATATGTTTTCTTGAAATCCTTCGAATAGGTTTTGTGTTCATCGGTAAATTGCTGTGAAATACTCAAAACATGTTCCAACTTTCTGAAAAAATCTTGTTCATCATATGGTTTAGTAATAAAATCTGTCATACCTTTTTGAAGATACAGCTCTATATCGTGCTTAAATGCATTGGCGGTAAGTGCTATTATAGGTGTTTTAACGTTTAAAATATTTCTGATAAATGTTGTTGCTTCTACACCATCCATGACTGGCATTTGGATATCCATTAAGATTACGTCAAAATTATTTTTTCTAATTAACTCGACAGCCAATTTACCGTTTTCAACTTCAGTTGTTACAAATCCAAGATAATCAAGACTTTGGATCGCAATAAATCTATTCATCTCATTGTCTTCTACGAGAAGTGCTTTCTTACCTGAAAAAGCGCCTTCTTTCACCAATTCTCCTTTATTCACAAGATTATTTGAATCTCCTTTTTCCAAGGTCAATTCAAAACTAAGTACTGTGCCCTCATCTTGAACGCTTTGTACTTTCATTAAGCCACCCATTAGTTTAATGAGGTCATAAGATATTGCCATCCCTAAACCTGTGCCTTCATACTTTCTATTTAGATCATTTTGTTCTTGGGAAAACTTGTCAAAAATCCTAGAAACAAATTCTTCTGACATGCCTATTCCGGTATCTTTCACCTCAAACAAAACTGTTTGATGGGAATCTGTTGTATCCTTGACTTCTGCATTCAAAATGATAGTTCCCACTTGGGTAAATTTTATAGCATTTCCTATGAGATTGATAAGAACTTGTCTCAACCTTGTTTCATCCCCTATCAATGCTGAATGCAATTCCGGGCTGACATTGATCTTAAACTCTAGATTTTTTTCTTTTGCCTGAGAATACATAATGGAATGGACATTGTAAAATAATGCGCTAGGACTGAATGGATTACTTTGAATTTCCATATCACCAGATTCAATTTTTGCTACATCCAGTACATTATTCAGAATTGTTAGCAAGTGCTTAGCGGAACTTTCTGATTGTTTTACAAAGAAAAACTGGTCTTCTGAAAGGTTTTCTTTTGTCAATTGACGTATCATTCCAATAATAACATTGAGTGGTGTACGTATCTCATGACTCATGTTAGCTAGAAAAAGTTCTTTGGCTTTAGCTGCTGATTCAGCAAACGATTTTGCTTTGGCTAATTCTGTTTCCAGATTTTTTTGCTTTGTTATGTCCAAATGTATTCCTATGGTACCTACCAACCTTCCTTTATCATTGTAATTAGGTGCGCCACTCACAAACCACCATCGTTTCTCCCCATTTTTATTATTTACTTGCACATCGTAAGAATCAGAGATATTTCTCCTACGTATTTCATTTTTTGAAATTACATAATCCTCTACTTCTTTAGAACCAAATAATCCAGCTGCTTTTCTTCCCTTTAGTTCTGCTAATGTGTATCCTGACATCTCACAAAAACTCTGATTGGCATAGATTATAGTGTCTGATAAATCCACTTCAAGAAGTCCTAGATTCATATTTGTAATTATATTTCTGTACTTCTCTTCTTGCAATCTCAATTTATCTTCCCACTTTTGCCTATTTCGAATGTTTATCAACATATGTCCAAATAGAAAAAGTAATTTCTTTTCCCTTTCACTATAATTACTATGTTGCCTAACTGAGTCAAATCCTACAAACCCTACAAGCTCATCTTTATCTAGCAAAGGTATCGCAATAAGACTCTTGATTCCTTGTGGTTCTAATATTGCTTTCAGACCAGCATCTGAATCCCCTAATAATGCAACATCAGGTATGTAAAATGCTTCTCCACTTTTATGCTTTTCTACCCACTGAGGTATGAATTCGAGAGGTACATTCTGCAAGTTATCTATCTCAGGTGGAATTCCCTCATTACACCATTCATAAACATTGGATGTCGTCCCTCCTTGAAAATCATAATAAAATATGTAAGCCCGATCAGAAGCAACAAACAGTCCCATTTTCTGAAGTGACAGATTTATAGTATTTTCTAGATCTTTTGGATCAAGATTTATGTAAGTAGATGCAATATCTATCAGTGCTTCCTGCAATTTCAATTCTTGATCCAATGCTTCTTGGGCAAGGTATTGAGAAGTCCTATCAGTCACTACACCATCCAGTCGGATAGGGTTATGATTGTCATCAAAAATAAATTTTCCTTTATTTCTGAGCCATTTGACTTTACCAGAAGGTGTCTTGATTCTATATACTTCATTGAATTCATTTGTTGCATTTAAACTATGACCGATTTTCTCTAAAACATCTTTATCTTCATCCACAATAACTTTATGCCACAAAGTAAAATCCCGACTGAAGTCTTCAACCTTTATTTCAAATACAGTTTCTAGAGAAGGTGTTACAAAAAGAACTTCAAAATTTGGAAGCGTTATTGACCACACTACATCAGTCATTTCATTAAATATACTTTCTAGTTTTTGAGTGGTTGAGGTAATCTTCTCTTCTTGTATCTTACGTTGGGTAATATCCTTAAAAAAGGCACAAAATAGTATGGCATCATTTTGAATAAAATCAATCATATACATTTCTGTCATGAACTCTCTTCCAGAAGAATGGAGAGCGGGCAACTCTATCCTTTTGCCCATGACTCTAGATTCTTTTGTAAGTTGAAATCTTGCGAATCCATCTATGTGAACTTTTCTCAAACGTTCTGGTACTATGGTACTCGCAATACTCTTTCCCAGCACATCTTCTTTCTTCCATCCGAAAAGTTCCTCAGCAGCTGGATTCCAAAAAATGAAATTGCCCTTATGATTTGCAATAATAATTGCATCCATTGCATTCGTCATTATAAGCCTGTTCAGTTCTTCACTGTCACGCAATAATCTGTCTATCTGCATTTTAGATGTAACATCTTTATACTGCCACAAGTGACCACGATAATCATTTCCTATAAAAATTGGAATATAGTCTCTCTCTAGGTATCTTCCATTGTTGGTGACAATCAACTCACCATATACAGGTAATTTTTTTTGTATTAATGTTTCTATGGTCTTTACAAATACTTCTGGTTCCTTGAACAAGGACTTACTTTGTTCAGCTGAGTCTGAACAATCCATTCCGACCATATCTGCTGGAAGCAAGGGAATCCCAAATATTTCACAAAACAATCTATTGGTAAATAAAATTTCTCGATGCTCATTTTCTACCAATACTCCTGATTTCAAATTAGCCAAAAGAGTTTTAAATAAGTTGTTTGTTTTGAATATATGATATTCTTTTTCTTTATTTTCTTGAATTTTTACATCTATGGTTTCAGATACCTTCTCGATATCAGTGAGTTGATTGACATTCAATTTTATATCCAACATGGCTAAAAAATCCAGCAACTTCTCTACTGAATCTTGTTTCAAAAAGACTGCATCACTGAGCTGTGCTTTCAATTCTTGTAATTCTTTTTCATGGGTAGATAAGGACTCAAGTAGTCTTTTTTTATCTTCTTCGAAGGCATCATTGGATGCATTTATGCTATTTAAAAATTCTGAAAATTCAGCATCTTTTCTCTTAGTATTAGAGAGATACTTTTCCAATTGTTGTAATAACAAACTGTGCATGTTATTCAAATTTTAGTCTGTGATCCAAAAGTTATACAGTAATACAATTAATTTTATCTAAATTCTTCAGATGCTGAATTTAGAACATTTGATTTTATTAATTTAAAATTATTTCCCCATTCTTAAGCATATTATAAATTTTAGACTTGCCAATATCTAGTTTTTCTGCTACATACACAA
This sequence comes from Saprospiraceae bacterium, assembly GCA_041392785.1. Lineage (GTDB taxonomy): Bacteria > Bacteroidota > Bacteroidia > Chitinophagales > Saprospiraceae > OLB9. Next base: position 359,557 of record JAWKLK010000001.1, read on the forward strand.
CATTATTTGCGTATTTTCTCAAAAAATGCGATATGATTTCTCTTTCGAATTCCTTCAAAGATTTTTCTTGATCAGAATATGGCATTTCATCTCCGATATGATAAAAAGTCAAATCTTCTGCTGTAATTTCCTTACCATTTGACATAACACATGCCAGATCTATGACCGCTTTCAGTTCTCGAACATTACCCGGCCATCTATACTTTAGTAATTTGGATTTTGCAGGTTCTGATAAAACTACATTTTTTATTTTATTGGCTTTAACGAATTCGTCTATGAAATACTTTGCCAAGATTATTACATCATTGTCTCTTTGCCTAAGTGGAGGTAACTCGATAGGAAGACCTACGATTCTAAAAAATAAATCTTCTCTAAACTTACCTTGTTTCACTTCATCCGCAAGATTCTTGTGAGTCGCTGTAACGAGTCTAATATCTATCTTTACAGGTTTATTACTACCTATTTTCACTACCTCACGTTCCTGGATGACACGTAACAATTTACTTTGGAGCGCCAAATCCAATTCTCCAATTTCATCTAAAAATAATGTTCCTCCATTAGCTTCTTCAAATTTACCGATCTTAGTGTTTTGCGCACCAGTAAATGCTCCTTTTTCATAGCCAAAAAGCTCACTTTCAATCAATTCTTTTGGTATTGCCCCCATATTTACAGCTACAAATGGCTTTTTCTTCCTATCACTATTGAAATGAATAGCTTTTGCAAAAACTTCTTTTCCTGTTCCTGTCTCTCCAAAGAGTGAGACATTTATATTAGTTTTCAATGCTTTATGAAGCAACTGTATAGATTTTTGTAGAGATTCACTTTGACCTATGATGCTATCAAAGCTGTATTTCAAACTAAGCTGTTCTTTCAGTTCCTCTACTTCTTGTTTTAAATTCAATGTTTCGCGGATATGCAAAATTGAATTCCACAAATACTCTTTTGTATGCTCATTCTTGATGATATAATCTCTTGCACCAGCTTTCAACAAATCTACTGCTACGCTGATTTCTTCTTGAGCACTAATCACAATTACAGGAATTCTTTTGTGACTTTTGTGAATCTCTTTCAATAATTTATCTCCCGAAATATCAGGTAAGCCAAAATCAATACAAACTAAATCTGGTTCTGCGTACAAATTATTCAGAAGAGCTTTCCCATTATCAAATAATCTAACTTCATATTCTGGGTTTAGACTTAGATGATATTTTAAAATTTGTCCATACCAAGGGTCGTCTTCTACTATATAAATGGTAAATAATTTCATTAAAATATATATCTAACCCCAAATTTACATCAATTTTTAAGATCAATATTAACATTTGAAAATTTATAAAATATTATTCGTTTTGTCCTCAAATAAAGACATTTTATACTAATTAAACCTGCGAATTATGAAAATAATTTTCTATTTAAAGTCTTATAGCAAAATCCATATTAACATTTAACCAAATCAAAGCAAGCATTCTAAGAAGATAAGCCAATTTTTGTTTTAACTATTAAAAGATAAACAAAAGAACATCATGCATCTAAAGGAATCTTTCTTACTATTTTGATAATTTTTATTCCATCAATAAAGATAACTTCACTCCACCTTTAGAATAAAATAAAGGTTATCCTCTCACCACTTATTACCAAAAATTCTACATTTGGGCGTATATTTTTGCCATTTGGTCACCCCAAATATCCCAATGAAAAGATGAATGAAATCTTTTCCTTGCTGCTATCCTCATAGACCTACGTTTATATGTTTGAAAATAAATATCTGCTAATGCCGAAGACAACTGATGCACTGTTTCATCAAAATCTCCTTGAGGTACCACAATCCCATAATCACTCTTGACCAATCTGCCTGGCCCCACATTTTTCAGACAGACTATAGGCAATCCAAACGACAATGCATCAGCAATCAATGTCCCTAACCCCTCATGTGATGGATAGATAAATACTGATGCCTTTTTGAACGATTCCGACACAAACTCTTGATCCATACTAGGAATAAAGGTTATTAAGTGATCTACATTCCGATCCTTGGCCAACTTTTTCAAAAGCATTTCTTCAGGTCCCTCTCCTATCAATGTAAAATGACACATTGATTTTTTATGCACCGGCAAGGTTTCAACAAAATTCGCAAAAGCCTCAATTCCTAGGTCAAAACCTTTGAGCGGAACAAATCTTCCAGCTGAAATTATAGCAAATGGTGCGTTGTTTGAAATGTCAATCCAATCATTATCTTGACACGCTACAGATGTAAGAAATGAATAATTATCTACCTTTCCAACATTTTCAAGGGCATAGTCATTCGTAAATATGATATGACCTGCTTTATTTTTTGCTAAATAATAGCTAAGCGAGAAATTCCAAAAATAATTTTTAGCCATCCAAGAAATACGATCGATAAGGTAATATTTCAAATTATAATTCTTCAAATATTGCTTAGGTATCTTCGGTTGAAAACCAACTGGACCCCATACAAATGGTTTATTCAGACTCCACAAAAAAGATGGAATCCAATCAAAATAGAAATTCAAATTGTGGGTAATATCAAAAGATAGTTTTTCCCTTTTTATATATCCAATTACACCAATTTGCCAAATAAAATAATATAACATTGAACCAATTATTCCAATTTTCTTGATACTTATCAATGCCTTGGCATCATAATATAAAAATTGAATGTTTGCAAAGTTGTCAGGATATTCATTATAACATTGCTCAATTGCCTCTCGGTTTTGATTTCGTGTTATAGCAATGACTTTTTGGTATCTTGCTATTTGTCTAATAAAATTCCAATCCAAACCATACTCTCCAACTTTATATGGCTGGACAGAAAAAGCCGTTATCAATATCGTTTTCATGGGAGTGCCATTATGATTTGGTTGATGCATTATGGATATTGTAGACAAAAAAAAACACTAAACATTACTGTATTCTATATGAAAAATCATCCCATTGTTGAACAAAAAACCATTATGAATTTTATAAAATAACTGAAAGACTATGAATGCATCATAGTTTACACTTCCAGTTGTCATGAGCATAAACAAATTGCTAGTATTTGTCTACACAATTTGATGCCTAAATTCTATCTTCTTGATAATCTGTCATATACATAAAACAAGTTATAAACATATTTCCATTTTATGGAATTTGTTTTATAATTGGAATGTTAACGATACTCTTAGACTGAACTTTTACTCCAAAGTAACATCGAAACAAACAGTTATTCCAAAATAATGCACAGAAATGATAGGTGATTTGTAGGTAAGTAACATTAGTCTTACCTTACGGCTGAAAAAATTTGATAAAACAGATTGATCTTTTATGTCAATTCTTTTAAAGACATATCAAATCTACAATGCCAAATCTTCATAATTTATCTAATCGTAAGAAGCAAACTCGCATTCCATGTTCTATTCAACTGTGCAATATCTGTACCCAAGATGGCACTCATGGAAGGTGCGTTGGGCAGATCTATTTCATGTACAAATTGCTTGTACTTTACATTGATATGATCAGTCACATTAAAAACTGAAACACCTGCCTTTGCTGATTGTCGGAAAAGACTAAAATTATAAAATGCAGATAAATCTAGTCTTTGATATGATGGCAAGTGTTTTGTATAATCTCCCAGATCAATCTCTGATCTGTCTCGAGGCAATCTAAAATTGCTAAAATCCAAGTATGGTCTACCACTTGCACTTATGTACGTGATTGAAAAATCCATGGCCCCAAATGTTAGTGTATTGGCCCACTTTACTTGATGTCTTGCATCTTCTGCCGCTGGGAAATATTGGTTTTTGAACAGTTTTTCAAACCTATTTTCTGATGAACTCAATGTATATGATAGCAATGTGAATATACGTTTTGTTTCGTAAGCCATCGTAATGTCAATACCAATTGTTTTTTGTTCTCCTTGAAAAATTTGAAATTGATTTTTACTGTTAGGACTACCAGGTTTACGCAACTCTGGTTTCTGCGAAGCATGTAGGATTGCACCTTCAAGAAACTTATAGTATCCTTCCACATCCAAAGTAAAATCTCCAAATGACATCCAAGCGCCAAGCATCGTATTGTAGCCCAAGCCAATAGGGATATTAATATCATTGCTCAATGCAAAATATGATTGGGTTGTGCCTAACACACTTTCATGGTCTATACCACGAATTACTTGCATCTGCCTACCAAAACTCGATTTTAAGAATAGATTGTCGCCAAAATGTCTCTTCCATTGGAGTTGTGGAAGGATTGCAAATTTGTTGATAGATGGTACAGCTGTCATTCGTAATCCTGGAGAAAATTCACCGACTACGGTTGATCCTAGTTTAGTTTTAGCGAAAAGAGAAATCTCACTCCCTGTGCGTTGAGTATTCAGAATAGCACTTCCTGAATCATCAGTAAGCTTAAGAGCATTTTCGTGCCGAATGGACTCAAATCCCAATGTCAGTGGAACATTGCCATGCATCTCCAGAGTCGCTCTCAGCCCAAAATCATTAATAGAATTATTAGAATTGATGTTCAAACTATCTTTAAAGCTTTTGTTTTCAAACATTCGCAATAAGGTACCTGCGGTTATGCTATTGTTTTTATATTCGGAATGGAAAATGGTCGTATTAAAATCAAACTTGGGGTTTTTATAGCCATAATTTATTGATTGAGTTATATTGGACCAATTTTGAGCTTGCTCAAAAGCATCATTTACTTGTACTTCTCCATTACTATTACTAAAAGTATTTGTATAGGTATTTTTCAGATCATCCTGACTATTAAATACATTGATAGACAATGTATGGTTGTCTTTTTCAAAGCTGTACTTTGCATGATAATCATAAAAATCAAATTTCGGTCTAGAAGTGACCGTATTTCCTCCAGCCAACAAATCATTTAGTGTAGAATTCTCTTGGTTTACCGCATCAAAGTAGTTACTTTTGGCGAGGTCAAAATATGACTTTCTTCCTGCAAAGGTAAAGCTATGATGTGAATGAAATGGAAGTCTCAATAATCCACCCAGTTGCAACAGTTGTATGTCGACTTGCAATTCTGTAGAATCCGGTTTATTATGACTCGACATATGAAGGAGTCCACTTGTCCTACCTCCATAAGTGACAGGAATATTGTTTTTGTATAATTCCATTTTGTTGATATACAAGCCATTGATAGCACTAAAAATTCCATAAAAATGATCTGCCTTGTAGATAGGCATTTCATCTAGAATCATCAAGGTTGCCTCTTCATTTGAACCTCGTATTCTTAGTCCTGATTTTGTATCATTGATTGCACTTACACCTGGTAGAAGCTGCATCAGCCTTACTACATCCCTGTGGAATATGCCAGATTCTCCAAGTCGATCCAAACCTTGTCCTTGAACAACAATTGCATCATTTTTTGAAGCAAAAGATAAACTCCTTTTGAGATTTTGAATAGTTATTGGGGTGGCCATAATAGGATCATAAATTAGTTTCACTTCGTTATAGCCTGTATCGGTTTTTTGTATTACTTCATCTTTATGTCCCAATGCATGGGTAAATAAAGTATTCACTTTGGCATTTTTGGGGATTTTTATAAAACAATCGCCTGATTCATCTGTGATGCCATAGTACTTTTTACTTTCATCATAGACTATAGCATAGGGTATTGGACTACCGTCTTCACTATTTTTAATGTTAACATGGTGGAGAATATGAGTTGCATTATCAATATCCTTTGGTTGCGATCTCACTAAAAAACTATGCTTTCCATCTGCAATGGAGTACTCAAGTTGCATGACTTGACAAAGTTTTACAAACAAGCTGTCTACGGAATATGATTCAATGGTTCTAGAATCAGTCAATGCATGTGTCAACTGTGGATTATAAGCAACCAAAACACCATATTGTTTTTTAAATTGCTCTATTACTGTATTACAAGGACTATTTTTTTCAATACTAAACTCTTTGAATGCTACGTTTTGAGCACACAAGTGTAGTTGAATCGTCATAATGACAATGATCCAAATAAACCGCAAAATTTGCTCCTTTTTCAAATATAATTTCTAAAACTGCAAAGGTAAAGAAAATGACTATTTATAAATAGTAACAATCTTGCCCTGAATGGAATATTGTAAACCAAGTGGCCAAGTAACAGATTTCAAAGCAGCATCCACATCTTTTTTATGAAAAAACCCAGTATAATGCAAAGATTTGATGTCATCTGTTACTATAATCTCAATATCAAACTGTCTCTCTAATTCATCAAATACCAAAGACAACTGTTGGTTAGAAAATGTGTAAGTGCCTTGTATCCAAGCAGTTGAATTCAAAGTGTCCATAGGCAAAAATGTTTTTACCCCAGCTTGAAAGATGACTTTCTCATTGGGCAGTAAAATTTGGGATTCTCCAACATTTTGATTGCTTTTTACAGATACTTTTCCTGTTTTACAATATACCTCCATGCGGTCATCACGCGCATATACGCTAAAACTGGTTCCAAGGACAGTTACAATTCCTTGATTGGTGATGACTTCAAATGTTTTTCCTTTTTGTACTTCAAAATATGCAAGTCCTTTCAAATGCACTTCACGGTGCTGCTCCCATGAGCGCTTATCAAAAGAAACTTCTGATCCTGCATCCATCAAAATTTCTGAATTATCAGGCAATACAACACTTGCCTGCTCTGATGCATGTGTTGTCTGTATATACTCCGATCCTTGAAAAGTTTTCAAAAAGATAAATCCTATTGAAACGGCAGCTGCTACACCTGCCCATAAATATCGTATATTGAAGATACGCCCAGCAGGCTTCATTTTTTGCTCAATTTGGACTTCAATGGTAGATTCTTTAATGCGATCCCAAATAGCGTCCTTATCAAATTTGGCATCATTAGGTCTTACCAATCCCAAAAGTATTGATTTGGCTTCCTCTATGATTGGGTGCTGGTCTGGATTATCTCTTAAATAATTCTCCCAAATACTACTATTAGCCGTTCCTCCTGATTTCACCCACCTTACGAATGAAGGATCCTCCAAAAACTCCAAAACATTATTGTGTAAATCCTTATCTTCCATACGCTGATGTTTTATAATGGTTACTTCTATAAGAAAAATTCAAGTATTTTGTACTCATTATTTATCAACAATTTACAAAATATGCAATATAAGTATTAAAATCAGAAATGAAACAAAGGATTGCCTTAATTCAATGATCGCTCGAGCAATCAAATTTCTTGCGGATTGGTAATTCAATTGCATAATATTACAAATATCTTCATAAGACATTTCTTCGAAAAATTTTAAATAAATCGCTTCTCTTTGTCTAGCGCTAAGTTTGGCCATAGCTCGTTCAATCTTCACAGAATCAGCGTTTTGTTGCTCCGAACTTAATAATGTATCTTCAATAGACCAATCAAAATGTTCAGGTATTTCGTCGGTAGAAGGATGAATGGTAGATTGATTTTGCTTCACTTTTTTTATCAAATCCCTCCGCAGTGCAACACAAAGATAACCTATTATGGTATCCGTATCACCAAGCGTATTTCTCTTTTCCCATATATTGACAAATAAATCATGGATTGCATCTTCAACCAATGAAGTATCATCACAAAACCTACGTCCGTACTGATATAAGCTGTACACATGTCTATCATATATCTCACGCAAAGCAGCATGCTGACCAGACTTGAATCTTGACCAAAGCAATGCGTCTGTATCTCCAGAAATCAGTGCAGACATATATGAATTGTAATTGTTCGTTTTCAAACACAAGGCAAGGAAAAAAGTTGAAAATGTAACCTTTCTAGATCTTTTCGATACATCTGTTCATAGCTTCCGTTCTCTTGAAGAGATTTCTATATTACTAAAAATAGAAAATAATCTATCATGTTGATTTAAAGGCAATAAATTGACTATTTGACCTTAATTTCTATTAATGTGATAGATTTTATTTTTGCTTTTTGCAAGATTCACATAAACAGGTAGCATTTATATTTACTCTATCTAATGAAAAACACGTGATTGCAAAGAAATTAATCAAATAAACTCTTTCAGTATTTTTCCGTTAATTAGTTCTTAAATAACGTTTTTGAAGCATTTATTCCGACTCAATCATTATTTTATTAAGTACAAGTGGCATTTGCTACTAGGTATCTTGTTTGTTGTTGGATCCAATTACTTCGCAATCTTAATTCCACAGCAAATCCGAGAAGCATTAGATTTGGTTCAAGGTAAAATTCAGGCTTTCAAGGATTCTGGTGGTTCTAGTGAATCTGCAGAATACAATGTTTTAAGTAGCGCATTATTGAAATTTGGCCTGATAGTGACAGGATTTGTCATTATCAAAGGTATTCTAATGTATTTTATGCGTCAGACTATCATTGTTATGTCGAGATTGATAGAATATGACCTACGAAAATCATTATTCGAAAAACTAACACAATTGGATCAGGACTTTTATAGATCTTACATGACGGGAGATATTATGGCCCGAATTTCAGAAGATGTATCTAAAGTAAGGAATTACCTTGGGCCAGGAATATTATACGCCATCAACCTTGTTTCTTTATTTACTCTTACTATCTATGCCATGTTTAAAGTGGATGTGACATTGTCCATTTTTGCTTTATTACCATTACCTATCCTTTCTATTTCCATCTACTATGTAAGTAACACAATTAATGCCAGAAGTACTGCTATTCAGAAACAATTGTCCAAACTTACCAGTACGGCACAGGAAACTTATTCGGGCATACGCGTTATTAAAGGATACACTAGAGAGAATAATTTTATCCAACATTTCGATAATGAAAGTGAAGTTTACAAAGAATTAAATCTGCGCTTAGCCAAGGTGGAAGCATATTTTCAACCATTAATGACATTCTTAATTGCGTTAAGTACATTATTGGTCGTGGTTGTTGGTGCTATACAAGTTTATAATGGAAAACTCACCACAGGAAATATTGCAGAATTTATACTTTATGTCAATATGCTTACGTGGCCAGTGACAGCCATTGGATGGATTGCATCAGTCGTCCAAGAAGCGGAGGCCAGCCAAAAAAGGATTAATGAAATCATGGATATCGTACCACAAATACGAAACAGCCATGATGGGCACTCCTTAATATATGGTGACATTGAGTTCAAAAATGTGACTTTTACTTATCCAAACACTGGAATTACCGCTCTAAAAAATGTCAGTTTTAATCTTAGAAGAGGGCAAAAACTTGCTGTACTCGGCAGAACAGCATCAGGAAAGTCTACTATTGCGGAGTTATTAGCACGTATTTTTGATGTGACTTCAGGACAGATTCTGATAGATGGAGTAGATATAAGACGACATAATCTGGAAGATATAAGGAGAAATATTGCATACGTGCCACAAGATTCATTTTTGTTTTCTGATACTGTGGCCAATAATATACAGTTTGGATTAGAAGAACCTGCTGAAATACAAGAAATAGAAAAGTATGCTGGTTTTGCCTCTGTGCATGATGACATAGAGAAATTGCCACAGGATTATCAAACAATCCTTGGTGAACGAGGCGTGACATTATCAGGTGGACAAAAACAACGAGTATCGATAGCTAGAGCTCTGATCAAAGATCCTCAAATGGTCATCATGGATGATGCTCTTTCTGCTGTAGATACCCAAACAGAACAGAAAATAATGCAATATTTTCAAACCTACATGAAAGACAAAACTTCAGTAATCATCACACATAGAGCAAATAATTTACTAAACTATGATAAAATTATTGTTCTTGAAAATGGCGCCATCGTAGAAGAAGGCACTCATGAATCATTGATTCAACAAGATGGCTTTTATGCCAATGTGTATTATAGACAAATGAAATCCGAAGTGGAGGAATATTAACATTAAAATGTATCGTCTCTTAGATTTGTAATGGTAATGCACACAAAAAGTTACATAAATCCTTGAAGAGCAATTTAATTTATTCACCAAATTAGAATAAATTAATTACTTTTGTTTTGATTTCTTACCGGTGATAAGAGATTTTAGGAGTTTTTCCTAGTAATTTGACGATAAAAATGAATATAGAATGAGTGATTATCCAAAAAAATTTAATAAACCAGTTTTTACTTCAAAAATTTTGGCTGGGCCAAAAAGAACCTACTTTTTTGATATTCAAAAATCAAGAAATGGCGACTTTCACTTAGTTTTATCAGAAAATTTAAAAAAATTTGATTCTGATAAATATGAAAGAAATCGTATTCATGTATATAAAGAAGACATGACAAAGTTTATACATGAAATGGAAATTGTCTTGACACAAATGAAGGCATTATTACCAGATTTTGATTTTGAAAACTATTCGAGAGAAACAGATGAACGCTTTTCAAGAGATCGTCCAAATAGATACGCTTCTGACGCGGAAGATCAAAAAGACACAGAAGATTCAGATGAACTTTCAGATTTGGAAATTTAATTGAGATATTTACATTTCAATATCATTTATGCAAATATTGATATTGGCTGCTACCAATCAGGAAATTCAGCCTTTTATTGATTTTTTAGAAAAGAGTGGCAAGAAAAATAATTTTTTTTCCTATCATTTTTCCGGTCATGATTGTTTTCCAGTAGTTACTGGAGTTGGTGCTACTATGACAGCATTTGGTATTGCAAGAGTTTCTAATATTAAATCTATCCAACTAGCTATTCAGATCGGTATAGCAGGCAGCTATGATTTTGACTTGAAATTAGGCGATACTGTTCGCGTAGAAAAAGATAGATTTGCAGATCTTGCTATCGAATATCCCGATGAAAAATTTAAGGATATCTATCAAGAAAATCTAACCGATGGAAATTATTATCCATTTCAAAACCAAGGTTGGATACATGAACATAAAACAGAGCATATTATAACCACATTTCCTTATGTGCCGTCAATCACAGTAAATACCACTTCTGGATCAACAAAAACTATCCAACGAAACCATGTAAACTATAACCCTACGCTAGAAACTATGGAAGGAGCCGGCTGCTTTTATGCATGTAAAATGCTAGATGTACCCGTATTGCAGCTGAGATCAATTTCGAATTATGTGATCCCTAGAGACAAAAGCACCTGGAATATACCACTCGCCTTAGGTAATTTGACTGATGCATTGGTACAAACTATACAAAATTTGGGATAAATAAATAAGTGAAGTTGATAGTGGTGTTCTGGCGGTTTTGTAACAAATACATAAAAATCTTCAACGAATGTTTCCTTTCTTACCAATAATCAAAGAAATTTAAGTTCTTCTTCACACATTTATCTAATCTTTATCTAATAAATAGATGTTTTACCATCTATACATTTATTGAACGTGCAGAAAGACATCATAGCCTTCATTAAGACCATTCGTTATCCACTCATGTTGATAGGAGCTTTATGGATAATAACATTATTGGACAAAACATTTGACTTATATCTACCTGTCTTGGGTATTTATCCTAGGGAATTGTCTGGACTTCCAGGTATTTTCTTAGCACCCTTTATACATTCCACATGGGGACATTTAGCATCCAATACATCCCCCATTTTAGTCTTGACGGTCATTATGACAATTTTCTATCCTAGAGTAGCAATGCAAGCATATCTTATGATCATGGTTGGAACAGGCGTACTGGTATGGCTTTTTGCCAGAAATTCCTATCATATTGGTGCTAGTGGGATGGTGTATGGATTGGTGTCATATGTATTCTGGACAGGCGTGTTTAGGAAGAATCCTAAATCTATAGTGCTAGGACTTATTGTCATCATTTTATATTCGGGTATGTTTGCATCCATGTTTCCAAATGTAGAAAAAAATATTTCATGGGAAAGCCACTTATTTGGTGCCATTGTAGGATTTGTCACTGCATTTATTCTCAAAAATATGATAGAGACCGATGAGATAAATGAGCATCAAGTAGAAAATAAAGCCATTGTGAGACAATTTTACTTATCAAGAGACACTTTTGAGATGACGAAAAGAGAAAGATATCTGCTCTTTTTGGAAGCTGAACGACAGAGGATGGAAGAATTGAAAAATAATTTGGAAAATGGCAATTGACATTCAAAAGATTATAAATTAAACCATGGTTTTATTAAAATTTGAAGGTTGATTTCGAATAAGAAATAGTTTTTTTCTCCTATCTTTGATGAATAAACCAAAGTAGGAATGAGTCAAATAAAATTTGGAACTGATGGATGGCGAGCTATCATTGCAAAAGATTATACGGTAGCAAACATAGAAAGAGTAGCTGAAGGAACCGCAAAATGGATGCTCAAACGCAAGATGAAACAAGCCGTCATAGGCTACGATTGTCGATTTGGTGGTCCAATGTTTATGGAAGTGGTTTGTCGGGTTTTAGGCAATTATGGTATTAAAACGCTCTATTCCAAAGGATTTGCTTCTACACCAATGGTGTCTCTCGGCGTAGTAAAGACAGGCAGTGATCTCGGTATAGTCATCACAGCTTCACACAACCCACCATCCTATAATGGTTTTAAATTGAAATCTAACTTTGGCGGTCCATCTGCACCATCAGATATTGCTGAAGTAGAGGTATTGATTCCCAATACTCCTTTGTCTTCTTTTCCGACGTTTGAAGAAGTCAAGCTCAATGGTTTGCTGGAAGACATAGATCTAGAACAAATGTATATAGATCATATATTTGCATCTTTTGATATGGACGCCATTAAAAGCTCCAATATCAAACTGGCGTGTGATGCGATGTATGGAGCCGGACAGAATGTTTTTAAACGCATTTTTTCTGATGCCGTACTTTTGCACTGTGACTACAACCCATCGTTTATGGGTCAAGCACCTGAACCAATCGGTCGCAATTTGACGCAACTATCCAATATTGTATCCAATGACACTAATATTAAAATGGGCTTAGCCATTGATGGTGACGCAGATAGGATCGGACTATTTGACGAAGATGGGAATTTCGTGGATTCTCACCACATTTTGTTATTGCTGATTCAATATCTCCATAAAGTTAAGGGACTTTCAGGTAAAATAGTTGTATCATTTTCTGTCACTGACAAGGTGAGAAAAATGGCAGAGATTTATGGCTTGGATTGCATTGTTACTCCTATTGGATTCAAATATACTGCCGAAATCATGACTAAAGAAGATGTATTGGTAGGAGGTGAAGAATCAGGAGGAATCGCTGTCAAAGGACACATCCCTGAAAGAGATGGCATCTGGATCGGTTTAGTTCTTCTCGAATACATGGCTATAACTGGAAAATCCCTTAAACAATTGATACAAGATGTGTACAACGTTGTAGGTACATTTTATTTTGATAGAGATGACCTGCATCTGAATAATGATAAAAAATTGGAAATTATCGATCGCGCTAAAAATGGTAAAATCACACATATTGGAAATAGATCGATCATCAAAACCGAAGATATAGACGGCTATAAATATTATATTTCTGACGAAGAGTTTGTGATGATCAGAGCAAGTGGGACAGAGCCATTATTGCGCGTGTATTGTCAGGCAGCTACGCCGTCTGATGTTCGGGCTATTTTGGACATGGCTCGTGAGACATTACTAGGTTAGAACCGCAAATCTTTCTGTATAAAGAAAATATTTAATTGTCTATTAAGTGCAATAATGCCCACTGCAACAAGACGATAGTTTTACAGTCCACGATGTTGCCGTTTCTTAGCAATCCAGATACATCTGCATAATCATAGCATTCAATGAAGATTTCCTCCTGCTCAGCTATATCACCGCCCCCAGCATGGCTTTTATCTTGCCATTGAAACGCACATGTAAAGAAATGTATTTTCTCCATATGTGCTCCTGGAGTGGCAAATGCTTCATAGATTTTATTGACATGCTGAACGGTATAGCCAGTTTCTTCAAAAATTTCTTTTATTATAGCTGCCTCAGGATGCAAGGCATCTAGCATACCGGCACAACATTCTACGATAAATCCATTCTCATGGCCATTTAACAATGCTGCCAACCGAAACTGGCGTATTAAAAGTATTTTACGAGCATCAGGGTCAAACATGAGTACCGCAGCACCATCTCCACTATCATAAATTTCCCTTATTTGATGCTCTATTTTACCATCTTCTCTGGTATAATGGACTAAAAATTGTTTTAACGTTGACCAACCTTTGTATAGGATGGTTTCTTTGACTAAGGCAACTTTCTGATCCAATCTCACTAGTTCTATTTTTTAGAATCTTTTAAAAGCTTTTGCATCTGATTTACTTCATCCGAAGACAAAAAACGCCATTTTCCGTAAGGAATTCCATCTAAGGTCAAATGCATAATTCTGTTTCGTACTAACCGTGTCACTTTATAATTCAAAAATTCGCACATTCTCCTAATCTGCCTATTAAGTCCTTGGGTCAAAATAATGGAGAAGATTTGATTGTCAAGTTTTTTAACCACACAAGGCTTAGTAACTGTATCAAGGATTGGAACTCCTGTAGACATTGTTTTTAAAAACCCAGATGTAATTTCTTTATTGACCGTCACCACATATTCCTTCTCATGTGCATTACTTGCTCTAAGGATTTTATTGACTATATCCCCATCATTGGTCAATAAGATGAGACCTTCAGAATCTTTATCCAGCCTACCAATAGGAAAAATCCTTTCGGGAAAGTTTATGTAGTCAATAATATTATCTTTTTCCACTTCGTCAGTGGTACATACGATGCCCTTGGGTTTGTGTAATGCTATATACACAGTGTCCGGCCTGTCTGCGCCGATTAATATCCCATCAATATACACTTTATCTGATGCCGAAACACGATTGCCTTTTCTTGCTATAGTGTCATTTATGCGCACTCTACCCTCTTCTATCATCTTGTCCGCTGCACGTCTCGAACATACTCCAGTTTCAGCAATATACTTGTTTAAACTGACATGATCCCTATTCTCTTGCATTTCTTCACGCATCAAAATGAGTTACTTTAAATCGCCTAAATCCACAAATTGATCAAATTTCTCAACATATTTATATCGTGGAGCATCTGCTTTTGTTATCGTTTTTGATAGGCTGATTTCCGTCCCTACAATAGGTTCGGCGCCATAAGGGATATGATTTCTGGCGCGTAAGGTCTCAAGTCTAATTCCGTAAAACTGTGAGATGAAGTACAAGGTTTCTCCTGATTTTACTTTATGACTGTTCGTGTTTTTATCAGGATATAATTTATGCTTCTTCTCTAGATAGACTATTTCTTTCGATTCCAATGCCATATCAGGAAAGATCAGATCTTCATTGTATTCCATTATTTCGTGGATAGATACGCGTAATGACTTAGCTAATTCGTTGACAGTTTCACCACCATTGGCATACACCATTTGCAGACCATTCAGTCTTTGTTTATTGTACTTTTGATTAGTTCCTGCATTTACAACATTTCTATTAGGAATAGTTTGGGGTTTCGGATGCGCATTTGTAGCAATCACTTCTTCCCGTTCCGTTATCATATTTTTCACATTATAATCATATTCATACAACTTATAGTTTTCAATAATTTTAATCAACTTTGTAGGATATTCAGGATCTGTGGCATAACCGGCAAATTTCAATCCATTAGCCCATCCTACATAATCCGTAGTAGACAAATCAAATAAAAATCCGTACCTACTAATTTTGGCTGGGTCTGTCAAAAAATCTGAATGCGCAATAAACGACTCTTCAGGCCGAGTATAAGCCCTGAAACAACTCTGTATAATATTCCCTAAACTATCTTGATCATCATCTAATTTATAAAATGTATCTCCAGTCCATGTTGATCCACATTTGATGCCAAAATGATTATTGGCTTGGATAGCCATCTCGCTGCGCCCCATATCTGACTCAAGGAGTCCTTGCGCCAATTTGATACTTGCAGGAATGCCTATGCGTTTCATCTCGGAGACTGCAATCGGTGCATAAAGTGATATATAAGACTCAGCTATTTTTTTACTCAATGGTGCTGTAGGCACAGCCGAGGTGGTGTGACACACAAAAATTAGCAATGCAATGTTTAATAAATATTTACACATGATAAAATATTTTAAAGTGTTACATCAAATACTGTTCCAAACTATACGTAATGATGATTATGCCTTGATCTGTTTTTGAATTAATACCCTTAAAACTTGTAAAGGACTTCTTCTATTGTATTAAATCTTGCTGAAAATTTCATAGGGTAAAGTACGTAAGATACTAATATCGTTGTAATTACAAATTTGGCTTTCTACAACTTTGAATTAAAAATCTCTAGCATGCGACTATTCACTTCTCACTTGCTTAAAATGACCACCAAAGTGTAATTAAACTGCTATCTTTGCGCTCTTTACATTCTGAATGGAGACGCCACAAAGTTTTGCTTTATTGATACCTGCCTATAATCCAACTAATGGATGGGAAACCATATTTTATAAAAGGTATGTGGAATTTTGCGACGCCATACAACAAAAAATACCCGTAGTACTGATCAACGATGGCAGTACTCAGAATCTCTCTGAAGGTGTCTCCTATCTTCAGCATCGCATTGGGTCAGAATTCATTTACCATACCTACAATCCTAATAAGGGTAAAGGTGGAGCATTAAAATTTGGCGCAGATCATGTCAAAAGTGATTTTTATATGTTTACAGACATTGATTTCCCATATAGCACTAAAAGTATGAAGGCAGTGTGGCAAACCATGATGAGCAATAAGGGTATAGTCATAGGTTATAGAGAAAATGCCTACTATCAGGATGTGTCAAAGTTTAGAACCTACATATCTAAAGGCCTCAGATGGTTGAATGCATTAATATTGAATCTTCCTGTCAATGATACACAATGTGGGCTCAAAGCTTTTGATCAAAATGTCAAGCACATTCTGTTAGCGTGCCAGACAGACAGATTTCTAATAGATCTAGAATTGCTACTTGCTGTCAATAAGGCTAAACTACCTATTCAGGCAGTATCTGTAACACTCAGAGATGATATAGATTTTACAAAATTTAATGCCACCATTTTAATTAAAGAATTGAAAAATTTTGTACAGCTCATATGGCGGTATCGCATTTTGAAATAATCAGCCCAGATATTACCATCAGTCTTTAACTTTGTAAATTCTAAAATCTGCGTCATCGTAGATAACAGGGAAAGCTATACTGTCTTGCCATTTAGCTTTGTCGATCAACATATATCTCAGTCCAACGGTAGATTCTCCTTTGACCCAGCTTGTATCTTTCATTCTATCGTCAACTGTCCATCCACGCCTTCCGGTAAAGTACATCATCCAAGGCTGTCCGTTACCACCATTGACCAATATCCTCTTGTCTTTTGGAATATATGTATCTGCTAATTCTGTTAATCTTAAATATTTTTTATTCTTACTTTCTATAAAAAAATCAGGTTTGTGTGCCACTACTGCCTCTATCGAAATGATGAAAAGTAACACAAGATATATCAAATCCAACTTTGCCGTAAGTGATATGCCATAACCTGCCAACAAACTCATAATTGGAACAAAAGGGATGATATAATAAACGTGGCCAGCAAATACGGCTCCTGTCTTCAAAACAAAAAATACAAGAATTACTAAACTAAAGAAAAACAAAAGCAACATTTTGCCATTTATTTTGAATAAACTCCAAAGCAAACCAACTATACAGAAAAAAAATGCTAGCCTACTCGTCAATGCAATAGGGTAAAATCTTTGAAAAAAATCACTTCTCATCTGATACACCTGCGTAAATCCTTCATGAAAATTGGTTGGAAAAAAAAGCCTAAATTGATACGTCATTTCTGCCCAAGGAACCCAAATAAAATACCAAGCAGCCATAAGTAAAACGGACACAATACCACCTCCTAGAATCACCAGTTCTCTGTTCCTTTTTTCCTTTTTAAATGTTATCAAAAATAAGCCAAAAGGAAGCACCATGGCTGCTGGCATTTTTGCTAGAAGTCCGATTGAAAGCATTCCTACAAAAAATATGAAGTCTTTAGCCTTACCTTTTTCAATATACCTATATCCATACTCTATTCCTATCAAACAAAGCGAAACAGCAAATACATCAGGCATGGCTTTTCTGGCGTACATAAAAGCTACAGAGACTGTAAAAACAATAGCTGATGCAAGTGCAGTTTTAACATCAAACAACCTTTTGACAATATTATAAAAATAATAAACTCCTAAAGTAGCTACTACCAGGTTTAAAATTCTATAGCTCCAATTATTGATACCAAATACTTTCCAAAGCAAAAATATAATGTAGTTTAGAATTGGAAATTCTTGAGCTAAAATACCATCCCGACTATCGCAAATAACCGTCTTCGGTTCAAAAAAACAGGGATCAACCTCAAGATAACTCTTAGCAACCCCTAATGTGATACATTGCCGCCAGGAATGTTCATCCAAAGGGGGTAAATTAATAGTTTCCAATCTAATTAGAAAGAAAATGAAAAGCCAAAATCTGATATCTAAAAAACTAGATTTTATAATGTTTATATACTTATCCACAAATTCTCTTGTTTTTTTAATAATAAAACAAATGTACAGACAATTTCTATTGTTTTCAAACTGATTATGATAGCAAGATTTATTCGTTTATGTATTTGGAACTTTTCTGATATTCTACGCAAACCAAACATGATATTATGTAAAAATAATAATACCTTTGACATATGTATAATGGTGAAAAGTATATATAATGGGCAATTTGAAGATTGAAAATAAGTGGTTAATATTTCTGGGCATCATATTGACATTTCTTGTATCAAAGGAAGCCTATGTTTTACCACTTACCCACGATGAGTATAATACTATCAGTTGTAGCCAAACCTCGCTATGGGATATTATCAGCTACAAAGATCCTGTACCGAATAATCACATTCTCAATACCTTACTACTAAAACTCAATATTTACTTGTTTGGTGAACATCTTTTTACAGACAGACTACACAATGTGGTGTTTTTCATTCCATATTTTGTTTTTGGAGTTAAAACATCCCGACTGATATTTGACAATATTTGGATCAGAGTCACTATGATAACCCTTCTTACATTGCACCCGTTCCTCCTAGACTTCTTTTCAGTCACGAGAGGATATGGTATTAGTGTCTCATTACTTATGATAAGCTTATATTTTGCTATCCTGCAGTGGCAACATGGCAAGACTAAGCATTTGATATTATCAGCCCTTTTTTGTGCGTTCGGAGTGTATGCCAATTTTACCCTCATCAATGTCTTGATTCCTTTAATGGGCATATTGGCTTATTACACTTACACAAGGTGGTTTAGTGCAAACAAATCATTGTTTTACAAAGATTTAGGGATGATAGTCCTTATCAATTCAATCCTAGGTATCATGGTCTTTAACCCACTTTATAAAATGGTTTCTACCAAACAATTTGTGTATTGGGGTACCTCCGGAATTATTCACGACACGGTAAAATCTCTTATCCAGTCTATGCGGACAGGTGTGGAGTATTTTGGTACGACAAACGAACGAATTTTTGCCATTGTATTTGGATTTATTGTTATTGTCTCCGTAGTGGGATGTATCTTCAATCTTCTCTTTCAAAAAAATAAAACATACAATTATCTTTATAGCTTACTTACTCTTGTGATTCTTTACAATATCACCCAATTTTATGTCCTAAAAATTCCATATCTGAATGCAAGGACCGCTTTGTTTTTTATTCCTCTTGTTGGTATCGTAATATCTATAAGTGTTAATACCATTTATAAAAGATCCAAGACTTTGGGAATAGCTCTTTTAATACTGATCAATGCCGCAATTGTACAACATTTTGTCAGAGGTTTTAATGTAAAAGTCAATCAAGAATGGTATTATGATGCAAATACATATGAGGTTTTAGACTATGTGAAAGCTATGGTAGACTTTGGCCAATTGCCAAAGCCAGTACAGATGAATTGTTACTGGATTTTTTATCCTTCTTTGAAGTATCATGTAGATCATGGGTATTCAGAATACATAACCTTTGCACCATATGACACAAAGATTGACAATGATCAGGCATCACTTATTTACTATACAGAAAGTGGCGAAAAAGATAAGATACTACATCGATTTGATGTCTTAAAAGACTTTGGCTGGGGTAGTAGATTTGTTATGAAAGCTAAAAGTCAATAACCTAAAATAACGATTTGAATTGCACATTGGAAAATATCAACTCATTGTTTTTTTTCTGGTTGAATTTGGAGACTTTTATAGCGATTTTAGTGGTACTTTCCTTGACATGAATTGGTATTTCTATACGCAATGTATTGCCGTCGATTTGTTTATAATTAAACCTATTGGCTTCTCCGATATAATCGACTTTAGCATCAAGTTTGTCAAATTGCCAAACCTCAGTATTGCTTAACACATAGGTAGCATCAGGACATTCTAGCTGATAGGATAATAGATAATCTCCTGGAACCAAAACTTCTTTTTCTATGTAAGCTTCAAAACCCCAACCAGTACTGCCTTTGATTTTTTCAAATTGCAATGATTTTGAAAATTTAGGTATAACCTGGATGATGGTATCTATAGAATCACGATATTGCTTGACAATCTGATCAAAATCTGAAAGCTCTAGTTTTCTCAATTTTATTTCATCATTTTCGTACACAATAGGTGAATTTTTCGTCCAATGGCTCAATCGCGCTCTTGTATCGTTGATGGGCTGTTTGCTTTCTATGACCAAGATAGGCTTCATACTTTTTTGCTTAAGAATATGTATAATTTCTGGTACTTTAATTGGCTGATTTACCATCTCATTGAGCAAGAGTGCATGCTTTAGTGAAGTTCGGCTCATATTTACCGCCATACTTGGCAACTGCAAATTATAACCAATTTTAAACGCTTGATTTACATTTTCTGCTTGATCCCACCATGAAAAACCCTCTGATCCAATATTGAAGTATGGATCTGACAAGGTGGCTTGATAAGCAGTGTGGTCTATGGATAGATTCATTTTTGAATCACAATAATAACTATCTAATTTTGTCTGGTATGAAGGTAACGCATGATGGAATAGCAAGCCTTCGATCACTATTATTGCTGGAATACTATACATCACGAATGGGTGTGCATCTCTGGATTTTAACCATTGATATATCATGGGAATACCCAATAAATTGATAGCGTAAAAACTCACCCATCCTACCCTACCAATGCTTCTAAACTGTTTGAATGGGCCTGTGTAGTCTAATAACCAACCTAGTCCGGGAATAGTAAAAGGCAACCCAAAAGAAATAAAAACTGTCAAAATAAAAATTAAAAAAAGATACATTTTCAAACTTCCTTTTTCAAAATATTGCTTAAAAACTCTATATCTAAAGACCAAATAATACAAACCCAACAATATGGTTAGCACGCCTGCCAATCCTACATAATTTCTACCTTCAAAATCAATGGTACGCACTTTTACAATATTGTTATTGATAAACTCATACAAAGGCAAACAATAACTAAAGAGCAATCCTTCCCAACTGGAATGGTAAGAGAAGAAACCCCATGGTTCATTAGGTCTGTCTGAAGCATGATTAAAGTAAGATGAAAAAAATGTAAGAATAGCAAATGGCATCACTACTTGAATCATCACAGCTTTGATGCTATCCCACCATTTTATTTGTGGATGGCTCGACAGTACATAAATGCCGATAGATAGCAATGCAAATATTGCTCCAGTAATGAAATAGTACATGTGCAGTAAGCCGCTCAAAGTGATAATTACTGCAATGGGAATGCTTAACTTTACTACATTTTTGCTCTGCCAAATCTGAATCCAGAAATAAAACAACCAAGGAAGGATAGGATAAAACATAGAAAAATGTCCATTAAATCTAAGGATTTGTGGATTGAGTAAAATAAGTCCAAGTGTACAAAATAATGAAAATAGAAACTCTATTTTCATTAGCCTAAAACATAAAAACAAACCCAAACCTCCAAAGATAATGCCCAGTAATAAGCTGAGATTGTGAATAGCTGGTAGTTGACATAATAGTGAAGGAAAAACCTTTGATATGACTTTTACTGTATTAGCCAATAGAGGTTGATTGTCTGTGAAAATGATGTTTTCACCAAAAGGATAATTCATTCCTTCAAAAGTCATGTAGGTGCTGTCATTATGGACATGATACATAAATGTGAAGTAATTTTTCATACCATCCCCATTTGGTACTAAAAAATAATTGGGATGTTGGATGACTTTATAAAAGACAGCTACAATAAAAAAAATGAGGATCAAGAGAGCATAAATCCATTCTTTTTTTGGAATAGCATTTTGCGATGAAGTCATAACCTTGTTTTATGACAGCAAATATAGGATTAAAGATGACTAAATGGATAAAAACGAGGTATGAATAATTATGGAGTTTATATAGATAATAAACATCAGTTCTAACTACTCGATTGGTGTATTGATGTTTCGAAACTGCATTGTTTAGCAACAAAACCCAAAAAATTGTGGTGGTTTTTGAAGATAGAAGTATGAAAAGGCAATAGAATAATAATTCAACATTTGTCATATATGGTGATATTGGCAGATGAACATTCAAAATAGCTATTAGGTATTTTAGATACTAATACCACACAAGGTTTTAATAAAAGTTTGACTTAGCAATCACACATTTTTATTTCACTCTTGCCAAATAAGAAATATTTACTAATTTTGCAAATCCTTTAAAAATGTGGTATCATGTCAGCAAATAACGATTACGGAAGAAAAGGAGCCATTTTTGGCAAGATCATATTTACTATTATATTATTCATCATCTTATTGATATGGATATATAATAAAAACGGTCACTTTGTTCCGGTTCAGTAAGCCTGTTTTTGTCCCTAGTGCGCGTCAAATCTGTTTTTTACCAGAAAACTTTTCTTAATGTATAAAAACAAGAAGGTTGTTGTGGTATTGCCTGCTTATAACGCTGCGCTTACACTCAAAAAAACATATGATGAGATTCCTTTTGATCTCGTAGATGATGTCATTTTATGCGATGATGCCTCCAAAGACAATACTGTGGATCTGGCGTCCGAGATAGGGATCAATCACATCATTAAGCACGAAAAAAATAAAGGCTACGGTGGAAATCAAAAATCACTCTATAATAAGGCTCTGGAATTAAATGGTGACATTATCATCATGTTACACCCTGATTATCAATATACGCCATTACTTATTCCGTCTATGGTCAATATCATTGGTGATGATTTGTACCCAGTAGTATTAGGTTCAAGAATTTTGGGAAAAGGTGCACTAAAAGGTGGAATGCCGTTATACAAATATATCGCTAACAGATTCCTGACATTTACCCAAAATTTTTTAATCAGATATAAACTCTCTGAGTATCACACGGGCTATAGAGCTTTCAGCAGACAAGTGCTTTTGGATATCAAATTTAATAATAATTCTGACGATTTTATTTTTGACAACGAAATGCTGTCTCAGATTATTTATAAAGGTTTTGACATTGCAGAAGTCACCTGCCCAACGAAGTATTTCGATGAAGCATCTTCCATCAATTTCAGACGAAGTGCCAAATACGGATTAGGTGTTTTGCGAGTTTCAATTAATCATGCTTTATGTAAATTAGGACTTAGTTCTTCTAATTTGTACTAAATTTACTATTTTTGCCTTTTAAAACCTAAAGATATGTCTTCAAAATCATCCATTATACTGGCTTTCTCATTGATGGCAATAGCTGCTTTTTCTAGATTGATTCCACATATGCCAAACTTTACAGCTGTCGAAGGTTTGACATTATTTGGAGCGGCTTTTCTAGGCAGTAAGCGTATTACAGCATTCTATGTATTAGCTATGCTTTGGATTACAGATTTTGTTATCAATAATACGATTGCAAGAGCTTTTTTTACAGAACAAGAAGGCATGGTTTGGTTTTCTGACTACATGATTTTTAATGCAGTCAGTGTAGTAGCAATAGTATTTGTTGGAAGTAAATTTTTAGCAAAAATTACACCATTACGCATTGGTGCAGCCGGGATTAGTTCCACATTGATATTCTTTATAGTGACAAATTTTGGTGCATGGATTTCAAATCATGGTGGACTTTACAGCAAGGATTTAAATGGTTTGATGCAAGCCTTTGTGGCTGGTTTGCCTTTTTTACGAACATCCATCATTAGTACACTTGTATTTTGTACCATTATTTTTGGAGCAAAATACTTAATTGAAAAATTGATTTCAAATTCAAGTACGGCAGCAAGTAGAAGTACATCAAACCTGTAATTAAGTTAATATCTTACGACCTTTCAATCAATCGAGCGGTAATTCTCAAAAAGTCCGTTTCTGAAATTAATCCAACTAATTCGTCTCCGTTTACAACTGGTAGGCAACCTATCTTATTCTCTTTCATCATACGCATAGCATCCATGATATTGGCATCTTGAGTGATGGTTTTTGGATTTTTTATCATGATATCGGATACAAGCGTAGTTTTGCGAGAGTTTTGCTTGCAGTGAATATAGTGTCTCAACAACAATCTTGCTGTAACTAGCCCTACCAATTTCCCTTTACTATCCTCTACGGGAGTAAATCTTATAGTATTCCAATCCATCACTTCCGCTACCAAATCTACGATGTCATCTTTTTGCACCGTATAGAGGTCTGTGAGCATAAACTCTGACACTTTGAGATGGTGAGGTCGATACATTTTCAAGTCTGCTGGCGTGGGCATTGGCCATTCATGTACAGGTCGATTGGATTGCTGATTTGAAATCATAGTAGCTGTCAATATGCTCAAAGCTTCATCTGTACCGGTACTTTCCTGAAGTTTTGTGTATGCTCGTAACATCCATCTTGCACCGTTCATATGTTTCTCAGCCCTTCCTTGAATCACACCTAGGTACCTATCTATATCAGCAGAATCAACATTTCTTGATTCCAATCCTTTTCTGGCTATCGGAATGAGCTGTTTTACTAAATCCACTGCAGATATTTTCTCATCATTAAACCAAGTAAATTTGGAATCAATACCAAATTTTGCTGCTTTACCGAAATTATCCCTTGCATCAACAAATGACATGAGCTGCCTGATGTCATCAACTTCCATTGACAGACCTATCATTGCACCCAGCCAAAAACACGAATTTGCCACTTCATCTATCACTGTAGGTCCAGAAGGCAAAATTCTATTTTCTATTCTGAGATGTGGTTTTCCATTATCACTGATCCCATAGCATGGCCTATTCCATCTATAAACTGTACTATTATGCACTTGTAGAGCCCTTAGTTTTGGTACTTGACCAATTTTTATCATCGCTTGGGAATCTTCTTCCACATCACTGGCCAATAAAACCCTGAATCGTGCAATATCTTCTCTATATATCTCTAAAATGGACTCATGCAACCAATCTCTACCAAAACTCACTCTTGGACTGCGCTCTCTCATATGATCGTGTGTAGAACGGGTATCCAAAGACTGCTGAAATAATGCGATCCTAGTTTCGTGCCACAAACGTTTTCCAAATACAATTGGGCTATTCGCAGAGATGGCCATGACAGGACCTGCTAACGCCTGCGCAATATTGTACATTTTGACAAATTCATAAGGTGCCACCTGAAGGTGAACCTGAAAACTTGTATTACTCGCTTCAAGCAATGGAGAATCATGTTTCACTAATAGTTCGTCTATCCCAAGAATTCTGAGTTCATAAGCATGACCCATCAGCTGTCTGTTTAAGGCCTCCATCAAGGCAAAATATCTCTTTTTGGGAGTAAGATTTGCCATATCAAGATGATACTTCCTCAAAGTAGGCAAGATCCCTGTCAAAACAATGGATGTATCCATCCCATCGAGGACTTCTTGTATTTTTTTAAGTTTATAATCATTCTCCCTTTCAAGATCAGAAAAACACTTCCCTTCAAATACTTTGGGCTCAATATTCGTCTCCAAATTGAATTTTGCTAATTCAGTTTCTACCCAAGGATATTCTTCCATTTTATCAAGTGCTTCCATAGCGACCAACGAGGGTTTGAAAGTGGTATTATCTACCATAACCATCTCTTGTTCAGCACCTATACGCATTACGTCAGATTCAAACCAATGATTCTGCAACATAAATTCTAATGCATTAACGTCATTCAATAATGAACGTACGAATTTTTGCATTTTTTTCTGATCATCTACCAAAGACACTTTCTGCTCTCCCATCTCGTGGATTATTACTAATTAATAAAATGATATATCCAAAATAAAGCCAAATTTAGCGAAAGGTAAATATTTTTTCCATTTGATGTAATATTTTTTTAAATCTTAAAAAAGTGCCATTTTTTCTTTCGAAATACCAAAGTCATTTGGTCAATGTATTTACGATCCAGCTCAATTAACTACCTTTGTCGGCGTAATAAAATCCTTCAATATTCATGTATTTTTATTCTACAAATAATAAAGGCCATAAAGTCAGTTTAAAAACAGCAGTGATGGAGTCCTTAGCACCTGATAATGGATTATATATGCCAGAGAATTTTACAACTCTACCTGACACTTTCTTCCAAAATTTACCTTCACTATCTCTCCAAGAAATCGGAGTTGAAATAACCAAAAATATGTTAGGAAGTGAGTTGAATGAATCCGAAATAGAAACGATAGTTTACGATGCATTGACTTTTCCTGCTCCATTAGTGCCTTTGGACTCTCAAAAATACGCATTGGAATTATGGCACGGACCAAGCCTTGCTTTCAAGGATTTTGGCGCGCGATTTATGGCGAAATTGATGGGTCATTTTATTGCAACCGGAGACAAAACGCAAACCATTCTCGTAGCTACTTCAGGGGATACAGGAGGTGCAGTTGCAGCAGGATTTTTCAATACGCCGGGAATAAAAGTTATCATTTTATTTCCGAAGGGCAAGGTGAGTGAATTACAAGAGATGCAGCTTACTACCTTTGGCGGCAATATAGAGGCAATAGAAGTGGACGGTAACTTTGATGATTGCCAATCCTTGGTTAAACAAGCATTTCTAGACAAAGAAATAAACAATAAGTACCACCTTAGTAGTGCCAATAGTATCAATATAGCTCGACTTATCCCACAAAGTTTCTACTATTTTGAAGCTTATAAACAGGTTAAGTCTGTTTCAAAAGATAAAGACATAGTTTTCAGTGTGCCAAGTGGAAATTTCGGCAATCTGACAGCTGGTTTGATTGGAAAAAAAATGGGATTGCCAATAAAAAGATTCATTGCAGCAACAAATAGTAATCATATTGTCCCCGACTATCTTATATCAGGCAAGTATGAACCCAAACCTTCTGTTCCCACAATAAGTAATGCGATGGATGTAGGTGCACCAAGTAATTTTACCAGAATTATGGATTTATATCAGCATGATTATCAGTCTATTAAAAAAGATATGAATGGTTTTTGGCTGGATGATGAAGGCACTAAAAATGCTATGAAAGAGGCTTATACGAAATATAACTACATCTGCGATCCTCATGGTGCCATTGGTTATAAATCCTTGGATACGTTGAGCAATAATGAAGTGGGTATCTTTTTAGAGACTGCACATCCTGCTAAATTTTTGGATACCTGCCAAACTGTTTTAGAAACTGAGATAGCTATACCAGATGCATTACTGGCTATTAAAGGCAAAGCTAAAGAGTCCACAACCCTAAGTAAAGATTTCAAATCATTCAAAACTTACCTATTGGATAAAAATAACTACTATTAAACAAAATATTTCATATACATATATATCACATTATTAATAACTTAGCTATATTTGCGATTATAAAACATCTTTAAACATTACAATCCTAAGCGGTCAAAATGGCAAAAAAGTTAAATAAACAAGATAAACCTATCGCAGCTAAAAATGATATCAAGGTCAAAGCAACAAAACAAAAGCTATTTATCTGGCCTATACTTGCTGCGGTTGTTATCACATTTTTATGTTTTTTACCTTCGCTAAAATGTGAATTTGTAAATTGGGATGACGATAAAAACTTTTATGAAAATAATGTCATCACAGAAGTGAATAAAGCTAACTTTTGGAATCATACAAAAAAAATATTTACCACTGGAGTGATAGGAAACTATAACCCACTACCCATCTGGACTTTCGCAATAGAAAAAATAGTGTTTGGGCTTGACAATCCTTCTCGTTGGCACCTCAACAACCTCCTTTTACATCTTCTGTGTGTAGTGTTGGCATACAGATTAGCAATCTTGTTGGGATTAAAATGGCAAGGTGCGCTCATTGTGAGTCTGCTCTTTGGCATCCATCCCATGCGTGTGGAATCTGTGGCTTGGGTGACTGAACGCAAAGATGTCTTATTCGGTGCGTTTTATCTGGGAGCCTTGATACAGTATGTAAAATTTAAATCTGATGAAAAAGCATCGAGATGGATATGGATGACCATTTTGTTTTTATTATCACTATTTTCAAAAATACAAGCGGTTTCGTTGCCTCTATCGATGATGGCTATCGATTATTTCCTTGACAAAAAATGGGAATTCAAAAGCATTATTTCTAAGATACCATTTTTTATACTGAGCTTAATCTTTGGAATCATAGGTATCTTGACTTTGAAGGAATTTGGATCTCTAGAGAGCGCAGCAACAGTGACTGTTTTCAATCCCTTCCAAAGACTCTTCATCGGTTCATACAGTTTCATGATCTATCTTATTAAATTGCTTGTGCCCTTCAGGCTTTCGCCTCTATATCCTTATCCCAACTACATACCCATCATCATGTATGTATCTATGATTATGCTTCCGATAACGCTTTATCTGCTGTATTTCACTTATAAAACAGAGAGAAAAAGCATCTTCTTTGGTCTCATTTTTTTCATTGTTAATATTATATTTTTACTTCAAATCTTAGGCGCAGGCCAAGGATTTTTGGCGGACAGATTTACGTATATTGCCTATTTTGGTCTGTTTTTTATAACAGGATATTACTTCGATTATTTTCTCAATCGCAACAGCACTTATGCTAACTTTTTGAGTGCAGGTGTAGCATTATATCTTAGCGCAATGGCTTTTATCACCTATAATCAAACCAAAGTATGGACTAATAGCGAAACATTGTGGACCCATGTACTAAAGTATTATAAAAACACTACACTTCCATATGGCAACAGGGCAAATTATCTTAGAGATGAAGGCAAAATCAGAGAAGCACTCAGTGATTATAACTCCACATTATCCATGAAACCTGACCAGCCTGGTGCATACAATAGCAGAGGTAAATTATACTTTGGATTGGCAAAAGGTCAAGACACGCTATTATTGGCTTTGGATGATTACAACAAAGCCATCCAATATGATTCTACGGAAGGTGAATATTGGGTCAATCGAGGCGCTACCTATGCAAGACTTGGTCAATTGGACAAATCCATTGCTGACTTTAATAAAGGCTTACTTTTAAAGCCAGATCATGCTGTGGGATATATGAATAGATCCATCATCTATCAGAATTTGGGTAGAATAGATTTGGCAATTCAAGATATCGATTCTTACTTGAGACTAATACCTACCAATTCTGATCTGTGGTATGAAAAGGGAAGAGCATTGAGGTTAGTCAATAAGACCGAAGAAGCCATTGTAGCCTATAGTCAAGCCATAAACCTAAACAATGCAAAAGGAATATATTTTTATGAAAGATCGAGAGCTTACTTTACCATACAAAAAATGCAAGAAGCTAAAGCAGATTTGGGCAGAGCTATAAACCTTGGATTTAGAGGTGATGACCCATTATATTTACAGCAAATGGGTTATTGATAATGCGAATAGGAATCAATGGAAGACTGTTCTATCAGTTTCCTATGGAAGGCATAGCAAGGTACACGTATCACCACACCTATGAAATGGCATTGGCACATCCTTATGATTCCTTTTATGTCTATCTGGATAGGAAATCAAAACATCAGTTGGATTTTCCGAAAAATGTGAAGATCATTCTGATTCCATTTCCTACTAGACACCCAAAGTTGATAGAAGTATATTTCAATTATATTCTACCACTGTTTTTTAGATTGCACCGCATCGATGTTTTTTATTCGGGAGATTATTACCTGAGTTTATATACTAAAATTCCCCAAATTATGGTCATACATGATTTGGCATACATACATTATCCGCAACATTTGCCACGCCATATTTTGGACTATTATAAAAAGGCCATGCCCAAATGGATAAGAAAAGCTGCCGCCATCATCACTGTTTCAAATTATGTCAAAGCAGATGTATCAAAACAATTTAATGTCTCTATTGATGCTGTCTCAGGTAATGCTGTATCTACTGAAAACATAACCACAACCCAAGTAAACCTACCAAGTGCACGACCCTTTTTTGTTTACATTGGATCCATACATCCAAGAAAAAACATTGAAAATATGGTTAATGGTTTTTTACAATTTAATGCACAACATCGGTCAGATTATCAATTGATTATAGCGGGCAGAATAGCTTGGAAGTCCAATACATTATATCAAATTTTTGATAAAGAAAAATCTGTACATTATATTGGAGAAGTTACCGAAGAAGAAAAATGGGATCTGCTCATCAGGTCCAAGGCTGTGGTGTATCTCTCACTATTTGAAGGTTTTGGTATTCCCATATTAGAGGCTTTTGCTGCAAAAACACTAGTTATTACGTCCAATACCACATCTATGCCTGAAGTAGGTCAAACTGCTGCTTTGTACGCCGATCCTCAAAGTGTTGAAGAGATTGCACTTGCATTTAATCAAGCGGCAACCTTACATAACAGAACACAACGAATTCTGGCCGGAACGCATAGATTAGATGATTTTACATGGCAGAACGAAGCTGCCAAAACATATAAAGTGATACAAGATGTATTCCAAAAACAATCCCATTGATATGATATTATGTATCGATATTGGCAATACTAATATTGTCATTGCTTTGAATAAAGACAACAGTTGGACCAATGCGTTTAGATATGAAACCAAGAATAATCAGCCTATTTTTTTCTATGAACAGGCATTAAGAAGTATTTTTCTTGAATGGGAAATTCCACTCTCTGCATGCAAACACATATGTATCAGCTGCGTGGTGCCTGAGTTAAAAAGAATCATTGAAGATGCTGTCATCAATGTCACCGGAAACGATCCTTTGGTGATAGATAGTTCGACCTACCCTCTTATTGACATGCATATTCCATTACATCAAGAGATAGGTAGCGATCTGGTATGTAATGCGTATGCTACCCTGCAAAGATGTACATCGCCTTGTATGGTTATCGATTTTGGAACAGCGTTAACTTTTACATTAATATCTAGGGAAAAGGGAATTTTCGGTGTCACCATAGCGCCGGGAATAAAATCGGCCATCCATGCTTTAGATCAGGAGACGGCACTATTGCCAGCTGTACCGTTAGAGTTGCCTCCGTCAGCAATAGGACACAATACTGTCACGGCTATACAATCAGGCATACTTTGGGGATATGTAGGATTGGTAAACGGACTTATTGACAAAATTGAGAGTGAGTTAGGTGAAAAAGTAGACATTACCGTCACTGGAGGCCTATCTGCCATCTTAAGTCCTGTCATGCCTAGATTACAAAATCTAGACAAAATGCTGACACTGGATGGTATGCGGTTAATCTATCATCATCTGCAAACAAAAAATGCCATCGGTTAGGACAGCATTTTTATTATAATTGCTAAAAATAGTATTAATTTTGTTTAAGGCGTTCTAAGATTCCATTATTATCTATGACGATTTCTGCCGTTTTAAACCCTCTATTGCGAGCTTGTATCATCGCAGACTTAGCATCATCGATATTTTGATATCCTGCCAAAATAAAGATTGTCCATCCGCCCTTGGTCCATTGTTCTATCCTACCAAGATCTTTAACCTTACTGATATCAAACCAGATGGGATCTTCATAAGATGCCAATCTTACTTTATACTTGTTTGTAGCCATATAATCTTTGGCAACTTCTGGATTTCGAGTGTTGAAATTACCTTCGTCACTAAAGGATTGGTGGTCTTTGCCAGATAGAATCAGTTCCATCGTGGCAGTATTCAGAGACTCATATGTGATGAAGGCATCCTTATATCCATTGCTTCTTACCATTGTCAATATTTGCTCGGCTTCGGATCTGTCATTAAAATATCCCAATCTTACTTTGATACTTCTATTGACATACATTTTGTAAATATTGCCGTATTTTACAAGCGGTCTGAATTGATTAAAATTTGGTCGTGATGCAGAAATAGAAGCCAGCTGGATAAAAAATACTTCCTCTCCTTGTATTAACTCACCTACTGAGACTCTATGAGCTCCAACCCAGCTTGCATTCTCACTGTCATCTTTAGCTCCTACTTTTGATGGGTCGAAATCAGGCAGTTTAAATGCCACTTCTTTATGTGCAACCATCGCCCCAGCTTCGGGATTACCTGTATGCTGAGTCACTTCTGCTTCCAACTTCTCTAATGACACGGCTGGAGGTGGTACTACATCTACAAGCATTTCCGGCTCAGAATTCATTATTTTTATGGCTTTATAGATGTCATTTCCACCTTTTCCTCCCAATCTATTGGATGTAAAGTATACCGCATCATTTTTTAAACATGGATAATAATCATCACCCATACTGTTGATGCCATTTCCCATATTTTCTGGTATAGACCATACGCCAGATATTACATTGCTTTTGAATATATCATAACCACCTAAACCATAATAAAAATCCGATGCAAAATACAATGTTCCTTTTTCTAGATATGGAGTGATTTCATTTCCACTTGAATTAATTTCTGCTCCCAAATTTTCAGGTAAGCTCCATTTTCCTTCACTAAGATAACTCACATATATATCGTATCCTCCGAAACCACCTTGTCTATTCGAAGCAAAATAAAGCGCATTTCCATCATAGGCCAAATGCATAGAGTGTGTTGATGCTCCTACCTCATTATAAGGAAAAGCCTTATATGATTCCACTTCACCTTTATCATTTAAAGATGCGATATATAAACTTGATGAAACACTTGGATTGACCAATGTATAGTTTTCTGATAAATTAGACTCAATAACCGCCAGTGATTTGCCATTGTCAGCAAAACTTACTGGCCCGACATGGTTTATCTTTTCATTTGGCAATTTCATGAGTGTCAATCGACTTTTTCTGTCATTATACACATATGATCTGTGACTGTCATTTTCTGTATTCATCATTCTTTCTGACTCAGTCAATAAAAAGTCATTACGGAATGAAGAAATCACTGGTAATCCTTTAAAAAATGTCAATCCAAAATCCGAACTGCTGCTATTTGATGGTACCACCATTGCATCATAAGAGGGCTTATTATGTGCCAAAAGAAGGCTTTTGTCACAATTATTATACAAAATTTCACCTTCTTCAGGATGAAATGCTTTGTACAATTGAAACTTTTCCTTTGCTTTGGCATACTCTCCTTTGGATACTAAGACGTTACCATAAATTTTGTAAAAATCAGGGTTCCAAATCTGAGACTCAGGTACAGAGCTTAATAATTTTTCAGCTTCTGAGAATTCACCCAATTTGGCTTGAACAATCCCTAATCCAAGAATGGCATTGATATCTTCGCTGTTGTCTTTGAGATAAGACTTATAAGTTTCAGCGGCTTCCTGATATTTGCCATTGTTAAACTGAAGCTCAGCTTTGCGCAAAGCTTTTTGAGCATTCACACCGAAAGAGAATACTCCAAATAGTACAAATAATAAAAAAAATGTTTTCTTTAGCATGACCCTAGTATTTTAATAAATACATATTAAAGTTGCAAATATAGTATTAATAATTGATATGTAGTATAAAATATATTAATTTTTTATCTAATTTGTAAAATTTTATATAATTTTATGGTATTCCCTTAAACCCATTCATAATCAAGGCGAAAGGAATCAACAAAAAAACAGGAAAACTATGTTTTAGTATCAATAATCATAATCTAAGGCAGCGATATTAGCTCGCACCCTAAATCCATAAGCATGATGATCGCTTTTGACACTCTCTCGATCGCGAGTTCTATAATTTCCATACAGATCGATACAAAAGTTGTGAAGAAACTCGTAACTTACCGTTAATCCAGCACTTACAATAGTATTTTTTACTCCTTGAGCTACAAAATTGCCATAATCTGATGTGCGTAAATTGTAGTTGAGTAGGATATTATTTCCATAGTTAAGACCATCTTTATCTTCGCCATATTTTGTTATCATACCTTTGGCAGTCAGGGTGATTTTATTAATTGGAACATATCTAATCAATAAAATCTTTTCATCAAAACTTGCTCCTAGAATGTGTGCCAACGGCTGATTGTAATTGCTATAGCTTGCCACTGAGTTTTCAGACACTTCATTTAATGGTTGCCAGTGAGTATAGGTGTATGGTCTCACCACATTAGACTCTAGTTGCAAGTCCAAGTGGTCTATCCCAAAGGCATTGATATACTTTAGTCCAGCTTGATACCCAAATTTATTCGCCCACCAACCAGATGCTTTTTGTACTTCTGATAGCTTAAACTCATCCAAGACAATTTGGCCATAAAGTGAGAATCTTTTGAGTACATTCCATCTTACATTCAATCCCAAAATGACATTATCAGAACTATTCAGGCTATGTTCAATGGATCTATAAAAAATCACTGGATTGAGGTATTGGAATTCAAAGTGGTTTTCCCTTCCAAAGACTACCGTCTCAAATACACCCACTTCAAAATTGTGATGAGGAATGAAGGTCAAATAATGTGTGGCCGCATACTTTCGCGGTAATATTTCATACTGCGGGGACTGAATGATAGAAATGGGAGAAAGCTCCGAGAAAATATTCTGATACCTGAATTTCCATAATTTCCAATCCAATTTCAGATAAAGATAATTGGAAGCATAATCTGAAAGTAATAAAGATCTATACCCATCACCAATAAAATGATTGTCATGACCAAATTCTACGCTTATACTCTTAATTGGATTAAATCCTATGTAAGCCACCGTATTAAAATAATCATATCCAGTTAAATTATCCACTACGCCAGAGCTGAATCCCTTAAACGAGCCTTGTCCAGGAATGGCTTGAAACTTACTTATTCTATCTGTCACAAAATCCGTAAAATGTCTTTGATTTTCTAGCAAACGTGTGTACACATATACCTTTTTGTCTATATATGCTCTCAATTCTATTCCTCGAGTATTTTGAAATACATATGGATCATATGCTGGCTGCTCAGTAAAACCAAAATCAAAAACAGGGTTGAGATAAAGCTCGAAGGATGGAGTTTTGATATCAAAAAAATTAGCCTTATTTTGATAGAAATATGTCAATATAGGCTGACGATCAATACTATTTATATCTATGCTGCCATCACTGTCTCCAGCAAATTCTAGTTCGTCTTGAGTCCTAAAGATTCCATTCTGCTTGTTTTTGTCGGTTTCATCAAATATGACTATTTGATGTTTGTGCTCATAATTGTCAGCGATGCAATGGAGAACATCCTTTTTATCTTTTTCTGATAATGATTCATTTTGCAAGATATTATTGAAAAACTCAGCAGCGTTTTTTCTGTCTAAGTTACCTTTTGAAGATGTGTAAATGGAATCAGATATACCTAAAATTTGTAGTCTATTATATGAAATTTGTGATAAGCTCTGCCGCTCAAATCTAGGAGATTGAGCTATGCCATATTGCAAAGATCCTGCAATAAAAATTATAATATAGAAGACAAGAGATTTACAACTCATTATATTTAATTTTCAAAAAAGACGAATTAATAATCATTGATCCACAATGTAATACCTCAAATACTTATCCTAAATAAGAAAAACGTACCACTTTCAAAGGTAGTACAATTCTAGTTTACAAAGCAAGTATTGCACAAATAGTATCACATTTAAACAAAAAAAAAGCAGCATCCAAACTATGAATACTGCTTCTTAATGGTGGGAGATGAGGGATTCGAACCCCCGACCCTATCGGTGTAAACGATATGCTCTAAACCAGCTGAGCTAATCTCCCAATCTAATAAAACATGGCTTTTCTTAAAAAGCGACGCAAAGATAGATGTATTAATTAATTTGACAAAGCAAATTTGGAAAATTTATTTTTTTATTTCCACAAAGGGTAATTCTACAATTGTTGCTTCCAGCATCTTACTTCCTATACCTACTTTGATAGTATTGCCAATGGCGGATTGGCCTATCGCAACATAACCCATGCCGATAGGCTTGTCCAAAGATGGAGACTGCGTGCCTGAAGTCACTACACCTATTTCCTCATCATTATCATTATATAATAGATAGCCATGTCTCGGTACTCTACGTTCATTTAACACAAAGGCCGCAAGCTTTTTTTGCAAACCATTGTCTTTTTGTGCCAGCAACCATTCGCGACCATTAAAATCTTTGGTCTTTTTAAGTTTGGTAATCCACCCCAAACCTGCTTCTAATGGTGACGTGGTGTCATCGATATCATTGCCATACAAACAATATCCCATTTCTAATCTCAAAGTATCTCTTGCCCCCAATCCGCACGGTTTTATTTCGTAATCTTTGCCAGCTTTCATGACGGCATCCCACAATGCTTTTGTGTCCTTGTCATCTACGTACAATTCAAAACCGCCGCTACCTGTATATCCTGTTGCCGAAATTAGGACATTTGGAATACCCGCTATGGTGCCTTTAGTAAAATGGTAATATTCAATAGCACTCAAATCCACATCAGTAAGATTCTGCAATGCTGCAATAGCATTGGGACCTTGCACAGCTATCAAACCAGCCTTATCAGAGATATTTATCAGCCTAGTGTCATAGGTATTATGAGCAGAAATCCATGCCCAATCTTTGTCCATATTGGATGCATTGACCACCAGCATAAAAGCTTGCTCACCTTCACTACACTGATCATCAAACAATCTGTAAACCAATAAGTCATCTACAATACCGCCATCGTGGTTTGGCATGCAACTATACTGAACATCGCCTGGATTTAACTTCGATGCATCATTGCTTGTGACTTTTTGCACCAATTGCAAAGCCTCACGACCTTTGACAATAAATTCACCCATGTGCGAAACATCAAAAACCCCAACACTATTTCTAACTGCAAAATGCTCATCTGTGATAGATGTATAGGATATAGGCATATTGAAGCCGGCAAACTCGGCCATTTTTGCTCCCAAAGCTATATGTGTATCTGTTAGAGGTGTTGGTTTCATGTATTTGGTGTTTATAATTTGAAATTTACTTTAAAATAGGCATGCATCACAATTCTGACGCAATAGCAAAGGTACATGATTAAAATATGCCATCAAAGACATCTGGATTGAAATATATATGCCATTTTGTCATGTTGTTTCGTATTTAAACGCCATTATGTCATAGCGGTCATGAAAAGAGTGACAATTTATGTCATGGAATACGTTGGAATACCCATTGATACATGAAAACAGTTATTAATTTTAAAAAATAAAATTTATTATAGTTATGTACAATACAATGAATTCTAAACCGGGTTTTCACACAAGAAGAGACTTCCGCAGACATCCAATGCATTATGCGCCTACCGTATTAGCCAATGTAGTAGAAAATGATAAACACTATCAAATCCAGATGGCGATACCTGGGTATCAAAAAGATCAAATAGACATCAGCATAGCTGAAAATACACTGACAATTGCCGGCAAAGCCAATGAAAATGAACAAGAGCAAATCTACACAAGAAAAGAGTTTGCTAGTGGTAATTTTTCTAGGAAATTCACCTTACCAAAAGGAACCAATGCCGAAAATATCAGCGCAGAATATGCTAATAGTATCTTATTAATAACCATTACAAAAACACCTGATGCACAGCCCATCAAAGTAAACATTCAATAATTTTCACATTTTAATTATAATCCATAAAAAAAACAAATCATGAATATCGTAAAAGTTAATCCATTTGCACCCAATAAAACCTTCTCAAATCTGATGGAGGAGATATTCAACAAAAGTATTGGAGAAATTGTAGGCAATGACTTCACCATCTCCAATCCCGCTGTGAATATTATAGAAAAAGGAGATGCCTTTGTACTTGAATTAGCGGCTCCAGGACTGGAAAAATCTGATTTTAATATTCAAGTTGATAAAAGTCAATTGACCATTTCTGTTGAAAAAGAGGTTAAAACTGAAGAAGGTGATGGCAAATGGACGCGTAAAGAGTTTAATTACAGTAAATTTTCTAAGACCTTTACTTTAAGTGATAAAGTCAATCCAGAATCAGTATCTGCTGAATACGACAATGGGATCCTTACAGTCACTATCAACAAAAAAGAGGTCGAAAAGGAAAAAGCACCAATCAAAATTGATATCAAATAATATATCGCATAGAGTTTTGAATCGTTTTTTAAGAGACGGCAGAGGAAACCTCTGCTGTCTCTTTTTATTTTAGGAGGGTGATGTTTAATTTTTTATAATCTGATACTGCGAATAATTAAGTACAGAACAGACCTGCATAAAACACTAAATGCTTAAATGCCTAATTCAATAAATCTATAGTGATTTATTCCTACAAATTTTGATGTTATTTAATAGCTCTTCTTTACGTTTGGATAAAGAATAATTGTCTGTAATTCTCTTACGCAAATTATAAATATTTTCATCCTCGACAAGACAAAACTTAATCAACTTGTCTAATTCCGAAACACTTCTATTCTTCAAAACAAACCTTGTGTCTCCTACAATCTCAGGCATCATACCAACATTACTTACTATCGGAGTACAACCGCTTAGCATTGCTTCACATAAAGAAAGACCAAAACTTTCAGATATAGAAAGTTGAAGATAAAATCTGTGAAGATTATAATATTCTACTAACTTTTTATGAGAAATCTTACCAACTAAGTGAACATTCGGAAGATCATTATTATACCCAAAAATTTTTTCAGAGCCAATAATACTAAATTCCAGAATTGGATTTTGTTTTGCAATCTCTAAAATAAGGTCTATTCCTTTAAGTACTACATTCTTTAAAAGATGAAGATCTAATGCCACAGTTAAAAAAGAGTACTTAGGTCGATCTTCATTTGTAATATTAAAAACTGAAATATCCAATCCATTATGGATTACTTGATATGGCGTCTTAAAAGATTGTATAATATTCTTGAGACCAAATTTTGCCCCATTGTTATTATAGTATTTTGAATTATTTTCAATTAATGCATCACTTACGGGTAACAATAAAGTAGCATGGGTAATCGAAAATTTGGTAAACCATTTTAATATTGGTTTTTGTAAATTTCCATAGCCAATTTCTGGAATGACATTACATTCTGTCCCATGCAATATGATGATGTGTTTTTTTAACTTTAGCATTGAGAATAATGACGGCAAAAAGGTATGATAACCAGCAATTTGAGAAACTATTATGTTGTATTTTTGCCATTTAATCACTAGTGTCTTAAGCTGACTTAAAAAAAGAATAGGGGTAAGATGCTTTTTTGATATACTAAATTTAAATTCAATTATTCGAAATTTTGACTTTAGAATTTCTTTATCATTTTTAATAAAGGATGATGCTGCTTGATAGTTATAGAATACCAGATCTTTCATGTAGGCTGTATAATATAATTCCCCCAATCTTCTAATTCAATCTTTGGTTCACTAATAAATTCTCCTCTTTTAATACTAAAAAATTTATAGTTTAGTGATCGAAAGAACTCCATGACATCGGCAGTTGAATAACCTGCATTTTTAAATGTTCCTTCATTTATTTCTATAAGTATTATTGGTTTATATTTTTGGATTGATCTCGTCATACCTTTTAGCGCAAATAATTCAGCTCCTTCCACATCAATCTTAATAAAGTCAAGACGACTTAAATTATCAAAAAAGATATCATCGAATACTTTAAGATCAACAATTTCTTGCATTTCACTTCTTTCTGAACTTGAATAAAGAGAGGACAATCCTTCGTGAATTCCATGATGAATTTCTGTGTTTGTAGAAGTGTAAATGGGTAATTTTCCAGCCTTATCACTTAGTCCAAATGAAAAAATTTCGATGTTGTTGAAATCATTTAGATCTTTATTTTTTTGGAGTAAATCCCTTTGAAACGATACTGGTTCAAAAGCAAGTATTCTACCATTTTTTAAAATTGAAGCGGCTATCAATGAAAATTCACCTTGGTTTGCACCTATATCTATAAATGTCATATGTGGTTTTAAAAACTTCTTTAGAAAAAGCGTTTCATTAACGTGATGAAATCCTGTCCAAAAGATACTGCCTCCCATATAAGAATATCGATCAACCTTCATCTTAACATGATTGAAGATTTTCAAAGTATGAAAATCACTCTTTGCAGTATTGTAAGTTATTATTCTAAACCATCTGCCCAATCGGACAAATAGCATTCCTATATAATAGCCAAATGGTAAAGATGATATCAAAAAATAATTTGTAAAAAATCTAATAATGCTTGCGAGTAATACGATCATTCAATATACTTTTTTATCAAACTAATTTAATTTAAAGAATAAATAGGTAATTTCTATGCAAAAATTTACTTAACATCGGATGCTTTCATTCGTAACGAATCAATGTGAGTCAATTTCAAATATTACTTTGACAGTACCATTTATTGGAATTTTTAATTTTTCTAGTAAATTATTTCGAAACGGCCCAAAAACAGTACGTGCGAACTTGTTAATTGGTTTATAATAAAAGAATTTTCTTAAAGGTATACCCATTAATTCTTTATCACTTCAAATTTTATAATGTCTTGATGAATATGATTTGGCAAAAATAAAAAATATATGCCACAATTAAAGTTTGTCAACTGTATTTTTGTTAATGGAAAAGACAAGTTGCCTTTTTGAATCATACGTCCTATGATGTCAAAAATAAAATATGGCTCATCTATTTGTAAGTCAGCATCATCAAATTCTAAAAATAAATAATCATTACTTGGATTTGGGTAGTACCTAACTTGTTGAATTTTATCGTAGTTTTCAGTTTTCGTTTTGATATCAGTATAACAAATTTCCAAATTAGGGTGCTTTTCAATGATTGGATGATCCGAAGAACAAAGCAAAAGTACATTCTTAGGAGATTCATCATCCAATCTTAACATAAAGCCATAATTTTCATTTTCAATAATATCCTTTATTAAAGGTAGTATATTAATATTGGTATAATCCTGCAATGGAAAAGTGCTTTTAGGCAATATTACTTCATTTAATTTAGTGGTATTGGGTTGATTATCCCATGTTACCTGATATTCTTCCCATGGTTCTACAATTTTTTGAATAAAAGCTTGGTTACTACCTTCATGACCCGAAACTGAACCAATGGGTCCTGAAGCAAACAAATTTAAACGTGCAGAAACTATTGAACCTAAATTATTTAATGAATCAAGATCAAAAGAAAATAAAGCCCTGTTGACATTTAGACCCCCAAAACTACCAGGAATGGCATATGCCGCCATCTGAATAGCATCCCCATAGTTAGTTGAAGAAGTATTTAAATGGTCATGATATCCAATTGCTGCGTCCATATGTACTTTTAAATTCATGCATTTGACTGAATCACTTTTGGAAGCTAAATCAAATACAATAAAAATGCCGTCCAAGTTATCATTATTTTCAATTGACCCACTTACTACAACTTTGTTAAACCTACTAGATACCTTCCAAGCATCATCCATTCCACCTTGATTAATAGTAAATGTGGTTAAAGGATTAAAATTATTATCTAAGAAAAGTATAAATATATCAGAATTCGACCTTTCCTCCCATGATGAGGCTGCAACCACATATCCATTACTAGTTTTGCATATAGATCGGAATTCCATATTGAGAGGATAATCGTAACTTTTAAATGTATTCAACTTTCCATCAGCTGAAATGGTAAAAATTTCTAACGCTGATTTCATATTTATCTCATCAAAGATTGTATGACCAGAGATAAAATTGCCTGACTCTTCTTTGATTGTGGAATTGATGCCATACTGGACATTTAACTGCGGTCTTTCATAAATCCACATTTCGTTTCCATCTTCATCTGTTCTTATTATCATAGAAGATGTTGTAGATTCTGCTTTTTTTGTAAATCCAGAAACAATATAACCATTATCTTCTGTTTTAATTACATTCCATCCTTCATCATCTAACTCTCCCCCAAAGCTCTTTAACCAAATTAAATTTCCGTTTCCATCAATTTTTCCTAATATAACATCTTTTTTCCCATTTCCAAAACTATTGGAAAAACCAGTAAATACTATTTCTTCATTATTTACTATTATTGATTCTCTCAAATAGTCTTCTCCAAATGAACCCAATGTAAATTCATGGATTTTATTGCCATCATTGTCTGTTATGATAAAGTAACAATCTCCTAAACCGTTACCAAAACTCCTACTAGTCCCGCTTAGTAATATATTCCCATTTGAAAACTCATTTATACTTATGCCAGTTTCTTGGTCGAAGCCTCCAAATATTTTTTGCCACTCGTTAACTCCTGAAGGGTTGGTTTTTGTAAGGATAATATCTGTATCGAAATTTCCCTCACCATAAGTCCATCCAATACTCAAATAAGAACTATCGATGGCAACTATTGTTTCAAACAATATGTCGTTGTAGGGACGATGAGTTGTATTTTCAAGTATCAATGTTTGTCCAACTGTCATAGTAGGTTTTGCATAAATGAAAATGAAAATCATTTGTATTACCAAGAAAAATTGGTAATTGTAAATTTTATTTTTGTTTATTAGTAAAGATTTAAAATTATAAGTTTTCATTTTTTCAATAAATTTTAAATTTAATTAATTATTACATTTTTTAATGCAGTTGTATTTTTTAAGTTTAAAAAAGAGCTTCTGAATCCTCTCAAAAGCTCTTTTAAACAAGTAACTTAATAGTCAAGTGAAAATTTTGTTTTTGGGGTAAATTCAATAACCCATATCACAAAATATCCCATAATTAAAGGGTCAATAATCCAGCTGCTCAAAGTTACTTACCATAAACCTAAGCATCATCTAAATTCAGAATTCGGTAGTAAAAAATCAGAATTCGGTTCGGATGCTTGGTTTTGATTTTAAGAAATTAAAGAATTCATCTTTCCTCCTTCTGGAAATACTTAGGAGTATGTTATTAGTAAGTTTTGCATAAAAATTCTCTTTGGATACTACACCCTTCAGATATTTTATATGGATTATGTACGAATTGTGGATTCTGAAGAAGTTGCTATTTGCTAATTGTAATTGATAATCTTTTAAGGTTCTAGTGGAAATAATCTCTCTTCCATCGACCAACACTAACTTTGTATAATAATTAATGGATTGAAGGTACAAGATTTCATCCATAGAAATCAACTCTTTTCCATCCTGAGTCGAAATTTTTATAAAATCATCGATTTTTTGGACTTGTGAATCGAAATCAATTTTACTTTTCAACTTTATGGTCACTTTTTCGATAGCTTCTTTTAGACTGTCTATATCGATTGGTTTCACAAGATAGTCGATTGCACTTGTTCTAAATGCTCTCACAGCATATTCTTCGTACGCTGTTACAAAAATAGTCTCGAATCTTGGATTTTCTATTCCTTTCAAAAAATCAAGCCCATTTTCATTTCCAAGTTCAATGTCTAAAAACATAACATCGGGCTGTAAATTTGCAAGTAAATCTTGAGCATCTGCGATACTACCAGCCATTCCTATCACTTCTATATCTTCCAAATAGGTATGCAAAATAGCTTTGAGATTTTCTCTTCCAGGCTTTTCGTCATCAACTATAATCGCTT
Source organism: Saprospiraceae bacterium (assembly GCA_041392785.1). Classification (GTDB taxonomy): domain Bacteria; phylum Bacteroidota; class Bacteroidia; order Chitinophagales; family Saprospiraceae; genus OLB9. The sequence goes on from JAWKLK010000001.1 coordinate 403,232, forward strand.
TTAGTTTCATTTCAATACATTTATTCTTATTTACATTTTAAAATCAGTGGTGAAATTTATACGTTTGCTTTTGTAATAAAAATTTCCACCCTTGTTCCACATGGCCCTTCTTGTGCATTGGTCAGGTCACTTATTGTTTCTTTGATAAAACCTAATTTTAACGTTCGGATTACCTCTAACCTCTCATTTGAAAGCTTATTTCCCATTGACTTGTGATCTGATATTTTGGATTTTTTAATCTCTTGGGATTTACTCCTCCCGATGCCATTATCTTCAATAATACAATGTATCCCTCCAATCATAGACATAACGCTAATGTTAAGATAGTTATTTTGATTATTCGATGGCACCAATCCATGCCTTATGGCATTTTCCACATAAGGTTGAAGAAGCATTGCGGGAACCTTATACTCATCTAAATCTAAATTTTCTTCGATGTAAATCTTATATTCAAACTTATCATCAAAACGAAGGTGTTCTAGACTACAATATAATTTGATCACTTCCATTTCTTGTGACAAGGTAATAAATTGCGTATCTGACCCATTTAGATATAATCTCATGAGTCTTGCAAATTTTGACAAATAGTCATTTGCTGCTTTTTTATTTTCTACATTTATAAATTGCTGTATCGCATTAAGCGAATTGAAAATAAAGTGTGGATTGAGTTGTGCTTGTAATGATTGTAGTTTTAATTCAGAAATGAGTTTTTCGATCCTTCTAGTTTCCTCTATTGCTGCCCTTCTCCTACTCAAATAATTCCAGATGGCTAAGAATAGTATTGACATTCCCAAACCCCACATTAATAAACTAAACCAAAGTGTATCTGTAAAGTGTTTTTTTATCGTAAATCTCATAGCCGCAGGTTTTTTACTTACATTTCCTATCGCATCTATAGCTTTGACTTCAAATACATAGCTGTTTGGCTTCAGATTATTGAATGTGATGTTATCGCTTGTAGTCTCGATCCATTCCTTCACATCTGGCAACAATCTATAAATAAATTTGATATTCCCATTACTCTTGAAAGAAATACCAGAATATTCGATGTTGATATTATTTTCATTATGCTCTAGCGTACAGTTTGTTGTCATATCTAATTTATACCAATGTTGATTTAAGTATTTCATTCCTTCAATATGTATTGGAGGAAGATATCGTACAGTATCACCAATCAAATCAGCTACTTTTGCTCTTGCTAAACCATTTTCTGATGCAATATAGAGTGTATCATCATAGCAATAGATGTCGTTGATATAGTCATCTGGAAGGCCGTGATAACTATTGTAGCCTGTCACGGTGAATCGATTGTGAACAGCGCGTATTAAATTTACCCCTTTCCTTGTTGCAATCCAAACTCTGTTTTTCTCATCAATTTTCAAGGAGTGAATGTTAGCATCGAGCAATTCGTCAATAAAGTGGCGAATAACAACATCGTTCTTGAGTACATATACACCATTTCCTTCTGTGGCCACCCAGAGTAAGCTATCTGATGACATCTTTATGCCATTTACACTGATAGATTCTTCATTTTCATCTAAACATATGGGTATTAATTCTTTTCGTTGGGGGTGTCCAAAAAACAGGCCATCTTGGTTTCCAGCATAAAACTTTCCCATCAAAAGTAATACGGCATAATATCTTCCTGTAACATCCACCATTTGTGTTTTTCCCGAAGTGTGAAAGGGATGTATGTCATTTATATTTAGAAAATTAATCCCAAATGAAGTGGTAAATGCGATAGAATCTTTAAAAAGTGATGATGATTTGAACCCAAATTGTTCAATTAGTTTTTTATTTTTATACGCCCCATTACTCCCTCCATAATATACATTTCCTTTATCATCAGCTAATATAAATCTTAAATCTATTAAATCAGGATAAAATTTCCTTTTTACACCTTTCATATCTTTTACTTCATTAGAAGCCGTAACTACCCATAGATGACTTTTGTCCAGTCCATTTATCAATTTGATGCTCTCTCCTGTAATAATTTCAATTTTTTGATTCCCACTCATCAAATCCATGTTTGCATATTTTATTATTCCATTGCCCATCGTTGATACCCACACATTCCTCTCTTGATCTATGAGTACAGAAGTGGCTTTGGGGTTTTGTAAAAATGGATGCCATTTATCTTTGTTTATATCATAAGTGTAAATGCCTTTGTTGAAAACCATATACAAAAGTTCATTATATTTTATAATGTTCGAATTGGATTTTTTAGTAATCATAAATGGGTATTTTTTTGAAATATACCTGTTCCCTTTCTTTAAAATTTCATAATTATGTTGACTAAAAGCACATTCATAAGTTTTATCCAAATAAATTTCTGCTAAATAACCAGTTTTGTTATTGTCTAAAAAATCAAAGCGATATAAATTTGTCAATGAAATTTTTGAATTGCTTTCCACTAAATAATTTTCGAATTTATTATTAGTTTTATTTCCTAAAATTACCAAATCATCCTTAAAGAGTTGCGCATAAGATGTTGTAAAATTATTAGGAAGGTTTATATTTATTACACTATTATTTCTAATTATGTAATGAGAATATTTACCTTTGTTTGAATAAGAGTTTAAATTTTCAAGAACAGAATAAAAAATTTCATCTTTAGAATTTAGAAAAAAATAGGAATAATAATTTTTCGTATTTCCAAATTGCTTAATATTTCCTGTGGGTTCAATTTTAGAAATAGCAACAAAAGAATACAACCAGACATTATCTTTGCTATCGATAAGCATTGAAAAATTATCATTGGATGCTAGACCTTGCTCCACGGTAAATAATGTAAATTTTCTACCATCAAATTTCACAACTCCTTTATCAGTTGTGGCCCAGACAAATCCCTTACCATCTTGTTTTATAGAATAGACATTGTTAGAAGGAAGTCCATTCTTATTTGTATAAGATACATAACCCTGACCCTGTCCCAAACAATAGGAAATAAAAACAGTGAAATACAATAAGGTGATAGTATTTAAAATGCGGATTGCCAAATAATAAATGTGTTTAATTTCAATTCCAAATTAAATCCACAAAATACAATTTATCGATAAAACTCCAAACTGGGAAATAATTTTCCTACCAACAATAATACTATAGCAAGTTAGAACAGCAATTTTCAATTATTCACTCCCTCACTCCCATCTCTTGCATTTATCACTGTAAACAATCCTGAAATCAGATCAATGGAAATATGCGCAATCACCACCAAAATTAGAGATTTACTTTCTATAAAAATTAACCCCAACAACAATCCAATCACACTCACCTTGAGTACCGCCCAAAATCCTTGATGCATGTGGCTAAATCCAAATGCAATTGCAGGTATTAAACTTGCTAAAAAGACTCCATTTGGCAACTCGCCCACAAAATGATAGGTATATGTCACCAAAAATCCACGAAAGATAATTTCTTCACAAACACCAGCTGCGATTGCCATGAAAATAAAATGGGCATATTCACTCCAATTTAGTGGAACCATATAAGAAATCTCGTTCAACTTCTTTTTTTGATATGCCTTGTCAGCATAACCATAACCTAGATCCAATAAATAAACTATTGCTACTGTTCCTATAAGGATCAAAACTCCAGTAGATATTTCAGATTGCCTAAAACCCATTCCTGCCCAAGGTCTATTTGAAAAATTCCAAGCAGTCAATGCCAGTAACGAACCTATTATAAGCATCAAGCCATTCGTGTAAAATAAATGTTTTTTTGGAGGTAGTTCACTTATGACTTCTGCATCTGGTTTACCAGAATTCAGTGATAATATAGGTATAATTATTCCGAAAACTAATGCAACTATATGATCAAAAATGTAAAATTGCATTGTAGCAACTTACTCTACACCCAATAATGCCAATGATTCAAGCGTCATATCTCCGTAAGCCAATTTGTTGGATTTCTGAAAGGCATTCAAGGATAGTCTTGTAGGTTCATCCCAAACTCCTGTCGCATCAATAGGAAATCCTTGCACTATCAAGCCTTCTTGGATCTTTTTAATAAGTGCGGTCGTTCGGTTCTGCTCACAGATTACTTCTTTTTCTACCTCCTTAGCTGGACTTTTTACCACAGTTATAGTTTCTTCTTTTATCTCATATTGATCCGTGATGCTCGGATCAGATAATGTGTATAAGTTCATTGTGACAGGTGGAATATTTTCTACTTTAGTGTAGTAACAATCTTGGGGATTGGGTTTAGTACAGTTTTTATCAAACTTTCTGACTTGAATAGATCTTGCTGGAGCTACTGTTATCATTGATTTCTTAACATTCATACCAGAAGTATCAGAACCCGTAAAAATATAATGTTTTACTATATTTTCCTCCTGAATAGCATCAATCGTACACTTGGTAAAACACGATTTTGATTGGCTTATTGCCAAATGGGCAAATAAGATAAATAAGATGGTAAACTTCCCTTTCATTTTGCAATACATTTTGATGCAAGAAATAAACTTACATTAGCATGCAAAGGTAAGTAATTCGATCATTTTACAAAATATTACATATAATTTTTTTTCATTTTCAGTGCCTAACAAATATAAAAATAAATATATGTTCTTTATATAGATATTACTTGGTACCTTGTTAGAACAATTATATCTGATTAATCGTTACTTTTTCCTTATTACCTTATTGAAAATTTCGTATGGTTGTCAATTTATTTCATCCCCAAATTATAGGTTTAAAATTCTATTTACTTAGATACTTTTTTATACCTATAATCTTGACTGCAAGTATTTATTATGCTTCCAGTCAAGATTATAGTTTGAATGCTAGTAAAAATGAAGTGGAAATTGGTGAAAGATTTAAAGTTCAACTTACAATTGAGAATTTTGAACCTACTCAACTAAAATTACCTGATTTCAATCCTTTCAGAGTCATAAGTGGCCCTCAAGAATCAAAAAGTATGACTATAATTAATGGTAAAAGGTCATTTTCTAGAAGCATTACCTATATATTGGAATCTACACAATCAGGAGAATTTCATATTGGTGCTGCTACTATGATGTACAAAGCACAAAAACTTTCAACAAATTCATTAAAAATTAAAGTTGTAAAATCTAGTAATAAAGTCATCCCAAATTTAAATTCTCAAAGCGAGACGATGATTAGACTCGAAATTCCTACTGGTAACTATTATGTTGGCCAACAAATAGCACTCAATGTTGTAATGTACACAAGGCAAAACATAGCCCGGTACGAAATCATCGATGCATTAAAATTTCCAGGGTTTTATATGATCCAGACGCCAAACATTAATGAATTGCCACGGGAAGAAAAAATTAATGGTAAGGAATACTACCGACAAGTTTTACAGAAAATCCTTTTATTCCCTCAAAAAAGTGGTGTGTTCGATTACGAGCCTATTAGATGTAAAATTGCTATAAGCGATGATAATAGGTTAGGGATGTTTTTTGGAGAAGTAAAATATGACCAAATACAATCCAATCCACTACAAATCAAGGTAAAATCATTGCCAGAACCCTTGCCAAATACGTTTACAGGCGCTGTAGGAGATTTTGAATTAATAGATGTCTCTCTCTCAAAAAACACTATAGCTGTAGGCGAATCATTCCAAATCCAGATGTCGATAAAAGGGGACGGCGATCCAAAAGTGGTACAAATTCCTATAGTAAAACCTATTCAAAACCTTGAGTCATACCCTGCATCTGTCATAAAAGATGAAACCAATTTTATCAATGATAAACAAATTTCGACTAAAACCTTTGAATATACTTTCGTTCCAAAAAAAGATACAACCATAAAAATATTACCTGAATTTACTTATTTTAATCCTGAAAAGAACACCTATGAAACTCTGAGCCGTGACAGTCTTACAGTTTCAATCGTGCCAGTAGGTAGTACAAATACCCAAAATAATGCATCAAAAGGTAATTTGATAGTTTCAGATACAACGCAGAAAGTATTCAGCCAAAAACCACTGCTTGGATCAAAAATTTGGTATTTTATTTTGAGTGGCCTACTATTATTCACTTTGTTTGGTCTTTTTATTAAGTCAAAATATATTAAAAATTCAAATTTAAAGTGGGCTGAAACACAAACTCCTGAATATAAAGTCAGACAACATCTTGAGAAGGCAAAATCATGCCTTGACCAGTCAAATACAGCCATATTTTATGAAGAACTATTTAAAGCTGTTCAAGACTTTATCCTTCAAAAATTCAATATACCTGTTGCACAATCCAATTTAGGAGAAGTAGAGAAAGCATTGATAAAAAATGGCATTTCTACCGAGACCATCCAAAGTTATACCACCTTGGTGAATAAAATAAATGAGGCGCGTTTCGCTGGAAAATCTGAAAATGCCGCATCATTGTATGAAAATGGTATTGTTCTATTAAAAAAGCTCGATGCGGGTATATAATTGAACCAGATTTATTGTGGATTTATATAATTTTAGTTTCTGTTTATCGATATTTTTACTTAGAGCGAAACCTATTTTTGTCCATATACATTATAGTTTACAAATAATAAAATGAAAACACTTTTACTCCTTACCTTTTTAACTTTCGCAGGTCTAGTTCAAGCGCAATTTCCAGGTGCCGGAAGCCAAAAACCAAAACTAAAAGGAAAAATCGAAGGTACCATCATTGATTCTATTTCAAAATCTTTAGTGAGTTTTGCCACTGTTACAATAAAAAAACATGGTAGTACTATTCTACAAGATGGAGTATTGTCTGATGACAATGGCATTTTCAAATTTGAAAATATCAATGTGGGAAATTACGATATCTATATTTCATTTTTAGGTTATCAAGAAAAGATGGTAAATGTCGAAACTAACTTAAAATCACCAGACGCTGATCTTGGACTTATAACATTGTCTCAATCCAGTGTACTCCTTGATGTAATAGAAGTAAAAGAAGATGCAGCGCTGGTAGAAAATAAAGTAGACCGACTGGTATTTAATGCAGAAAATGATGCATCTATTACTGGAGGGGACGCCACGGATGTGTTGCGTAAGGTTCCCCTGCTTGCAGTGGATTTAAATGGAAATGTTTCTTTAAGGGGCTCTCAAAATGTCAAAATCCTCATCAATGGCAAGCCTTCAGGCATGTTTTCAAGCAATGTTGCTGATGCATTAAAAATGTTTCCAGCCGATCAAATAAAAAAGGTAGAAGTTATCACATCTCCATCAGCCAAATATGATGCTGAAGGTAGCGGAGGTATTATAAATATCATAACAAAAAGAGAAAATATCGATGGTGTTGCAGGTAGCGTCAATGCATCTATCGGCAATAGGCAAAACAGTCTTTTTACCAACCTTAATGCCGGTAAAGGCAGATTTGGATTCAGTAGTGGAGGATCATTATTTTACTCCACTCCGGCTGATGGATTGGTGGAATTTTCTAGAATGGACACTATAAGCACAGGTATAAGATCATTTACACAAAATGGCGAACAAACAACTTCTAGGCTAGGTGGTAGTGGTTCAGCAAGTGCTTTTTATGATTTCAATGGCTATAACTCTATCAATACATCATTCACTTTTCGAGGGTTTGGATTCGATGTAGATGGCAACCAAACCGTACAACTGATTGATCCCAATGAATTATTTAATGATAAATATACAAGAAAGAATGTGGGAGACAATTTTTTTGGCGGATTTGATTGGAATACTGATTTCACTCATAAATTTGAAAATAAAGAAGGCCATGAGATCTCATTCGGTGTTCAATACTCCAAACAAAACCATAATCAAGATTATTCCATAGAAGAAGTGCATGAAATTCTTACAAACTTTGATCGCAATTCCCAATTGTTTAACGAAGGTGTAAACCATGAAACTACTCTCCAAACTGATTATGTCTCACCATTGAATAAATGGTTAAAAATGGAATTAGGAGCCAAGGGTGTCATCAGAAATATTACAAGTGATTACAATACTCAAATTCCAACACTTGAAGGCTATGAAGAGCAAAATGAAACCTTCAATTATGGTCAAGATGTGTATTCAGGTTATGGTTCATTTACATTTACATTGCCCAAAGGCTATTCTATGATAGCAGGAGCCAGATATGAATCTACAAAGATAGAAGGTGCTTTTGAATCTGATTATGCACCTCAATTTGAAAATTCATATGCCAATTTTCTACCCAACTTCACAATCAGCAAAGCGCTTAAAAATTTCAAAACTCTCAAGTTTAGTTACTCTCAAAGAATTCAACGCCCTAGTTTATATTATATAAATCCATTCAATAACTCTACCGACTTCATAAACAGAGTCGTAGGGAACCCATACCTCGACCCTGAAATAGTAGATCAAGTAGAAGTAGCTTATAATTTTACTTTTAAGGGATTCACCACATTTTCATCAATTTATTATAAACATACCAAAGGAATCATAGAACAAATTTTATCGATTGATGCTATAGGTTTAAGTGAAAATACATTTAAAAATATAGGTAAGAACGATGCTTTTGGTTTTAACACATTTATCTCAAAATCCATCAGCGCTGTCACACTTCGCACTGGTGGAAACATCAATACCTACAATGCAGAAGGTTTGGTCTCAGGAGTGCCAACTTCTAGAAAAAGTTATGAATATAATATTTTTCTGAATGGAGAAGTGAAGTTTTCAGGTACTATAAAAGGTGATTTCTTCGGTTTTTTCAGATCTCCTGTGCGTACTATTCAAGGAGATAATCCATCTTTTACTATTTATGGCTTGGGAGTGCGCAAAGAATTTAAAAACGCAAGCATTGGTGTGAGACTTATAGAACCATTCCAAGCAAATAAGTATTTCAAATCAAATATTTATGGACCTGGATTTTCCCAAAACTCATCTTTTAGTATTCCTTTCAGAAGTATTGGTGTGAGTTTTAGTTACAAATTTGGAAAAGTTGACTTCAAAGAGAGAAAATCAAAAGTCAAAAATCAAGACTTAAAGCAAGGAGGAGATCAGCAAGGTGGTGCAGGTGGAAATATTGGTACATAATAAAAAATTGCTATTTCAACTGATCAGTCAACATTTGTAGTAAAATATGCACTTCCTTTCTGATGTTAGATATGGGTGTTACATTACCATTTGTCATAAAACTTATGGCATATGTGTTTCCTGAAGGCTTAGATAAATATCCTGAGACATTATACACACCGGACATGGACCCAGTCTTTAAGATGAATTCTGATCTATTGTCTTCCTTAGACTTAGTAGATTGCTCTGTTTTAAGCTTCATTTTGGGCATCAAATCAAAAGTCTTTTCCTTACCAAACTCTGTATAGATTTGTCTTAGGATTGTGGTAATATCTTCAGGAGAAATAAGATTGTACCTGGATAATCCTGAACCATCAACCCATCTCATGTTGTGCCTTATATCTGCGTATAGTACCTTTTGAAGGGTATCAATGGCAAATTGACTATTCAGTGTATCTCCCAATTTCATACCTACTTGAAGTAATAATTGCTCTGCCAACATATTGTCACTGTTCTCCATCATGAGTTTCAAAACGGTATCTATAGGTAATGAGTACAATGATTGCACATTTATTAATGGAATCTTCAAGCTAGTATCTTTTATTTCGGTTCCCAAATATTCTTCAAGTAGCATCTTATTTGAAGTATTGGCATCATGTATAGGTACTTCGATTCGCCAGTCTCCTGAGTAATTTATCTTTCCAATGTGAAAATGATTTTTATCTCTTTCTCTTCCTACATTCTTTAAGGTCGCATTCATATCTATCTTGAACATAGGTGAGTCAGGCACAACTTCTGAAATATTACTCCCATTGCCAAAAAATGAGATTGCATTTCCGTGAATGGGCATTGCACAAATCTCTGCTTGATAACTCGCATCGTAATCATCCCACATCCACCCTTTTCCTAGTGGCAATACATTGACGTGTTGATTTGAAATAAATACTTTCCTTTTTTTTGCCATTGACTTTAATCGCTGGATTATATTTGATTCAGGTAAGTCATTTTTCAATAGGGTACCATCCCCACACGCCCATAGATAAAGTGTAGTATCATTTACAACATATTTAAAAGTTTGCAAGGAATCTTCTAAAAAATGCTTTGCCCCATATAATGTTAGAATTTTAATATTCGATGCAGGAATAAGACGGTTGCTATCGTTGTACCCAAATACTTTTTGTCCAGTATTGAGATCAAAAACGGCTAATCCAATCGTTGATCCATTAAGAATTTTAGAATTAATCAATGCATGTTCAAAATCATGTTTAAAATTTTTGCTTACAGGTATCTTACTACTCACACAGGATAAGGTGGTAATAGAAATAAGAAGAAGGACAATTTTAAACCGCCACATTGTACTCTCTTAGCGCATCATTTAATGAGACTTTTAGATCTGTACTTGGTTTTCGTGTGCCAATGATAAGAGCACATGGTACTTGATATTCGCCTGCTGGAAAAGTCTTGGTATAACTGCCTGGAATCACTACTGATCTTTCGGGGACCTCTCCAATAAATGTCTTTGGCTCTCCTCCAGTAACATCAATGATTTTTGTAGATTGGGTCAAGACAACATTAGCACCCAGCACGGCTTGTTTTCTGACACGAACGCCTTCTACTACTATGCACCTACTACCGATAAAACAGTCATCTTCAATGATGGTCGGACTAGCTTGAGGTGGTTCTAATACACCGCCAATGCCAACACCGCCTGAGATGTGCACATTTCTCCCTATCTGAGCACAAGAACCAACGGTAGCCCATGTATCCACCATCGTCCCTGCACCAACATACGCTCCAATATTCACATAAGAAGGCATCATGATGGTACCTGGTTCAAGAAATGATCCATACCTTGCTATCGCATGGGGAACTACCCTAACATTTTTCTCAGCGTAGTCCTTTTTTAATGGAATTTTATCATGAAATTCAAATGGTCCTACTTCGATAGTTTCCATCTTTTGGATGGGAAAAAATAAAACAACTGCTTTTTTTACCCATTCATTTACTATCCAATGATCACCTACAGGCTCTGCGATTCGTATTTTACCTTTATCTAAAAGCTCTATAACTTCACGAATGTAAACATGGTTTGAAGTATCTTTAAGCAATGATCTATCTGTCCAAAGTGATTCTATCTTGTGCTGTAAATGTTGCATCAAATAAATTTTTAAATCAAAATACTAAAGGCCACAATCTGTGACAAAATGCCTACAAGATATCCGCCATATACGTCTTCAGGTTTATGCGCACCGAGATATAGCCTAGCGGTACCCACCAAGCCAGCTATAAAAATGACAAAAAACAATACTACCCGCTGGTCTAAGATGATATGATGGTGCATGAGCGTTAAGATGATGTCATTTTGACTAAAGTAAAAAAGTATAAATGCCATACCCATGCCAAAACCTCCCAGAGCTATAGCATGCAAACTGACCTTTGTAAAAATATTGAATAAAAGTGCTACAAAAATGGAAATTGTACTGCCAAAAATAAAAAATGTCAGTGCCAAAGGAATGACATCATTTCCTTTAATATTGATATACAACCAAAGGTAAAACAAACCTGTAGTCACCAGTGGGGCAATACGCTCTTTGATATGCGGCATTTGCAACGAAGAAATCAATCCTAAGGCTTTCATTAATCCTATGGCAATAGCAGGAAACATAAATGTAATGGAGATTACGGAGATCAAAAGCAATCCTTGCGCCTTGGGATTTGAAAATCCGAAGATATACGGATTAGTGTAAACCAAAAACAAAGTCACATATGTAACGATACATAAGGGATGAAATAACACCGAAACAAGATGTGATAATGCTCTCATCTTACTTCACTTCGAGTTGGCTTTTAAACAAAGTGATAAATGAATCTAAGGACATGGCACCTAAATCTCCTTGTCCTTGTCTTCGCACAGAAACTTGTTGGTTTTCGGCTTCTTTATCGCCTACAATAAGCATAAAGGGAACCCTTTTCAATTCAGTGTCTCTGATCTTTCGACCTATGGATTCGGCTCTATCATCGATAAATCCACGGACATCATGGCTACCCAAAATAGTTTTGATGTCTTCACAATATGGGATAAACCTATCCGAAATGGGCAAAATAGCGTACTGGTCCGGTGTCAGCCAAAGTGGAAACTTTCCCGCTGTGTGCTCTATCAAAATACTAATAAATCGCTCCATAGATCCAAAAGGTGCTCTATGTATCATGACAGGACGGTGAGGCTGATTGTCAGCTCCAATATACTCTAATTCAAACCTTTCAGGAAGGTTGTAATCTACCTGAATAGTACCTAACTGCCAAGACCTACCCAAAGCATCTTTGATCATAAAATCTAATTTTGGACCATAAAAAGCGGCTTCACCATAAGCGGTTGTGGTCACTAGATCTACTTCCTTAGTCGCATCAATGATGGCTTGCTCTGCTGCATTCCAGTTTTCATCAGATCCAATATACTTTGAAGGATTGTTGGGATCTCGCAAAGATATCTGAGCTGTAAAATTCTCAAAACCCATAAGTTTGATCACTTTGGTAGTAAGCTCCAATACATTCAAAAACTCTCCTTTCACCTGATCAACTGTACAAAATATATGGGCATCATCTTGCGTAAATCCACGTACCCTGGACAAACCGTGCAATTCTCCACTTTGCTCATATCGGTACACGGTACCAAACTCACCAATACGCAATGGTAATTCTCTGTATGAGCGCGGTCTGTGACCATATATTTCGCAGTGATGTGGGCAGTTCATCGGTTTTAAATAAAACTCTTCGCCTTCCTTTGGCGTCTTGATAGGCTGAAAACTATCAGCACCATATTTAGCATAGTGACCTGATGTCACATAGAGTTGTTTAGCACCAATATGCGGTGTCACCACCATCTGATAACCTATTTTTTCTTGTTCTTCTCTCAAGTAGTTTTGCAGTCGTTCTCTTAGCTGTGTCCCTTTAGGTAACCAAATAGGCAATCCTTGGCCCACTTTGTCAGAAAACATAAACAGTTCTAACTCAGCACCCAGCTTTCTATGATCCCTTTTTTTGGCCTCTTCCAAAAGCTCCAAATACTCCGTCAACTCCTTTTGCTTTGGAAAAGTGATACCATAAATCCTAGTAAGCTGCTTACGATTTTCGTCGCCTCTCCAGTAGGCACCAGCAATACTCATCAATTTTACAGCTTTGATATATGATGTATCAGGGATGTGAGGGCCACGGCATAAATCAGTAAAATTTCCTTGGGTATAGAATGTAATCTGACCGTCCTCTAAACCCTCTAACAACTCTAATTTATATTCATCACCCTTTTCAGTAAAGTATTGAATTGCGTCCTTCTTTGAGACGGATGTTCGGTTGTACACACTTTTTTCCTTCGCTAGTTCTATCATTTTCTGCTCTATTTTAGGCAGATCTGCAGTGGTCAAAGTCTGGTCTCCCATATCCACGTCATAATAGTATCCATTGTCAATAGAAGGTCCAATACCGAATTTTGTTCCGGGATAAAGCGCCTCTAAAGCTTCCGCCATCAAATGTGCTGATGAGTGCCAATATGTAGATTTTCCTTCGGTATCATTCCATGTGTGTAGTTTTATAGCTGCATTGGAAGTAATAGGCCTTGCAAGATCCCAAACTTCACCATTTACTGAAATAGACAACACATTTCGCGCCAACCCTTCACTAATGGATTGCGCAATTTCCATACCTGTTATACCTGAAGCATACTGTCTTATGCTGCCATCAGGTAAAGTAATATCTATCATGACTACATCAAATTTTATTATAAGGTAGCAAAGATACGGATAATTTCATTTTTTGTCATGAGTCTGTTTAAAGTATCTTTTCTTTAAAGTCATTGTACCTCAATACTGATCCTTATATTCCACAAAATAAAAATTTCAGGTCTAGTTCAATAGCATAAAATTCTGGTTCCAATTCTATACCCCAATTGTCAAATTCTCGGAATTTAGCATAATTGGCTAGAATATTTGGCACAGTAACGTCACATTAAATAAATTCAAGTTAGCGTAAATATTATATTTATTAGCTTTTATGACCATGGCACTTTTAAGAGAAATTGGTATGACATCTATACCACACTATTATTCCCCAAAGTTCTATTCTATTTTTCAAATATCCATTCTATAAGTTGATACTTTACACATCTATCCGTTCAATTTGTGCTCCTAGTGCATTTAGACGACCATCTATGTTTTGATATCCTCGATCTATTTGATTGATATTGAGTATAAGACTTTCACTTCGCGCAGAAAGGGCTGCAATCAACAGGGAAACCCCAGCTCTGATATCCGGAGAACTCATCTGTATGCCGCGTAACTGAGATTTGCGCTCCAATCCGATGACAGTCGCACGGTGTGGATCACATAATATGATCTGTGCACCCATATCAATCAATTTATCCACAAAAAATAAACGACTTTCAAACATCTTTTGATGTATGAGTATACTGCCTCTAGCTTGCGTGGCGACCACCAAGATAATACTCAATAAATCCGGAGTGAAGCCAGGCCACGGAGCATCATAAATGGTCATAATCGACCCATCAATAAAACTCTGTATTTCATACACATCTTGAGCAGGAATAACCAAGTCATCATTTTCGGTCTCTATTTTTATACCCAACTTCTCAAAAGTTGAAGGGATGATACCTAGATTAGGGAGCGATACCTTCTCTATACGCAAGGTAGATCGTGTCATGGCAGCTAACCCTATAAAACTACCTATCTCTATCATATCAGGCAATACTGTATGCGTAGTTCCAGATAGTTTTTGTACACCTTCTATAGTAAGTAGATTTGATCCAACTCCGGTTATTTTAGCACCCATACTGATCAACATCTTACATAGTTGCTGTAGGTATGGCTCACAAGCAGCATTATATATTTGTGTGGTTCCTTCAGCTAGCACAGCTGCCATCAAGACATTAGCTGTTCCGGTGACTGAAATTTCATCCATCAAAATAAAGGCACCTTTTAATTGATCAGCACCTATAAAATACTGGTCTGTCTTATCATCAAAATGAAAATCTGCACCTAATTTTTGAAATCCCAAAAAGTGGGTATCTAATCGTCTCCTTCCGATTTTATCACCACCGGGTTTGGTGAGGTATGCTTTTTTAAATCTAGCCAGAATTGGACCAAGCAGCATGACAGAGCCTCTGATTTTTCCAGCATTCTCCTGATATTCAGGCGTGATAAGTGAATCCAAAGTAACATCCCCTGCTTGAAAAGCATACATATCAATGCCTAGTCTCTCGATATGCACTCCCAAACTTTTCAAGAGTTCTATTTGCTTACGTATGTCTACTATGTCAGGAATGTTTTTAATGACGACTCGCTCTGATGTCAATAAAACTGCGCTGATGATTTGGAGAGCTTCATTCTTCGCACCTTGCGGAGTAATGGTGCCTGAAAGGGATGTATTGCCTTGAACTCTGAATGCTTGATTGGACATATTGCAAATTTTAACTAAAAAGTATTGCAAATGTATATAATTTTGTATTAATATTTAAAACATTATATTTTAATTTAATACAAATTAATAATAACTTAAAAAGGACAGACTACTCTTACAAAATTCTTGGAAACTTGATTTTATAATCTGCCGTGACCTTACCTTGTTTTATATCTGAAAGTTTGCGTTGGATCATTTTTTTCTTTACTGGGCCTAGCAATTCGACAAACAACCTTCCCTCAATGTGATCATATTCATGTTGGATCACTCTAGCATTGATACCTTCGTAAATCTCATCTTTTGGATTAAATTGTTCATCGAGATATTGAATTCTCACTTTAGAAAGTCGCTCTACATCTCCTCGAATATTTGGAATAGAAAGACAACCTTCTTCATAAGTCCATGGGTCACCAAACTCACTTTGCACTTTAGCATTAATAAAGACTTTTTTAATTCCTTCCTGTTGACGACCTTCTTCCATTATTTGGATCGTATCTACGATAAACAATCTTATCCCAAGACCAATTTGTGGTGCGGCAAGGCCTACACCCTTGGCTTGATACATGGTTTCCCACATATTTTGAATAATTTGATCTAAATTTTCAAAATCTGGCGATATATCTACACCCTTTCTCTTCAAAACCGGGTGGCCAAAGGCATAAACAGGTAAAATCATGCTTGCAAATATGAATTTTTTATTCTATCTTTTATGACAGAAATATATAACATTGTTGAATTCTATATGTTTTGTATTTGAAAAACTTCCAGTGTAAAAAATGTACACGATGGTTAAATATGCCCTAAGTATTTTTGGAGGATCAATACAGCACTTACTTTATCAACCAAAGATTTATCTTTTCTTTTCTCTTTAGGAACACCACTTTTCAGGATGATCTCTTTTGCTTGCATGGAAGTAAACTGCTCGTCAGCATAAGCAATAGTTATTTTGGGCCATTGCTGCGCTAACCAATTTCCTAATGCTACCACATCTTTGGTGAGATAAGTGTCGTTGCCATCCTTGTGTTTTGGGTAACCTATGACTACTTTTTCTACATTTTCTGTCATCATATATTGTGATAGAAATGATTTTAGCTCTGTGGTTTGTACTGTGGTAAGTGCATTGACAATGATTTGAAATGGATCTGTAGTGGCAAGACCTGTCCGTTTTGCACCGTAATCTATAGAAACTATCCTTGCCATATTACTTTTTTGGAAATAAATATAAATAATCTAGATAATATAGTACTCTCAATGAAATGCTATTATTTTGGCCATCTTCGAAGAGATTTGAAACATTTTCAATATAGGTGCTTTTATAGTCTTCATTGGTATTAAAAACTTCATTTTTCCAAACCAATACTATATCGCTACCTGGTGCAAAACGCCAATTGTACTGTAGATCGATATTCAATAGATTAAAATTTTGATCAAAATCATGGGTTTCATCATCTGCCATTCCATCATAAGCAACACTATTTAATTCACCTTGGTCTGTAAGTGTTCCGAAATCACTGTACTGAACATTGTCCCAATAATGTCGTATTCTTAAATTTAAACCCATCTTGGACGTAAAAATATATTTTGCAGAAATACTGTTTTCAACTGTAACTCTATTTCTATCTCCAAACAGTATCCTATTACCAATCAATTCTTGAGTTTCTACCGATGTTATAGCTTTGTTGACGTATCCACGATCTTTTTTATAAATTGCCACATACGTATAAGGCGTTATGGAAAATCTATCATTAAATCTCACTCTAGGCGATACGGTGATGTAATAATTATACCTTTTTCTTTCACTGAAAACATCATAACTTATATTGGCATCAAGAGCTATAGCTTTTCTATAATCAGTAGATATAAACCCACCTATGTTTCCTAAAATTGGCACTGTAAGATACTTAGAAAAATCACTTGTTCTTGGTTCAAAATAGTTATGTTCGCCCCATGGAGACACGCGAAAGTTTAATCCGAATGCATTCCTAGATTTTAACAGCATAAATGAATTTAAAGAAAAAGACATCACGCTGAATACATTAGGCTGATACAACCTATCATTAAATGCTTCAAAATTAACCCTATACAATTGAATCTTATCATTTTTCGGCTTATAATTGTTATAACCTAGCAATCCTAAAGTATAAAATTCATTTGGGCTTCTTAGAAATCCCAAGTCATTGGGATTGTAATATACAGATTCAATACCATGTGCCAATTCGAAAGTCCAGTTTCCGCTATTCTTGCCAAACGAAGTATCATACTTGTACCCATCTTGAAGAAAATCAATATTACTTCTATTTGAATAGGAAGCTGAAATATTTGAAAAATATTTCTGATTTTTGGTTCGTAGGTAAAGACCGCCTCCTGTAACATTTGCATCAACGGATTCACCAAAACGGGTCACATTAGTATTCATGAGGTACAAAGAAGAGTTGTTCTTTAAGTTTCGGTCAAAAACCAAAACGTTGTAATTTGTTATTGGTTGGGTTTTCACCTTTCTTTTTGTTCCGTTGGTATTGGCCACTTCAGTGTATCCAGGACCAGAAATGGCATTCAAAAATCCCAAACCTGTACCATTTGTCATTCTGCCAGATATTTTGGTAGCATTCAGTAATTTTGAAGATGTATTGCCTATGATGATGTCATCTTCTTGCAAGACAGTTGAATCTATTTGATGCGGCTGATTTTGGCCAATCCGCCGAGAATAAAACAGACTTCCTTTGTTAAACAGTTCAGTTCCTTCAGTAAAAAACTGCCGATTTTCCTCAAAAAAGACTTCAAAAGCTGATAGATTAAGTACTTTTTTATCAGAAATAACTTGTCCGAAATCCGGTATCGCTGTCATATCCAAGGTAAAAGCATCATTAATCCCATACTTCAGATCGAGTCCAGCATTATAGGCTGTACTAGCCACTGTGGCACTATTATTTGAATTTTCTATGTTATAATATCCTGATACATATGGCGTTAATGAAAGTCGAAATGGAGAAGCAATATCTTTAAGACCAACAAGAGTCCCTGATTGTTGTACCCAACCAGATATAGTAGGATCAATAAAACTCCAAAAACTCTGTTCTCTAATCCTTCTTATTTCTCTACCGAAATTTATACTCCAGTCTTGAATATTTTTTTGTGGAAACCGCAAAGCTGAATAGGGAATTTTCATTTCTACTGTCCATCCATTATCATGGATTTTTACATCACTTTCCCAAATGGCATTCCAATTAAAATCTTCATTATGATTTGAGACGATGGCATCTGATTGTACACCAGCAGCTGATACAATAAACAAAAACCCGTGTAAACCACTATTGAATGGATCAAAGAAAACACTGCACACATCAGCATTTGAATCTGGATTGTCTCGCAAAGAAAATTCCTTTAATATTTTGGATGCTTCTGTATCGTGCAGTTTGAAACCAAGATAGACCGCAGCATTATCATACTTAACCAAAACTTCTGTTTTCAATTTTGAAAATATACCTACATTGGGTTCCGTCTGAATAAAATCTGTAGCAGAATTCTCATCTGCCCAAACTGACTCATCTAATTTTCCATCTATTTTAATAGCATCGTGGATTCTCTGCGCTTGTATGGTCCGTTTTTGCGCATGCACATTTACTATAATCATAGAGTAAACAAACAACACTAACCAATATCTTTTAAATGCTATCATGATTCAAATCAATACACCGACAAACGAAGGTAAGATAATGGAATATCAAACATCAAAAAAATTGATTAAACGTAACATTCTTTCGATTAAATGTATATGGCCGAATACTGAAAGTAACCCTAGAAAAGAAACTATCATGTTCACTGACAAATATATCGTGCAAATTTTTGCTATAAACTATTGGTAAATATACGTTTATTACATCAAAAAGTCTTAAACTTAAACCTCCATTAAACATTAATTTCTGTGCATTATCACCAGTTAATAGGTTTGTTGAATAGGTTCCTGCATCAAAATATATGCTCAAAGGTAAGTTTGGATGGAGGAAAGGGATGTCAATACGCGTATTTACAGCGGCTGCAAAACTATTAGACATCGCAAAACCATATGCCGAACCAATGGCTGTTTTAAATCCACCTCCATTGGCAATACTAATCTGATTATTCTGAAAACCATCTTGTGCTTGGCGAGCTAAAAAGGTTTCTGAATAAGTATAATCATTGAATCCTTGCTGAATCATAGCAATACTGCCTCGAGTGAAATAATTTTGATAATTTGATGAGTTTCTTTGTGTATTCAAAATATGTCCTGAAATAAATGTACGTACATAAAATTGCTTTTTGGGGGCAATTTCTATTGAATATTCATATGCCGCTGTTGCTTTAAGATAATAATCATCAGTGTTATAATGTTGGTACTCAGCTACAATTTGGGCATTTTTTGTTAAGACATCATCAAACTCATGGTATGAAAATCCTATTTGTGGTATAATTGTAGTTTCAATCTGTTTGTCTATATAAGCGCCAGAACTATTAAACAAAAGTATTTCATTGCCTATGACATGCCCATTGATGAAGAATTGCTTCTGTCTTCTAGGATCCTGTGTATCTAATGACAAGATAACCGATGGTGTTATTCTGAAGTATCTAGATGTAAGTTCAGGTCTCTGCTCATTGAAAAATTCATGATATGTTTTGCCATCGACAGAAAATTTCATTGATTTATCATTACTTATTTTTGTACTGTAATCCACTTTGGCAGTACCCACTACTTCTTGCAATTCAAAGGAATACAAAGGGGAAAATTTATAACTAAATCCATTGACAGTAGTACGACTATGATATCCATAATTAAATCCTAGCATCCATGTGTCATTGTCATTGTACCCAACTATTGGAAAAATATGTGAATTTTGACCAATTTTTGTCTTTTTAGCTATATAATCTGATGCTTTATCCAGTATGGTTTCCTTCTCTCCAACGATATACTCAATATCATTAGTTATCATCTCATCACTCTGAGCAAAGACCAATATAGCTTGAAAAATCAGTATAAAACCGATTAGTATTTTACGCATTTTAATTTCTTTTCTATTAAATGAATATTTACATACACTATTGCATTGTATACGGTAAAAAAACTGTAAATGTACTTCCTTTACCCAGTTCACTTTTTACAGATACCTTGCCACCATGTGCTTCTACCATTGCTTTGACATAAGACAAACCAAGTCCGAAGCCTTTTACATTATGCACATTTCCAGTGGGAACACGATAAAATTTTTCAAAAATATTTTTTTGTGCATCTTTGGACATACCTATACCATTGTCTTGGATAGAAAACTGTATTCCGCTTTTTTCATTTGATGTCGTAATCTGAATTTTAGGGTTTTCAGGAGTGTATTTTTCAGCATTATCAAGGAGATTATTGAGGATACTGCTGATATGCGTGATATCACCTTCAATAGTAGATGGTTCTGCTTGCAAGTAAGTGATGATAGTTCCGCCTTTGGCTTGCACTTTAAGTTCCGCATTGACCACAGCATCTTCTATCAATTCATGTAAGTCAAATGAAGTATATTTTAATTGTAAGTCTTGTTTTTCTATTTGTGCCATTTGCAGAACTTTTTCTACCTGAGACAACATCCTTTGATTTTCTTGCTTTATAATATTAACAAATCTTGAAACCTTTTCTTTATTTTCTAGGATAGATGGGGTAAGGATAGAATCTGAAGCAAGGGAGATAGTAGCTATGGGTGTTTTAAATTCATGGGTCATGTTATTTATAAAATCAGTTTTCATCTCCGATACTTTCTTTTGTCTGAAAATGATAAAAATTGTGTATGAAAACCCAAATAGTATCAATCCTGTAAACAATGCAGACAATGTCAAAATTGGGATCACAGAAGACCACAAAAACTGAGTTTTATTAGGAAAGTATAGTTTCAAATATCCTGGTTCGAAGGCTTCATCATTGAATAACAAGACTTTATATTCTGCTTTAGAAAGCGGATTTACACCTACAATATTACTAGAACGGGATGTATCGCCTATGGTAGCAGTGTAGTTTCCATTTTCAATAAAAAAGGCTTTCAAGTCATTAGAATAAACACCATATTCATAGTTTAAGGTAATTCCTTGGTCTTTTAATTCAGTACTCAGATATTGATGTAATAGATCTTTATTGATGGATTCTAGTAATTCAGAAGGATTGATAAAAATAGTTCGTTTACTTTGAAAATCTCCCCCTAGTGGGTCATTGCCAAACACAGTACTAAATTCCAACTTATCTGCTTCAAGTCGCAGTTTCCTCTTTACATTATTCAGCGCTGTGTATACTTTGGTATCAAAATTTTTTTCATCCAAGTTTACAGACCATTTGACCCAAAAAAATTGAATGACTCCTACTCCTATCACCGAAAGGGCCATAATAATTATAATTGTCAAAATGACGCGTCTGCTCATCCTAAAAGCTTACTAATTTAATGAAGCAAAGGTAATTCAATATACAATATCTTCATAAGTATTCCGTTTATATAGTGTTTTTCATAGATAACGATTATGATTTTTGATACCTCATAATAGGCGATGAAAAACACAAGGGCTTGTTTTCAGATGTGAAAACAAGCCCTTGCCAATTATAACTGTTGACTACTAAGTCTTAATATCTATAATACTCTGGCTTATAAGGGCCTTCCACTGTAACACCTATATAATCAGCTTGACTTGGAGATAATTCTTCCAACTCTACACCAATTTTAGACAAGTGTAATCTTGCTACTTTTTCATCCAAATGTTTTGGAAGCGTATAGACTTTATTTTCGTATTGATCGTGATTTTTCCACAACTCTATTTGTGCCAATGTCTGGTTAGAAAAGCTATTAGACATCACAAATGATGGGTGGCCTGTAGCACAACCTAAATTGACAAGTCTTCCCTCGGCCAATACAATGATGTCTTTACCATCCACTACGTATTTATCTACTTGTGGTTTTATTGTGTCTTTGGTATTTCCATGATTTTTATTAAGCCATGACATGTCGATTTCATTATCAAAATGGCCTATGTTACAGACGATGGTCTTGTCATTCATACTCTTGAAATGCTCACTGCGGACGATGTCTTTATTTCCAGTGGCTGTAACCACGATATTGGCTTCTGCTAAAGCATTTTCCAGTTTTTTTACAGCAAAACCATCCATAGCTGCTTGGAGAGCACAAATTGGATCAATTTCAGTAACTATGACTCTACATCCGGCACCGCGCAAAGATGCAGCTGAACCTTTGCCTACATCGCCATAACCACACACCACAGCAACTTTTCCTGCCATCATGATATCTGTAGCTCTTCTTATTGCATCTACGCAAGACTCCTTACATCCATATTTATTGTCAAACTTTGACTTGGTTACTGAGTCATTCACATTGATAGCTGGTAAAACCAAGGTTCCGTTTTTCTCCCTTTCATACAACCTATGTACACCTGTGGTAGTCTCTTCAGAAAGACCTCTGATACTATGTACTAATTCTGGATATCTATCAAAAACCATATTTGTCAAATCACCACCATCATCAAGAATCATGTTTAATGGTTGGCCATCCTTAAAAGCAAATATGGTTTGCTCTATACACCAGTCAAATTCTTCCTCATTCATTCCTTTCCAAGCAAATACAGGGACTCCTGTCGCTGCAATAGCCGCTGCTGCATGATCTTGTGTAGAGAAGATATTACAAGATGACCAAGACACTTCAGCACCTAGTGAAGTCAAAGTTTCAATTAATACTGCTGTTTGAATCGTCATGTGCAAACAACCTGCAATTCTGGCACCTTTAAGTGGTTGCTCATCTGCATATTCTTCACGGATAGCCATCAAACCTGGCATTTCGGCTTCAGCTAATTGGATCTCTTTTCTACCCCATTCTGCTAAACCTATATCTTTTACTTTATACTTCAATGTTTTTTCTGCTTGTATCATGTATTTACTATTTGAATGCAAAAATATGGAATTTCAAAAAAAAATCCATCTAATATTTCTAATACCTTCATTAATTGAGAAAATATTAACAATATCACAACATTTTACAGTAGGAATGAATTCATCCTGTAAGCCAACTTATTTTACGGGAGGAAATATTATATAGCAATCAGCACAAGTACCATCTTTATAGTCAATGTAGCCTTGCGCTTTTAGATCACTTAAAATACTTTCAAGGGGTGCATTAATATTGAGTTTTATTTTTGCTTTCAATTCAAGTTTTGACTTTTTTTCTACTTTTACATTTTTCTTAAAGTACTTCAGAAGATGATCATTTATGACATCTTCTAGGTAATAAGTTGAAAGCTTTATTTCTTCTTTTACAGGTTCTTCTTCTTTGATCACTTCCTTCACAATAGGTTGTGGCTTAGGCTTTTGTTTCAAAACAGGCTGCTCCACTACCACTATTTCCTGCACAGTATCTTTTGGCGTTTTGAACTTTCCAGATTCATAAAGATACACTTCATTCGCTTCCAAAATTACTGTATTCGATTGATTGAGAATTTGAGAAACTGCCACTCTTCCAGAATGATTCTCAATTATCGCCATATTATTCATTTTCAAAAGTGAAAACTTTGTTCCCAATACTTTGATCTGCAACTCTCCAAAATAGACATTAAATGGCTTTGCAGGGTTATGTTGTATATCAAAGGTACCTTCGCCTTGCATTTTTACATATCTTTCACCTTGCGTAAAATCTACAGGAAATTCTGCCTTTGAATGTTTTCCCAAAAATAATTGTGACCCATCAGCAAAAGAAATTGTGTCTAAATTTTCTTTTGTCTCTCTTATTTCAAAAACTTTCTTTGGCTTTTGAGTAAGCAAAAAGAACAGACTTGTTCCAATTATGATAATCAAAAGAGTTGAAATAAGAATTTTATTGAAATGGTTTGACTTTTTTGAAAAAGTATCAGCTTCTATTAAATTTTCATTTTCCAGAACTTTAATAAAATTATTCCACTCTTGATCTACATCAAATGATTTGAAATCAGAAATGTTTTTACTTTCTTTTAATATGTCATCAAACTTGTCCAAATATATTCAAAATTATACATCATTGACGAAAAAACAATAACACTAACACATATATTTATAAAAAAACTCTTAAAAAGGTTTTATAATCAATTGTCAAACAAATCCGGATGGTTTTTTAACTTACTTTTAAGCATCTTTTGGATCTTGCTAATATTATCCTCTACTGCTCTTTTTGAGATATTCAGATACTCTGCTATCTCGCCATAAGTCAATCCTTCGTATTTATTCAAATTCCAAATTTCAGTTGCTTTAGGCTTTAAATCTACTAAACATGCATCAATAGCCTGTCTGACCAAATAAGGATCCAAGGCTTCTTCACTGACATTATCCAAGATACTTAAACTTTGATCTCCAGAGGTATCTTCCACTTTAGTATGCTTTTTATTGGCTCTAATATAATCCACCATCGCATTTTTGGCCATTTGGAAGATATAACTCTTAGTAGATGTCCGTATCTCAATAGTATCTTTTTGTCTCCAGATTTTTAAAAATGTAAATTGCACTACATCCCTGCTACTCTCGATGTTGTTGAGGTATCGATTGATAAAATTTACCAACGGAGTGTAATACTCCTTGTAAATTGCTTCAAAATTTTCAATATTTGGGATGTGATTTTCCAAAATACACTAAATGTTCATTGGATTCAGACGTAAAGATAAATGATTTGATACATAAACAGGACAAGTGTTAGTTCCTTTTTGTAAATTCTAATTGACAGAAAAACTTGGATACTTAGAAACTGTCTCTAAAAACATCAATTCATAATAATTGTAGTCAAAAAAGGAAGTCATAGGCAATTTTTCTATGAGTTTGATCAATTCGGGTTCGGAGGAGCAAGAAAATACAATCCATAACCTCCTTCTATTTTTTGAAAGGGTATAACTCAATATTTTGCCACTGAACAAAATTTGCATTATCACTTCTCGCTGTTCAGGTATGATTGCCAACATCTCTTTCGTGAGATGATCCGGCATTCGAAATTCTACCATATACCTGGTTAATTCTCTATCTTCATTCATCGTACTGCATATCCAAATTTGAATCTAGTTACAGAGTTAGTGACTAAAAATGATTTAAAGTTTAATTTTATTTCCAAAACTATGTCATCATCTTTGAAAATGTCATATAAATTTGTTCCACTACTCAAAAGTTTAAGTTGAGTAATATTATTCAATCCTATCATTTCATGATAATACATTTCAGCCTTTAGGGTACCATCTTTGACTGATCTTGCAAAAATCTGTACACGACTAAGAGCACTATAGTCAATAGCAGCAAATTTTCCTTCAAAACTTCCATAAATCGAAAAAACTTCTCTTATGTTTTCAGGATCTACTCCATGAATTTGGCATTGTTTCAGAAAATTTGTTTTTACATTTTGCAAGGTAAATGTATGTGTTTCTACTGTATTAAGTCCAGCCGGAATAGTAAAATCTACAAATAATTCCTCATCCTGAAATAAGATAGGTGCTTCTTCACTGCAACCTAAAAACAAAGAGAAAGAAATCAAAATCAGAATATGAAATTTAAACATATATTTTATTGGCTATTAATTTATTTATCATAAACAGATTTTTGGAGCAATAGATTATGGTAAGAATTAAAAAAGGGGCAAACGTTTTACACAATTGCCCCTTTTCTTATTTCCTATATCCGTGATTAATAGAATTTATATCTCTTATCTTCTATTTTTGTAGCCTTCTTTAATGATTCTATCAATCTGAAATTTACTTGTTGGCGTACACCTTGTGATACAAGACTTTTCACCATGAATGCTCCATCTGAAGCAGGAGGTGGCGTGATTGAATTGACTTTAACTACATAAACACCATTCTTACCTTCTAATGGTGAAGAGACTGTACCTGGTGTCATTTTGAAAATTTTACCAACAACTATCGGCACACTTCCTCCATTAGGAATCAAACCTCTAGCAAATAACAATGATGCTACTGTGTCTACTTTTGTATTAAAGCTACTTCCTATAGCTGCCAAATCAGTACCTGAAATTTTAGCTTTAATTTGCTCTGCTTTTTTCTTATTGATTAATAACGGCTCTGCAGTACTACGACCTGACGCTACTGACGATAAACCTGCTTTATCAATTGACTTTAAACCGACTATAACATACTTACTGTCAACATAATTAGCTTTATCCTTATAATTATAGACTGTTGGTGATACATCTCCAGGTTTTGAAGAGCTTTCAAAAGCCCATTTTACAATCTCTCTTGATGGTCCATCACCTCCCAAATCTCCTACGTTATAATCATTTATTTTAATTCCGCCTACTTCCTTAAATTCAGCTCCGCTCAAATTTGGTGTAATTCCGTCAATAGTTTTTGAAGTCTCAAGTGCTGCCATTGCTTTGCTAAGTGCAACTTCTTGTGTTTCTTCACTTGCTATGATTGGCTGAGCAATATATGCTACTTTATACTTTGGCTCAGATGAAGTAGAAATCAATTTTTCTACCTTGATCAAATGTACACCAAATTGGGTAGTCACCTCATACATTTGTCCAATTTTACCATTGAATACCGCATCATTAAATTCTGGGACCATCATTCCTTGACCAAACATACCAAGGTCACCTCCTTTTGCAGCACTTCCAGGGTCTTGGCTGTTTGCAGTAGCGGCATCAGAAAAAGAGATACTTCCCTTATTCAGAATAGTACGTAAGCTATCTATATATTTTTTTGCAGCCGCTAATTGTAGTGGATCATTATTTTCCACCCTTCTTAAGATATGTGATGCTTTTGCAGAATCTGGGAGTACTTTCTTGTCAATTAGTTTTGCAACTAGGAGCACGTTATTGTCTATATAAGGTCCATATACTGCACCATTAGCTAATGTTCCTAATACATCTTTAAGAGAGCCAGTAATATCCTTTTTGGAACTATATGATGCTGGATAAAACCCATTATTAGATGTGGCAAAAAGCGAATCTTTAGTAACGCTTTTAAACTCTTCTGCCAATGCTCTCATATCTGTCATATATTTTGCAGAATCAGCAGCACTAGGCACTACATTATATTCAGCAAATACAATATTTCTGACTTCTTCTTTGTTTGTGAATTTGATAGGATTATCCTTTATGTATGCTGCAATTTCTTCGTCAGTCACCTTGATTTCTCCTCCATTAAATTCTTCATACCCAATTTTTACCAATTCTACATTGGCAGATTCGTTGTTCAATTTTTCCATTGTTGTGGCCAACCAATCAGGAGTGTATAAAGATTTAGACACAAGATTGTTTAACTTGGTTTGTTTTTGGAGTTTAATGACTTGCTTACGCAATTCATTAAATCTATTTGCAAATTCAGGGTTTGTCACCTTATCCTCATCAATAGCAGTCTTAATATTTGCCAATTCAGCTCTATCTACTTGACCTGTCTGAGGATTACGAAAATAACCTTGTGTAATGGGACTCAAATTCTCCCCAAACTCCAGTTCTGCGAGTTCATCTTTACCCACACCTATACCATTTGCATCAGAAATACGATCTATGATTGCTTTCTCGACAAAATAATTCCAAACAGATTTTTTTCTTGTGGCTTCATCTAAGCTATTGCCATACAGTGCGTTTTCGACACGTTGGAAATCATTGATATCCACATCTGTTCCGCCTACTTCACCAAGACTAGTTCTGTTTCCAAGTCCACCGAAACTTCTTGATCCAAGCATATCCATAATCACAAATCCTGCCAAAGCTAACGCCAACAAGATTATGACAAGCCACATATTTTTACGAATTTTACCGATTAAAGCCATTTAAACTTTGTTTTATTTTATCTAGTAATAGAATATTTGTTTGCTCAAAACATTACCTAAAAGTAATACCATGATATAGCTTCGCCACACCTTTGGCAAAAAGCGGCACAAAGGTATGATATTTAATGCATATCATAGGTGGAATTCACATAAAATTTTGCAAAGTACTTGTATATTGTCATCCTAGGCGTTGTATATGTAAATTCGAAAAATTAAGTTAATGAGTTCTAGTCTATCTTGCTTATTTCAATCTAAAAGATTATTTTCGCATTATAATGTATAATTTTTTTTGGAAAGTTGCAGTTCTTAAAAAATAAACCTTAACAAATGATTGTTCTAAATTAGTCCTATCTCATCCACTTTTAAACATCCACAATATGGAATATCTCATGTTTTTTTCTTTTTTTCAAATTTTTTGGAATTTTACAAAAGCACACGATACTGATGTTTATTTTGGATTTGAGATGTGGCTGTAATAGACTTAATATCCCACTTTCATTAATTAAAATATTATATGAAAAATTTTACAATAATTTGTTTTCTCTTAATGTCATACATAACCACATCGGGCCAAAAGTATGATATTAAAGGTGCATTAATAGATACCTTACAAAATCCTTTGGTAGCTGCTACTGTCATGTTGATGGATCATGATTCTATTTTGATCGACTACACCCAGACAGATTTACAAGGAAATTTTATATTCAAGGGTGTAACTGAAAAAAGCTGTTTAATCAAGACCACTTACCTCGGATATTTCCCTCTCACTTTGCATGTGGCTTACTCTGATAATAATAAAATAGATATGGGTAATCTAGTGATGCAGGAAATCGCAAAAGAACTCATGGAGATAGTGATAAAAGAAGCTAGAGCGCCATTGAGAATGCGTGGTGATACCGTAGAGTACGATGCCAGCCAATTCAAAGTCCCGCAAGGCTCATCACTAGAAGATCTCTTAAGAAGATTGCCTGGCATTGAGGTAAGTCAGGATGGGGCTTTACAATCAGATGGCAAAAATGTCAGCAAACTCACCGTAGATGGAAAAACATTTTTTAGTGAAGACCCAAAGTTTGCCATTAAAAATTTACCTGCTGATGGTGTCTCTAAAGTACAGGTTTTTGATAAAAAAGATGAAGAGGCCCTCCTGACTGGAAAATCCAATGCTAGTCAAGAAAAGACCATGAATATCGAACTGAAAGAAGAATTTAAAAAAGGTGGTTTTGGAAAAGTAACTGTAGGGGGTGGTTCAGAAGGTAGAGGTGAGCTCAAGGGAAATTACAATAAATTTGACACAAAAAATCAACTATCCTTAATAGGAGTTGCAAACAATACAGGGAGAAACGGCCTTTCATGGGATGACTACCAAGATTTTATGGGTTCCAATTCATGGGATGACAACGGGGATTATGACTATGGCTTCGGAAATGAATACAATAGATCCTTTGGCGGAGGCGGCACAGACTTAGAGAGTAAAGTATCCTCTGCTTTTTTCACTGGTAATGATGGCGGTTTTCCCACAAATATCCTTGGGGGTGTAAACTATAATCATGACCATAAAAAAAACAAGTTTGCAGGGCGTTATTTCTATCAAAACATGGGCAATGATAAGACAACATTGACTGATTCGAGGTCTTTTTTGACAGGATATTATCTAGATGATAACCGCACAGATACACAAGACAAAACCAATATCAATCACCGAATAGAAACCCAATATCAGCACGACATAGATAGTTTTCTGACCACCATCGTTACCGCTGATTTAGCCATAGTAAACTCCAATACAGTACAAAACGGAGATGTAAGCATCAGCAAAAATGGCCAGAATGTCACAAGTACCAGCAATTACGACAATCAGTCAGACCTTAAGGGCAAATTACTAAACACATCATTATTATTGAGAAAAAAGTTTAGGAAGGCCGGTAGATCCATTGGTGTCAACGCTATTTATCTAAAGACTGATATTACCGAAGATCAAAAAAGATTTTCTGACAATACATACCTTAATACAGTCAGCAGCCTAGACAGTACACAAATATTAAGGCAATTTAATGATGATGTTTTGGATAAAAATGTCATCAAATTCAACGCGCTAGTGAGTGAACCACTGAACAAGAAACTTTTCATTAAAGTATTTTACAATAATAAAACCAGAAATGAAGATGGAACAAGGACAGTGACAGACCAAGATCAGCTCTATAATACTCTAATTCAAAATGATATACTCAGTAGAAACTATAGTAACACCATAGTGACTCATCGCACAGGATCTACTCTGACATTGTCCCACAAAGGTATAAGCTTGACAGGAGGACTTGCGTATTTAACTATTGATCTTAATGGCAAATTTCAATCACCCGATACTCTGCTATATAAAGGTTCCGTCGACTACAATTTCTACAAATGGACGACATTTGCTGAATTAAATGGCAATCTTTCGCGCAATACTTGGTTTAGTTTGGATTATAACACTAGTGTATCAGAACCAAATATCGAAAATCTTTTGCCAATCGTCGATTACTCAAATCCCTTATATATTAAAGAAGGTAATCCAGACTTACGACCTACAATAACCCAAAATAGCGGACTATGGATAAGTCATTCTTGGCCTGCTGATGCTATCAGGATAAGCGCCTATGCTAGTTATCATTACTTTGATGATCAAATCATACAACAACTTATCGTTGATGACAACCTTGTTACTAAAGCCAAACCTATAAACTATTCGGGCGGAAACCGAATTTGGAGTGGCTTCAACTTTACCTTTCCTATAAGAAGAAATAAAATTAAAATGTCAACAAACATTTGGCTCTCCTTCAATAAAAGCTTTGCATATGTAAACAATCTACTCAATAACACTAAGACGATCCAATGGTCTCCAAGGGTTGGTTTTGATATCACTCCATCGAAAAAAACAGCAATTTACTTGAATGCTTCATTTAGTTTTTCGAATACTCAATATGATATCAATACAACTCAAAACCAAGAGATTATCAACCAAAATTACGAAGTAACATTTAATACCAACTTTGTAAAAGGGTGGTTTTGGAATTCAAATTTACGATATTCGATCTATCAAAACGACAGATTTGGAATAGCACAAAATATCCCTATCATCAACTTGTCAATCTACAGACAATTTCTCAAGGGTAACAAAGGTGAATTGCGGCTCTCACTATACGATGCACTTAATAAAAACATCTTAATAAACCAATCAACATCACCATCGCGAGTATTTGACGCACGCACACCATCGTTAGCCCAATACTTTATGCTATCCTTTTCGTATAATATCAAAGGAATGAGCACAGATGTAGATAGTAAGAGTAATTTTTGGTAAGAGTATAAACATCATAAAATTTCATCATGAAAAGTGTATTGATTATTTTTTTGACGCTGACCATTTGTTTTGAACTGGCTTCACAAGAAGGAACCATTACTTTCAATAGAAAATACCATTGGGTCAATATCGCATCTAAATTGCCTTACTTGTCTCAGGAAGAAAAAGATAGAGTAATAATGGTTTGGGGAAATGATGAAAATGAAAATAAAGGCGATGATTTCGAACTGACTTATAATGGATCTGGCAGCACATATATCAAGAAAGAAAAAGAAGAAAACCTTGGGGATAGGTGGGCAGATGATGAGGATGAGGATATTTTTATCCGCTATTTTGACACCAAATCGACAAAAGATATCAGAATACTACTGGGAAAGAAATTTGTAATAGAAGATGACATACCAAAATACAAATGGAAAATGCTCAACGAATTAAAAGATATTGCTGGATATGTCTGTATGAAAGCCGAAACCAAAGACACAGTCAACAATGTCGTTATTACTGCTTGGTATACTGACAAAATTGCCGTCAGAAGCGGACCTGAAGGGTTTTCAGGATTACCAGGTATGATTTTAGCCCTTGATTTTAATATTGATGACATCAATATTGTTGCTACGAAAATAAATTTAGCACCAGAGACACCGATTATTCTCCCCATTCCAAAAAAGATAAAAGGAAAACCAATAACCTATCAGGAATTTAATGCGCGTAAGAAGAAGCACATCTTGTTAAGCATTGAGGGCAATAGAAACCCTTATTGGGATATGCGGTATTGATGTAAATGTGCGAAACTCATTTATCCATTACTCAACTTATTTGCCCCTTTGTGTTCAAACCTGTATATTGCCACAGTGAAATTTTCAAAGAACATTCATTGAAATTGTTAGTTGGTACGTTAATCTTACTTTTGAAAAAACTGTGTCAATTATGTGAAACGAAATATGTTTAGACGATTGACAAGAATTGACTAAAATTGTAATGAAAATTGCTACAAAATATCTCATATTATTTTGAAGTAAATATTGATATAATAAAGTCCAGTAACAATAAAAGTAATTCCAGCAACTATACGCATTACTTTTTCTACTTGCGTAATGGCTTTAAAATATTTACCTAATTTTTCTAAACTAAATGCGATTACAAAAGCAAATAATATAACAGGAAAACCTGTACCCATTGAGAAAACAATAGGTACTAATAAACCTGTTTTTATGGTAATTGGCATCAACATTCCAAAAAACAAAGCTCCACTATAAGGACAAAAAGCCATTGCAAATAAGGCACCCAAGAGAAATGAACCTAAAAGACCTTTTTCTTTGAATTTATCAGATAATTTTTCTGAAACACTTACCCCTTTTATAAAATTAAGTTTGATAATGTCCAGCATTATTAAGCCTAAAATAACCATTACAAAGCCAATGTATTTTTCGCCATTGCCTTGAAACAACTTTGCCACATGAAATTTACTAGCTCCAAAATAGATAATTGCTCCAATGAAAGTATAAGAAAACATTCTGCCTAATGTGTAAAAAACACCACTCAATATTACTTTCTTTTTGCTGTTGATCGTTTTTGCGATATAAGCTGTTGCTGTAATATTAGTAGCCAAAGGACAAGGTGCAATAGCTGTGAGTAAACCCAATGCCAATGCAGTAAGTAAAGGAATGTTACCATTCTGTACGATATTTTCTAACCACTGGGTCATTATTTAAAGGCGTTTATTTCTTTATCAAGACCTTCTTTAAATTTTTTAGAATCACTTTTGGCATTCATAAACGCAAAATCGGTTAAGTCCTTTTTTTTGCCTGTTTTAGGATTATAAAGAAATAGTGCTGTCCCTGTTGCCTCAAATTTTTCCGCCATTTTTTCATTTTTAGCGTCATCAACATTGACTAATGAAAAAGAAATTGCAGGATATTTTTGCAAAGTTTCTATTGTCAGTTTTTCTATTAGATTACAAGTCATACAACGGTGTTCCGAATGAAATTGTATCATTTGAATGGATGCTGTTTCAGTTTTTGAAATCGCCTTTTTTGTACTTTGTGCAATGCCGTTGCAAGCTGTAAAAAGTAATAGCATAGATACCATTACTGAAGTGAAAATTGATTTTGACATTTTTTATTTTTTAAATTATTATTGAATTGGAAGTAAAATAGTTGTTTTTTGATTTATTTTAATATCGTCTATATGCCCCATATTTTTCCTTTGATTGTCTATAAAATGGGTATGTATATAGTGTCCTTTGTGTGTAAATACACCGATATGATTTTGAGAATAAAATCCCAAAATTTCACCAGAAGCATTCGTTAAAGAAAATCTCTTTTTTGCTTTGTCGTGCAATTCGTGGTTGTGTTCCTTTTCCCTTTTAGGTTTTGAAATTATATGAAAATCTACTTTTTCAAAATTGCCAATTATTCTAAATGGAAAAGCCTTTTTAATATCTATCCCATTTTCTTTGGCTATTTTTTCAATGGCATCTTGTAATTCATTTTCGTTATTTATGGTGAGTTCTATTTCTATTGATTTCCAATTTTCAACGTGAGCATATACTGCAAAAGGCGCTTTGACTTTCCAAGAATCTGCTATTACAATTCCTCCTTTTTTGTTTACTGTACTGGAATAAATTTGACCATCAATTATGGTGATTTCCCCTTCTATTCTTCCCAAAGGACTAATCCCAAATAAATGATTGTGCGGTATGCTATCCCAAAGTAAATGAGTCGATAAATCTTCGCCCATCATGACTTTCCGCATTTCGCTTACCGTTTTTACTTCCTGTGCTTGTGCTATACTAGCCATTATTATTGCTGTTAAAATAAAAATTATTAGTTTCATTTTTTATAAAATTATATTGAAAATATATCCTGAAAGAATGATAAAAAAAGTGATTACTCCGAAGAAAATTGCGATGAGATTTACGGTCATTACTTTTTTCAAAAGCATTGCTTCGGGAATGGAAAGTCCTACAACCGCCATCATAAAAGCAATAGCCGTTCCGATTGGAATTCCTTTTTGTACAAATACTTGAATGATTGGCAAAACACCAGCTGCATTACTATACATTGGCACGCCAAATATTACTGCCAAAGGCACAGCTAAAGGATTATCTATAGAAATGTTTTGCTCAAAAAAACCTGTGGGAATAAAACCATGCATCAGTCCGCCAATAGCAATACCAATAATGATATACCAAAACACACCTTTTATTATTCCAAATGCTTCTTTAAAAATATTAGGTAATCGTTGAATAAATGTTTGTTTTTCATCTTCAAATTCGCCTTCCCTTTCAGCGTTGGCTATTATGCCTTGTACCCAAGGCGTTAAGTACTTTTCTAATTTTAATTTACCTAAAACATATCCGCCCAACATTCCTAAAATGATACCACTACTAACATACATAAGGGTGGTTTTCAGTCCAAACATTCCAACAAACATTGCGATTGCTACTTCGTTTACCAATGGCGAAGTAATTAGAAAAGCAAAT
This sequence comes from Saprospiraceae bacterium, assembly GCA_041392785.1. GTDB lineage: Bacteria > Bacteroidota > Bacteroidia > Chitinophagales > Saprospiraceae > OLB9. The sequence goes on from JAWKLK010000001.1 coordinate 438,263, forward strand.
GTTACCCCCAAAGGAATACCACCTTTTACAAAACCGATAAACAAAGGCACAGAACTGCATGAGCAAAAAGGAGTTACAACTCCAAACGTGGAAGCCAATAAATATTCCAAACCAAAGAGTTTATTCCTTGATAAAAAATTACGGACTTTGTCCACAGGAAAATAAGAATTTACAACGCCCATTACCGAAGTAATCAAGAATAATAAAATCAATATTTTCAAGGTGTCATACACAAAGAAATTTAAGGCATCGCCTAATTTACTTCCTTGGGCTATTTGAAAAACTGTATATATAAGCCAGTCTGCAAAGGATTGTATCCAGTCAAACATACTTTTATTTTATTTGTGAAAATGCCCACCACATTTCCTGTGCTATTTCTAAACTACGTTCTGCGTATTTTTGGTTTTGCAAGTCGGTATTGTCGAATGCTTTAGGGTCGTCATATTTTATTGGAAATCGAGCTTCTGCTCCAAAAACTAAGGGGCAACCTTCGTCTGCATTATTACAAGTCATTATTGCTCCAAAATTATTTTTTGGATTAAATTCATTGCTGTAAGTTTTAGAGAAACAAATAATTGGGGCTTCGCTTTCGGCATACTTTAAAGCATACACAGGATTGTTCGTTTCGCTTAACTTTTGAATTTGAAAACCTTGATTGATTAACGTTTCTGCAACTTTTGGAAACATTGCTGTTGCTTCAGTTCCACCTGAATAACAATAAACATTTTTAATTCCAAAATAGAAAGCCATGGTTTGAGCCCAAATCTGTGACAAATGACTTCTGCGTGAATTGTGCGTACAAATGAAATTTAAACGGATGGTTTCATTATTGTCTTTTTTTGACTGGATATAACCAACCAAAGTTTGCAACACATCTTTGCGTTCTGTTGAAACATTTTCAACAGAAAACGTTTGTAAATGATTGATGATTTCTTGAAACATTACTTTAAAAACAAACTGGCTTTTACCAAAAGGATTAAAACAGGCACTTCTACCAATGGGCCAATTACGCCTACAAATGCTTGTGCTGAATGAATACCAAATACAGCAATAGCAACAGCAATGGCTAATTCAAAATTGTTTCCAGTTGCTGTAAATGAAATAGAAGCATTTTTATCATATGGTACTTTCATTGATTTATTAATGAAAAAACTAACGAAGAACATCAATACAAAATAGATTACTAACGGAATGGCGACTTTCAAAACATCCAATGGCAATTCCAAAATCTTGTCACCTTTTAAACTAAACATCAGAACAATGGTAAACAGTAAGGCATACAAAGTAATTGGTGATATTTTAGGAACAAAATTGCTGTTGTACCAAATAATGCCTTTTGATTCTACTAAAAATTTTCTACTTAAAAATCCTGCTAAAAAAGGAATGCCCAAATAAATTAAAACACTTTGTGCTACTTCGCCCATTGGCACTTTTATATTAAAGTCGCCTAAGCCAAATTGATGGGGCAATACATTGATAAATAGCCAAGCGTAAAAACTATAGGTGATTACTTGAAATACACTGTTTAAAGCAATGAGTAATGCACCATATTCGCGGTTGCCTCCTGCCAAGTCGTTCCAAACAATAACCATAGCGATGCAACGAGCCAATCCAATTAGAATTAAACCTACCATATAATCGGGTTGGTCTCTTAAAAAGACAATGGCTAATACGAACATTAAAATGGGACCAACTATCCAATTAAGAAACAAAGAAAGTGCCATTGCTTTTTTGTCGTAAAAAGCCTTAGGTAATAATGAATAATCTACTTTTGCTAATGGAGGGTACATCATCAGAATTAAACCAATAGCTAATGGAATATTGGTTGTGCCAATAGAAAGTTTGTCGAATATAGTTTTAATGTCTGGAAAAAAATAGCCCAAACAAACCCCCAGTATCATTGCAAGGAAAATCCAAAGGGTTAGGTATCTGTCTAAAAATTTTAGTTTAAGGCGCATCCTTATTTAAGCGTTCAGTAACTGTTTGATTTCATTGACATCAGCCACTCTACCTTTTATTTTCATCACTTCGTCTATCATCAATACAGGAGTTGTGAGTACATTGTATTTCATAATTTCTTCAATGTCTTCAATTTTTACAACATTGGCTTCAATATCCGTTTGTTTCAATGCTTCTAAAACATTGTTGTAAGTCGTTTTGCATTTACTGCAACCAGTTCCAAGTATTTTTATGCTCTTCATTTTTGTAAATTTTAAATTAAATCATTTCGCAAAAATACGAATTGTTCGTAAATATACGAATGATTTTAAAAAATATTGCTGTTAATTAAAAAATCCTATCAAAAGTCCTTTGGCTAATGCCCAGTTTTCCTTGTTGATACAATATTTTGTTTTCGGTGGATTAATTTCTCCTTGTATTAATCCGGCATCTTTCAAAACCTTCAAATGCTGTGATAATGTGCTATTTGCAATATGAAATTCTTCCGAAAGGTCTCCGTGATAACAACAAGATTGAGTAGAAAGTAATTCTAAAATAGCTACTCGAATAGGGTTTGCCAATGCGTTTGAAAACTTGGCTATGAGTTCCTGTTTGTCGGTAAATGTCTGCTTGACTTTTTGCATTTATAATTTGATTTTATATTCTTTAGTTCGCAAATATACGAATTGTTTAGCGAAATGCAAATGGGCGGTGGGTGGGCTTGGGTGCGTAGGGATAAAAATAAATGTGGTGCAAAAGGGATGGCTTTGTGTGTTGGCTTGCATCTCTTTTGATTTTACGAAGCTTTGGCTTTTCTGTCGGTATTTTGTCGGACTGTCAATGTTTGCAGTGTCACTCGTGGGATTATAGCTAACGGTTTGTACATTCGCAGTCGCCGCGCATAGCGATGATTGGCGTATATACATTGTTGTGCTCAGTCTTTATTTCTATTCTTTTAAAAAATATTCTTTCCCATTTTTATCAGCAAAATAGATTATCCCTTTCCCTCTACTTGCCATTAGTCTCCAAAAAGAAAACCTTTCATTTAGTTGAACTGCATTTGTATCTATTTCTGATTGAATTACATCAAAGTAAGTTTGATTGTTAAGAACTATTGAATCAAATGTTGTTTGATTATTATTTAATAAATCGAAACTCGGTTCGATTTGAAATCCATGTAAAGGAGTGAATATAGAATCATTATCTTCTTTGAATGCTATTTCATAAAAAATTGTTTGTTCCTCAATTGGTTGTTCAAAAATTTCTCTTTGCCAAAATTCTATTCTTAAATCTAATTCTAAACTTTGTGAATAGTATAAAAATATTCCTCTCATATTACAGACAACTGTTTCAGGCTCATTATCGCAACAATTTCCACCAATGTATCCTTCTGTATAAGATTCACTTAAATTAGTTTCTTCCAATTCAAAGGTAATTTCTTCATTATTTGAGGAAGTAAATTTGATACTATTATCATCATCAATTGGTTGCCAATTATTGTAATCGTAATAAAACGCATCGCATTCTCTGGAATGGTAATTATCACATCCAATTCCCAAAATTATAATTAGAAAAATGTATGACCAACTTATTTTCATATTGTTTCTGCTTTTTATTTCTTATTTTTAATTCTGACTAACGTCAAATTTTGTTGTGATATTCAATTCGTTGTAAAAATACAAATTTCCTAAAAAATTTTTTTGCATTTCCATCCAAATTTATTGACGTTTGCCCGGTTTGTCAATGGTCTTTGGTATAGAGGGGATTATAGCTAACGGCCCGGTGCTTTGCGACGGTTTTTGGCGATAGCCAAAACACTTGTTATCTTTGGTTTTTATATTTTTATTTTATTCGAAAGTAAAATTTAAACCCATCGTCCAAAAGAGAACTGGGATTGCTGATCTAACAAGTACAAAATTATCAATACTATTTACAATTATATCTTGACTTCCGTAATCATAGTAAGTTGTTTGAAATCCATGCATGTACGCAATTCTTGTATCAAATTTTAAAAATTTAATGATTTTAATTTTCAATCCAAAACCTAAACCTATTGTTGGACTTATTGAGCTGTGATTTATCTTTGTTGATGCTGTAGCTAAAGATATTGAAGTTGTGATACCTAAATCCGCAGGATTTATTTCGCCATCACTATCATCAATTACATCGTTATTATTTGTATCACCTTGAAAAAATGCATCTTCTGATCTTGTAATACCATAAAACCTATTTAAGCCTAAGATTCCATCAAAAAAAGGATTTACAATCTTATTTTGCTTCTTTAAGCTAGCTCTAATAATACTATGGAAAGTTTGCATACCTACCTTACTTTTAAATCTTTGTCTAATAAAAAGATTATCTTCAAATTGTAAATCACTAAAAGTGGATTCATCATAAGGCAAATGGTAAAATTGGACACCAAAACTCAAATAATTAGTCTTTGTTGGTTTATAAAAAAGACCAAAATTTAATCCGAAATAGCCATCACGATTAATATTTTCTCCGAACGTTTCAAAAGGCTTAGCACCAACACTATTGAATTCAATGGATATTTGAGAAAAAATTGAGCCGCAAAACACAATGTTTAAAAAAAAATAATACAAAGAAAAACTTACATTTTTTTTACATCTTGCCAGAATATTACACCCCATAATTTTTTTGTTTTTTAAGTTAAATTATTTGTTTAATCTAAGATAACGGCTAGGCTATGTGATGGTTTTGGCGATAGCCAAACTATCATCATAGCCGTTGTTACAGCAGGTTTTTAATTTTACATCATTTGAACTTCTCCTAATTTTTCTACATTAAAACTAACTTTTGCTTTTAGAGCATTCATCACTTTTAATAATGTTCCTATAGTTATATTTGATTTACCATTTTCTAGCTTAGAGATTTGAGCTCTTTGCACACCAACTAATTCACCCAATTGATCTTGGGTTAAATTATTCGAAATTCTCAAAGCTTTTATTTCTTCAGCGAGCAACTCAATTTTAAGCTCTTGTTCATACTTATCACGCTTAGGTGTTCCGATTTTGCCTAAATGCCTTTCTTTCAATTCTTCTACACTTGTGAGTTTCATATTTTATCTTTTTTTTGTTCAAAATATTTGTTCATGCTTCGTTTGGCTTTTTCAATTTCATGCCTTGGAGTTTTATTAGTTTTCTTATCTAAACCATGTGTTCCTACAATTAGTGTTTGCTTGTCTAGAGTTGGGTCCCAAAATGCAAAAATTCTATAAAATTTGGATGAATCACGTTCTCTAAATTCCCAAATTTCATCTTCTAAATGTTTAAACCAATCACCTTTATGTCCTGACTCTACTTTTTCGAAAGATTTGAAGAATTTAGCTTTAATTTTTTCATCAATCTCATCGAAATAACTAGTTGCTTCATCAAGCAATTTAACTTTTATAGGTTTTGAAAACTTTTGCATTTACAAAGATACGATAGTTTCTTTATATGGAACAAATATTTTTATTATAATCTGATGTAACGGTTGTGATATGGAGCGGACGCAGCAGTGTAGAATGCTTAATTAACCACGTCACCCGCCATTGAGCCAAACGCCTGTTGTTCGTAGCTTTTAATCAACATTCCAAGTATTCATCGGATCACCTTCAAATGCATTGTCAATAGCGTCATCACTCCATCCATTGTAACCACCATACTTTTCAAAGCTACCTCCCCAATCATCGTAGTTATCATAATAATCGTCTAGTTCGTAGTCAACGTGGGTATAACTAAAAGTGCCGTCATCGGAATAATTAGTATTTGGGAACAAACCACTAAACTCTTCCCAATCCATATTAGTAACGTCAAGTTTTAAAATATCATTTGCGGAAATGGGTAGTGAAATATTTGTAAAGGCTTTGTCTTTCGTAATATAAGTTCCAACCACTATTTTGCGTTGACGTCCTTCAGGTTCAGAAGCATAACTAATATATATGTCCAAAGCATCACCATAGACTTCTTTCAGGATATAAGTTACCTGGTAGATTACATTAAGGCTAACTTTGCAACCGAAGCTAACATTTATCTCGTCTAGGGCATCTGTTGTTTCAGGTTCGTAAGTGTTGAATGGCACTTTCAATACTTGAAAGGCATATGACACGTCATCACTGTTTTCAAGTAACGTATTTATTCTTATTTCAAGACCGTCAAACAAAAGCGGTTCTAATTTCTTTGTTATATCGGCAACGAATGTCAGTCTTTTGAGTAATTCTATGTTTACCATTTCGTTTGGTATTTTAAGTTACGCACAACTTATCTATCCACGACACAAATATAAATCAACGTTCGCTTTTTATAGCATTTGCATTAAAAAATCATCTACTGTTATCCTGCTTGAGTGGAGCTTATATCGGCAAACAATGATATCCGGCACTCAAAGCCTTCGAAGAATTCCATCTTTTATTCAAGGCACAGCCATGGCAACACTCAGACGGGAGTCAATAAATTATTAACTATCTTCCTGGAAAAGTTTCGAATTTATCTATCCAACCTAACACTTCAGCTTTTATTTCTTCGCCGATTGAACTATTTTCAAATGGGTCGTATTTGTACCATTTATTACTTATTTTATCATAGTGAGCCATGATTGCGCATATAAAATGTTGGTCATTCCCTTTATAAATTGAAATACTAATTGGATAAACACCAGATTTAATTGGTTCAGATTTAATGCTTTCCCATTTCATATATAAATAATTTAGGCCATTATTGAAATATTCACTCAATTGTTGTTAATTATCTTTAGCCTTTGGTTTATAGCTCCATACAATAAATAGAGCGATTCCAGCTATTGTTTTTTCATAAGAAAAACCACTTTTCCCCTGTCTTAACAAATCAGTCTCTATCATTATGGTAGCTAAATATACAACTACAATAATAACTGTAATGATAATCTTAATAAATAATACTTTAAATTTACTCACTTTAAATTAATTGATATTTAATTATTTAATATACTTGTGAACCAGATATTGTCAATGTATGTCTTGTATGGATTGACGGACAACATCTGCCATCATTTGGGCCATGTTCGTGTTTCTCAATTACAATTGATCCATTTCCTACTTTAATAACGTCAAACCAATATGACGGCTCAAAGCCAGCCATAACAGAAACTTCAGTTCCGTTGTTAGAATACAATGCCATTTGATGACAAATTGCATTTCCACCATTTGGAATTAAAACAAATTTAATTGCCACATCATCAACAGCATCACCTGTAAAGTCACCAATATATGTATCCTGACCGTCCAAATATGCATCTCTGCTTTCTAATATGGTAGGCAGATATTTGTTAAATTTGGCTTCAGCTTTTCTTTTTAGCACTTCTTTAGTTTGTTCTATACTTTGACTTGCATTTTGTTTTCTATTTTCTTCTACAAAAGTTTTATTATTCTCTGTTACTTGATTCTCATTATCGTTATAATCTTTTGGGTCAAATTCAAATGAAAAAACAAATCTACCATTCTTATCATTATATGAATAAACTAATATTACATTGTTGTCACGAAAAAACTTCATCTCAGGATTAGTTTTTATACTATTCAGTAAATTAAATGACATTTTACTTTTTACGTTTTTAACGTCAATGAAGGCCTTTGATAAATTCACAAAAGTATAGTTGTATTGAAAAATACTATTTGGCAATGCTACTGCATTATCTAATGTGGTTTCTCTATCTGCCATAATTGGGCATATAGTATTTATCTCATTTGCGGCGTACATCAATTGGTCATGGATTGAAATTTCATTTTCGAAAAAACTTTTAATTATTAGCTTGCCAAAAATAGAACCTATTGCCGTGGCAATTACTATGAAAAAAATTAATATTGTTTTTCCAGTTTTCATTTATATTTTTATTCGGGTATAACATGTTTATCCACGTCACAAATATATATATCAACTTTCGCTTTTTTTAGCATTTGTATTAAAAAATCATCTGTAGTTATTGCTTTTAAACGGAAGTCGCGTATCATATGCACTTTGGTAGTAACCTAAGCAACAAAATAATATTCCATCCTTTCATTCTCAATCTCTACCTACTCAAAAACATAGAGCGTTTCTTATCCAAATCTCTGAAGAATGGGTCATAAAGATCCTTGATATAGTAGATCATCTCGCCAGTAGACTTCATCTCTGGACCTAGATTTTTGTCCACATTTGGAAATTTTTCAAATGAAAAAACTGGTACTTTAATGGCAAATCCCGTAAGGTTTTTCTCAATTTTGAAATCAGAAAGTTTCTTATGTCCCATCATTACTTGTGTAGCGATGTTGAGATACGGCACTTGATATGCTTTTGCAATAAAAGGTGTAGTCCGCGATGCTCTTGGATTTGCTTCGATGACATACACTTGATCCTTTCGTATAGCAAACTGGATATTGATCAGCCCTTTTATCTGGAGGGCAAAAGCCAGTTTCTCGGCGTACTCTACCATTTTTCCTACTACTTCAGGACTAAGCGAGTAGGTGGGCAATACGGCTGAACTATCACCCGAATGGATGCCAGCGGGCTCAATATGCTCCATGATACCCATGATATGCACTTGCTCACCGTCGCAAATAGCATCTATTTCCGCTTCTTTAGCCCTTTCCAAAAACTGGTCAATGAGCACCTTGTTGTCAGGCATGTGCTTAAAAATACTTAGTACATGTGTTTCGAGTTCGGCATCATTGATCACGATACGCATTCTTTGTCCACCGAGTACATATGAAGGCCTTACTAAAACAGGATATGTGACGCGATGTGCCACTTCTAATGCTTCATCTACATCATGTGCCACGCCATATTGTGGGTATGGGATGTCCAATTCCTTTAGCAAATCCGAGAATCTACCACGATCTTCCGCCAAATCCATACTATTGAATGATGTGCCAATGATCGGAATTCCCTTTTGATGGAATTTCTCAGCAAGTTTCAATGCTGTTTGACCGCCTAGTTGAACGATGATACCTTCAGGTTTTTCCAATTGGATTATTTCATCGATATGTTCCCAAAAAACGGGTTCGAAGTATAATTTATCAGCTATATCAAAATCCGTAGAAACCGTCTCTGGATTACAATTAATCATGATAGATTCATATCCCGCATCTTTGATCGCTAGGAGACCATGTACGCAACAATAATCAAATTCAATACCTTGACCTATTCGGTTTGGTCCAGAACCAAGTACAATAATCTTCTTTTTTGAAGTCGGAATACTCTCATTCTCACTATCAAATGTAGAGTAAAAATATGGTGTTTTTGCTTCAAATTCAGCAGCGCAAGTGTCTACCATTTTAAAGGTTCTCTTGATACCCAATGCCAACCTGCGCCTTGTAACTTCTTCTTCTTTGATGCGCAATACCCAAGCAATCTGAACATCAGAATAGCCCACACTTTTCAGCTCTCTGAAGAAATCTTCAGGGATATCTTCTGCCACATTGTACCGCATCAATTTTTCTTCATACTTGACCAGTTTTTTAATTTGCTTAATGAACCAAGGATCTATTTTGGTCAATTTTTGAACAGTTTTTTCAGGAACACCCAGCCGCAAAGCATCCTTTACCCTGTAAATGCGGTCATCGCTGACTTGTTCTAAACGCTTCAAGATATCTTCTGTCTGTATCCATTCTTTCATGTCAGCACCGAGGCCAGCTCGATTGTTCTCTTGACTTTGACATGCTTTTTGAAGGGCCTCTAAAAAGTTTCTACCTATGGCCATAACCTCGCCTACTGATTTCATCTGTAGTCCTAAAGTGGCATCCGAACCATAAAATTTTTCAAAATTCCAACGCGGCATCTTTACTATCACATAATCTAGTGATGGCTCAAAAAATGCTGAAGTCGTTTTGGTGATTTGATTTTTTAATTCATCCAACGTATACCCTATTGCCAATTTAGCGGCTATTTTTGCTATAGGATAACCAGTCGCTTTACTTGCAAGAGCTGAAGATCTGGACACTCTTGGGTTTATTTCTATTGCTATGATGTCTTCTGTGGCAGGATCTAACGCAAACTGTACATTACATCCACCTGAAAAATTTCCCAATGATCGCATCATCAACATAGCATCATCTCTCATTCGCTGAAATGCTGTATCAGACAGCGTCATAGCCGGAGCGACAGTGATGCTATCTCCCGTATGAATACCCATTGGGTCAAGGTTTTCAACAGTACAAATGATGACAACATTGTCTTTATTATCGCGTAACAATTCTAGTTCAAATTCTTTCCAACCCAACACAGCCTTTTCTACTAGTACTTCATGTGTAGGTGATGCTTCTAGTCCTCTACGCAGCGCTTCGTCAAAATCGGATTCTTTCATCACAAATCCACCTCCGGTACCACCTAGCGTGTAAGATGGTCTGATGACCAATGGAAAACCAATTTCTTGGGCGGCTTCTTTGCCCTCCAAAAAAGAGTTTGCTATCCTACTATCCGCTACTTTCATGCCCAATGACATCACATGTTGTTTGAAAGCCTCTCTGTTCTCTGTAAGTTCAATAGCACTGACATCTACACCGATCATTTTGACACCAAATCTACTCCAAATACCCATCGTATCTGCTTCGATAGCCAGATTTAATGCGGTCTGTCCACCCATAGTAGGCAGGACAGCATCGATGTTTTGCTCTTCTAAAATTTTCACAATGCTCTCAACCGTCAATGGCAGCAAATAAATATGGTCGGCTGTGACATTGTCAGTCATGATGGTTGCGGGATTACTATTGATCAAGGATACTTCGATGCCCTCTTCTCTAAGAGATCTGGCTGCCTGACTACCTGAATAATCAAATTCGCACGCTTGCCCGATGATGATGGGGCCACTTCCGATGATAAGTACTGACTTGATGGAGTTATCTCTAGGCATGATTTGCATATGTCTTATGATCGGGGCACAAAGTTAACCTTTTTATGTAGAATCAATAAATTTCATAGAAATCACTAAAAATATTTTTCTAGAAATTTAATCTATTTTTGACATGATTTTAGTTAAAAAGAAGAATTTATGTTTAGTAATTCAAATTCGAAATAAATTTTATATGTTTTTTCTTTAATTTTTAATTATATGTTATTTAAAATTATATGTATATGAAGTTAATTTAATATCTTTGTCGCAATATTCCCATCCTAAAAATCAATTGTTTTTGATATTTCTAAATTTATTTCGATGTCAGATAAAATCGTTTTATTAATTATCATATTTTTTTCAATAAGTTCCCACATTACTTTTGGTCAGGAAAAGGTAAATTTGTATGTCAACGGCATAGTATCCACACCATTACAAGGATTCAAATCCGAACAAATGTTTACAGGTTTAGGATACGGTGCATCGGGAGGAGCAGAGTATTATGTAAAAAATTTTGGATTGGGCATGTATGGAGGATATTTCACTAATGCAAGCAATCAGTCATTTACTGATTTTATTAATAAAAGATACATCGAAACAAATCCGACTGTCTATACAGAAGATTGGAAAACTGCTTACTTTTTGTTAGGACCTATTGCTCGAATAGGTATGAAAAATTTATCTATCATAGGTAATATCAAAGGCGGATATAGTCAAACAAGCGTTCCTGTTCTATCATTTTATAAAACATTTTTCTCACAAGAATACGAAATGTATAGATTTTCTGGTGCCAACAACGCATCGTGGAATTGGACATGGTCAGCTGGTTTGAGATTGCAGTATAAGCTTAACAGATTTCTTTCAATCCACACCAATGCTGACTATCTTGCTACTTCATATTTAAGTAAAATGGAATATGAGACTAATTTTAGAGACGCCACAGACAATAACAGAAATGGTGTCATAGAAGATGCTGAGTACTTTGAATCCAAAAAGGAAAATACTCAAGGACTAACAGATATGTGTGCACTCAATTTCGGATTAGGACTCACATATACATTAACAAAGGAGTTGCCTATGAAAAAACCAATCTTTACAGAAGAAGTGATTCCAAAAAAGGAAGATGCTGAAATTGTAATTGAAAAGGAAAAGAAAGTGTATCAGCCAAAATTGGAAACAGACACACCAAAGACAGATGAAAAACATATTCCAATCGTAAATCTCAATGAGGCCGAATGGATAGACGCTGAAAACAATGAGAAAGTTGTCGTTGACTCAGAGCCTAAACCTGAAAAAACTGCTGACACAAATTTTGATGCCCCAGAAGCACAATATGACAAAGAAGCAGCAGAATTTCTTTACAAAGCTGGAGAATCTTATTTTGCAGCAAATGATTTTGAGAATGCCATGCCGTGCTTTAATAAGTTAAAATCGGATCCGGCATATCCAATGGCCCAATATATGTTCTCATTATCGCTATGTGCTCTTCATAATTGTAGTGCCGCCAAAACTGAATATAATATGTTTATGCAGTCTTACAAAGGTGAAGATAAGAGGACTTTAGAAATTATTTTTGCATCCCAAGTCGAAAGGTGTAAAGGAAAAGAAAGGACTTCACGTCTACAAAATACAATTTCACCACAAGTAACATCTTCGCCAAGTTCTATGATATCAGTATCACAAACAACTGCTCCGAAAACTATTGGTGATATGTACAAAATCCAATTCATTGCGATCAAAAAAGCAAATGCAGCTTTTCCTAATGTGGAATCTATTGGCACTATTGAGACTGAATATTTCCCGAACAAATCTGTATACAGATATGTATTAGGAAATTATACTGATAAAGAAAGTGCCATCGCTGATGTCAATCGTATTCGTCAATTGGGATTCAGAGATGCATTTATAGCAGTCTATCATAACGACATTAGGGTTAATACGATATATCATAGAAACAGTAGAAGAAAATAGTATGTAGTAATTGACGGCTATCCAAGCAATTCAATGATTTTTGTAGCAACTATATCCACTTCAGCCATGGTATTAAATGCTGAAAAAGAAAGGCGAATGACTTTTCTTTCTGTTGGATGCTGAATAGCCTGCATTACATGTGAGTCTTCTTCTATACCTGCTGTACAAGCACTGCCTGATGAAACTGCTATTCCGAATATGTCCAAATTCATCACCATCATTTCTGATTTTGGCGACGGTGGTAATGATATTGACAAAATGTGGGATAAACCATCTTCACCAGCATACCCATTGAATCTAATATCTTTGCCAGAACCTTCTAGCCTTTCTATCATGGCATATTTTAAGGACAATGTATGTGATCGATTAGATAACATAGCAGTATAAGACTTTTCAAGAGCCGTTGCAAGTCCTACAATACCAGCTGTATTCTCAGTACCTGAACGCATGTTTCTTTCTTGAGATCCGCCATACAACAATGGCGCTATGATGGCATCATTTCGGATATAAGCGAATCCGGACCCTTTTGGCCCGTGAAACTTATGTGCACTCGCAGATAGAAAATGTATATTCAAATTTTGAACATCAAAAGGATATTTTCCGATGCCTTGAACAGCATCACAGTGATAGAAAGCACCATATTTTTTACAAATGTCACCTATGGCCTCAATAGGCTGGATAGTGCCGATCTCATTATTGCCAAACATGATACTCACCAATACCTGAGAATCCAGCGACGACAATTTTGTTTCCAGATCTTCCAAATTAATCATTCCATTCATGTCTACACCGAGGATGTGCAACTCTACTTTTTGCTCAGCTGCTAGTTGTTTAGCTTTATGCAAAATACAGTGATGCTCAATAGCAGATATGATGATATGCTTCACGCCTAAACTACTGACACTTGATTCTAGTATCCAATTGTTTGATTCTGTAGCACAAGATGTAAAAAAAACTTCTCCCACTGATGCATTGATGATGGCGGCCACACTTTTTCTTGATTTTTCTATCAATGATCTTGACTTCCTTCCCAAACCATGAATAGAGGATGGATTACCGAAATCATGTTTAAAGATTTCTTGCATTACATCTATTACTTCGTGATACATCGGTGTGGTGGAGGCATTATCAAAAAAAATGTGCATAAAATCCTTTGTTTACACTGCAAAAATAGCATTTGCAAAGGAATTCTTCGCCTACTCTGATGACGATAGCCAGATTAATACATTTTGCAGCGTATCTTTGTCCGATGTATTCGTTCAAATCCTAGCATATCAAAAGGGAATTCATTATCAATTTAGTCATTCTCTTCACTATAAATATTATCGTGAAGCCGGTGTACTTATTTGGTATAGATGTAGAAGTACAACATATAATTGGAGTTCATAGTTATGGTGTCTATTTTGACTATTTCAACTTTGCATTAATATTCCAATTCATTATGGATCCCGGTTTGCAAAACTGGAATTCGCAATGGCTTTCAAAAAACAGAGATTCAGCTAAAGACCACATTTTTCCTTTACTGGTCACCAAAGCTTTGATTTCGTTGGTGTATTTAGTGGTTGTTTTCATTTTTTCCTCAATTTTTGGGTATGCAGATCCATCGTTATTAATTATTTTGGGTTTCAATTTAATTTTATCCACTACATTTAGTCTAGGGCGTACCATTTTGTCTTCTTTAGGCCATTATAGATATGATAGTCTTTTGTCTGCTTTGGATAAGGCTTTACTATTAATCATAATAGGTGGCTTATTGTGGTTATCATCGGGATTTTCATTATACACATATGCACTTGGCCAAACATGTGCATTCTTCCTTTCAAATCTAATTTTAGGTATTATTTTGATACGAATGAACTTGTCCGTCAAGTGGCATGTGACATCTAAACAGATCATTGGAATTTTGTATCAGTGTTTACCATTTCTGTACATTTTACTCTTCATGACAGCATACACCAGATTGGATGGCGTGATGCTAGGAAGGCTGATCGATGACAACAGTTTTCAAGCCGGTATATACGCCACTGCGTTCAGATTTTATGATGCAGCCAATATGGTAGCCTACTTATTTGCAGTCATATTATTACCTATGTTTTCGGTTCAGATATTTGACAAGGTTCAATTACAAGAATTAGTTTCACTTGGCATTAGGATGATGGTACCATTTTCTACATTTATTACTTTACTCTTTGTGATGTATGGAGATTATTTTATTTCATTACAATTTAGTGAACATGTTTCAAGTTATTATCGAGTATTGATTTTACTAAGCATCAGTTTTTTTCTTGTGTCATTTACGTACATATTTGGAACATTCCTTTTAGCTGTTGACCAGGTTAAAAAACTGAATTTTGTGTTTGCAGCTGCTTTGATAATAAATTTTTTTTCAAATCTTTTACTAATTCCAAGATATGGAGCTATAGGAGCTGCTTGGTCTACTATTGGGACACAACTGTTTGTAGTGTCAACAGAAATCTATCTGACTAAATCAATTCTAAGAGTCCTTATATCAAAACGTAATTTTATAAGAATCGTTATTTTTGGAGGGATTAATATTCTCACATTTTGGTGGGTGGCGAATAGACTCGATATTCCGAATTGGTTCGGTTTGATATTAAATACTATAATTTTTATACTTTTGTTTTTTGTTTTAAAAATCATTCCAATACAGGAAATAAAATCATTGTTTTCTAAAAGGATCCTATCTAAAACCTAGTCCAAATATTCATGAACGACCAAAATTATAGTCTGAATGACCTAATAATGCAGATTTATGCATCGAGGAAAATTTTATTGAAAATTATTGCTCTCATTTTCTTTGTCAGTGTAATAGGTAGCTTACTACTTCCCAACTACTATAAGGCTGAGACTATGTTTTATGCGGCGAGCCCAGACTTAGCCAAACCTGTCCCATTGGGGGGCGATGAAAAAGATGTGCGCATTTATGGAGATGATAATGATCTCGACAGGTTGTTTACCATTGCAAATTCGAATGATGTGTTATTTTATTTGATTGATACCTTTGACCTTTATACACACTACGATATAAATAAAAATGATCAAAAATCGAAGTTTAAAGTGAAGGAGCGACTTTTAAAAAATTATAATACTATAAAAACCAAATATGGTGCTCTACATCTCATGGTAGAGGACAAAGACCCGATTTTAGCTAGTAAAATGGCTAATGCTGCAAGAGAGCGCATATCACTTATGGCTCAGTCTATTGTCAAAACAAGTCAAAATAATCTTATACAATCCTATGAGTCCAATATTATCATAAAGCAAGCTCAACGGGATTCTATAGCAGTAAGACTAAGTAAGTTGAAGGAAAATTCTGGTCTTTATGAAGGCTGGGGTCAATCTTCAGAATATACAAAAATTCTTACCCAATCCACTGGAGACTTAGAAGAGGCAAAAGGGAAAGCGGAATTTTATTCTAAATTAAAAAATTATCGCGACTCAGTCTACAAATATCAAGCGGAAGAAATAGGTGCCAAAAACAAACTCGAAAAAGCCAAAGGTGAATTAAATAAATTTGTGCCTCTTCTTGCAGAAGTCCGACAATTAGAACAAGAATTGAGTCACATACACGAACAGTTGTCCCTGGATAAAGAAAGATTGAAGCAACTTCATGCATCATATAGTAGTCCATTTACTGCTTTACATATAGTGGAAGTGGCAGATGTTCCAGTACAAAAATCCAGACCTAAAAGGTCTATCATCGTATTCTTATCACTTTTTATAGGTACAGTCATGAGTATCTTCGGATTATTCCTGATTCAGAATATGAAAACTGTAAGGTTATAATACATGGATTTTCTGAAATCGGCAGAAAACAAATTCCCCAATTATACTATTTTCATCGTATATATTGGTATCCTTTTACTCTCGGTCATCGGCTTTGTGTATACGCAATCACCAACTATTTTTGCCATCCCATTAGGACTTCTGATCGTTGCGGCCATTTATAATGATTATACAAGGCTATTCTACGGTATCTTTATGGTTTTACCGTTTTCAATGGAATTTTATTTTGACAATGTTGGATTAGGCACAGACCTTCCGTCAGAACCATTGATGATTATATTAGCATCGATTACACTATTAATTTTGATAAAGGGAAATTTCTCAATGCCCTTGAGTTACGTCAATCATCCTATTTGGATATGGCTGACATTGCACTTTTTTTGGATTTTGGTGACCACTTTAAACTCATCATTTCCGGTTATCTCCTTAAAGTTTTTATTAGCAAAAATATGGTATATTCTGTCATTCTTCGTGTTTCCTTTACTTTTTGCAAGAAATGATAAGGATATCATTAAGGCATATCAATATGTTTCCACAATTGTTTTTATCAGCATTATTGTTGTGTTAATACGACATTCATTCGAAGGTTTTTCTTTTGCTGCAAGCTATGATGTCGTAAGACCATTCTATCGGAATCATGTGAGCTATGCATCTATTTCAGTGATATGCTTGCCTTTCATATGGGCTTTTTATAGAGTGAAAAAGTACCAAAATGAAAATTCATTCCTTTGGTTTGCAATCATAATTTTTATGATAGGCATTTATTTTTCTTATACCAGAGCAGCCATCTTATCTATTTTAATCGCCATTGGTGCCTATTTCGTCATTAAATACAGATATGTGAAACATGCATTAGCATTTTCATCTATCTTACTTATTTTTGGTATAATCTATTTGGCTTGGGACAACAATTATATGGATTTTGCACCAAATTATGAAAAAACCATCACCCACACTGAATTTGACAATTTGATAGAAGCCACTTATAAACTAGAAGATATCTCTTCTATGGAACGAGTTTATAGGTGGATGGCAGGAGCTGAAATGATAAAATCCAAATTTTGGATGGGTTTCGGCCCAGGCACATTTGTATCAAATTATAAGAATTATTCTATTTCAAAATTTCAAACCTATGTAAGTGACAATCCAGAACAATCTGGAATTCATAATTATTATTTAATGACTTGGACAGACCAAGGCGTAATAGGATTTGTCTTATTTATAGTGCTCTGCATTGTCATCCTACTTCAAGGTGAAAAAGTATACGCTGAAACAGATGATACAGTGACGAAGTATTATATCATGGCAACTATACTCAGTACAATCATCATTCTAGCCATGTCATTGATCAATGATTTACTGGAAACAGATAAAGTTGGCCCTTTCTTTTTTTTAAATGCAGCTCTGATAATCCTTTTTAAAAGACAAATAGAAAAAAAGAAACCACCTAGAAAGGTAAATCGTCATCATTTTCATTAAAGATTGGTGGAACTGGTGGCGGTGGAACACTACCTGATTTATAATCTTGGTTGTTGCTTTCTGCTCCTACTTTCTCTACTCGCCATGCATTCAAATTGGTGAAATACTTACCCTGCCATTCTCTCCCACGAAGATCAAAATTCACTTTTACTGTCTCACCTTCAGCAACGTTATCTATAACACTACATCTGTCCTGAGTCAACTGAAATTTTATATATTGTTGGAAATTCCCATCTTGGGTGGTAACCACAAATTCGCGTGTTTGAAATGATGGAGACTTACTCTCTATGTCCAATTTCTTATGGAGCACACCTGTCAAATCATAATTCATAATATCAATATTTTATCTTAATATGCTTTTGCAAAAATTACTCGCCCCATTGAAGGCTTACCTGTATAAACGCACTTTCCGCTTTCTTGTTTCTGATCCAATGGGATACATCTAATGGTCGCTTTGGTTTCTTGTTTGATTAATTCTTCTGTTTCAGATGTTCCATCCCAATGACAAGAAATAAAACCTCCTTTATTTTCCAATACATTTTTGAACTCCTCAAAATCATTCACTTCGGTGATGTGGTCATTCCTAAACTTTTTTGCTCTTTCAAAAAGTGTCTTTTGAATATCTTCCAATAAACTTTCTATATGTTGATCAATTCCATCTAATGAAATACTGTATTTTTCTTTTGTATCACGTCTGGCAACTTCTACTTGATTATTCTGTAGATCTCTCATCCCAATACCTATTCTAACAGGATAACCTTTCATCTCATATTCAGCAAATTTGAAACCTGGACGCTTGCTTTCATCATTGTCTATTTGTACAGAAATGCCTTTTGCTTTCAGCGCATATGCAATACTATTAGCTTTCTCTATCAACTCAGGCTCGGGTTTTGGTATCGGTACTATCACCACCTGAACTGGAGCTAGTTTTGGTGGTAACACCAATCCATCGTCATCAGAATGGGTCATAATGAGTCCGCCGATGAGTCTGGTTGTCACACCCCAAGATGTCGCCCATACATATTCGCTTTGATTCGCTTGGTTAGAGAATTTAACATCAAAAGCTTTTGCAAAATTTTGTCCTAAGAAATGAGAAGTGCCTGCTTGTAATGCTTTTCCATCTTGCATAAGTGCCTCAATAGTAAAAGTATCATCAGCCCCAGCAAATCTTTCATTTTCTGTTTTTCTACCTTTAATCACTGGCATAGCTATAAATTCTTCTGCAAATTCCGCATAGACACTATGCATCTTAGTAGCCTCAGCAAGAGCCTCTTCTCTACTGGCATGTGCAGTGTGTCCCTCTTGCCATAAAAACTCTGCCGTTCTAATAAAAGGCCGGGTTCGCATCTCCCATCGTACTACATTGGCCCATTGATTTATTAAAATAGGTAGGTCTCGATAACTTTGAATCCAATCTTTATAAGTATGCCAAATGATAGCCTCACTCGTAGGTCGTACAACTAATTCTTCTTCCAATTTTGCTTCTGGATCTACGATGAGCTTCCCTTTGTTTTCTGGATCATTTTTCAAGCGATAATGTGTCACAACAGCACATTCTTTTGCAAAACCTTCAGCATTTTTCTCTTCAGCTTCAAAAAGACTTTTTGGGACGAACAAAGGAAAATATGCATTGACATGACCAGTTTCCTTAAACATTTTATCCAACTGATCTCTCATCTTCTCCCAGATGGCATATCCATATGGTTTTATAATCATACAACCTCTTACTGCAGAGTTTTCAGCAAGCCCAGCCTTTTTTACTATATCATTGTACCATTGAGAATAATTCTCGCTTCTACTTGTTATTTCTTTAGCCATAAATATGTTTATGTTAAAATTATGCTAATTATCAATTATTTGGATAATTCCGGTGAAAATCTACGTCTTTTCCTTGTACAACATGCATAAATTAAATTGCAAAGTATCTTTAACTTATTATCAATTCAAATTTATGTTAATGTTAACGATAGAAATGGTGCAAAAGTAATAAATTGCACTCGATTTCGGTAAGAATACTTAAGTTCACTTAATTGATTTACAAATAGAAAAGCAAATTTTAATTAAAAGTCTAAATTCCTTCCAAATGAAACCTGTATTAAACAATATTTTGACTTTGGTTTTGATGAGTGTCATATTGACTCCTTCCTATGCCCAATTTGATGACTTGTACTATGATTACACAAAGGACAATCAAATCATTGAAACTTACAATTCTAGTTCGAATGATGCATATGTCAGCAATGATCAAAATTATAGTTATCATGAAAATAATACTCAATATGACTATGATTCTGATGAATATGATAATTATGATGAATATTCTTATACCGATAGGATAAGGAGGTCTAGACAACCTATTGTATACAATTATTATTATTCAAACTTTGATAGCTGGTGGGATGGTCCATCTTATTATTATAATCCATATTACAACAATTACAATCCATATGCTAGCAATGTAATTATTTCAATCGGTAGCCCTTGGTATGGTTACAACAGATGGAATCGCTACAATAATTGGGGAAATATGTGGTATTATGACAGTTGGGGATATAATCCGTATTATGCAGGTTGGGGTGGAAACTCTTATTGGGGTTGGAATAGATATAGTAGATGGAATAGTTGGAATAGCTGGAATGGTTGTAATGCCTACGGTCCATATTGGTCAAATAATTATTATGGCAATAACCATTACAACAATGGTTGGTATGGCAATAACGGATATAATAACAGCAATAATGGAAAAAATAAAATTTATGGAAGAAGGGGCGGATCTATCTCCTCATCCACTGCCGGTAGAAATGCAACACCTCGTAGGCTTGCCCCAAATGATGGTGCTAATGGTGGAAATGTAATCAAGGATCAAGGAGTAACAAAACAACCTACTTTAGATTCTGGTACAGATACTAGGTCTAGGATATACAAAGGTGATATCAGAAAACCTGATGGCGATAAAACATTTTCTGGAAGTGACAGAAGTTCTGGCAAAGTTAAACCTGAATCTCCTCGTACATCATCAGATAAATATAGAGATAATCCAAGAACTGAAACGGACGGCACAAATAGTACTTACGGTACCAGCAGAGGAAATCAAAAAGCTGATTTGAACAATTCAAGAAACAACTCTAGAGAAAAGTCATCTATTTACAGATCCCCTAAATCAGATGCTCCAAAGTCTGAAACAAGCAGCAGTAGAAAACAATCATCTCAGCCAAGTACTTCTCCACGCAATGAGTCATCTACTAGATCAAGATCTTCAAATAGTCAGAATTCAAGCAGAAACTCAAATGATAATTTTTCTTCAAGAAGTTCATCATCTCGTTCTGATTCAGGATCATCCTCAATGAGATCATCCAGTTCCAATCATCAAAGTAGTGGTCGTTCTAGTAGTGGCAGTAGTAGCTCACGTGGAGGTAGAAGCTCACAAAGAGGAGGCTAATCATCTGAATTTCGATTCTTTTTAAATCTGAATTTCGATTCTTTTTAAATCTGAATTTCGATTCTTTTTAAATAAAACATAAAAAAGAGCATTTTTACAAATGCTGTATAAGATAGGCTGGTTTATTCTAAATCGGCCTTTTTTAAAAAATTCAACTTTATCTTAATGAGACATTTCAACTTTAATCCAAAAAGACCGTGGTCTATATTATTAATATTCCTATTCACTGCATCAGGATACTCTCAAAACATTACAGATATAGTCAGATGGTCGCAGATACAACCCTTTAGTACAGGAAGATCAGCAGGTGTTTCAGGTGCATTTGGTGCTATGGGTGGCGACCTATCTAGTGTAAGTATAAATCCAGCGGGAATCGGAGATTATAGAGTTTCAGAATTTGTTATCACACCTTCGATAATAAACAATGGAAGTGATGCTTATTTCATAGCTAGTTCAAATCCCAATAATAGTAAAAGTGCGGGCCTAAATATTGCAAGTCTTGGTTTTGTGGCCAGCGGTAGCCCTAATTCCAGTTTGACCAGTTCAAACTTTGCTATTACTTTGAATAACACTTCCACTTTTAGAAAGAAGTATTTTCTTGAAGGCACAACACCTGGATCAATTACGACGTATTTTGCTGAACAAGCCAATACACATTCTGTGGACGAACTCGATGATTTCATTTCTTATCCCGCATATAATACTGGCGCCATTTTTGACTTCGATGATGACATGGAATACAACACAGATTTCGAAGATCCATCATCACCTGTCAGAAAGTCTCAAGATGTTTCACAAAAAGGTGGTGCATACGATTTGTCCTTAACATGGGCAGGTGAGGTCAATCACAAACTGAATTTTGGATTGGGTGTCAGTATGCCAATAGGTAGTTTTGAAGAAGTAAAAGTCTATCAGGAAACAGATCCAAATAATAGTAATCCAGTGTTTGAAAGCCTAGAGTATTCAGAATTTCTTAATACGAGCAGCATTGGCTTTAATGCTAAAGCAGGATTCCTGTACAAGGAAGGCTTCATAAGATTTGGTGGAGCTATTCACAGCCCTACCTTTTATTACTTAAAAGATGATTATTACACTACGTTGACCTATTCCTATCTTTATGAAGACGATGTCCAAACCAATTCATACAATTCTGCCGATGGTACGTATGATTACAAAATTAGGACTCCCTGGAAAGCAATAGGGAGCATAGGAGCCACAATAAGAAGTGGTGATATAGTGGCTTTTGTAGATTTGGATATAGAATACAAGGATTATACTTCTGCTCATTATAAAGGTAATGATTCTTATGATATAGGTAATACAGAAATCAACCAAGATATAAAAAGAAAGTTAGACAATGTGGTAAATTACCGCTTAGGTGGCGAAATAGGATATAATCATTTTAGAGGTCGCGCAGGAGTAGGAATAGAAAATTCTCCTTTTAACGCAGATGAATTCTATAAACCAAACTTTAGTTTTGGGCTAGGATATAGAGGTGATAGATTTTACACAGATCTCGGAGTTTATGTTCATAATTACACTGAAGGGTATAATCCTTATGTGGTGACAAATTCAGCATTAGACCCACTGGCTAATATTGAAAATCGTAAGATCACAAGTGCATTGACGTTTGGTTTCAAATTTTAAATTTCAAACACATACTAAGGACAGCTAGTCAGCTGTGTACTTTGTAACACACCATTATCATCAACTGTTATCCGAAAACAATCATTTCTATTACTTTTTAGGATCAATCCTTTCGTGGATGTTTCAATAAAAACATCACCATTATTCACATGATTTTTGGTTGTATTTGCACATGTTATAGTTTGCGCATATAGATTCCCATATAAGTCCACCTTTGTTTGGTAGCAATTTGCATTAACATCCTTCATCAATAAACCAAAATTTTGTGACGAAAAAGCAAGGTCTAAATGTAAAATGCGAGCATCTGTTTGATTGTTGACATGGCAATTGATACGTTGTGTTGTAATGACTCCTGATGCATTCACCCCCAATCTGAAACAATAACCTGATTCAGACCTAAGTACTAAACCTTTATTGGAACCGGTGACCTCAAAATTTGAATTTATACATTCCACCACATCGTCATAGGTGTCAGGCATTGGTGTCGGAATATCCAATTTGAAGGTGTACATACCTTGTGTGATATCTGAAGCTATTATGCATCCCGAAGGAAGATATGGATACACACCCCAATGACCTTTCCAGTCATGGCTGCTATCATTATACCCTATGCCATTTTGTAAGAGATAGGTGTCTAGATATGCTATTCGTTTCGGCTGTAATGGATTAGAAATATCAAATACTTGAGTGCCATCTTCGTAGTAAGATAAATATAGTTTGTCTCCAACTACAAAAGGATTATGAGGTCTACATTCTGTATAGTTTGGTGCTTCAAGTGGTTCTTTAAAACTCCCCATAGAAATAGCGGAGGAATTTGCCCCATTTATATCCAATTGATAGATATTGATAGGTCTACCTCGCGGTAACTCTTCTGCCACAAAGGCATACTGCCCATCTGTGGTAAGCCAACTACTATGATTGTAGCCAGGTAAATCATCAATACTTACTAATTGCACAATATTTTGTGGGTTTGTTACATCCCAAATATAATATCCATTATAGCCATGTGATGCATATGCAATATTATTTTCTACATAAATATCATGAATATATGAGGTAGGCATTTTACGTAGCAAAACTGGATTTGCTGGCGTTCCATTATAGGTTACCCCATTTACAACTTCAGTATCTAAAGTATAAATCGTTAGCTGACCATTTGAAGCATTAGAGCCTACCACGTAGAGTCTCGCATAGGCCGTATCAACAAAAATATTATGCGCCTTTGAAAAATCTGTTGTCCTTTGAGAAAAGGTATAGTCATCCAAGTTTATAATTTCTAATCCTTCAGTGCATGGTTTTCCAGTGGTTTGATCGCATACACCATACAAATAATTCCTATATGTTTTGAAATCTCTCCATATTGCATTGGCGCCATCTACATGAGACAATTTTAAAATGGGATTGGCACAATCAGTCACATCATAAATGTTGATGGCCTGATGAGAACCAATGACTGCATATTCTTTGCCTTGATTATCAACATAACCCCAAACATCAGAATATTCACCCCCTGGCATCCCTGAAACATGAGACAAGACCTCCACATTAAAACTCTGTGCATATGCGCTACAAACTATGAAAGCAAACAATGTGAATAACAGTGATTTCATACTTCTAAATAAAAATCTTAAAATGACAAAGTTAGCATTTCATACCAAATAGTAAAAGTGTAATACAAAATTATTTAAAAAGAAAAGTAAACGATGTTATTGTTTCCAATATGTTCAACCATAAAAATATTATATTTCAAAAACGACTACAAAATTGAATTCAATTAATTGGAATAATTTCCATTCGAGTAATAGAAATTCAAGATTATAATAATTCATTCCAACGTCATTATTTAGAATTTATCTTATATCTTTGCGCACCTAATATTAATGAGGCCACCTTGAAACATGATGAATTATTTATACAAGAATTATTTCCGCACGCTGCGGCTCTGAAAACATTTGCATTTCACCTTACCCTCAATGAGAATGATGCAGATGATTTAGTGCAGGAAACATACTTAAAAGCATATAAATTTATAGAAAATTACGATCAGGGAACTAATTCAAAGGCTTGGTTGTTTAAAATTTTAAAGAACGCCTACATCAATGAATACCGTAAGAAAAGTCGCAGACCTTCTACTACGGATATTGATGTGACATATGTGCATAAAGAAGGAGAAGCAACATCTCAAAATATTGTGCATGATATGAGGCATGATGTTTTTGAAGCCACATTAGGGGATGAAGTAACCATTGCCTTAAATTCATTACAGGATGAGTTTAAAACAGTTATTTTGCTTTGTGATATTAATGATTTTACCTACGAAGAAATGGCAAAAATCCTAGAACTTCCTGTAGGTACTGTAAGATCCAGATTATTTAGAGCGAGAAATATGCTCAAAGATAAACTGAAAAATTATGCAACAAAAATGGGTTATAAAGACTACCGAACAAAACGCCCTTTCGATTCAGAAGAAGAATAAAGGTGTTTTTTATTGGATTTTCTAATTTTTTTGACAAGAATATGTACATTTCATAAAATTGATCGATATGAAACAATTGAAAGGAAAGCATTCCTATGATCGCCTAGTGCACCAATATCTTGATAACCAATTGCCTGTTGACAAACAGGAACAGTTTAAGGCTGAGATAGACAATAATCCTGATGTTAAGTACATGGTGGAGAATGAACTTGTATTTAGAAATCTTTTGAAAAAAAATTTATATAAGCCGGAATTAAAACCCAATGTTGTAGATGCGATCAAAAAAACTTTCTTAAAGTAAATCTTTATCTTTTATTTAACGCTTACTTTTGGCACAATTCACTTGTTTGCCTCGTTTATTCGATATCATTTTACTAATATGAGAGGTATACTTCTTATCGCCTATTTTATATTATCCTACACATTATGCTCATCTCAAGAGTTTAAAATTTTTCGACCACTTGATGCCGACATTTCGTTTTTGGCTCCCTGTGATATGGAATACGCTACAAAAGATGTATTGACAGAAATTGGAAAATTAAAAACAGCTTCCTGGTCTTGTGTATCAAATTCAGATGGTAGACAATTCGCTTATGTAGTAACTTATACAGAATATCCAGAAGGTACGTTGCCTATTGATAGTACGGATCTCTTACAAACTGTGTTAGATGAAAGTATTCTTCAAAATGTTTCAGATATCAAGGGAGATTTAGTATACAAAGTATCATCACCTTACCAAAATTACATTGGAATGCTATATCGGGCATCTTTCCAAGAAAATAAAGCCATCCTAAAAGCGAGATTTATTTTGATCCATGACATATTGTACAATCTTCAAGTGTATGCACCTACAGAAAATAGCCTTAGTGATGACATTGATGCATTCTTGAACAGCTTCGAATACATGGGTCAATAAAATAAATGGGCATAATAATAAGAGTATACCATTTTTTCAAAATCTCCATTCAAAAAAGGTGATGTGGTGATTTTGTAATAGTCTTCTATAATCTCTGCTTGTTGTTCAAAATTGAAATCTTCTAATCTCTTTCCACGTATCATAGATTGGTAAAGTTTTGACACTCCGCCATAGTCATACCCTTCTTTGGATCGTTGTGCAGAAATAGCTCTACCCATATATACCGTTCCATAACGTTGATATTGCCAAATATGTACCAGCTCGTGAATAAAAACGCTATTTTTCAACTTCCTTTTATAATTTATGGTATTAAAACCTACATAAGCGATGGCTATCTTATGAGTGAGCAAATGTGCTGTATTGTCTACTTTTATAAATTCAGGCATCAAACTATCCTTGAAAAAATATTGGGTCAATTTTAACTCTTCAGCATTGAGCCCTCTAGTTTTATACTTAAATGTTTGTGTCACTAATTGATATAATTCTGGCACAGCCAAGATATCAATGATATAAAAAAACAAATCTGCCAGCCATTGTAAAACATCTTTTGCTGGTGTATAATGATTGTGTTGGAATTTATATAAAATCCTCAAAATATGAATAGCAATACGTTGCAGCCGAATAATGTAGGTCTTGAAAAAATAAATTAAAATAAGTGCCATATTATTCAAAACGTAATACTTTCACTGGCGTGATTTTCGTAACCAAATAAGTAGGAATAATCAAAAAAGCCAATGTGACTAAAATCGTTCCAAGATTGAGAAAAACAATAGTTTGCCACTCCAGTTTGATAGGTGCAACACTCAAATAATAATTGGCTTCGTCTAATGTAATAAACTTAAATTTCTTTTGCAGTAGGGCAATACCAATACCAAATATATTGCCAAAAATAAGTCCTAAACCTATGATATACATGGCATTATAAAGAAAAATCTTTCGTACGTTCCAATTATTCATTCCAAGGGATTTCAATGTTCCTATCATTGGTGTACGTTCAAGAATCAATATCAAGAGGACAGTAATCATGTTGATAATGGCTACTATGATCATAAGTACAGTGATGATCTTTTCATTGATATTTTGTAAATCTAACCATTCGAAAATACCTGGGAATATAGATCTGATAGTAGCTGCATATAATTTGGATGGTAATTCTTCATAATAAATATATTCAGATATCACATCAATATCCTGGACATCATCCAAAACAATTTCCATCCCCTGTATATCTGTAGATTTCCAATTCAAAACTTCTTGCAGTTTTCGTATATCCACAATACAAAACCTTCTATCATACTCTTCCAACCCAGTATTGTAGATACCACTCACAGTAAATCGTTTTTTGATACGGTCTTGATCTTGAATAAAGGACAAGATCACTTTATCTCCAGTCTTTACTACGAGTTTTTCGGCAATAGTTTTCGAAACTAATATGTCACTTGACGATGTATCATTTTCAAAATATATGGGTTTTCCATCTATTATAAATGACTCTAGTTTATTCCAATCATATTCTTTAGAAATGCCTTTCAGTAGCACACCGTAAAGGTTTTCCTTGGTATTCAATATTGCTGGTTTAATGATAAATGGATACACACCTGCAACACCACCAGAAGTCACTGCAGATTTGGAATAATTTTTCCACTCATAACCAAATGTTGAAAAAGGCTTTTCATACTCAATTTGTTGAATAGCCCTTATTTTTGAATAAACAGGATCATTCATTGGAATAGGAGTTAATTCAAAATTACGATTGACATTACTATCCGTAATTTGAATATGTCCCCAAAAACCAAAAATTTTATTGGATATTTCTTTTTTAAATCCTGCTAAGATTGCTGTTGTCAACAGCATAATAGATAAACTCAAAGCAATGGAAACCACTGCAATCCTTATGATAACTTTGGTAAAAGATTTCCCTTGACCGAAAGCAATCCGACGAGCTATATAATGCGAGACCTGCTTCAATAATTACATTAATTACTGCAAAAGTAAGAAATTTGGTGATGTGATTCGGATAAAGGTCTCATATATAGAATTTTAGTTATAAATCTACATGAAAGGTAGCAATTATCAAATATTTTATTGCGTGTTACTGAATCTCTATTGAAATATAGCTATTAGAAAAAATCTTAATATGAATTTTTCATCATTAGTGAACCGAGAAATGCCATTTTTTATAACAAATATTATTAATACCAAAAAGTGAATTCAATAAGTTTAAACCAATTTATATCATTCTTTTTCGATTAATTTTTTACTATCTTCGCACTCTGAAATCTAACCAAATCATAGAAGCATGGCTAATCATAATTTAACAGAATTCGCTAAAAGACATATTGGTATTTCTTCTGAAGAATTGAAAGAAATGTTGGCAGAAATAAATGTAGATTCAATAGATCAATTGATCAATGAAACAGTTCCTTCAACCATCAGGATGTCACAATCACTAGATTTACCACCAGCCGTATCAGAATATGCATATTTAAACCATGTTAAAAGTTTAGCTGCTAAAAACAAATTATATAAAAATTATCTTGGGCAGGGCTATTATGGAACAATAACTCCGTCCGTAATTTTGAGAAACATTTTCGAAAATCCAGGATGGTATACTCAATATACACCCTATCAAGCCGAAATATCACAGGGTCGACTTGAAGCACTATTAAATTTTCAAACAATGGTGTCCGATCTGACAGGACTTCCTATAGCCAATGCATCATTATTGGATGAAGCAACCGCTGCTGCAGAAGCTATGGCCATGTGTGAAGGGATACACAATAAAAAAAGGAAAACACCTGCCACAAAATGTTTTGTAGATAATGGTGTATTGGCACAAACTAAAGATGTACTTTTCACACGAGGAGAACCATTGCAGATTGAAATAGAAAGTGGAGATATCAATAATTTCAGCTTCTCTGATACATATTTTGCCGTAGTTCTACAATATCCCAATCGATTTGGAGATGTTGTTGATTACAAAGCCATTGTAGATAAATGCCACGAAAAAGACATCCTTGTCATCGTAGCCGCAGATTTACTGAGTCTCTCATTATTGACGCCTCCTGGAGAATGGGGCGCAGATGTAGTGGTAGGAAATACACAAAGGTTTGGTGTTCCTATGGGTTATGGTGGCCCACATGCAGCTTACTTTGCTACAAAGGATGAATATAAACGTGTGATTCCTGGTAGAATCATTGGAGTTTCAATAGATGCGCATGGTGACAGAGCATTGAGAATGGCACTACAGACAAGGGAACAACACATCAGAAGAGAAAAGGCTACTTCTAATATCTGTACGGCACAAGCATTATTAGCCATCATGGCTGGCATGTATGCTGTCTATCATGGACCACAAGGTCTGAAAGACATAGCAATGAATATACATGTTAAAGCTGTCCGTCTAAAAAGTGCCTTGCGTGCTTTAGGATATCATGTAAATACAGGTGTGATTTTCGATACAGTTTGTGTAAACACCGATACAGCAAATGCATCAAAAATAGTCATGCATTTTGCAGCCAACAATATCAACCTTTTCAGAATAGAAAATAATGTATGTATTTCAATTGATGAGACCACATCGGATGACGATGTAATGGCATTAATTACAATTTTTAGCGGATTATCTTCATTAAAAGTAGAGATGCCATCTGATCAATCCCACTTAGGTGCTTTCGCTAGGAAATCTGATATACTCACTCATCCGGTTTTCAGCATGTATCATACTGAGTCAAAAATGATGCGATATATTAAAAGACTCGAAAATAAAGATCTTTCACTAGTCCACAGTATGATAAGTTTGGGCTCATGCACTATGAAGCTCAATGCTGCAACTGAAATGATTCCCGTTTCATGGCCCGAATTTGCAAATTTACATCCTTTTACACCTAAAGATCAATGCGCTGGTTACACACAGTTATTTGATGAATTATCTGAGTATTTATGCAAAGTAACAGGATTTTCTGCGTGCTCTTTACAACCAAATTCAGGTGCACAAGGAGAATATGCAGGACTTTTAGTAATAAGGGGGTATCATACTTCCAGACAACAATCTCATAGAAACATTGCATTAATTCCTTCATCTGCACATGGAACCAATCCTGCAAGTGCTGTGATGGCAGGCATGTCAGTAATTGTAGTTTCTTGTGATGAAAGAGGCAATGTAGATATCAATGACTTACGAACGAAAGCAGAACAATACAAGGATACATTATCGTGTATGATGATCACATATCCGAGTACCCACGGTGTTTTTGAAACATCCATCAAAGAGATGTGTCAGATTATTCATGATAATGGTGGTATGGTATATATGGATGGCGCAAATATGAATGCTCAAGTAGGTTTGACAAGCCCGGGCATCATTGGTGCTGATGTTTGCCACCTAAATCTCCATAAAACTTTTGCCATTCCACATGGAGGCGGAGGGCCTGGTATGGGGCCAATTTGTTGTAATGATGCATTAGCACCATTTTTACCAGGACATTCTGTCATAACAGATATCAATCATAATCATGCAGTATCTGCTGCACCATATGGAAGCGCCAGTATTCTTTTGATTTCTTATGGATATATTCGTTTGCTCGGAGGGGATGGGTTGACAAATGCCACAAAATATGCAATCCTAAATGCCAATTATATCAAAGCAAGATTAAGTGGCTCTTACAGTATCTTATATTCGGGTGAATATGGACGAGCAGCACATGAAATGATAGTAGATTTAAGACCATTTAAACCTGCTGGAGTCAGCGCGGAAGATGTGGCGAAAAGATTGATAGATTATGGGTTTCATGCTCCTACTTTGTCATTTCCTGTTGCAGGAACTATTATGATAGAACCCACAGAAAGCGAAGACAAAGGCGAACTGGATAGATTCTGTGATGCTCTATTGGAAATCAGAAAAGAAATTGATGAAGTTGCAAATGGCACCATGGATGCGCATTCAAATGTGCTGACTAATGCACCACACACAGATCGTATCGTCACTGATGACAATTGGCCCTACAATTATTCAAGACAAAAGGCAGGGTTCCCTTTAGAATATCTGAAGCATGGCAGTAAGTTTTGGCCATCCGTAGGAAGAGTTGATAGTGCGCATGGCGATAGAAATCTCATATGTATTTGTCCACCTATTGAGAGCTATATGGAGGAATAAAAGTTGATCTAGGAATTGTTAAGCTTTTAAAAAACCAAAATATAAAAATCTTACTTTTGACAGCATTCTGTTTTATCAGCATGTGCTATTTCACAGCATGCCAAACTATACAAAATGAAAAACCAGATACACACTTGCATAATGGAAACAATAATCAGGACTCACACACTGCCAGGCCAGAGATAAAGAAAAATTAGATTTTCATTTCAATGTCATCTTTGACAAGTTTAAATAGCCAAAGCAATATCAAGACAAGGGGCAAATAAAGATCAGCCAGTTTCTATATCTATCGCTAATAGAGCGCTAATTGCTAAAATTCTGAGTTTTGGCAAAAAAGCTGCTTAAATTTCTAGCGAACCATAGAAAATTAGGGTTTACTTAAAAAGTAGCTAAAATCAAAGAGAAACTCTATTTTTGCGGTTTTTTAAATAATTAAATTTTAAACGCATCATGTCAAAGTATTTTATTTTTCTTAGTTTTTTTATTGGAATTACATTACAGGCCCAAAGCATCAAGTTTAATCCTAAACTTGGAATTGGAATCTATGATTTTAATATTAAATCAAACCAAAATATTGAAGCAAAATCGATGTTCACTATCGGAGCTGATGTAAGAATCGGATCTGGTGCTTTCTTCTTGAACACAGGGGCGCATTATTCAAGTGATGCATTTGATCAAGATCCAAACACATTTAAAGAAAATGGTTCTTTAAATTTCTTGAGAATTCCAGCGAATGTAGGATTGTATCTCACTGGTAGAGATGGTATTCTAGTCATCTTTTTAAAAGGTGGATTAACAAATAACTTCTATTTATCTGGCTCAGGACTTGCGAGTGGAGTTGGTTCTGACTTGGTTAAAAAATATAATCTTGCTGCAAATTTTGGTTTAGGATTTGATATTTTCAAGTTTGTACATGTAGGTATCGAATATGATAAAGGTTTGACAAATTATTTTGACCTTGACCCTATAGTTGGTAAGAAAGGTGCAGCCCTAATAAATCTAGGTTTAGTTTTCTAAGCTCTGATTGAAGTTAAAATTATTTGAAGGATTTGGTTTCTTGTATTGCTTTTGTGATGTCTGAAACTGAATTCTTCAAATTTTCTCTGTCAAATTCAATAGACTTTGAAAAACCGAATGCTGTAAAGCTTCATCCTCTCTACTTTACCTTCTCTAACCACCTGCTTTCCATCCAATACCTTCCATACATACCAGCTTGCAAACCTCGCATATCCACACTATTCTGACCATAATGGTGGATACGCATTCAAATGTGCTGACTAATGCTCCACACACAGATCGTATCGTCACTGATGACAATTGGCCCTACAATTATTCAAGACAAAAGGCAGGGTTCCCTTTAGAATATCTGAAGCATGGCAGTAAGTTTTGGCCATCTGTAGGAAGGGTTGATAGTGCGCATGGTGATAGAAATCTCATATGTATTTGTCCACCTATTGAGAGCTATATGGAGGAATAAAAGTTGATCTAGGAATTGTTAAGCTTTTAAAAAACCAAAATATAAAAATCTTACTTTTGACAGCATTCTGTTTTATCGGCATGTGCTATTTCACAGCATGCCAAACTATACAAAATGAAAAACCCGATACACACTTGCCATTAATGAATATTACTAACTTCAAGATTATTTTGAATGAAGGCTTTTATACGGTAGTGAGAAGAGTTATAGAATTTGCTGATAATTGAGAAAAGATAGTTACCAAGTTGACATATTCTCTCTGAATTCCAACGCTTTCCATCTTTTCTTCGTTTACATAAAAAACAAATTTATTATGAGACATATTTTCTTTATCCTACTTACCTTAAATGTTATATCCTGTACATCATCTGTCAACGATACAAATGGTTCAGATCCTTTGTTCGGTATTTGGCAAATTGAAAACCAAAAAACTATTGAAAATACAGGAACAGAATACAACTGTATAAAAGCTAGTGACTTAAATGACAACTTATCTATAATATTTGAAGAACCGAATATTTTCAAATCTTGGGATTTTGGATGGTGTGGTACACCACCACATCATTATTTTTTGACGGAAGGAAAATTTTCCAGACAGGAGAATACTCTCTTTCTAGATATTAATCATTATTTCTACAAAGGTCGAAAAATAGAAATTTTAGAACTAAATGATAATCATTTGCGATTTATATTAGAGGAATAGTTAAATCGAAACTAACCTTTTATAATGTCATGCCCGATCTGGCAAGACAAACATTTTTTCAAATCACAATAATTCGTTTTGAGATGGATGCAAGCTTGGCTATCGTAGGCTGATGTGACACCAATTCCTAGTTTTTCAAAGCCTGTAATTATGGCATTTTTTTCAGGAGAAATGGATTCCAATATATGCATTGCTTTCAAAATGTAAACATCATTACGAATCATCTTCCCATAAGCAAATAACATCGGCCCAATCGCATTAATACAAATCAAATTAAAAAAAGAATCCGATATCTCTTTTTTGGAAAACTTTGATTTAGAACTAAATGTATAGTGTTTATCCCAAAATTCAGTAGTCTCTTTATTGAAGAAAGCACGCAATTCGGATAGTTCTTGCATTTCCAAAACTACAGAGAATAGGGGTCTTGCATTTGTCATGATGGCACTAAGCTGAGCAATTCGGATGGTCGGAAAATTTGCAGGCCTTATTTTGCCAAACTTCCATGTCATTGGATCCATTGGGGTCAGACCATATTTCCTTTGTAAAAAATTGTATTCTGCGCTTAGTTCTCCGTAATAATCTCCCTCTACATTTGAATCCCTAAGCATCCCTGCTTGACCGAAGTATAAAGCCTCTAAAGATTTCGGTTTGTCTCTATTCAGAAGGATCAATTTCATGGGCACCGCTCGTGCTAACCGTTCGAATGGTTCACGATTCACCTTAGTACCAAAATATCTCACTAGCATAATGTACAGTGTTTCTTCCCAATTCTCGCTAGTATTTTGAAATAATGTATAAACAGCTTGTGCTTTTGCTTCGATTCGCTCTACAGCCATTCTTTCCATCCACAAGCTTACTCTTGCCATCTTCACAGTAGCTATTTGATCTTTGCATGGGATTTCAAAGGAAGAGTTTTTCAACAAAAGATACCTGTCCAAGTATATTTTGGGTATTAGGCCATTCAGTACTAAAGTAGGAATACCTATAGATTCTAGTTCTATTTTTACCAAATCATTGGTCCAAACCACATGCAAAATCACATTTTTATAGGCATCGTCATTAGAGTGTCTGTGTTTTATCCAATCTGAAGTAAAAACATGCATCTCAACATTTCCCACCCAGAGTTGATCATCAAGGACAACTTTTGCATTGAAAAAATCCGGACCTGAATCCATGTTTCCCGTTCCAAAATCCAAAATCTGGACACTCTGTCCTTGTAAGGTCAATAATTCAGCAGGCAATAATTTTGTACGCCACAAATAGTGAATAAAATCTTCCTTTATTAGATTAAAATTTGGACTGTTTGTATTTTTCATATGTAGCAAATGTCATATCGAATATATTTTTCTCATCCTTTTGGTAGTCTATAGATGATACTTTGGCCCAAAGGGAAAAGTCAATTTCTGGAAATCGAACATCTCCCTCAATATTTGCATGAATAGTGGTGAAATACAGTTTATCCCATAAATCGATGGTCTGAAGATAAATATTTCCACCTCCAATAATAAAACACTCTTCAGCACCAGAATCATGTGCAATTCTTATCGCTTCATGTATAGTATGACACACTGTACAACCAGAATGAAAAAATTGCTTATTTCTAGTCACGATAATATTGAGCCTTCCTGGTAATGGTTTTCCAATAGAATCAAATGAATTGCGACCCATAATGACAGGAAAACCCATAGTAACTCTTTTAAAATATGCTAAATCAGCGGGTAAATGCCAAGGAATTGCATTATCTTTTCCAATAAATCCATCCAATGAAACTGCTACTATCGCTGAAATAACCATAACTTCTATTCAAAAGTGATAAGTACTTGCCCCTTGTTTACAGACTGTCCGTTAGCGACGCTAATCTGTTTTATTTTGCCTGCACCATTTGATTTTATGATATTTTCCATCTTCATGGCTTCAAGACTCAATAGATTTTCTCCTGCTTCCACTTCTTGCCCAACAATAACAAAAATTTTCACCACCAATCCAGGCATTGGAGATTTTACTTCCTTGGTAGAAACTTTGGCCACATTGCTAAACCCCATTGAATCTATCAACTGATCCAACTCTGATTTCAATTTAACTTTAATATCCAAACCATCAATATTGATGCAATAAGTTTTAGTTTCAAGGTTTGTGGATTTGATTAGACCTTTATATACCTTATCTTCGTACATAAAAGTAATAGCATTGTCTTGTCGCTCCAAGAATCTGAATAAACCTTCTATCTCCGATTCTGAAAATTTATGACTTAAATGCTCAATTTCAAACTGCATCATTTTATCTAGGTTTATACGTTGCTAATCTGGACATAAAAATAGTTTCAAAGATAGTAAACCCTACATACACTAAAATAAAAGGAATGATAAATTTTCTATCAAATTGTTCTGACAGATACCGATAAATCAGCACTATTAGAATGGTAATCAAAATTTTAAATAATGAATTCGCAATAGAAATATACAAAAAATTTTGAGTTTTTCGGCTTTTAGTACTTTTCTTTAAAACCAAAAATAGAATGATGCTCATACATGTGTATATCGCAAACTCAATACCAATAATAGGAATATTATGAAAACTTGAAGAAAATAAAAATAGAATAAATAATACAGGCAATAATGTCAAACAAAGAATACCGTATATTTTCCAAAAAAACTTCATTGTTTTTTACTAAGGTCTATGTATAGTTTATACATATATGTCCCGAACATAACCATTACTAGAATAAGGGTTAAGTAGGGTTTCTTAAATCCGAAATATTCATCTACTTTCCTGCCTAGCCAAAAACTAAAAAGTATAATACCAGCCAACTGAAAAGCCAAACCGGTATATTTCATATATGGGTTAAACTTTTCCTTAACGTGAAATTTTGGCTTATCTGCCATCGTTTATACTCTTCGAAATGGACTCTTTTTTCATCAATGGTACTAAAATTTGACCGCCCATAGAGCAAGAGACATTAAATAACGCTCCAGTTTGCACCATGAGTTTATCAGTTTGAATTTCGCCATTTACCACTCCAGTTTCCTTCACACTGAGAAGCTCTTTTACTATCAATTTTCCTGTAAAACTTCCTTCAACTATGGCATTCAAACAAGAAATATCTCCTTCCACCTTGCCTTGCGCACCTATAATGACCCTTCCTGCGCAATCCAAATTTCCAAAAAGGGTGCCGTCAATCCTGATGTCATTATTTGCATTGATATCACCACGAATGATTGTACCGTCAACGATACTGTTTGTAACATTATTTGAAAGAGCCGCATTTGAAACATTGGCTTGTTTATCACTCTTACTACCGAACATATTTAATTTTGTAAATCATTAAAAAAATATTCTTGGATCAAGCTACTACTTTAGCCTCCATCCAATTAAAGGGGGAATGATCAAATCTATAAAGTTCAACAAGGTTTTTTAACGAAAATCGCTAAAAATTAAGCAACAATAATATCACTTTCAGCAAATAGTATTTAGAATCTAGGACAATAAACACCTCTGCTTTCAGGGCCGCAAATATTGTACACAAGTGAAAACTCAAAAGCTCCATTTCCTGTTGCTGCCTGAGCTAAACCTGAAATATTGGCATCATATGAAAACCCAATTCCAAACTCTTCATAATTGAATCTTGTGGAAAGAATGATGGCATCAGAGTGAAGACTTGTTTTTGTAACATCATTAACAGCTACCCTATTCCCTATTCTATACCAAGCTCCTACTTCCCAAGATTGATTTGAAGTTCTTGATGGCCCTAAAGCAAAGCGGAAATTTGTACCAGCATTCATGGATCTATGTGGTCCTTGGGCCATATAGACACCAAAAGGGAGGATAGATACTTTTCTTGTCAATGGGTATTGTAATCCTGCATGAATTGTGTATTTACTATACAAAGTACCACTTTTTTCATTATTACCAAAAAAAGAAATATTTGGTCTATTGAGATGATGTAAAGCTGCACCTACATACCAGTTTGTATAATTATCTATTACACTGAACCACAAAAGCCCAGCAGATAAATCTGGATACAGAAAACTCCTTTCTACACCATTCAATTCATCCACACCCGTTGTGGGATCCCAGCCGTTTTCATTGATTTGGCTTGGCCATCTCAAATCATCACCGCTCACACCTCTCTGGCTTAATCCAACGTCAGCACCAATAACCAAATAACTTGCTTTCTTTCTGTATCCGGCCATTTTTTTACTATATGAGAGAGATAACCTTCCTTGCGTTGTACCAAATCTAGCGGCACCTGCTACATCACCCCATAATGACCCTCCAATACCAAAATAATCTTCTCGTCCCACAGGGATTTTTTGATCGTAAGAGACAGAATAAGTATTATAAGCATTAGCGACTAAAACTGCTGACCATTGGTTACGGTAGTTTGCAACTAATCTTGTCTTACAATTCATTACACCTGTCAATGCGGGATTGAGGTTAAGCGGAGACATATAAAATTGTGTGAAATGTATGTCTTGAGCGTTTAATGCATTGACAAACAACACCATACAAATCACAAACGTTTTCAAAATGACCTTAATCATATTACAACTATTTAAATCTTCTTTTTTATAAACATTTTTAATTACTCAAAACGGAGGCTAAAATTATATAAATTAACGGAATAAGCGCATGTCTTAACAAAAAAAACTTCAAAAAAATAATGTTAATGAACTTGATTTATTTTTATTGATCGTTATTACAACCAAATTTTTGAATTAGGCTTGCATTATATTTATCGCCAATATCCAACAAATTTTTGATGTACTTTAATAATATAAAATCAGTTATATATTGATCATTTAATAACATTGATAGTAAAATGCAATTTTTTTGGATAGAAAGTGAAGTAAAGTCCAATTTTTGGTTCTCCAAAAGTAGAAATTCAAAAATCTCATATCCATAAAGATCGGGCAACTTACATAATTCTATTTCTGCAATAATAGTGCCTGACTTTTGATGGTATACAATCGTAACATTTTTGGACTCGCGGCGAATAACCCACTCAAAAGGCCCTATTCTTGAATCCAATACATTTTCTCCCAAATGGGAAATTGCTTTTTCTATGCTGTCGGAAATTCCCTCAATATTATTTACATTGGTGATATTAATAGTATCATATAATGCTCTTTTTTTAGATTGCATATCATTTAATGACTTTTAAGTGTTCTAAGCATTTGGATGAATTCAACTGGAAAATCTTCTAAATTCTCACTTTTCAACTTTTTAACTTGCAAGGATATAGCACCTCCACTTTGCTCACACGTTTTTTTGATGTACCTACGCACTTGTTTCACTTTAAACTTATTGTTTGCATCAAAAAACAAACATTGATACCCTAACGAAGTAAAATATTTTTGATACAGCACTTTATAATATATTTGTAAAATCGAAATTTCTGTTGGCTTAAGGGCAAGGGCATACAATGCAAATCCAATAATGTAACCACAAATAGCATGAGAGATCAAAAGATAGTTATTCTCGGAATACCAATCCAAATCTTTTTGTTGTGCTTCTATCAAATCAATGATATTCAATGTACTATCTCTTTCTATGGATTGAAAAGAAGATTGAGATTCGTATAACTCTTTTCTGAAGTTTGAAAATTTTATATCCTTCAACTCAAGAATCGACTGTAAAATCAAAGCATTTTTATCAGTGACATTTATAGTGTTATTGTAAAAAAAGAGGTCATGAAAAGAATAAAACTGCTCCATCAATCTCCCTTCCGGTTTTATAAGATAGTCTACTGAATATACAAAATCAAGTAAAACATATGACATAGCACCTGGATACCTCTCCTTTAGGACTTCTGTGACGCCCAAAGTGCGCTGCAAATCTGTCAGTTTCAATTGCAGAAATTCAAACTTGATTTTTGAGATTTCTGAACTATTTTTTTGCGTATGATATGTATTTATGGATTCAATATCTGGATAATATCCACTCAAAATGTCATCTTGTCGATCAGCTTCAAGAGCTAGCTCTTCTAAGGCTTCAAAAATTTTGTATGGAGAGCCATCTTCAGCCATGGTTTGAAATTGTAAAACTATACAACGTTGCGCATCTAATCCAAAAGAGCAAAACCTAAGGTCAAAATTGGCCTCAAGTAAGTCACGCCCCACTTGATATGGCAATGATCTTACTAAAACAATCTGTGCGTATGCAACAAATTTCTTCCTTGTCCCATATCCAAAAATAATTTTTGAACCTTGCAATAATGAAAATTGAATTCTATTCTCATTTTCAGAAAAAGATACAGAAGGATTGCCTACCTTAAGGAAAGAAAGAAGACTTTTGTATGACTCAAGGTAATTTTCATTTTCAAAATAGGACACAGCTTTCACCCAATCCCCATATATTTGCACATCAGGAGAAGCTGAAGTACTACGGCCAAATTGTACTTTGGGGTCTTCTTGGGTTTGACTGAAAATAGATCTCAACCTTGATAATATCATCCTAAAATAAAAGTTTATATCACAACATTATATGCCATGTTATTCAGAACAGAACTAAACATTCTACCATCAAAAGCTCAAATTCAATACACAGATCCCGTACTTTTAATAGGTTCTTGTTTTTCACAAAACATTGGTTCATACCTGCAAAAGTATAAATTTAATGTCATTTCAAATCCTTTTGGCACTGTCTTTAATCCTATTTCTATAGCCAAATTACTCCAAGTGGCAGCCTTGGACACACAATTCACTGCCGAAGACCTTTTGAAGAGTCAAGGGAAATGGGTCCATCCAGATTTTCATAGCGTTCTTTCCACCACAAACGTAAAATCTACATTAGACCAAATTCATCAAGCCATACATCATGTACACTTAGCACTAAAGCGTGTCAAGATTATATTCATTACTCTAGGAACTAGTTATGCCTATACATTTAAAGAGAGTGAAACTGTGGTAGCAAATTGTCATAAACTCTCAGGAAATTTATTTGATAAAAAGCTTTTATCCGTTGAGGAAAGTGTCGCTGCACTTGAAGAAAGTATTGCACTACTTCGACGCTCAAATGATAGCATTCATGTTGTAGTGACAGTAAGTCCTGTTCGTCACATCAAAGATGGTATTGTAGAAAATCAAAGAAGCAAAGCTAGACTGATTGAAACCGCACATAGATTAGTTGAGCTAGATCCGGAGAATACTACATACTTTCCAGCCTACGAATGGCTCATGGATGATTTAAGAGACTATAGATTTTATGGAGAAGATATGATACATCCTTCTGATAGTGCGATACAATTTATTTGGGAAAAATTCTGCCACCATTATTTTGAAAAGGATACGTTAAGCAAACTTTCTGAAGTACAAGACATCCTCAAAGCAGCTCACCATAAGCATTTTAATCCTGATTCAGCAGAAACAGCGAAGTTTAAGTCGGAGTATCTTCGAAAAATTGATGCGCTGACAGGTAGGTTTCCATTTCTGAATTTTGATACAGAAAAGACGGCATTTCAATAATTGAAGTGGGTTATGGTGACTGAAAGTCGTTCAGATTTATTTGAATTGATTTAAAATGAAAAAAGCAAACGAAATATTTAAAACAAATAAATGAATTCATTTCTATTTAAATCTAGACAATAATAATAAATTTTCTTATAAAAATCACATTATACTTCAGATAATGGTATTTTTACATAATAGAATTCTGAGTCAGTCAATAATTATATCGTCATATTTATAAAATTCATTGATGTAGATGATAAGAGCGCTGGTTTTACTGAATATAGTTATTCTAACTACATTTAAATTGTGTAGCCAGAATACATCTGAAATTTACAAACAATATAGTTTCTCTATTGATGCTGGTGCTACCTATGGAATGTTCTATTTACCAAAGGACGATTTTAAATCTAGGTTTAAAGGTTGTTTTCTGAGACTAAATACCCCAACAAATAAAAGAAATTCACAAATCGGATATCTTGAGTTAATGTTTGGTGCTACACCAAAGCAGGAATCCATTTGGTTTTTGGACGCCAAACTTGGAATTGGTATGCCACTTTTCATTTC
Source organism: Saprospiraceae bacterium (assembly GCA_041392785.1). GTDB lineage: Bacteria > Bacteroidota > Bacteroidia > Chitinophagales > Saprospiraceae > OLB9. The sequence goes on from JAWKLK010000001.1 coordinate 480,124, forward strand.
ATCAAGCACTCAAATTCCTGCATATTTAAGCTTAGGCTATGGAGTGGTAAAATACAAAGATCATTCTGGTGGAGGGTTTATCTTAGGAACTAAAATAACACCTAAATTTTCACTGTCAGAGCGCATATCTTTTATATTCAGTGGTGACATTGATTTACATTTTTCAGATACATTAGATAATGATGATTTTAATATCAATACGTTTTATATCACTGGATATTTGGGTTTGGGAATATCAATATTATTTATGACATCTTAATTTATAGTTATGAAAATCAAAACTCTATATATGATAAAATTATATTATTTTAGCATATTAGTCCTGTTTACCACTTCTTGTGCAAGCGTAAGTCAATATCAAACTGCCAAACCAATGGGTGAAGATAATATCAGCCATAGAATTTCATTGAATGGTAATGTTCAGGAAAATGGGGAAGGTGCAATACTTCCTTTTATTGCAGAATATGGAATTAATTATGGTGTTACATCCAACTTAGATATAATAGGAAAACTCAACATGTTTGGCAGTTGGTCAATTGGTGGTAAATACTCTTTTCTAGGAGGTGAAGGATCAAATACATATTTGGCCATTGGACCAACGATGAATTACTTTGGAAAAATTTTAAATTTTACAGTTCCTCTCCATTTTACAATTGAACCAAATGACGTTTTTTCATTCACATTAACTCCAAGTTATACAACTCCTGGATTGTATAAGATTGATGAAAATTCAAACAAATATTATAGGGATATAAATTCTGGATTTATTGGTTTATCACCATATATAGAAGTAGGTAAAAAAGTAAAATTTATATTTGGATGTAATCTAACTTTTTCAAACTCCCATACTTATACTGATTTTGGTTTTGGAGTAAAATTTAATAATTTTGCATCAATGAAAGATTGATTGGAAATAAAATCATTTTTAAAAAATAAATAATTTAAACCAATTTTGGTTAACGGTGGGACTGCTGATCAGCCAATAAATTATGTTTTATGAAAAATTTAAAAATTTTAGTTGTTTTAATTCTCGTTACCCTTATTTCATGTGGCAAAGATGAAGAGCCAAAAAACAAGATAATTGGAAAGTGGAGTTATATCTCTTTGAGGGAAAAACAAACCGACCCAAATGATGCCACAAACAACAATGACGAAACCACCTTTATGACAGATGACAGTTATCTTGAGTTCAAAAGTGACGGCACATTAGAAAGTAAATATGCTGAAAAAAGTAATAACCCATTCTATTCCGAAGAGGGGGGAAAGTATACTGTCTCTGGAAATAAAGTCACTTTAATTCAAGATTTTGGTGCTGCTACAATAAATATAGTTCTTGAGATGCAATTCAACTCTGATGATGATGTAAAATTGTACTCGAAGGACGATTCTTGCGAAATAAACTTTAACGGTGATATAGGAACTTGTGAATCTTGGATTCATTTAACAAAGTAAATTCGAGAAGTTTTTCAATAAGGATGGTACGCACCTTTGTTGAAGGAAAACACCGTGTAACCCATCGCAGATAAAGAATCGATTTTAGCTGTTGATAGGTATCTATACCCAAGCATATCATAATAAAATCGAGCTTCCAGATAATGAGGATCGTTTACTAAAATTATTGAGTCTGAAGGTGACGTACTATTCTTTAATATTGTTTCCATTTCTATCCTAAATTGTGGTTTTGCAAATGTAATTTGCATCGGTTTAATCCTTTCTATAGAATATCTGATAGCAGCAACAATTACTAAAAAGTATAAAAACTTTATCCAAGGCCTCCACCTTGATCCCTTTGAAAGTCTCATGGATACATGTAAAAAGTAGGCTATAGAAATGAAAATGGGTGTGGCAGACATCAATAAATACACTTCCCTTTTTGTAGCAGAATAGGACAAAACCAACAATGGTAACATTATCCAAACAAAGAGTATCAAGGTGTTTAATGACCTTTTTTTATACACCATAAAAATTAAAAATAACAATGGCAAATAGACCAGTTCATTGATATTGATGCGCATACTATTGATATAATAATACCAAGGCCCACTATGCTTTTGGACCACTTCTGTCAAAGGTGTAAACATACCTTCAACCATTGTGGCTGTCTCTACAGGAAAAGAATGATATATGTACCACATCCAAGGCAACACAACTATGACAGCGGTAAAAATTACTAAAGATGTAAATATTAAAACCTTCTGCAGATTTCGCCATATAATCAATCCACACATCGCTACTACGATCAAAATAAAGAAAGATGCAGTCCACTTTGTTAGGAATGACAAGCCAATAATCGCACCTATCAAAACCGACTTTTTGACGGTCATCCGTCTTTCATCAAGCAATAATGCTACTACTGCTAATTGAAAGAGCATGAAAAATAGTGTGTCAACATGATCTCCTGCCAATCTACCTATATTGACTTCAAGCAACATCCCATTAATAGCATACAGTAATGCGGCAACTAGCCCAATTTTCTCATTAAACAGATGCTTTCCAAGCCAGTAAGTCAATAGAACACTTATCATCGAAAATATAAGCGAGGGAAATCTAAGCCCAAACTCATTCACTCCAAAGATTTCCATACTAAACATCATACTCCACAGTGCCAATGGTGGCTTAGCAAACCAAATGTCACACAAAGACCAATCCAATGGATCTAATGTGCATAACCCATCAGTAATAAGGGATGGGCGAAAAGGGTTGCGCATGAGATTTTTGGCGACTAAAGCATGAAATCTCTCATCCCATTCGCCAATATTTGGTATTAATATAGACGTCAATCTCAGTATAAAAGCCAATACCAGTATCCCATAAAGACTAAGTTTTTTCCAATTTATATCTTGAAAGTTATTTTTACTGGGTTTAATCACTTTGATGCATCTTTGCATTATTTAGAAGAATCAAACCAATACAATTGAGAATTTCTAATGTTATCAAGATATTCAAGCCATTGTCCAGACAAAAATCTTCTCACTTTACCATTGATAGCGGCAGAATATGCACTGGTGTTTTTCAAAGCATAAATAGCGTTGTTTCCCGGACTTTGCCAAAGCGATCTTGCATAATAATTAGCCTGATTGAGGATATCTGACAGCAACTTAGGATTTCTTTGTATTCCCTTTTGATTCTCAGGTGCCACATACAAAACTATAAGTGCTTCTATGGTATCTTTCATTTCCTTTTGTATAGCTTCATACTTGGATTTTCTGTCTTTTGGGAGCAATTCGACAAACCTATCGACAGCTAAAACATAGTTCTTTGCTTCAATTAATTTTTCAAATTCAGCTACACTCATATCAGATATATTCCGAATAGAATCGTTCAGCACTGCTAATTCTTGCTTAACTGCATTGCTCTCAGAAGTTCTTGGATCCATCTTTACTATTATTTCGGTTGAATCTTTGAATTTTCCAAAAGACACAATAGCCTTGTACAAACCAGGTTCCACTTTTTCACCACTTGGCAGATTTTCTGAGTCTTTCTTTTTATTTCTATCAAATGGCGATGAACCATCTCGCCTTAGATTCCACAAAATTCTATTAAATCCATCCTCAACTTTACTTTTGAAGGTGCGTATGTTGTCATTATTCTTATCAAATATTTTAATGGTAAGCTTTCTATTTTCCTCATTTATTGAAGTAGTATCTTCCAAGGTCGGTTTTTTCCAAAAATTTAAGTTAGCGCTACTATATTCTTTATTTTGACCAATAAATTCACCTTGAGCAGAAAACCTTATTCCATCATATGATCTAAATGAAACATCATATCCTACAGCTTGATCGAATAAATGATAATCTTTTTCCAACAATGTCAAGCCTTCTCTGGCTAATTCTCTTAGTGGATTGATATCGTCCATGATCCATATAGATCTACCAAATGTACCAATAATAAGATCATCCTCTATTGGGTGAATTTTCAAATCTGAAATCTGCACATTTGGTAAAATTTTATCCACATGATTCCATGTCTTCGCCTTATCTACAGAAATGTACAGCCCAGCATCAGTCCCTAAAAATATTAGATTCGGTTCTTTATGATCTTGTACAATGGACAGCACAAAACCCCCAATAGATGTTTCATCAGCGATCCTTTTGAAAGTTTTTCCACCATTATCTGTGTGATATGCATATGGTTTATAGTCATTTCTGCGATAATTATTAGCTACAATCCACATTTCATCTTTGTTGTAAGGTGATTGGACAATCTGTGGTATCCAACTGCCTTCTGGCAAATTTCTCAATCTGGAAGCTACATTTTCCCATGTCTTGCCGCCATCTCCTGTCTTCTGAACATTCCCATCATCTGTACCTACCCAAATGACATCTTTGTCAAAACGTGATGGTTCGATACACAGTATGGTAGTATAATTTTCTGCAAAAGTTGCATCCAATGTTAGTCCTCCACTCTTATCCGCTTTTTGTTTCTCTGCGTCATTGGTAGTTAAATCAGGGGAAAGTGTAATCCAAGATCGACCACAATCATCTGAGTAATGCAAAAATTGACTTCCAAAATAAACTCCACAATCTGAAAATGGATCTTTTGCAATCCCAGCATTCCAATTGAATCTATACGAAATAGAAGTATCTTGGGTTACCGGTTTACTGAATTGGGTTCTGCCAGTCAATCTATCATAAAATCCAAGATTTCCTCCTTGAGACATGGCGAAACCATACCTTGGATCATGTACTAATGGTACCACATCAAAACCATCACCAAAATATAATTCCTGAAAATCATAATTACGAATGCCACCTTGCTTAAGCACGGATGATGGCCCTACCCAAGATCCATTGTCTTGCATTCCACCATAGACATTGTACGGGAAAGCGGTATCGTATTGGATATGATAAAACTGGCCAACAGGAATATTTCCTGAAAATTGCCAGGTTTTTCCAGCATCTTTTGAAATATTCAGTCCTCCATCATTTCCTTCAATGATATATCTTGAATTCGCAGGATGGATCCAAAATGCATGGTGATCAGGATGCACCCCATTACTGTAATTTGCAATATTTTTAAAGGATTTACCTCCATCCTCACTTTTGGAAACATAGGTATATAGGTTGTAAATAGTATTTGCATTCTCAGGGTCTACATATATCTCTGAATAATAAAATGGTCTATCGCCAATGTCCTTAGTGGATACAAGCGACCAATGTTCACCCCCATCTATGGATTTATAAAGACCATTTTCCTTTGCTTCAACCAATGCATAGACGATATCTGGATTTGAAGGTGCAAAACTCAGTCCTATTCTACCCAACTCTCCTTTCGGCAAGCCATCTTTCTCAGTGATCTGTTTCCAAGTTTCACCTCCATCATAGGTGATATAGATCCCTGATCCTTTACCACCAGACTTAAAAAACCAAGGTTGTCTACGATGCTCCCACATTCCGACTATCAATTTATTGGGATTCTTTGGATCCACAACCATTTCAGCAGCGCCAGTGGCTGCATTGACATAAAGTATTCTTTTCCAAGTCTTTCCTCCGTCTTTGGTTTTAAATACGCCTCTATCCTCACTGTCACCCCAAGGCGATCCCATGGCTGCAGCATAAACCGTGTTTCCATCTAAAGCATCTACCACAATTCTATGGATGACTTTGGTATCGGATAGACCCATATTTTTCCATGTTTTCCCTCCATCAAGACTTTTGTAAATACCATTGCCAGTATTTATTGAATTCCTTGGATTACCTTCTCCGGTGCCGACCCATATTTCGGAAGGGTTTTTTTGATTGATCTTGATTGAACCTATGGCTAAATTACTTTGATCATCAAAAATAGGTGTCCAAGTTGTACCACCATTTTCTGTTTTCCATACCCCGCCTGATGCTGATCCAATAAATATTTTGGTTTCATCACTCAAATCTACATCAATAGCAGTAATTCTACCACTCATACCAGCTGGTCCGATATTTCTACATTTTAATTCTTTGAAAGTGGTAAAATCAATTTGACCGAAAACCGGATTGAACAATGATAATAAGAAGAGAATTATAGAAAAATAACGCATGAACTGTGTTTTAATTTTAAATACAATATTACTATTAATTTTGAAATTTGGCATGTTTCGCTTACATTTGTGTATTAATATTTTTAATTAAATGACCAGTGTGTTTGTTGAAAATGATGTTCGAGAAGTAATAAAAAGAATAAATCTTCTTACACCCGACACAAAAGGTTTGTGGGGAAAAATGTCAGTAGCTCAGATGTTGGCTCATTGTAATGTAACGTATGAGATGATTTTTACGGATAAACATCCAAAGCCAAATTTCTTCAAAAGATGGTTATTAAAATCATTTGTAAAAGATCAGGTCGTAGGCCCAAAACCCTATCCCAAAAATGGAAAAACGGCCCCTGCTTTTATCATCAACCACGAACCAGACTTTAATACAGAAAAGCAAAGGTTGATAGATTATATTGATAGAGTCTTAAAAGATGGTGAAAAAGTTTTCAATGGTAGAGAATCCCTTTCATTTGGAAAATTAAATATAGTAGAATGGAACACATTGATGTATAAGCATTTAGATTATCATTTATCCCAATTTGGAGTTTGATGTATGGGTAAACACACAAAAACAAGTCTGCAAAAGCTTGAGAATATTATTAAAGAACAAAACTATACTATCATTTATGAAAAGGGGACATTTAATTCTGGATATTGTATTGTCGAAGATAAAAATGTCATCGTTATCAATAGATTTTATGATACCGATGGAAGAGTGCAAATCCTTCTTGACATCTTGATTCATAAACTAGATATAGAAGATTCTCTAGATGAAAAGTCAAAACAATTTATAAAATACCTCCTTAAAGACCAATTAAAATCTGATGCCTGACAATCGTATGACCATCACACTACTAGGAACCGGTACATCTCAAGGTGTTCCAGTCATAGGATGTGGATGTGATGTATGTCTGTCTGTGAATCCACATGATAAAAGATTACGAACTTCCTTATTTATATCCAAAGGCAGTACTCAGATATTGATAGATATTGGACCTGATTTCAGACAGCAGGCATTGTACAACCATTTGAAGGGAGTAGATGCCATCCTTTTTACCCACGAACATAGTGATCATACTGCAGGAATCGATGACATAAGACCCTTTAACTTTATTCAAAAAAAAGCCATTCCTATCTTCGGTCTAGAACGTGTAATGACTGACATTCGTCAGAGATTTTCTTATATATTTTCAGATCAACCCTATCCGGGTGCACCACAATTGACCTGTCACGAGATTCGTCCTTTTGAAGAATTTAAAATTGGAGAGTTGCACATTTTACCATTGGACATCATGCATGGCTCACTCCCCATTGTTGGATTCAGATTAGGTAAAATGGCATATATCACGGATGCGTCTTTCCTGAGTAGTGAAACATTGTCTCAAATTGGTGGTCTTGATGTTTTGGTCTTAAATGCATTGCAGCACAGAAAGCACTATTCACATTTTAATTTGGAAGAGGCCATTCAACATGCTAAAATTATTGGGGCAAAAACAACAATTTTGACTCATATCTCGCACCATTTGGGTTTACATGCGGATGTTCAACTTCAACTTCCTCAATCCATCTTTTTGGGTTATGATGGAATGCAGGTGGTCATTTGAAGATTATTTCTTCCAAACTTTGCGAAATTTATAGTAAGCAATGAGACTTATAATACCCAATATTATTGCAGTAACATAAACCTGTGTAGGAATAGGCACAGGATCTCCAGCCGCATAAGAATGTAAACCTGATAGATAGTAGTTGACCCCAAAGTACGTCATAATGACAGTTGCAAATCCAAAAAGTGATGCAAAATTGAATGCAAAAACACTCTGTAGCCCTGGAATAAACCTCATGTGCAATATGAAAGCATATACCAAAATAGTCACCAATGCCCATGTCTCTTTAGCATCCCATCCCCAATATCTTCCCCAAGATTCATTAGCCCATACACCGCCCAAATAAGTACCTATACTCACCATTATCAACCCACCCAGTAATGTTATTTCACTTGTGATAGTGAGCTCTTTGACAATTCTCTGGAGCCTTTCCCTATTAGCAGGCGTCATAAATATTATTATAAGGAGATTGAGCATTCCTATTACTGCGCCCAACATAAGAAATCCATAACTACCAGCCTCTAAAGAAACATGGATCGTAAGCCAATAGGACTTCAATACAGGCACCAGTGGGGTGATCTCTGGATCCAACCAGCTCATGGCTGCTACTAATAAAATTGTTGCTGCAAGTATGACTGTTGCAGTTAACCCACCAAGTGACTTCCTTGAAAATAGTAAACCCGCAAGCATAGTAGTCCAAGAGATGTAAATCATAGATTCATAACCATTGCTCCAAGGAGCTCGCCCAGATACATACCATCTCAAACCCAATCCAAGTGTATGAAATAAGAATACTATTACCAATAAAGCCCATATCCATTGTGTAACTTTAGAAATATTAAATGCATGATTGAATATTGAATAGAAGAATACTCCCAAAAATACCATCCCTAAAATACCATAAATATTCCTTAGTCGGCCGAAAACGTCCAATGAATTTAATAGTAATTCGGCTTTTATCTTTGATTTGGACGGGAGAATGCTTGCATTTTTTTGATACTGATAATCCGTCAATGCTTGCATCATAGTAGTTGTGGAAGAAACATCCAATTTTCCAGATCTCGCATCTACAGCCCAACCAGCAAACATCTTAATTTGATTTAAAAGCTCTTCTTCTGGCATTTCCATCATAGTAACATCTCCAGGTGAAATCCAAGAGTTAAGGTTGTCACCTGGAAGTGGAAATAAACGCATCAATTGTCCTGAAAATACCATATTGGCAATATTTATCTTTTCATCTAGTTTGATGATAGCTTTATCGAATACATTTTGATCCTTTGGATTTACAGTCTGTGCATGCCTTATCTGTTCCTTCAAAATATATTGGCCTTCAGTATTAAAAAATGACCTGTATGGTACGAGCTTTTCACTTGTGTTTAACAGTTTTTTTACCTCAGGATGTGACCCAAGATGTATCAAAGGCACATTTTCCCACTTCTCAGGATTTAGATACATAGATAAAAATACCTGCTCAGATGTCATACCTTCTATGGATTCAGTCTTTGCCAATTTACGTAGAACTTCACTTGACATTGTGTTCAGTGGTTTAAATCTGCCGCGATGGTCTTGAACAACTAAGGAACTCATTTCATTTGCAACATCATATGGTACATCTTGTATAACTGATTGAGATGAAAGTGAAGAGAAAAACAGTGAGCAAATCAAAACCAAACCTAGTGTTTTTCCAGATTGCATATCATGTAATCGCTGCCTCAAGACAGAAAACCTACTGTTTTTGCTAAAAAAAGTCATAATCATACCTAAAGTCAATAGGAAATATCCTAAATAAGATATCCATGTACCCCAAAAATCATGGTTTACACTCAAGTAAGTACCTTCTTCATCAGGATCAAATGAAGATTGAAAGAATCTATATCCTCCATAATTCAAAATATTATTCATATATATTCTGAATGGCAAATTGACTCCCTTTCGAGCATCGTTCAGTACAACTTCACTTGCATAGGACGATGGGTTATTAGTACCTGGGTACCGTTCCATTTCAAAATCCTTTAGGAAAATTGTGAATGGCACTTGAATTCTTTTTGATCCATATGAAATTTGCATTTTACTGCCTTTGAAATCGATTTGTTTTGGTTGACCTTCTACTCCCCTATTGCCTACAACCATGATAGATTGGCTTTCATTATCAGTAGAAACACGTAATTGCAAACCAGCCGAGCTTTCGGATGTCATTTTACGATTAGAAGACGAGATTTGTATCACGCCATCATTTCTGAATTCACCAATCACGAAGTTTTTATTAGCTATTCCATATAAAGTACGAAGGATTAATGGATGTTTTATATCTGCTGCTAATGTATCTGTTTGCTGAGTAGCCATCACTGTTTGTGTTAGATCACTAGCTGTCATGAAAGAAAGGGATTCTCCATCTAAAAAAATATTTATTGCCTCTGTGGTATAGTCATCTGTAAAATTAAATGGCAGTCCTCCCAAGTTTTTGAATTCTCCTTTTGAAATATAATACTCTTCTCGCCCATCTCTACCTGCTATGACAACTTTCAAGGTTGGTTTCCCTTCAGGAGCTGATGTTATAGTTTCTTGTGGATTCGGTATAAACTGATCCAAGGTGACATGGTATTTTTGATTTCCCAACTGAAAAGTCTTGTCAAAATTTTTATTTCCTAAAGTGGAAAAAAAGGTCGGTTCACTGAAAGTATAAGATTGACCATCTTGCAATACTCTAAAATTGACAAACATCTCCGATGAAAGAAACTCAGATGATTGGCTTCCTTCTCTGATATGCATCATACCTTCATAACCTAGATAACGCGTCACTCCTGCTCCGATCAAAATGATAATAATAGATAAATGAAAAATCAAGGATGCCCACTTTTTTTGGGCAATCATCCTGAATCGAATAATATTGGCGATGATTGTAGCGCCAAAAAGCACCATCAATACTTCAAACCACTTGGCTCGATACACCAAAGCTTGTGCTGAACTGGTACCAAAATCATTTTCGATAAATGTTGCCGCACCAATGGCAAAAGCAAATATCAATAGATAAAATCCGGCTGCGCGTGTGGATAACAAATATTTGTCTACTATAGAATAGATTTGAGAAATCATGCCTCGTGATCCTAATTATTTCTGCAAAGATACACCAAAACATCCATTCTCATGAAATCCCAAGGACTTTCAAAAAGATATGATGCATTGAAACTCTATTTTAACAAAAAGTTATGACGACCTTTGAGCTATAGCATGATATCGCTTTATATGTGGCCCTAAAAATATTCTTGAAAACATTCTTATGAGCCCAATCCCTGAAATAACAAAACTCAAAGCGAGAAAAGTTGCTAAAATGACATCTTCATATCCAATGTGAGAAAACAAGATATCTTCACCTATGAATGTAGTTGTAATAGGAAATCCTGAAAGTCCTAAACAAGCAAAAAGAAACAATGCTGCCATTTTGGGATATTCAAAGACATGACCTTGAAATCTATTTAAATCGATGGTAGGCTCAACTTTTTTCATATATTTTAATACAAAAAATCCTACTATTCCAGAAATGTTTACTCCTGCAAGATACATGACTACTTCATTCAGTTGCAAACCATCATTGAAAGCTATAGATAGCACTATCCAAAAATGACTCATCACCATAAGTGTCCAAACTACAAAAACATTTATTCGACCAGCATATGCTCTAAAAACAAACAATAATCCAATACCTGCGAATAAAATGGGCAGCATATATCTAAGCGTTATATGGGTATTATCTAAATAAAGTAGAAGGATAAGGCCTAATAAATAAGTAGGAATTGTAATATAATACACGTTTCTAATATTTATAAATCTAAGATATTTACCTAGATTTTTAAAAGGTGTCCATAAAAACCTATCCAACAATGCATCCATATTATATTCCTTCAAACTAAGCATATACAAGCTATATTCCCATTTTTTTGAATACTTATGTTCTACACTATGCTTTAAAGGTTCAAAATGATAAAATTGTTCTCTGATGAGGTAGCTTACTGCTGATGGTGAAACCAATAACTGGTAGGTGCGCAAAAAAGCATTTCCTGCAAAATGCACAAGAGCCAAATCAATTAATCCGAAGCTCAACTCAATAAATATTAAACCTATTTGCGCAACAGAAGCGTACGCTATTTGACTTTTTATTGAAGACTGCACCCTACCTATTGAAGCACCAAGCAAAGCGGTAAACAGTCCTACACTGAATATTAATATCCTTACACTTATTTGTTGTTCCCAAAATGGCATCGTACGCATGAGTAAAAATGCACCAAGATGAACAGATAAAGAACCATAAAATATCGCACTTGAAGGTGTAGGTCCTTCCATCGCCCTTGGCAACCAAGACGAAAAGGGAAACTGAGCCGACTTAGCACACGCTGCCGTCAAAATACTTATTCCTATAAAAAACCCAAACCAAGAATGTGATTCTAAATGATGGTGTACTAAATCATAATTCAACAATCTTTGAAAAGTTATATTGTCATGCCATAAATGGTGGCTGGCCCACATCGCCAAAATCAAACCAACATCGCCTATTCTATAAATTGAGTAGACTTTGTAGGCATTTTTAACTGGTAGATAACGCTCACGATAGAAAGCAATCAATAAAAATGACGTAATACCCAAAATTTCCCATCCTACAAACAATGTCTCAAGATTGCCGGAAAATATGGTGAGAGTATAGCCAAAATAAAACAACAAAATGGTATTAAAAAAGCGCTTGTACCCAGACTCCCTATGCATATAAGTGCGACTATATGTAGTGACTAGAAAAGTCAATAACACACCGACGAAAGCATAAACAGCTGTCACTTTATCAAAATAAAAATCCAAATAAAAATGCATGTGTTCTGATTTATATAATGTGATAGCGGCAAAATCTATAATGCCATGATCTTGCTGAAACCACATGACAAAGAGCGTAATCAAACCTATCAAATGTAGTAATACTGCGGTAAATGCAGTACCCGATATTCATTTTTCCTTATCTTTTGGCAATGATAAGGATATGAGAAACGTGAGTAGTGGCCAAGACACTACTGCTCCTATGATATAAACTAAACTATTCATGATAAATAATATGCTGGAATGTTTTCAGAAGTACTTGCAATAACACTATCTATACCTTTCTCAATGCTTACTGGAGTATTATTATCATAATACTTAAACCCACCATCTTCAAATCTATAAAATTGACCATCTTCAGGATTGATCACCACTAGATTAATCCAATTCTTGTCAAACCATTGATACAAATCATCAGTCTTTGCTATTGTATCAGCTACCACACTTGGAATGTGTTCTACCACAATCAATAATCTAAGTGGGTCATGCACTTCTACCATTTGATTTGGTAGACCAGGTCTAAGATCACCATCGATACCATTTGCAACACCTATCAATCCCATGACATTATGTGGAAGCTTGGTACCTGCACCCAGCTTGAGATTATCAACCCTAGAGAAATAATACTCAAGATTTATACCACCGCAAACTGGTGCAGCAGCTTTAAGTATATTAAATAAATATTTCCCGTCTGGATCAATGGTATAATCATAGGAATTCAAAAAAGCTCTTCTATCTAGAAATACATTACCCGTAAGGTGTCGGCGGCCTATGATACAAAGACAATTAGTAGCATGGTTTAGCTCTGGCCTAGGTTCGAATAAGGATACAGATCTAAGTTTCACCTTTGCATGGACAGTTTTATGACTCCCTTTGGAACTGGTAGTCATAAACCTTCTAGATCTCTCAAAAGCATTTAATTCTAAAGCTTTATTGAATGTATTTTTATTTACCTGATGCTGCGGCATGATAGACTCAGGGATTTCTTTTTCGTCATAAAAAGCTATCTCATCTCTCGTGGTATCGTGAAGAGCCCCTACAAATCTAGTCCTATCTGGTATGTTGATTCCTCTTTCTTTCAGCAAGGCGCGCACTTTTGGGTGATTTGCCATATAAGAAAATACACGAGCATTTACTGAGCCTGGTCTACCAGAGCAAGCTCCGCAATCATACCCAGCATAATGCGTATTATTTACACTACTAGCGCCATGACCTACTGGATAAATCAAATCTGCAAAATCATCGATCAAGCCGATACTCTTAAGGACGCCTTCCACTCTGTCTACCATCTCTTCAATATTAAATCCCACTTGCAATCCATCTTCAGTCTCGCCTGTATACTCTATAGTCAAATTCGAAAATTCATCCATATGCCTAAATGATAACGTCGTGGCAGGACTTAGTCTTGGAGTAAAAATATTGATAAATAGTCGAATAGCTGACCAAAATCCAATGGTATGTGTAATCAACCAACCCATCAATAATCCATGAGTTTTTCCTGAAAAATGGAAATCCTTTGATTTTTTGATGGAAGTATTGAGTTCTTTGATAAGATACTTTGGTGTAACAGGAGCTGGACAAACCTTCATGGAAAACTTGCCATACATAGGTTTATAATAAAATTCTACCCCAAAGAATCCTGGTGTGCCATAAGTAGCGCATTCAGGTTCTACTTTCTCGACATATCTTCTGATAGAACACTCACGATCATCAATACAAAACAAGGCTTGGAATTTTTTCTTTTTTGGACTGTGTTCTATCTTATTTTGGTTAGAAAATCCTATGCTCGCTAGTACTTGTTCATAATAATGCCACTCGTACGCTTCTTGCCAAAGCATCAAGACCTCGTGATACTCACTATATTCCACATTACTGAATAGTGGTTTAACTTTGGCTTTCAATCGCATGCTTAGTGGCATCCAAACCTCACCATACTTACTATCAAGTGCGTCGATTTCTAATAAACATTCAAAAAAAATAAATTCTTCGAGCGTGATATTTCTTCTATCTAGTAGTGATTCAGGCTGATCTTCTAATACAGCTATCATACCTGACCATCCAGGATGCGAAAACTGTTGGTCAAACAAATAATGTTCGTAAAGTTTGGAATCGCCGACCAAAATATAGAGAAGGTCATCTAATGTCTTGTGCGGGTCAAATAACAGCTCTTTTGTGCGTGCGCTACTGAAAATGGATACTTTGGAATGTTTCTCCATAGATCTTACTGTCTCTAAAAAACCCTGATCATGGATAGGAAATGGCCAAATAGCGATGCCCTGATCCAAGTAACTGCATATAAATCGAAACAAGAAAGGCTGGATTGCCAGATCCAAGTCAATGAGATACAAATCTTTCCAATTGTTTCGCAAGTGACTTCGCCTTCCCGCAAAGCTCTCCTTGTATTGGTCTGTCAACATCTTTTTCCGCCACACATCCACTTGATCATCCCCTTTGAATTGCTTCAGAATGGCATCAATAGTTGCTAAGCTGATGTTTCCGTCTGCATATATCTGTCTAAATTCAGCAAGGGATAACCTAGTCTTGTAGCCAAATATAGCACTGGATCTTGTCAATGCATCAAAGAAATTGTAATCTTGAAATGCATGTAACGTATTGTGGTGTATAAAATCCTTCAGCGGTGCCTGTGATGGTAGGTAGTGTTTCAGGTGATGAAGCACATTTCGGATTGAAAATACATTTTTATAGTTCTCCATGCTTATTTGTTTTGATGTTTAGGTTTTTTACGCGATGCCAAATCGTGCTTGGATAGAGGTTTATGATATTCAAGCCCTACAATCTTGACCGTACCACCACTCAGCTCATAATCATGCTTAAAATGTTCTAAATTTTCCATGACAGAGTGGTCAGTCAATATTGTTTTATTTAAATCAATTGTGATATTAAAACCAGAAGGTATGCTTTCAAGCTTACTTTTGATACCAATAAAATTTGTAAATATTGCTGCTTTATCTATCTCTACTAAATAGTCATTGTTATTGGAAGAAATCAATATGGGTGCTTTAAAAAGAGAACTGAGTGGAGCACCATTAAAAATGTGGAATAATATCTTTACTAGAATTCCAGCAGCAATACCTACTAATAAATCTTCAAATAATGTAAAGAAAATAGTCACTAAAAAGATTACCAACTGCTCTACTCCAATATTAAAGGTATGTATAAATTCCTTTGGATGGGCCAATTTTATTCCAACCGCAATCAACATAGCGGCCAATGCGGCATTGGGAATCATTTCTATGTACCTCGATGCTACTAAAACAAATATTAAAATAAAAAATCCGTGGAAAAAATTGGCCCAACGGGTTTTAGCACCGTTGTTTACATTTGAAGAACTTCTTGCTACTTCTGAAATCATAGGTAACCCACCTAATACTGCGGAAATACCATTGCCTACGCCTATTGCGACAAGATCTTGATTGTAATTGGATTTCCGTTTATATGGATCCATCATATCTATCGCTTTTACAGTGAGCAATGACTCAAGGGTCCCCACCAATGCAAACATGATAACATATTTGATAAATATACCCTGCGAAGCAAAACCACCAAAGTTGACATTGAGATGCAAGCTTTCCATTAGATTTCCGATATGCACTAAAGCATAAGTGGGTTCTGTGTGTTGAAAATCCATTATCAATTCTGCTGGCACAGCTATAAGTAACACAATTAATGGTGCGGGCATTTTGCCAATCATTGTTTTTTTGAAATAAGGCCATCCCATCATAACGGCCAAACTGACAGTACCAATTAGAGCGCCTCTAGGATCCATATTGGCAAACATCGATGGGATGGAAGTGATAAGTTCTATAGGGCCTTTACCCTTCATTAAATTGGGGTCAACATTCAGCAAAACAGGTAATTGTTTTGCAATGATGATGATTCCTATGGCTGCTAGCATACCGTGGATAGCCGATAGTGGAAAAAAATCAGCCAGTTTTCCAAACTTTAATACACCAAATAAAATCTGTACTAAAGCTGCCACAAGCATAGCTCCAAGTGCAAGATGCCACCCAGTTTCGCCTCCTCCAAAATCTGCAACTGCGCCTGCCACAATCACGATAAGGCCTGCTGCCGGTCCTTTGATAGTCAGTCGACTACCCATAAAAAGACTTACTACCATGCCACCAATGATTGCAGTTATCAAACCCATGATAGGGGGAAAATCAGATGCCTTTGCTATGCCCAAACTCAAAGGCAATGCCAGTAAAAATACAATAAAACCAGAAATGGCATCACTAGAAAAATTTTCTTTAAGCCCTTCCAAACCATCTTTTGGAATGAACTTTGCATAATTTTGACTCATAAAAAATCACTAATTAATGAAAAAATATTAATGCAGGAAAACCCTGCGTCTTCACAAATTTTAACTTCAACTAATTAGTGGTCAAATTTCCATGAGTGAAAAAGTATTATCAAAGAAATGTATTGTGCGGCGTAATTGTCAGTAAAACACTTTCCAAAACGAGTGTAATTTAAAGCATTGTCGAGATGCTTGCCAATACATAATAGGGGATAAATTGGGGAAAGATTTTGTGATAAACCTTTATTTGTTTCTTCTGATGTTTCATTTTCCTCTGTAATTTCGTAGGGTAAGTTACAGTTAAAAATACTGCTGTTAGGAATA
The DNA here is from genome assembly GCA_041392785.1 of Saprospiraceae bacterium. Lineage (GTDB taxonomy): Bacteria > Bacteroidota > Bacteroidia > Chitinophagales > Saprospiraceae > OLB9. Next base: position 497,237 of record JAWKLK010000001.1, read on the forward strand.
TCTCCTAATCTCAAGTAGATAACCATACCTTTGTCTCGTGTGGCCTTGATGCACGCGTCTGCCTTTACAGGCAATGCTGCCAAATTCACATAAAACAGAGTTAAAAAGAGTATTTTCAACAATCTTTGCATCCCTAATTTGATGTTTGCCTTTTTTAAAATTTCAGGTTTAAGATTTAATTCTAATAAAACATGAAGTACCCAATAATTGTCATTTTGCAAAAAATGAAATGTATTGATAATATCTGCATCATGATGGTTGTCTCTATCAAAGGACAACACTGAGTGAAATTACCAAAAACTATGGAAGGGATACAAAACCTGACGAAGGTGAGAATGGATGAAATAAGCTTGTGATTGGACTTTGTCTGAAATAAAGATTTGATCTGTAATCAGAGAATCATTATCACTTATACAACAATGTACTGATGGAAAATAATCTTCAAATAGGCTAATTTGGTCAAAGCCCTTTATGTCATTTTTTGACTCTGCAAATGCATTTAAGCCATTATCACATTTTGCAGATAGATGGTGAGTATTACTACCAAGGACATTCGATAGCATAGATGAACTCAATGCCATCAACATGCTCCATAGCGTGACAACCGCAAATAAAATAACTATGTTCCTTTTTAGTTTCACGATGCAAACTTACATTGATTTGTAATTTTGATTTGTAATTTTTTGTTAAACATTTATTAAATTTATGGAAAATTATTGAGTCATAGTGATAAAGGCTTCAATGTCATTTAGTTAAGATTTATTTTGAGCTTGCTTTGTGTAACATCTCGCATTGGAATGCTCTAACTTTTAGGATTTCTCAGACATGCTTTTTCTATCGCCATGATCATCAATGGTTAATTTTTAGGGTTTTTCCTTGGTGATAGATGCACTTATGACTCTTTGCATTTTAGGGGAAAGTATTGGATTTAAACTAAAAGAAATTCCTTAACTAAACGACATTGATAAAACTTGTAATATATTAAATGCTTATATTACTTCTTTGGAATATTTTCATGCAAATCGTATTTTACATTGTCAAATTTGAATATAAGCCTTCTTACAACTATGTGATTATAGATGATGGTTTTTCAAGTGAGAATGTAGGGATGAAAGGAAGTTTGGCAAGGCCGTACGCCCTTTGTTCCCTCACTTAAACTCTATTCAAGTGATGACATTTCGAAAGCTCTTTAACCACTGAAAAGTTCTTTATTTTTTATCTCAAATTTTTTTATATTACTGATTTACAATTGTATAACTAATGAAATCGGATGAATATCCCCTGTTTACTCTAATTTGGTTTTGTTCCTAAAGCATCATGTTTGGCTTTACAGTTTTCTACGGGACATTCCTTGACGGGCTCTTTATGCATTTTATTATCTTCGGGTTCCCATCCCATAATAAGATACAAAGCAAAGAAGCCTACGATATATGCCAATATGACATACCATCCCTTTGAGATCCATTTACCTACATTTCTAGCTTCGGGATATTTGTTGGTAATGGCTACACCTGCAGATGAACCAAACCATATCATAGATCCTCCGAATCCCACGCTATAGGCAAGAATACCCCAATCAAAATGCCCTTGCTCCAGGCATAGTTTTGTCAGAGGAATATTATCAAATACTGCTGACACAAAGCCCAAAATGAAAGCTGTGACCCAAGATGCATTGGGTAAGGTTTCTACTGGCATCAAAGACGCTGCAGTCACAAGGCATAATAAAAATATACTACCCTTTATCGAAGCCGAAACTTCGTGCCATGGCATTTTTCTGAAGGTAGCACCAATGAAGATGGCAACCCACACACCCAGAGCCGGCATATCATAATAGATATTTGATAAAATGGCACCCACTAAAATCGATGACGATCCATAGCTCCGAAATCTATCTTGACATTTTTTATAGGGTCGGCTAATATTCTTTGGTAATTGTCTTGTTGTCTGGCACCAAACCAAACGATGATTGCTAATGTCTACAAAAGCTGCAACGTAGGCGTGCAATACATTAAATGCAGATACTCCATCAATCCACATCATAGTAGTGGTAGTGTCTCCTACTATGCTACCTGATCCACCTGCATTGCTAGCCGCCACTAATCCCGAAATATAACCTATGTGAACTTTTCCTTTAAAAACTACCATCGCTATCGTGCCGCCTATCATAGCAGCTGCAATGTTGTCTAAAAAGGAGGAAATGATAAATACAAAAACCAATAATAAAGCTGGACCTTTCCAATCATCTGGCAAATATTTAGGTAGAAAATCCGGCACTCCAGAATCTTCAAATATTTTTGCTAAGACTCCAAATCCCAGCAATAATCCCAATAAATTAAGTAGTATGCCCCACTCTCCCTGTCTAAGATGTTTGTCTTTAAGCTGATCAATGAGCGAATTTTCACCAAGAAAATGCTCTTGAAAAGGGTATCCAGATGTAAATATTAACTTATACAAAACAATGACAAATAGACCTATAACGGCTACTTCAAAAGTCTTGTGATGAAATATTGCAACACTGAATAATGTGAGCCCAAATAATATAAATTCAATCCTGATACCTGCTATTTCATGAGCAGTACCACCTGTTGATGCCAATAAAAGGATTGGCATAAATAATAAAAGTATGAATGGCAAAGCCACCTTTAAACTTGAGTGCTTCATAATGTTTTGTTCTAGTTCTAAGTATTGTTGGTTTCATTAACAGATGCACCATGGGTCTGGGCATATCTTCTTGAAAAAAATATACTTACTAAAATCGACGAAAGGATAATGAACAATGACAATCCTAGAGACAAATGATAATGATTGGACAAAATCAACTTTATACCAACGTAAATCAAGATTACCACTAAACCATACTTGAGATAATGGAATGAATCCAGCATGTTTGCAATGAAAAAATACATGGATCTCAATCCTAAAATAGCAAAAATATTAGATGTAAAAACTAGAAAAGGATCCCTTGTGATACTTAAAATAGCAGGAATACTGTCCATCGCAAATAAAATATCAGTAAATTCTATCAATACCAATGCCAACAACAATGGTGTAGCTATGTACATACCATTTCTTTTGATGATAAACATTTCATTGTGTACCCTACCCGTCACAGGGATAATCTTACGCAATGACTTGTATACCCATGATTTTTTCGGATCAAATTCCTTTTCATCTTCATCTGAAAATGCCATCTTTATTGCGGTAATGATAAGAAAACCACCAAAAACATATGTTGCCCAACTAAATTTTTCAATAATCACGACTCCAAAAAGAATCATCAGTGCTCTAAAAATGATTGCTCCCAAAATACCCCAAAAGAGCACCCGGTGTTGGTATTTCAATGGTATCTTGAACGACCTGAAGATCATGGCTATCACAAATATGTTGTCTACACTCAGGCTGAGTTCTACGATGTACCCAGTGAGATATTCGATCATTGCCTGAAAAGGCTGACTCGTTTTTGTGGTTCCAGTATCAAAACCTCTAGCATATATCCAATAAATTACCAGTGAAAATAGAAGTGCCAAAGATACCCATATGGCGGACCATCGAGCTGCACTTTTATTAGAAACTTGTTTGGTATTTTTATTGAAAACACCGAGGTCAATAGCCAAACAGGCTACAATGAAAATTGAAAAATATATCCAGAGCATCATATTATTTTGCTATACAACTTTTAATTTTACTTTCCCAATCCACTACATCCAAAATTTCCGATTCATCAAATTTTACATTGCTATCATGACCGAAGAGTGGAATTGTATATTTACCTAAAGAGCTATCTATGATCTGCAAACTTGCCGAAGTTATTGAGGTTGTGTTTCCAGACTCAAAATTTCGCAATACTGTGCAGGTGGTACCGTTTTTCAGTGGAATCGTCATCAAAGGCTCACCTGATTTCTTTGCGTACAATGTCTTGCCATTAACATCCAACGCTAGATATGATTCTGAAAAAGCCATTTGTTGATCGATCTTTCCAGATTGATTTTTTATAGACTGAAGGAAATCATTGAACTCTGAAGAGATAGTTTTTTTTCTATTTATTGAGAAATATATTACCGGAACTAGTACTAATGCTGCTAAGATAATATTAATAATAACAGAAAACATATTTTATTTTTTTTGATTTTTATTGAAAATGTATTGTCATCGATGCTGTGCATTCATTTAAATGCAACATTTTCAATCTACCAAAAACTATGAAATGGAAATAATACAAGTCGATTCAGCAAAGTACTGAATACACTTATTTCGTTCCACAATTCTGAAACACGTAATATTTTTACAGAAAATATACTTTGTATTTTCTGTAAAATTGGGGAATCACTAACATAAAAATAAGGCGCATTTACCTTTTCTCCGAAGTTGACATTTGTTTTAGAATCAGAAATACCTTCAGCACGAAATCCCTCCTTTTTTGTGAATTGCACTAGTTTTTTACCATAGCAAAGTATAGGTGCACTAGGTTGTACGGCCAAAGACATAGTCCATAGGGACACTATCAAACTCCAAATAAGAAATTTAAATTGCAATTTCACAGCACAAAGGTACTGCACTTTTAGTAATTCATTTACAATAAATTGTTAACCAAACTATTATTGATTTTCTTCAATAAATTTGTCAATATTTGGTCTCGTTCCGAATACCAACAGTAAATCATCTGATTCGAAAGTATAGACAGAGTGAATGATCCCATATACATTCTTTTCTACATAGGTGCTACCTAAATAGTTATCTTTTCTTTGTGGCTTTATGACGGTGACGATATGAGCTTTATACTTATTCTTTATGTCTATTTCACTTAATGTTTTTCCTATTATTTTTTCTGGTATTTTTACTTCCACTATTTCGTAATCATTGTATAAATCCATAGATTTTACTGCACCTTTTGTCATAATTCTATTTGACAGGTCATGCGCATACTCTGCCTCAGGCTCAATGATTTCCTCAATATGCATGGCTTCAAGTACCGTTCTGTGGAGTGGTGACAATGAACGAACAATAATCCTTCCCTTATAATATTTTCGAACCAATGCTGTGGTAGTGATGGAAGCTCCAATGTTTTCGCCGATAGCTACTATGATGAGATCACAATCGTCTATCGGCATAAAATTAATGGAAGATTCTTCCGCAGTGTTCAGACCTAAGGCGTGATTTATTTTATGATGGAGCTGATCTATCTTCTCAGAATTTTTATCAATACCGAAAACCTCATTCCCATCTTCGGCCAGTTTTACAGCTAAATTGCCTCCAAAATTGCCTAATCCGATCACAATAATCTTCTGTTTCATGTTATGCTAAGATTAATTTATAAATACATTTTCTTTAGGGTAATATGGTTCTATCTGCTTTTTAGGCTTCACTATTTGACCTATAACTCCAACGAGTAAGGTCAGAAAACTTACTCTACCCAAAAACATTAAAAAAATAATAACAATACGAGATTCTACTGTGAGCTTCCCCGTAATTCCTAAACTTAAACCCACTGTAGAATATGCTGATATACATTCAAATAATATATCCCTGAAAAGTAGATCATTATTAAAAAACGATATCAGAAATGTACCAAAACTTATAGCAAAAATAGATAGAAGGATCACTGCATTAACCTGATTTAGTGCTAATGCAGGTACTTCCTTTCTTTTTACTATATTGATACTTTTACCCAATATCTGATTCCATATATTCAAAACTGCCAACGCAAAAGTAGTCGTTTTTACACCTCCTCCTGTAGATCCTGGTGATGCTCCAATCCACATTAATGCCATAATAAGCATCATAGCAGGAACACCCAATTGTGACATATCCACATTATTAAATCCGGCTGTTCTGGCGGTCGTAGAATTAAAAAATGCCACTATCCATTTTCCCAAAAATCCGTGTTTTGCATTTGTTCCATAATACTCTGCTGCATAGAATAGTATCGTTCCTGAAACCAGAAGTATAATCGTTGTATTCACTACCAAATACGTATTGATACTTATTCTATTTAATCCTTTAGGACTTGAAATCAAACTCTTTAGATTTTTACCCCTGAAGGTTTTCAATATTTTATTTTTTAGAAATGTATAATGGTTTATAATCACTAAATATCCCAAACCACCTGTAATGACAAGCCATGATACAGTAAGTTGAAGCCAATAATTAAACTCTACATTGCTCTCATATAACGAGTTGGACATGGTTGAAAATCCAGCATTACAAAATGCTGAAACCCCATGGAAAACAGAAAAAAACAAATTTCCATTTGGATGCATATCATCTCCCATTACTGAAAAATAAATCAAAAAAGCGCCTATACTTTCAACTAAAAGTGTGATAGTCACAATCTTAAATAATGTAGAAAATGTATTATTGTTATCCATTTCTTTAATCATCTCTGACACCATCATTCTATTTTTAAAGCTAGATGATGTGGTAAATACCATCGAAAAGATATTAGTTATAGTCAAAATACCTAAACCTCCTAGCTGAATTAGGACAAGAATAATCAATTGTCCTAAAAATGTAAAATCCTTTCCTGTATCCAATACAGCAAGACCAGTCACTGTCACCGCACTCGTGGATGTAAATAATGCCTCTAAGAATGTCAACTGTTTTGTCGATGAGTAAGGCAACAAAAGGCAAAATGCACCAAATAATATAAGAAACAAAAAACTTAGAACAAAAAGTAAACTAGGATGAATATTGGAATTTCCTAAATTAGAAATTTTATAAGAAACTGCCATAAAGGCAATAATAACAGCAAAAAACATCTGGATACTATATACATCCATATACGAACCCAGCAAATTCGTCATCCAAAATAAGGATATCACAAAATACAGTACTGATGCTAAGATAAAAATGCCCCGAGCCAATTTGACAAACTTCTTACTTTCAATCAAAAACAAATATATGCTCATGATTATAGATAGTAGGCTAAAGACAAGGTTTATGGGTTTATAAATCACATCAAACAACTGAAATTCGCCGCCTACAACCCCATGATTCAAAATAAGCCCAATAATGACAAATATTGAGAAAACAAAAAATATATTTACAAACTTTGAAAAATGTCGTCTGCCAAATTGAATAAAAGGCTTCATCAATAATGTAGATACTATATATGAAAGAGCAAAGCTACAAAAGCTTCGCATTTTTTTCATTCATTGTGAAAATAATACAATTTTATTTGGATTTATTTTGATAAACAATTTCGAATAGAGAATATGGCTTTCTCATCTATGCCAATATCCGTATCTTTGTCCTGAATATCGAAATTTAGAATATAATTTTATTTAATTGAATTCGCACTATTTCAAAAATAGTAAGCTAATTACATATTTTAATTTTCAATATTGTGTGTTCACTTTGTAACGAAATTTTTTGGTTTTAATTCAATGGAAATATTAATAATATTAAGTTTAGTTTTGCTGAATGGGTTATTTTCAATGTCAGAAATGGCATTGGTGTCCTCTCGAAAATTTAAACTAGAAAATGCAAAAAAGAAAGGAAATCAAGGTGCCAGAACTGCCTTAGACCTAATGGATAATCCAACAAAATTTTTGTCCACTGTCCAAATAGGGATCACTTTGATTGGTATTTTGCTCGGTGTATATGGTGGAGAAAACCTGACTAGCAATGTTGCGGACTTTTTGTTCCAATATGAAACCTTGAGACCTTATGCACAGAATCTTGCGACAATCATCATTGTGATTTTCATAACGTATTTATCAATTTTATTGGGCGAATTACTGCCCAAAAGATTAGGTATGGCTTTCCCTGAACCCATCGCAATTATCATGTCAAATCCAATGAAAATTCTTTCAAAGATCACATCTCCTTTTGTCTGGTTACTGACTACTTCAAATGACATTTTATTAAGTATCATGGGAATAAAGAAGACATCAGATGATAAAGTATCAGAAGAAGAAATAAAATCCATAATAAAGGAAAGTGCTGAAGGAGGAGAAATACAAGATATCGAACACAGCATTATGGAGCGTGTATTTGAATTAGGGGACAGAAAAGTGAATACTTTATTTACGCATAGGAGCGAAATAGAATTTTTTACTGTCAATGACACATTGAAAGCAATAAAGCAAAAAATAAGTATTGAAAAGCACTCTGCATACCCTGTAAGTAATTCAAATGATTTGGATGATATCATCGGTATCGTGTTGCTAAAAGATCTCTTCCCAACATCAGATGATGCTGTATTTGACATCAAAGATTTTATAAAAGAACCCATCTATTTCAATGTAAATACCGATGCATACAAAGTGCTTGAATTATTTAAGAAAGAAAAGATGCATTATGGAATTGTAATTGATGAATATGGTTCCGTGCAAGGTATCGTCACAATGGATGATGTCCTTGATGCTTTAGTGGGAAATGCCACCGAACAAGACCAATTTGAATATCAATTGGTGCAAAGAGACGAAAACAGTTGGCTTGTTGATGGCCAATATTCTATCATAGACTTTCTGAAGTACTTTGATATAGACTTAGACGAAGATTATTTATCGCAATTTACTACTGTAGCAGGACTCATCATTCATAAAAGTAATACCGTGCCTGAAATAGGCCAAAATACCATAATTGATTCATACAAATTAGAAATCATAGATAAAGATGGTCAAAGGATTGATAAAATATTGATTACCAAAATTTTACCGTAATTGCACACTGATTTTCTAGAATGACCATATTCCAACTTTATCATAAAGTAAAACCATTTATAAAACCATACTACCCTCTAGTGGTTTTGACATTGGTTTTGACATTAGTTGCATCATTCACAGCGCAAGTCAATGCATTTGTTCTTAGATATACTGTCGATTCAATAAATGAATTGATGGTTCAACACAGACCACTCAGTGATGGAATGTCCATACTAGGAACTATCACCATAATATTATTATTGAAAGAAGTGGTAGCATCATCAGTGCAATTCGGACAGAAGTACTTTGGCGAAAAACTGCGAATTCTTATAGCTGGAGACTTTTCGCAACGTATTGTGGAGCAAATATTGACTTATGAAATGTCATTTTTCACGTCTACTGAAAACGAAAGTGGCAAACTACAGACTCGCATAGATTTGGGCATCAGTAGCTTGACAAGATTGGTTCAAAACTTTTTTATTGATATTTTACCTCTTTTTACCAATGCACTGGTAGCACTTGTGGTGATGTTCCATGCTAATTTTTATATTGGTTTGATGAGTTTGGGCATTATACCAATTTACTTTCTTATAAGTCAATATCAAGCTAAAAAATTAAGTGGTTTCCGCAGAAGAATGCGAAATTTCAGGGAATCAAAAAATAATTCCATTATCAATCTGATAGAATCTATCACCGTCATCAAGTCATTTAATAGAGAAAGACTAGAAGCAAAAAAACATAAAAGTATCCAACTATCCATCACAGATAATCAAATGGAAACGCGTAAAACCAGCTTTCTTTTTGATAGTATTAAAAGTTTTCTAGAGCAAATTTGGGTAGTCATCATCATTATTTTGACAGCATATTTTGTGCTAAATAATCAAATGACCATTGGGGCTATCATGTTTCACATATTACTATTCAATAATGTTACAAGTCCGATTCGTCAACTTCACAGAATCTATGATGAAGTAAATGATGCTATGATTTATTCAGAAGGATTTTTTGAAATACTGGATAATCAAGAAGCCAAAGAAAGTAGTGGCTCATTTAAGCCTGAATATGTCAACGGAACACTTTCATTGCGCAATGTCAACTTCTATTATCCCAATGGAACACATGCTCTCAAAAATGCTTCTTTTGATATCCCACATGGAGAAACAACAGCTTTGGTAGGTTTGAGCGGCGCTGGCAAAAGCACTGTTATAAATCTACTTTCCAAATTTTATTCTCCTAATGAGGGCGAAATCCTACTTGACAATATTGATTTAAAAGAATATGACACAGAAGCCCTTAGGAAAAACATTGGATTAGTTCTACAGAAAAATCACATTTTCCAAGGCAGCATTGCAGAAAATATCAGGTATGGTGATGAAAATGCTAGCATGGAAGACATTATCCAAGCAGCAAAAAGTGCTTATATCCATGATCAAATCATAGAATTACCACAACAATATGAGTCCAGTGCCAAACTATTATCAGGCGGCCAGCAACAAAGAATTGCCATAGCAAGATTATTTTTAAAAAATCCACCCATTATTTTTCTGGATGAACCTACAGCCAGCCTAGATGCCATTTCGACTGAGCAGATCAAAAAAAGTCTTGATGCTATAAAACAAAATAGAACAGTGGTCATCATTTCTCATAGTATCTCACAGATCATAGATGCAAAAAATATAATTGTATTGGAGAAAGGACTTATCGTTGAGAAAGGGACACACGAATCTCTTTTCCAACAGAAAGGCCCATATTACAATATCTTCAATGCTATGGCAAATAGCCTAAATATTGATAAAATAATAGATACAATCAAAATTGACGAATTCTTAGATCTTCAAAATAACGATTAAATGAGATTTAACTTCTTGTAATTGATGTAGATATCTTCTAAGTCCATGTTTTCTATTCCTGCTACCAGAAGTGCAGCATAGTCTTTATCCATTTTACCCCAAATTACTTTAGTCAAGGTTTGTTCAGATGATGTGAGATTTTCTGGCATAGACCCTTCTTCATCAAGGCCCAATAATCTGACATAGTGAAGCAATTCAATTTTAGGAAATTGGGTCATTCCTATATCAGGAACTTCATCCGGATAATACTGAACTAACAAAGGCAATTCCTCGATTTTTTCTAAAACACCTCCCTCTTTCAAGAAATGATGAATTACAAAAGGCGTGTTTTTTGTCAAAACTTTATTACCCAATCTATCTTTATGGATCAATTCAAATCTCATCAGTCAATTGAATTACATCACAATATACGAATCTATGAGAAAATATTTTCAAAAAACTTAAAAATCGATTATAAACATCCTGTCCTTCCACCATCCACAGGGATAGATACCCCAGTGATATATGATGCTCGAGGAGATGCTAAAAATGCGACGGCTGCCGCTATTTCTTCTGGCCGCCCAAATCTCAACATTGGTATTTCTTCCGCCATTTCCTTCTTTATCGTGTCTTCTGAAACTTGCATTTTGTCGGAACGACCTCTGATGATTTGTTGTAGGCGATCTGTATCTGTTGCCCCTGGCAAAACATTATTGACAGTAATACCGAATGATGCTAACTCATTTGACAAGGTCTTTGCCCATGAAGCTACAGCACCTCTTGTGGTATTTGATACCCCTAATCCTTTCAATGGAATTTTGGTAGATGTAGAAATTATGTTGATGATTCGTCCATAATGATCTTTTTTCATCCCGGGTATGACGATACCACTTATCAAGTGGTTTGCCAGTACATGCGAAGTAAATGCACTTATGAATTGACTACTATCTGCTTGCAAAATAGGTCCTGCTGCTGGACCACCACTATTATTTATTAAGATATGCACATTTTGCTGAGCTACCAATGATTTTAATTTGCCATTTAAATTATCCAAATCTGAAGAATCAGCCACTACGAAGCCGTGGTTTTGTTTCCATGATCTATCTAGAAGATTTATTGTATCCACCATGCTATCTACGCCTCTAGCGAGGATTGTCACCTTAGCACCCATTTTTGAAAGTGCTATTGCTGATGCCCTGCCAATACCTTTGGAGCCACCACATACCAATGCGTGTTTCCCGATTAATTCCATTATTTTTTATTTAAATGATATGTCTGGAAAATAGTGAACTGCACTAAGCTACTATCTATAAATTCATATTGCAATAATCTCGATTCCCATATTTGCTCATTCTCAGTATTCTTGATCACATTTACAAATTCTGGCACATTATCGCCTAATATAATATTATTATTACTTGAAGACAAGAAAGCGATCCTTTCTGGGTCAGAATGATAGAAATATTCCAAATCACCAAAAACGAAATTGGAAAAATTTACCTCAGAAGTGCTAAAAAAGTCAACAACTATGTTTTTTGTTTCTTCTAGAACAAATGAGTCTTTTGTTTTAATCTCACTTATAGTTCCAGTCCATTTTCCTCGCAAATTTTCAGCTTTATGTGTGCAATCTTCCGATTTGGAGCATGCACTTAATCCCATGAAAATCAACAAAACATGGAATCCATTTTTTAAATTTCGTTTCATTTTAAAAAGTCTTTTGATGCCTTGCAAAGATAATCATTATCAAAGATAATTTAGGTATCCATACCTATAACTTTGTCAAATTAGTTTCGCTTAATGCAGATATGTATGTCAATATGAAGAGTATAAAATTGTATTTTCTCTTTCCAAAATTACGCTTATCTTTGTGTACAGTATCTCTTTAACATGTATAACCAACCTGTTAGGATAGTATTAATCCAGTTATTGATTTGGATTGCATTCTTTAGTCATTGCTTTTCGCAAAGCATAAACACGCCATTTGGAAAAAATCGTGTTCAATATCATGATGATTTTGATGCTAAATGGATGTATGAAACTCAAAATTACATAACCTATTGGTATGGAAAAAGTAAAAACGTTGCACTTCCTACAATGCATATCGCAGAAATGGACCATGATGAGGTACAAAAAGTACTAGAGCATAAAATCAATGATAAGATTGAGATTCTAGTCTTTACCGACATTGCAGATCTCCAACAATCCAACATTGGTAATGAAGAATTTTTATTGGGTAAGGATGGTGAGATAAAAGTAGTGGGCAATAAAATGTTAGTCTATTTTGATGGAGATCATCAACACCTTCGTAAGTTGATTAGACAAGGCACAGCGCAAGTTTACTTTAATAATATGATGTATGGTACTGGCTTTCAAGAAGTCCTAAAAAACTCATCATTAATCAATATTCCTCCTTGGTTTTCTGAAGGCATAGTGCAGTATAGTGCATCACATTGGGACATGGATTCAGAAAATGCTTTAAGACAATTATGGTTTAAAAATAAAAAACATCCTCAATTTAAAAAAATATCGGAAGAATATCCAAGAATAGCTGGACATAGTTTTTGGTATTTTATAGATCAAACTTATGGTAAATCCAATATTCCAAATATATTATATCTCGCAAAAATAAATAGGGGCAATATCTCAGCATTTGATTATATACTTGGTGTTAGTTTTGATGATTTAATGCAAGAATGGTTTGATTATTACAAGGACTATTTTCAAAAAGAAAGAAATCACATCCCTCAAGATCAAAAATTAATCCTTAAAAAATCCATCAGTGAAAAATTAATCCCTTCTCTCTGTGTCAGTCCAGACAGTCGATTTCTTGTGTACACAACCAATGATAAGGGTAAAATTCAGATTCGGCTTAGAAATCTTCAGAACCACAAAGAAACTGTTTTACAAAACATTGGTTATAAAAATCTACTTCAAGAAACAGATTATAACTATCCCCTATATGCATGGTCTGTAGATAGTAGAAAACTGACTTTCATCATTGAAAAGTACGATGTGCTATATTTGAAAGTGTATGATGTCCATTCAGATGAAATGATTGAACAATTATTGCCCACTGATTTCCAAAGGGTTTACTCCATCTCACCAGTAAATGATGAAGACTATATATTTTCTGCAAATCAAAATGGTTTTTCAGATCTTTACTATTATAAAACAAAGAATAGAAATCATTTTCCTATCCTATCAGATCCATTCGATGATTTAGATGCAACATACACTGAGTACCAAGGACAAAAGGGTATTTTGTTTTCATCCAATAGAAATTCTAAGTTTAAAGTATCGCAATATTATGATTCAATTCCCCCGATAGGAACGTTTGATCTGTATTTCAAGCCTGATGATTCAAACACATTAATTCAATTAACCAATACACCTGATATAAATGAAACTAAACCAATCATATCAGGTAAAAATTTATATTATCTTTCGGATCAAAGTGGCATTGTGAATATTGAAAACATCAATCTCTCTTCATCTGAAAAGGCATTTGTCTCCGATACAGACAGACCTATCATATCATATACAATATCATTTAATAATAAAGCCTACTATACTTTCAGAATTTCTGATCGTAGTCAAATTTTTAGTATTTCTGACTTGCATCAAGCTCAAATAGGAAAACCACAATTCACACCTTTCAAACAATCCGCACTAGAAGTGGAACAGGTAAATGAATTATTTTTACAAACTCCAAAAAGTGACACGATGCAGTATGGTTATCATTTTCAATCACGATTTGGTAAACCTATTTTAAATAAAAAAAATGATATAAAAATCGACTTACCTTTACTTGAAATATCCATAAAGACAACACAACAAGAAGCACCTAGTGTCAGAAATGAACCCATTCACAATAGCAGAATTACTCCTGTAAATCTTCCATTCTCGATCATAGATTATTCTACAAAATTGGACAATGATATCCTTTTTGAAGGATTGGAATCTTACACGAGCGACAAACCTCAATTATTGACTACGCAAATGGGTATTTTATTCAAAGCCAAGGCCAAAGACTTGTATGAGGATTATCAAGTAGAATTAGGACTTCGAATTCCGACAACATTCAATGGGTCTGAGATGTTTGCTGTCCTTGATAATAATAGAAAGAGGATTGATAAAAGAATAGCAGTATATAGAAAAACAACCACTTACGATAATAACATATCTCCGAATGCTAATATCCCTTCAAAGACAAATAAACGCACATTACTTGGATTATACCAATGGAAATATCCGCTAAACATTTATAGAAGTGTACGATTGACATCATCATTGAGACATGATCGCCTTCAATTTTTTAGCACAGATCCAATCACTTTTACTTCTGCAAACCAAAATGAACAACGACTTTCTTTGAAGATAGAATATGTATTTGACAATTCTTATGAAGAGCAACATAATTTAAGAATTGGCACGCGATATAAATTTTTTATTGAAGCAATAAATAGATTCAATTTGAAACTCACTGATGGCTTCTCATTAAAACCGTCGGAAGGATTCACAACCGTTTTAGGATTTGATGCTCGACATTATTTTTCAGTTTTCAAAAGATCAGTCTTAGCACTGAGGATAGTTGGAGCTACTACTTTGGGTTCTGAAAAAATTTTATATTACATTGGAGGAGTTGAGAATGCAGTTTTCCAGAAGTTTGATGAAACGACTCCAATAAATAATGAAATAGGATTTGCATATAAAGTTAATGGATATCAAATGCGCGGCTTCGATAATAATATTCGGAATGGATCTACTTTTACTCTTTCCAATGCTGAATTGAGAATTCCTTTTATGCAATATTTTCTTGGAAGATACAGAGGTTCATCATTCATAAGACATATGCAGTTGACGGGCTTTTTTGATGCGGGGATGGCCTGGTATGGTGCTTCTCCATATAGCGATGATAATCCGCTGAACCAAGTGCAAATTGTTGCGCCTCCTCTTATACAGCTAGATGTCACATACTTCAGAGATCCCATAGTGATGTCCTACGGATGTGGTTTTAGAACCATGATATTAGGTTATTTTGTAAAAATTGACAGAGCTTGGGGAATAGACACAAGACAGCGCATAGCACCGAAATGGCATTTCTCCTTTGGATTAGACTTTTAAGCTTTATTCAACATTAGACTTTGTAGTGAAAGAAATAGCTGTGAAGCTCGGAATTTGTCTCCTTCAAACGAGTAATAACTACGATGATGACAGTAAAATGAGTACAGAAATAGAAATGAAGTAGAATTTCCTTACAGCAAAATTTCTTATGTTGATTTTTGGTTTAAGCTTTAGTGGCAAGGTAGTTGATTTTTGGTAACATAAAAAACCAAAAACAGCCGACCAGACATTCTGATCGGCTGTAATATGCATTCAATTTAAAATTAGATTATTATTCTATTCTAATCAATTTCTTAGTGGTATCGACTCCATTGATGTTGACAATCACATTGTAAACACCAACCGGAATACTCTCAATGTCAATTGGGAATACATGATATCCTGCTTTTGTTTTAGCTGGAGTTTCTATAACTCTTACTAACTTAGATGCAGCGTCATATATTTCAATTTTAATCTCAGCGTCATCACTCAATGTCACTTCTAGAGATGTACTTGTTCTAGCAGGGTTAGGATATAATCCGATAGAAGTTTCTCCAATGTGAATTACTCTTGCCAATGGGCTATAAGTAAATTTACCATCAAAATCAACCTGCTTAACCCTATAAACATATACACCAAGTTTAGCGACATCTACATCCACTTTATTATAGTGAGTATTGAGATTTGTATTACCTTTTGCTTCAACCTTTTCAGGAAGTGCTTCAAAGTCATTTTGTCCATCCAATTTTCTCTCTACTACATAGTGGCTAACATTTGTTTCTCTAGCAGTACTCCAACTCACAATATGTGTATCATTTTCTCGTACTGCACTTACGTCTAACCAATCTACTGGCAATACCCCGAATACTACACCCATGTCAATGTTAAAGTTTTCCATTGATGGTTGCATTGACAATAATCTAGTGGTATTTGCACCATATGAATGGTCAACGTCACTATCTCTTGTGTCGTCTGTCACTCTAGCAACTGTGGCACCGTATCCTGCAGGTGGAGCAAATCTGATGTAAACATCAGCTTTTTCAATATTTTCAAGTTTATAAGTACCATCTATATCAGTCACTGATTCACTCATCACTTCACCAGTAGCTGCTACAACAGCTTGTACTAACACACCTGAGACTATTGGCTCACTTGCTTCTTGAATACCATTGGCATTGGTATCATTCCACACTAAATTACCCACTTGTGCTTGAGGATAGAATCCTGCTCCAAGGTCACATTTTTCCTGACCTGAAAGCACACTGAATTTATTAGTAGTAGTAAGACCATTTGCATTGGTAATGTCACTATCAATCTCTTCAATTGAGCCTATGTTTGGTCTCGCTCTCACTAATCCTAATGGAGGCATTATTACTTCCACATAGTACTCACCTGGAGGAGCACAGAATTTCCAATATCCGTCATCTGATGGGGTATCTGGTTTGTGTCCTGTTAAGGTGTAATCCCATATAACCCATGTTCCCCAGTGGTTTCTCCACAAATTGACTCTCAATCCATTGATACCATTTTCGTTGGTATTCCAGACATCATTCATATTTATGTCGTACCATACTAAGTCTCCAATCGGAATACAGAAATAATAACCTGCATCCCATGTCATATCTCTCTCAGCAGGTGATAATGTGGTGGTAGGTGTAGTACCTTCACCATGTGTTCCATCTACGTCGCTATCTTTGGCATCATCACCTCTGTTGTAGAAGGTAAGATCCATACCTTGCGGTGCTGTGAATTTCAAGTAATAATCACCAGGATATAAGAAATCAAACAAGTAATAACCGTTATTGTCAGTAAACATATATGATACGAAAGTACCATCACCTTTGTAAAGATTTACTTGTACACCTGGTATTCCAGGTTCTCCAGGAGTTTGTAATCCATCACCATTAAGGTCATGCCATACATAGTCTCCTATGGCAGCAAGGATTAGTAATCCTGCATCATAAGTACTGTCAAACTCCCCACCTGTGATGTATGTGCATGGACCATATCCTTCTAGATTGACATCACTGTCTATTTCATCATCACCACCTACATTTTGGTAAGTGAATGCACATCCTTTAGGCAATGCACTGATATCAAAGTGTACTTGATAGTTGCCTGGTATTAAGTTGTTGAAGAAATAGAATCCGTTGGCATCAGTAACTTGAGTTGCAAGCACATTACCTTCGCAATCTGTAAGTGTAGCAATTACGCCTTCTACTCCAGGTTCACCAGGTTCTTGAATACCATCACCATCAATATCTTTCCAAACTGTATCTCCAAGTCCACCTACTACAATCACTTTTTCAGGGTCATGGTCATCTTCATCTTCATTAAAGTTTGGACCATTACCATCTATCACGTTATCCCATGGACCATCTGGTTCCACTTCGTTTTCACGTGGTGTGTCAGAATTCGGTGTACTATCTGCATCATCAAATCTATTGTTACCCAATGTATCTTGTGCCGTACCTATTTCACCATAGTTCCACCAGTCTAGTACATTTGGATTTTCATCCAAAGTAATCTCAAGATTTAGTGGTACAATGATACTATCACCTGGCATCAATCTAGACGATACTGTGTAATTGAGCAATCCTTCATTAGATGAAGTTGCCGCCGTAGTCAGTGTCCATCCTGGGTTTGTAGCAGGATTAAAGCTGAAACCACTTCTCACATAATCATTAAGTACTATGTTTACAGCAGGAACATTACCTTGGTTATACACTTTCAATCTGAAAGTTGCCGTCTCCCCAATCATATATGGACCTCTATCATCCACTACTTTTCTCAAAGCAAGGTCAAATACTTCGATCTGATGTGGGTCATGGTCATCCTCATCTTGATGAGCATCAGGGTTGTTTGGATTGCCTGGATCACCGTTGATTTCATCATCTTCTGGCGTATTAGGCTGTCCACCTTCATCATTAGTATTATCTCCATCTGGGTCACTATCTATGTCAGTAGGAGGATTCGGTGTATTCGGATCCGTATCATCAGCAGATTCTATTTCTACCCAGTTGGTCCAAGCAGTTGCAACATTTTCATAACATGGCACCACTTTGGTTTCTATAGAAACTCTTGCTAAAGTACCAGCTATGACTACATTAGGATATGTCATCTTAGCTTCCCTAGTAGCAGGATTATAAACCCAGCCTGCATTTACTGGAGAATCACTGATAAATTCTAGTCCACAAGGTAAAGTATCTACAAGAACGACATCTTTTGCATCAATATTACCTTGATTGAAAATCTCAATTTGATACGCTACTGTCTGACCGTAACTAAAGCTTGGCAATGCTGTTTGCTGTGTTTTCCTCAATGCAAGGTCGAAGATTTTAGGACCAGCAGGATCACTATCATCTTCATCATCATCAGATGGAGTATTTGGATCATTAGGACTTTCATCGACAACATCGTCATTAGGATCTCCAGGAGTCACTGGATTATCATTATCTGGATCCATATCAGGTGTACTGTCAGCATCGTCATCATCACGTGGAACACCATTTTCGTCATCCATACCTGTAATTTCTGAACCATTTGTATAGACACTTGGACCACCCGTAGTTTGTACTAATTTAAGTTTAATGCTTACAACTGTACTTGCTTCTGGTGCCAAAGGTCCGCTCACTATGGTATAAACCGAAGGATATGTACCTTGCCAATCAGGGTTGAGTGCTGGATCAAAATCAAAACCTTGTGGAATATAATCTACTACTTCGATATTTGTCATTGTCACGTTACCTTGATTAAACAACTCAATATTGAAGTCTATTGTCTGTCCGTAAGAATACGGGCCTTGTGTGACCATAACTTTTCTAAGGGCTAAGTCCACTACCTCAATTCTCTCAGGATCTTGATCATCCTCGTCATCATCACCAGGAAGATCTGGGTCTTCATCTACTACGTCATCATTTGGACCATCTGGTTCTCCTCCAGGATCATTGGTAGGATCGTCATCAGGATCTGAATCAATATCGGTAGGCGGCTCATTTGGATCATCACTATCACCTCCTGTGATTTCTCCTATATTAGTCCACGCATCAGTACTATTTTCAATACAAGGTTTCACTTGTAAGTAAATATCTATAGAAGTACTAGCACCAGGCACTAAAGCATTTGGTAATGTGACAGTGGCATTTCCAGAGGAAATATCATAAGTCCATCCTAGTATATCATTTGAAGCTTGAACGTATTGGAATCCACATGGGATATAATCTGTAACTTGTATGTCACTTGCTTGTATGCTACCTTGGTTAAAGACTTCATAAGTAAACTTGACGATATCACCATATTTAAATGGTCCTTGCGCCACGGTTACTTTCCTTTGTGCCAAGTCATATACTTCTATACCAGCTGGATCATGGTCATCTTCTTCTCCGCCTTCATCGATACTTGTGGTATCGTCATCAGCAGGATCATTAGGTTCAACAGCCCTTTCGTCTGGACCATCACTACTAGGAGTACTGTCAACGTCATCCTGTGGAGTGCCATTTTCATCTTCCATTCCAGTGATTTCAGCATAGTTGATCCAATCTTTCTCACCACCAGTGGTCTGACGTACTGTCAATCTCAATGGTAAACAGACGGTATCACATACTGCTATCGGCCCAGCAATATTTGCCGTCAAGTTAGAACCTGAAACTGTCCAAGCGCCAGAAGTATTGTTTGCTGCTACATATTCAAAACCTGCAGGTAAGTAATCTACCACGGCTACATCAGTCATTACCTGATTACCTTGGTTGACTACACATACATCAAAGTCTAACACCTGACCATACTTGTATGGCCCTGCCGTTTTAAGTGATTTGAATAATGCCATATCATATACCCTAATCATTGTTGGGTCATGGTCGTCTTCATCTGTTGCAGGGTTAGTACTTCCAAATGGAGCTGTCACAGTACCTGTTTTGTCTACACCAACACCTGTGACTACATCATCACTTGCTGTATTTACAGCACCACCTGCATCATTTGTTTTTGTAACATCTGGCCTACTGTCGATATCTACTGTGGCTAAAGGATCAACACTATTATCATCACTGATTTCAGCATAGTTGACCCAACCATTAGGCACTTTTGT
The DNA here is from genome assembly GCA_041392785.1 of Saprospiraceae bacterium. Taxonomy (GTDB): domain Bacteria; phylum Bacteroidota; class Bacteroidia; order Chitinophagales; family Saprospiraceae; genus OLB9. The sequence goes on from JAWKLK010000001.1 coordinate 517,900, forward strand.
AGGTTGTGCTTCAAGGATTAAAGTATATTGTACTGTTTCACCTGGTTCTAATAATTCAGTAGAAACAAAACTTACTGTACCGTCTCCATTGTTTATCCAATCAGGATTATCTGCTGCGTTGATTTTGAATCCAGCAGGTATATAATCTGTAATTGTAAATCCATTAGAAGCGATATTTCCTTGGTTTGTTACTGTGATAGTATGTGTCACATCATCACCATAATCTTCCAGAATATCTGTATCATCTACCATAAATAGTGCTAAGTCAAAGACTTTTGGCCCAGCCGGGTCATGGTCATCTTCTTCTCCACCTTCATCAGTAGATGTAGTGTTATCATCAGCAGGATCTGATGGATATACATCTCTTTCATCTGGGCCATCACTACCAGGAGTACTATCTACGTCTTCTCTTACCGTACCAGTATTATCCTCCATACTTGTGATTTCGCTATAATTTATCCAGTTATTCACACCACCAGTTGTCATATTGAAGTCCAAGAATAGGCTCACACAAATGGTGTCACACACATCAACTGGGCCAGCAATCGTTCTCACTAAATTACTTCCAGACACACTCCATCCAGTATTTGCTCCTGTATTGAAGGTATATCCTGTAGGTAAGTAATCTGTGATTTGAATGTCTTGCATCACTTGATTTCCTTGATTGACAACACATACTTTAAATTCGTGTGTATCTCCGTATTGATATGGTCCAGCCGTAACCAATTGTTTGTACAATGCCATATCAAATACTCTAATAACAGTTGGGTCATGATCATCTTCATCCGTATTAGCACCAGTGCTTTGGAATGTAGATGTCATGTTGCCATTTCTATCTCTTCCGATACCCGTGATTACATTATCACTAGTAGTATTTACTGCTCCACCAGAATCATTGTTTCTAGTGGCATCAGGCCTACTGTCGATATCAGTAGTTACACTCGGATCAACGCTATTGTCTTTGCTAATCTCTGCATAAACCAACCAGCCATCTTCTTTTTTAGTAGGTACGGCAGTTAGATTTAGAGTGTATTGAACAGATTGGGCAGGTTCTAAGTACTCAGAAGATACATATGTAACAGTACCATTGACATTATCAGTCCAACCTGGGTTACTAGTGGTACTAAAAGTATATCCTTCTGGTACATATACTGTAACATCAAATCCGTCACTAGCAATACTTCCCTGGTTGGAAACTGTTATAGTCTGAACTACATTATCACCATAATCTTCCAAAATGTCGGTATCATTTATCATAAATAAAGCTAAGTCAAAGATTTCAATACCCGCTGGGTCATGATCGTCTTCTTCTCCTCCTTTATCTTGACTTGTGATATTATTATCAGCAGGATCTCCCGGTTCAACAGCATTTTCTGCAGTACCGTTACTAGCAGGATTACTATCGATATCCCAAGTATTTCTTGGTTCTAAATTACTATTATAAGTATCTGTGATTTCAGCATAATTTATCCAATCTTTCTCCCCACCAGTGGTTTGTTGAACTCTGAGGTAAGTGGTAATCATTTGGCTGGCACCAGGTAATAGAGGGCCTGCAATAACGTAAGTTGGATTTGGTGCAGCACCTGTCCAACCAGGATTATCTGCCAAGTTGAAAGTAAATCCAGCAGGGATATAATCCGTGATTTGGGTATTTCTCATTGGCTCATTACCTTGATTGAATACTTCGATATTAAACTGAAGTAAATCGCCATAAGCATAAGGACCTGCTGTCACAAGACTCTTTCTTAATGCTAAATCAATGATTTCTATTCTTTCAGGGTCGTGATCGTCTTCATCTGTTGAAGGCGCTCCGTCTCCTGGAGTTCCTGTGCCATTTCCATCAACAAAGTCATCAGCTGGACTATATGGTTGTCCACCTGGATCATTGGTTGGAGTTGTATCAGGAGTTGAGTCCACATCATCATTACCTACATTATTTCCAGAAGTGTCCTCAAATTGATACACTTCAGCATAATTATCCCAACCAGAAACCGCATTGGTAGTAGGCACTACTTGAAGGTATATGCTTACCATTGTGCTTTGACCTGGCTGTAAAGTAGCAGGAATGATCGTAGTTGCACTTGTAGGACCAAATGTCCAAGTAGGGAAGTTTGATGCTATCGCAGATCCAGTAAATCCTGAAGGTATGTAGTCGATAACTCTTACATTTCTTACAGGTAAATTACCTTGATTTATGACTTCTATATCAAATTTCACTATCTGACCGTAACTAAATGGACCTGTTGCAGTAGTTGTCTTACGTAAAGCGACATCATAGAAACTTGGTCCAGCAGGATCGTGATCATCTTCATCTTCTCCTGTATTCGTGCCACCACCAGTTATGACATTGTCATTTGGACTACCTGGTGTCACAGCATTTTCTGAAGGTGTATTACTGTCAGGAGTACTGTCTGCATCTGTCGGAGGTGTATTTGAAGGCACTTGATCGTCATCAGCAGAACCAATTTCTGCGTAATTGATCCAATCCCTTACACCACCATTTGTCATGGTATACGTCAGTGATATTTGCACAGTTGTACTTGCATTTGGAGCTAAAGGCCCAGATATTACATAACTAGCAGTAGTACCAGTCAATGTCCATCCTGGATTTACTGCTCCATTGAAAGAGTATCCAGCAGGAATATAATCCTGAACTTCAATATCGTATGCATTTACGTTACCTTGATTGAAAACTTCAATGGTATAAACATGATTTTGACCATATGTATATGGAGCTCCTGTAGATAAAGATTTACGAAGAGCTAAGTCAAATACCTGAACAAATTCAGGATCATGGTCATCTTCATCAGTAGCAGCAACTCCATCACCAACTGAGCCAGTTCCATTTCCATCAATAAAGTCATCAGCTGGACTTTCAGGCATTCCACCAGGATCATTTGTATTATTGCTATCTGGGGTGCTATCAATGTCTTCAGAGCCTATATTTGTCCCATTTGAATCTTCCATTGCTCTCACTTCAGCATAATTGGTCCAAGGATTTGCTCCATTACACATCTGAACTCTCATGTCTATTCTAAGAGTTTTCGTTTGCCCTGGAACCAAAGAACCGACACATACAGTGGATGCTTGTGTACCACTTACGGACCAAGGCTGACTACCACTGACATAACTAAAACCACACGGGATATAATCTACGACATCCACATCATATAGTGTGACATTACCTTGGTTTGTCAATTGGATATCAAAACTCACTATGTCACCATATCTGAATGGGCCAGGAGTAGCGGGATTTTTTGTTTTTCTTAAAGCAATATCCACTATTCTTGGTCTTGATCCATCATGATCATCTTCGTCAGTAGATGGCACACCGTCACCAACAGTACCTGTACCATTACCATTTACAAAGTCATCAGCTGGAGATTCTATTTGCCCTCCAGGGTCATTTGATGGATTTCCATCCGGAGTACTATCAGCGTCTGTTACAGGATTTCCATTATTGTCCGTAGCAGTGGTGATCTCAGCGAAGTTATCCCAAGCATTTACATCTGCGGACATCTCGAGATTCAACACTATAGAAACCGTTGTAGAAGCACCTGCGGCAAGTGGGCCTGCTATAGTTGTAGTAACAGTAGGTGCCGCACCGCTCCAAGTAGGATTCAATGCACCTGAAAACGAATAACCAGAAGGAATATAATCACTGATTACGATATTTCTAGCAGTAGTATTACCTTGATTTATTACTTCAATATTAAATGTCATAGGTTGTCCATAAGTAAATGGTCCAGCTGTGGCCAATGTCTTACGCAATGCCAAATCAAAGACGCTGATTAATTCAGGGTCATGGTCATCTTCGTCAATATTTGTACCAGTATCTCCAGGTGAACCACCAGGATCTTTACCATTACCATCCACAAAGTCATCATTTGGACTTTCAGGAGAACCACCATCGTCATTGCCATTGGTATTATCAGGAGTACTATCGATATCTGCATTATTCATTGTGTTACCGTTAGTATCTTCCATATTACGAACTTCTGCATAGTTTAGCCATGCATTAGGAGTAGAGCAAGGCTTCACGCGTAAGTCTATCCTTATAATAGTAGAAGTACCAGCCACAAGAACACCTGGTAGGTTTGTTTGTGCCTGCGCTCCATTAAGAACCCATGTCTGGCTACCTGATACATATTCAAAACCACATGGAATATAATCCACAACATCAATATCAGATAAGTCCACATTACCTTGGTTAATGACTTCTACATTGAAGCTGACGACATCACCGTAAGTGTATGGACCAGTAGTTACTGTTGTTTTTCTTAATGCTATATCCACAATTTGTGGTGCTGCTGGATCATGATCATCTTCGTCTTCTGATGCATTCGGGCCACCGCCCATAATATTGTTATCATCTGGATCTCCTGGCTGAACCGGATTGTCATTTCCAGGATTATTATCAGATACACTATCAGCATCATCATTTCTATTATTACCTCTATCATCTTGCGACGAAGTAATTTCTGCATAATTATCCCAAGCACCTGCACCACCACCATTTTGTAGTAGAATGAGCTCTAATGGTACAGTTACACTTGCTCCTGGTGCTAATGGGCCTGCTATGGTTACTGATGCAACAGTTGGACCACCTGTCCAGCCATTATTATCATCGAAATCATAACCTACAGGGATGTAATCACTCACCACCATATTAGTAGCTGTAACATTACCTTGGTTATGGATTTCTACGTTGAAAGTCAGGGTTTGTCCTACGCTATAAGGAGCATTGGTTGTCAATACTTTTCGAAGCGCAAGGTCAAAGATTTCAATCTTCACTGGATCGTGATCATCTTCATCACCGTTTTCATTATCTATGGTATCATCTGTACCGCTAGTGTAATTTCCAAAATTAGGAACTCCACCAGGGTCATTTCCATTGGTACCATCAGGAGTACTATCAATATCCGTAGGCATTGCAACTGTATTAGGATCCGTATCATCTGCCATAGATATTTCGGCATAATTTGTCCAAGCATTATCAGGATTAGTATAACACTCTCTTGCTATCAGGTCAAGGAAAATGCTTGTACTTTGACCAGGATTAAGAGTTCCTGTGAAAGTTTTAGTCACTTTGTTACCTGATAATGCCCAGCCAGTATTTGTTACTGATGAAGCATCAAATTCTAAACCACATGGTAAATAGTCTGTGATTTCAACATTTGTTGCAGGTATATTACCTTGATTGAATACTTCAATTTTATACATTATTGTCTGTCCATAGCTGAAACTAGGAAGGGCTGTTTCCTTTGTCTTCCTAAGTGCCAAGTCAAACACTTTTGGCCCTGCAGGGTCGTGATCATCCTGACTGCCGACACCTGTATCAGATGTACTTGCAGTATCATTATCACCAGGACCATTAGGGAGCACATTATTTTCGTTTGTACCATTGCTACCTGGGGTGCTATCCGCATCAAATGCTGGATTTCCACTTTCATCCTCGGCAGAAGCGATTTCAGCATAATTCACCCAAGTCTTAGGTGATGTAGATGCAGAAACCGATTCAAATGTCAAGTCTAAAGTTAAAGTGGCAGAGGCTCCCGGTGCCAATGGGCCCGAAATTATATTGCCAATTGTACTAGGACCACCTGTCCAGCCATTGTTAGGAGCGAACGAATATCCCTGAGGGATATAATCATTTACTGCAATATCCGTAGCTGTAACATTTCCTTGATTTACCACAGTAATGGTATAACTGTGAGTTTGCCCATAGGTATATGGTGCGGATGTGGTCAAGAGTTTTGTTAGAGCTAAATCAAATATTTCTACCAATGCTGGGTCATGATCATCTTCGTCAGTAGTATCCGTACCAGAATTAGGGGTTCCAGTACCATCACCACCCAAATAATTATCAGCCGGGCTTTCTGGAAGACCGCCTGCGTCATCATTTGGATCTTGATTTGGATCACTGTCGATATCATATTGACCAATTGGATTGCCTGCTGCATCATTGAAAGCGCTTATCTCAGCTTTGTTCAACCATGCATCAGCAACGGACGAAGCTTGCGGTGTCAATACCAAATCTATTGTGGTAGTTGCACCAGGAGCTAATGGTCCGCCGATGGTTCTCGTGATTAAAGGAGCAGATCCTATCCACCCATTATTAGAAGTAAATGTGAAACCCGCAGGCACATAATCGGAAACAACGATATTAGTCGCTGTTTCATTACCTTGGTTTTCAACAGTAATTCTAAAAGTGATAGGCTGTCCATAAGCATAAGGACCTGGGGTTACTATTTCTTTTATTAATGCTAAGTCCACAATTCTTACTGTGGCAGGGTCATGATCGTCTTCATCAGTAACAGGGTCAGTACCGTTTGGCGTACCTGTACCATCACCAGTTAAAACGTTATCACTCGGTGTGCCTACGCTTTCACCAGCATCATTTGTAGGAGTACTGTCAGGAGTACTATCAATATCATCTGTTCTTCCTCTACTATCCGTACCAACTGTGATTTCAGCCACATTAAGGACATTAGTGGTATTAATGGTGCTATTTACAACTAATTGTAATGGAACAGTCACACAAGTATTTACTGCGAGACCTGCTGCAGGAAGACCACTACCAGAAGTTAAAGTTCTTATGGCATTAGATCCTGATGCAGTCCATCCATTGTTTGGACTAAACGTGAACCCCGATGGAACATAGTCAATCAAACTAACGCTCGTCACTGGGTCTGTACCTTGATTGCAGACTTGAATATTAAACGTAACAGTCTGCCCGATAGATACCGGTAAATTATCACTCTTTTGTTTAATCAAGGCTAGATCTAAATAGCCACAATCCTGAGTTTGAACAGTAATTGGGCAACATAATGAGACTAGGCAACCACTTCCATCAGTCGCCTCATATCTGAAAATTTCAGAGCCATCAGACATTCCTGGTGTAAGTGTTGTAACTACCAGCTGACCTGAACCAATGTTTACATCGGCTTCGTTGTACCACTGAACATTTGTTAGGCCACCAGTTGCTGTCAGTGTAATTGATTGTGGTCCAGGATTACCAGGAGTGTCACAAATAAACTGAACTGGAGTAGAACAACCAGCGCTACAGCTTCCTTGTGGACCCACAACAACAGTACGCTGACAAGACAAATCAGATTTGTCTGTTAATGTCAGAGTGTAACTTGAGCCACTACCAGCAGTCCCGTTTCCAAGTACTACGGCAAAAGTTGAACCATACGTCCCTTCTTGAGGCGAGACCGTAGTGCCACCACTCACATCAATCCAAAAGCCCTGCGTACTACCTGAGGTAGCCGCAACATTCAGATTAAATTGGACTGCATCATCGTCAGGCGAATCAGTACTATGACTTTGGCATGATACTGCTGAAACTGTTGCAGAAGTGATACTACACTGCCCCCATAGATCCGCTGTTCCTATCAAAAATAGGAAAAGGAAAATAAATGATTGTAAAATACTTTTCATTACTTTGAGATTAAGTGATTTTAAGAAACAAATTCCCTCTCTAGGAGGCTTACTTATTGAATTAACGCTTTCATATAAGGGAGGCCTGTTAAACATAAGATAGAAATTTATTGTGTTGTAAATATGCCAATCCAATTATCATTATTGCAGATGATATAATATATAAAATAAAATGTGGGAAAATACCTAAAGTCCTTTGTGTGCCACACACTAAGGATATGAATACAATTGAAAATAAATAAATATGTATTTCGCTCATTTTGAAATAATTAAATCATTGATAACTTGAAATCAAGCATCATTTAGATTCTATTATTCCGAACAGAGCACTTAAGTGTCTTTAAATCACTAGGTTTGTACCGGCAAAGATATTATTATTTTTTATAATATAAAATTTTTTACATTTTTTTTGTAATTTTTTTTTGTAGTCCACCAAACATATTATGCAATGCAATTTTTACAAATCTATCCGCATTTGAAATCAAAGTGTTTCTCCTTTCTCATATATTACATTAGACCTCCCTACAATTAATGGATCAACTTTGCCCAGTAATTTTCCATTTTTATTATCATAATTTACCTTATGCAGTATATATCGCATAGCATTCAGTCTTGCCCTCTTCTTACAATTAGATTTAACCACAGTCCACGGAGCATCTGATGTATCTGTATAATAAAACATTTTCTCCTTTGCATATGTGTAATCCTCCCACTTATCTAATGAAGCTTTATCTATTGGAGATAATTTCCACTGTTTTAATGGATGGTTCTCCCTATCAATAAACCTTCTCCTTTGTTCTTCTTTGCTTACGCTAAACCAAAATTTAAACAGAATAATGCCGCTTCTTACCAAGTTTCTTTCAAATTCTGGAGCTTGTCGCATAAATTCCTGATATTCTTCATCCGTGCAAAATCCCATAACTTTCTCTACACCTGCTCTATTATACCATGATCTGTCAAACAATACTATTTCACCCCTAGTAGGTAAATGCTTGATATATCTCTGAAAGTACCATTGTCCTCTTTCCTCTTCAGTAGGTTTTTCAAGGGCTACCACACGTGCACCCCTAGGGTTTAGGTGCTCCATTACTCTTTTTATCGTACCTCCTTTTCCTGCAGCATCCCTTCCTTCAAATAAAATGATAATTCTTGCACCCGTTTGTTTCACCCAAGCTTGCAGTTTTAACAATTCCACTTGAAGATTATATTTTTGAAACTCATAATTCTTACGAGACATCAAATATTTATAAGGATAACCGCCGCCGGTTTGCCAATTCTTGACTAATTCATTATCTGGATGATTAATTTTTCTCTTTAGCTCATCACTAGTCTCATTCAAAAGAATTTCTAATAAATCCTTTCTCTCCGAACTAGGAAAACTACTTAGAAAATTTTGCGCTATTTCTCTGTTATTCTGCGACTTATTCAATTTATCGCTTAAAGCTGCTGCATGGCCATTCATTTTTGCGCGTATCCGTTTTGATACTGCATTTACCTTAGCTGATGAAGGAGTGTTCCCTCCTGTGATATCGCCATTATCTACTGCAATGCTTACTTTTTCTTCACCATCGAAGACGGATTCCATATTTTGTGTTACTTCTTTCAACTTTTTACTGGCCATAACTATTTGAATTAAATGGATAAAAGTCGACATTTTTCGTGAGTAAAGGAATGATCTGAATCAAATTTTAATATGATTTTAATCAGATTTTTAGATTTTCATAAAGGGATAGGACTTAATTCCGTTTGCATTTGTGAGGATAAGATAATAATTTCCTCTATTCAAATGACTTACATTTATCTTTTGATTTAGTAGATGGCCAGACATCAAATTTTGACCACAATCATTAAAAACAGTATAAATTGAAGGCAATTTTTCAGAAATATTCAACTCTTCAACGACAGGGTTCGGCCATAGATTTATTTTATTTTCAGAAATATCATCTTCACTGTCTGACAAACTTGACATAAATGTCTTTGTACCGTTTGCATGATTATCTCCACTATCTCTGCCATTCAAATTTACAGACAACCCTGCAAAATAGAAAACAATGTCGCCTTGATCTGTGTCAGGTGCCTTCCAAACAGCTTCAAATAGTCCAACCGTATTTGGTGCACTCTGTACAAGATAATTTCTCTTTTTTCCACTGACAGTTATCGTTTGTGTGCGTACTTTTGATCCTAAATTTGACCAAGTACCAACATCCAAATTGGTTCCTGATGTGAGCCCTACCATTTGAAAACCATAAGATTTAGGACTATTTGTACCAGAAACATTCAGTTTGACTTTGTAAGATTCTCCAGGAATGTATTGATTTACCTCCAGAGAATCCTTATTTAAAAGTGTCAACATCACAGACGTAGTATAGTTTCCAGCGCTGCTATGACAGAATTTACAGGAAGCAGATGCATCACCTGGCGCTCCAGCTACTGGCTGGGGTACACCATTCTGACTTGAAACAAAAACTAATCCCACAACCATTAGAAATCCTAGAAAATAATAAGTCTTCATTAATTATATATTTTTGTATATTACTTCGTCCTCAAACTTACAGCTATCTGCATCATTTCTTCCTTTAGCACCATGAAAGTGTGTGACAATTTTTTTCATGTCTTCTACATAGTTTCCAGATGGATAAAATGGCTCGCTGAAATTGCATTCACCTTTTCCATAATCAAATGTCACCAAAATTATTGGAATCTTAGCATCCACAGCTATATAATAAAACCCAGATTTAAACTTAGTAACTTTTTTACGTGTCCCCTCAGGCGCAATCGCAAAGGCAATTCGATCATACTTCTTATAAATAGTTACCATGGTATCGACAAAGTTATTGGATGATTTTCTATTTACTGGAATGCCACCCAAATATCTAAAAAACCATCCAAATGGTGGTTTGAATAAAGAATCTTTGGCAATAAAATTTACTTTTATTGGTACTGCTTTTCGCAATAAAAGTCCAAGAGGAAAATCCCAATTTGATGTGTGTGGATACACAGCATAAATCTTTTTGGGTATTATTTCAGGGTCTATGCCGGTTATCCTAAAACCCCACATTTTCAAAATAAATCGACTTATTACTTTTATCACGATAGATACAACTTACACATCACAAATGTAAACACATATTTTGTTATAAATAAAAAAACCACTTGAAGAATTATACTTCAAGTGGTTTAGAATATGATTTCCTTAAATGTGTATTACTACCCTTTAATGATCGTTGGTTCTGGTTTAGGAACAGTCAATTCCTCAGGTTTTGGACCTACTTCGCCAATAACTTGAATATGGTGCGTATTTTCTACCTCATTTGTAGTGATTGTAATAGATTTTGAGATTCTACCAGGTCTTTTAGTATCATATCTTACTTCAATTGAAGAGCTTTGACCAGGTGCGATAGGCTCTTTTGGCCATGTTGGCACTGTGCAACCACATGATCCTTTAGCATTTTTAATTACTAATGGTTCTGTTCCGGTATTTGTAAATTTAAGAAGTCTTAATGGCTCTGCATTATAATCAATTTTGCCATAATCAACTGTTGTAGATTCAAATTCCATTTTAGCTTTTGAAGGCACTTCAGCAGGTTGTTCAGGTTTTGCCTCACCTACAACTTCTTGAATTGCTTTCTGTCTTTCTACCTTAGCATCCACTGGCACCGGTACCGGAGCTTTTTCTACATTGTTTTGTGCATACAAAGCCATAGAGAACATTACTAACACCACAAAGAAAAATTGTTTCATTTTAATATTTTTGATTAAGTAAAAAAATTTTATTCCTTTTTTGATTGAAAAATTAAAACAAATTTAGTGCTATAAATTAAAATCTGTCAAATAAAGTTTAATTTCCGCTGTTAAAGTATAGTTAAGGTCAATTTATTTCACGTTTTTTCTCTTAAAATGTGTGATTTCCACCCAATGTACAGGCTTTGGTGAACCAAAGTCTTTCACCTGATGTCTGCAACTAAATCCATTGGCAATTATTATTCTTTCTTTGTCTACATCCTTCAAAGTCAGCCCAGCAATGCGCGCCGACATCTCATAGTGTGAGCGATCATAACCAAAGCTGCCCGCCATGCCACAACAACCATTATCCATATTTCTGAAGTTCCCATCGTCTGCAGATGGAAAAAGGGCTTTCTGATGGCAATGTTCCAAGAAAGGTATTCCATTATGCTCTGTGGTAAATGCACCTTGTATATCACCTGATTTCCATTGATCTATCAAAAAAACATCTATAGCAAAGATATGAGATTTTAGCATCTGTGCGATTGCCTCATCTTCCAGTAAATCTGGGATATCATCTATCAATGCAGAAGTACATGAAGGTTCGCATACCAAAATGGGAATGCCACGACTCATAAATGTTTCTAATCCATCTACTAAAGGTATTGCTGCTTTTCTTGCTTCTTTTAGAAATCCATTTGAAATAAGAGGTCTTTGACAACAGCCTACGTTTACCAACTCCACATCAAAACCGCATTCATCAAGGAGACGTAATGCTTCAATCCCAATTTTCGGTTCATAAAAGTTTATATATGTATCATTAAATAAAGCCACTGTACGTGCATGGCCTTTGGGGACATAATGCTTTGCGTACCATGCTGCAAATGTATAGTCTGAATACAGTGGTAAGGTTCTACGCCTATCGATGCCAGCTACGGTTTCAAGTAAAGTTTTTGCCACATTGTTTTGCAATATACTATTGACCATAGGAGCCAAAAGCCCACTAAGATACTTAGGCATCACTGTTTGAAAACGGACTAATTTTTCTTTGACGGAAGTCCCTTTCTCATCGTGTACTTTTTGTAGTACCTCAGACTTGAGCTTTGCCATATCTACATTGGAGGGGCACTCTGATTTACACGCTTTACAAGATAGACACAGATCCAAAACATCCAATACTTTAGAATCTGTTATCCCATCAAAATCAAAGTCTTTTTGCAGTCCGAATCGCAATGCATTGGCTCTCGCCCTTGTACTGTCTTTTTCTTCTCTTGTAGCTCTAAATGTTGGACACATAGTACCTTCGAGTGTATTTCTACACGCGCCAACTCCTGAACAGGCGTAGACGTTTGCTTCAAACGAATGGTCATCTCGATACTGAAAGATGGATTCCATTTTATGGGTATCTTTACCTTGTGTGAAGCGCAGGTGGCTTGCCATAGGTGGCACATCTATCACTATGCCCGGATTGAGGATGTATTGTGGATCAAAAAGCTCTTTGACTTGCCTAAGAGCATGGTACACTTTTGGTCCAAAAAAATCATCGAGTTTATACCCTCTATTCCGTCCATCACCATGCTCTCCTGACCATGAGCCATGGTACTTCTTGACCAATCGAAAGACTTCACTAGAAATTCGTTCCATAATGTGTACATCTCCTGAATCCATTATATCCAATTCAGGCCTTACATGCAGGACACCTACGCTAGCGTGCGCATACAGGATAGTTTTTACTCCATATAGATCACACATTTTTAATACTTCGTCAATATAGTCCGCAAGATAAGCTACAGGTACTGCCATGTCTTCGATGAATGGTATAGGTTTTCTGCCATCAGGGTCTCCCATAATCAGTCCAAGACCATTTTTTCGAAGTGTCCACATATCTGCCAATTGCTGTGGTGTGGTAAGTAGTGGCCATGCATAGGCTTTTGATGTGCTATTAAGGTAGGCAGTAAAGTCTTTAATACTCGCATCCAGGTCATCCTTGCTCTCACAAAAGAACTCCGCGGAGAGAGTTGCTTCTGGTTCGCCAATAATCAAATTCTCATGGATGCTTCGCAAACTTCTATGTTTTTTACTTTTGGCGAATACATTGAAATCGAGCATTTCGATAGCTGCTGGACGATAAGGAATCATATATTTAACTTCCTTGATAGCTTCCATCCTATCAGCATAATGCAATGTAAAAGCAGCCTTAAATTTCGGAATAGGTTCTAAATTAATTTTCGCATCTAATATAATACCCAACGTGCCTTCAGATCCAGTGAAAAGTTTGGAAAGGTTCCAGTTTTCGGTATCAACAAAAGCATCAAGCGGATACCCTTGTACTCTACGCATGACCTTAGGGAAAGCGGCACGGATTTCTTCTGTATTTTCAAAAATAATCTTTCTAAATGACGTATAAATCTGACCTTCTCTATCGCTTTTACCGCTAATATCGGTCCACTGGTCTTGGGTACACTCCTCTGTATTAAGGATGGTACCATCTGACAATAGTACTCTCAGTGCAATGACATGGTCTATGGTAATCCCATATTTTATACTTTTAGTACCGGAAGAATTATTTGCAATCATACCACCAATGGTAGCCCTACTACTTGTAGCAGGATCCGGCGCAAAATGTAAGCTTAGATGTTGTACTGCTTTATTTAATTGGTCTCTCACCACTCCTGGCTGTACTAAGGCCCAACGACCTTCGGGATTGATCTCCAGAATTTCATTAAAGTGGTTTGTAAAATCAATGACTAGTGCTTGATTTGTGGTTTGTCCAGCTAAACTTGTAGCGCTACCTCGGGGCAAAATAGGAATTTTGAATTTGTAGGCGAGCTTGACTAACTTGATTAGCTTATCTTCATCTGGAGGTGTCGCCACAGCCAATGGCAGCACTTGGTACAGAGATGCATCCGTAGCATAGATAGCCTTGGAAATCGAGTCAAAGTACACAAATCCCAGTGACTCTTGTTCACAAGCTGATTTGAATCCATTGACATCCATAAGTATTTACAATTTACATTACAAAGGTAGCAAATATCTCAACACATACTTATCTTAAATCTTTCTCATAAAATTGAAAGATGTATCTTCTTCGATATAGTTTTTAACCCATGTTTTACAATTTTTATATTACAAAGATAAAATATATTTTTTTCTTATTGGTGTGCCAAATTTATTTGGCACTAGATGATCATATTGCAAATAAATTTGCAATGCCATTATCCTACTCCAGATCCAGCTGGTTCTGCACCAACTCCCAATACTTCCCTCTCAAATCTACCAAATCTTTGTGCGTCCCTGTCTCTACAATCTTGCCTGCATCCAGCACTACGATATTATCTGCATTTTTTACGGTACTAAGCCTATGTGCTACTACGACTACCGTTTTGCTCTGAAAAAACTGATTTAGATTTTCCATGATGATGCGCTCGTTAGTAGCATCAAGGGAATTGGTGGCTTCGTCAAAAAACAAATATTCTGGGTCTTTATACACTGCACGAGCTATCAGAATACGCTGTCGTTGTCCTTGCGATACGCCGCTGCCTTTGGCTCCGATCATGGTATTGTAAGATAAGGGCATACTATAGACAAAGTCTTGAATATTGGCTACGTGGAGCGCTCTATCTAGCTTGGTAAAACTGATGACATCATCGCTCTCGGCTATATTATTGCCTATGGTGTCTGAAAATATATAACCATCTTGCATCACGGTACCACATTTGGCCCGCCAAGCAGATTTATTGATTGCTTGTAGTGGGATGCTGCCTACGGAAACTTTGCCTTCTGTGGGTGGATAGAAACCCAATAATAACTTTAGCATCGTCGTCTTACCGCTACCACTCGCCCCTACAATGGCGGTGACCTTACCAGCAGGTATGGTGAGCTCGATGCCCGAGAGCACTTGTGGAGACAATGGCGAATAAGCAAATCCTACCTTATCTAGTACAATATCCGCCTCTTGTGGGATATCTCTAATTGTCTGTACCGTAGGATCTTCTTCTGGTGTGACATCGGTGACTTCTGCCATCCGTGTGAGTGAGATACGGGCATCTTGCGCAGAGCGTATGAAGGCGATGAACTGATCAAATGGCGCATTGAGCTGACCTACGATGTACTGTATAGCAAAAAGTGTCCCCAAGGTGATCTGTCCATTGATCACTGCCCGAGCTGCTATGAAGGTTATGAGAATGTCTTTCAGCCTATTAAAAAATAAGGCACCGAAGTCCTGATACTGACGCAAGGCGAGTGATTTGGACTGAACCCTAAAAAGCATAGCTTGTATATCTATCCACTTCCATCTGCGCTTGCGCTCGCTACCTTGCAGCTTGATCTCCTGCATACCATTGATCATCTCGAAGAGTGTACTTTGATTGTCTGATGCTTGCTGAAAAGCTAGATAATCCAAATCTGCCCTTCGTTTCATAAAGATCATAACCCATGCGATGTACAAAGTAGTAAAAAACAGAAATACTCCAAAAATCAACGCATCATACATTGCTAAAATACCACTAAATACTACAACCGATAGAAAAGAAAAAAAGATACTTAGCACCGATCCAGTGAGAAAACTCTCTACCCGACTATTATCCTGAATGCGTTGTATGAGATCACCTACATTCTTACTATCAAAATAGCCCAAGGGTAGCCGCATGAGCCGGATAAGAAAATCTGATATGAGCGAGACATTGACCCGTTTGCCGATCTGCAAGATGATCCACGACTGTATGAACAGTACAAAGGTCTGACTGACAAAAAGCACCAACTGTGCGATCAATACAAGTGAGACAAAGGATAGATTTTGATTTTGTACACCTACATCGATGAGTGACTGCGTAAGGAAGGGAAACATGACCTGAAAGACCAATCCCACCAAGATACCGATCATAAACTGTATGATGAGTCGCTTGTATGGTGATAAGTAAGGTAGTAAGCCACTCCATACTCCTTTGGATGTAGTGACCTCACTTGCCTGATAAAACTCAGGAGACGGCTCTAGTCCCAATGCTATCCCTTGCTCACTATCGCTACACCATGATTTTTTAAATTGTTCCTTCGTCAGCCGTATCTTGCCATGTGCAGGATCTGCCACCCATACATACCTACTACTGATCTTGTACACCACGACAAAGTGGCTCTGCTCCCAGTGTACGATACAGGGTAACGGAAACTCTGTCAATCCTGGCTGATCTCTGTGACTATCATAAGTCACCTTTACGGCCATGGTGCGCAGACCCAAGCTCTCCGCTGCTTCAGATATTCCTGCCAAGGAAACACCTTCCCGTGAGATATGACACTTCTCTCTCAGCTTTTGCAACGATACCACTCGCCCATGATGATCGATGATCATCTTGAGACAGGCTGGACCGCAGTCCATGGTATCGAGTTGTTGGGTGAATGGGAAGGGCATGGGATGGTTTTAATTTTGAATCCATTGACCTTTTTCGAGATCATATCCACAATCAGAATCATAATAGTAACCGCCATTTTCATTAAGTTTTGGGATTCTTCTATCGATACACAAATTTCTCAATTCACATTCTTTACATTTTTCAATAACACATTTTGAAATTTTCCAAACATCAAACTCACTACCGATGCTATCTTTCGAAATATTACTATCCAAAATGTGCCCAAAACTTTTTCCCTCCATAAATTCGTCATTAAAGAACTTTCCATCATATCCTATGACGATTTTTCCATTAAAATAAATATTTCTAACCAGTGATTCTGAAATAAATCTCAAGTTTGCATGACAATTTTCGACCTTTACATTTAATCTAGCATCAAGAATATTACTTGTTTTGTAAGTTATTGAATAAGCTCCAAATTTATTTTGTACAATTTCTGTTCTTTCGGAATTACACTCAAATTTTGTAATTTTAATTGTTTTTATACATTTTTCAAGAATTGATTCACAAGTATCTCTGGATAAACAATTTTGCAAATCAACCAAATGAATGCTTGAAACATTTGTATTGTTCAATAAAGAAGTAAAGTTAAGATACTTATCAATATCGGCTAAGTTCAGTAACCTAAACTCTAATGAAATGATGTCATATTTTTGTATTATATCCTTATATATTTCATAACTTATATGATCGCATTTAAAATCAATGTATATAATCATGGTATTAAAAGTACTTTTCTCTACATATTCAAACTTAATTTTTTGAACAGATTTATTTTCTGACGTAAATATAAGGAGTTTATTGTTTTTTAAATAATCCATATATTCCTTATATACATCATAATACTCTGTTGCTTTGTATTGAGTTTCAATTGTTTCTAAGTCTATTTTTCCATCATATTGTTTAAGGAACTTTGTAAGTGATTGAGGAATAAATGAAACGTATTGTGTTTGAATTTCGCAAAGCAAATCTCGGTACTTACCTTTGGTGATATGAACACTTGGCTTTAATTTAAATAACATATTATATTGATGTATTTACTTTTGACAATTGACATAATACATAGAAAAATAACATATAATTATTACTTTACCCTATTTTTTATAGTGTCGAAACAGGTTTATATGGGTATTTAGTAATTATTTTTATACCTTTGTTATCAGCAGACTTCACATAATTGTAATGCTTTTTGACTAAAAACCTAGTAAAAAGTGGTAAATCACTATTGGAATTAATTAATTCTTTAGCATTAAAATATTTTTTATCGACCTTAGTCAGATTAATACTTTTCATTTTTTTATTTGTTTGATAAGCTCCAAGGCAACATTTTTATAAACTTGATCACCTAAATAAAAATTGAATAAATCAAACTCACCGTTGGGGTTTACTTCAAGAAAATAATATTGTCCATCTGTTTTACTTTTAATAAAATCAAACGAACCTGTCATTAAACCCATTCTTCTCAATAGCTTTTTGCACTTAGAAATTAATAAATTTGGCATTTGAATAGGAAAAACATAATTAGGATTTTCAAAATCATAATTTCTTACATCCACTTTTGTTTTTTCACTTTCTTGTGATAAGATTCCAAGACTATAAACCAAGTTACCAAAAATAAACATTCTCACTTCAAATTCCTTTTCTATTTCCTCTTGGATAAGGGATGGGAAAATTGGTCGATAATTATCTTGATCGATTTTTGTTGTATAACTTTGATAATATTCATTCTCATTAGCTAAAATCAATCCATTTTCAAAAGGCTTAGTTATTGATTGGCTAGGATTAATCACATTTTCGCTTGTTAGAGATGTGTTGAGATACATTATATTTGACTTAGGTATAGAAAAATTTAATGATTGAGCAATTTCCAGATTTATTAATTTATTGCTATATTGGGAAGAAACATAATTAATTACTTTTAGCTTTTTTTCTTTGCTTAATTCGAGACTGTTCAATAAAGTGTGTCTATCTATCTTTGCAAAATGAATAAAGAAGAAAAAGAAAAAGTTGAAGCGATAGCGCTTTACGAAAGGATGAAACAACGACTCTATTCAAAAGAGTCCTTGTTTGGAGACGGGAGTCCGTTTAGTGAGCTGTTACAAAACATGGTCAATAAAATGTTGGAGGGTGAAGTCGATCATCATATAGCAGATGAATTGAACATGGGTGGGGGAGCAATAAGCGGAATGGATATACGAAGAAACAGGTCATCACACAAAGTGGCCCTATCGGAGGTACACACACCCAGAGATAGAAATTCAACTTTCGAGCCTGAACTCGATAGGTAAACGAGAAAGGGAACTCCATAGCGGCATCGATGAACAAATCATCGCTTTATACGCACAAGGCAATTCTGTTGAGTGATGTACGAAGATTGGATACAAAAGATCTATGGGATAGAAATATCAGTGGGGAAGATATCTCAAATTACGGACAATGTATTGCCCGAGATTGAAGCGTGGGCAACTCGGCCATTGCTATCATTTTATCCCATTGTATATCTGGATGCGATACATTTTAAGGTGCGGCATGAAGGCGTGTATAGTAATTAGGCATTTTATACGGTGTATTCGGTAGATTGGGCAGGCAACAGGGACTTACTAGGCTTGTACATCAACCAAAGTGAGGGAGCCCACAATTGGGGATTGGTATTACAAGACCTGAAAAAGGAGGCGTTGAAGACATTCTCAGGATATGCACAGATAATCTGGCGGATTTTCAACAGACGATCCAGGAAGAATATCCAAGAGTGTATTATTCAAAAATGTATAGTCCACCAAGTAAGAAGTTCAATGAAATATGTGGACGATAAGGATGCGAAAAAAGTAGTAGCTTCGCTAAGGAAAGTATATAGCGCACCTACCGAGAAGCAGCCCTATCGGCCTTCGAACTGTTCAAAGAACAATGGGGTGAAAGATACAAATACGTAGTAGAACAATGGGAGCAATCATGGAAGAACTCATGGCATTCATGAACTTTGGCACACACATACGCAGGATGATATACACAACCAACCCTGTGGGAGGCACTCTATAGAATCATTAGAAAAATCAAAAAAGGCAAAGCTGCCTGGGTATCGGAAACAGCGTTGCTAAAACAGATATATCTATCCCTGATGCACAATGAAAAATCTTGGCGGAGAACAGCGAATAATTGGAAATCAATACAAAGAGAAATCATGTATTTATATCCAGAAGTAGTCAATCAACATATCAGATAAGTCAGACGTATGAGCGCAAGAGTCGAACAGATGCTTCAACTTGAAAACAAAGGTATGCTTTGTTCCAAATCAGTAAAGGCTAAAATGAATGGCTCCTATGTCGCCAGCCTTGACAGATTTCACAAAGCATGGTAGTTGTTTACAAGTTTTGAAGCATCAAAAACCTATCATGGTTGTTTTATTAATTATTTTTAACCCAGACACACTTTATTGAACTATTCCCTTAATTCAAAAATTTTTGTTTGTAAATAGTCGGAAATACATTTATATTCTTGACTCTGTAATTTATACAAATCAATATTTGTTGAGATCGTTAAAGATGAAATCTTTTGTCCTCTAAAAAATACTGTTTCAATATTAGATGATTTTGTTTTCTCTTGGATGTGTACATAAGCATTCAATAAGCAATCAAACTTGATGACATCTATATTGTACTTTTTAAGCCAAAAAACAAGCTGTTCAGCATTGAGATCATTATTTTTAGTAACAAATATCATTAATTAATGCTTTTGTAATATAGCTTATTAAATTCTACATTGTTTTTTCTCCCCAAAATAAATACATTGCCATTTATTACTTCAATTAGATCTAAAAAAGATACATTTAGTGATGTACAATCCTTCACATTTCCAGTAAGGATGTCAATAGAACAAATTTTGTAGTCAGTTTTTACTTTTTTTACTGTATAAAATTCACTTCTAATTTTATCATGAATTATTATGTTTTTAAATTGATCATTTGATAATATTTCTGCACCATTTATCGCTTTGATTAAAAGTCCTTCATTTTTCAAAATTTCTATTGATTTTTCATCATAATTAAAAATAACTAAACCTGAATCCAAAGGAAAAATAAAATTATTTTTATGGTTTGTGTGAAATACGCTTTCTAGAAAATGGCTATCAGCTTGTTTGTTTCTAATCAATCTATTTTGACCACCATCAGTAAGATCCATGGTAGAAATATTTTTACCATACTCAATTTTCCCCAAATCATCATTGTATAATTTCAAACGATCCTCTAATATTATTTCCTTAAAAATTACGGATGTATTTTTGCTAGCATCTACTAAAAAATATCTCTTTTCTAAGCCTTTAAATTTGGACAACTGATATACTAATTTTTTATCAAAATATGAAACACAATTCCCAAATATGTGATTATACTTATCTAGTGATAACTTCTCTATGAGCTGAAATTGATTATTGTTAAATTCAAACCGAATGCATACCGTATCAATTTTAAGATAAGTCATTCTCATACAATTAGAAAGTATGTCAATTTTTTTATAATAGCCGTCTAAAGGTATTACTTTTTGAGAAATACCAAATTCATTAAAAACTTCTATATTATACATCGTTTTTAGCCCAACTGAAACCTTATTTAAAGAAAAAACAAAGGTGTCGTTTGTGATAAATTTAAGAATTCTCTTTTCTCTATTAATTTGATAAGAATCTTTAAAGCCAATAATTTCAACCAATTCTGATTTTATTTCTAATCTTTTTAAATAAATTATGGCACTAATTTGATTTATTGCTATACTTTTTTTTTCATACCCGAGATAAGAAATTTCAATCGTGTCAGTTATTAATTTAAACTCCAAACTAAAATTTCCCTTTGAATTAGTCTCTACAAAATTTTTAGTATTTTTATTATAAACTGAAACAAATTCTAAATCTAAAGATGAATCAAAGTCTTTTATTGTTGCAGATATAACATTTTGGCTGAAAGTAAAAGTACTGACAGATATAATAAAAACAAAATGAAAACATCTTAAATATTTCAAAATTTGTTAAAATTAGTAAAAATAGGTCGACATTTGTTCTTCAAATGCCAACCCTATTTGTGTTAATTTTTAGGGATTTCCACTATCGGTGTCATGTGTAATTCCACCACCATTTACAGGATTTCCATTAATACCATCCACAGTGTAGGTATATTTCGGCTGATCATTACCTGAAGAAGGAGCTTTTCCTCCGATAACGTTTCCTATTTTAGTACCAATTGATTTAAAACTATCTAACTTTAACATAATTATAAAATTAAATTTTCATTCCCCTCTCTTTTCAATCGCCTCCCCACACTACATGGTTCCGCCGGGTTCAGGTATCTCCCGTCTGCTTGTCACATCACCGCTGGCCAGCAGTTTTGTGTAAGGGTGCAGAAATCCCTTTTTTGTACCGTCTGATCATAAATACGATGCAAACATACAGGCCATGACTGCCATTTTTTGGCAGTGGAGATATTTTTTTTTATTTTTTTTAAAATTTTTTCTACTGCTAGAAGAGAAATTAATGTTTATAAAATAATATTTTGTCTGCCTATATGTATTCCATTGAATACCGTATATTATATGGCCTATCCTTTGATATGACCGTATAATAATTGGAAACTTGAGTAATGTCGCCTTTGCGCCACTTTTGGGGATTTTTACTCACCCCTAACCCCTCTCTTAAAAAGAGGGGAGAAGTTTCATTCTTTGATTCTTGGCATTGATCGCCTTTTAAAAATATAAATTTAACTAAAAATTTAAATCGAGTGACAAATTTCATTTTTTAGCTCCCAAATCCAGACACGTGCATCACCCCTTCCTTATTTAGGGAAGGGGCCGGGGGATGGGTATAAATTCCAGCAATCTATTTTCTACATCTTCCCAATTGCAAAGTACTTCCTCGTTAGTAAACCTTATCCAGCCATTTTTATAAAAATTACATTGCTAAAATCAGACTTTCTTTCTACACTTCCACCTCTTCTAAAATAAGTTTATACTTTTGCACAAATATTTGGAATCCATGTCTGATGTCAAAGTTTTTAAATTTGGTGGTGCCAGTGTCAGTACAGCTGATGGTTTTAAAAATGTGGCAAACATCATCAAAACTTACGCCAATCAAAAGCTAGTAGTAGTTATCTCTGCTATTGGAAAAACAACCAATGCATTGGAAAAACTTCTTCAGTCATATATATCCCAAAGCGATGATACCAAATCTCTCCTAGCAAACATCCGAAATAATCATATCGACATCATTACATCATTGGGTATTTCAGATAAGAGTTGCCTTGAAGATATTCATGATACGATGGTAGAATTAGACTGGATTCTAGACGAAGACCCTAATCAGGATTTTGACTATCTATATGATCAAATTGTCTCTTTGGGGGAAATGCTTTCTTCAAAAATCCTGTTTTACTATTTAAAACATCAATCCACTAACCCTGAATGGCTTGATGTGAGGGATGTAATCATAACGGACAGCACGTTTAGAGACGCTAGAGTACAATGGGATATCACTGCTCAAAATGTTACCCATAAGGTTCCTTTGATGTTTCAGAACACAAATCTGATTGTCACCCAAGGTTTTATAGGTTCAACATTACAAAATGAAACCACAACATTGGGCCGAGAGGGCTCCGATTATACGGCAGCAATATTTTCTTACTGCATGGATGCCCACTCGATGCATATTTGGAAAGATGTACCCGGTGTCTTAACTGGCGATCCAAAACTCTTTGACGAAGTAGCCAAACTTCCAAGACTTTCGTACAGAGAAGCTATAGAAATGACGTATTATGGGGCAAAAGTCATACACCCCAAGACGATAAAGCCATTACAAAACAAACAAATTCCGCTGTATGTCAGGCCGTTTTCAGATGTCAACAGTGTGGGAACCCTCATATCTGATGTACAAGAAGTGGTATATCCACCCATTATTGTAATTGAACCAGATCAATGTCTGATTCATATCTCTACCAAAGACTTTTCTTTTGTAGCAGAGCATCATTTAAGCAAAATATTTGCTCTCATTTCTAAACATAGACTCAAGGTCAATATGATGCGAAATACAGCCATAAGCTTTACTGTGTGTGTGCATCAAATTTTGGAGCGTATTGAAAAATTTCAAGCTGACGTTCAGGATGAGTTTAAGACACTTAGAGACGATGATTTGGAATTAATCACTATTCGACATTTTACACCTGATATTGTAAAAGATATGAAGCGAAATAAACTTATTTTATTCGAAGAGCGCCTTAGTGATACTGTGCAAATAGTCACAAAATCGCTACCAAGCATGAAATTAAAGGAATAATGGTACAACTCAGAAGAAACCACAGTTCGAATCGCGGTTTACAGACCACTTTCAGAATGGTAGTTTTTATCATCCTACTTTTTCTTGTATTAGCAGGTGGATATATCTATATTAAAAAAAATATCAATCTATCATTTGCCCCTAAACCCAATGCAATAGATACTGCCTTTGATCTGGGGAGAACCTATCTTCCCACATGTGATGGTATACTTATTCACCACTCAAAGTTTAGTCTGTGTTATGATGAAAAGCGCGAAGTTTCATCGTGGGTAGCATACTTTCTAGATAGACAAAGTCTCAATAAACCCAATTTTCCTCGTTCAGGTTATTTCACACCTGATCCAGATGTCCCTACACGTTCAGCAACACATGGTGATTATAGTGGATCAGGATATACTCGAGGACATCTTGTACCAGTTGGAGATGTTTCATACGATACGCTTGCTATGAGGGAAAGCTTTTATATGAGCAATATTACTCCCCAGACGAGAGGATTTAATAATGGTGTATGGAAAGAACTCGAAGAAAATGTGAGAGATTGGACTTATACATGCGATGGATTATACATTATGTCAGGCCCAATATTTAGTGGTCATACTAAAAATATAGGCAAAAACGAAGTCTCAGTGCCGTCAGCCTTTTATAAAGTACTGCTCCAATACAATGAAAAAGGTAGCAAGGGAATTGGCTTTATCATCCCTCATGAAGTATCGAATCAACCACTGCAATCCTACGTGGTATCAATAGACAGTGTAGAAACTATCACCAAAATAGATTTTTTCAATAACCTTCTTCCCGATGATAAAGAAGAATCGTTGGAGTCGTCCTATCAATTATCCAAATGGAAGATTTCTGACGCTAGGTTTAGACTGCGCGTTACTAAATGGAATTTTGAGTAGGTTCCCAACTTTTGTTTCATGGTATAAGTCAACTTTTGTATCAACTAATTTCAGGACAATTCAATGGTAAGAATTAAAAAAAGGGACTTTCATTCGTTACTGAAAAATCCCTTTTTAATGTAGCGTGAGGCGGGCATGATCCGCCGACCTCGCGATTATGAATCGCGCGCTCTAACCAGCTGAGCTACCACGCCATTTTAAAGCGGCGCAAAGGTAAGTGTATTTTCAATTTTATGCAAATAACTCATGGATAAAGTAAATACTTCTTTCTAATTTTTTTGAAAGTATCTATTCCAGGTTGCCATGATTGTCTGATTTTGCCTGCTTCCATACCTTGTTCGATTTGTAATCTTAACCTATCTGTACCTGCCAACTTATCAAAAAAATGGTTCTGCAGAAAAAAATCTTGCCCTTTCGACTTCATTGCTACATAAAAATCTATTAGCAATGCTAAGTCTAATTGTTTTCTATCTCTAATACTGCCGATAGTGATTCCAGACAAATCTTTACCATAACAGATCTTGCCTTGTAAAGGTGGTGATTTTGCACCTTCGTTTGGCTGAGGTGTAAATGCAAAATCAGATACCAAGGAAGGATGACCTATGTATTGAAATGGTTTATCGGTACCTCTTCCCAAACTCAACGGCGTTCCTTCAAAAAAACAAACTGAAGGATACAAAAGGATAGATCTCATATCTGGAAGGTTTGGACTGGGCTTGACAGGTAATTCATAATAACTATCATGGTTGTAATGCTTCATCTCCACTACCGTCAAATTTGCTTGTACGCCATTGGTCAACCATTTTTCACCATTGATCATCTTGGCATATTCACCGATTGTCATACCATATACTACAGGGACTGAATGCATGCCTACAAAAGATGCAAAACTTTGTTCTAAAACTGGCCCATCTATAAAATAACCATTTGGATTCGGTCTATCTAATACAATCACGGGGACATTATTTTCGGCACAAGCTTCCATGACATAGTGCAATGTCGAAATGTAGGTATAAAACCGCACTCCCACATCCTGAATATCAAACACAACAATATCAAGAGTATTTATGTCCGACTGAAGAGGCTTTCTCGTAGCTCCGTAAAGTGAAATGATAGGTATGCCTGTCTTTTGATCCTTGGAATTATCCACTTTTTCCCCAGCGTCAGCTTTTCCTCTGATGCCGTGTTCAGGAGAAAATATTTTATCTATTTGTACACCAAGTTTTAATAACGTATCAATCAAATGAGCACTGCCAACCATACTTGTCTGATTACAGACTACACCAACCTTTTTCCCTTTCAACATAGGTACAAAAGTACTCAGTCGCTCTGCACCGACGATGATATCCGTAGTATCTCTTACAGCTGCTGTAACTATTATTTTCTCTTGTTCGGCCCCTGGCTTACATGTCGCCATAAAAACAGTCATAAAACAAACAATCCAAAAATTCATTTTCAAAAAATATTATGTTTAGTATAATGTCAGTTTTCGTTATCGTAGTATAAAATGTAGTATTTATTTCCATTATCATCTTCGCCTTTCATGATCTTATTTCTGTCACCGTGTACATAAATATGAAAATTTTTATCTAATTTTATAATGCTCTTGAATACCCTACTTTGACGTTTCACAGCTTGGTCCGAGATATCAAAATTATCAAAAAGTGTGGTGGATTTTTCTTCTTCGTATTCTTTCTTATATGTTTTGAAAGCGTCTGCCACATGCTCATTTTTGAAGACATTGACAGAATACGCATCTTCTGAAAACTGGGTATTATTTTTAAAATAATGTTCAGATCGTTTCATAATACCCACTTGTTCTGTTGTATCTAGAAGATCTCCACTATGCAAAACATTCTTCAAAAATGATTTGGTTGCCTGAATGTACTGAGTAGTTTGAGTATAATCATTGGATACAGGTATGATCCTCAAGAAATTTTCTCTCCAATACTGTGCTTCCTTATATATATTGGATTTATCCACATTCAATATCTTGTAGCCTTTTTGTGGTGTGACATTACAGATAAGGCATCCTTTGTCAATCTTATCAATGTCTATACCCTCTTCGACACGACAAACATTTCCCTCTGGAATGACAAATGGATTCTTACTTTCATTTTTTAAAATGCCAATCGCATCTACTATTTCATCGTCAATCACTACATCTTTAATATACGCTATCAGTATATCTCCACCTTTAATTTTTGGATGAGATGAACACTCCGATAACAACTTACTAATCAACTTAGAGTTTTCAAATAATTTGTTTTGGTCTTCAAAAATACCATTGACATAGACCCACATTGGATTTAATTCCAATTGGCCAGAAGAGTGATCAAATGAAAAAAATTCAGGTACTTTATAATTATTAGTAAATAGTTTCAGAAGTGTGCTTTCGGTTTCTAAATTGAAAATAGCAGGCTGGGAAGAAAGCTTGAGATTGCAAATGCTGTCATCTTTTTCAAGAGAATGAATAACCAACCCTTCAATTTTTGAATGGTTACTGCTCAAAAACATATAAGTGAGAGTATAATTATTAATAAAATTACAAATATATGCTGTACTTTTGTCTATTCAAACTTAAATTGTACATTTACACGTTAAATAGTGCTATAAATATTTTTATATGTTTAGAAATTTCACTTGCTATCGATGCATTTTTACCTTGATTTTGACGATTACATTCATATTCTTAGGTCAGAGTCAAGATGCCTTTCATCGCACCTATAAGTCAGACAATGGTAGAGATATTGTTGTACTAGCTGGTACCCAAACCAAAGCCGGAAATTACCTCATGGCATGTGTTGAAGAATTTAAAAATTCATTAGACACTATTAATACGGATACACTGATTATATCAGCATTCAATCCTAAAGGTAATGTATTGTGGTCCAGAAGATTTGCCTTAAAAGATCAGCGTCTAAATGCAAAATATGGTAAAGCATCTTTGTATGGTGATAGTAAGGATTCATTGTATTATTTTTCTTTTGTTAGTACTGTAAATGATGAATCTTATAAAACAACAGGTTCTTTCTTGAATAGAAATGGGTCGTTAGATACCCTAATTTTTCAAAAAATCAATGCAGGCAGCATTGGAAGTAGAAAATATCAAAATCTAAACGTAAATCAAGTTTACAATAATTCGTCGTTTAATATTTACAATTCAGGTAATGCAGCATATGTACAAAGACAAGCTTATGACAGAAATGTAGATTGGTCCAAGAAGCTTTCTTTATCACTTCCTGAATTTGGAGCCTTATCATCACTTCAAATGACGCAGGATACCAATTTGCTTTTGACAGGATATAATACACAGGCATTTCTTACTGAAATGGATACACTTGGCAATGCTTTGATGTCAATGACTTATAAGACAAACACAAGTGCGCTGATTCCAATTGGGGCGGATAAGTATCAGGATACCATGTATAGGTTAGCGGGTAACTATGATGAAAGTATTTTCTTTTTAACAACTGATACATCATCAACAGCTATAAATGGTACTCTTTATTCTATTCCTGGAGATACGCTTCAATTATTAGATATGGTAAAAGATATCAGTGGCGACCATGTATATCTTGGCAAATGGCATAACTCAACAGATAAAAAATTGTACCATTTTGTTCTTAAATTTAATGCAGATGGAACACTAGCATATAAAAAATATTTTGATAGAATAGAAGGATCAAGAACAGAAATAGCTAGTTTGATCGCTTCAGTGGATGGAGGCATTGTCATTTTTGCTTCACAGATAGAAGGATCTAACGTGATACCAGCCATCATTAAACTTGATCCAGTAGGAAAATCACTATGTGAAAAAGATATGCCTGATTTAGTGTCTACCATAATTCAAGTCTCAGAGAGCAAAGTAAACCTACAAACTGAAAATTATCAACCTATCTATGCATCTTTTTCAAACCATGAAAAGGTTTATTCCTTTGATGTACCTACCCTATCAGTAGAAACAAAGACATTTTGTAGTAATGAACCCATTAATTGGTTATTTGATGCTAATGTGTCAGGTTTAACTATGGAACCAAAATATCTTTGGGATAATACAGTGACCACAGACACCCTCAGAGTCATGGATACAGAAAAGCATACTATCATGGTGACTATTGATGAAAAAGTATGCTTTATTTTATGTGATACCGTCAAATTAGAACTTTATCCTGAGCCACAAGTGGCTATCAATGAATCATATGCTGATTATTGTGAAGATGAGAAAGTAAAATTGACTGCATTTTTGACAGATGGCTTACCTCCAGCTAAGTCCTTTAAATGGTCGACAGGTGAAACGACATCTACTATTTCGGTTCCATTTGGAACATATTCCGTAACGGTAACTGATGGCTGTGACTTATCTACAACTAAATCTATATCAATCGCTGATCCAAGACTAAAATCAGTGAAAATAGATACAAGTAAAATTTCGGATTGTGTAAAAGGTGCATCGGCTACATTAACTGCTTCTGGAGAGACAAACCTGTCTCCATTAAGTTTTATTTGGAATACTGGCGAAACGAGTTCAACGATAAAAGTAGAAGACATTGAAAATGAAGCTATATATGTAGTCACAGTCACTGATAGATGTAATAATACTGCAGTGGCTAATGTTACTATCATCAATGATCGTAGTCAGATTATTAAAAATTTAGATGGAAGCTATGTGGATACTTCCTTAATTTGTCAAAAGATTTTAGGATTAAATGTATTGGCAGATCCTGGTAGTAATGTTTATAGTTATATTTGGTCCACAGGCTCAATAAATCCAAATATTAACATCTCGGAAGAAGGTATTTATACTGTGACGGTGACTGATATTTGTGGTTTTTCTTTGTCAAAGTCGTTTGAAATCACGTCAAATCAACTTTTAGAATATTTAAAATATCCGAATGTCTTCTTCCCCAATGGTGTTGGTACAGTAACAGATACAGTAGGAATCAACACAAGAAATAGAGCATTTGGCCCAGCCAATACTTTTAAATGCCCAATAAATATCACAGATTATGAAATGATCATTGTCAATCGCTGGGGGCAAGAAGTCTACACTAGTAATAGGATAGAAGATGAATGGGATGGCATGTTTAAAAGCGAACCTGCCCCACCGGATACTTACATCTATGCAGTCAGGTATCGATTCAATGGTCTTCCGGTCTCCATCAAAGGGGATGTCACATTGATAAGATAACAGTATGATCGGCAAAATAGAGCATATAGGCATTGCTGTAAAAGACCTATCCTCTTCGCAAAAAATATATGAAACCCTTCTGAATACGCCTGCGTACAAACGGGAAGTAGTTGAAAGCGAATTTGTTGAAACTCTTTTTTTCAGGTCTGGTGTCAATAAAATTGAGCTCTTACAATCATTGCATGAGGACAGCGCCATTCATAAGTTTATCCAAAAAAAAGGGGAAGGTATCCATCATATAGCATTTGAAGTA
Organism: Saprospiraceae bacterium; assembly: GCA_041392785.1. GTDB lineage: Bacteria > Bacteroidota > Bacteroidia > Chitinophagales > Saprospiraceae > OLB9. Next base: position 548,119 of record JAWKLK010000001.1, read on the forward strand.
GATGATATTTATTCAGAAATGCAAAGACTCAAGGATGAAGGTTTCATCCTTATCAATGATGAACCAAAAAAAGGTGCTGATAATAAATTGATTTGCTTTCTCCATCCTAAAACAACCCATGGTGTACTGATCGAGTTGTGTCAAGAGATAAAAGTCGAATCCATCTAGAGTAACCATAATTATTTCATTTTTGGAACTCAGTTTAAGTCAAGTCGTTATAGCCATTCTAGGCAGTTTCTTTGCTGGTGTGATAAATACGCTTGCCGGTAATGGCTCTACCATTACCTTATCTCTATTGACAGACATGATAGGGTTACCTGGAAATGTTGCCAATGGTACCAATCGCATTGGTATATTTTTTCAATCATTCGCCAGCCTGAAAGGTTTTTCTAAGTTCAATTTGATACAAGGTGAACAGACCAAACTTATAGCAATAATAACCATCATCGGAGCCATAATTGGGACATCTGTAGCAGTAACCATCTCAAATGAGAATTTTTTAATTGTCTTCAGGTATATGATGGTACTGATGCTGATCGTAGTGCTTTTCAAACCTGAAAGATGGTTGAATACAAGCACAGCCAATAAAAATATATCTAAATCTAAACTCATTCCCGTTTTCCTAATATTGGGATTCTATGGTGGATTTATTCAAATGGGTATGGGTATTTTTTTTCTAGCCATGCTTGTTTTGGTCGGAAAATATGATCTTATGTCTGCCAATGCTATAAAAACGCTAGTTGTAGGATTATTTACATTCTTTATTATTGGCATATTTGCATACAAAGGTTTGATCAGATGGGATATAGGCATGATCATGGCCATAGGCCAGTCTATGGGAGGGTATCTTACCGCTCGCTATGGAACTGCCTATAAATACATAAACAATTTGGCCTATGGAATATTGGTGGCAGTGATTGTATTTTCGCTATTGGTGCAGTTTAATATCATTGAAAATAAAATTTTTTAATGAAACTTTTTCACTGCCTTTTCTCAAAAACTGATTTATACAAATCGTTACATATTTATACCATAATCACATTTATTGCGTTGTTATCTTTATGAAAAAGTGGATAGTTTTTATAGTCGTAATGAGTTTTTTTTCCTGTAAAGAGAAAAGTTTAAAATCCTTTTAAGCCAATGGTGCCCTACACGAAGAATACACCATAAATAAATCAGGTACGAAAGAAGGTCCATATAAAATCCTAGCCGAAAATGGAGCTGTGATAGAAGAAGGTACTTACAAACAAAATCTCCTCTTCGGAAAACGCAAACTCTATACCAACGGTATGGTAGAAATAGAAGAATCTTATGATGATACAGGAAGTCTACAAGGTACCGCTTATGTCTATTATCCAGATGGAAAAGTGAAAATTGAAAAGCCTTATGTCGACAATAAAATTAATGGAATTTTAAAAGGTTACTACCCCACAGGAGCCTTAAAAGAAGAGGTGACTATGGTAGACAATGAAGAGAACGGTCCATTTACCGAATATCATCTTAATGGAAAAATTCACTGGAAAGGGCATTACCTCAATGGCGATAATGAATTTGGCTTATTGGAACGTTTTGATACCACTGGTACTTTGATAAAAAAAATGATGTGTGACAGCATTGGAATTTGTAGAACATTTTGGAAATCAGATAATTACCCAGCTTATGAAGAAGATTAACATTGTCATTATAAATATTCTCATCCTCAGCTCCACACTTACTGCCCAAATCAGCGGTAAGACATCTTTTGCGTTTCTGTCTTCACCAGCATCTGCTAGGATAACGAGTTTAGGTGGTAGTGTCATTGGTTATAAAGATGAAGATATCAATACCATTACTTCTAATCCTGCACTGTTGAATGGTCTAATGGCAAAACAAATAAGTTTCAGTCATGGCTTCCATTTTGCAGATATTCAGTATGGATATATGGCATATGGGCACTTCCTAAAGAAATTTAATCTTATGACCTCATTTGGAATTCAATATATTTCATATGGGGAACTACCATTAGCAGATAATATTGGCAATATTGACGGCAGTTTTAAGGCGGGCGAGCAAGTATTTTCTATTGGTGTTGCAAAGAAAGTAGCGGACAGAATCCAGCTAGGCACCACGTTAAAATTTGCAAATAGCAGTATAGAATCCTACACTTCTACTGGCATTTTGGCTGATGTTGGATTAATGTATGCTGCAGACACATCCAGCTGGAATCTAGCATTTGTCATAAAAAATATAGGGTTCGAACTTTCTACCTATGACGGACAAAGGTTTGGAATTCCTTTTGATGTACAAATTGGCATCACTAAAAAACTCCGTTATCTTCCTTTGAGATTTTCTATTATCGGCCATCATCTCCACCTTGCCAATGTGCGATATGATGACCCAAATGCAAAAACAGAGACAGATATTTTTGGAGAAGAAATCGAAGAAAATGACTTTGCTAATAAAATTGACAATATCTTCAGACATATCATCATCAATGGCGAATTCATGCTGGGTAAAAGTCAAAACTTCCGCTTTAGAATTGGATACGATCACTGGAGGCGCAAAGAACTGTCACTCTCTACATTTAGATCATTGGCAGGATTTTCAGGAGGCATAGGTATTTCTATCAAAGGATTCAAACTAGATTATGGCGTTGGATACTACCATGTAGCTGGTGCTACCAATCACATTTCCATACGCACGGATATGGGGCGTTTTTTCTCTAAAGTGTAATTTTTTTACATCCTTTTTATTTATAGTTTGAATTTTTGTCTCTCAAATGCAACAATGTTGCATTTGAATTGTATCTTTGTGATAATAAAATATTTTTATCATGATACGACATCTTTTTACTTTGCTTTTAATATCTTTATTATTTTCAGCTTGTGATCCAGATGATCCCATCGTCCCAAATGAGGAAGAGGTTATTACAACTATGACCTATACCCTTACAGATAGCAATAACAACACCGTAGTTTTTTCTTTTAAAGACCTAGATGGAGATGGAGGTAATAGTCCAGTCGTCACCCAAGGAACGCTCAAAGCCAATACATCGTATGAAGGCACCGTGGAACTGCTAAACGAAGCAGGAAGTCCTGTGGAAAACATTACAGAAGAAGTGCAAAAAGAAGCAGATGCGCATCAATTTTTTTATAGCTCCACTGTACCTGGCATCGCCATCAAATACGAAGATGAGGACAATAATGGTAAACCGATTGGTTTGTACACATCTTTAGTGACAAAAGATGCTGGTAATGGTACATTGACCATCGTGTTGAGACATCAACCAAACAAATCCGCCACAAATGTAGCCAATGGTGATATCACCAATGCAGGAGGCGAAACAGATATAGAAGTGACTTTTGATGTCACAGTACAATAGCATTATTGCCATTACATTGATGATTATCCTGAGCTGTCTCATAGGGACTGCTCAGGATAACAGTTTTACACTAAAGGGTAAAATATTAGACGCCCATACCAAAGAACCAGTCGAGTTTGCCACGATTTATCTTAAAGAAAAGTCAAGAGCCGCAATTACAGATTCTTTGGGTAGTTTTAGATTTGACCTACTTCCTTCGGGCAGTTACCATATTGCAGTCAGTTATTTGGGTTTTGAGCCAAAGGAATATTTTCTCTCTATCACTCGTGATACATCCATAGACATATCCTTAGACCAAGACTGTCACATCCTTGAAGAAGTAGAAATCATAGGTCATCACCACAATGTTTCTCTCCAATCATCCAAGAGCGTCAACAACCAGTGGATCCAACAACACAGTACACTGAACTTGGCAGAAGTACTGCAAACTATCTCAGGTGTAAATGTCATCAAGAGCGGCGGTGATATAGGCATTCCCATCGTGCAAGGAATGTATGGAAATAGACTTACCATTCTGAATAACGGCGTCACCCAAGCCGGTCAACAATGGGGCTTAGACCACAATCCAGAGATTGATCCTTTTGTAGCAAAGCAGGTGACCGTCATAAAAGGCGTTGCATCGCTACAATTTCAAGGAAGTACATTGGGTAATGTGGTTTTAGTCGAGCCAGGAACCATTGGCAATGAACCCCATTTGCATGGAAAAATCAACTATGCTTTTGCCACAAATGGTAGAAGTCACAATATCAATACTGAATTAAAGAGCTTTACTAAAAATATTGGATGGCGTATCAATGCCACATATAAAAAAGGCGGCGACAGAAACACCCCATCTTATTTTCTGCGCAATACCGGAAGCACCCAAAGAAATGCCGCTGTCCAAATAGAAAAATCTTTTAAAAACAAACTGCATTCGCAGCTGTATTTCAGCACTTTTAATGCGACTTATGGCATCCTACGCGGATCACATATCGGTAATCTAAGCGATCTTGAAGATGCATTAGGCAGATCTGTGCCATTCTTTACAGAAGATTCATTTTCATACGATATTGATAGGCCATATCAAGATGTCGGCCATGTTTTGATAAAGTCAGGTAACAAATATTTTTTTGATGCCAATAAAAAACTGGAAATTAACTATGCCTTCCAAAGAAACCAAAGAAAAGAATTTGACATAAGACGATCATCCCAAAATCAAAAACCTGCTCTTAGCCTAGAGGCATTAGCCCATTTTGTAGAAGGAAAGTTTGAAAACATCAACACAGATTTCCTTGGTATCAACACCGGAGTGCAGTTGAGCAGTATCAAAAATACGAATATCCCAGAGACTGATATACTGCCCCTCATCCCGAATTATACCACCAATCAAATAGGCCAATATGGAATCGTATCCAAAGAGATCAATAAATGGCGTATGGAAGCTGGATGGCGAGTCGAATTGTTAAGGATAAACGCTGCCGTAATCTCCCAAACTTTACCAAGAGAAGTTCGCAATTATAACAAGACATTTATCAATAGAAGTTTTTCTACAGGCGTCAGATTCGAACCATCACCCTTATTACATAGTGCCCTGAATTTTGGCTATGCTCAGAGACAACCTGCTGTCAACGAGTTGTATAGCAATGGATTGCATCAAGGCGTAAGTGGAATAGAAATCGGCGACCCCAATCTTGGCTCTGAGACGTCCCTGAAAGCATCGCTGTCCTTGGATGGCAAATTTTTTGGCAAGCTGCATATAGAATCGATGGCGTACATCCAAAATATAGATAATTATATTTACTTGGCTCCAGATGGAGAAGTGAGATTGACCATCCGTGGAGCATTTCCGTTATTCAGATATATACAGACAAATGCTTTGATTGCAGGTTGGGATGTCACTTCCAAATATGATCTAAGTAAGCGATGGTCAGCAGAGACTCAATGGAGCCTTATCCGAGGTATAGATAGAGATAAAAATCAAAGATTGGTCTATATGCCATCTAATAATTTGCAAATCACGCTACAATACCATTTTCCCGACATAAAGCATTGGCGCAATCTCTTGATACGCTGTAGTGAACACATCGTGTTCGCACAAACGGAGTTAGACCTCGTGCAAGATTATGCTCCACCACCGCCTGGATACCACCTTTTTAATATGTCTTTATCCGGAGATCTCTTGGTCAAACATGTAAAAATAAACACGTACTTACAAATAGAAAATGTCTTCAACGCCACATATAGAGACTACCTCAATAGAATGCGCTATTTTGCTGATGATACAGGCAGAAACGTGGTAGCAGGTGTGGTGGTATCATTTTAGGAAAGGGACTTTCCTGAAAAATTGAATTACATCCAACCGCCGAACCATATAAAGGGTAGAGAATATATCACACCAGATACTATTAACATTGATCAATAATTTTTGTAAATAGGTATTCAGCGCATCACATGAGTGATGTTCTATTTTTTCCTGAATGTAATACATTTTTACATAATTAAAGCTTATATATGTGAAATGTAAATATACATTTGCTCGAGTTCAAACTTATTACAATGAAAAGAAATAAATATACCAAAAATGCCCTAAATTATTTTGGGGTTATTGAAAAATAAAACAATTTTTATGACGACAAGAAACCAAAGAAAAATTCTGAATTTTTTTAGTTTCTATGATTTATTTCAATTTTTAAGTACAATTTTCACAATGAAAAAATTAAGATTTTTATCGTTATACTATTTAGTATCAATTTTCGTCATGACGGGATGCAATAAAGATGGATTACATCAGGTTGATGAAATGAGTTATAATATTGATTTCAGACAACAAACAAATGGAATACCGAACTTCATAAAAGATAAAATTAATGATAAGTGGTATCATTTTTCCTCACAATATAGAGCTAATATTTACAAAAACTTTGGAGATATAAACTATGACAGAGGGCTAGACCTAAGCAGTGATAAAAATATAACACAACATTGTTTTTCTGTACCTTTCATCAAGGATGGACAAATTACAGCAATTACGATTTATATTGATGATAGTGAAAAAGATTTTGAGTTTTTAGATTTTATCACAATTGATCAAATTTTAAGCAAACCAGTCAAGGATTGGGGAATAGTTTATGAGAAAGGATTATTAGAGTTAGTTGTTGAACAACTGGTAACATATCAGTATTTATTAAATAATAACATCTCAATTCCTCTATTGGAAAAATTAAATGAAATAAAAAATTTTGATTCTGTATCTCTAGAATCTAGATGCATTACACAAGTTTGGACTCATACTTTAATTGTTCAGTATACATACGACAATACACAAAATGGAGATATACACGGAGGTATAGTAACTGCAATAGGTACTGAAACAACTTATGAAGTTGTATTCTTACCTTGCCATGAGCCAGTCAATATTCAAGTTGGAGTTGATGTGGTGTTTCCAATAATTACAGATTTGAATACGGAAAGCAAAAGTTATTCAACAAATGAATTTGCAAAGTGTAAACAAGAAAATATTTCTCCAATTTTTGATGGATTTATTGATGAATTATTAGAAGAAGGGGCAATAAGCAACATTAATTTTCCTTGTTTATCAGAAAGTGAAGAAAAAACAGAAAAGGAAAGATTAAAAAATCAAGCCTATGTAAATTGGTGCTTTGCTCAAAAAGATAAAACAGATAAAAACCTATGACAGTTTCTGATTTTATGGAATATTTTAATGATGCAATGGAAGGGGTGGATTATATAGATAATAATATAACAAATAAGCGATTAAAATGTCTTTGGGATAAACTTATGAATAGTAACAATAATGTAATTTGTGACCAAATTTCCTATTATGAAGGCAAAACAAAACTAAATTTAAGTATTTGGTCCCAATCATTTAATGGTGCCAACGGTGCTACTACAATTGATGATAATGGTCAAGTTGCAATTCAATTTAATGAGAATAACTTAAAAGATAAATGCGACATAGAGATTTTAAAGACAATGATACATGAGTCAGTTCATGCTGGTATTCTTAATGTTGTGAAAGGTACTCATGTTAATGGGTGGGGAGTTAAAGATGTGCCAGATTTAAAATATTATTACGATAATTTTACAGATTTTCACCATGAATATATGGCAGGGGTATATTTCGATAATCTTGTTCAATCTCTAAAACAAATATATGGTAACAAGTATTCTGATGCTGAATATGAAGCCTTAATGTGGAGTGGTTTACATAATACTTTGGCATTTAAAAAATTATCAGCAGAAAAACAAAATGAAATTAAAAATATTTGGAACAAATTTGAAAATAGTGACACATGCGAAAAATCTTGTTTTTAGTAGTAAGTTTTATTATACTTTCATGTGCAACTAAAAATGAAGTTCAAGTATTTGAAGTTAATGACATAATATTTGCGATTTACAAAAATAGGATGTTTCAATTTCACTCAGGCTTTCACCAAAAAAAAATATTTTTAGAAGCTAGTAAAAATAAATATTGCGGTAGTAGTTTAAACTTGCATTGTATGGATGATAGTAGAAACTCTTATGAGCTCTGCCTCGAAATCATTCAAAGATCAAATAGTAAATTCCAATTGTTAGCAAAGGATACATGTGCAGCAAAATACCTTGATCTCAAAGGAAATGAATTAACTTTATTGAGAAATAAAGACATGAAAATTTCTTGGGATTCTATTGTTATAACATATGAGGATTTTCCAAATAAAAGAACAATAATTTCAAACCGAGATGAAAGTAAATTTGAGCCAAATTTAATGCATCCCTTTACTCTATCACAAGAAGTTTACTTCATGGTGAAAAAAAAATTTACACTTATTAATTCAGTGAGCACAAACGAAAATACTATGGTAGTTAGTGTTTTCGATAAAGGAAACTTAATTATGAAGACTAGAGGCAATCTCTTTCCAAATTTACTTCATCATATTAATTCACTCATCGAATAAATAGGTGTTATTTTATTTAATAGGATAATCACTAATTTTATGCAAATATTAAACCATGAAAATGCATGGCGCATCATAACAATAGTTACAAGAATGTCTTAATATTGCATCTGAATTTGTTGTGTATCTTGAAACCAATACCATTATGGACCTTGCTCTGGTGATTAAATCGATATTAACCCATATTTGATCTAAATGTGCAATAGCGGAGAAGCTTTTAGTCTTGAGAATTTTAATGATGCAATGGAAACAAGTGTAATGACAAAATTATTGCATGAGTTTGTGCATGTTGAATTAGCTAGACAAATGTCTTTAAAAGGGTATGATATTAATGAGATAAATGATCTTTATAAATTTTATCCAAAACTTGCAGAATATATTCATGATGTAGCAGCAACCCAAGGACAAGGTGACATACATCACAATATAATGCTTGAATATGATAAGATCATTGATAAAATGGCACTAACACTATTTGAAATGTTCAATGGCGCAGCAAATGGACTAACTGTTGATCATTTCAAAATGGCAGCAGCTAATGGATTATTTGATGCTATGCAACATCATCAAGCACCTGACTACCCAGAACACAATACATTATACGGTTATTTTAAAGATAAATATGAAGTATTGGGCAATATCTTGAATTCAAAAAATCTTAAATTGGCAGGATGTTAGTATATCGACCGAAATATTTTTTCTTTGGAATAGTTTTAATTCTATTATTTTCATGTAAGAAAAATGAAGATGCACCTAACTTTATGCAATTTAATAATATCGTTAATGATGGTATTTTATATTCTTTGGAAAATAATTGTTATAAATTGCATAAATTTGAAAATAAGTACAGAAATAAAGTTTTAGGGTTAGTTGTGAATACTTTTGATTCCACTAGGATAGACTCTACAATTAATTTTGTAAGTTTTAATCTTAAAAGTTTTATGAAATCATCTCAACTAATAAAATTTAGTAAGGACTCTTTATCAGTAAGCCTTGACAGCAATTATAAAGTGTTTCCAACACACTTTAAAGAATTAAGACAATTTATTGAATACCATTCACAATTTAAGGAAATGGAGTTAGAACAAGCTAAGACTTCATTTATTAAAACCTTGATTGTAAGAAATCCTAGAGTTAAAAGGAATGCAAAAACAAATGAAGTATTAGTGGAAATTGATCGCTTCTTTGAATATATCATAGATAGGACATTTTTACTTGTCACCACTGACAAATCATTTAATGTGTTAAAAATAGAGTGTCTGGAACAAGTCAAACCTTACATTCCACCACCGCCGAACCATGATAACTAATAAATTTTAAACCAATATCAAGTTGTGGTCTGCATTGATCCGCTACATCATCCTCCCCAAGAAGTGCAATAATTCTTTTTCCATGATATTAAATTCATGGTCCGATTCGAATAGGTCTTGCATATTGCGCAGTAGATCATTCTTTTTCTCCTCAGTGGGAAAATGAACCTCTTTATAGCTCAATATCAACTCGTATGCTTGATAGTCGCTCATGGTTTTGTATTCATCATACATTTTATTGTAGCAAGCCTCGCCTACTCGTTCTTTGATAAGCGCCTTTTCCTCATCAGAGAATACCATGTCCACATGTGCTATATAGATGAGCAGAAATGCCAATAATTCCCTTTCGTTAAAATATAATTTGCGTTCCATGTCGAATGATTATTTTAGATATGACTCAATTGTTGATACTGCATTATACAAGCCCTGTGGGTTGGTGCCACCCGCTGTGGCAAAAAATGCTTGCCCGCCGCCACCGCCGCCAATCAAGGTAGCCATTTCCTTTATGATATTGCCAGCGTGCCATCCTTTGGATATATGTAATGATTCTGATATGACAAGCAAGATGGTGGGTTTTGCATCTTTCAATCCAAAAAAGACTACGCTATCCGTTTTGAGTTCGCTCTGAATATTATATGCCAGTGTCTTTGCAGATTTTACATCCACCTCATCGAGCAATCCTTTGACCACGGTCACGCCTTGATATTCTATTTTTGATGCCAATAAGCTGTCTTTTAAACTATTAGCATGCAATGTACGCAATTTTTCGATCTCTTTTTGCGCATCCTTTTGATTTTGCACGAGATCGGCTACATTTTTTACGACATTGATATTATTTTTAAAGAATGTTTTGATGCCTTCTAGTTCTTGCAGATGGGCATTGACATATTTCTCCGCATAGGTTGCAGTCACGGCCTCTATCCTTCGCACGCCAGCAGCAATACCAGATTCTGATGTGATCATAAAATATCCTATGGCTCCTGTTCTCTCCACATGACAGCCACCGCACAACTCTCTACTGTATGTGGGGTCGAATGTGATCATACGCACCGTATCACCATACTTCTCCCCAAATAACATCATGGCGCCTGCTTCTTTTGCTGCTTCGATAGGCATGGCCCGATTCTCCACTAATGGGATATTCTCTCTTATTTTTTGATTGACAATAGTTTCTACGGCTTTGATCTCCTCTTGGGTCATTTTTTGATAGTGTGATATATCAAAACGCAAGTAATCATCCTTGACTAATGATCCTTTCTGCTGCACATGCGTTCCTAGCACCGATCGCAATGCAGCGTGCAATAAATGCGTTGCTGTATGGTTATTTTCTATCAACTTCCTGCGCATATCGTCCACTTCACCATAGACTGGACAATCCAAAATGGCAGGCAATCTGTCAATGATGTGAATGATCAAGTCATTTTCCTTTTTTGTATCCAAAACTCTGATGACATCACCATCAAAAAACAACATTCCTGTATCGCCTACTTGGCCACCGCCCTCAGGATAAAAAGGCGTTTTGTCCAGTACCAATTGGATGATTTCTGTATCCTTTTGTTTGGTAATCCTATATTTCAGCACTTTTCCTTCTTCGAGTATCAGTTCGTCATATCCAATAAATTTAGTGTTGCCACCCTCGTGAAAAACAATCCAATCTCCTGTCTCCCTCTTCGCATCAGCTCGGGATCTTTCTTTCTGTTCGGCCAATGCTTTTTCAAATCCAGATTCATCCACTCTCCAACCCTTTTCTTGGGCTATCAATCTCGTTAAATCTATAGGAAAACCATACGTATCGTACAACTCAAAAACAGCATTGCCAGGAATCACATTATCAATGACCACAATATCTTCAAGTCTTTTCAGACCTCCTTCCAAGGTTTTAAGAAATGCTTTTTCTTCTTCTCTGATGACTCTCTCTACAAAATTTCTCTGTGCGTATAACTCTGGAAACACGTGCTGAAATTGCACCGATAGTACATCCACTAATTGGTATAATAGTGGCTGTTTATACCCAAGATATGTATAATAATAGCGCACTGCTCTTCGCAATATACGCCTAATGACATATCCTGCTCCCGTATTGGATGGCAATTGGCCGTCAGCGATCGTAAAAGAAATGGCCCTGATATGGTCTGCCAAAACACGGAAGGCAATATCTGCTTTGCTATCGCCAAAAGTGTACGTCTTACCCGTGATTTTCTCTATTTCAGCTATTGTACCCGTAAACACATCCGTGTCGTAATTACTACTTTTATGCTGGATAGCGCGCACCAAACGCTCGAATCCCATTCCAGTATCAACATGCTGTTCTGGCAATTCTTCAAGGGTGCCATCCGCTTTTCTATTATACTGGATGAAGACATTATTCCAAATCTCTATGACTTGCGGATGGTCATGATTCACGAGTTCGCGCCCAGGCTTTAATGCTATTTCAGCTTCTGGCCTTAAATCAATATGTATCTCCGAGCACGGACCACACGGGCCAGTGTCGCCCATTTCCCAAAAATTATCCTTTTTATTTCCCAATACAATGTGGTCATCAGGCACCCATTTGCGCCACTCTTTCAAAGCCACTGATGATGGAGGTAGATTTTCAGATGGATCACCCTCGAACACTGTCACATAGAGCCTATCTTTGGGCAAGCCATACACCTTAGTGAGTAACTCCCAGCTCCACTCAATGGCTTCCAACTTGAAGTAATCACCGATGCTCCAGTTGCCCAACATCTCAAACATGGTATGATGATAAGTATCCACACCTACTTCCTCAAGGTCATTGTGTTTTCCGCTTACGCGCAAACATTTTTGGGTATCTACTATACGCGGATTATCGGGTACTTGATTGCCCAAAAAGTAATCTTTAAACTGATTCATTCCCGCATTAGTAAACATCAATGTGGGATCATCTTTGACTACTATGGGTGCAGAAGGAACTATTTTATGCCCTTTGGACTTAAAAAAATCCAAAAATTTTTGCCTAATTTCAATGGATGTCATTGGTATGGATTAAAAAACCACTTAACTTATTATATCTCTCTATCAAAGCGCAAATATAATACATTAGCTGGCTACTAAAATGAAATCTCACGGTTTATGAACGTTAACTTATTCTAAAAGGCAAAACCAAAAGCCTATTTTAATAGCCTGATCAGGCCTTCTTGCGCCGTACTAGCTATGAGATGACCTTTATGGTTGAAAATCTTGCCTGAACAAAATGCCCTTCCATGGATCGCATTGCTGCTCTCTACCACATACAATAGCCAATCATCTGTCTTGACTGGCCTGTGAAACCACATAGCGTGATCGAGACTCGCTATCTGCATCGGTGTGGTAAAAAATGAAATCTTATGTGGCAATAAGGCTGTGACCAATAGATTGAAGTCAGATGCATACGCCAAAGTGGCTTGGTGCAATAATGGATTTTCAGGTAAGGCACCATTGGTCTTAAACCACGTGTGATTGAGCGCCGCTCTCATCTGTGGGTTGAAAGGGTCGTAGTATTCTACTGGGTGAAAGACAAAAGGGCCTGTAGGCGAAAAAATACCACGTGGCTCAATCTTATACTTAGCTGCATACTCCGCAAAAATATCAGAAAACGAAGTCAGGGATTCAGGTCGCGCCACATTGGGCATGACGGATTGATGTTCGATCCCATCTTCCTGAATTTGATAGGAAAGCATCATCTCAAAAATAATCTTGCCCAGCTGAGATGCCACTACTCTTCGCGTATCAAAGCTTCTGCCCTTTTTAATAGTCGTGACGTGATACTCAATATTCAGTGTATTGTCTCCAGGATGGAGAAAATAAGCGTGCATAGAATGCAAATACTTGTCATCAGTGATGGTATCATTGGCAGCTGCAACTGCTTGTGCTAGTACTTGACCGCCATACACATTTGGACTGCCAATAAACAGATTGTCAAAGGTGTAAGTATCTCCAACTTTATCTTTTGGAGTAAGTATATCTATCAATTCTGGTAATTGACTATTTGCCGTCATCCCAAGTGGTTTTGTCGGTGAAATAAATGGCGAGAATGCCAACCACACAAATCATGTGCACAACAAAAAATACCTCCATAGCAGTGTCAACGGCTCCAGCGCCCCAAAAGATAAATGCTCGAAACATCTGGGACAAGCCATAAATAAGAAACATTTTGCGGAAGAATATAGTGTGGGACCAATGCCTATACATCGCGAATAGCATGAAACCTAGAATCAATCCTACACTGCCATACAAACGAATAGCAACAAATACTAATGCCTTGCTTTCCCCAACAAATAAGTCTGTCTTAAACAAACACAACAACGCCATGACCAATTCAAATACTCCAAAAATGGCAACAGCATACCTCATGCCAATAGTTATTTTTGCTTCCTAATATCGTTTTCGTATTGGGATTCTGACACAATATTTCCGGCTTCATCATAGTCTCTGAAGAATCCATGTTTTTTGCCATTATCATATTGAGCAACAAACTTCAACTTACCGCTTTGGAAAAATACAGTATCCATACCAACACGCAAGCCTTGCTTGTAATATTGCACCTCCTTTAGCTCTCCCGTCTCGTAAAAAAACTGTGTTTTTCCCTCTTCATTATTGTTTACAAAATTCCTGATACATTTGATCTTTCCGTCGTTGTAATATTCTTTCATCACACCTTCTATTTTGCCATTGATGGTTTCATATTCTCTAGATACCACACCGTTGGTGTATGTATTTTTCATGGGCTTGATGTCTGGCGCAGTTGATTTGGTCTGATCCTTGCATCCCAGATATATGAATGACAAGAAAATAATAAGACTTAAATATTTCATAACTTTATTGTCTTTATATGATTAGTAACAAAAAAGGGTCAACAATATTGTGTGACCCTTTCAAAAATTTTTATCTTACAAATTCATTATTTCTTCCAAGGCAATTTATTCACCACCTGGCCGATACGCTGACCATATTGTCTGCCTTCCACAGAGTCAAAATCGAAATGCACACCAAGTGGAACTCTTGAATACGCATTCTCCTCAGCCATTTCATACAAGTTATTGAATGATCTAGGAGTTCCTATAAATTCTGTTCTGTCTTTGTGACAGTTGTCAGTCATGCTGTAAGCATATCCGAAGATATCACTCAACACTTCAGCTGCTGATGCACTAAACGTAGCATGTCCAGACGGGTAGCTTGGGAATGCTGGTGTAATACTTTTGATACCTGTAGTTGGGTTACTTAAATTTGTTTCCCAAGTGGCATTCATCAACTTATTGATATAAGTAACAGGTCGAACCAAATTGTAATAATACTTAGAATTCCACGCACCAATAGCAGCATCATGTAATGCCAATCCAACTTTCGCATTGGCGTATATTGCTGTCTCAAGGTTTACATTTTCATTGACATATATTTGATCAGCTATTGCCAACCATCTTGCAGGAGGAGAAAATGTCAAATTGGGATTATCATCGCTCCAAAACTCAGCTATGGATTGATCCACATAACTCAAACCGTTTTTGTTTTTATCCACCACTGTCACAGCAGCACTATAAAAAGCAGACGTTGGGTCTTCACTATATTTTGCATAACTGGTATAAGGTTTGCAAAGCTTCTGGTCTTCAGTAATTGCAAATGGTCTTCCTTTACCCCAAAGCGGATATTTACCATCTGTTGGGCCAGGTAGCGTTGGTGTCCAAGCGCCAGGCTCGTTCGCCCTGTCTTGCCAGTTGTAACCGTCGAATACTTTTTTGTATCCTTCGAATGTATATGAGTCTGTCTTAAACCAATCCCACACAGCTTTTGCTACTGCTTCTCCGTGTAGTTTTGAACGCAAATACACCTCAGAACTTACTTCTTTTGAGTATTCTTGCTCATATTTGTTGTATAAAGTTTTGATCGCGTCAGTATATTTTGCATCGACTTCAGGGAATAATCGCAAATAGATGTAATTATTCACTGCATTGATCACAGACGGCCAGTGATATTCTTGGTTTTCTAATGTAGAAGGAATACTAAGACCACTATAGCGGGTTGCTAATGATTTGAAATCAGGCATACCGCTCACTACAGCCTCGTAATTTGCAAATCCGATATATCCTACCGCATTTGCTGCTGGACATGGCGCATATCCTGGTGCATATCTTTCAACCGTTAAAAATAAGTCATTCCACTCATGTACTAATGTATTGTCATAAGAACTTACAGGAGCGGACTTTGAATCTGTCTCGGTGATGTCCTTCTTACAAGAAGTCACCACCAAAGAGATCAGCATGAAAGCTGAAAATAAAGTTACAAAATTCCTCATGGTAATGATGTTATAATAATTAAAAAAAACGAAATGTCAAATTTGAAATTAAAAACACCGCAAATGTACTGCATTATGCCCATATAATGGGAATATAACGTACAAAAAAAAACAGTGTTTTGCTATTTTTTTTAAAATAATTTTTATATGGCTATAAACGTGCATCGTACGCATATAAAAATATTCTATGCTAAATACCTGATTTTAGTAATGGACTGCAAAAATAACAAGATAATTTATATATTACAATTTTTTAATACTTATTATTCGCTGTGTATCTGTAATTTAAATTGATCTTTATTGTAAGTATAGTGATTATTAACTATATCATTTGCGTTGAAAAAACTAGCCAAAGATGTATTTAACCAATATTTCCTAACCTCAAATGAGTACCAAATACATCAAAAACGACTACCAATTAAAAGCAGTCCATATCTATCTTAGACGCCAAATCATTGTTCGGGAAACACATACCAGAAAGTACAGAAGTAGGCACATATCTCTTAAGATTAGGATCTCTCAGGCCATTTTGCAAAAACGCAGTCACAGCCTTTACTTCCTCTTCAGTCAATCCCAATGGCCTTATAAAAGTTGAAATTTGCTCCGCAGGTACATTGGCATTTTCTACCACCCCATTATTGAAATATCTCACTACGTCTTCTAATGACTGCTTGCTACCTCCATGGAAGAAAGGTCCGCCATCGCCAAGGTTATATAATTGTGGTGTCCTAAACTTATACATGTCTTCTGTCTTTCCAGTAAATCCACCTCTACCTAGGTTTCTCCTATCAGCTTTGGATGTATTCAACCCTCCCATTTCATAGTGATCCTTAACACCAAGACCTGCAAAAGTCATTGAGCCAAGGTTTTTCTCAAAATGACAAGTATTGCAGCTTGCTTTGCCAAAAAAGATGGATGCCCCAAATTTTTCTTGTTCGGTCATTGCATCATCATCGCCTTTCAACCATTTTTGGAATGGTGCTTCATTCGTCATAATAGATCTCAAATATGCTGAAATTGCAAAACTTGCTGATTTACGCGAATATCTTTCGTCTTCATTCCAATCGGGGAAAGCTTCATCAAAGAGTGCTTTATATCCCGCATTGGTGATGATTTCCTTGGTATAATTCATTCTATGTGTCACTAAACCCGCAATATTTTGACTTTCAAGGGATCCAGCGCGCAGGTGATTGTTGACAGTGGACGGATCAAAAACACCCCACATATTTTCAGTTCCCACATTGACACCCTCAGAACCAAAAGAACCATTCCACATAGAATTGGTAACATAAGCTGTATTGATCACTGCTAATGGCCTTGCACCTTGTGCATCAATATCTTTTTCAAGATAAGTACCCAACTTGGCTCTATTCTCGCCTTTCACGCCGAAACCAAAACCACCATCGGCAATACCTTGCTGGCGACCTGGCCTGAATCCTGCCTCGGCCACATGACACGATGCGCAAGTGTACATATATTTATTCTGTGGATCTTTAGCTTCATTTGAAAAGATTGGCTCATGAAACAAAAGTTTACCCAATTCTACTTTTTCTCTGGTAAGAGGATTTGCTGCTGTTTGGGGAATTTGCGAGAGATTCGCTGGATCAGGTAAAATGTATCTAGTTTTATTACCTATTACTTTTTCTAATAATACATCATTTTCTGATCTTGAATCATTTGTACATGAAATCAATCCAAAATTGGCAATAATGACTATGCCAATATAAATAAATATTCTCATCGTTAAAAAAAAATTAAAAAATATCGAAATAAGACACAAATCTACATTTATTTCTCTTTATAAAGAATATTTAAGCACAATTTATACCAAAAACGGAACTATAGCCCAATAAAAAGTCTCTTTGCAAAGTAGCTGACATTTATCCTTCTAACGTGATGACATCAATGTAATCCTATAAAACTTGAATAATATTTAACCCATCTCTGAGAGGAAGTATAAGATTTTGTACCCTAGGATCTTGTTGTATGACTTCATTAAACCTATGTAAGGCCTGTGTCTTTTTATCCTTTGTCCCTTCTAGTACCTTCCCACTCCATAATACATTGTCGGCTATAATGATAGCTCCTTTACTGCATTTTGGTACGATTAACTCATAATATTGCAGATATCTTTCCTTATCAGCATCAATAAACACCAGATCGAAATCATCCTGTAACTTAGGTATGATTTCCATGGCATCGCCTACTTTAGCATCAATTATGTGACTAACAGAAGGATTTTTTAAGAACTTCTGTGCATGTTGGGCGATCTCTTCATTGATCTCAATGGTGATCAACTTACTATCATCAGTCATTGCTTCTGCCATACACACTGCTGAGTATCCAGTAAAAGTACCAATCTCCAATACATATTTTGGTGACTTAAGAGTGCATATCAACTTCAGGAAATTACCTTGTAACGCTCCAGAAAGCATTCTTGGTTGTAGTGTATTGATGTGTGTAAATCTTTCTATTTCTTTCAATAATTCTGAAGGCTGAGATGAAAAATTTTCACTATATCCATACCATTTTTGGATAATATCTTGCATTTAAAACGAATTAGTCTTTATATTTCAAATGTCAATTCTATTTCTGGTGATTGAGGTTTTGATTGGCAGGTCAACACAAAGCCTTTGGCAATTTCTTCATCTTCCAATGCATAACAAGCGTCCATGGTGACACTACCTTTTGTAACTTTGGCCATGCATGTAGCGCATGCGCCACTGCTACAAGAATAAGGAGGGTCTTTGTCATCATCTTTTAAAGCTTCCAAAATAGTTGTCCCTGCTGGAATCTGTAATGAAAAAGTTTCACCTCGCAATGTAATTTTAGCCATAGAATCTAAGCCCATAATGGTTGATTTTGGTGAATTGGTATTTGCAAGAAAATACTCTTTCTTTATTTGATTCTTCTCAATATTCCTACTCTTCAGGTACACTTCTATATGGCTTATGAAATCTCCAGGCCCACAAAGGTAAAATATAGCTCTTTCAGATTTGATCGGTTGATCTTTGAAAAAATTTGACAGAGTTGTGACGTCTATTCTCCCTGTCAGACCATCCCACTTTACATCCTTTTTTCCAAAAAGTCCAAGCAGACCTTTTGCTTTATATTTGATAGGTCTACTTAAAATATAATGGACGAAAAACTGGCCTGAATACCTTGATATCAATTGTTCAAGTCGTGTTTTAAAGATAATCTGATGTTCGTTTCTGCTTCCATAAAATAAATGGCAAGTACTTTTGGGTTCATCTTCTAGGACAGTCTCAATCATGGAGATGACAGGCGTGATCCCACTTCCTGCAGCAAAAAAATAGTGTTGCCTTTTTTGGTCACTTTCAGGAATAAGACGAAATCCACCAGCAGGCACCATTGCTGAAATAGTATCCCCTATTTTAAGCATTTTATTCATATGATTTGATACTGTACCGCCTACCACACTTTTGACAGTTACAGCTAATTGGCCACTATGTGGTGGCGTACATATTGAATAGGACCTTCTGTATTCTTCATTAAAAATATTAAAGGATAACGTAAGATATTGGCCTGAAAAAAATGAAAAATTCTGTTTCAAATCTGATGGAACGTCCAGCACAAAAGTCTTTGTATCAGGAGTCTCAATGATAATATTAGAAATCTTCAGTGGAAAAAAATCCATATAATGATTACATTTGCGAGAGAAATCGGATCGAATTACGATGCAAATATATTTATTTTCGATGATAATCATGTCTTTGCACAGTTATTGTGTCCTAAATTCCAGTATTAATTGAAAATTGATGTATGCAAAATTTAAAAAAATTATCAGTCGTAGTTCCGGCTTATAATGAAGGAAAAACAATCCACATTATTTTGGAAAAATTGTCTCAGGTAAAATTGGACGGCAATTTAGGTATGGAAATTATAGTAGTCAATGATTGTTCAAAAGACAACACTGAAGAAGCAGTCCACAAATTCAAGAGCTTGCATCCAGATGTGGAATTGTCCTACCAAAAGCATGATAGAAACAAAGGCAAAGGTGCAGCACTACATACAGGTATCAAAGCTGCCACCGGAGATTGCATTATTATACAAGATGCAGATTTGGAATACAATCCAGCGGAGTTTAACTATTTGCTTAGGCCTATGCTAGATGGATTTGCAGATGTAGTTTATGGCTCTAGATTTATGGGAGGAAATCCACACAGAATACTATTTTTTTGGCATAGTATAGGTAATAAAATTCTTACTTTTATCTCTAATGCTTTCACAAATCTGAATTTGACTGACATGGAGACATGCTATAAATTATGGAAAGCAGATATTATAAAAAATATTGATTTGGTTGAAAATAGATTTGGTTTTGAACCTGAAGTCACTGCTAAGGTATCCAGAATTCCTGGAATAAGAATTTATGAAGTAGGCATTTCCTATTATGGTCGCACCTACGCAGAAGGAAAAAAAATCAATTGGAAAGATGGGTTCAGGGCTATCTATTGTATCATTAAGTATAATATATTCAGATAAAGTATATCAAAATGAAAAGTAAACTTCTATAATTTTTGTGCGTTATTCCTTTGTCATTCAATAAGTAGTATGTCAAATCAACTCATCAGAAGGCTGTTGATCCTTGGTGGTTTATCTATCATTGGCATCCTATTTATCCAATCTTATTGGTTATTGAAAACATGGGATATCAAAGACAAAGAATTCGATCAATCTGTGAATATTGTCTTACGAAATGTGGCAAACAGGATGGCCACATTCAATAAAAATATACTGCCAAAAACTGGTGTTATACAAAGGAAATCTTCCAACTATTATGCGGTAAATATTAACACAAAGATAGATGCCGGCATATTAGAACAGTATTTATTGCAGGAAATGTATAAGCAAGGTTTGACATTGGATTTTGAATATGCAGTGTACGATTGTTCCACTGATGAACTCGTCTACGGCAACTATTGTAGTGAGAGCAAATCTATAACCGATATAGATGATATCAAAAGAAATAAAAAACTTCCAAAGTTTAATG
Source organism: Saprospiraceae bacterium (assembly GCA_041392785.1). Taxonomy (GTDB): domain Bacteria; phylum Bacteroidota; class Bacteroidia; order Chitinophagales; family Saprospiraceae; genus OLB9. The sequence goes on from JAWKLK010000001.1 coordinate 569,030, forward strand.
ACTTGATTTATTACTTTGTAGTAAAGTTTCCAAATAAAGAGAGTTTTCTGTTGGCAAATTTAAATATGACCATCACCTTATCACTGCTATCCGTCATTGCAACCATTTTTTTTATCTATAGTATGTATGTCATTCTCGAGCAAAAGAGATTATCAGAGTTGCAAAGAGATTTTATCAATAACATGACACATGAATTTAAAACACCTATATCTTCTATAAAAATCGCATCAGATTTTCTTGCCAATGATCCTAGACTGAGAGATGATGTTCGCCTTGCTAAATATGCACAAATCATCAAAGATCAAAATCAGAGACTGAATGATCAGGTAGAAAAAGTACTAAATATAGCTAGAGTTGAAAAAAATAGTATAGAAATTAAAAAAGAAATAATTTCTGTAAATCAAACGTTAAGAAAAATTGTTGCTAATGAATCACTGAAACTGAAAGCAGATCATATCGAATATATACCGATAGAAAGTGATGTAAAAATACAAGCGGATGCTTTGCATTTCGTCAATATTGTCTCAAATCTTATAGACAATGCTGTAAAATATAGTAAAAATGAGCCAAAAGTGCAGCTAATTTGCGATTATTTTGATGAAGGCATCGTTATAAAGATTATAGATGAGGGAATAGGCATAGATAAGGAGCAACAGAAGAAATTGTTTGACAAGTTTTATAGAGTCTCTACTGGAGATGTACACAATGTCAAAGGATTCGGACTAGGGCTTTATTATGTCAAAAATATTTGCTCGGCACATGGATGGCAGATAGATGTACATTCACAGTTAGGAGAGGGATCAACGTTTACCATAAAAATACCAAAAATAGTCAAATAGTATGTCAGAGAAATCAAAAATTTTGTATGTCGAAGATGATGAAACATTGAGCTTTGTAACCAAAGACAACCTTGAGTTGCACGGATATGAAGTTATTCACTGTATGGATGGGGAATCAGCTGTGGAGACTTTTTATAAAAGCAATGATTTTGATCTCTGCATATTGGATGTCATGCTTCCTAAAATGGATGGGTTTGCAGTAGCCGAAAAAATAAGAAATGCTGACCCCAATATTCCTGTGCTTTTTCTCACTGCCAAGTCCATGAAAGAAGATAGAATTCATGGCTTAAAGATTGGAGCTGATGACTATATCACGAAACCATTCAGTATTGAAGAGCTTATCTTGAAAATAGAGGTATTTTTGCGTCGTAAATATGTGACTGTTGCGGTAAATGATGTTTTTCGAATAGGTGAATATGAATTTGACTACAGAAACCTCACATTGACCATTAAAGACAGCAGTAGAAACCTCACGCAAAAAGAGGCTGATCTATTAAAAATGTTACTGGATCACAAAAACAATGTACTTAAACGTTCAGTAATTCTTGAAAAATTATGGGGAGAAGATGATTATTTTCTTGGCAGAAGTATGGATGTGTTCATCAGTCGATTACGAAAATATTTAGCTGATGACCCAAGGATCAAACTTGACAATATCCACGGTGTGGGATTTAAACTGATTGTGGGAGTGTAAATCAAGTATTCTGAACTCTTGTGAGATTTAGGTTTTCAATTCATTCGTTTTCAATGATTGACTGGTACTATTCATATTGAAATTTGCTTCTACTTTTATTTAAAAATTGCATTATTACTTTACCGACCATTCCTTGATATATTGAAAAATATTATGAAAAAATGTTATATATTTGCACTTAATTTGTGCTAATGGAAGATAAAAATAATCTCAATTCAGCTTCGGATGATCTATTGACACTCAATGGAATGTACAAGGAATACTTTCTTGATTATGCTTCCTATGTCATACTTGAAAGGGCTGTTCCTGACATTGATGATGGCCTGAAACCTGTACAACGTCGTATCTTACATGCGATGAAAGAAATGGATGATGGTAGATATCACAAAGTAGCTAACATCATTGGACAAACCATGCAATATCACCCACATGGTGATGCGGCCATTGGCGATGCTCTTGTCAATATGGGCCAAAAAGATCTTTTGATAGATTGTCAGGGTAACTGGGGAGATGTTCGGACAGGTGACTCTGCCGCAGCTCCAAGATACATTGAAGCTAGATTGACAAAATTTGCATTAGAAGTCTTGTTCAATCCTCAGACTACGGAATGGCAGCTGACTTATGACGGCCGTAAAAAAGAACCTGTCACTCTGCCTGTCAAGTTTCCTTTGGTATTATCACAAGGAGTGGAAGGGATTGCTGTAGGACTATCCACTAAGATTCTTCCACACAATTTCATCGAACTCATTAAAGCATCTATTAAAATACTTCAAAACAAAAAAGTAGAAATTTATCCTGATTTTCAGACTGGAGGCATGATAGATGTCAGCGATTATCAAGAAGGTGGTCGTGGTGGTAGAGTTAAAATTAGGGCTAAAATAAAACAAGTCGATAAAACTACGCTCAACATTGTGGAATTACCATTCGGAGTGACTACCAATAGTATGATAGAATCCATCTTAAAAGCTAATGATAAAGGGCAGATAAAGATTAAAAAAGTACATGACAATACTGCGAAAGATGTAGAAATTCAGCTAGAACTCATGCCCGGTGTTTCACCTGATGTAACCATAGATGCACTATACGCATTTACAGATTGTGAAATTTCCTATTCCCCAAATGCATGTGTTATTGTAGACAATAAACCTATGTTCCTTACTGTTTCGGAAATATTGCGTATCTCCACTATGCAAACAAAGGAATTACTTCGACGCGAACTTGAAATAAAGAAGAGTGAACTAGAAGAGAAATGGCACCATGCAAGTTTAGAAAAAATCTTCATTGAAAAGCGTATATATCGCGATATAGAGGAAGCTGAAAGTTGGGATGCTGCAATTGCTATCATAGATGAAGGACTGAAAAAATATGTTTCTTCGCCATCTTTTCCTGCTAAACCATCAGAAAATAAGATTCAATTACTTAGAGATGTCACTGAGGATGACATCATCAGATTGACTGAGATCAAAATTAAGCGCATCTCCAAGTACAATACTTTCAAGGCAGATGAAATGATGGCTAATATCCTCTCTGAATTAGAGCAGGTAAAACACGATCTAGAGCATTTGACTGATTTTGCAATCCACTATTTTGAAAAATTATTGGATAAATATGGAAAAGGCAAGGAAAGAAGAACAGAAATTAAGGGATTTGAAACCATTGAAATCAAAGAGGTTGTTGCCAATAATGCCAAACTTTATGTAGACAGGAAGGAAGGATTTATTGGTATGGGCATAAAAAAAGATGAATTTGTATGCGATTGTTCAGACATTGCTGACATAATAGTCTTTACAAGAGAGGGAAAATTTAAAGTAGTCAAAATTGAGGATAAAGTCTTCGTAGGTAAAGATATTATCCATTGTGATGTGTGGTTAAAAACTGATGATCGTACCACTTACAATATGATTTACTTAGATGGTGCATCTGGTAGGGCTTACGCCAAAAGATTTAATGTCACCGCCATCACAAGAGATAAAGAATATGATCTGACCAAAGGTGGAAAGGGATCTAAAATTCTGTATTTTGCAACATACCCTAATGGCGAAGCTGAGATCGTAAATATACAGTTGAGCCAGGCTTCTACCGCAAAGAAAAAAAGTCTAGACTTCGATTTTGCAGAACTAGGTATCAAAGGAAGAGCATCTCAAGGAAATATTGTAACCAAATATCCTGTCAAGAAAGTCAGTTTGGTTTCTGTAGGAAAGTCATCGCTAGGTGCCATGAAAATATATATGGACGAAGTCAGTGGAAAATTGAATCAAGAAGGTAGAGGAAAATATCTTGGCGCTTTTGATACTGGGTGCACTATATTTTCCATTTTCAAGGACGGAAAATATGAAGTCAATCAACTTGACCTCAATAAAAAAGTGGATGTAGAGACTGTACTAGAAATTGGTAGATTGACAGAAAACACGGCTATTTCTGCAGTATATTATGATGGAGAAAAAGGCAATACGATGGTTAAGCGTTTCAAAATTGAGACAAGCACTTTAGATCAGAAATTTAGTTTTATTCCTGAGACAAACGGTACCAAACTATATTTTGCAACAAAGAAAGAACCGTGTACAGTGCAATATATATATAAGTCAGGAAGCGAGAAAATCGAAAAAGAAGTTGACCTTATTGATTTCATAGACGTAAAAGGATGGAAAGCTCTTGGGAATAAATTGGTAGATGGTAAGTTATTATCTGTCAAACAAATTAATAGTGTTATTGAAGATGATAGTGCAGATATAGAATCGGCTAAAGTGGATGAAGCCCCAACTTCCAAAAACACAAAAGACCCAGATGATTCACTTCAAAAAAATGATGACAAATATAAACCAGGAGATACAATAGAGTTGGACTTTTAATATTTTACAATGTCTTTGATTAAAGAAGTTTCATATTTTTTTCAAGAGGTTGAACTACCTGTAATAGTTTCAGATGAATACTTGAGTACGTTCGAGACTGAAAATCCTCCACTTCCTATAGAGTTTATTGATGCCATCCTTACATGGGAAAAAGATGTAGATGAATTCACAGAATATGTGTCATGTTTTCGATTGCCGGACACTGGTAAGTATATTGGTTTGGTGTATTGGCGCGGTAAGCTGTATACCTATGATTTCTTTTTAGCTACATTGGATTTAAATGGAAAACTCATCTCATGCAAATCTATAGGAGGTACGCACATAGACCCAAATGGTACAGTGACGCGATCCATTGCATCCATTGAAGAGGATTTGACCATCAAGATTATGATAGGTCAAAGCAAGGATGGTGTCCAATATTCAGCGAATCAAAGTAAATCCTACTTCCTCGAAATACTTGAAAATGGGGAGATTACCATGCCTATGGAAGACGAGTAATTGGGTATTTTTGCATAAGGTTTACAATATTTTAACAAAGCACAGAAAATATTTCCATAAAAAAAATTGCCGAAATCCCTTTAAGATAAATAAAAAACATATTTTTATCGGCAAATTTAAATTTTTATGAATACACAATCAGCCACACAAGGGCATCCTAGAGGATTATACCTTTTATTTTTTACAGAGATGTGGGAGCGTTTCAGCTACTATGGAATGCGCGCTATCTTCATCCTATTCATGACTAAGGCATTGCTGATGTCCACCGATGAGGCATCCATTATTTATGGAAGCTATACCGGATTAGTCTATTTGACTCCTTTATTGGGTGGATATCTCGCAGACAGGTATTGGGGCAATAGGAAAAGTATCTTTTTAGGTGGTATTATAATGGCTATTGGTCAGTTTTTAATGTTTCTAAGTGGGACTTTTTATGATGAAAAGGCATTTGCAATTACCCTTATGTGGTCAGGCCTAACAATGCTGATTGTGGGCAATGGATTTTTTAAACCCAATATTTCCACAATGGTAGGTCAGCTATATACCAAAGATGATAGTCGTGTAGATGGTGCCTTCACAATATTTTACATGGGTATCAATTTAGGTGCTTTCTTTTCTCCTTTGATTTGTGGAGGACTCGGAGATACTGGAAACCCAGCGGACTTCAAATGGGGATTTCTAGCGGCTTGTATCGGAATGATCATCAGTGTCATTTCCTTTGAATTTTTAAAAAATAAACATTTAAGTGGACCTGATAATGAAGCTATAGGAATGCAAGTCAAGAAAACTGACTTGAAAGTAATCGGAATGGTGTTAGGAAGTACTGCTTTTGTATTCTTCCTAATGAATTTCAAACAAATTTTTAATACGGATTTTGACATTACATTTTATCTTATTGTCCTAGCATTCATTCTTTCACCATTGGCTATTATAGGTGATAAATCTATCACTCCGATTGAAAGAGACAGGATCATGGTGATTTTTATTTTGGCATTTTTTGTGATCTTTTTCTGGAGTGCGTTTGAGCAAGCTGGTGCATCATTGACAGTTTTTGCAGATGCCAATGTCGATAGGAACATCCCTATTGCTATCAATAAATACATTATAATATTGGTACTCGCAGCAGTAGGATACTATTTATCTAAATTTTTCGAATGGTTTTTTATTTGGAAAAAGAATACCCACCTTATTATTTCAGGCGTAATACTTGCATTGCTAATAGTATTATCTTTTACAGGTCATATCAGTAGCTTCTCTCAAGATGTGATTCCCGCCAGTTGGTTTCAATCTGTAAACCCATTGGTTATTGTGATTTTTGCGCCGATCATGTCATGGATTTGGACAAAAATGGGTACTAACCAACCATCATCCCCGACAAAAATGGCTATCGGTTTATTATTGGTAGCATTAGGTTATGTAGTGATCGCTTTTGGGGTAAAAGGTGTAGATACAACAACTAAGGTAAGTTTGATGTGGCTTGTATCTCTCTACTTCATACATACCATCGGCGAATTATGCTTATCACCGATAGGCCTTTCAATGGTATCAAAATTGGCCCCTCTAAGATTTTCTTCATTACTCATGGGAACTTGGTTTTTAGCAAACGCATTAGCAAATAAATTTGCTGGAACTTTAAGTAGTCTCTTACCAGGTAATGTAGGTGGAGGACATGGCGGCGCTGCAGCTGATCCCACAGCACACGTGACAAAATATTTTCTTGGATATGAAATCAATACTTTGTATGATTTTTTCATAGTTTTCATAGTAATGGCTGGATTGGCATCCTTGATTTTATTTGGATTATCCAAAACCCTCCAGAAAAAAATGCATGGAATCAATTAAATAATAAATTGATTTTTCAGTGTAAAGTAAATATGCTCTTTGCATTGAAAAATTAATACAAATGAAAGTTTAAAACTTTATTCATCGCTATGCTTGACATAGTGTTTTAAAGTTTTGAACTTTTTTTCATTTGCTTAAAAAGTCAAACCAAAATAAATGCCTATAAATCTTGTATGAAGGTTTATCTTGCATTAAATCTGACTAATATTCTACATGCCAACTTGGGTTATTTAAAAAGGTCATTTTCAAAACATCAATTCCCTAAAAATGACAATTTTTCGATTAGAATCCATTAGTATTTAAAGTCCAGATTAAGGCCTTTTCTTTTGTTGCTCTGAAGATGGTTTTATGTGTTTCTCCAGCTTCATTGCTAAATTTCCATATGAGATTTGGAAGTTTTTTTAATGTTATAATTGTAGCCAAAGTGTCTGTGTTTCCCGATATGTCTTCGGCATTTGAGCCCGCAAACCAAAAAGCTTTAGGTGCTTTCGAAAACGAATCCAGAAGACTATCAGCATGTAAGACAAGATATCTGCTATTCCACCAAAGTGACGGATCAAATGCTATATAGAAATCAAACATGTCAGGCTGGAGCAGTAATGTCTCCGTGATGAACAGCCCTGCTAATGATTCACCGATGATACCTTTCTTTTTTGTTTTAAATCGCTTGTCTAATTCAGGAAATAATTCTTCTCTGATAAATGCTCTAAACTGCTCAGAGCCTCCCACAACAGGAGCAATTTCTTTATCCTCTTTTACAACTGTCTGCCCTGTCAGGTCTCGCCTGCGCTGTGTATTTTCTATTCCCACCAAAATCAATGGTTTTATTTTCTTTGATTTTATCAAAGTGTCCAATGTGTTTGCAATATGTGGAAAGTCTTCTTCTATACCTCCATCCAGCATGTATAAAAGAGTTATTGAATCTGATGCAAGGTCTAGGCTATCAGGTTGCCAAATATTTAAAGTACGCGATTCACCCAATATCTCGGAGGTCAACTGAAATGTCTCATGTTTTGGAATTGAATCTAATGGCTTTTGAGAATTTCTACATCCATGTAAAGCTAAAATGATGATCAAAAAAGGGAAAATCAAAAATTTCATTTTATATGATTTATATCTACAAATGTGTATTGTCGCAAAATATATTTACAAAAGTATTTTATGCAACAAAAATAATTGAAATTTGCCCAATAAAAAATTTCACAACATCCATCATTTTTTTCAACCTTATTAAAAAACTAACCATTTTCCATTAGCTCTGCAAGCTCTAACCAAGATTCTTCCTTTTCAGAAATTTGGTTTTGAATCTGATCCAATTCTGTTGATAGCTTCATGATTGTGTCACTGTCAAGCTCGCTGCTATTGAACTTTTCGGTGATTTCTGCCTTCCTTTCTTCTAATTTTTTAATATCTTTTTCGAGTCTAGCAAATTCCTTTCTTTGTTCATATGAGATTTTACCTTGACTTTGAGATTTCTCTGATGAATCTGTGGATGACATGGAGGCATTTGCCGCTATTATATTATTTTTAAGTAGAGTCCTATACTCAGAGTGTGTTCCATTATAATCTTTTAGATTTCCATTTCCCTCAAGAACAAAGAGGTGGTCAGCGATCCTATCCATAAAATATCTGTCATGTGTTACCACTACCACACATCCGCTGAATTGCAATAAATAATCCTCGAGAATATTTAAGGTCAAAATATCGAGATCATTTGTTGGTTCATCCAAAATAAGAAAATTCGGATTCCTCATGAGCACCGTGAGCAGGTACAACCTTCGTCTCTCCCCACCACTGAGTTGTGAGACGTAAACCCTTTGTTGGTGACGAGGAAATAAGAATCTCTCCAGCATCGCCTCTGCACTGATTTTCTGACCTTTATCTAAAGGAATATAGTCAGCTATATCTCTTATGACGTCTAGGACAGTTTTGTCTGTATTAAGTACAAGTCCTTCTTGAGTATAATATCCGAACACCACGGTATCACCATGGATGACCTTCCCCATATCCGGATCAATTGACTTGGTGATCAGTTTAAGCAAGGTCGATTTTCCAGCCCCATTTGGCCCTACGATTCCTACTTTTTCACCATGTTTGAATTTATAGGTAAACGCATTGACTAATGATTTTTCGCCATATTTTTTGGATACATTATGCAATTCTACAACTTTACTACCAAGTCTTGAAGACTGAATCTGAAGATTCAAGTTTTCATTCTCCTTCCTAACAGTTATTTTGTCTTTTATATCATAAAAATCGTCGATCCTAGATTTAGCTTTAGTGGTACGAGCCTGAGGCATCCTGCGCATCCATTCTAGTTCACGCTGGAATAATTTTCGGTTTTTGTCCAAATTGGCTGCATTATTTGCAAGTCTTGCTTCCTTTTTTTCCAAAAATTGGGCATAGTTTCCTTTATAAAGAAAGACCTCACCACTATCGAGTTCTAAGATTTCATTGCATACATTGTCTAAAAAGTATCTATCATGTGTCACCATGAAAAGAGTTATGCCAGGTTGCTGCAGATAGTTTTCAAGCCATTCTATCATCTCTATATCAAGATGGTTGGTAGGTTCATCCAAAACCAAAAAATCTGGTTCTTCAATTAAAATTTTGGCTAGTGCTAGTCTTTTTCTTTGACCCCCAGACATTTCTTTTACTTTTTGATCCATATTGGTAAGGAGTAATTTATGTAAAACTTCCTTCACCTTCGACTCTAGATCCCAAGCCTTGAGATCATCCATCCTTGAAACACATGAGTGAAGCAAGGTCTCATTTTGTGTCAATAAGGCCTTTTCATAATCTCTGATAGCTGTAATAGCTTCATTATTACTATCAAAAATAGTTTCCTGTACTGTAAAGTGCTCATGTAATTGTGGATCTTGTAACAAAAAAGCTGTTTTGATATCCTTGGAAATAAATATCTTGGATTGCTCACCTTCACCACTTTCCATCCCCGCTATTACTCTCAGTAGTGTTGTCTTACCGCTTCCATTTTTTGCCACTAATGCAATTTTGTCTCCTTTTGATACTGAAATGGTAACATTTTTGAATAATATCTTCTCGCCGTAAGATTTGGAAACATTTTCTAAGGATAAGAACTGCATAATTTGCAATATTTTTATTGTAAAAGTACATCAACACTGCAAAGATAAACTCCTAATTACTCTTGTGACATGGTAATTGAAAATATATGTTAATTTTGTGATTTCTTAGATAAAATAAAGTCAATGTATTCTTTAATTGAGAATTTTCCTACACAATTAAGACAAGCTTTGTCTCAGGTTTCCAATGTCAGTATTTTGCCGCCAGAATATGAAATTAGAAATATTTGTATTTTCGGAATGGGAGGCTCTGCCATAGGGGCAAAATTTGTAAAAGATATCCTCAAGCCCTACTGTCCATTACCTATAGAAATAGTAAGCGGCTATGAAGTACCTGAATATATCAATGTTCATACGCTGGTACTTGCCTCTTCGTATTCTGGTAACACGGAGGAAATACTTAGTTGTATCAGATCTATCTTATCAAAAAATGCCAAAGTAGTCTGTATCACATCTGGTGGTTCTCTCTTGAAACTGGCTGAAGAAAACGGTCTAGAATATGTAAAATTACCTGGTGGATCTAAATCTCCTCGTGCTTTTTTGGGTGTTTCTATGGTTTGTCAACTGGCTGTTTTAGTAGATTTACAATTAGCACCTTCTTCGTGTTTTGAGCAGATAAGAGTTGGTGCTGATCTTTTGAGCTTCGAACAAGATGACATAAAACAAAAAGCTAACAGCATTGCTCAAGCATTGCAAGGCAAAACACCAATGATCTATACTTCTGAAAGAATGGAATCAGTAGCCATTAGATGGAGGCAGCAGATGAATGAAAATGGTAAAATACTATGCGGACATCATGTAATACCTGAAATGAATCATAATGAAATCGTGGGCTGGGAGTTTTTGCAAAACAATACCATCATCATTCTGATACGCAATAGAGATGATTTCAGAAGAAATGCACAAAGGTTTGACATCATTAAATCCCAACTCCAGAAAAAAACTTCTTCATTAATTGAGATATTCAGCAAAGGTCAATCTACTATTGAAAAAATGCTATATCTAGCTCATCTTGGCGATTGGGTAAGTTATTTTCTTGCTATTCAAAATGATGTAGATCCAGTAGAAATAAAAATGATAGACTATCTGAAGGATGAATTGAGTAAAAACGAAGTGCTATAAACAAAAAAAGAGCAGAAAATATCTGCCCTTCAGTATTATTATTTATCGATGTTTCTCTATTTAGTAAAAGGATCACTCCATTTAACATCTGTCACCATATCATAATCGGTAAGTGTATTTAAAAATGCTATTAGTGCTTGTTTTTCAATGGTTGTAAAGTTCAAATGCTTCACAAAACCGTGTTCATCTTTAAATTTTATATCCAAAGCTTTGTGTTGTTTTACCCCTGAAGAATAATGCTCTATGACTTCCTCAAGTGATTTAAATCTACCGTCATGCATATACGGTGCTGTCAGAGCTACATTACGAAGGGATGGGATTTTAAATCTACCCTCACCCACTCCTTGATCTGCGTACACTATATCTAATCCAATATTTGTGGCTCCCTGCAAATCTTGAGTATTGGAGAAATCTCCACCTCCACCGCCATAAGGATCATTTGGTCCATCCAGTGGAGCCATGTTGCCGCCCCCATGGCAGCTAGAACACATAGCTCGATCAGAATGAAATAAATTCTTACCCAATAATTCCAAAGAAGAGAAGTCGATAAACCCATCTTTCAATCCTAAATCATTTTTTGATCTGAGAGATGCAATACTCCCTACAAATTGCGCAAGGGCCTCTGAAAGCTTATCTGCTGTAACATATTCATTCCCAAAAGCCTTCTTAAATAATGGCCTATAATAATCAATTTTTTCAATTTTTGTAACAAGATTATCGATGTTTTCCATGCCCATTTCGATATGGTTTTGGACTGGTTTTAAAGCCAAATCTTCAAGAGTTTTTGATCTTGAATCCCAAAATAGATTGTTTTGGAGCATTGCATTGGAAAATCCGAGACTATTTCTTGTTGTCAATTTTCCTTCAAAACCTGAACTGAATTGTTTTCCATCAGCAAATGCTTTAGACTGGTGATGACAAGAGCCACAAGAGATTGTATTATTTAATGATAATTTCTTGTCATAAAAAAGTACACGCCCCAAAGTGGCAATATCGGAATCAATTTCTTTAACCCCAAGATTATTATTTAAATCAAACGGATTAAATTCTCTAATACTTGCATTATAATCATAGGTTACGGCAGGAAGAATAGGAGAAGTCAGATCGGGAGAAACTTGAATTTCATTATCTGTACAAGATGCAAATCCAAAGCCTATAAATAAACTAAAGTAAAAAAATTTCTTCATTGAAATAAAAATTAAGTTTAAAACAAAAATTTGTTGACAAAAGTATGATAAAAGAACGAATAATTTCGATAAAATGTTGCTATTTCCTTATGTGTTAACATATTGAAAAATAATCAATATAGTCTCACATGTAAAAATATAGCCGCAGGCAAGACAAAATTGATTGCCAAACCATCGTCATCATTTAAACCCATTTGTAAAAAAGCTTCAGTTCCAATAAATACACGTTTAGTAAAATGATATTCTATACCATATCCTTTACTCAAAGCTACCAATAATTTATCGTTTGCGAATTCGCCTAATAAATTATAGCTGCTAGAATACGTCAGGTGCTTATCTTTTGTCATTGGATATCGTCTTTCCACACCTACAGAAAGATGTATAAATTTCAATATATCTTCAACATTAGATGTGGTGGCACCCAAACTAAAACGAAGCGCTCTTTTGGAGTAATATCGTTTGTACTTAAAACCAATAAGTCCTGGATTATTTTCCACAAAATTAAAAGGAATAAATTTTGACAAAAGAGGAGTCATATTCAGCCCTATTTCTTTTGAATATGACCAAAAATAAGGATCATCTTCATAAAGATCTTCTTCCGCATAGATATCATCATAGGCATCTGTATTTTGGCTTATTCCTATTGTATATAAACACAAAGCCAAAACCATCAATAAAGTTCTATTCATAGGATTAAAAGGCAACATGGACAAATAATGCTTGAGGTAAAATTAATTCCAATTCATTAATATGTGAAACATTATCACTTGCGTTGATAATACCATCATTAAATACCCGTTTTGAATCACTTCTACTATACGTCAGTGATGATTCTGTACTGAGATACAACCTACTCGAAACCTTATATTCAAACCTGATAAATGGCCCACCACCAAAAGATTTTTTATCAAATTCACTTGTAAATGTTGAAACACCTCCTGAACCTAAAAAAAAATTCTGAACTAGTGTCTCTTTATCATATGATCCAAAAATATCGATACCATAACTGAATAAAAATCTTTTGTGCACATTCAAATATCTTTCATATCCAATACTCGCCAACAAGAAGGTTCTTTCTGAATTATTGAATATAAGTCCTTCTGCACTTTCTGAATTTCTATAGTTGAGATGGATGCCTGATCTAAAACCTTGTTTTCTACCCAATCTGCGATAAGATACACTATAAGGCGAATTAGTATTATTAGGGTTTATGCTTAGTAAATTACCTAAAATATTTGTTGCATTTAGACCTAACATATTGCGATATGCATAATAGTCAACTTTATCCTTCTGGGCTTGAAGTCTAATTCCTATAAAAAGTAGAAGAATTATTGGAAAGAATTTTATCATATGAATATATCTTACTTAGTGTGTCATTAATGTGTGTTAGTGGTAGAATGGAGAGCTAAATACTCTCGAACACCTGCGTATGAAACGGTTTTATTTTCAAAATATTTTGTAGCACCTGCTATTTGAAAGTCATTTGCTTGCAATGAATTCAAAATATTAAGCAAATGCATTTTCATATGGCCATGCTGAATCCCTGTGGTCACCAATGAACGAATAGCCGAGAAATTTTGAGCTAAGCCTACGGATGCAATAATTCTCATTAACCTTTCCGAATCGGGGTTTTCCAATAGGTCAAGTGATGCTTTAGCTAATGGATGTAGTGTGGTGAGGCCACCCACAGTACCCAAAGCTAGCGGCACCTCTATCCAAAATTTGAATAGTTCATTATCAATGGTACAAAAACTTAAACTACGGTAATTTCCTTGTCTCGCAGCATAAGCATGACCAGCTGCTTCAACAGCCCTAAAATCATTTCCAGTAGCCAATACCACAGCATCTATACCATTAAAGATACCTTTATTATGAGTTGTAGCTCTGAATACATCAATATGAGCAATATCTACTGCTGTTTTGAATTTTTGCGCTAAAGTTTCAGCTACCATTCCGTTTGAAAAAGATCCTAGATCTTGTATTGGACAAGATACCTCTGCTTTTACGATGCATTCAGGTGTATAATTTGAGAGTATTGACATAATAATATCAATATCCTTTGATGAGTCAGGAAGATCTGGGTGCGCTATGACAAAGGATTCTAATGTTGATGCAAAACACTCCAAAACAGAATTAATAAAATTTGCCCCCATGGAATTTTTTGTATCAAAATATACCATAATCTGGAAAACATTGGGCAATTCATGTGTGAAATCCTTGAGTTCAGTTTTCAGAATTCCACCTCCACGCTGTTGCATATTTGCAGTAATATGGGCAGCTTCATTACACATTTTAACTTCCAATTCAGGAAATATTCTAAATAATTCATCTTTATCTCCGTACCATTTAAAATGTATGTGACCTGTTTTAATGGTGCCTTTAATTTCTGTTTTAAATCCTCCTCTTGTAAGCCAATATTTTGCAGCGGAAGATGCTGCAGCTACCACAGAGCTCTCTTCAATGACCATTGGGACATGGTAAAGAGCGCCATCAATAAGAAAATTTGGGGCAATTCCATATGGCATTACATAATTTGCAACTGTATTTTCACTAAAACCATCGATGGTTTTTTGTAGTTGTAAGTTCTTTATATCAAATTCAGAAAAATCCAAACTAGATAAAGTAGGAGATTGTGTCTGTATCCATTCTAATTTTTGTTGCTTACTCCATTTTGAAAAACCATCAACTTTCGATTTCATACTGGGATTTAAGTTTTAAAAATTTATTGGCGAACTGTAAACCTTGTATTTGCTCTGAAATATATATTTCCAAAGCTTCATAACTCTCTAAAGCTGGTTTTAAAAATGCTGATCCTTGACCATATATAGAGGGAAATTGCATTTTTCTAATCGCATAAAATCCATCCAAAAATGTGGTAATGCCTCCTGAAACAATAAATTGTTTACAGATGATGTCATATTTTTCGTTTTTTGCTAAAGTATTTACCCAACTTATCATCTCCATGGCATGGTGTCCTATTTTAGCCAAAGGAAGTAGGTTTTCAGGTGATTTTGAAGTTCTCAAAATTTCCAAAAGTGCAAAATTTGTTCCACCACCAGCACCAAAATCTATTGCTTCTAGTGGTAAGCTCATCAAGGCCATCAAACTATGAGGTCCCATACCTTGACCTACTTCTTTGATGATGATAGGTTTATTTATTTTGTCTAATGCTCGTTTTATTGTTTCTATAGGATCTACTTTGATCCTATCTCCCTCAGGTTGCAACCATTCTTGTGTCGGATTAATGTGGATGATGATACCGTCAGCTTCGAGTCTATCAACCAAAGTAACTACTTGTGCTAATTTCCCATTTTCTATTAGGTATTCTACTTGAGCAATGCCCAGATTTGCATACAGAGGTTGGTCATCCATCCATTTCCGGACATTAAAATCAGAAAAATAGGTATCATCTGTCAGTAGTTGTCTACAGGATCCTAATCCCATCCCCAACCCAAATTGTTTGCAGGCTTTCGCCAGATTACAATTGATTACAGCAGCTTTTTCTGTACCACCTGTCATGCTAGATATCCAGATAGGAGCTTTGAATTTTTTATTGAGAAAATCTATAGACAAATCTTCTCCATTTGGATGAGATGCAAGCACTGGTTCATAATAAAACCTATCATCCAAAAGTGATGCTGAAACTTTTGACTGAAAGGCAAGTTCTATATGATCTTTTTTTCGTGAGGACATGGTATCCCCTGAATTTGATGGAATTTCATCAGGGTTTCTATCCATATTCAGATATTTTGATAAAAAAATTTGTCAAAAGTAGGGATAAATTCTGATAATTGTTGAAATTTGTGACCTTGATGATTGCATTTTGATTTTTGCAATTCAGTAAAAGTGATATTCCCCCCAATTCACTATTTTCAGGTATTTTAAAATAAATGTATTGATGACGAAAGTGGCAAGGATAGTAATATTATACTATTTGGGAATGGTAACATTATATGGGCAGCCCCAAGAAGCGGTTGATTTATATAATCAGGGTGTGGAGATGTATTCAAAAGCAAACTATACACAAGCAATACATTTTTATTCACAAGCTATTGATAAAGATATTAATTACGCTAATGCTTACTACAATAGAGGTAATTGTAGATTGGCAATGAAAGATTTGGATCAAGCCGAATCAGACTTTGAAAAAGTATGTACATTGATGCCAAACCATGACAAAGCTATACTATTCAAGGGATATTGTCAGTTATTGAAAAAAGATTATGAAACCGCAATAAAGTCCTTAACTACTTGTATTGCATTGAATCCAGAATCATCCAACGCTTTCATCAATCGAGGTTCTGCTTATCTCAGTCAAGAAAAATATGATCTTGCGCATGCAGATTTTACGCAAGCCATCAATTTGGGAAGTCAATCTCATATAGTGTTTCAAAATCGAGGAATTTGTAGGATGAAGCTCAATAAAGATATAGATGCTTTGGGAGATTTTGGAATGGCTATGGATTTAAAGCCTGACTATTTACCAGCACAATTGGAGATTTCGAAATTGTACCTGAAGTCTTCTAAATGGAATGAAGCTATATCAAGTCTTACTCTCGCGCTAAAAAGTGACCCTAGCAATGCTGAACTATATCATTATAGAGGCTATGCAAAATTGATGAAAGAAGATCTAAACGGAGCAATGACAGATTTTACAATTTGTCTAAGCATTCAGCCTGATCACAAGGCTGCAATTGAAAATAAAGCTATAGTTTCTTATCAAATGGGGAATTATGAAGATGCTGTCATAGATTATAGCAATGTAATCAAACAATCACCAACAAATGTAACCCTATATGTTCAAAGAGGTATATGCCTATTAGAAATAAAGGCATTTGATAAAGCTATAGAAGATTTTAATTATGCTATCAAGCTTAATGATGACTTAGCCGAAGCTTACTTTAATCGCGCCAATGCTTATACAAAGACTTTGGACATCAAAAATGCTTGTAAAGATATCAAACATGCTGCAAAACTAGGATATGAACCTGCGTTTGCCCATATTAATACGCTTTGTAACTAGATATTTTCAAGGCAAAAGTTAAACAGTGGGTTGAAGCGTAGAAAAACCAATTTTAAAACTTGACCATTGTTACTCCTTCACCACCTTGATCCGGATGTGGATGCCATATCTCTGTGATATCTTTATACTGTTTTAGTAACTTTTTGACTTCATTTTTCAAAACTCCTGTGCCAATGCCATGAATGATTTTTATCTCATATGCATTGCTCATGAGAGCCCTATCCATAAATTCCTGCAATAAAGCCAATGCATCAGATTTGGTGTACTCTCTTATGTCTATTTTGGTATCGGGTTGTCTATAATTATCGGACAATTGGTTATTGATACTTTTATATTTCTTTACTTCAATTTGTTCTTTGATTGGTACCAAATCTATGATAGGCAAAGTCAGTCTGAAAGCACCAACATTAACTTCTGCCATGTTTTTCTCAATAGCTGTAATGACACCAGTGGAGTTGCCATTGCGCATACGCACGTGGGTGCCGACATCTATCTTTGCAATGCCTTGAAATTCGCTGTCAAAAACATCTTGTTTTAAAACTTCAAGTTCTTTGACAGCCTTTTCCTTATGTTCACGTAATTTCTGTGCAGCAAGTCTTAAATTTTCTTCGTTTTTTGACTTTTTGACTTCCTTCATCAACTTTTGAAGTTCATGTGTGTCATCCATCATCTGTGATGCCACTTGTTCCTTGGCCTGAAGTTTTATTTTTTTCTTCTTGATTTCAAGGTCGCTTTGCATCTGAGCATACGTCTTAATCAATTTATCAAGTTGATCTTGTTTTTCAATAACTTTTAAAAACTTGATTTCATATTCTCTTTTTTCATCCATCAATGAAGCCAACATATCATCAATAGCCGTTTCTGTCTCACCTGTTTTGTTTTTTGCTAAGCAATCAAATTGGGTGAAAGGCCTATTTATCAGCTATTTCGAAGGCAAATAACTTCCGGTTTTCCTATATGCAAACGAAAGGTCGGCTTCAATTTTTGCTTATCAAATTCCATGGACGCATTTACGATACCTTTATGTTTGAAGGCAAAATATTTGAGATTGGAATAATGTGTGGTCACAACAGCAAAAACACCTTTTTTATTCAGATCTTTCAGCACTGCCTCTGCTATGGCTCCTCCCATTTTTGGGTCTGTTCCAGATCCAAACTCATCTATCAGAACTAAAGTCTTTTTGTCTGAATTTTCTGTGATATACTTCATGTTAGACAGGTGAGAACTGTAAGTGCTCAAATCATCTTCAATGGATTGTTGGTCACCAATGTCCACAAAACACTTATTAAAAACGCCGAAAACCGAATTTTCGTCCACGGTCACGGGGATACCACTTTGAAACATAATTTGAAGTAATCCTACAGATTTCAAACCCACTGATTTCCCTCCGGCATTAGGTCCACTTAGTACTATCATATGATTGTTTTGATATAACTTCATATCAAAAGGCACAACGTTCTGTAGAGATCCTTGAAGATTTTTTAATAGTAAAATGGGATTAAAAGCAATTCTGAAATCGAATATCGGATCCTCTTGTATAATAGGTCGAACTGCGTGCACAGTAATGGCAAATTTTGCCTTTGCACGTATGGTGTCCACCTTAGTCAATACATGTTGGATAGTGATGATACTGTCAGCAAAAGGTCTAATAAAGTTGCAAAGCTCTCGAAGGATCTTATAGATTTCATGTCGTCTCTCCGCATACAGATTATAGACATCATTGTTGAGTTGCATTACGGATTCTGGTTCAATAAACACGGTTTTACCTGTTGCAGATTCATCGTGGATTAAGCCCGGAATCTTTCGTTTATGTTCCGCAGCTACGGTAAGAACTTTTCGACCGTTTCGTAAGCTTTCTAAACTATCTATCAAATATCCCTTCTGCTTAGCTGCATCAAGTACATTGTTGAACGCATTTTCTGCTTGTTGCTCTTTAGATTTTATTTGCTTAGAAATTTTCTGTAGTGCTTCTGATGCATTGGGGCGTACCTCTCCTGTATTATCCAATACTCTGTTTATTTCTCTCACCAATGCCGTATTTACAATGATGGCTTGAGAAATTTGAGATAAAATCGGATGGGTTTTTGCTTTGCTCGTGTCTGTAAAATAATTGGCCAAATCATAGCCAATATGTAGTAAAGTAAAAATTTTAAATATAGATTCTACATCCAAAACATATCCTTCTTTGCGAAGCAAATAGACATCTTGTGTGACATCTTCGAATGTAGAAAAAGGTATATAATCACTTCTTTCTATTGATTTTTTATATTCATCTACCTCATCATGAAGCCTGTTGATAATGGATAGATCTGTTGAAGTCTCGATACTGTCAAAATACTGTTTGCCCAGTTCCGACATACAATAGGTCTTGACATTTTCTATAATCTTGTCAAATTCTAATTTGTGCTTTAAATCTGATGGATATAATTGCATAACGTGTTTGAGTTTTTAGGGTACATTCTGACCCATAGATGCTGTCCATATTTCGGTCCATTCTTGTCTACTCAATAAACCTGAGCGGATGGGAGCAAGTGCTTTGATTCGAGTTAGATTTGTGGTGCCTATTACTGGTATTGGTGCTGAGGGATGTTTTAGAATCCAAGATAAAAGTATAATATGTTCTGGCAATTGAAGTTTCTTTGCAATGTTCCTGACCGTATCCAAAAGTTTGGTATCAGGTTTTTTAAAGAATGAACCCATAGGTGACCATGCCATGGGTCGGATTTTATGTATTTGCATGTAATCTAGTGTGCCATCAGTCATGGGTGTAAAATGAGTCGCTGAAAATTCTATTTGATTATATGCTATTGGCACGTGCTGCCTTAATATCTCAGTTTGAAATGAAGTAAAATTACTTACACCAAAATCTAAAATTTTGCCTTGTTCTTTCAACATAGATATGGCACTGACTACTTCATCTACTTCTATTAATGGATCTGGACGATGCAATAAAAAAACATCAACATAGTCTGTGTGCAATAGAGATAATGACCGCTCGCAACTTTTTACAATGTATTCAGAATCATAATTATAATGCTTGATATAATTGTTGTTATTATCAGGTTTCCGAATACCACATTTAGTGATGAGTCTAATCTTTGATCTCTCTATCTTGGATTGTTTATAAGCGATACCAAAATCAGCCTCAGTGGTATAATCCCCATAAATATCAGCATGATCAAAGGTATTGATTTCTTGCTCAAGGAAGGTTTGGATCAATGCTTCCATCTGTGAGGCTGATGCTTCCAAACCTCCTTTGCCCCATAACATGCATCCGGCTGCGATCTGCGAAAGATTTGAATTGGCATTCATATATTAATTTCGATCTCTAAGGTCGGGTTCTCCTTTTTTAAATTTGAGAATAGATCTCCCTTGATTATCTTTTAAAATGAGATGTCCTTTTTCGACATGATAGGAATAGGTATTTGAAAGCCTCCAATTATACTCGTTGTCAATGTTTTGATTTTGCAAACAAGCCATTTTTGTTCGTAAAAAATCACCAAAAACTAGTCTATCTTCTGTAAATTCTAAAATACCTCCATGAAAATTATTACACCCATCAAATCCAGTCACGTTAGAAAAATTCTCTTTGAATACCAAAGTCGGTGGTCTAGAAGTGCTTAATTCTTTTGAAAAGTCTGGAATAGATTCTAATACCCAATCCATATCAAATTTTGGATCCATTACACTCTTTTCTTCAAGGACAGATTTCACCCGATACAATGAATTTCCAAAATCTTTTACTAAAAGCTTGGATTGTATTCCCACTTTATGCTCAAACCCATCGATATTTTTGCAATGTAATTTCCATTGTGAAGATAATTTTTCAGAATCCGCATTTGAATAATACAAATGATATCATTTGACTTTATATATCCATTCACCCAAATGATTTCATCAGGTTGTAAAGTCACCACTTTCTTTGCATAACTTGGTGTATAACCAAAGCAAACAAAATCATTCCAAAACCTACTAAATTCTTCATTCTATTACATTGCTTTTTAACCGCTTTAGCGCTATTTAACATCCGCCATCGATTTATTCTTTCATAACCTGACCTTCAAAATGATTTCTGGAAGTTCATATTTGCACACATATTAAAGTCCACGGTGTTATTTCATATATGGACATTCATTACGCTACGGTTACTACCTGCAGTGGTGCAGCACAAATTCTTCTTTGTGGTGATGCAAGTTGCATTTGATGTATTATTCCAGCTTGTTCCAACAATAAAAGTTTTAGCATCAGAATTTTTTGTAAAATTCAGGGAGTTAATAGATCCCATAAAATCTGCCATTTTCAAAATTCTCTCTCACATTTTCTCCGGATGGGCAATAAATTGCAGTATCAGGATGCCTTTAACTTTAGTTTGTAATCTTTTTCGTTATAATACTTCTGTGCTACCATACATGCACCATTCCATAATAATTAGCATTCCTTCCTGTTTTCTTTACGAGATAAGCACCTTAGGCTTACCAGAGCAAAAATAATGCTTCATCCTTCAAACACTATTTACGACTTCGCATTGGACGAAGTACAACAAATATCGGTAAGGGTTTTTAATTCTGCTGTACAATTGATATAACTTATCACTACATGGTCAGGATATTTTTCTTTAAATTTTGAGAAGAGTGCTGGTGGACAGCTATCTGCCAAAGAGCAGCCAGCTTTCAAATCAGGCAATAAAACTTTTTTATTGGGATTCAACATTTTGGCGGTTTCTGCCATAAAATGTACGCCGGCAAAGACAATGATATCTGCCTCTGTTTTGGCTGCTACTTGTGACAATTGAAGACTATCTCCAATATAATCCGCTACATCTTGAATTTCTGATTCTTGATAATAATGAGCCAAAATGACCATGTTTTTATCTTTCTTCAGTTTATTGATCTCTTCAATCAAATCTAAAGAAGGATCAAGTTCTATATCTAAATAACCATTTTTATTTAGCTCTTTGCGAGCAGTGGCAACTGAATTTGTCATAAAGATCGATGTATGTTTAATGAATGATTACTTGTAAAACTTGTAATTTTATAATTAGGTTCAGGATGTCGGTAAAATTTATACCTAAGGTGTATTATTCGTTAAGACTGTGGCGGTAATGGGATAGTGATCAGACACCTTTTGTCTTATTACATCAAACTCACTGACCTGTAAAGACTTATCTAGAAAAATATAATCTATTCTCAGAAAAGGAATGATACCTGCATAAGTAGTTCCTAACCCCATACCTCGTTCTTTGAATGCATCGGTTCGTTGATCCGAAAATACCTTGTAAGTATAAGAAACGGGTGTGTCATTCATATCTCCAGCCAAGATGACAGGATATGGAGATTTTTGTGCGTGCGCATTTATTTTCTCAGCTTGTTTACTTCTGCTGATATGGTTGTTTTTAAACTTACGCAACATAGATTTAATATCATACCATGCTCTGTCAGTGGTAAGGCTATCAGATTTTGCCAGTTTTTCTGCGTCTGTGCTGATTTTGTTTGATTTTAAATGAAAGGAATAAATGCGGATTGTGTCCTCCTTGAGTCGAATGTCAGCCCATACGCAAGAGTTTGTGATAGTACCAAAGTCTATTTCCCCTTTTTTGATGAAGGGAAATCTTGATATAATGATGGCCCCTTTTGATATTTCATGAATATGAAATTTTGGAAACTTCTCTTTTACTATTTTATATGCGTCCGTGCCAACCTCTTGAAAACACAGTATATCAGCGTCGGTCAATAAATCTGTGATTTCTCTATAATTTTCTCGGACTTCTTTCATGTTTTTTTTCTTGCTGTCATACCCAAAATAGGCATTGCTCATATTGAATGATACAAGTTGAAGTGTGCTTTCTTTAGTTTCTATATCAGAACCATTGAATGATACAAATCCCTGAATATAATTCCAACCTAATAATAAACATACAAATGAAATCAGAGCTATTTTAGGTTTTTGAAACAACCAAAATACGACAAATCCAAAATTTAAAATTAAAAAAACTGGAAACCCTAACCCGAAGATTGAAAATAGCCATGTGTATTTGGGATTAATATATGGTGCTGCATAAGATATCAGTGTGGCTAGTACCACAAGCATATTTATCAGTATCAGTATCCTTGATAAAAACTTCATAGCTTATTGATGGCTTGCTTTAAATAAGATTTCTTTTTCTTCCTCCGTCAAGCTATCATACCCAGTGAGTTTGATCTTATCGAGTATTTTATCAACCTGATGCTGCATGATTGCTTTTGATTCATTGTCCTTAAGTTTTATTTCCCTTTTATGAACTACTTTGAGTGTCTGTTTTTTTTGTTTTGAACGAATATTTTTATCTTTAGATCGGAATCCGAATACATCACGTCCGCCTCGCAGTAACATGACATACACCATTCCTGTCAGAATACCGCCTAAATGTGCTGCATGTCCACCAGAATTATAAAATCCTGCCACACCGATGATATCAAAAAACAAAAGTGCAAGAGCGATATACTTTATTTTCACTCTTCCCAGTAGTATCAGAGACACTTCATAATCAGGTGCTGCCATCACTGACATAAAAATAATAGCCATGACGGCTGCTGAAGAGCCTAACGCATACGATCCAACATTTAACAAAATATAACTTGAACCAATGAAAAAAAGGCCGCCTACTAACATTCCAGTGAAGTAAACTGGTAAAATTCTCTTCTGTCCAAGTAAATCAGCACCTATATTTCCAAGCCAAAAAAGTGACAACATATTGAATAATAGATGACTGAAACTGGCATGTATAAAACCATGTGTAAGGATGGTCCAGGGCTTATAGATAACAGAAGAAAAATCACTAGATAAGGCAAAATAAGGTAAAAGTTGAACATAAAAAGAAGGCACAAAAGCCTTAACTAATGCTGTGATAATAAAAACTCCAACATTGATAAATATCAACTTGGTTATGATATCGCCAAAACTGAAATGGTATCTTATATCTTTGTAAATGGAGTCAAACATATTCTTCCTAACGTATATTTGCCAATTTCCAATATCTGATACATAAAAATCCTACAACTGCTCCGCCAACATGGGCAAAATGACCTATACCTGACATCTGGCCACTAATACCAAAATATAGTCCCAATGCAACTAATCCAATGGCCATATATTTTGCTTTGACGGGAAATGGGATAAACATCAACATCATTTCCATATTTGGCAACATGGTTGCGAAAGCCGCTACTACCCCAAAAACTGCACCTGATGCCCCAAGTCCGCATGATGTTGTAAGTAATAACTGGAAAATCCCCGCTATAATTCCACTAAGAAAATAGAGTATAAAAAACCTTTTCGCACCCAAAATCTGCTCTACAAAAGGACCTATAAAATATAATGACATCATATTAAATAGCAGGTGCTGAAAATCGGCATGATTAAACATATGTGTGACAATCTGAACCGGATGAAAAAATCCAGTGGATGGGCTACACAGATAAAAGTAGTTTTTCCATTCAGGATATGGTAATAAAAATTGAATTCCAAAAAATAAGATTACATTCAGGATGATGAGATTCAAGACTACAGGTGATACCCTATTCATATGCTTATAATTCTATTGAAATCTTTTGTATAATTCATCTAAAGTGATGGTGAAGCTTGTTTTTCTACCGGACGGGCTTACCATTGGCATTTTACACGCTAGTAACTTATCTATTATTTCTAACATCTCTGACTCTTCGAGTTTTTTACCTCTTTTGATGGAAGATGAGACCGCTAAAGACCTGGATACATTGTCATCAATACCGAGATCCAATTCCAAATTTTGTCCATATTGATCTATAACATCATCCAAAAGTAATGCAACATTTTGCGAAGATTCAAGATGCGCAGGTGTACCATGTATCAAAAAGGCATCATTACCGAAATCTATAATATCAAAGCCAAGCGTATTAATTTTTTCTAAAATCTCATGCATAATTTCAGCTTTCGCTGGACTTAATGATAAGGTTATTGGAAATAATTCACGTTGGGATGTCACATTTTTTGTTTGGAATGACTCTTGAAACTGCTCATACAATATTCTTTCATGAGCTGCTTGCTGATCTATCACCATTAACCCAGATTTAACTGGAAATGTGATATAACTTGTGTGTAATTGGGTCGGATGATATTGGAATGATGGAGACCACAAAGCGCTTTCTTCTTGAGAAAGTTTCAAACTCTCACTTTCTAAAATATCAAAATTTGTTATTGGAGATGCTTGATTGGAATTTGAATGGCTTTCATAAAAATCAGTCCATGCATTGACTTGTTTTTGTGATGGATTCCCTGAATTGGTGTGCTGCATTCCGAATGTAGGAGAATAAGATGGGCTCTGAGATTTTCTTAATTCAAAACCTTCAAAAGCATTGGCAGGTGCATCAAAATCAAGCATTGGCAATAGACTATACTGTCCAAGTCCATGCTTTAAGGTCACCTTAAGGTAATTATAAATCAACCGTTCATCTTCAAATTTGATTTCGGTTTTTGTTGGGTGAACGTTTATATCTATGGTGGATGGATCCACTTCAAGGAATAAAAAGTAACCTGGATATTGATCTTTTGATATCAATTCATCATATGCACTTTTGATAGCATGATTAAGATAATTGCTTTTAATGAAACGATTATTCACAAAGACATATTGATCACCTTGTGTTTTTTTTGAAGCTTCCGGTTTTGTAATGAATCCAGAAACCGAAAGAAAATCAGTGTTTTCTTCTATTGGTATCAGTTTTTCTGCAATGTTTTTACCAAAAATCCCAATAATCCTGGCCTTGAGAGATTGCACTGGTAGATGATATACTTCATTACCATTATGAAATAAAGAGAAATGAATGCTTGGATTTGCGATTGAAACTCTATGAAATTCTTCCAAAATGTGCTTCATCTCTACTGGATCCGACTTTAGAAACTTCCTTCGTGCTGGGACATTATAAAAAATGTTGTTGACAGTGATTGATGTTCCTTTAGGAGCTGTGGATTTTGACTGTTTTTTGACATCTGATCCTTCAATATAAATTTTATGTGCAATATCATTACCCTCTGAACACGTAATCAATTCCACATGGGCAATTGCGGCGATTGAGGCTAATGCTTCCCCTCTGAAACCCATTGTTTTAATGGAAAAAAGATCATTTGCTGTCCTTATCTTGGATGTAGCATGCCTTTCAAATGCCATCCTTGCATCTGTTTCGCTCATGCCTTTACCATTATCTATAATTTGAATAGATGTTTTTCCTGCATCTTTAATAATCAACTTTATGGATGTACTGCCTGCATCAATAGCGTTCTCTAATAGTTCTTTTACCACTGAAGCAGGTCTCTGAATGACTTCTCCGGCTGCAATTTGATTTGCTATACTATCAGGTAATAATTGAATTATATCAGGCATTAAACGAATCTGACTAATTGTTTTGAAATATTTCGATCAAATTCGCTATCTTATCCGATTGTAAAATGGCATAAGTAACCAATAATAATACCGCTATAATATATAGTAATCTTAGATTTGATTTTCTTACTTCCTGTTTTTTTACATCCGTATTTCCACCATACAATTTTCTGTGTATTCCAAACTTGATTCTTTCTTTTATTTGCTCAGCATCATTGTAAATTGCATCATCTCCTGATTTCTTGTATCTTTCCAAACGTTTTTTCAAATCTTCTTTGTCAGGATCATAATATCTGGGTTTAAACCCAAACTCCTTCGGTTGAGGTCTCTTTCCAAAACTAATTTTGAGCATGGTACTACCTTATTTTGACAGTAAACAATTGCAATATAGTGAAAGTTTTATGCGTCTATATTTGCATACTTTGCATTTTCCTCAATAAACTGTCTACGTGGTGGTACTTCATCACCCATGAGCATTGAGAAAATTCTATCGGCTTCCATTGCATCATTGATAGTGACTTGTCTCAGAATTCTATTGGAAGGATCCATGGTTGTCTCCCAAAGTTGTTCTGCATTCATTTCTCCCAAGCCTTTATATCGCTGTGTCTTGATAGAGTTATCTTCCTTACCATTTGAGTAATTTTCAATAGCTGCCCTTCGCTCATCATCATTCCAACAATAGATGAAATTTTTTCCTTTCCTTACTTGATAAAGTGGTGGGGCTGCGATATAAATATGTCCCTGCTCTATCAATGGCTTCATATATCGGAAGAAAAATGTCATAATTAAAGTCGAAATGTGACTGCCATCTACATCGGCATCACACATGATGACGATCTTATAGTAGCGCAACTTATCTATGTTTAATATTTTTTCTCCATTTTTCTCTTCTATGCTCACTCCTAGTGCAGTAAACATGTTTTTTATCTCTTCATTCTCATAAATCTTGTACTCCATTGCCTTTTCGACATTGAGGATCTTACCTCTCAGAGGCAGTATGGCTTGAAAATTTCTGTCTCTGCCTTGTTTTGCAGTTCCACCAGCTGAATCCCCTTCCACTAAAAATATTTCTGATTCTACTGGATCTTTTGAACTACAATCTGATAATTTTCCTGGAAGTCCTGTTCCGGTAAGGACATTTTTTCTTTGGACCAGTTCCCTAGCTTTACGTGCAGCGTGACGGGCAGTTGCAGCCAAGATTACTTTTTCGATGATCCGTCTAGCATTTGATGGATTTTCTTCCAAATATATTTTCAATGCATCACCCACCGCACGGGACACTATCCCTTTTACATCTGAATTGCCGAGTTCACCTTTTGTTTGACCTTTGAACTGGGGTTCAGGAACTTTTACTGATACTATGGCTGTCAATCCTTCTTTGAAGTCATCTCCTGATATATCTATCTTTAACTTACTAAACAAGCCATTATCATCACCATATTGCTTGAAAAGCCTTGATACGGCCATCCTAAATCCTTGTACATGGGTACCACCTTCTCTTGTATTGATGTTATTGACATAAGAAAAGATGTTCTCCTGGTAGCCTGTATTATATTGCATGGCCACTTCCACTTCTACATTATCTTCCTTTCCTGTGGCATATATAGGAGAATCCAAAAGTGGGGTCCTACTTTCATCTAAGAATATTACAAATTCTTTCAAACCACCTTCAGAATGAAATTCCTGTACTTTGGCTGTACCATCTTCTTCTAGAGTTCTTTCATCTGTCAGCGTCAATGTCAATCCTTTATTAAGAAAAGACAATTCACGAATTCGTGAAGTAAGTGTAGTCAAATTATATTCTGTGGTCTCAAAAATAGATGAGTCTGGTTTAAACGTTACTGTAGTACCTGTGGCATCAGAAGTACCTATCTCTTTTACTGGACCCAGTGGAATACCTTTTGAATATTCTTGTTCGAATACCTTTCCTTCCCTGTATACTTCCACTCTTACATAATCTGAAAGCGCATTGACACAGGATACGCCTACGCCATGTAAACCACCAGATACCTTATAAGTATTTTTATCAAATTTACCACCAGCATGTAAAACAGTCATGACGACTTCCAAAGCAGATTTTTGTAGCTTTTCATGCATTCCAGTTGGAATACCTCTACCATTATCCTTTACCGTAATAGAATTATCATTATGGACTATTACATCAATTTTGGAACAATAACCAGCTAAATGCTCATCTATTGAGTTGTCAATGACTTCCCAGACCAAATGATGGAGTCCCTTTACATCTGTGCTTCCGATGTACATTCCAGGACGCATTCTTACGGCTTCTAACCCTTCTAATGCTTGTATATTTTCAGCACCATAGGTGCTTTTTTGTTTCTTCTCTTCGCTCATATTTTAAGGCAAATGTATTACTGATGTAAGATTTTTGTGAAATGTGCAAAGATAATGAATTTTACCTTCATCAGGAAATAAATTCAATACTTAATATATTAAAAATCAATTAAATGATTTCATAATATACTGTAAAATAGATATTGTTTTTCGTTGAAACTAATACGAAGAAATTGTGATGCGATTCAAATTAAGGCGCAATTTTGATTAATTCAAACCATTTCTAATTTAAAATAAAATTGACTCCTAATTGTGTGATTTATTATATATTGTGACATCACCACGATACTGGATCTCTACTCCGTCTATAAATTTTACTGTTGCAATGTACACAAATACACCAGGATCTACAGGCACACCTTTGAATTTTCCATCCCATCCATCTGTAGATGCAGGATCGGGAAGATAATTTGATTGATGCCAAACATTATTGCCCCATCTGTCAAAGATCTGAAAATCCTTTACAATTTCAACTCCTACACCTACTCTTATTTGGAAATGGTCATTATTTCCGTCATTATTTGGTGTGAAAATATTAGAAAAATAAGCATGTCTGATATTCTTGATCGTAACTTCGATATCGTCCTTGCCTAGACATCCATTTTCATCTACTGCGGTTACTGTGTATAAGGTAGTTTTTGATGGATTGAATACGACAGATTGGCAATCAGAAGTAATGCACTCAATAAATTCATTTGGTGTCCAAGCTATGCTATTTATAACCGTTGGCGAACTTATAAATGTATTGATTACGTTTGAAGTTGTACCTAATTGTATAGTCAGGTCTGGGCCAGCATCTACTAGTATGGGTTCTGGTTGATTGATAGTTATGATGGTGTCTATATGGCACCCTGCAGAATCAAACATACTCACTTTGTATATGCCTGCCTGCACAATGGCACAACTATCCTTTGGATATATAAGTCCATTATTGATTTGAAAGGTATATTTATTTCCAGTACCTCCTGAAATATTATCAACTGAAATGCAAGTCGTTCCATTATGACACAATGGTTCTGGTGTAGGTGCAAGGCTGCCTACCAATGGTGTTGCTGCTGTTAGCGTGTGACAAATTTCAGCAGAACATCCTTTCAGGTCAGTAACAGTAGCGCAATATGTACCTGCAGAAAGCCCCGATGCTATTTCGTCATCAGCTATTAATCCTGTCTCCCAGACATAGGTTTTGATACCAGGATTTCCTCCAGTAGTGGCTAAGACAATTTTTCCATTATCTGTATTGTTACAATCCAGCTCAACAGATTTATTGCGATCTACAAAAACAACTAGACTATCTGGTTCTGATAAATAGAGTGTATCAGAATACAAACAATCCTTACTATCTATGATTTCTAAAATAAATTCTCCATTACTCAAATTTTGGATATTTGAACCACTCCTTGATATGTTAATCCAATTATACTCATATCCTGTCCCAGAACCGCCAGTTGCGCTGACTTCAATAAAACCATCACTATACCCAAAACATGAAGGATTTCTCAATTTTGTGGCAAAAGTGTCTAAAAGCAAAGGGGGATTTGTCCCAACTTCAAAGAAAATAGTATCAGATGCACACCCATTTGGATCTACAGCATATACCCAATTAGTTCCCGCTGACAAATTTATGGCAAGAAATGCTTGCTCTTCACCTGAGGACCAATAATACTTTAAATTTTGGGGACTATTAAAGATTACTGCGGTTCCATTGTTTTGACCAAAACATTTCACAGGCTGAGTTTGGGGGAATTCAAAATTTATGGCACTTCCTTCCAAAATTGTGTATTCTTCATCTTTTATACAGGAGCCTGGACCTTTTATGGTTAAAATATAATCACCCGCCACACCACTAAATGTTGGGCTACTACCAAGAATTGCGCTATTTCCTTTTTCTCGCCACTCCAAAGTGACGTCATTGATATTCACATTTAAAGTAACTGAAATAGTTCCTTCATCTCCTGAACACTTAGCATTTGTAATATCTGCCACAACATCCAAAGCTGACTTTGGCTCAACCACTATAGTATCTGGTAGAGATTCGCACCCTGTATTATCCTTAACAATGACAGTATAGGTGTCTGGACCAACATTGGTGACAGTTTGTGATGATGAAATAATAGAATTGGTGGAATTTCTCCAGATGATTATAAAAGGACCAGCTGTACTATTTATGTTTACTGCAATTTCCGCATCATTCATACCTGCGCAACTTATTTCTTTATTGACGGACGCATTGATGCTCAAGGCGCCTTGTTGATTCATCACGAAGGTTCGTTGTGCAGATGGACAGTTATTGGCATCAGTAATGGTAACTGAATATGTTCCTCCTGTAATATTCCCAATGGAGTCAATATTTGGCCCCTGTGCTGGATCCCAATTATAAACGTAGGGTAATGTACCTCCTGAATGATCGATTTTTATATATCCTGGATTTGTACAATCGGGCTGAACCACAGTGGCTTGAACATCCAGAATTTCAGGTTCCAAAATATCTACTTCTATTTCGCCCATACACTGATTATTGTCAAAGGCCGTAATTTTATATCCCATACCGGGAGTAATATTTTGAATAATAAGTTTTCCTGAACTATTGATACCAGGGAGATCACCACCATATGCATAACTTCCTATCGGCAAAGCTCTAATTTCAAGATAACCATCAGTATAACCATGACATGTGACATCTCTTTTTTCAATAATTTCGAAATCAAGACTATCTACTTTGTAAGGAATATTATATGTGAGATCATTCGTATTGCAACCATTGGAATCTTGTATATTTATTTTAAAATCCCCTGCTGCCAGCCCAGATATAAATGCTGTAGGGGAAATTCTGTTCCACGCTCCAAAATTTAACCTATACTCATACTCATCTCCTGAAGTGCCGACAAAAGGCTTTCCACCCGATACTTCAATTCTTATTCTTCCATTTTTTGATTTAGAACAAGTAGCTGAATCCAGTACAGTGACGGTTGTGATTAGTGGATTTACTTTCAGTTCGAATGAATCCTGGATTGAACATCCTGAACCATCAGTCAATGTCAAATAATATTTTCCTGCATCTAGCATAGTCAATTCCAATGGCACTGAAGGATTGTCGTGACTACCTGAAACAAAATTTGACCACTGAAATTCATATGGTGAGAGTCCTCCTGAAATGGAAGGTATTGTTATTGTTCCGTTTCTTCTGTCCTGACAGGTTGGATCTTTTACAATAGGTGTGTCTAAAGTAAGAAGATAGT
Source organism: Saprospiraceae bacterium (assembly GCA_041392785.1). Lineage (GTDB taxonomy): Bacteria > Bacteroidota > Bacteroidia > Chitinophagales > Saprospiraceae > OLB9. Next base: position 601,170 of record JAWKLK010000001.1, read on the forward strand.
TTGAAGAAACATTTATACTCTTATTAACCATTAGACCATTAGCATCCGTGATTACAATGGTATAATTCCCCAAGGTGATGTTATTGATTTTGATTCGATCCCCATCCTTTTGAATTGTACCAGTATAAGCACCTCCATTGACACTGTAGGTATATGGAGGTGTACCACCTACTGTATAAAATGTCAAGCTCCCAGTATTGGAGCTTGGATTATTTTCATCAACATCACATTTATTGGCAAAAACTTGCATAGTGTTTGATATGATTTTGATAGAACCAGGATTAGATATCAGCCCAATTTCAAAAGATTCACCCTGATCATTCTGCCTGTAAACTTCTGCTACTGTGATCAGTCCATTGAAATATACTGGTGTGATATTTCCGGGTTCTCCAATGATATCAAAACACAAGGTAAATATTATCTCTCCATCAGATAAAGTCAAAGGGTCTCCTGCCCAAAGTAGATTTGCATACCCTGATCCACTATTACCACAATAGAACACATAATTATCACCAGTAGCAATAGAAGGATGCTCATAAGCCGGTGGGCAAAGTGGCCTCACCAAAGTGGCATTGTAAGAAATATTAAATTGGAAGGATTCAATATCTGTAAAGTTTTTTACTGACACATCAAGGCAAACTTGACTACCCTTAGTACCCATAGCGCTAGAAAAAGTAAGTTCAAGCGGTGGGAAAGGTTGCGCATTTGTTATCTGAGTCAGTAGATAAAATAGGCCAAACGCAAAAATAGATCTTAAATAAGATTGTCCTAAGTTCATGGATTTTTCGGTATTGTATTCCAATAATCTGAATTAAGGCACAAATATATGCATCAATTCTTTAATATGTTGTTTTCAAGAGGGAAACGACTAATAGAAACGCAAATATCATGATTTTATTTCTAATTAGAATAATGAATTTACCAATAACATTTGATGAAAAGGTCAATTCATTCATTTTTCCTTTCCAAATGCTCTTAAAACCAGATTTTCTTGTTGTTTATCGTGGACTTTTTTGAATCCTGTGGCAGGAGAAGCACTTATTTGTCTTGCAATAACATCGATATTATCTTTTCTGAAGTATCGCATTAAATAATTCCAAGCTCCCATATTTTCAGGTTCTTCTTGCACCCAAAAATATTCTGCTTTCGGATTTTTATCCATTATATTTCGCATTTCAGCTTCTGGTAAAGGGTACAATTGCTCTATGCGGACTATAGCAACATCATTAACATTATTGGTTCTTCGGTATTCATTGAGGTCATAATATATTTTACCACTACAGAATAAGATTCGTTTTGGATTTTTAGAATAAGTTTCGTCCTCAATAATAGGCTTAAACTTAGACTCACCGATGAAATCTTCTATCGGGCTTACACAATCAGGATGTCTCAATAATGATTTTGGAGATGCTACCATACAAGGTTTACGATAAGGCAATGCCAGTTGTCTTCGTATTAAATGAAAAAAGTTGGCAGGTGTGGTGACATTGCAAACTATCATATTAAAATTAGCACAGTTCTGCAGGAATCTTTCTATCCTTGCACTGGAATGCTCTGGACCCTGACCTTCCATACCATGGGGCAAAAGCATTAACAATCCACTCATCCGTTGCCATTTGCTTTCAGATGACATAATAAATTGGTCCACAATAGTTTGTGCGCCATTATAAAAATCTCCAAACTGCGCTTCCCAAATAGTCAAATGATCGGGTGATGCTTGAGAATAACCATACTCAAACCCTAAAACTGCGAATTCAGAGAGTAGTGAATTGTAAATCATAAACTTAGCGGTATCTGATAGCCCATCTAATCTATTATATTCTACATTATTTTTCTCATCAAAAAATACGGCGTGACGATGAGAGAATGTTCCTCTCTTGACATCTTGACCACTCATTCGCACATTTTTCCCCTCATTGATCAAAGATCCATAACCTAAAAGTTCAGCAAGTGCCCAATCCAAGGTGTTCTTATCTAAAAGATCTTGCTTAGATTTCAAAAGTCTTTTTATTTTCGCAAGAATGTTAAAACCTTTTGGAATGGTCATAAGATGATCTAGGATATGCTGGACAGTTGTTATAGATATTCCCGTGACAGGATATTGAATATCACCAACATTGAGAGTCTTTGTAAGCTTCCTCCATGCCAATTCTGGTTCTTGGTAGTGATAGGATAATGTATGTTGTTTAACCATATCCAGTCGTTCCTGCATTTCGTTCCAGAACGATTTTTCAAGTTCATCACCAACCTTTGCATCTATATCTCCTCTATTTACAAGAGAAGAAAGGTAAATCTCTCTTGGGTTTTTATGATTGTCTATAAGTTCATATAACCGAGGTTGAGTAAACTTAGGGTCATCACCTTCATTATGCCCATGTCTTCTATAACAAACCATGTCAATAAAGACATCATTATTAAATTCCTGTCTGTATTCTACTGCAAGTTTACATGCAAAAACCACTGCTTCAGGATCATCCCCATTCACATGAAATACAGGAGCTTGTACCAATGAAGCGGAAGCAGAGCTGTATGTAGACGACCTTGCATCTTCGAAATTTGTTGTAAATCCAATTTGGTTGTTTATAATGAAATGAATTGTCCCACCAGTATAATAACCTTTTAATTGTGAAAATTGAACAGTTTCATATACTACACCTTGTCCCGCAACCGCACTGTCACCATGGATAACTATTGGTAAAATCCGGTCATAATCACTTTGATAAAGCAAATCAGCTTTAGCGCGTGAAAAACCTTCCATGACAGGATTAACCGCTTCTAAATGTGAAGGATTTGGTACGAGTTTAAGGTGCATAACTTTACCATTCATGGCAGGAACTTGAGAAGAATATCCAAGATGGTACTTTACATCTCCATCTCCAAAACTTTGATCGAGTATGGCTGTGCCTTCAAATTCATTAAATATCTGGTCATAAGTCTTACCCATAATATTTGCTAAAACATTCAGCCTGCCTCGGTGCGCCATTGCCAAAATACACTCATCAACTTTATCCTCTGCTCCAGTATTTATAATGGCATCGATAGCTGCGATTGTCGTTTCACCTCCTTCTAATGAGAACCTTTTTTGACCGACATATTTAGTATGTAAAAATTTCTCAAAAATAACAGCTCCATTGAGCTTTCTTAATATTCTCTCTTTCTCACCATCAGAAAGTCCATAATCTAGTGAAACTTTACTATTCTCAATTTTTTCTTTTAACCACAATCGTTTTTCCCTATTCTCAATATGTGCAAATTCATACCCAATATTGCCACAATATACTTTGAAGAGTGTATTAATAATGTCTTGAAGTGTGGCACCCTTCATTCCGATAAGTTCTCCTGCTTGAAAACGTGCAGAAAGATCTGTATCAGTGAGGCCAAAATCTGTATGTAACAAATAAGGTTTTCTATCCAATCTAGGTTTGAGTGGATTTGTAGTAGATAATAAATGACCTCTGCTCCTGAATGCTTCAATCATATGCATCACAGCAAATTCTTTACTAAAATCTACTAAAGATGATTGTGTTATGGTCGAAGGCGTATCAAACTGGTTTTCTCCACCGAATTCAAATCCCTCGAAAAACAACCTCCAACCTTCATCTACAGACAAAGGATTGGTTTTAAAACTCTGATACATGGATTCGACATACGATGGATGCGCATTAAAAATATACGAATAATCTCGCATTATATATATATTATGTTGATAATAAACTTATTAATTCATTTTAGACCATCAAAAGGTCAATCAAATCGTAAAATTATGAAATTTTTAATGACATAAAGGGAAGGGACATGGAGAATTAACGAAGTATTTAAGAATTTTATTTATTGAATTCCAAAATCAATACAAATCAATCTATTACTATTCTGAACAAAATACCAATAAAATTATTATTACCTTTGCAAATTGAAATTTTCAAAATCCAATGTAATTGATTACAAAATGGTGGAATATAAAAATTTCGATATTAATAATTGACAATTCTATTATACATAAATTAACACATGGGATGTAGTAATTGTAGTTCTGCAAACGGTGGAATTCCGAGTGGTTGTGGATCTAAGGGACACTGTCTGACGGGTGGCTGTAACAAAATGAACACGTATGATTGGGTATCTGTGATGGAATTATCCGATCCTAGTATTTATCATATTATCGAGGTCAGTTTCAAAGGTGGATCACATAAAGAATTTTTCATCAACGAACCTAGTGTCGGAGCGATTACCGGTGATATGGTGGTAGTAGAAACAAGTAGTGGCTATGATGTAGGCCAAGTTTCACTATCAGGAGACTTGGTCAGACTTCAGATGAAGAAAAAATATATTCAAGAGGAAAAAATTCAATCTAAAGTATTGCGGATAGCCAATCAAAGAGATCTTGAAAAACTTGAAGAGGCGAGAAACTTAGAAAAGGAAACCATGGTCAAGGCCAGAGTCATAGCGCGAACATTGGGCATAGATATGAAGCTGGGTGATGTGGCATACCAAGGTGATAAAAAGAAGGCTACGTTTTATTATACTGCCGAAGGAAGAGTAGATTTCAGAGAATTAGTAAAGGAATATGCTCGCATATTCAAGATAAAAATTGAAATGCGACAGATCGGCGCTCGTCAAGAATCAGCACGCATTGGCGGTATAGGTTCTTGTGGTAGAGAATTATGTTGCTCCACATGGCTTTCTGATTTTAAATCGGTCAACACTGCAGCAGCGAGATACCAGAATATTGCCATTAATCAACTAAAATTATCAGGTCAATGCGGAAGATTGAAGTGTTGTCTGAATTATGAGTTGGATACATATATGGAAGCATTAGAAGATTTCCCAGAAGATGCTGAAGTATTGCAAACCAAGTTAGGAACTGCTAGATTGGTTAAAACCGATATTTTCAAAGGTTTGTTATATTATGCGTACGACAATGAGAAAATCAGAAACACCTTCATTCCCATCTCTAAAGAACGCGCAAAAGCAATAAAAAAATTAAATAAATCCAGTGCTTATCCAGAAGACCTAGTGGAAGCATCTAATACTCCAAAAGTAATGGATAGGGATAGTGAAAACATAGAGCATGATTATGAAGATGTGACTGGTTTGATTGAACTAAAACAAGAGCCTAGGAGGAAAAATAGAAATAAAAACAAAAAACCTTCCGGTCAAAGAGAAGGAAATACCAATCCAAATCAACCACAAAACAATGGACCTAAAAACCCTACTGAAAATAAAGTAAGACATCAAAGACAACCTAATCCAAACCAAACGAAGCTTAATAATCCACCTGAAGCAAAGCCTGAAAATCCAAAACCTATATCATCTTCTCACGAAGGTAATGATGGTAAAACTGATCCAAGGAAAAAGTTTCATAATAAAAACAAGCGGTTCAAAAACAATAAAAATAACCCGCCAAAAAATAATAATACAAACAACAACCCATCCAACAGTAATTGATACAGGATATGACACAATATGAAATCATCGTCATTGGCTCCGGGCCTGGAGGATATGTGTGCGCTATTCGAGCCGCACAACTTGGCAAAAAAGTAGCCATCATTGAAAAGTACAACACTTTAGGTGGTACTTGTCTCAACGTAGGATGTATTCCTTCAAAAGCCTTACTGGATTCTACAGAGCATTATCACAATGCAAAAGAAAATTTTGATAAACACGGCATCATTATATCAGATGTTAAACCTGACATAATAAAAATGATGGCCCGAAAACAAGATGTGGTAGACCAAACTTGTAAAGGTATAGAGTTTCTGATGAAGAAAAATAAAATAGATGTCTTCCATGGTAAAGGTTCTTTTGTGACTTCTACTCAAATAAAGATCACTGATGATGCCGGAAAAACTACGGATATCATTGGTACCAATATCATCATTGCTTCTGGGTCGAAACCCATTGTTCCAGCGATTTTCAATTACGATAAAAAACGTGTGATCACATCAACCGAAGCCCTTACATTACCCGAAATTCCAGAGAAAATAGTAGTTGTTGGAGGAGGAGTAATAGGACTTGAATTGGGTTCTGTCTATATGCGTTTAGGCACTAAAGTGGAAGTGGTAGAGTATATGGACAATATTCTCCCTACAATGGATCAAGATTGCTCAAAAGAGATGCAGCGTATTCTAAAAAAACAAGGAATGACATTTCACTTAGGCCATAGTGTAAAATCTGTGGACGTAGTCGATAATAAGTGCATCATCAAAGTAGAAAAAAAGGCCGATGCATCGCAATTTGAGATTAACGCTGACTATTGTTTGGTCTCTATTGGTAGAAAACCCTATACCGAAGGTCTTAATTTAGAAAGTGTAGGCATTCAGACCGATAATAAAGGAAAAATCATCGTGGACCATCATTTACAGACATCAGCGCCCAATGTATATGCTATAGGTGATGTGATAGATGGGCCTATGTTAGCACATAAAGCTGAAGAAGAGGGAATCCTAGTAGCTGAGTTTTTAGCAGGACAAAAACCACATATTAATTACAATCTCATACCTGGCGTAGTATATACATGGCCAGAGGTTTCAGCAGTTGGTAAAACTGAGCAATCGCTAAAGGAAGATAACATTCCATATAAAGTTGGTAAATTTCCTTTCAAGGCCTTGGGAAGGTCAAGAGCTAGTATGGACATGGATGGAATGGTGAAAGTTTTAGCGCATAAGGACACTGATGAATTGTTGGGAGTGCATATCGTCGGACCCAGAGCCGCTGATGTCATTATGGAAGCTGTGTCATTGATGGAATTTAGAGCAAGTGCAGAAGATATGGCTAGAATTTCACATCCACATCCTACCTATACAGAAGCAGTAAAAGAAGCAGCTCTTGCAGCTACTGAGGATAGAGCACTACATATATAAATCTTTAATCATTAGCATCTTTGAAAGAAGATAAGTTTATCAAAAAACCCTATTTTAAGGGTGGTGACAAAGCCATGAAAGCTTTTGTATCCCAACATTTGACAAATCCTTCTTCAGTAATTTCAGGAAAGATCAGAGGTGAAGTGGTGGTGCAATATGACATCGACATACATGGCAATGTGATAGACACTAAAATCATTTCAGGGTTAGACGATCTTTGCAATGCAGAGGCAATTCGAGTAGTCAAATTAATGAAATTTGTCGTCCCCAAAAACCCAAGAAAGTTGATTTTGACATTCCATAAAACTATTAGAATCCACTTCCATAACAAACCTGAAGCCATACCAAGAGAACAAGTCAATCAATTCCAACCCTTTCAATACAATTACTTCCCCACTAAAGTGGAAGAATCAGATTCAAAACAACCCAACATCTTTACTTATACTATTAATATATAGCAAGGATGGGAAAAGCACAGGAAATTGTCAGACAAGCATTTATCATGCATTTTGGCAATCCTGAATTTTATTGTTTTTCACCAGGTAGAGCCAACATTCTAGGTGAGCATATTGACTATAATGGTGGGATAGTGCTACCGTTTGCTATATCAAATGGTATTCATTTTTTTGCAAAAATTACATACAGAAATCATACCAAAATTTATGCATTGAACACAGATGAATGGTACAGCTATTCGGATGATACAAATCCGATAGGTTGGGCCAATTATTTTAAAGCTGCATTAGACAATAAGGGTCTTGATTTTGGTCTCCAAATCTGCTTTGGTGGGGATTTACCCATTGGTGCAGGCTTATCATCATCTTCCGCAATAGTGTGCGGATTGGTTTATTTATTGGATACAATCCTGAAAGGTAAAGCTTCCGATATTGGATTGCTGGATGAGGCTATTAAAATTGAGCGTGGAAATGGTGTTTTAGGAGGTGTTATGGACCAAACAGCCATTTTCTTTGGACGCAAGGACTCTTGCATGATCCTGGATTGTAAAACTAATAAATTTGAATATGCTGAAATTGATCCAAAATGGCATTTCTATCTTTTTGACACGCGTATCAAGCACGAATTGGTACAATCAGATTACAATGTCAGAGCCATGGAATGTCAGGAAGCATTATATTTGATTAATTTCGGAAAAATCGATACATATCGTTATCTGACTGATATCCCAATCAACACATTAAACAGTCTTGCAAAAGTATTATCTAGTAACTTAATGAGGAGAGTTACCTATGTGATAGAAGAACAGATTCGTGTTATTAAGGCCATACATGCTTTGCACTCTCATGACATCAGAGAGCTGGGTGCACTTATGTATCAATCTCATTTTGGATTATGCGATTCATATGAGGTTTCATGGCCGGAGGCTGATTGGTTGGTCAATTTTGCTCAAAGCTTAGGTATAGTTGGCGCCAGGATGATGGGTGGTGGTTTTGGTGGGTGTACCATCAATCTTTCTGAAAATAAATTAAATCAAATAGATATACAACGTATGAAAGATCTGTTCTACACACAATTTGGAAATACATTAGATATATATGAAGTCAAAGCGAGTCATGGGATATTAGCGTGTACAGGTCAAAATTCCTAGACCTTCCCTAGAAAACTGAGTACTCTAAATCAACAAATACAATAGAATGAATTGAAGGGAGATTTGCATCAGAATCATTAAATGTGTAGAGATGTTTTTCGCCCAATTAGCCTGCATATGAAGTTTTCATGAAAGGCATATCACTTTTTTATAGGAGTGCAAATTTTTAAATAAAATAGACTTTTCACCTAGTTTTTTATATGACTAATTCGGATTGTTCTCTTTATTTAATAGTCCTTGTATTTCCATCATTTTAAGTCCATAATTTCTAATAGTTGTGATAAGTGTTATTATTTCCTTGCCTTGAGCAGTCAAACTATATTCTGTTTTTGGTGGAACAATAGCATAAACTTTCCGGTCAATGTATCCATCTTGTTCTAATTCTCGCAATTGTGTTGTAAGCATTTTATCTGAAATATGAGGAATGTCCTTTCGTAATTCACCATAACGCATTGTTTGGTCTTTCAGTCTCCACAAAATAGGTGCTTTCCAAGTACCGCCTATTTGTTCCATTACTAATTGTACTGGATTGTAGTAAATTTTTCCCTTGTAAATAAAGTCAGGCATGATCGTAAAGTATTGATTTACAATTTACTTTCTAAAAAGTATGTATCGCACTTATTGGTTAAACACTTGTCAAAGATAGTTATACTCCCTGATATTTGCATCATCATTTACAAAAAATATTTTCTTATCATGCAAAAGATCATTTTCATTTTATTCAACATGCTGATCTTCTCTTTGGGATTGTCAGCTCAATCTAAAAAAGGTAATAATATAGTAAATTCAAACAAAATGGTAACAGAAGTAAACAACTATGTGCATTTTCACGATGCACCTGCCAAAGGCAAAATTTTAATGGTGGCAAGTTCACCAAGTGTAAGCAAACAAACAGGTTGGCCTATTGGCTTTTGGGCTGCCGAACTCACTCATCCACTTCGTGTATTTCAAGAAGCAGGTTATGAGGTAGAATTGGTCTCTACCGAAGGCGGAAAGTTAGAAATGGATGGCTATTCAAATCCAACAGATGCAAGTGGCTATTCTGCTAGTGATGTAATTTCACTCGGATATATGCAACAAAAATCATTCAATGATATGTTAGAAAATACTAAAAAATTGATAGAGATAGATGCCAAAAACTACGATGCTATTTTCTTAGTTGGTGGTCAAGGACCAATGTACACATTCAAAGGAAACAAAGATTTAGAAAAATTATTTGTTGCTTTTTATGAAGCAGGAAAACCAAGTTCGGCAGTTTGTCATTCTACAACTTTGTTGCTTGAAGCTAAAAAATCAAATGGCGAATTACTGGTAAAAGGCAAAACCTGGACTGGCTTTGCTGATGCAGAAGAAGAATTTGCAGACAAAGCAGTTGGTATGAAAATTCAACCATACAGAATTGAAACTGAAGCAAAGAAAATTACAGGAACCACTTTTAAAGTTTCAGCACCTTTCAGTTCGTATGCTATTGCCGATGGCAATTTAATTACTGGACAACAACAAAATAGTGGTGCTGCTGCTGCCGAATTAGTTGTTAAAGCATTGAACAAATAATGAAATACAGTTTCAAAATATTCTTTGTTGTAATGGCAACACTTCTTTTTAGAGGTGTTGCCTTTGCACAAATTCCTGTGGAAGTTTTTGCTGGGCATAAAAAGGCAACGGTTGATATTATGTTCTTTAAGTTTATCAAAAACAAAGAAGGGCATAATTCTAAATTTCTATTCTTTAACCGAAACCGTGCAAGTATTGATTATGCTATGACCCAAACAATCAATTTACCACAGTTTGGTTTTACAGAAGCATTTAGCTACAACAACGAAAAACTAAAAGGCTTTGCCCCTGTTGTGGTAGCAAGTATTTTAAATAGAGGTGTTTATCCAAAAGCTGGAATACAGTTTGCAAAAATCAAAAAGGATTATACCATATTCAGTTGGATAGTTGCAGAAACGTTGAAAGAACCTAATGTTGATTTTTTCTTCTTGGCAAGATATACGCCAAAACTTACGGATAAACTCAACCTGTTTTCTCAAATAGAATTGGTCAATGCTATTCCAACGGTTGAGGCTAATAATTTTGCTTTTACTCAACGGTTTCGATTGGGTTTGAAGATTAAAGAGTTTCAGTTCGGTGCAGGATTGGATTTAACACAATTTGGCAGAAATGATTTTACCCAAACTGAAAACCTTGGTGGATTTTTGAGGTATGAATTTTGAATTAATTGAGAATTGAGAATGCAAAATGGAGAATTATCTTTTAACCTTTTGCATAAAATTTTCAATTCTCCATTTTCAATTATTAATTATAGAAAAATGATACTAAAAAGAAACTTTGATTTGCGAAAAGTGTTTTGGAACATTCGTTTTGAAACCTTGACTACACTTTTAGTTGCTGTGGCAATATATGTTCTGCACCAATTGAAAGTAACGGATATTGCACTTCACTTTTCCATTACAGGAATTTTAGGCTCTGCATTAGCTATATTTATTGCTTTCAGAAACCAAAGCAGCTATGCCCGTTGGTGGGAAGCAAGAACCATTTGGGGTGGAATTATTAACAACAGTCGCATTTTTGCAAGGCAGATAATTACCAATACGGATAATGCAGTTACAATTAGCAAGGTAGCTCTTACTGATGCAGATGCCTATAAAAAAGAAATGATTGACAGGCAAATTGCATTTGCTCATTGCCTGCGACTGCATTTAAGAAAGCAGGATAATTTAAATGAATTTCAGCATTTATTGTCTGAAAATGAATTTAATGAAATCAAGCAAAAACAAAATCGTCCCAATATTTTATTGCACACACAAGGAATTAGAATAAAAGAAGCGATGCAAAAAGAAATGTTGGGTGCATTTGATAATATCAGTATGGAACCCAATTTGGCAACATTTAGTAACTGGCAAGGGGCTTGTGAACGAATAAAAAACACACCTTTGCCTATGAACTATCAATATTTTACGAAGTTGTTTTTATATGTTTTTATTTTTGTGTTGCCCATCTGTTTGATTGGTGATTTTACAAAAATGAATATTGGATTTATGGTTATACCTGTAAGTTTTATCATTTGCTTTGTGTTTGCGGTTATGAATAGAGTAGGCGAAATCAACGAAAACCCTTTTGAAAACCAAATGTCTGATATTCCAATGACGGCAATGTGCAATACCATTGAAAGAGATTTAAAAGAAATGTTGGGTGAAGAAATGCCCGAAAAAATGGAAACAAAAAAAGGTTATTTATTTTAAAAAATGAAAGTATGAACGTAGCAATTATAGGCTCAGGAAACGTAGGTGGTGCATTGGCACAGCAATGGATTAAAGCAGGTCATACGGTTTTAGTTGGTGCAAAATTTCCTTTGAGTGAAAAGAACTTAAAATTAGCCACACAAATTGGCGAAGATAGATTTGCAACTATTGAAAATGCAGTGAAACAATGCGAAGTTGTTTTGATAGCAACACCACCTGCCGCCATTTTTGAAGTAATAGAGCAAATGGATGATGTGTCAAACAAAGTCATTATTGATGCCACAAACTCTGTAATGAAAAGTCCTGAACATTACAAAACAGTTTATCATTGCTTAGCAGATAAAACTAAGGCACAAGTTGTCAAGTGTTTTAATACCACAGGTTATGAAAATATGCTAAATCCTGTTTATAACGGTCAAGGTATCGATATGTTTATGGCAGGCGATAGTGAAAATGCAAAGTCTGTCGCCAAACAATTAGCCTTAGATTGTGGTTTTGGCTCTTGTATAGATTTTGGAAAGTCGGACAAAGTGGAATTGTTAGAAAAATTTGCTTTGTCTTGGATAAACTTGGCCATAATCCAAGGCCACGGTCGCAATATGGCATTTAAAGTATTGCAAAGATAAATATGTATTTCCAAGTACCAGAACTCTATTTTCAAATATTTCTAAAACAATTATCAGATTATCAAATAAATACGTACCTTTGCAACCATTTTTAAATTTTTTTTATTTCACCCCTGCTAAAAAGAAGATTTTAGCATACAAAATGTAACATTTTATGGTTGATCACAACGATGATGATTTGATCAAAGATCAAAGAGCAGATGAGTCTGGAGTAGATATTGAAGATATTTCAGATGTAGAACTAGAAGAAAAAGTTGAAATGGGCAGCACTGCTCACGATGATTTTGACTGGAGTATTGGAAAGAGAAACACAGTAAGCTACGACAAAGACACACATAAACAATATTTTGACAAGTATGATAATTCACTGAATACCGTCGGTGAAAATGAAGTGGTAAAAGGTCGTGTTACGGCTATTCATTCAGGGGATGTAGTACTTGATATCAATTATAAATCTGATGGTCTTGTATCTCTTTCAGAATTTAGAGACACACCGGAACTAAAAATTGGTGATTATGTTGATGTTTATGTAGAAAACAAAGAGGATTATCGCGGTCAGCTTATCTTATCTCGCAGAAAAGCAAAACTTCTGAGAGCTTGGGATAACTTGGTAGACTCGTACAAAAATGGCACTATCATCAAAGGTTATGTGACTAGTAAAACTAAGGGAGGTTTAATAGTAGACTGTCTTGGACTTGAGACATTCCTTCCTGGTAGTCAAATTGATGTGAAACCTATTACAGATTATGATATTTATGTTGGTAAAACCATGGAATTCAAAGTGGTAAAAATCAATGAAAATATCAAAAATGCTGTCGTTTCACACAAAGCATTGATCGAAAGTGATCTTGCGGAACAAAGAGAAACTATCATCTCTGGCCTAGAAAAAGGTCAAGTTCTTGAAGGTGTGGTGAAAAACATCACTGACTTCGGTGCGTTTATGGATTTGGGTGGTGTTGATGGATTGTTGTACATCACAGATATTTCATGGGGTAGAATCAATCATCCAAATGAAGTTCTATCTATCAATCAAAAAATCAATGTTGTAGTACTTGATTTTGATGATGATAAGAAACGTATTTCTTTAGGTTTAAAACAACTGACACCACATCCATGGGAAGTATTGGATGCCAATATTCAAGAAGGAAGCGTTGTTTCTGGAAAGATAGTCAATATCGAAGATTATGGTGCATTCTTAGAGATCATCCCTGGTGTAGAAGGTCTTATTCACGTATCTGAAGTAAACTGGAGTAACCAACCAGTCAATGCTAGAGATTTCTTTAGCTTAGATCAAGAGTTGGAAGCAAAAGTAGTAACAATAGACCGCGATGAGAGAAAAATGTCATTGAGTATCAAGCAGCTTTCTCAAGATCCTTGGAGTGAAGTTGCTGCCAAATACCAAATTGGAACTAGACATAGCGGTGAAGTGAAAAACCTAACTCCTTATGGTGTATTTGTTGAGTTAGAGAATGGCATAGGAGGTATGGTTCATATTTCAGATTTGTCTTGGACAAAACGTTACTCGCATCCTTCTGAATTTACTAAAGTTGGAGAATCTATTGATATATCCATCTTAGAAGTAGATGAAGAAAGCAGAAAATTAAGCCTTGGACACAAACAATTAGAAGAAAATCCTTGGGATACTTTTGAAAATGTTTTCCCAGTAGGATCCTATCATGAAGCAACTATTGTCAAAAAAGATGATAGAGGTGCGATAGTACAATTACCGTATGGTTTAGAAGCTTATGCTCCTGCGAGACACATCAAAAAAGAAGATGGATCCACAGCCAGTAATGATGAGACTTTGACATTTAAAGTTATCGAATTCAACAGGGATGATAAGAAGATAATTGTCTCTCACTCAAGATACCTTGAAGATATCAAAAAAGAAGCTGATCAATTGGTAGAGTCAGAAAAATCTAAGGAAAAAGAAGAGATTAAGAAGACAATTAAGCATACACAATCTAAAATTGAGCATTCCACTTTTGGTGACCTTGCAGGATTCTCTGAATTAAAAGAGCAAATGGCAGAAGCTGCCGCTGAAGCCAAGGCTGAAAAAATAGAAGAGCCTGCAAAACCTGCAGCAAAACCATCCAAAAAAGATGATAGCGGCAAAGATGATTTGAAGATTGTAGAAGGTATCGGTCCTAAGATAGAGGAGTTATTTAATAATGCTGGTATCATGACTTTTGAAGACCTCTCAAAGGCTGAACCTGCTGACCTAAAAACAATCCTAACTAATGCTGGATCTAGATATCAAATGCACGATCCAACTTCATGGCCATCTCAAGCCAAAATGGCAGCAGACGGTGAGTGGGATAAGTTGAAAGATTGGCAAGACAATGCAAAAGGCGGAAAAGAATAATTTCCGCCTTTCAGTAATAAACAGTTAATTCTTACAAGCCTTCCGGATTATTTCGGAAGGCTTTTTTTTATCTATATTGCACAATTTGAATTCATTTGAAAAAAATTTGGAACTGAATTTTTAGTTTTTTTGGATTTTTACATTTTCTCAATATCTTCAACTTTCATTTTAAAAATTATTCAATGGTATGAAACTTAAAATTCACTTACTACTATTTGGAATCTTGCTATTCAGTTTCATTCAGGGACAAATCAGTGACTTGGAAGGGTTATCCTCCGGAGAGTTACGTACATTTATAGACTTAAAGGATAATGAAAAAAACTTTTATGGTTATCTTGTAATTTATGCCATAGATAATAATACTGACCATGAAACTAAATTTGAATATTTTGTCTTTGATAAAAACTTAAAACACATTGTATCAAATCACATAATCACGAGCAATGAAGTAGAAACTTTTGAAGGTTTTTTAAATGTAAAAAATGAACTGATTTTAAATCCTGTCTCTAAAGCGAATGTTAAAAAGCAATTTACATCTGCTAACGATCAGAATGCATGGAAAATTGATCTCGCCACAAACACTACTATGCCATACCACAAATTATGTTTTGTAAACGATACGATTGTTGAGTGCAATTATGTTGGCACTAGTAAAGAATTAAAAAAGGAAAAGAAAAGACTAGGATTCAATCTAAAGTCAAATGTCATTTCTCTAAAAGAAGGTGGATATTTAGTCATCCAATTTGATGATTATGGACATTATTTCAATAATTATACTTGGATTAAATTTGATGATAATAAGAAAGAACTGTGGCGAACTACATTGAATGAAGTTTCAAATAAGAAAAACTCCTACGTAGTACTACCGGTTGATGTAGACTCCACAAAAATTTATTCATTCCAAATTTATACACATCATAGGACAGGCGATCCCAAGTCTTTAGCCATAATAACTTTAGATTTAGAATCAGGTGGAATAATTAAAAAAATTGATCTTGACAGCAAGAAGAGTATACAAAGTACAGAAATTCTTGACATGTCGCACTTGTCACTCATAAAACATATCAAAAATGGGATATTTAGTATTAAACCCTTTCAAACTTTTGATGACAAATTGGTTTTTATAGGCGATATCATAGAAAAAATGAATTCCCCTAAAGGCTATTTTAGAATGATTTTCAATAAAAAAACTCATTCCATAAAATTCGATGATTTATATACTGACAAAGATATAAAAAGGTATATCATTGAAAATAAAATCAATGGATACAATGACAATTATAGACTCGCACTGTTAAAAAGTCATTTTTTGAAAGATGGTAGTATGGTTTTGGTTTTCAGAAAAATTAAAAATAGTGGCTCCACTGTGTATCTATCTGAAGATTTAATTTTTGTATTTACTGATAAAAACTATAATATTTTACATATTCAAACTCTTCCAGAAGAAGTAAAAGGGTATAATATCTATGACAATTTATATACAAAGAATATCAATGATGATACGGATTTCTATTATGCATATACGTATCCAGTACAAACTGACAATGGCAAATATAACCATACAGTTTTTGTCAATATGTGGATCAACGGCAAATACAAAATGGATAAATTTTCCTTTTCTTCCAACTACAATACTTTACTTTTCCTTCCAGCTAAAGAGGAATATCTTATGCTAAGAGAGTTTGATAGTGTAAAAAATTTGAATTTAATTCGACTAGAAAAACTGAATTTTTAAATTCTATCTATTGTTGTCTTGTACCTAATGGACTTTCATTATTACTCAGTCTATGGATCAATTTTGAAAATCGCATCGCTATCGCTACAAGGTCTTTGGTCTCAAGTAGAATAGTCAGATTGATATCTGTATTTTTAAAACCAAAATCTTTACTCACGACTCCTTCTACTTGCTGAGATAAGGCTGCCTCTATATGATCAAAAATAGAACGTTTTGTCTTTTTTATATTATCATAAAACTCAAAATCATATCTATTCAGCTGCTTACTGATAGAAGTCAGATAATCATCCATCTCAGCTTTTAATCTCACAAAAGCATCTATCTGATTAGCTTTCAGTGGTTTATGTGCATTTTTGATATGTGCATCACATACTTGATTGATGGTAGAAAGACTTTCCAAAATATCGAGCATCAAATCATTTGACAGGATATACAGTTGGGCTGTTTGCTTTTCTGTTAATTGCGATTTTTTAATAGCTTTAAAAAGGTTTGATTTTATATCTCCATAATAGACCATTAATTCATCTGTGATTTTCTTTGCATTGCCAATTTTAACCAAATCCTCTTCAATCAATCCATTGATACTCAATATATAAGAATTTGTAATAGAAGATATACTTCTAGAAATACTCTTTGCCGTTTCCTGAAATGCAACCTCTGTATTGAGATCGATAGAATTTAGTGCTTGTTCTGATTTTGCTTTTTTATTTTGTTCTTTTCTATGATGCAGTGTAGAATATAATAATGATCCACCAAAAAACAGTAAGATTGCTACTAAGCCATACAATTTAAACTTGATTAAAATCATTGCAATAAAAGCACTTATTGTTAGTGCTATTAGTGCAGTCAAAAACCATCCTAAAATTACATTTATCACTCCTGCAATTCGATAAGATGCAGATTCCCTTCCCCAAGCTCTATCTGCTAGTGACGTACCCATAGCCACCATAAAAGTTACATATGTAGTAGAAAGAGGAAGTTTTAAACTAGTACCCAATGCAATAAGCATACTCGCTGTGGTAAGATTTACCGAAGCTCGAATCAAATCAAATGCAGGCGCATCCATGATATTAGTATCTTCGATTGGTTTGAACTGATTATTGATGAAGACCTGTAATTTATTTGGCAATGCATTCTTCAACTCTGAGGATAGGTACACAGAAAATTGCACTATATTCCTTGAGATCATATTAGATTTGAACTTCTCTTTGACCTCCTCTTGAGATCCTAGTTTCACCTCTGTTTCAGTTACAGTACGCGCTTTTGTAGAAAACCAAAGAGTGAGAATCATTATTACTCCAGCCAATAATAAGTATAAGTACGGTGCTTGCATAGGAAATTTCAGACCTATCATGTTATAGGCATCTGGATTTATACTACCATCCATGATGGCATTGGCAGAGGAATACAAATCATAGGATTGAATACCGGCTAATGGTACTCCAATGAAATTTACTAAATCATTTCCAGCAAAAGCCATTGCTAGTGTGAATGTACCAACATAAACAAGCAATTTCAAAATATTAATTCCCATACTGTTTAAAATGGAAAAAAGTATCAAGAAAAAGATGAAAAATCCTCCTAGAAAAGCCGGCAAATTATCTTGAACTGTTTTAATTACTTGTTTTATTGATTTTAGTCCATAAAATGACTCATAAACTTTATCACCTTTGCTGTTTATCTTTGAAGTAAAAGCCATTTCATTGCCTGAGATGTCTTTAATGTTGATGTTATCAGAATTGAAGGACGTAGTATCTGCCTTTGGGTTAATGGCCAAAGTATAATTTATTAATTCTGATTTGGTCAGCTCTTTTGTGGAATAGGTAGATTTCAAGCCTTTGAATACCATAAAATATGAAATGGCCACCATCGCAATAGAGACCCAAATTACGCCTATGTACTTTATTCTCTTATTGTAGTGAAAACTAAATAGCATCCTTGAAATAAACATGATGAAAATACCTGTAGAAAACGCAATGATAACAGAAAGTAAAATACTTGATACTATGGTACTAGTTTTCGACCAATTGATATAACCAATTATGCCTTCCGATGGATTATTGATATTGAATAGCCAGTTTAGAGGATCGTTAGCCTCCATAATCTTAAACACAGAAACCATGATTGATGCCCCCAATAATTCAAAAATCAGTGATACCGTAGTGGAAGTGGGCAAACCTAATGTATTGAATGCATCAAGCAATACAACATCTGTGAGCATGACTGCTAAAAATATGATAATCACATCGTAGAAATTGAAATATTCAGGATTAAATATTCCTTCTCTTGCTATTTCCATCATACCTGCTGAGGACAAAGCCCCAATTAAGATGCCAGCTGTTGCTACCATCATAATAGTTTTAAATGAGCCTACTTTTGAACCTATTGCTGAATTTAAGAAATTTACAGCATCATTGGATACTCCGACCACCAAATCCAAAAAAGACAAAATGATTAATACAACGAGCGCTGAATACAGAAATAAATCCATAAGTCTTGATTAAGCATTAATTGTCAAAGGTATAACAATTTCGAATCCCATTTGGAAAACCTAATATTAATTTAATATTAAGCATTCTATTTTGAAATAATAAATTGAACTGCTTGTGTTTTTGAAGAAATACCCTTATTTATTGATACAAAATAATTACCCATAGGTAAATCTGTCACCGATCTAGAAATTGTATTATTTCCAGCAAATAATGCTTGTGTCCAATTGTGAATTGTTCTTCCATCTTTGTCAACTATTGAAAATACAACACTCTGACTTTTCTGTGAAGTACATTGGATATGCAACTCATTTTTGACAGGATTTTGCAATATACTGAATGCCAAATCGTCCTCTGTATTAGTAATAGAAAAATCATTTGTTGCTGACAGATTTCTTAAACCATTACTGAACCAAACTGCCCAATTTCTATTTGAACAAAATAAAACAGCATCCGAACTAGGTTCAATTTTATTGGTTTTCAAATTGATGATGCCAAGATTTGTCGCTGCACTGCCATCATTATCAAATATCAACTTATCATCTTTGTTACTATAATTAGGGAATCCAAGTGTATTGTTTTCATAAATCAATTTTAGCTCACCACGTTCTATATTGGCTGCTACGATATCGTCGTCACCATTTTTATGGATATAGTCAAAACTGATGATATACGGTGAATTCTTTGAAAATGTTGGGTTCCCAACACTTACTCCATTATTGAGGGAATTGAAAAGTTTATCGATGGTTCCCAAAGCAAAAGACGACGATTTGTTATTCCAAACATTAATAAATCCAATATCCCAGTATGTAATGCCACCTGACAATGTGCTATTTATTTCATTCTTGGCATCATAAATAATGTTTTCTCCTGATAAATCAAACTCCATGGCATCAGCATACAATACGTCTCCGGTGGACACATTAGCAGAATATGTCGGATTGTATAATTCAAACTCATTTTGTGTTTGAGACACAAAATCATACACCAAAATGGTATTGTCCTCTACATCATAGAGTGCAGCCAATTTACTGCCATCTTTTGAAAGGATCACATTTCGCCAAATAGGTTGATTATCTAGCACCTGCTCGGCTGAAACTGTTGCTGTTTGCCAGTTTATTTCTTGATAATACATTTTTTTATCACTGGCCACATAGGCTATTACAGTTCCATCATCTGTAACACTAGGTTTGGAAATAATAGTTTTGTTCGAAATTTTCACAATTTCTGTACCTGTATTGTCATAAATAAACAATCCCACACCATTCTCACCAGTTACCAAAATAAAATCTTGTCCTGGATTGGTATTGACATCGGTTTCATAATTTCCACCAGAATCACCCAAGATGCCAACTTGATCAAATGCTGATTTTGCTGCATTTATTTCAGTGTTCCCATAAAGGTCTGTGGCTGCCTTTATCACAGCAATACGTGCATCTACAAATTTTGATGATTTAGTTAAATAATTTGAGAGTGCTCTGTAATAAACTTTTTCTGCTTTATCCTTGCCTACTGCTGTGGCGAATAGATAAAATGCATGATTTGGAATACCGCTATTAAGGTGGACTCCACCATTATCTTCACTACCTGTATACCTTTCATTGTAATGTTTTGGCTGCCATCCTGCATTGAAATTTCCAGTAGATGCTCCATTATGAGGATTTTGCAAATTTCGTAAGGCGCCAGAAGGAAAGGCTGCAGTCCTTACCACATCTTCTCCAATCAACCAATCATCCCTATCTATCAATGCACCAAAAACATCTGCAAAAGACTCATTCAATGCACCCGACTCGCCCTCATATTCTAGATTTGCTGTATTTTCTATGACTCCATGTGACATTTCATGCCCTGCTACATCTAGACCTCTTGCCAAAGGAAGGAATCCAGAATCACCATTTCCGTAAAACATAGCTTGTCCATTCCAAAAAGCATTACCCATAGAAGAACCGTCATCATCTGCTACATTAATTATAGATATGATATTACCACCAGTACCATTGATGGATGTTCTGTTGTGTGTGGCTTTAAAATAATTGTAGGCAATCCCACCATTATAGTGCGCAGAAACTGAAGTTTTATTAGACCATGTGTTTGACGATGATTTTACATGATCATAAGTAAATGAATTTCGAGATGGTGAGGTATTCTGTGCATCAATGGTCCATATCACACCAGAAGGATCATTGGGTAGTTGAGCTGCTGTTGAGCTAAACATATCTCTTGTTGCATCTATCATATAATAAGTAGATCCCACTTGGTATGAATTCACTGTTCGGCTGATATCAAAAAGATCCTTTGCAGTCGTTGATGCTTTACCGTCCAGTGGAGCCATATCATCCATACAATCACTAGATGTTATGGTATGGTTATGCAATGTACACATGGCAATCCTTTTCTTTAATACTTCTCCACTATGTGCGTCGATAAAGTATTCCCACCTTTCTGCAAGATTTTTATAAGCTAAAATATGGAAAGCAAGATGAATTTCTTCATCTTTAAGAAAGATAACTTTGGTTTTCTTCATGCTGTAATCGCCGAATACTGCTGTCCAATCATGTTGATAATCAATCATTACTCCCATATCATCATTCAGATTTCGGTCTACCACGTCATCTGAAATCGTAGGCGTAACAGATACTGTCCAAGAATTGATATCATAATAATTTCCATTGAGAAAATCAAAATCTCCCTCTACGCCATGAACCATAATTTCTGCACCATAAATTGGCACATTTTTATAGTTTTGTTGCCATTTGACATGAGACATTCCTATTTCATCTTTTTCTGTCTTGAGATATGAAAAATCAGATTCATTAACTTGCATAAGTGGCGCAGCAGCCGTCAAATACGCATAGGCGGCCTTCTCAACAGTAAGTCCACGAGCAGCTAATCCCTTGACTTTTCCTTCAATAGAAATGGGAAGTCCTCTTTCATTTTTTATACCTGAAATTAAATCAAAAGAACCTGCATGATTCATAGACTTAAAAGTCAAAGTTTGGGGTAATTCACGCACTTTATTGAAAGAAAAGTTGATATTTTGCAAGTTAAGAGGAGCTTTATCATCCCACGTATGTCCGAATTGAATGTCTTTTTTCTGAGAAAACATCAATACAGGCAATAATATCACTAAAATGGGTGCAAAAAAATGCTTCATTCGGTTAAAAATTTATATTAATTATTATTTGAGTGTTCTAAAGAATACTTTTTTATGATTTGCATCAACACATTGTAATAAGTTTCTATGTTGACATTTTCGAGGTTGCCTTTACCCCACATTAATTGTTTTTTTTCGTTGTTTTGGTTGGATCTAATAAAAAAGTATCTGTTTCCTGGTGCGTTTAATTCTGTTTTATCCAACTCCAATGAATAAAAATTTGATAGTAACTGCTTGGATTTTGCAGTAGAAATTTTACCAAATTCTCTTATAGTTTCACCTTCTTTTATGTAAATACCACCTTTTTTAGTAAGATAGTATTCTGTCACTGCTCCTGTAAACCCACCTCCATTACCAAAAGAAATAAACTCTTCTTTACTATCATTAGGTCGAACATAGTTTTTGAGATTTACATGACAAGAAAGGTAATGCCAATGTCAAAATAAGTGTCATATTCAAAAATAAGAGACGCACCATAAGATTTTGACTTTAATTTAAAATTCAATTGATAGTACAAATGTATGTATTTTTGACTTTCTATGTGTAATAAAGTTACATATTAGTCTAACGCCAAAAATTTTTCAGCCTCCTCAAAGTCTTGTGGTGAATTGACATTAAAAAAACATTTTGGCCAAATATTTACCAAATGGTCAACATTATAATAAAGTACATTAAATTGAGAAATAACATCGCTGATTTTAAAAGTACCTGCACGGATACAATCTAAAACGCCATCTTTAATGTCAGATTTATACAAAGCACACAAAGGCTCCAGTTTATCACCATGAATAGGAATGACAATTTCTCTCTCCTCCTTCTGTCTCAATATTTCTGAAATTAAATCCAACGGAATAAAAGGCATGTCACAACCTACCACCAGATTAAAATCAGACGTAGAGTGTTTTATTGCTGTGTAAATACCCGAAATAGGACCTGATTGTGCCACATCTGGAAAATCTTGAATGACTTCATATCCAAAATGACTATATGATTCCGAATGGCCTATTATGGTGGTTTTTTGGCAATGAAATGTACAAACGTCTAATGTATATTGAATCATCGGCTTTCCAAAAAGTAATTTTAATCCCTTGGGTTCGCCGCCCATCCGACTACTTTTACCTCCTGATAAAATGTATGCATTTACTATATCCCTATTTTCCATTGATATTATTCGATAAAACAAGCTGTAACAATCCTCTGCTTCCTCTGCATATCTTCTAAAAGTTCGATTTCATGAAAATGTAAATTGGACAATAACTGTACAACTTCCTTGGCGCGAAACTCACTTATTTCAAAAACGACATATGTCTTTTGCTTTAATCTGGTCACCCACGTAGAGATAGCACTATAAAACTCCAATGCATTATGTTTGACAAACAATGCGTTATGTGGCTCATGGTCTAAGACATTCGCCGCCATTCCTGCCTGTTCATCTTTAGTAATATAAGGAGGATTTGAAATTATAAGTTGTGCATTTGGCACATTAGAAAGTTGTTCAAAGTCCAAAACATCAATATGATGCCAATTGATTTCCACAAGATGTTTGGATGCATTCATCTTCGCTACTTCCAATGCTCCTTCGGATATATCTAGTCCAGACACATTTTTTATTCCTGTTTCAAGAGCGATTGTAATAGGTAAAACTCCAGATCCTGTCCCAATATCCAAACAAGAGGTTAAATGATGTTTCCTTATCAATGATATAGCCTTATGAGCCAATTCCTCAGTTTCGGGACGAGGTATGAGTACGCGGTTGTCAACAAAGAAAGATTTTCCGTAGAAATCAGCACGATTTGTAATATATTGATAGGGCTCCTGATACCTTAATCTATCCAAAATGTGGCGAAACTTGATACTGTCTTCTATATCAAAATCGCCTTTATTCAGTTTTGTATATTCTGGAAAAACATCTTCTAGGATATACTTTGCAATGGTTCTAGCACTCGAATCTGATTCATACCGTGAGGCAATATCAACCAAAGCCACAAATGCATCATTCAAGGTCATAATACAAAATGGTAACTGAAATAAAAAGTCAAAATCAGCCCAAAACTCAATAAAATGTAGTGTTTTAGGTGAATCATATCTTGTATCTTTATATGATTTACTCTCGTATTATACATTATCAAAACAACTTTCTGGATTAAATAAGCAATCACCGTAGCAAACACTAAGCCTTTAAGTCCCCAAATTTTCACCCACCATAGACTCAAAGTGATATTTGCAATAATTTCAATGATGGTACTGTACATGATAATATTAAACTGTTGTTTTGCCAAAAGAATAGTTTGTGGCAATAATACTCTACTTATTAATATCAATAAATATACATTGAATATGATAGCAGATTCTCTAAAAGTGTCAGTGTACACAAACCCAAATATAAATGGACTGCTGAGCATGAGTATGATCGCTATTGGAAAAGTAAAATACATCAGTTTATTTACTTTTTGTTTTAATTCAAGTAAGTCAAAACCATTGGTTTGTAAAATAGAAATATAAGCCATTGACAAGCCAGCAAATAAAAAATTGCTTAATGGCAACTCTCTAGCTCCATATCTAAATACCGCAAATGTAGCATCACTAAAAAAATATTTTACCATCCATCCATCCATAACCTCCATTATCATTGAGATCATTTGATTGCCTAAAATGGGAAGTGATCCAATAAATACAGTAAAAATGTATCTATAATCTGCAGTAAAAAAAGAAGTATTAGAAAATGAAAGCATAAAATATACCCATCGTATTACTCCGAAACCAATCAATACCATTAAAAAGTGCTCAATACTTGGGCCCATTAAGGCAACTGTAAAAAATAGTATAAGTAGCCCTATTTGAGAAAAATGAATGTATTTTAAAAAATGTTTCGACTTATCCAACACAAAGTAAACAATCTCCAATGGCGCCAATGCTGACATAACAAAGATATATCCTAAAATGTAGTAAATAAATGAGTGTAAACTTTTAAATAGCAACCAATTTGGGCTGAAAATAACAATACCTAACAATAGAATCCCTACAAATGACGCAAAGACCATCCCCAATGTATAGATACCCGAGACAAATTTGGATTTATCATCAATATCTTGTTTTTCATAACTCGCCATGAGATAAGTGGTCAAACCGTGATGAAAGAAAAATGTACCAGAATGAACAAAAAAGAGTATCCATTCATAGGTACCTATGTCTTCTTTCGGCAGTCCACTTCGCACTATGATTACGCTAGTGATCAAGCTTACCACATATCGAAGGATCAAAAAATATCGGTAAATGAATTTTCTATCCTGAAATCTTCGTTGTATTTGACTTAGCAAAGTCTGATTTTGTCCTATAAAAGTGCAAACATAATCAATGGCACATTATTGGATGGTTCAGAGCGTCTATAAAATTTAATTGTAAAGGCAATTTTGACATTACACCACGATAAATCAAGTAAAACCCCGTCAAACCCATTAGAATAGGATAAAGTCTTTGTAATGACATTCTTACTTTTCCTTGAATCATTGTGGGTAACAGTATGACAAGAAACATTGCTGGAAAAGTCCCTAATCCGAAAAAAACCATAAATCCTACAGTTCCCCATATATTGGACAATGTGATTGCTGCCATGAGAGCTACATATACAAGACCACATGGCAACAATCCATTGATAACCCCTACTTGTATAGCAGGAATTTGTCTGCCTTTCTTCATGGCGGACGACATGAATCCGGCAATTTGATTATACAATTTCTTTATGAATTTTTGTTTACCTATAAGGTGATCTAAGTTGACAGAAAAGAGTGCTAATCCAACTAGAATGGCGCCGAAACTAATAGAAATTGCCTTCTGAAATCCGGCTAAAGATGCTATTCCTCCCAAAATACCCAAAATGACACCGAGCGTACTGTAACTTAAGACTCTCCCAATATTATAAAAAAAAGTAGGCCACAAAAGTCCCAAAGTATTTCTGCCTCGATGTGCCAAAGTCCCAAATGCTAACGGACCACACATGCCTACACAGTGTAGACTACCAAAAAAACCTAAAGTGAAAGCAATCCAATACACATCAAAGTACTATTTCTTCTTCAAAATAGTAGTTCTGACTATTTTGTTTCCAGTCTAGCTTGATTTTCCACCTTCCTGTTTTCAAATTATCAGTGGGGATTTTATATATTGAATCACCCTGAATGTCGAAACTATATTTTTTATCCAAATGTTTCGAAAGAGGGTTGTACAAGATTATATCCCCATGTTTATCATTTCCACTAGGAAAAATTATGGACAATTCATGGTTGGCATTATCATGTGATATCTTGACATTTTCAGTCAGATTTGTCATATTTTTTACCTTGTCATAATGTTCTTGATAGTGAATATCTTGATTATAGTAATCATCTATCACAAGACTATGGTCGTACTGTCTAGATTTTATTAATATAAACACAAGTGTACCAATGAATAGAACGAAAAATAGCACAAGTGCTACCGGCCAATTAAATTTCATGATGAAAATGTTTTAATGTACAATAAAAAATTCAACATTATTTCGGCGGGCTGAAGAACGATGTGTTAATTTTTGTGATGAGTTTGTCTCCAGAATAGACACCCACTTTAATCTTATTCTTACGGCTCTGAAGCTTGTCTTTATGTATTTTAACAAAAGCAGACCCTTTGATTTGGCTGTTTTTATCCAAATGTAATAAAGGTGAACCCACTACAGATATTTCTCCTTCAGCATCTAAAAGTTTCAATGTGATATCGTATTCCTTGCCAGTTTTATTGATGAGTTGATAGTTATAGAGATTTGATACTACACCGCCTTCTTGAATCTGATATGTCATTCCGGGTGTCCTCAACATCAAACCTTGAACATCACTACGCAAGGAAAACAATACAATCTCTATTCCCAATAAAACTAACAATACTGCCGAATAGGCTTTTACTCGCGTGTTAAAAATCTTGTGCTTTCCTTGGGTTATACCTTCAATACTATCTATTCTAATAAGTTCCTTTGGTTTACCGATTTTCTCCATGACCTCATCACAAGCATCCATACATGCAGTACAATTGACACATTCAAGTTGAGTTCCATTTCTAATATCAATACCAGTAGGACAAACATGTACACATAGTTTACAATCTATGCAGTCGCCTTGAATGTTTTGGGCTAATTGCTTCTCTTCAGCCACCTGTGCAGTAGACAAAATTGGTAGTTGCACCACCTTGGCCGTCTTCGTCAATTTACCTCTAGGCTCTCCCCTTACAAAGTCATATGCTACTACCAAAGATTTATTGTCAAGCATAACACCTTGAAGTCTACCATATGGGCAAATTGTGGTACAAACTTGTTCTCTCAATCTCGAAAAAACAATATAAAATACAAATGAGAACAGTATCATAATGACAAAACCAGTAAAATGCTCAGAAATAGGGGATGAAATTATTTTGCCTACTTCATCAACACCTATAATGTATGCCAGAAAAATATTAGCAATTAATACTGCAATACTGAAGAAAATGATGTGTTTGAGAGTTCTTTTCCAGATTTTTTCACCTGTCCACGGAGATTCAGTCAATCTCTTTTGTGCTTTATAGTCGCCCTCTATGGCATATTCTATCTTTCGGAAAATCATTTCCATAAATATAGTTTGAGGACAAATCCATCCACAAAAGATCCTACCGAATACAACTGTAAATAAAATTATGAAGACCAATAGAATCAACATGGCAATCGCAAAGAGATAGAAATCCTGCGGACCAAAATGCATACCAAATAAGATGAAATTTCTATTGACCAAATCGATTAATACAAATGGCTCACCATTGACCTTAATAAACGGTATGGCAAATAATATGATCACATAAAACCAAGTCAAATAGGTTCTGTAATTATAATATTTGCCAGCCGGTTTTTTTGGATAAATCCAGATTCTTTTTCCAGATTTATCTACTGTGGCAATTTTATCTCTAAATTGCTCTTCTTGTCCTCCAGTGTTTTGTTGATCCTTGTTTTCTGAGTCCATTATATATTAATTGTGGAAAATCACTTTTGCGGCACCGCAGTAGTGTCCTTCACCGTTTTTTCTACTACTGTTGTATCTGTACCCGTTGGTGTTGTCTGGATAGGTTCATAAAGCTCACCTTCTGCTGCTTTCTGATTAGCTGGATTAGTTCCTTGGAAGGTTAGTAAATAGCTAGCCACATTTTGCATTGCTTTTGGATTCAATTGAGACTTCCAAGAGATCATACCTTTTTCAGGTACTCCATACTTTATAGTTTTGAATATATCATTGATACTTCCTCCATGAATCCAATATTTATCTGTCATATTTGGACCAACCAATCCTTCACCACTTTGTCCATGACACACTGCACAATTGGCTACATAAATCTCTTTACCTGCTGCCAATGATGCTTCGTCAGAAATCAAAGTTACATTGGTTTCATCAATAGCGTTTGCTTGAGTTGATAGAAATAATGCCTTCTGTTCTTCAGCAGCTTCCATAGCAGCAATATATTCTTGCTTCTGATTTGGCCCCTTACCAGTGATGTGATAATAAGCTATATAACCTACTCCCCAAAAAATAGTACCATAAAACAACCATACCCACCAAGGTGGCAATGAATTATCCAATTCTCTTATACCATCATAATCATGTCCCAAATCAATGTCTTGCTCTTTTTCCATTGGTTTAAGATTCCATAGACTGTCTGAGATATTCTGCCAAAGTGATTTGGATGTACTAAAATTTTCATCTTTTATAGCATCGAGACCAAATTTTTCTGCCACTTTATACTTTTGTAATTCCAACATAGCATACACAAGATTGAGTGCAGCCAAAATTACGCCTATAAGCACCAGAACAGCCAATACCACCAAAATATTACTATATGTGATATTCAATAGGTTTTGAGATTGAGGTGGTGTAACGGCTTGCGCCGCAGCATCTTGCG
Organism: Saprospiraceae bacterium; assembly: GCA_041392785.1. GTDB lineage: Bacteria > Bacteroidota > Bacteroidia > Chitinophagales > Saprospiraceae > OLB9. The sequence goes on from JAWKLK010000001.1 coordinate 630,189, forward strand.
CTGACAGATATACACCTGTAGACATCAATGCTAAAAATATGCCAGCTGATTTATATATCTTCATTTTGAATTTTTTTAAGATTTAATTGATAATGGTTTCATCATCTTCGAGTGGTAGGCTTTGCATATGTTTCATAAGTGGATCATTTTTGCGCAACAGCATAAATATTGCAACAATAAATACCACAAAGAATGTAATTAATGCAAAAATTGCCATCCAATTATAAGAACCTGATTGTTCTAAGATGTATTTACCCATTTTACTTAATTTTTTTGGTTTTCAACTTTAATATCTGTTCCCAATCGCTGCAAATAGGCTATAAGTGCCACAATCTCTTTATTTTCAAGACCATCCATTTGAATTTTGTCTTTTGCAAGATTGTCTACCACTTTTTTCGCTTGTGCTTGCAAATCGGCCAATGCCTTGTCAGAGTAACCATCTGGATAAGGTGCACCTAATGATTGGTGAACTTTTATTTTGGCTGCTGTATAAGATGTATTTAGGTCATCTTCAAATAGCCATGGATACTGAGGCATAATAGATCCTGGCGCCATAGATGTGGGATCATACATGTGATTGTAATGCCAACTATCAGGATATTTTCCACCTACTCTATGCAAATCCGGACCTGTACGTTTACTACCCCATAAGAATGGTCTGTCGTAGATAAATTCACCAGATTTAGAATATTCACCATACCTTTCTGTCTCTGATCTAAATGGTCTTACCATTTGTGAGTGACAGTTTACACATCCCTCTCTAATGTAGATGTCTCTACCTTCTAATTCTAGTGGTGTATATGGCTTGATGGACGCAATTTTTGGTACGTTCTTATCTATCATCATCATAGGTATGATCTCGACAATACCACCAATCAAAATCAGTACAGCACTTGCTATCAACATTTGAATTGGTTTTCTTTCGATCCATTTGTGCCAATACTCATTCTTATGGGCAATGTGCACTTCCCTAGGAGCAGCTTGTGCTTCTTGATTAGCGATCAGTTTTCCACTTGCAGCGGTTTTCATCAAGTTATATACCATGACGATTACACCCACAAAGTAAATAGTACCACCTATCGCTCTTATCATATACATCGGTAAGATTTGAGTTACTGTTTCTAGGAAGTTACCATATTGTAAAAAGCCATCAGGCGTAAATTGTTTCCACATCAAACTCTGTGTCCAACCAGCCCAATATAATGGAATTGCGTAAAATAAAATCCCTAATGTACCTATCCAGAAGTGGGTATTTGCAAGTTTAACAGAGTATAATTTTGTGCCATAAATTCTTGGTATCAACCAGTATAACATACCGAAAGTCAACATTCCATTCCATCCTAATGCTCCAATGTGTACGTGGCCAACAGTCCAGTCAGTATAGTGTGTGATGGCATTCAGAGATTTTACAGATAAGAGTGGACCTTCTAATGTAGCCATACCATAAGCTGTTACTGCCACTACAAAGAATTTCAAAATAGGATCTGTCCTGACCTTGTCCCATACTCCTCTTAAAGTTAAAAGACCATTCAACATACCACCCCATGATGGTGCGATAAGCATGATGGAGAATACTGTACCCAAGGATTGAGCCCAATCAGGAAGAGATGTATAGAGTAAGTGGTGTGGTCCTGCCCATATATAAATGAAAATCAAAGCCCAAAAGTGAATAATCGAAAGTTTATATGAATACACAGGACGATTTGCTGCTTTAGGCATAAAATAATACATCAAACCTAAGTACGGTGTTGTCAAGAAAAATGCCACAGCATTGTGACCATACCACCATTGTACTAATGCATCTTGCACACCAGAGAAAACATACACACTCTTAAACATGTGTACAGGCAATTGTATATTATTAAAGATATGCAACACAGTAACCGTAATCCATGTAGCTATATAAAACCATATAGCTACATATAAATGATTCTCTCGTCTTTTCAATAATGTACCAAACATATTGATACCAAAAACTACCCAAACCACAGCAATAGCAATATCAATAGGCCACTCTAATTCTGCATATTCATGAGAACTCGTAAAACCCATAGGCAATGTGATAGCTGCTGCCAAGATAATCAATTGCCACCCCCAAAAGTGGAAATTTGACAGGAAGTCGCTGTACATCCTCGTTTTTAGAAGCCTTTGTAGTGAATAGTAGACGCCTGTAAAAATACCATTTCCAACAAATGCAAAAATCACAGCATTCGTATGCAAAGGTCTTATACGTCCATACGTAACTTCTGCAATTCCTAAGTTCAGTGATGGAAAAACTAGCTGAAATGCTGCGGTAATCCCTACCAACATCCCAATGATTCCAAACACTACTGAGGCAATAGCAAAATTACGAACAATCTTGTTGTCATAACTAAATGTCTCCAGATTTGTCATACAATTTCTATTTAAATAAATGTTATAATTGGTTTAATCGTTCTCCTTTTTCATATCATCATCTAGTAAAATTCTGATGCTCGGTGTATATTCGTCATCATACTGCCCATTCCTAACAGCCCAGAAAAAAGCAATGAGAAACGCAATCGCTACTATTAAACTAATGATGATAAGATAAAAAATAATACCCATAGGTACATGAATTTTGGCACAATGTCCAAATTATTATTTTACAATTTAATGACATAAATCATACTTTTAAATGATTTAATATAACAAATTCTATCGTATTGATATCTTGCGTCTTATATATTTAATAAAAATGTTTCATTAGAAATTTTACAAAAATAAAACCTAAATCAACGAAATCAGTTATTAATGCACATTATTATTCAGAATGAAAACAGTCATAGAAGCCATTCAATCTAGACGATCAATTAGAAAATTTGATCAAAACAAGCCCATCGATCCCGAGACTGTGAAACATTGTATAGAGTTAGCCACATTAGCACCGAATAGCTCAAATTTACAACTTTGGGAATTTTACCATGTTGTCTCCCCAACCAAACTCAGGGACTTATCTGAGGCTTGTCTAAATCAGAGTGCAGCTAAAAGTGCTGCTCAAATGGTAGTAGTGGTAGTCAGAAAAGATTTGTTCAAAAAACGTGCTCAGTTTAATATCGATGCTTCAATAAAAGAGATCAAAAAGTCTTCACCACCCGAAAAGGTTGATAAATATATCAAAAGGACCAAAAACTATTACTCCAGAGCCTTACCTTTTTTATATACTTATGGTTTTGGACTTTTAGGAATAGTGCGTGTGGTGATTGCTCAAATTACAGGGCTCTTCAGACCTATGTATCGCCAGGTTACTAACGCTGATATCAGGATTGTGGCACACAAGAGCGCAGCGTTGGCAGCACAAAACTTTATGTTATCCATGGATGGATATGGTTTGCATACATGTCCCATGGAAGGTTTCGATAGTCGTTTGATTAAAAAACATCTTAACTTGCCGTATCCTTCCGAAATAAATATGGTGATTGGATGCGGCATTCGTGATGAGAATAATCCATCGAATAGCGAAAGAATACGCGTTCCTTTTGATGATGTGTATTATAAGGTTTAGTTATCTCATTAATACAGAATCGTCATCAAACCCATATCGATAACAAATATATGAGTTTTCCTTGCCTTCTAATTGGTATATTTAGCCACATTTTCCCAAGGGCCACCATTTACTACATTGGTAATGCCATGAGATTCTAATATCGATTTGGCTTGTCCACTTCTAGCACCTGATCTACAGAAGACTACGATATTGTCCTTGCCTTTAAACTTAGAAAGATTGGCATCCAGCCTATCCAATGGAATGTTTATAGATCCCTTTGGGTGGCCTTGGTTGAACTCCATTGGTGAGCGTACATCTACAAGAAACGGTTTGCTGTTCATGACCTCTGCCAAGTCAGTCTGTTCACCACCACCAAAAAGCATTTTGAATATATCTAACATATTTTGATTTTTATCCCACAAATGTAATGGTGTAAATATGTTTGAGAGGTAACTATGGTTACACTTTTATGTTGTGGATATTTGCATTTTTGGCCGTGTATGTAGGATGCGGTATACTAAAGCTCCTAGTATTATGGCGCCACCAATAAGTGCAAAGAAGCCAGGTTTCTCACCATATCCTATAAATACCCATATAGGATTTAGGATAGGTTCAAGCATTGCAATGAGAGAACTTTCTACCGCAGTGAGGTATTTCTGCCCGTAAACAATGAAAGCATAACCAAGCCCAATTTGGAAAATTCCAAGTATCATAAGATAATTATTTTCCATAACTGTTGGCAATGGATTTTTTATAAACCAAGGTAGAGTAATGATACATACCAGAATATTTCCTAATAAGATTGCACCAGGATGGTAATCAGGGTGATTCATCTTCTGAGATATAAATAATCCCGCAAGTATAAAACCACTCAAAACCGCCAATCCTACGCCCAACCAACTATCCGGTTTTGTAAACTGATCCACAAAAAACAAACACATCCCTAACATACTTATGACCACGGTCAGGATGTTCAATCTGGTTAATTTAGTGCGCAAAATATATGGCTCCAATATTAAAATTATGGCTGGTGCCAGGTACTGTAAGAAAATAGCGTTGGCAGCTGTGGTGAGTTTTGTAGCTACAACAAAACTAATGAGTAAAGGGGCATAAAATGCCGCCGTTATCCAAGATTTTTTATTAAACTTAAAAAGTTTTCCTCTGAAAATGACAACAAATATTATAGCTGCATAAAAGCTCCTGTAAAATAGTATAGTAAATGAATCTTGTGGTAATATCTTAATAAAAAGGCCTCCAATAGACCAAAAAACTGCAGCAAGAATAGTAGCGACTATTGCCTTGGAATGTTGATCAAATTGCACCTTGGAATTGGTTTAAAAATCTGACATCATTTTCAAAAAACTGCCTAATATCCGTTATTTTGTATTGCAACATAGCTTGCCTTTCTATTCCCATTCCAAATGCAAATCCACTGTAAACTTCAGGGTCTATTCCACAATTTTCCAATACATTAGGGTCAACCATTCCACATCCCAAAATTTCCAACCAACCTGTACCTTTTGTGATACGATAATCATCATCATTCTTTAATCCCCAATACACATCCATCTCGGCACTTGGCTCAGTGAAAGGGAAAAAACTAGGTCTTAGTCTAATTTGTGTATCTTTTCCATACATTTCCCTCGCAAAATACAATAAGGTCTGTTTCAAATCAGTAAAAGCCACGCCCTTATCAATGTAAAGTCCTTCTACTTGATGAAACTGACAATGAGATCTCGATGAAATTGTTTCGTTGCGATATACTCTGCCGGGTGCAATAATACGAATTGGTGGTTTTTGTGTGGTCATTATCCTAGCCTGTACAGAGCTGGTATGCGTACGCAACAAATACTCTACAGAGTCCTTGAGATAAAATGTGTCTTGCATATCTCTCGCAGGGTGGTCATCTGGTGTGTTCATTGCGGTAAAATTATACCAATCGGTTTCTATCTCCCTCTCCTCCGCTACCACAAATCCAATTCTTTCAAAAATATTTATAATGCGATTGAGCATGATGGAGATTGGGTGTCTCGACCCTACGTTGGATGGCTTGGCAGGCGCTGTCAAATCTATATCAATCGAAACATTACTTTCGCTTTCTGCTTCCAGTTTTTCTTTTAGTTCGTTATAAATGGTCTCAGCTTTAAGTTTAAGATCATTCAATAATTGTCCAAACTCTTTTTTTCTTTCATTTTCAACATTTTTAATTTCTCCAAACAATGCCTTAATGTCATTTTTAGATCCCAAATAAGCAATTCTAAACTGTTCTAGTTGCGCTAAGGTAGTTGGGTTTTCTGCCGAAATTTTAGCTGATATGGACTCTATCTGTTCAAATGGATTCTTTGACATGATACTTTTGATTTAAAAACGTGTAAAGGTAGAAATTTTGGAAGGATTTTAACTAAAGTTTTATTTTCATAAATGAAATTCATTCGCCACTCTGACTCAAATCCCAGTTATTGCCTGTTTTATACACTGTCCCTTTAAATAAACCTACTAATTCCCCTCCTTGATTTTTTACTTCCACTTCGTAGATAGCAAACCTTCTAGATTTGTGCTTTTCTATAGTGACTGCATGCAAAACATCACCAATATTGACCTTACGAACATGGGATATTTGTGTCTCAATTGATAAAGCTTGCTCACCATAACTATTGGAGGCAAATGCTAAAGCGCTATCTGCAAAAGCGTATATTATACCGCCGTGGCTGATGCCAAATCCATTGGTCATATCCTTGCGAACTGTCATTGATAGAGCGCAATATCCTTCCTTCACATCCAAAATCTCGATACCAAGCCATTGGGAAAAGGCATCATTTTGGTACATAAGGCTCTGCACTATTTGCCTTGCAATGTCAGTTGTCTTCTCCATACAGTTGATAAATGTCCTTAAAGTTGCGCCCTTGACCATTGTAGTCAAGGCCATAGCCTACTACAAATTTATTTGGAATAACAAACCCCGGAAAATCAGTTTTTATGTCTACTTTATGCGCCTCAGGTTTAATCAAAATTGCTGATAAGGCGATAGATTTAGGTCCCATTTCTTCACAAATCGGAATAAATTCTGCCATAGTTGTACCCGTATCGATGATGTCTTCTATGATGACCACATGTCGATTGGATAATTCTAAACCTGGTGGCATATATACGTCTATCTTTCCCGAGCTTTGTGTACCATGATAGGATTTAATCCTGACAAAACTTAGTTCGCAGGGAAAATCAAACTGTCTAATCAAATCTGCTGCAAAAATAAAGGCTCCATTCATGACTACTAAAAATACAGGATTCTTGTCCCGATAGGTCATCGAAATCTCTGCCGCTATGTCGCGAACTTTAGACTGTATTTCTGATTCCGAAATATACTGACTAAACCGTAAATCGTCTATGCTGATGATGTTTGTTATGGTGTTTTGTGACATTATTCAAGTCCGTATTTGTCAATAAGATAAACCAAAGAAGCCATAGCAGCTGCTCCTAGTGCCAATTCTCTAGGGTGTACGGCATGTATATTATCTATACTGGTGTGATGAAAATCAAAATATCTCTGCGAATCAGTCCTTAATCCCACCAACAGACCTTTCTGATCTTTCAAAGGTGAAATATCAGCGCCTGTACCTCCTTTGGTAAAATAAAGTCCATAAGGTTCCAGTACTGATGACCATTTACTTACAGAAGTATAATAATTAGAAAAAACATCAGCTTCTGCATCAAAACTGAATCCTTGTGGTGAAAATCCACCTGAATCTGCTTCTATAGCAGCTAAATGGAATTCGCTTTGTTCTTTTGCTGCTTTTGCATAAGTCTTTCCGCCAGCTAAGCCATTTTCTTCATTACTAAAAAGAACACATCGAATTGTTCTTTTTGGTTTGTAATTGAGCTTCATAAGGATTCGTAAGACATCCATAGCTTGTACACATCCTGCACCATCATCATGTGCACCCGGGGAAATATCCCAAGAATCAAGATGCCCTCCTACCAAAATGATGTCATCCGATTTTTCGCTGCCTTTTATTTCGCCAATAACGGTTGGGGCTGACTTTTTACCCAATTGTTCAGAAGAACATTGTAAAAAAATGGATACAGTTCTTTCTTTTATGGCTCGGCTAAGTAATTCACACGATTTTGTACTCACGCCCAAGGCTGGAATTGGTGTCAATGTATCGGGGAAAACTGTTACCCCAGTATGTGGAACATCATCTATACTCAGTGTCATTGACCTTACTAATGCGCCTGCGGCACCATATTTTGCTGCTCTTGCTGGCCCATAAACTCTTTGATCGACAGCACCACCATAAGCCGAAAAAGTGCGAGGTTTTGTGGGATCCATAGGTCGGTTAAAAAACACGATTTTACCCGAAATACCTTCAAAACCTAATTCATCCACTTCATCCAATTCCTGAACTTCTACTACTTCTGCGAAAATACCTTCATTTGCAGTACTCCCCGAATTACCTAGGGCCGTGGCATCTAGTTTTAAGAGTTTTTCATTGGTATCGGTCATATAGACATTGTCATCATTCCCTCGCTTCCAATAATCCGCCTCACATGATTGGAAGCGTGATGTTACAGATGGTATTGTATTCAAAACTTCTAACATGTGCGTGGCCGCGTCTCGATAAGCCTGTGAACCAGCGATTCTACCTGGAAACTTTACAGTAAGGTCTTTCAACCAATCATAAGCCACATTGCTTCTTAGTGCTTCGTCATGTATCTTCTGTACCATTAAAACATCTTCATCGTTCTGACTAAAGAGTTGAAAACTACAAAAGAATACAGCTAAAATAATTGTCAATTGACTCTTTTTACTTTTAAATGTCATATTAAAATATTTTTTCAAAACGGCATGTCATTATTATCTGAAAAACTGTAATAATCTTCTTCACCTATTATGATATGATCAGTCAACTCAATATTGAATAATCTAGCAGCTTCATAGACCTGTTTGGTAAGTTGTAAATCTTCCTTTGAAGGTTTTAAAGTACCTGAGGGATGATTGTGTCCTAAAAATAACCTAGTAGCGCCGTCATCGAGGGCATGTTTGATAAGTATCCGTACATCTGTCATCACTTTATGAATACCTCCCTTTCCTATATTTCTGATATTAATCACCTTATTGGAAACATTTGCTGTGATCATCCAAATCTCTTCGTGATTCAAATCACTCAGGTAAGGATAAAAAATATCAAATAAGTCCTTTGAAGACTTTATTATAATTTGTTTGGTGGATTCAAAGGATTGTTTTCTACGGCTCAGTTCTAATGCCGCTACGATATTGATCGCTTTTGCTTCACCTATTCCTTTATACTTGCATAAATCGGCAATGGAAATTTTTGATAATTTCTGCAAACTATTGCCATAGTCTCTAAGCATTCTTTTACTCAAATCTACAGCTGACTCCCCTCTTGAGCCTGAACCAATGATGATAGCCAATAATTCTGAATCTGAAAGGGACAATCTCCCTTTTTGCAATAGTTTTTCTCTTGGCCTATCATCCATAGACCATGTTTTAATGGTAGATGATGATGTATTTTCCTTGGCCATTTTGATACCTTAAATCAATTAAATTGAATTCAAAGCATTATCAAGATCCGAAATAAGATCATCGACATCTTCTATCCCTACACTTAAGCGGATTAAAGAATCTGTCAATCCTACTTTCAATCTTTCCTCTCTCGGAATACTACCATGCGTCATACTGGAAGGGTGGCCTATTAAAGATTCTACACCACCTAGTGATTCTGCTAAAGAAAATAAATGGGTAGTGCTCAGTACTTTTCTAGCGGATATCTCGCTATTGTCTTTTAAGTCAAAAGATACCATTGCCCCAAACATACGCATCTGTTTTTTTGCCACATCATGATTTGGATGATCACTAAGTCCAGGATAGTACACCTTCCCAACCTTAGGATGAGATAGCAAATGACGGGCTATTTTTTCAGCGTTTGCGCATGCTCTTTCTACTCTGATATGCAAAGTTTTAATTCCTCTTAATACTAAAAAACAATCTTGAGGACCTGGCACAGCGCCAACAGAATTTTGAATGAACTTTAGTTGAGTTGCAATCTCAGGATATTTAGTGACTACTGCACCATGAATCACATCAGAATGTCCACCCAGATATTTTGTAGCAGAGTGAACCACGATATGCGCCCCCAAATCTAATGGATTTTGGAGAAATGGCGAGGCAAATGTATTATCCACACAAACCCATAGATTCTTGTCTTTGACGTGGTTGCACACAGCTGCTATATCCACGATATTTAACATAGGATTAGTTGGTGTCTCGATCCAGACCATCTTGGTTTTGAAAGTAATTAGTTTATCTAGGTTTTCGAGCTTCGTCAGGTCAGCAAAGTGGAACTTTATACCATACTTTTGGAAAACTTTCGTCATAATACGGTATGAACCACCATATAAATCATCAGTAGCGATCACTTCATCTCCCGGAGATAACAATTTCAAAACAGCATCCATAGCTGCTAATCCACTGCTAAAACATATGCCGTCAGTACCGTTTTCTAAGGCTGCAATATTAGCTTCAAGGACTGATCTGGTTGGATTTTGGGTGCGAGCATATTCATATCCTTTATGATCACCCGGTGCACTTTGAACATAAGTGGATGTTTGAAAAATAGGCGTCATGATAGCGCCTGTACTAGGGTCTGGTTTTATGCCAGCATGGATAACTTTTGTTCCAAATTTCATAATGATAAATCTCGGGTTCTATTTTATCAGGATTATTATACAGAATTTTATCTCTGTGTTATTAATAAAATGCAAAGATAGTTAGATTTTTCCTTAAATCCATGACATTGGAACCCATTAAGGATTGCATTTGATATGTCTGTAAGTCATAAGCAAGATATAATTCAATATCTTAGTATTTTTTGGTCAAAAACATATTTGATTCATCAATGTTTGGATTATTATGTTAAAATTAGAAAATACATTTACCTCATCTTTACCTGGTGATCCTAATCAAGATATATGGCCAAGACAGGTTGAAAATGCCATGTATTCATTTGTTTTGCCACAAAAGTTTCCATTGGCTAAGTTGCGTATTCTAAACGATGTACTTACGGAAGAACTTGGTTTGTCAACAGTAAAAATAGATATTCTTGAGCAAACCTTGACAGGAAATCAGATACCACTTTCTAGCCAACCTTATGCTATGGTTTATGGTGGACATCAGTTTGGTCAATGGGCAGGCCAATTGGGTGATGGTCGAGCAATAAATTTGGGTGAAATCTATGTAAATGGTCATCCTTATACATTACAACTGAAAGGTGCGGGACCGACACCTTATTCAAGAGCCGCTGATGGATATGCTGTGTTGAGGTCGTCTATAAGGGAATTTTTGATAAGTGAAGCCATGTATTATTTGAGGATACCAACCACTCGAGCTTTATCATTGGCTACAACAGGAGCATCTGTATTACGAGATATCATGTATAACGGCAATGCAGCTTACGAACCAGGTGCCATTGTATGCAGGACAGCCCCTACTTTCATACGGTTTGGAAATTTTGAAATTTTCAGCCGGAGAAACGACATCACCAATCTAAAGTTGCTTGCGGATTACACCATACACCAACATTTCAAACATTTAGAAGGAAACGTGAATAAGTACTTAGCATTTTTCCGAGAAGTTGCAAGATTGACTTGTGATCTTATGGTAGAGTGGCAGCGTGTTGGTTTCGTGCATGGTGTAATGAATACTGATAATATGTCCATAATTGGATTGACAATTGACTATGGTCCTTTCGGTTGGATGGACAATTATGATCCATATTTCACCCCTAACACGACTGACCTTCCAGGTAAAAGATATCAATACGCCAATCAACCCTATATTGCGCAATGGAATTTAATGTGTCTTGGTAGAGCTTTATTGCCTTTGATCCATGATGACCAAGCCATTGTATCAGTTTTAAATAGTTATAGAGCACAATTTGAAGAGAAATACCTAACTATGATGTCTTCCAAATTAGGGTTGGATCATCAAAAAGTTTCCATGAACTTTATTGAAGAATTGTTAAAAACACTAGAAGAAAACGTTTTGGATATGACGATTTTTTATTGTCAATTGGCGGAGTTGACACACGAAACTACACCTGATGACATAAGCACATTATTTTTATCAGCAAAATACAAAAGTGACGACTTGAGTGCATCTTTCTTCGGATGGATCAAAGCCTATCAAAGCTTACTTCCACAAGATAAAGCATCTATTCTGGAGAAAAAAAGAATTATGGCACGCTCCAACCCAAGATATGTTTTGAGAAATTATATGTTACAATTGGCGATTGAGTCAGCCCAAAATGATGATTTTTCATTAGTGAATACACTTTTTGAACTCATAAAAAATCCATATGATAAAAATAAAGAGGCTGAAATGTGGTTCAGTATAAGACCAGAATGGGCTGCGCAAAAGATAGGCTCCTCTATGTTGTCTTGTAGTTCTTAGGGGGTTAATATTTTTTCTCCTTTCTTTGATTGGTATTTTTGAATTTTTTCTTATATTTACACATTCTTAATTTATAAATTACTAGATATGAACCAATGGGTAGAACGTGGAGAAAGACATGCTTTGAAAATATCAAAAAACACCTTGATAGTAGGATTTCTTATATTTGTTTGCAGTTATGGTGGTCTCTATTTAATGGTTCAATTTTTTCCTTCCATGTTTGTCCAGTATTTAGACCCAGTTTTTAATTCAAGTGGAGAAAGAGATGTTTTCTTCTATCTACATCCATTTATTTTAGCATTTGCGCTATCTATTTTCTGGAATCGTTTTAGAAAATATTTTCATGGTAATAAAATCAAGATTGGAATTGAATTCGGTGCCATATATGCTTTTATTGCTTTGGTACCAATCTTGTGGATTACATGGGCTGCTATGGATATTCCATTATCTATGGCTATGACATGGTTGCTTTATGGCTTGTTTCAGGCGAGTTTAGCAGGCATAGCCTTATCATATCTTGATTCAAATTATCCTAAGTAACTTTTTATTGAAATTTAACTTTTCACTTCAAATCCAAATGTAAAATATAGGCTTATTCTTTCAGAATTTTTAAACTTAGATCCATTGTACCTGCACTATGTGTCAAAGCTCCAACAGAAATAAAATCAACACCTGTCAAGGCAATTTGACGAACCGTGTGTAGGTTGACGCCACCTGACGCCTCTGTTTCAAATCTTTTGTCAACATGTGCTACGGCTTCTTTTAGGATAGGCAACTCAAAATTGTCAAACATAATACGCCTTATCCCTCCTACATTGAGAACTTCTTCTACTTCCATTAGGTTTCTTACTTCTACCGTTATATCCAAATTTAAATTGTTGTCTTTCAAATATTTATGAACTGCTTTAATGGCTTTGGTATGAGAGCCTGAAGCATCTACATGATTATCTTTTATCATAATCCAATCATAGAGACCAACTCTGTAGTTTTCGCATCCACCAATCTTAACAGCCCATTTTTCTAAAAATCGCATCAATGGTGTGGTTTTACGTGTATCTAAGATTTTAACCGGAAGATCCTGTACTTCAAAAGCAAACTGACTACTTAATGTTGCGACACCACTGAGCCTTTGCATGGTATTCAGAATCAGTCTCTCAGCTTTCAGCAATGCTTGACTATTACATTCTACATAAAAGGCTATATCACCAAAGACGACATCTTGTCCATCTTTAATTAAAATTTCCAATGAAGATGTTGGATCCACATATTCAAATATGGCTTTAGCTACTTCAATGCCCGCTATGACGCCTGGCTCTTTAACTAACAACTTTGCACGTGATCTATCTTCGATGGGAATACAAGCTAATGACGTGTGGTCACCACTCATAACGTCTTCTTCTAGACCAGCTATAATAAAATTATACAACGACTTTTTGTCCAATGCTGACATGAAAATATGCTTTTGGTTCTGGCAAAGATATGGATTTCCGTCCATATAGGAATCCAAATTTTCTTATCTAGTGTTTAAAAACTGGTCAATGATATCTTTATATTCCGTGGGTTGTAATGTAATTGCTTCCAAATGCCTACCTTCCAAAATGGTAAATTGTTTTTGTGCTGATGGTAGCGAAGCAAAGAGTTTTTGGCCCATTGCTATCGTGGTCAAAGTATCCTGCTTATTATAAATAAATAGTGTGTTTGTGTTATACATATTCTTAATGGTTTTTGTGTACACATGATCTTTATTAAAACCTGGTATTACAGCCATTAGTACCTTGAAAAATTGATATATTTTTCTGTTTCTTACTTTATAATAAGAGGTATTTTGATCCAGACAATTTTCAATTATTGCATTGATAGTTAAATTCTCTTTGGTTAAAAATAAGATTATTTGAGCTGCGCCAAAAGAAATTCCGTGCAGATGTATTGGCGTTGCGAAGGATTCAGCCCGTATAAAATCGTGAACAATTTTAATATCTTTCCAAAAATCAAAATCTTCAAACCTAGACAACCCAAATCCATTAAAATCAAAAATACACACATCATAGCCAAGCTCAAAATACATAGCTGCGTGGCCACGTTCGAGAAAAAACTGACTTGCTGATATTACGTATGGATGGCATAATATGACCATTCCCTCAGACATAGATTTTTGTCTTCGGAAGTAAGTTCTTATGTGCTTGTCATCCTTGGCTATCAATACTTCTGTCCAACCTGTGTACAATTCTTCTTGTTTTTGATATTGGGTAGCTCTTGGGAGCATGGTTTTTTGCAACCAGTTTTTGAATATGCGATACATGCCATGAATTGTTAAAACGTAAAGGTACTAATCTGTCTAGATAGAAAGAAAACACATTAAAAATATTTTAATAAGTTTGTTTTGACAATAAACTAAACATGATAGCATTATCTTTACCACAAAAATTGAAAGATTTTGAATAGTCCTTTTGTTATCCAATTTGAAAACATTGATATTTACCAAGGAGAATTTCCTGTACTAAATAAGGTAAATTTTACTCTCACAAAAGCAGAATCTTGTTATATCATAGGTAAATCTGGCAGTGGCAAAAGTAGTTTTCTCAAAGCTATATATGGCAATGTCAAAATTGTTGGCGAAAATGCTAAAATGGGTGACTTTGATCTTTTGACAATTAAAAAACATGAGATTCCGGCGCTGCGAAGAAATCTCGGCATGGTATTTCAGGATTTTATTCTCTTTGACGAATGGACGGTAGGGAAGAACCTTTTATTTATCCTAGAAGCAACAGGGTGGAAAGACATCAATGCTATGAAAAACAGAGCTATTGAAGTATTAAACATGGTGGGACTAGTGGGATATGAAAAGAGGCAGGTGAAACTACTTTCGGGTGGCGAACAGCAAAGAGTAGTTATTGCGCGTGCACTTTTAAACAACCCATCTGTCATCATTGCCGATGAACCTACCGGAAATCTCGATCCTGAAACATCCGATGAAATTTTATATCTTCTTAACAGACTATCACGTGAATTTGGCACATCCACTATAGTAGCAACCCATGATTATAGACTATTGGATAAGTTTCCTGCACGCATCTACAGATGTGTTGACGGCTTCCTTAAGGAGGTCCAAAATGTGATGTAAAATGCGTTCAATGTGACTTTCGGCCGTTACGGATTTGATTTTTGTGTCAAATGGTATTCTTGCGACCACAATTTAATAATTTCTTTAGTTAAAACATTAACAACTCAGCATTTCTTCTAGTAGAAATTTTCAAATAATTTTGTATATTTAGGTATTGTTGTACCTTTATGAATTGATAAAATTTCTTTATAAGCATGTATAGAAGAATAAAAAAAGTTGCAGTTTTGGGCTCAGGGGTCATGGGTTCGGGTATCGCATGTCATTTGTCCAATATAGGGTTGGATGTCTTGCTTTTGGACATTTTACCTAACATGGCAGAAGACACACCTTCTGCCTTACGAAATAAAGTAGCCAGCACAGCATTAGCAAATGCTATAAAATCTAAACCCGATCCACTTTACGATCAAAAGTTGGTTTCTCGTATACATCTAGGCAATTTTTCTGATGACATGTCTAAAATATCAACTTGTGATTGGATCATCGAGGTCGTGGTTGAGCGCCTAGACATCAAAAAACAAATACTCGACACTGTAGAAAAATATAGAAAACAAGGTTCTCTAATTACTACGAATACTTCGGGTATTCCTATTCATTTATTAGCAGAGGGAAGGAGTGATGATTTTAAACAAAACTTCTGTGGTACACACTTCTTCAATCCAGCCAGATATATGGCATTGTTTGAAATCATTCCTCATTCAGAGACTGCACAAGACGTCATAGATCATTGGATACACTATGGTGAAGTATACTTAGGTAAAAAAAGTGTACTTTGTAAGGATACGCCAGCTTTTATTGCAAATAGAATCGGATTTTATAGTGGCAATAAAGTCAGTGAGCTAACAGAAACTTACGATCTTTCCATAGATGCAGTGGATAAGTTGACAGGTGATACGATCAATTGGCCAAACACTGGAAGTTATCGGTTATTAGACCTTGTGGGACTTGATACAAGCGTGAAAGTGACGCAAGGAGTCATTGAAAATGCTCCAAATGACGAGTACGTACAAAAACTAAAAAATAGACCTGTACCCAAAGCCACTCAATTTTTATTGGACAATAAGTGGTTGGGTGATAAATCAGGTCAAGGATTCTATAAGAAAACAGAAGATAAAGACGCTTCAGGAAAACGCATTATTCTTGCACTTGATCTCAAAACATTAGAGTATCGTCCGTCACAAAAACCCATGTTAGCGGCTGTCGGCATTGCCAAAAAAGTGGAAATCATGTCTAAAAGGCTGCAAGAGATTGTAGAATTAGACGATCCAAGCGGTAAATTCCTAAGAGATTTGTTGGTAGGTATTCTTACTTACAGTGCTAATCGAATCCCTGAAATCAGTGATTCCATTTATAGTATTGATGATGCCATGAAAGCAGGATATGCTTGGGGATATGGTCCGTTTGAATATTGGGACTTATTGGGATTTGAAAAAGTTAGAGCCCTTGCTGACCAACTGGGAGAAAAAATGCCTGCATGGATAGATGACATGGCTTCAGCCGGTTTTACAGCCTTTTACAAACGAGAAAATGGAAAGAGGTACTATTTTGACTATATATCTCAAAGCTATAAACTGATACCTGGTTCAGAAATGGTCATACATCTGGACAACTTTAGAAATGTAAGCCCAGTGTATAAAAATGCTGAGTGTATCTTGCACGATATCGGCGATGGTGTTTTGAATTTGGAATTTATTTCCAAGGCCAACTCCATTGGA
Source organism: Saprospiraceae bacterium (assembly GCA_041392785.1). Taxonomy (GTDB): domain Bacteria; phylum Bacteroidota; class Bacteroidia; order Chitinophagales; family Saprospiraceae; genus OLB9. Next base: position 646,994 of record JAWKLK010000001.1, read on the forward strand.
GAAGGAATAGGTCAAGGCATTATTGAAGGAATCAGGTTGGCGGAAAATGAAGGTTGGAAAGGCTTGGTGATAGGCAATAATGCTAAGAATTTTTCTGTAGGTGCTAATTTGATGGGTGTAGCTATGGTAGCAGGAATGGGAGATTTTAAAAAACTCGATGCTATGGTAGACGGATTCCAACAATTGAATATGCAGATTAGGTATTCTAAGATTCCTGTCGTAATTGCTACGCAAGGCTATGTATTCGGTGGTGGTTGCGAAATCCTAATGCACACTGATGCTGCAGTATGTCATGCAGAATCCTACATCGGACTACCCGAAGTAGGTGTTGGACTTATACCAGGTGGCGGCGGAACTAAAGAATTTGCTCTAAGAGCATCAGAATCCTTCTTTGAAGGTGATGTACAAATACCAACGTTGATAGAAAAACTCAAAACCATTGCCACAGCTTCCATTTCGACTTCTGCACCAATGGCTTATAATTATGGGTACTTACTAAAAGAAAGGGATGATGTAGAACTCAATCTGGCATTTGTGCTTAGCAAAGCCAAAGAAAAAGTTATCCAATTAGCTGACAATTACGTTTCTCCTGAAGAAAAGAAGATAACTGTATTAGGTCGTGGAGGTTTGGCAACCTTATACACTGCTATCAATGAGTTTTATCTAGGAAAATACATGTCTGAGTATGATGTGGAAATCTCCAGAAAAGTGGCATATGTGCTTTGCGGCGGCGACCTTACGGGTCAACAAACAGTGTCAGAACAATATTTGCTGGACTTGGAGAGAGAAGCCTTCTTACAACTTTTGGGTAATCAAAAGACCATTGATAGGATCATGTATATGCTCCAGAACAACAAACCATTGCGCAATTAAACTTATTTTAAAAAATTTAAGACAACGTATCAAATGAATGCATATATCATAAAAGGTTTTAGATCAGCCGTTGGAAAAGCCAAAAAAGGCGGATTCAAAAATTATAGATCTGATGACTTAGCGGTACATATTATCCAACATTTAAGAGAAAGTTTGCCTCAACTAGATACTAAGTATATTGATGATGTGATAGTTGGTTGTGCCAATCCTGAAGGTGAGCAAGGCCTACAAGTAGGTAGGTTGATTGCTTCTAGGTCATTAGGATATCATGTGCCTGGTATGACCATCAATAGGTATTGTGCTTCCGGATTAGAAGCTATAGCCATAGCAACAGCGAAAATAAAAGCCGGTATGGGCCAATGCTATATTGCAGGAGGAGCTGAATCAATGTCTTTGATCCCTATGACTGGATACAAATTAGCACCAAGTTATCAAGCTGCTATGGACAATGTCAATTATCATGTGAGCATGGGCCACACAGCTGAAGCAGTTGCTGATAAATACAATATTTCTAGAGAACAATCTGATATTTTTGCTGCAAGATCACATAAATTAGCGGCAGAAGCTATTGCAGAAGGTAGGTTTAAAGACCAGATTGTTCCAATCCATGTAGAAGAAGTTACTGTAAAAGATAATAAAAGAGTTGAACTATCACATATAGTGGATACGGATGAAGGAGTCAGAGCGGATACCACAGTAGATGCATTGATGAAACTTAGGCCGGTTTTCAAAGTAAATGGTAAGGTCACGGCAGGTAATTCGTCACAAACATCTGATGGAGCTGCATTCGTTGTAGTCATGAGTGAATCTTTGATGAAAGAACTCAACCTGGAACCCGAAGCGCGCCTTGTGTCTTGCTCTGTAGGAGGAGTAGATCCCTTATATATGGGTATAGGCCCAGTAGTTGCCATTCCAAAGGCATTGAAATTGGCAAATTTGTCACTGAATGATATACAACTGATAGAATTAAACGAAGCATTTGCCGCCCAATCACTTGCTGTCATACAAGAGGCAGGTCTAAATCCTGACATTGTCAATGTCAATGGTGGTGCTATAGCCCTTGGTCATCCATTGGGGTGTACCGGAGCCAAGTTAACGATCCAAATCATAGATGAATTGCGCCGAAGAAACCAAAGATACGGGATGGTTACCGCCTGTGTAGGAGGTGGTCAAGGTATTGCAGGGATCATTGAGCGTTTGAACTGATGACTTGGACAATATTCAAAGTACATATATTAAAATAAAAACACATTTCAACACAAATAATAATAGGTAAGATTATATGAGTTTATTGACAGTGGGTACAGTAGCTTTTGACTCTATTGAAACCCCTTATGGAAGAGCAGAGCGTGTCGTGGGTGGTGCTTGCACGTATATTAGTTGGGCCGCATCTTATTTTCAGTCTGATATACATTTAGTCTCAATAGTTGGTGATGATTTTCCAAAAGAAGAACTCACCAAACTCGAATCCCGAGGTGTCAATCTAGATGGTCTGGAAGTAGTAAAAGGAGGCAAATCTTTCTTTTGGGAAGGAAAATACCACCAAAACATGAACTCGAGAGATACCATTACCACGGAGTTGAATGTATTGGCTGATTTTAATCCTATACTTCCTGAGATGGCAAAATCAGCGAAATTTGTAATGTTAGGTAATCTGACTCCAGCTATTCAAGCAGCTGTTTTGGATCAGTTGGATGGAAGTCAAACATTAATTGCTTTAGATACGATGAATTTTTGGATGGATATTGCTCTTGACGAATTATTAAATGTCATAAAGAGAATCGATATCCTCATTATAAATGACGAAGAGGCTAGACAGCTCTCTGGTGAACATTCTTTAGTTAAAGCTGCACATCATATTTTTGATTTAGGCATTCAATATTTAGTAATTAAAAAGGGTGAGCATGGGGCATTACTATTCAGTAAAGATGATGTATTCTTCGCTCCCGCTTTGCCATTAGCTGAAGTCAATGACCCAACTGGTGCAGGAGATACTTTTGCAGGCGGATTTATGGGATACCTTTCTAGAACTAAAGATATATCTATGGAAGGAATGAAGAGAGCCATCATTGCAGGTTCAGCAATGGCATCATTTTGTGTTGAAGATTTCAGCTTGAATAAGTTAAAAGCATTGGATATGCCAATGATTCAACAAAGATTAAGGAGCTTTAAAAACCTTATACACTTTGATTTAGAATAGTTTTTATGTTGCTATCGACCACTCCCGTATTTACAAATGATGCAATAGTTTTAGGCCTACTATTGGGTGCATTGGCATTTGTATTTTATACTTCACAATTATCTTCATGGAGTAAATTTTATAGAATTGTACCACCATTATTACTTTGCTATTTTATTCCTGCACTACTCAACTGGCCGTTAAATTTAATTTCAGGTGATATTTCGAATATTTATCATGTGTCCACTAGATATTTATTACCTGCGGCAATTATATTTTTATGCTTGAGTATTGATTTTAAAGGATTGCTAAATTTAGGAAGCAAATCTTTAATCATGTTTATTACGGCAGTAATGGGTATTGTGCTAGGCGGTCCGATAGCCTTTCTTTCGGCAAAATACCTATTTCCTACGATTATTCCTGTAGAGCCAGAAACACTTTGGAAAGGCATGAGTACTATTGCTGGAAGTTGGATTGGAGGAAGCGCCAATCAAACAGCAATGAAAGAAATTTATAATGTCAATGATAGTTTGTTTGGGACGATGTTAGTAGTAGATATAGTAGTTGCCAATATTTGGATGGGCTTCTTATTATACGGTGCAAGTATTTCTGATAAAATAGATCTAGCATTAAAAGCAGACAATACTTCAATAAAAATTTTAGAGCAAAAAGTTAGTGATTTCAGAAAAAAAGTGGAGAAAAATCCAACTACAACAGAACTTATTGTATTGATGGCAGTAGGCTTTATTGGAGTAGGTTTGTCTCATTTATTGGCGGATTTGACGTTGCCTTTTATGGAACAATACAGCGAATTACTTAATACATATAAATTATCCGCACTTAACAATTCATTTTTTTGGTTGGTATTTTATGCTACGACCATTGGGTTGTTGATTTCATTTACTAAAGCAAGAAGATTAGAAGGTTATGGTGCATCAAAGTGGGGGAGTGTTTTTATTTATATTTTAGTAGCTACAATAGGTATGAAAATGCACTTGGATGAAGTTTTTAATAACTTAGGATTATTTCTAATAGGTCTTATATGGATGATAGTTCATGTGGCTTTACTTTTTATAGTCGCCTATCTGATTAAAGCTCCCTTCTTTTTCCTTGCGGTGGGCAGCCAAGCCAGTGTGGGTGGTGCAGCTTCAGCACCCGTTGTAGCATCAGCTTTTAGTCCTTCCCTAGCTCCTGTAGGCGTACTATTAGCGGTATTGGGCTATGCTTTAGGTACATATGGTGCTTTAATATGTGCACAAATAATGGCTAGCTTATCATAAGCTGCTTTATTTACTCTGTGGCATTCACACTTAATATTTTCCTTTTTTTTATAATACCCTACTTCATCCATTTGGGGTAAAAGTTATATTTTCCTTTTATATAATATATTGGTACGGTTTTTGAATTGTGTAGTTATTGAATAGTCATTTCATTTGTAATTCACAGGTGGAATCGATGATATGGTAACATTAAAGACCCAAAATTCCAAAATTGAGACCTATGTACAGACGATTAAACATTATTTTTTCGATGGTTATCTTATTATGCCATTGGACTAACGGAAAATCCCAAATTGCTCCATGTAATTGTAGCCCGGTATTGGATATCTTTGTAGATCAATGTAAAACTATTGGTGCATCTACAGATATTAGTTATTTTGTATATGATGAGGATAATGCATCCTCTTCACATCACTTAGCGCTCTTTATTAATGGTGCTAAAATTTACGAGAAAACCATTACTCTAGATCAAAATGGATTCTATTCCGAAAGCACTCCGTATAAATTTTATAAGGATTCGGATATTTTAATTGAATTTCAGTGCGAACAGACTGGTTGTATTTCTAGTAAATCTTTGCACCTTGAAACAATGCCAGAATTCGAATTACTTGTACAAAATGTATCTTGTAATGGTGTAAATGATGGTGTAATTGCTATTGCAAATGACGCCACCAGCTTGGTAGATATTGTATGGGAGTCAGGGGAAAAGAAAAAAGATGTTCGAAATCTTGCTCCTGGAAAATATCCAATAACAATATATAATATTACCAACTCATGTAAAAATTTTAGAGAAGTCGAAATCAAAACTCCTAGTACTCTTGATGCCAAATTCCATACATTCCATATAGGATGTGACAATGGTAATGCACAATATCTTAAGGCCACAATCAGAGGTGGAACATCTCCATATGTCTATGATTGGGATGATAATGGTCTAAATGGGTATGATGATAATGATAAAATTGTATTTAACTCATATCAGGATTTCACGCTGAAAATAAAAGACAAAAATGGTTGTGCTTTGACTGCAAAAGCTACTCCAGAATTAAAAAGTGTTACTAACTATTCAGTTAAAGATGGAGAAGTCAATTCTACTGAGTTAATTGATAATAACAAATATCTTTTTGATCTAATGCAAGCTGCAAATATAAAAAACGGAGACATCGATCAAGATGGCTTAGACGGTAGTTTGTACAATATTACTTTCTATAAAAATCAAAGTGATGCAGACAATCAACAAAACGCTTTAGAATATATTTATGCTGCCCAGCCAGGTAGTACTGTCATTGCAAGGATAGAAAATTTTAATGAGTGCGTAAAAACTGCGAGTGTCTCACTGGCAACTCCACAGTTTTGCCTAGTGATAAAAGAAGCATGTGACAATGATGGTATCAAGGAATTAATACCTCAAACTTGTATAGATCCTGTGACGTCTTTAGCTCCAGGTGGTGTTTGGGAAGCTTTTGAAATCGTAAATACAACGGAACAAACCTTACCGGTTTCTCCTTTGGTATATATAGATGATAAGGTTTACTTCGATCCTCAGATCGTAGGGGAGGGAAATTTCAGAATATATTATACTCCGCCAGGAGGAGAGCGACAATTTGCAGCTTTCGATGTGCAAGCTGTGAATCCACAATTGTATCCATACACAGATGTGAATTGTGGAAATACTCCAATAATCTATCTGATAGCCAATCCTAATGGCGGAGATTTAGTTGGTCCAAATATCTTGGGACAAAATAGCAATGGACTCTATATGATAAATACTGCAGGTTTAATTGTAGGAACACCATATAATTATTCTTATACTTATAATGGAAGTTTTAAATCAGGACTCATTTGTTCAAAAGAAGTATCCACCCAACTCACTTTGGCTCCTTTTCCAGTAATAGACATTGTCAATGTACCTGCGTCACTGTGTTATGAAGATAGACTTTCTCTAGATGTGAATGTTTCTGCATCAGAAGAAGTAACCTATGAATGGTACACACCTTCAAACAGGACCGTTCCATTTTCAAGACTTAAGAATCCTGAAATCGTAGATGCTTCCGAAACTGGATATTATTTAGTTAAAGTTATACAAGAAAACGGATGCTTTGCAGTAGATTCTGAATATGTAGAAGTGATAACATTACCTTCCATTTCATGTGCTGTTGATGCTTCAGTCACCTGTTTTGGCGGATCAAATGCACGAGCTGAAGTAGAAGTGGTAGATCCTTCTGGAATAGGTGGTTATTCCATTGAGTGGAGCAATGGCTCCACTGATTTCATTCAAAATGAATTATCCGCAGGTAAATATTTTGTGACAGTCACAAATAATAGAGGTTGTAAAGATACTTGCTCTGTATTAATAAACACTCCACCGGCATTTAATATTGATTGTACACATGGTATCAATTCTGTTGATTGTTTTGGCGCATTGAACGGATCCAATACAATATCTGCAACAGGTGGTACACCACCATATACTTTTAGTTTAGACGGAACAGTTTATGCATCAAATAACATTTTCAATAACTTAAGTTCAGATGCATATACCGTATACATTAAGGACTTTAATAACTGTGTGGATTCATGTAAATTTGAAATATCTCAGCCTGAAGAATTAACATGTAATTTGACTCCAGTAGATTTATCATGTTTTATGGCAAATGATGGTATAGTTTCAGCCTTTGTCACTGGCGGTGTTGAGCCATACAGATATATATGGAATACAGGAGCAACTTCTTCAGAGATAAAAGGATTGCCTGCTGGAAACTATTCTGTTACAATCTATGATGCCAAAAATTGCTCATCAATATGTGATATCATTTTAACACAACCTGGCAAAATTAATTCAGGTTTACTACCTACAGATGTATGCTTGGATTTCGATAAAATCATAGCTACAAATATATCTAGAACTGAAGGTAGCTATATAGACAATACGAAAGAAAATCACACGTATGATGTGACATGGTCTCTTTCCCAAAGTGCGCATACTGTAGCCACTGGTGCTGTAGATACAAATCTTGTGTTTGGAGCATCCGATGAAAGTATCAAATTTAACACATACTGTCTAAAAGAAGGTACTGCTAACATATTGGTTCATATTGAAGACCAAAATGGGTGTGATCTGATAGATTCCACTGCTGTGAATATTGCATCATGTGTAGACTTGGCATTACGAAAGTCAACCATTGGGACAGGTGTGCGATATACCGGTGAAACAGTAGGTCATTTAATAGAAGTTTATAATCAAGGTACCATTGCTGTCAAAGATATCCTGATCAGAGATATTGTTCCGACAGGTTACATCTTCCATGTAGAAGATAATACAACTATCATTACTGGAAATCCATATGAATGGGAATTAAATCCTGATGGTCTTTATATTACAAAAATAGATCAACTACTGCCAGGTGATTCAAAAAATTTAAAAATATTTTTACGAATAGCGGATGATTATTCAGGAAACCTGTTGGTCAATAGAGCCGAAATATTTGATTTTTATTCTATTATTTCAGATTCAAAAGTAAAACATAATCCTGTAGATGAAGATGATTTTAATAACGACATATCACGTCAAAATGAAGTAGATGATGAGCTTTGTGATTCAAATAATACTGATCCTTTATGTAATCAAGATGATAATGAATTTGATGAAGATAAGTCAGATTTTGACATAGTGACATTATGTACGTTAGAAGGTACGTTTTTTGATGAAAGTGCTTGTGTCACATCTAATCTTGCAACTGCTACTTTCAACATAAATTCGATTGATTTATCCAAATTTGATCCAAATGGTGACGGAGATGGAAGCAGTGCAGATGGCGATGCAGGAAATCTTGTTGATGGCATTTATAATTCTTATTTTAACGCAATGATGGGTGAAAAAGCAATCACAGGTTCCATTAAATTTACAACTGCAAATATTGCGAGTAATGGTATGTTATTAGGAAATGGTGATTTGCTCATTAATACCGAAGATGATATCAAATTATTTGCAAGATTGGTTTCCCTTGAAAATTGTGTTGCTGTTTCAAATATGAATTTGGACTTTAATATTACAGCTCCAATTATTTCTGAGCCAATTAGTGTTGTGTCACTGTTGAATGACAATGATGTCTGCTTTGAAGTATCTGTTAGTCCAGATGTTGAAGACATCGTAGAATATCAGTGGCAAATATTACAAAATGGTGTTTTTACTGATATACCAGGGGCAATTGAAGCAGATTATTGTATTCCCGTTGTAACAGAAGCATATGATAATGCCGAGTTTAAAGTCTTGATACGAGACATCAAATCTACCAACGAAGTCTGTACACAAGCATCTCAGGTAGCAAGATTAGAATTAGAAGGAGATCCTAAGCTAGCTTGTCTTGATTTGATCAGAGTATCACTTGATGATGATTGTCTTGCCCTCATTACAGCTAATATGGTTCTTGCTGATGATAGGTTCAGTGATAGAATTAACATTGTAATCAAAGATGAAAATGGTGTTGTAATCAATAATCCAATCAATTCCGCCACAATTGGCAATACATACACCGTGTATGCTATCGATAGTACTACAGGTAATTCATGTTGGTCAGAAATTTATGTGGAAGATAAATTACCACCAGTTATTTCTTGTCCTAACGATATCACCACTACTTGCGCAAATGGAAATCCTTTAATACTTGATCCAACATTTTATGACAGTTGTGACCCTACTGCCGTATTAACAAAGATTAAAGATATTTCAGTAGATTTGGCCTGTGGAGATGATTTTATTGCATATCGCGAATTAACTTATACAGCAGAAGATATTTACAATAACGTGTCTGCGCCATGTGTTTTCAGAATATATTTTGAACCATTGGATACGGATGACATTACGATGCCTTCAAACATTGAGATATCCTGTTCTACTTATAACTGGGATACGAATGGTAATAACTATCCTGATGTGAAAGAGACTGGGATTCCGACCTATAATGGTTACGAGCTTGCTATTCCAAATGTGAATGACATAACCAAATTGTTGTCAAATAATAATTGTAGAATAAACATACAATTTACAGATACCGAAATACCATTATGCGGTGATACTTATAAAATATTGCGATCATTCAACGTACTTAATTGGTGTAGCGGTGCAGTAAGAACACATAATCAAATCATAAAAATTTATGATGACATCTTACCTCAAATGATATGTGGAAGTAGCACTCCATACCAAAAATATACTGAAAAACATAAGTGTACCGCTGACTTTACAGTGCCTGAACCTATTGTTACTGATTGCAACACTACTTCTTGGTCCATTAATTACAAAGTCCAGGATAAGTATGGAAACTTTGACGAGAATCAGCCATTTATTAATGACAATGTGGTTAATTACTCAGGCGTCACTTCTATTGTTGATCTTCCTATTGGTTTGACTTTACTTCAATATACAGTAGAAGATGCATGTGGCAATGTAAGTTCTTGTACGGCTATGGTAAATATAATAGATACAGAAACTCCTGTACCTGTTTGTGATGAAATAACAGTAATCAGCCTTGACCAAAATGGATCTGCAAGACTTTTTGCAAAAACAATAGATGATGGAAGTCATGATAATTGTACAGATCTTACTTATTCTATAAGAAGAATGAGTAACTATTGCTCAGGAACAGCACCTACTCTAGATCACTACAATGGAAATGTCTATCATGAGTATGTAGATTTTTGTTGTAATGACCAATCTGTACCAAATCAACAAGTAGAGCTTTTGGTCTCTGATCAGAGTGGTAACAAGAATGTTTGTATGGCAAATATTGAGATTCAAAATAAAACAGTTCCTATCATAACATGTCCAATAAACACCACTGTTGATTGTTCTGATGATACTTCTATAAGCGCACATGGTTCAGCAACTTTTGAGGCTGGATGTGACATTTATTATATTACCCAGTTACCGGATAACATTTCAGAATATTCATGTGGAGAAAAGAGAATAGCCAGAACTTGGCAAGTCAAAACAAATATTGGGAATACCACAGTTGCTAGTTGTACGCAATACATTGATGTCAAAAACCTAACTCCTTTTGATCTCAATACTGTGACATTCCCAACAGATGTAGTTCTTGTAAATAAATGTAATACCCCTGGAGATTTTGGGCCTAACAATCCATCAACAGGTGGATACCCAACCTACGACAAAGTAGGATGTAGTCAGGTAGCCATTTCATTCAATGATCAGGTATTTGATGTAGTAGAAGATGCATGTTTTAAGATCCTAAGAAAATGGACTGTGATAGATTGGTGTACATTTGATGAGGATGATGAAGATTCATATGTCACACACACACAAGTTATAAAAATCATTGATACAGAGAAACCCACCCCAGTTTGCCAAACCAAAGAATTCTTTGTTGATCAAAACTGTCAAAGCACAGTATCCTTTGAAGGAGAAGGCTCTGATACTTGTACACCCAAAAATGAATTGGAGTTTTCATGGATTCTCACTGATAGTGCAGGAGATAAGATAAAATCAGGCAGTTCCAAATATGTCAATTCAATTCTCAATTTAGGGGAATATAAGGTAGAATGGACATTAGAAGATAAATGTGGAAATATCAGTGTTTGCGATCAAATTTTACACGTAAAAGATACAATTCTTCCTAATCCATATTGTATTTCCGATATCACAACAGTATTGATGCCTTCTACACTTAATATTGCTCTTTGGGCAATGGATTATGATAGAGGTGCCACAGATAATTGTACTGAAAATGTATGTATTACTTTCGGAAAACATAGGCCAGTTGATCTAACGAAAGTACATTATTACAAATTTGTAAATGGACAATCAGTTATTGCAACTGAAGCGGAATATCTTAAAAAACAAGCAGAATTATGGGATCCCGTTTTGAAGTCTTCGTCACGCATATTTGATTGTGATGACCTTGGGCTTCAGGAAATAGACATTGTAGTGTGGGATGAATCAGGAAATTATAATTATTGCACGGTGAAAATAAGAATTCAAGACAATTCAGGTAAGTGTGGTCAATCCAAACCTGCCTCAATCAGCGGATTACTGACAACACCTCAAGATATTAAAATAATAGGAAACGAGGTTGTGGCCAATATCATTGAAAATAACGAACCTTTCAGTACAAAAACACAGGAATCGGGCGTATATACATTCGAATATCTACCATCCAATAATAAATTCAAAGTCGCTCCTACAAGTCCTGATGACTATATGAATGGTGTTTCTACCTTAGATTTGGTATACCTACAACGCCATATTTTGAATATTGAACCATTCGATAAATGGTTCCAATTCACAGCAGCAGATGTAAATAATGATAAGAAAGTGACCGTAGCTGATATTTCTGAAGTGCGAAAAGTCTTACTGGGAATCTTACCAAAATTTACGAATAATGACTCCTGGAGATATCATTATGGCGCTTCACCTCTTGACCCATATGTTACAGAAAATCATATCATGATAGATGCATTAGATGGCGAAATTTATCGTGCTGATTTCACTGGTATCAAAGTGGCAGATTTGAATGGTAGTGCCAATGGAGATGTAAGTCAGGTAAATGTGCTTGGCACCGACAGTAGAAAAGCACCTGTTACTTTATCAATTCAGAAATCAAATAATTCAGAAAACGCTATCGAATTGCTTATCGATCCAAATTCATCCTTACTCGGGTTGCAAATGGAATTAGCCTTACCAAAACACATGACTGTTACATCTTTAATAGGTCATGATGTATCTCTATCTGATGATAATTATCATATTATTAATGCAGATAATAACAATTTAATTAGAATTATTTCTACAGAAGTAATCGGTAATACAGGCAAATTATTGACAATTAATTTTGAGAATGATATTATCTTTAGAGATCTAGAAGACATACGCTTTTCAACGCAATATCCGCAGATGATTGTAAATAGATCTTTGGAAGAAGATCCACTGGAATTGAGGTTGAACCATCAATCTGTTGAATCCAATTTTATAGTGTATCAAAACACACCTAATCCGTATAAATCTATGACTTCAGTCAAATTATTCAACCCTACTACATCGTTAATCACGGTTCAGGTCATTGATTTCAAAGGAAGTAAAGTGTATGAATCACAGAAGGTATATGAAGTTGGTGAACATATATTGAATTTCAATACGCGTGATCATCATTTACCAAATGGCGTAATGTACCTCAGAATTAGTAACGATACAGATACTAAGGTGATTAAAATGATACAATTAGAATAAGTTAGTAAATTGATATTCAAAAAACCAACTGCAAAATTGTTTGGATGTAAGAATCAAAAGAATTTCACTATAAAAAGAGAATGTTTGGTTTTACAAAAAAATAATTGTACATTTGCGGTCTCAAGTAGTAAATGTATAAAAGGGACATAAAAAGTCCCTTTTTTGTTATATATCCATGCACGTAGATTCGTTAGTAGATTTGGTAAATAAGGGGCTAGAGTCTCTTTCTTTTGAAGATACTTATTTAGTAGATATCAAAACTCATGGCAAGACTATAGAAGTATATCTTGACTCTGATACGCAAGTTACTTTAGATAAGTGTAGAAAATTGAGCAGGTGGATTGAAGCCATTTTGGATGAGACCAAAGAGGCGGGCGATGATTATATATTAGAAATTTCATCAGCAGGAGTCAGCAATCCTTTGAAATTACTTAGACAATATTCTAAGAATATTGGTAGGAATATTACCATCAAACATAGTATAGACAAAGTAACAAAAGGTACGCTTGTGAACGTTGAAGGTGATGTCATTATCGTAGAATATGAGACAAAAGAGAAGGTAGGAAAAAAAATAAAAAGGTCATAATAAGAGATAACATACAATTTAGTGATATCATAGAATCAAAAATAAAAATAAGTTACAATTCATGAATTTAGTAGATTCATTTTCGGAGTTTAAAGAAGTAAAGAATATAGATCGTCCTACTTTAGTGCGTGTTTTGGAAGATGTTCTGCGAACACTGATCAAAAAGAAGTATGGCACTGATGATAATTTTGACGTGATAGTAAATACACAAAATGGTGACTTGGAAATGTGGAGGGTACGTAATATCGTAAACGATGGAGAAGTCACTGATGAATTGAGCCAAATTTCTTACACAGAAGCAAAGACAATTGATGATGCTTATGAAGTGGGTGAAGAATGTTACCAGCAATTGACTTTAGAAGATTTCGGAAGAAGATCTATAATGGCTGCCCGTCAGACACTCATAGCGCGAATCATGGATCTTGAAAAGGATGATGTGTATAAAAGATACATGGACAGAGTCGGTGACCTCGTGGTAGGAGAAGTAAGTCAAATTTTGAAAAAAGAAGTCTTTGTAATCGATGACGCTACTCAAAACGAGCTGATCTTACCTAGACTAGAGATGATCAAAGGTGATTTCTTCAGGAAAGGAGACATGGTTAGAGGCGTTATCAAACGTGTAGAAATGCGCAATGGTACACCTATGGTCATGCTTTCACGAACAGAAAACACTTTTTTAGAAAGACTTTTGGAACAAGAAGTACCTGAAATCGAAGATGGACTCATCACGATTAAAAAAATAGTAAGAATGCCAGGTGAGAGGGCGAAAGTTGCTGTTGAATCCTATGATGATAGAATAGATCCTGTTGGCGCTTGCGTCGGTATGAAAGGTTCCAGAATTCATGGTATCGTAAGGGAATTAAGAAATGAAAATATCGATATCGTCAATTTCACAAATAATATTAGCTTATTTATCCAAAGGTCTCTTACGCCAGCAAAAATTTCATCTATCAATTTAGATGATAAAGGGATGAGGGCCTCTGTATATTTGAAACCGGACCAAGTCTCACTTGCTATAGGTAAAAGTGGTAGTAACATCAAACTTGCAAGTCGCTTAACTAATTACGAAATAGATGTCTATAGAGAATCAGAAGAGCAAGAGATAGAAGACGTAGATTTAGATGAATTCGGAGATGAAATTGAAGGCTGGATATTGGATACTCTAAAGGGTATCGGATGTGATACTGCTAGAAATGTATTAGCATTAGACAGGGCTGAATTAATCCGAAGAACAGATTTAGAAGAAGAAACCATAGATGATGTCTTAAAGATTCTTGCTTCTGAATTTGAAGAATAAATATTTATAAACTGGTATATCGCCAATGGCAGAAAGATTAGTAAAAATAGCAAAGGAACTCAATGTAGGTCTGGGTACAATTGTCGAATTTTTAAATTCCAAGGGATTTGAAATTGAGGCGAAGCCTACCGCTATGGTGACAGAAGAGATGCATACAGTCCTTCTAAAAGAGTTCAATGCTTCTATGATCGAAAAAGAAAAAGCCGATCAAATTGTGATTGGATCAAGATTAGGTGGAAAGGATGATGAAAAATCTATTCCAAAACCTGTTTTTGTTCCAAAATTTTCCTTTGACAAACCGGTTGCAAAACCAGAACCTCTTCAGGAGTCAGATCCAATATCCTCACCCGAGCCAGCAAAATCAGAAGAAGAAGTTTTTGCTATAACACCTGAAGTACATAGGCCGAAAGTTGTTGGGAAAATTGATTTAGATAAGCCTAAGGTGATCAAGCCCGAGCCAGAACCAGAGCCCGTTAGTGAAGTAGAAGAAAAAAAGGAGGTTGAAGAAGTTCAGGAGCCTGAGAAGGAAGAAGTAGTAGTGGAAGATGTTGTGGAAATCATTGAAACTACATCTGTAGAAGATGAAGTGAAGACAAAAGATGAATCCACGGAAGAAACCATGATGCGAGCAGAAACTCCTCAATTGAAAGGTTTGAAGATATTAGGTAAAATTGATACCAGTAAATTAGATAGCTCCACGAAACCAAAAGTCTCAGAAAAACCAAAGCCTGGAACGCCGCAAGGACAACCAGCTAAAAAGCCTGATGGCACTCAAGGCCCAGGCGCTGATGATAAAAATAAAAGAAAGAGAAAAAGGAAAAAGCTTGCTGCTTCTAGCACAGGCAATATTCCTGATATGAAATTTGGCGATAGAAGCCCTAAGGGAAAACCAGCGCCAAAAGAGGAAATTAAAGAAGTCTCTCAAAAAGAAATTGACGAGAAAATTAAGGCCACAATGGCTCGTCTGAATATGGGAGGCAAAAACAAGAGACAGAAAATCAGACGTGACAATAGAGATGTCAAACGTGAAAAACAAGAACTTAGAGACTCAGAAATTGTCGGTGATGGCAAATTAAAATTAACAGAATTCGTCTCTGTATCTGAATTAGCAGGATTATTAGATGTTCCTGTTACACAGGTTATTACTACATGTTTGAGCCTTGGTATTATTGTTTCCATCAATCAGAGACTTGATGCCGAAATAATTGAATTGGTGGCAAATGAATTTGGGCATGAGATTGAGTTCATAAGCGCAGAAGAAGATGTAGAAAAGGAAGAAGAAATAATCGATAGCGAAACCGATCTCTCACCTAGAGCTCCTATAGTAACCGTAATGGGTCACGTGGATCATGGTAAGACATCATTACTTGATTATATTAGAGAGGCAAATGTAGCCGCTGGAGAAGCTGGAGGTATTACCCAACATATTGGGGCATATGAGGTAAGAGTAGGCGTTGACAAGAAAAAAATCACTTTCCTGGATACTCCTGGTCACGAAGCATTTACTGCCATGAGGGCTAGAGGTGCTAAAATTACGGATATAGCTGTGATAATCATTTCTGCTGATGATAAAATCATGCCTCAAACAAAAGAAGCCATAAGTCACGCCCAAGCCGCAGGAGTGCCTATGATATTTGCTATTAATAAAATAGACAAAGCTGGTGCAGATCCTGAAAGAATAAAGCAAGAGTTGGCTTCCATGAATTTATTGGTAGAAGATTGGGGTGGTACCTACCAATCTCAAGATATTTCAGCCAAAAATGGTGTAAATATTGATAAGCTTCTCGAAAAAATTCTACTTGAAGCAGAAATCTTAGATTTAAAGGCAAATCCAAATAGACAAGGTGTGGGAACTGTTGTCGAAGCATCTTTAGACAAAGGTAAAGGGTACGTTACAAAAATACTTGTTCAAAACGGCTCTGTTG
Source organism: Saprospiraceae bacterium (assembly GCA_041392785.1). GTDB lineage: Bacteria > Bacteroidota > Bacteroidia > Chitinophagales > Saprospiraceae > OLB9. Next base: position 663,376 of record JAWKLK010000001.1, read on the forward strand.
AATTAGGCGACGTCCTGGTAGCAGGGGCTTATTCTGGTAAGGTAAAAGCTATGTTCAATGAGCATGGTAAAAAGGTCAAAAAAGTAGGTCCATCTACTCCAACCCTTATATTAGGTTTAAGTGGAGCTCCTCAAGCTGGAGAAAAGTTCAAAGTCATGGACTCTGAACAAGATGCTAGACAAATAGCAGCAAAAAGGGCACAGATTGAAAGGGAGCAATCCAATAGAGCTAACAAACGTATAAGCCTTGATGAAATAGGCAGAAGGTTGGCGCTAGGTACATTTAAGGAGTTAAACTTAATTGTGAAAGGGGATGTTGATGGTTCTATCGAGGCACTTTCAGATTCATTGATAAAACTCTCTGTTGAGACCATCCAAGTAAATGTTATTCATAAAGCCGTAGGTGCTATTGTGGATTCAGACGTGTTGTTAGCTTCTGCTTCAGATGCAATCATCATTGGATTCCAAGTAAGACCTACATCCTCATCAAGACAATTGGCCGAGAAAGAAGGGGTACAAATTAAGACATATTCAATCATTTATGAAGCCATTGAAGAAATTAAATCTGCAATGGAAGGTATGCTAGAGCCAACAAAAGAAGAAAAAATTATTGGCCATATGGATGTGCGAGAGACGTATAAAATGTCTAAGATTGGTACCATTGCGGGATGTTATGTGACTGAGGGTAAGTTTACTCGTAATACCTTGATTCGTATTGTCCGAGATGGCATTGTTATTTACCCTACACGTGAGGGTGCTCATGGTGAATTATCTTCATTGAAACGTTTCAAAGACGATGTCAAGGAGATCAAAGCAGGATTGGAGTGTGGTGTTACCATCAAAAATTTCAATGATATCAAAGAAGGTGACAACATAGAGGGTTATGAAATCGTAGAGATCAAACGTACTTTGAACTAATATCTCTACTGATTCTCAAATACCAAATTCCGATCTCGCGGAAATAAAATCCTTTTTGGACTTTGTATCTTCAAAAGTCAATAATTTGTCTTTCATTGACGTAGATCCTATAAGTGTTCCTCATAAATTCAGCAGAGTTCAGGATATAGAAATTTCAGCTTTTTTTAGCGCTATTTTGGCCTGGGGTAATAGAAAAACTATTGTCAATAAATGTAATGAATTGATGGCATACTTTGACAATGACCCTTATGATTTTCTATTGAACCACTCTGATTCCGATAGAAAAGCAATAATGCATTTCAAACATCGTACATTCCAAGGAGATGATCTTGAATATTTCATGCGCAGATTACAAAGATATTATAAGAATCATGCTACTCTAGAAACTGCTTTCAAGCCCAAAAATAGTACTATTTACAAGCAGAAGGAAGCTTTGATACGGTTCTATAATTTGTTTTTTGATGGTGATGATTTACTCCCTAGAACAAGAAAACACATAGCTACACCCATCAAAAACTCCACCTGCAAAAGATTGAATATGTTTCTCCGATGGATGGTAAGGAAAGACGATTGTGGTGTTGATTTTGGAATTTGGAAAACTATACCACCATCTGAACTCATGATTCCACTGGATATTCATGTCGAAAATGTATCGAGACAATTGGGTTTACTTACGAGAAAATCATTGGATTGGCATGCAGTAGAAGAAATTACTACTCATTTAAGAAAATTCAATCCTGATGATCCAATCCGTTACGATTATGCGTTATTTGGCATTGGAATAGGTTTATACAAATTTTAAAATATCACCTCCGCAAACATAAAAGTATTAGAATGGGTACTAAACTCTAACTTTTCATCATTCCATACAAAAGGATGAGTAAGTCCATTAATATGTAGTTCTTTTGGACGAGAAGGAAGACCTATTACTGTGAAATCCAGAATTTTGTAACTTATTTCATAATGTCCTTTTGATTGAACTGATATATGGAAACTTTTACCAAGATTTTTGGTGACATACCTTTTAATATTGTACATACCTTTTTGATAATCATAGCCCTCTCCAGCATCTTCATAACAATATGAACTGTTTTCACTTTTCGTATAATAAACCTTAAGTGATAGACTTCCGATTACTTTTTCTCCAACGAACTGCTGATGTGATTGCATTGGAATTACAGCTCCCTCTTTGACAAAGACAGGTATATAATCTAATGGAGCGTCGACATGGATTTCTTTTCCCCCTGTATAATGAATATCAGTATAAAAATGGTACCAAGATCCTGAAGTAAGGTAAACGTACCTTGCTCTTGCATTCGGTTCTAAAACTGGACAAACCAGCAAATGATCTCCCAATAAAAATTCATCAGTTCTATATAGTGTATCCATATCTTCTTGAGCATAATATGCAAGTGGCCTCAAAATGGGTGTATATTCTGCTATATACTGATAAAAGGTTGTATACAAATATGGCAACAAGCTATATCGCATCTCTATACAAGATTTTACTATTTTCAGTGCTTCATCTCCAAAACACCAAGGTTCCTGATCTCCAAAATCTCTGGAGGAATGATTTCTGAAAAATGGATGAAACATTGACAATTGGTTCCATCTAATGAACAATTCTGGTGTTGGATGGTCAATAAAACCACCTGTATCAGATCCACAAAAAGAAAAACCCGATATACTCAATCTTTGACATTGTACTGTGGCAAGCCAAAGATGTTCCCAAGTAGCAATGTTATCACCTGTCCAAGTACTTCCATATCTTTGAGTTCCTGCATAGGCTGATCTTGTGATTACAAACGGACGTTTTGATTCTTTAGCTTTTTTTACTCCGCGGAGTGTAGCCTTTGCCATAAGCATACCATAGACATTGTGTGCTTTTCTATGACTGCAATGTTGATCATCAAATTCATGCCTTGTGTCTAATGGAAATGTTTTGGTATCGGATTCGAGAATAGCTGGCTCATTCATATCATTCCAAATCCCATCAATTTCTGATTCCTCAATGAATTTCTGAACCAAGGAAGTCCACCATTTTCTTACTCGTGAGGAAGTAAAATCAGGAAAGGCACACTCACCAGGCCACACTTTACCTTTCAATAGTGGTCCATCAGCTCTTCGACAGAATACATTATTTTCTATACCATCTTGGAATATGTCATATCCTTCCTCTATTTTTATTCCCGGATCAAGAATAGCAATCGTTTTGTAGCCTTGACTGTGTAAATCCTTTATTAAACTTTTAGGCTTTGGAAACTTCGATTTATCCCAAGTAAAGCATTTGAAGTCATCCATATAATCTATGTCGAAATAGATAGCATCACACGGTATCTCCAATTCTCGAAATTTTTTAGTTACCTCTAGAACTTTTTTCTCGGGGAAGTAGCTCCATTTACTTTGATGATAACCCAGTGCCCATAAGGGTGGCATCTCTGGTACTCCAGTCAATTGACAATAGCGCCTTGTGACATCAATAAGTTTGGGTCCAAAAATGAAATAGTAGTTCATTTCACCTCCCTCTGCCCAAAAACTTGTAACATTTCTACGCTCACTTCCAAAATCGAAATACGATTTGAAAGAATTATCAAAGAAAATTCCATAGGCAAAACCATTATGTATTGCGGTATAAAAAGGAATAGCTTTGTAGATTGGGTCTTCATACTTTCTGAAACCATAAGTGTCCATTGCCCAATTGGTGAATCTCTTACCACGCAAATTGAGATGATCTGTCTTATCACCCATTCCATAAAAATGCTCACCTTCTTGAATGACTTTTCCCATTTTTACCACATTGCCACCATACTGGAAGTTGGGTTCCCAATGAAAACCTTTTTCATCTCTGTTTATAATATTTCCTTTTCTATCAGTAACTGTAAATTTAAGATCTGCTTTTGATATATGAAAGACTAAAGATTTAGTGGATATTTCAACATGAAGTGGCTGATCATTGCATTTAATTTGAGGATTGGAAGGTGAAAATTTACTCCAAATAGCAAAACTGTGATCCGATTCGTATAATCCATCAGTCGCAAATCTTATTCGTACGATGTCATCAGAAAGAAAATGAAGTTTACAGTAACAGTTATTGTCAGTCATCAGTACTACTTGTTCATTATGGACAGAGTATTTTACAAACTTACCAGGGAAATTATCAATATTGGACATAATATCTTTTTTTAGAAATAAAAAGACCATAACGCATTGAAGCGATATGGTCTAATATTTGAGGTCGAAAGCGGATTCGAACCGCTGTACGAGGTTTTGCAGACCTCTGCCTAGCCGCTCGGCCATCCGACCATTTTTAAATGGACTGCAAAGATATGAAGATTTGATCATATTTAAAACAAAAAAATAAATTTATTCATCAATATGCGTTTCGCATACTTCAGTTGTATCCATTTGAACTCTTCCTTCTAATATTTCTTCAAGATAATGAGAAGATATTCCAAAAAATGCTTTGATCTGTTTGATATCATTATTTAAACCATGTTCACTTTTGTCTTTTTCACCAATTATCATAAGGTTTTTACTGGTGTTTTCAGGTGAAATAAATTCAATTACCTTAGACTTATATCCATTTGCTCTCATGATTAAAGCTCTTAAGCCGTCAGTCAATACTTCAGCTTGTTTCCCTTCTAATATGCCATGTTTCAAGATTGGACTTAGAATGTTGTTATGATTCATTGATTTTCGAACCTGTGCATGGCAGCAAGGAGCTACTAAAATGTAATTAGTTCCAGCCTGTATGCCTTTTGCAATAGCCATATCCGTTGCAATATCACATGCGTGAAGGGCTATCACCATTTGAATATCATTAGCATTGACATCTTTGATACTTTTCTGCCTAAATGTGAGTCCAACAAACCCACAGTTCATGGCTACATGATAGCATTGAGTGACCAAATCTTCGCGGATTTCATAGCCTGTGACTTGGCATCTGATATTTTTAACATTCGTAAGGTAATCATATAATGCGAATGTCAAATAACCTTTTCCACTTCCCATATCGGCTACAGTAAATGGCTGTTCAATAGTTTTTCCATCTAATAGCGCGTCGATAATTTCAAGATATTTTTGAATTTGTCTGAATTTTTTTTGAGATTTATCATAAATTTTTCCGTCTTTTCCGGCTAAACCTAATTGAAAGAGCCATTCACTGTCTTCACTTATAAATCTGCTTTTTTGCTTATTATGAGGTTCTGCTTGCACTTCCATAATGCTTTTTTTAACTGAAAATCTGGCATTGCCTTTTAAATTTTGGATCAATAAAAATTCTTCATTTGAAGTAAAAAGAGATACATTTAGAAAAGTATCTTTCATTTCTCTTTCTATAACTTTGATAAGCCCATTTCCATCTTCCACTTTAGTATCATCATGTGTTTTGAAAGCATAGGTCAATGCATATTTATCTATATTATTCAGAGTTTTAACAAAAATATTTTTGAGAGAATTTTTCTTATCCCTGGGCTTCGATACCGTTACTTTGAATGGTCTATGGTCAGAAATTTGGGATCTTAATGCATCAAAGAATTTTTCTTTGGGATTTTTATCTTGATTGATCATAAATAAAAAAATTTGAAAGGACAAACCTAATCATCTTATAGGCAATTGCAAAATATAGGTATATCAATGTTTATTCTTATTTTTGTGTTGGGCATCTTTCCAAGATTTGTACTGGCGAAAGATGCATGCAATTTATGACTATAATCATAAGAGAAAATTTTTATGAGTTGTACTTTTGCCCTCTTTGATCGAGGTATAGCGCCAAGTATATAAACAAAAAGTAATGTACATTGATCCGGATTTGCTAATTGCATGGGGAGCTGTTGCTAAAAAATACAATAAAAACGATTTTATTTTTTATGAAGGAGACAAATGTCGATTTTACCATCAAGTAGAAGACGGGCATGTCAAGATGTGCTCATATAATGAGGAAGGAAAGGTATTTGTCCAAGGGATATTTGATAAAGGTGAAAGTTTTGGGGAGCCGCCATTGTTTATTGATGTAGAATATCCAGCTTGTGCACAAGCAGAAACAAATTGTCTTGTTTATAAATTGTCTAAAGATACTTTATTTAAAATACTGGCAGAATATCCACAATTAAAAATGCAATTCATCATCAGTTTTGCTACACGCATTTATGAAAAATCTACTATAAATAGAAATATTGTCAACCCTCATCCAGAAAAACGCATTATTGGGTTACTTAAAAAATTTAAAAAAGATCATAACCTGACAGAAACAAAATCATTCATTCCATTGACTCGACAAAGCATGGCTGACCAACTAGGTTTGCGGGTAGAAACAATAATTCGTACCTTAAAGAAAATGGAGGAAAAAGGTACAGTTGCTATCATCCATCACAAATTGTATTATTGACTCATGTATCGAAAATCAGTATTAATTGGTATAATAAATTTATGTATCGTAGCTTTAATAGGTACTTTGATGAGATATAAAATTGGATTTGAATTTCCATACTTTGAGCAAAAATTTTTATTACATGGGCATTCTCATTTCGCTTTTTCAGGTTGGGTTTCACACATGCTATTTGTATTTTTAACCCTTAGAATGCATAAACCAAAACCCGTTTTTACAACTTTGATATGGTTCAATCTTTTTACAGCTTATGGCATGTTGATTTCCTTCATATTGCAAGGATACGGCATGATTTCGATCGCTTTTTCAAGTCTGTCTATTATAATTGGTTATGTATTTGGGTATGCATTTTATAAAAGTTACAATGATTTTACGGATCCTGCACGTCCATGGTTCTTAGCAGGATTATTGTTTAACGCCATTTCATCGTTGGGAACCTTTTATTTAGCTTTTATGATGGCCAAGCATGAAATCCAACAACATGCATATCTAGGTTCAATTTACTTTTATTTACATTTCCAGTATAGTGGATGGTTTTTTTTCACGATCATGGGTCTGCTTATATCAAAATTGAGAACAGTTGAAGGGTTTTGGTACAATCCTAATATGTTTAAAGTGTTCTTCTTAGCCTGCTTTCCCGCATATTTTCTATCCATTTTATGGATAGATCTACCTTGGTATCTCTTTATATTTCCAGTATTGAGTGTGATATTACAATTGTACGGTTTGTACTTGTTGATTTCATTTATATATCACAATTTGAAAGATATAAGAATGAATTGGCCTATCCTTGCTCAGGTACTTTTTACTTTGGCGTTTGTAGCATTGCTTATAAAACTACTTTTACAGGCTGGAAGTGTAATTCCAGAAGTCAGTAAACTTGCTTTTGGATTTCGGTCCATTGTTATAGCCTATCTGCACTTAGTCCTGCTAGGTTTCACTTCGCTATTTCTTCTAGGATATTCGGTTTTATTTGGATTCATCAAAATATCATTCCATTCAAAATTGGCACTTTATATGTTTAGTTTTTTCGTATTTGCCAATGAATTTGTGCTGACTTTACAAGGTATAGCATCTTTTGGATATATTATGATTCCGTACCTCAATGAAATTCTTTACTTTATTAGCTTATCGCTTTTCCTTAGTATTACTTATGTTTTATTAACTATCATACAAATATCAAAAGGAAAGCCTTTGACTTTATTGGGTCAAAGGCTTTAAAATTTATACAAGGTCAAAATATGTGTTATCCATTTATTGGACTATGCCATTCATATTATATTGTTGCTTTAGGATCAATCTCAAATCTTCAGCTTCTTCATAGGTATTGTATTGGCCTATCCGAACTTTGAACATGGGTTTATTATCACGATACTCATTCACAACAACGACTGGTTCCAGAAATATGTCTTTCAACTTTTTAACCATTACTTCTGCACTTTCATATGTTTCAAATACTCCAGTTTGTACACGATATACCAATTGTGTCTGAGTTTGTTGGAAGTATTTTACATATTCTTCATTAGATAAGAGCATTGAATCACTGTTTTCTGGTGTGGTCAGAGTGACAGCCCGTGGAGAAAGGTTGAAATCATATTTATGTATGAATTTATTTTGAGGATTGTTATGCTTATCCAAAACTTCCAAAAGTTTTTTAGGAGACATGGTCTCTTCAAGTCTATCAACCAAAACACCTTGTGAATTAAATATCAAAATCGTTGGTAAAAATTTCACATCATACTCTGACTTGAGTTCATAACCTACTACTTCATCTATATCCACTTTGACAGATACATAGTTTTGTTGTAACATGGTAAAAACATCAGGATTTACAAAGGTGGTTTGTTCCATCCATTTACAAGGCGCACACCATTTGGCATGAAAATCGACTAAAATTAGTTTGCCTTCTTCGCCAGCCTTTTTTCGGGCTTCTGTAATTGATAAGTCTACAAAATTATCACTTGGATTAGATTTCACAGAAGAAAATACCGTCAGCAATAATAAACCTACAAAATAAAATACTTTTGACCTTTTCATTGATTGATAAAATTTATTGATTAAAAATGCATGAATACAAAAACATATTAAAAATATTTGAAATTTATATGTTAAACATTATCTTATTATTAGATAGAGCAATTTTAATACCAATCTTTAAAAATGATCTAAAAAAATAATAATTTTTCAAAAAATAAATTATATATAGCATTGATTATCAGCATTTATTCAATTAAATATTTTTATAATTTAATTATGGGGTTTTATCGAAAATAAGGAATAATTATGGAAGTGTGGGCAAATCACCGTATCTTGCGCCACATTTTTAAACAAAAAATTTGTTTGTTCCGTATGTCTAAACTCAGAGCAGCCATAAAGGGTGTAGGTGCTTATGTTCCTGAAAAGATATTGACCAATGCTGACTTGGAAAAAATGGTGGACACCACAGATGAATGGATAACCACAAGAACAGGAATTAAAGAAAGGCATATATGTGATCCTGATAAACCCACATCTTTTATGGCAGTAAAGGCTGTAGAGAAGCTGATGGATAAGACAGGACTGAAGCCTGAGGAAATTGACTTATTGATTTGTGCCACAGTTACACCAGATACAACTTTCCCTGACACTGCCAATACTATATTACATCAAATCAACGCAAAACAAGGTTTTGGATTTGATATAAATGCGGCATGTTCCGGCTTCCTATATGCATTGACCACAGGATCGAAATTTATTGAATCAGGTAATTTCAAAAACGTTGTAGTAGTTGGAGCTGATAAAATGTCTTCAATTATCGATTATTCTGATAGGACGACTTGCATTATTTTTGGTGATGGTGCCGGAGCAGTACTTCTGCAAGCATCCGAAAGTGGAAATGGAGTCATTGATTCTATCTTGAAATCTGACGGTGCGGGTAGAGAATTTTTACATATGAAGGCTGGTGGTTCAGCGAAGCCTGCAAGTCATGAAACTGTAGATAAAAAAGAACACTTTGTGTTTCAAGATGGCAAACCAGTCTTCAAAGCAGCAGTCAATGGCATGATTAATACTGTAACAGATTTATTAGAGAGAAATCATATTGTGACTGATGACATAGATTGGTTAGTACCGCATCAAGCCAATATGCGCATAATCAATTCAGTGGGTGATGCGCTACAGCTGCCAAAAGAGAAAATCATGATAAATATTCATAAGTATGGCAATACTACTGCCGGCACACTGCCTTTATGTTTAAATGATTACGAATCACAATTGAAAAAAGGTGACAAGGTTATTTTAACTGCTTTTGGAGGTGGTTTTACCTGGGGCAGCACTTATATAATTTGGGATTATTGATAGATAAATAAAAATTTTATGGCTAGTACTTCAGACATTAGAAATGGTTTATGCATCGATTTGAATAATGATATTTATTCGGTGGTTGAATTTTTACATGTAAAACCCGGAAAGGGAAATGCATTTGTTAGGACAAAATTAAAAAGCCTCACGACTGGCAAAGTAATTGAAAATACTTTTCCATCAGGGCATAAAATAGACGATGTAAGGGTGGAAAGAAGAAAATTCCAATATCTTTACAACGATGAGAGTGGATACAATTTTATGGACAATGAGACTTACGATCAGGTTTCTTTACCAAGTGAAATGATAGAAAGACCTGAATTTCTCAAGGAAGGAAGTGAAATTGAAATTTTATTCCACGCAGTTAAAAATGTGCCCTTGACAGCAGAAATGCCTGCTAATATCATATTGGAAGTGACTTACACAGAACCCGGTGTGAGAGGCGATACCGCTACAAATGTCACTAAACCTGCAACAGTAGAAACTGGCGCCGAAGTCAAAGTGCCTATCTTTATAAACGAAGGAGATAAAATAAAAATAGATACTCGTACTGGTTCTTATTTAGAAAGAGTTAAAGTTTAACCACAATCAAATCACCTTATTATGAATTTCAATGAAATACAAGACTTAATCAAACTGGTTAGCAAATCTAATCTTACATCTTTCAAATTAAAACAAAAAGAATTTGAAATAGTAATTAAAACCGATAAAGATGTTAAATCTGTAAGTATGCCTACTACACAGACCACATTGCCTATGGTACAAGTTGCCCCAGCCATTGTCCCATCAGTCGTGGAAACATCTGTGCCATCATCTATCTCTCATGATACAGCTTCATCTGAGGGTGCTGCAAATGCACCCGTATCCCCTAACAAGAAATTATTAGAAATAAAGTCTCCGATAGTAGGTACATTCTATAGGGCTTCAGGACCAGATAAAGCGCCATTTGTGAAAATTGGAGATAAAATATCGGCAGGAGATGTGGTTTGCATTATTGAAGCTATGAAACTCTTCAATGAGATAGAAAGCGAAGTATCGGGTACCGTTTTTAAAGTACTTGTAGAAGATGCATCTCCAGTAGAATACGACCAAGTATTGTTTTTGGTTGAAGCCTAGATCATTTCAAATTTGAATTGCATTTTACTATTTCTTCGTTAATAAGACAACCTAAGTATGTTCAATAAAATATTAATTGCTAATCGTGGCGAAATAGCTTTGCGGATTATTCGTACATGCAAAGAAATGGGTATAAAAACCGTAGCAATTTATTCTAAAGCAGACACTGAAAGTTTGCACGTGCGTTTTGCAGATGAGGCAGTGTGTATCGGGCCAGCACAATCTTCAGAATCCTATCTTAATATCCCTAGGATAATGGCTGCAGTAGAAATTACTAATTCTGATGCAGTCCACCCAGGTTATGGTTTTCTTGCAGAAAATGCCAAATTTGCAGAAATATGTACAAAATACGGTGTAAAATTTATAGGTCCTACTGCTGATATGATCAACAAAATGGGAGATAAAATCACTGCCAAAGATACCATGATTAAAGCAGGTGTTCCAGTGGTACCAGGATCAAATGGTCTGTTGAAGGATGTAAGTCAAGGAATAAAAATTGCAAATCAAATAGGATACCCGGTCATACTCAAAGCAACTGCCGGAGGAGGTGGTAAAGGTATGAGAATAGTAAGGAATGATGGAGAGTTTGATGATGCGTGGCAGGGTGCTAAAAAGGAAGCAAAAGCATCTTTCTCTAATGATGGCATCTATGTTGAGAAATTTGTGGAGGAACCAAGACATATAGAATTCCAAATCGTGGGAGATCAATACGGAAATGTGGCCCATCTCTCAGAGAGAGATTGTTCTATACAGAGAAGGCATCAAAAACTGATAGAAGAAAGCCCATCGCCCTTCATGACACCTGAATTAAGAGAAAAAATGGGCGAAGCTGCCATTAAAGCCGGAAAATCTATAAATTATGAGGGAGTAGGTACTGTTGAGTTCCTAGTGGATAAATACAGAAATTTCTACTTCATGGAAATGAATACCAGAATTCAGGTGGAGCATCCTGTGACCGAAGAAGTCATAGACCACGATCTAATTAAAGAACAAATCAAAGTCGCTGCAGGTATTCCTATCTCGGGCAAAAATTATTACCCATTATTGCATGCCATGGAATGCAGAATAAATGCAGAAGATATTATGAATGGATTCAGACCTAATCCTGGAAAAATAACATCATTTCATAGCCCTAAAGGACATGGGGTACGAGTAGATACACATGTTTATAGTGGATACTCAGTACCACCATTTTATGATTCTATGATAGCAAAATTGATTTGTAAGGCACAAACTCGTGAAGAGTGTATTTTAAAAATGCAACGTGCCCTTGATGAATTTATTATAGAAGGCATAAAAACAACTGTTCCTTTTCATAAAGCATTGATGAAAAATGAAGACTTTAAAAATGGTAATTTTGATACCAGTTTTCTGAATACCTTTGATTTCAATAACTGCAAGGACTAGAATTTAGAACCAATAAAGAAAAGATGGGACTTTTGCCAATCTTTAAACTTGCCTTTAGGTATAAGAGAAGTCTATTTTTAAGCATTGCTGCAAATATTTTACATTCAGTTTTTGCTGTCATAAGCATTCCTTTGCTCATTCCTTTTTTCCAGCTTCTTTTCGAAAGAGTGTCTACTACAGACCATATAAGACCAAACAAAATGGACATAACCCTATGGGTAAAATATTATATGTCTTCTATTATAACTGATTACGGTCAACAAGGAGCTCTACTATTAGTTTGTGTATCATTAATCATTATCTTTTTTCTGAAGAACGTTTTTCGATATTTAGCTCTATACTTCATGATACCCATGAGATATGGAATAATTTATGAATTAAGGAATAATTTATATAAGACATTATTGGCTTTGCCAATCGGGTTTTTTACTAATGAAAGAAAGGGAAATTTGATCTCATCAATGACTATAGACGTACACGAAATAGAAAATTCTATCCTTGGCGTACTAGAGACCTTTTTCAAATCACCTATTATCATACTGGGGAGTGTCATATTCATGATTTCGATCTCAGCCCAGTTGACTTCTTTTGTCTTCATTTTAGTGATTATATCTGGGTTAATAATAGGTAGGACCGTTTCTAGACTTAAGCAAGATTCATTTGGAACGCAAGAGGGTGTGGCTAATATTACCAATATCGTTGAAGAATCTTTGGGCGGAATTCGTATCATTAAGGCATTTAGGGGTGAAAAATATCTTTTTGACAAATTCAAAGTGGAAAATACATCACTCAAATCACTGATGACTAGAGTTATAAACCGTAGAGATTTAGCAGCTCCGCTTTCTGAATTTCTGGGCGTCACTGTCGTAACTATTTTGATGTATTTTGGGTCACTTCTGGTCTTCAAGCAGGAGATGGCTCCAGAAAATTTCTTTGCTTTTGTCCTAGCTTTTTACCAAATAATAGAACCAGCCAAGTCCTTTGCATCTGCATATTTTAATGTTCAAAAAGGCTTAGCTGCACAGGCAAGAGTAGATAGAATCCTGAATACAACTCCAGAATCACAGTTGAATAACGTAAAAATTCAATCTGTAGCATTCAATTCAAATATTGAATTTAAAAATGTGTCATTTATTTATGAAGGCGATACCAAAGTACTTAACAATATAAATCTGACCATCAAAAAGGGTGAAGTTGTAGCTTTGGTAGGCGCGTCTGGAGCTGGAAAATCTACTATTGCCGACCTATTGCCTCGTTTTTATGAACCTAATTCAGGGCAGATTTTCTTGGACGGGAAGGATACTAAAGAAATTCCACTTCCTGATTTGCGTGGCTTATTCGGTATTGTTTCACAGGAACCTATTTTATTTCATGATACGATCGCAAATAATATTTGTTTTGGAAGGGAAGGTGTGACAAATGAGTCCATCGTTCATGCGGCTAAGATTGCCAATGCACATGATTTTATAACTGCACTACCAGAGCAATATGATACAAGTATCGGAGAGCGAGGCCTAAAGCTTAGTGGAGGTCAAAGACAAAGGATAACTATAGCTAGAGCTATTTTGGCTGATCCACCTATTTTGATCCTTGATGAAGCTACTTCAGCCTTGGATTCGGAGTCAGAAAGATTGGTTCAGGATGCGATACAAAATGTGATAAAAGATAGAACTACCATTGTGATAGCACATCGCCTTTCCACAATCAAAAACGCAGATAAAATAGTAGTTTTAGAAGCTGGGAACATTGTAGAAATAGGCACCCATGAAGAATTAATGGCGTTAGGTAATGTCTATAAGAATTTTGTGGAAATCCAAAATTTCGATTTATAAAATAGAATGGGAGTAATAATGATATTGATCCGATTCGGAACCAAAACTCAGGTTTCTACGCGCAATACTCGGCAAAGTTGATCCCCCAAAATCAAGTATTTTTCCTGATTTTGCTTTTTCTGAAATTATACGGTCTATGATGCTATAGCTTATTTTTAGCCTTCTTCCCATAGCATTCATAGCACTGAGCATGAAAAGGATATAATGTGATGTTTCAATAAAAAAACCAACTCCTATGATGTCAGTATGGACTTTTGCTACCATGAAATAACTATCACAATTTTTCATAGCTGTCATACATAAATTCTGAACACCGCCCTTGTGTTTTTTTAAAATTCCAGAAGGGTCATGAGTATAGATAAATTCCAAAAGTTGCATATCTGTCTCCTTGGATATGGTGAACTGGTATTGTAGGTGTCCCTTAATATTTCTCAATGTATTCCTATGGTATTCCTTTTTCAAAGTAGAATAATCATTATCAAGGCGTAAAATTTGCATTTCTTTTATGGTCTTTTTATATCCTGAGTAGATCTCTCGATCAAAGGTTATTTTCATATTAAAGTCCACTTTAAAAAATCTGCGCTTAAAATATCGAAAAGCAAAATCTAGCAGAGTCTCTTCATGTATTTTATCTCCATACACCTGAAAAAACTGGCATAATAAAGGTTGGGTAATGTAGGGTATCAGTACTTTTTTCTTTGAATAAAATGGCAAAACACTTTGGTAATCTGCTAACACTATTGCTTTCCAATTCTGGTCAGTAACACTGTCTAAAAACCAAGAAAGTCCGTATATCCCATTATACTCTGATTGATCTACGCATTGATTCCACTTGGATATATCGATATCCTTCCGACTTATAATCCTTATCTTTTGATGCACTACCTTATCGATTAAATCAACTTCAAGCAATTGACTTACTTTGCATTTTCAAGATACATTTCATCAATCAGAGCTTTATACTTTTCAAGGATCACCCTTCTTTTTAATTTCAGTGTAGGAGTCAATTCTCCCTCGCTTCCATCCGCTTTAATGGGATCCCAACTTGAATCCAGAAGTACAAATTTCTTTATTTGCTCTATGTGATTTAAGTCTTGATTAATTTTATTTATAATGTTTTGATATTTATTAAGCACTTCCGTGTTTTTAACCATTATTTCGGGTGTAGACCATACGATATCGTGTAGTTCACACCAATTTTTCAGTGTGTCTATTGAAGGAATAATCAAGGCAGACGTAAACTTCATTTGGTCTCCAACGATCATAGCTTGTTCTATGAGAAATTCTTCTTTTAATTTGTTTTCTATGGGCGCTGGAGCAATATATTTACCACCGGAAGTTTTAAGTAATTCTTTCTTGCGATCTGTGATGATTAAAAATCCATCACTTGACAATTTGCCCACATCTCCTGTTTTGAAAAATTGTTTGCCATTCAATTCTTTGAAGACATCTGCTGTCAGTTGTGGTTGCTTATAATATCCTTGCATGACATTAGGCCCTTTTACTAAAATCTCACCTTCTTCAGGACGGTAATTTCCATCAGAATTATCAATTATGACTTCCACATTTTCTAAAGGTAACCCCACTGAGCCTATACGGATTTTTCTGTCATTATATCTATTCAAGGATATCACAGGTGATGTTTCTGTAAGTCCATATCCTTCAGTAATAATGATACCAGCAGCAGAAAAAACTCTAGCAATTTTTGCTGGGCATGCGGCTGCGCCCGTAGCAACGGCTTTGACATTACTTCCCAATGCAGCTCTCCATTTACTAAAAATAAGCTTGTCAGCAATATTGAAACTGATCTTCTGTGAAAATGAAAATTTTTTGTTAAATTCAAATTTATCAGTCAGTCGTAATGCCCAAAAGAACAAGGCCCTTTTTATACCTTTTAATTCTAATCCTTTATTATAAATCTTTTCGTACACCTTTTCCAATAGTCTAGGAACAGTTGTAAAATAATGAGGTTTCACTTGCATGAGATCACCTGTTTCTCCTCCTAGATTGTTTGTGCCAGTAAAATAGATTTCAACTCCAGCTCTCATATAGACATAGAGTACCGCTCTCTCAAAAATGTGACAAAGAGGTAAAAAACTCAGTACTTTTTCTCCACGCTTGACTGGAATATAATCTATACATGCCTCAACATTGCTTATAATATTATGATGCGTAAGCATGACTCCTTTTGGATTTCCTGTTGTCCCTGAAGTATATATAATAGTCACTAAATCTTCACTAGAAATGGTGTTACTGATAGACTCTACTTTTTCTAAGTTTGACTCATCAAATAATTTCTCCCAATATAAAGGTGATTTAGGATCATCAAATGTAAGTATTTTTTGCAGAGAGGGCACATCTTGCTTCGCAGTATTGACTTTTTCATATAAATCGCCACTCCCTACAAAGCAAATCTTTACTTCTGCTTCATTCATTATGTATTTATATTCACGGGAACTGATTGTAGGATACATAGGTACACTGATGGCACCAATATATTGAATTGCTAGGTCAACAATTACCCATTCTTGGCGATTTTGGTACACTACTATGCCTATTTTATCACCAGGATTGATGCCGGCATTGATTAGTCCTGATGCCAATTTCCTTGACATTGAAATGACATCAGATGTGGAATAAAACTTCCATTGGCCCTCCTTAATAGTCCCAATAAATCGATCTACCGGACCATCATCGAATTGTTTATGAATATAATCAAAAAGTCTGCTTATCTCCATTTCAAAAAATTATTCGTAGGTTGTAAAGATAACAAATTAAAACTTCACCATTTACAATTGTAAAAAATAATTTCCACTTGAAAATTTAATATCTCCAAATTTTTAAAGATTTCAATCAGTATTTGATTAAAAGTATTGAGCTGTCACAGATGTCGAATTCCGAGCTTCGTCAGGCCTTCCTTCAAATAAAAGTTGGCCGCCCTCTTCCCCACCAACTGGACCAAGGTCAATCATCCAATCTGCAGATTTTATAACGTCAATATTATGTTCCACTACTAAAACGGTATGTCCATTTTCCACCAAAGCATTGAATGCCAATAGCAGTTTATTGATGTCATGAAAATGTAAACCTGTGGTAGGCTCATCGAAAATAAAGAATACATGTTTACTTGAGCTTTCTTTTGTCAGGAAACTAGCCAACTTGACCCTTTGTGCTTCTCCTCCTGAGAGTGTACTGGATGATTGACCCAATTTGATATATCCTAATCCTACATCATAGAGAGGTTGTAATTTTGCAACTATAGATTTTTTCTTTTCAAAAAATTGCAGTGACTCCTCTATAGTCATGTTCAAAACATCAAAGATGCTTCTATCCTGATACGTTACTTCTAGCACTTCCTTCTTGAACCGCTTGCCATTACATTCATCACACACCAGATTTACATCAGCAAGAAACTGCATCTCCACTACCAATTCACCTTCACCTTTGCACGTTTCACACCGGCCACCCTCTACGTTGAATGAAAAATGCTTAGCTTCAAATCCTTTTATTTTGGATAATTGTTGATCAGCAAAAAGTTTTCTGATATCATCATAAGCCTTGACATAAGTGACTGGGTTGGATCTTGAAGATTTTCCTATCGGGCTTTGATTTATCATTTCCACAGATGTAATTGTGGA
The DNA here is from genome assembly GCA_041392785.1 of Saprospiraceae bacterium. GTDB lineage: Bacteria > Bacteroidota > Bacteroidia > Chitinophagales > Saprospiraceae > OLB9. Next base: position 681,011 of record JAWKLK010000001.1, read on the forward strand.
CATGTCTCCTGATAGTTTTTCAAATTTTCCTATTGGTGAAGCTATTGGATCATTGGTCATTTGCTTTAAGGCAGGATATAATATATGCTTTACCAGAGTTGTTTTGCCCGAACCTGAAACACCAGTTACTACACTCATTGCTTGTAGAGGAATGGTCACAGAGATATTTTTAAGATTAAACTGTCTCGCGCCTTCTAGTCTGATTTTTTGGATAACCTTTCTTCTTTGGGTCGGGACTGGTATAAAATTCTCTCCAGTCAGATATTTTGCAGTCAAACCTCGTTCTTGATCATGGATAAATCTATCAAAGTCACCTGCAAATACTAAGTACCCGCCATGAACTCCCGCCATTGGACCAATGTCCACAATATAATCAGCATTTCTTATCACTGCTTCTTCATGTTCTATAACAACAACAGTATTACCTAAGTCTCTTAATTTCTTAAGTACTCTTACTAAGTTTTCTGTATCCCTAGGATGTAACCCTACACTAGGCTCATCAAGAATATACATAGAATTAGTAAGATTACTCCCCAAGGTTCTGGTTAAGTTAATCCTTTGGGTTTCACCTCCACTTAATGTACTGGACAAGCGATCTATCGTCAAATAACCCAATCCTACATCTACCAAAGTAGATATTCTAGAATTTATTTCTAAGAGTATTCTTTTTGCAATGGCAGTATCATGAGGATTCAACTGTAAACCAGAGAAATGCATTTGCAATTTTGACACTGGCTTATGTATTAAATCTATAATAGCACTGTTTCCTACTTTTACATAGGTAGATTCTTGGCGCAGTCTTCCACCATTGCACATATTGCAAGTTGTCTTGCCTCTATATCTAGACAGCATGACTCTATTCTGAATTTTGTAAGCGCCCTCTTCCAATTCTTCAAAAAAAGCATCTATTCCTGAAAAATATCGATTTCCTGTCCAAAGTAAATGATATTGTTCTTGGCTTAAATCTTTGATAGGTTTATGTAATGGAAAATCAAAGTTTGATGCTGTTTGAACCAATTGGTCCCACCACATTTTTCCTTTCTCCCCTTTCCAACATGCAATAGCTTCCTGATACACAGATAGGCTATCATCCGGTATAACTCTCTCTGGATCTATTCCTATCATCTTTCCATATCCTTCGCATTTCGGACAGGCGCCGTAGGGGTTATTGTAATTGAACATCTGATGGTTTGGCTCCAAAAATGAAATACCATCCATTTCAAATCTATTGCTGAAATGCCGCATCTCTCCCTCTAATGGAAATACTATACAATCACCATGTGATTCATTGAATGCGGATAATACGGAGTCGGCAATTCTGTTTTTATTATCTTCATCTTGATTTACTACAAATCTATCTATCAAAATATGTATAGGCTTGCTATACATCTGATTCTGATCTGCTGCATCTTCCAGAGTCTTTAGCACATCTTCAATAGCTGAAATTTCGCCATCGATATAAACCCGAGTGAACCCTTTTTGACTGTATAAATCTAGTTCCTTGATCAATGGTCTATCAATCGAAATTGCTACCGGAATAAGTATATATACTTTGGTGCTTTCTGGCAATGAAAATATAAAATCAGTGACATCGCTGACCTCATGCTTTTTTACTTCCTGCCCTGAAACAGGTGAAATCGTCCTTCCCACTCGAGCATATAGTAATCGTAGATAATCGTAAATCTCCGTCATAGAACCCACAGTCGATCTCGCATTTGATGTACTTACCTTTTGCTCTATTGCTATCGCAGGACAAATACCTTTGATATAATCTACTTCGGGTTTTTTACGTCTATCTAAAAACTGTCTGGCATAAGCGGACAAACTCTCCACATACCTACGCTGGCCTTCAGCATAAAGGGTATCGATGATAAGTGATGATTTTCCGGACCCAGACACACCAGTGACCACGGTGAGTTTTTGCTTTGGAATGGCAAGCTCGATATTTTTAAGATTATTGGATCGAGCCCCTTTGATATAAATATTATGCTTTACATTAATGGTGTCCTCAGATGTCTCTTGTTTCATATTTCAGACCCGTTAAAGTAGATGAATTTAAATGGAATACAATTTGACTATGACCCCAAAAAGGCAAAGGGGACACAAAAAATATACTAGTCAAATGACTGCACTATTTGCTTTTAGAATCTAATTCTTTCATATTTTCTTTGACCTCAGCTTCAATATTGTTTTTGGCGTTATTGAATTCTCTGATTCCACTACCCAATCCACGCATTAATTCAGGAATCTTTTTACCACCAAAAAACACTAAAACAATAAAGCCAAGTAAAAGTATCTCTTGACCACCCAACCCAAACAATATCATATCTTAAAATTAATTAATTATTAAACAAAGGTACGTATATTAAACAAAATCCTGGGATAAAAGATTGTTCACTAATTGAATATTATTTTTTACCATACGTCCCGTGGCTATTAGCTAAATAAAAATTCAACATCCTGTCTGGTAAGTTTTTTAAAAAATGCCCCATCATCTGCTATGAGATCCTTTGAAATACTGATTTTATTTTCTTGCAAAGTGAGAATCTTTTCTTCTACTGAATCTTTACATATCATTTTGTATGCGAAAACTGTTTTATCCTGCCCTATTCTATGTGCTCTGTCTATCGCTTGTACTTCGGTGGCGGGGTTCCACCACGGATCCACTATATACACATAATCTGCCGCTGTAAGATTAAGACCTACGCCACCAGCTTTTAGTGAAATTAAAAATACTTTTATAGACGGATCATTCTGAAAACTCTCTATTAACTCTTTTCTTTTTTCTGCGGGAGTACCTCCATCCAAGTAACAAAACTTGATCCCATGTCCTTCTATTTCTAATCTAATCAGTCCCAACATCTCTGTAAACTGAGAGAAAACAAGCATTTTATGATCACCAGAATTTTCTAGTATTTCTCGCAATAATTCTTCAATTTTTACACCCGTGGATGGTCTGATTTCTGAATCTTTCAATAATCTTACATCATCACATATTTGTCTTAATCTCAATAAACCTTCTAGGATATACACACCTGACTTTGCCATGCCGTCCGAATCGATTTTTTTCATCAATGAATGCCTATAAAAATCTTTATATTCATCATAAACAGCTCTCTGATTTTTATTCATTTGGCACCAAATGATCGTTTCGACTTTATCCGGAAGGTCTGAAGCAACTTCTTTTTTAGTTCTTCTGAGTATAAATGGTTGTAGAATTTTCCTAAGAAGCGTGCTACTCTCAAAATGTTTTTCCTTGTCTATGGGAATGGCAAAATTTTCACGAAACTGCATCTTGTTGCCCAAAAGCCCAGGATTCAAAAAGTTAAATTGTGCATATAAATCGAAAGTATTATTTTGGTAGGGAGTACCTGAAAGAATGATTTTATTTCTAGACTTTAAAAGTTGAACCGCTTTTGTGGTGATTGCATCGGGATTTTTTATTGCCTGACTTTCATCAAGTATGACATATTCCCAATTAAAGCTCCGCAATGACTCAATATCAATGCGAGCTATGCCATAGGAAGTGATCACAACGTCGTACCCTTCAAAATGATCATCGCTGAAACTTCTTGCATTTCCATAATAAATAAAGTACTTCAAAGTAGGTGCAAACTTCTTGATCTCATTTTCCCAGTTAAATATCAGCGAGGTGGGACAAATTATTAAACTAGTTGGGTTATTGTATTTTTTCTTCAAAAAGGTAAGAAATGTAATCGCCTGCAAAGTTTTGCCAAGTCCCATATCATCAGCAAGACATCCTCCCCAAGATATTTCATCAAGTACTTGCAACCATTGGTATCCTGATGTCTGATATGGTCTCAATGTGGCAATAATTTCATTTGGAATCGGCTCAGTGACTATATTTTCAAGGCTGAGAAGCTTGGTTTTTTTTTCTTGAAATTCACGTTTGACTTCATCATCATCTATTTGATCAAAGAGAATGTCAATGATATTAAATTGCTTTTTGGACAGTGACAAGGTGTCGCCCTTAGTCACGCCAACCTTGAACAAACCTGAGTATTTTTGAAGCCATTCTTCTGGAATCATCCCAAAAGATCCATCACCCAACACTACAAAATTTTGTTTAGTTAGTATGGCATTTCTTAAATCTTTAAAATCAATCACTTGATCGTCCCAGACAGCCTGGATTTTTACATCAAACCAATCTATACCACTTGAAATCTCCATGTTCCATTTTGGAGTGGCTGAATTGTACTTAAATTTCTTCAATTCATTTATTCCGACTACATGAATGCCTTGGTCCAACAATGATTTGGTGGTGTCCAAAAACCAATTGTTTCTCATCACATCATCAAAATCTATTCTGAACCCATCCTCGAACTTCTGATTCTGAAATGATGGGTGTAAATTCATGACATATGACTTAAAGGCAGATTCTTCTGCAAGTTTTCGTTTTGTATATATAAATTTTTCATCTTGCTCCAAAGTAATAAATGGCTGGGGAATATGTACCGAAACTGATTTTTCTCCATATTTTGCTACTGCCTCTAGCACCATGCTAATCTCATCTGCTTCACGTAGCCATACTTCAAAATGTAGTTCATTTTCTTCTTGTTCCAATACAAACCCAGAAGGTAAATCTACATTAAACTTTTCTTTAATTGGCAATATCAATTGCGAAATGACTTGCTCTCGATTCTTATTGGGGACTAGAAGTTTATGCAAGGGCATTTTCTCCAAAAACTTGCTTACATCATCATTCTGCACATGGTATAGATTATCATTCCATAGCAATAATTGGTTAAAATAGAGTTTTATGTCTTCGAATTCTAATAAAGCATCCTCCGACGGCAAATAAAACTTCGGTGTTATTACCAAGAATCTATCCTTTTCTTCAATATAAATTTGCAGTTCTGGGCGCTCTTTTGGCAATGTTATTTTTGTGAGTGTAGTATCAGTTGGCCTAGAAGATGATGCATCTAAAATAAAGTAATCATCAAAATCAGATAATCTATCCCAATACTTTTGCAAAGAATGTAAAAAATAGTCTACATATAACCGCTGCATTTTATCAACAAAATTAAATGAAGATACATGATCATACATATCGCCATAGCTGATATTTTGGATTTCTGAACGCTTAAAGTGTTGAAAGTTAAACTTATTCAATATTTTTTCTAAATCACTCGGTAAGAATCCTGATTCAACAGAGTTACCATAAATATCTGTTGTAAAAACTTTATACTTATAGCCACCAGTCTTTTTCTTTTCTTTATAAAATGCTTTTATGGTGATTGGGTCTTGAGAAAAGTGTTTATCAGAAAACTGAAAAAATATTCCTATATCAGCTCCATTTCTATTAATTTGGAAAGGAAGATGAATATCGCTATTATCTACATTATTGAGAAATGATGTGAATGAAGATAATTGGTCTTCTGAAACGAACAACGGCGGTATAACTGAGATATACATTTTACCGCTAGAATCTTGTTTAAACTGAAATTCACTTGCCTCCTTGTCATCTAAAGTCAGACCATACCGCTCCAGAAGTTTATTTTTTTCTTCATCATAATTATAAAACTCTGTAAATGGATATAGATAATTAAAATTATACAAATGAAAGACTACCATAGAAGCATGTTCACACAATTGTGATGATGTCAATTTATTGCATGAACATTGGATAATTAAGTTATTTTTCTTATTCACTTCAACATTGACTGTATAGATCATATTGTTGAATCTCAGAAATGTTTTGTAGCCATTTTCATCTTTTTTTATTTCAATTTTAGCTCTGGAAAATTTGCTTATATTGATCTGATTTTTTAAGGTTGTATGGACAAAAGTTGTAAAATTCCGTACATTATCCAAAATAAATCTATTTTCATTCTCCTGATCCCATGCCTTTATGACCAAGTTTTCCTCAGAGTTAGCTGTTTTATTTGGGAAAAGTGAGTCATAAATAGAAAACGTTACGGCATAGACATGGCTACAACTACCATTTTTCTGAAAAGTTTGACATGTGCAAATAGGTGTATAGGATTCATTAAGTTCTTTGAAAATAACTGAATAATTGGTAATTAAGTCCTTCACTACGAAAGTCCAATAGTTATTAACCCTTTTTCTCAACTCAATAGGCTCTACAAGTTCCTGAAGAAACATGCGGGCTTCATATGTGATAACAGGATCATTGCATTTTTCAAACAATGATTTTATCATTTCAGGTTTCAACCCCTTATATAAAATCATCCAAGATTGTTTTTACAACGCACCATTGTTAAAATAGTAGCAATCGCAACAGTTTCGTTGGTATCATCATAGATATCAACGTACCATTTTACAATCCCTTTGGTGATATCCTCATCTTCTTTTTTCTCTTGCAATATTTTCTCTTTGACGGTAAGCCTAACGCCTATAGTCATACCCGCATACACTGGCTTCGTAAATCTACATTCCTCGAGTCCATAATTGAGAAGGACAGGACCTTTTGCTGGATCAACAAATAGACCTGCTGCTGCAGAAAGCACAAAATATCCATGCGCTACTCGATGTGTAAATATGGTACCTTCTAATGATGTCGCATCAGTGTGTGCATAGAAATGATCCCAAGAAACATTGCCAAAATTGACAATATCAGCATCTGTAATCGTGCGTTTATGTGTAATCCAAGTTTCACTTATTTTGAGATCTTCAAAATGTTTTCTAAATGGATGAATGCTGTCTTCAATATACTTACCTCCTGGCTGATACTGATCTGTTATCGCACTTATAGACGTAGGTGTCCCTTGTATAGCACACCGCTGCATGTAGTGTTTTATCCCGCGCAATCCACCCATCTCTTCTCCGCCACCAGCTCTACCCGGTCCTCCATGCACTAGCAATGGCATAGGCGATCCATGTCCTGTGCTTTCTACCACTGATTCGCGGTTTAGTATCAAAATCCTACCATGATGTGTGGCAGCATTAATCACATAGTCTTTAGCGATATTATTATCAAATGTCACTATTGTGCTACACAAGGACCCTTTACCTAGACTGGACAAATGTACAGCCTCTTCCAAATTTTGGTATGGCATCAATGTGGACACAGGGCCAAATGCTTCTGTCTCGTGTATGATAGTATCTTTCAATGGGTTATCATGTCTGAATAACATCGGACAGAGATATGCGCCATTAGACTTATCGCCCTTTTCTATTAAAAAATTATCAGGATCACCATACACCAGTTGCGCTGAAGTTCGAAGAATATCTACTTTTTCCTTTACTTCTCTTACCTGGGCTTTTCCTGCCAGAGAGCCCATTTTTACTCCTTCTGTTCGCGGATCTCCGACCACTACTTTTTGTAAGGAAGTAGCAATAGCTGTCTGCACATCCTCGATATACTTTTCAGGCACTATGATCCGTCTGACTGCAGTACATTTTTGTCCTGCTTTGACAGTCATTTCTTTACTGATTTCCTTTATAAAAACATCAAATTCTTCGGTACCCGGCGCAGCATCAATGCCTAAAATAATAGCATTAAGAGAATCCGCTTCGATATTAAAAGGGACTGATTCGGCAATTATATTTTTATTGGATTTCAATTTAATCCCCGTTGATGCCGATCCAGTAAAGGTCACAACATCTTGATAATTAACATGATCGAGTAAAGTATTGGCACTACCACAAATCAATTGTAATGCGCCTTCCGGCAAAATGCCAGATGCTATAATATCCTTTACTACAGCCTCTGTCAGAAATGAAGTAATGGTGGCCGGTTTTACAATGGCAGGCATACCGGATAACCAGTTTACGGCACATTTTTCTAACATTCCCCACACAGGAAAATTAAAGGCATTGATATGTACAGCGACACCTTCTTTAGGTACCAAGATATGGTGACCTATGAAAGTACCACCTTTGCTCAGGCCAACGTGTTCGCCTTCTGTATAATAAGTCTGATCTGGAAGTTTTCGTCTGAGGCTTGCATTCGCAAAGAGATTCCCAATACCACCATCAATATCTATCCAAGAGTCAATTTTTGTTGCTCCTGTTTTAAAACTGATGTCATAATATTTCTTTCTGTGTTCTTTCAAATACAGCGCTAGGGCTTTTAGTGCTCTACCTCTCTCATGAAAAGTAAGTTTTCTAAGATTTTTATTGCCCACTTTGCGCCCATAATCTAGCATGGCGCCAAAATCTAAACCTTCTGATGATGCTGAACTGATGACTTCACCCGTACAAGCATCATAAAGCTCTTGGCCGTCTCCTTTACCCTCTACCCAAGTGCCATTAGCATAACTTTGTAACTTCATTTAAGATTGTTTTTATATTGCGAAGATAGCTAAATGTATGATAACTAAAGATTTTCTCTTATGGTAATAATCGTAATAGTACTAAAATAAAAAAGCCCAAACAAAGTGCTTGGGCTATATATAATTTTGATTATCAATCTACTATGCATTCAATGCCGCTGCACCGCCCACTATCTCTGATAATTCTTTGGTGATCGCTTCTTGTCTAGCTTTGTTATAATTGATTTTAAGTTCCTTCATAAGTTCCTCAGCATTTGTGGTGGCATTATCCATCGCCGTCATACGAGCACCATGTTCAGATGCATGGTTTTCAAGGACAAACTTTTGAAATGTAGTGTGTAGAATACTAGGAATCAATTGCTCTAGCACCACTTCTTTACTTGGCTCAAATAAATAATTGGCTTTACTTTTGGCTTTGTTTGATTCGTCTGATTTGACTTCTGTACTCACAACAGGTAAATACTTTGTGCAAATAGGCAATTGAAATGCAGCATTCTTGAATTGGCCATAACATACATCTACGACATCAAATGATTTTGATTCATAATTATCCATTAGGTACGTAGAAACCCTAGAGATATTATCATAACTAAGATCAGAAAATAAATCCACATACTCAGAAACGATGGTAGCATCAGAGTATTTTTTACGCAAAATATCATAACCTTTTTTACCAACAAATACCAATGTCAGTTTGCCATTTTTACGTTGCGCATCATACTGGGACTCAATCTTATTAATGGCTTCTTTAATGATATTACTATTGAATGCTCCTGCAAGCCCTCTATTCGAAGTAATGACAACAACCGCAACATTTTGTTCTTCTCTTTGAACTACATAAGGTGAATTGACATCACTATCTAAGTTTGCGACAAGATTTTTCATCATTTTATCCAACCTGTTCGCATAAGGTCGCATTTCCTGTATGGCTTGCTGTGCTCTCCTTAATTTAGAAGCAGACACCATTTTCATGGCTTTGGTAATCTGCTGAGTGGATTGAACTGATTTAATTCTTTCTCTGACCTCTTTTAGTTTGCCGGACATTTCCCGAATTTATATCTGTGATTATTTAAATTGATTGCTGGTTTCTGCACCCACTCTCTTCAAGACATCAAGGATTTCATCGGTCAACTGACCTTTACGAATAGCTGTCAAAGTATCTGGATGTGTGCGCTCTAAGGTGGTTAGATATGCATCTTCGAAATCTCTGACTTTATTGACGGCCACATTTCTAAGTAATCCCTGTGTACCGAGATAAATAATAGCTACCTGTTTTTCAACAGAAACTGGAGAATATTGTGGTTGCTTAAGGATTTCTACGTTTCTTTTTCCTTTTTCCAAAACTGATTGTGTGGCGGCATCAAGGTCAGAACCAAACTTAGCAAATGCTTCTAACTCACGATACTGTGCTTGGTCAAGCTTCAATGTACCTGCCACTTTTTTCATGGATTTGATTTGGGCATTTCCTCCCACTCTCGAGACAGAGATACCTACGTTGATCGCTGGTCTTATCCCTGCATTGAATAAGTTGGATTCAAGAAATATTTGTCCATCAGTGATTGAAATTACATTCGTAGGTATATAAGCAGACACGTCACCTGCTTGTGTTTCGATGATTGGCAGTGCTGTCAATGATCCTCCACCTTTTACAAGACCTGCTGCTTTTAATGATTCCGGAAGGTCATTCATGTTTTGCGCTATTTTGTCATTGTTAATGACCTTAGCTGCTCTTTCAAGCAATCTTGAGTGCAAATAAAAAACGTCACCAGGATATGCTTCACGTCCAGGAGGTCTTCTCAATAAAAGAGACACCTCTCGGTATGCCACTGCTTGTTTTGACAAATCGTCATAGATGATCAATGCAGGTCTACCTGTATCTCTAAAATACTCACCTATCGCTGCACCTGCAAATGGCGCATAAAATTGTAGGGGCGCTGGATCAGATGCAGATGCAGATACTATAGTGGTATAAGCCATAGCACCACCTTCTTCAAGAGATTTCATCACTTGAGCAACAGTAGATGCTTTTTGTCCTGACGCAACATAAATACAATATACTGGTTCTCCTCGGTCAAAAAATTCTTTTTGGTTGATAATCGTATCAATAGCAATGGCTGTTTTACCAGTCTGTCTGTCACCGATGATAAGCTCTCTCTGACCTCTACCTATTGGAATCATAGAGTCAATGGCTTTGATCCCTGTTTGAAGAGGTTCGTTTACTGGCTGTCTATATATTACTCCCGGAGCCTTTCTTTCTAGGGGCATTTCATAAGTAGTGCCTGCTATAGGACCTTTGCCATCGATAGGTTGTCCCATAGTATTAACCACTCTACCAACCATGCCTTCACCTACTTTGATAGAAGCTATTCTTTTGGTACGTCTTACTGTGGTTCCCTCTTTGATTCCATCACCAGAACCCAATAGTACAACACCCACATTATCTTCTTCAAGGTTAAGTGCAATGGCTTGAACACCATTTTCAAATTCTACCAATTCACCTGCTTGTACTTGAGAAAGACCGTATACACGTGCAATACCATCACCTACTTGAAGTACTGATCCTACTTCTTCCAGTTCTGTTTCTGTTTTAAAGCCTGATAATTGTTGCTTTAGTATTGCTGATATTTCATCCGGTTTAACACCAACCATAACTTTGTATTTTGTATATTAAATTTAATTATTTATTCGCAAATTCTTTTTTAAATAGTTCCAACTTGTGTAAAACACTAGCGTCATAACGCTTATCTCCAGTTTCTACTACAAATCCTCCAATAATTGAAGGATCAATTTTTGTCTGTACATCTATCTTATTCATCGTGATATTACTTTGCAATAATTTGTCAGTAATATCCTTCATTATTGGTTCAGATAAAGGCGCAGCAGAAGTGATAGTAACTGTGGTTATTTTATTATGCGCTTTATATTGGTTTATAAATTCCTGAGAAATTTCAGGGAGATAAATTTCCCTACCCTTTTTGATTACGATTTCAAAAAAAGACATAGTGAGTTTGCTCAATTTATCACCAAAGATAGACTTAAAAACCATCGCTTTCTTAGCTGCTGTTATGATCGGGCTCTTGAGCATCATCAATAGATCTCTGCTTTGAAGCGCTTGCATAAAAATCTTAATATCGCTGTATGTACTCTCAAGACTATTTTGATCTATTGCCAGATCAAGTAACGATTTTGCGTACCGTGTCGAGATTCTATTTACCGACATATATTTAAAATTATATTAGTTTAAGTGCATGTCTTTTACTAAGCTATTAGCGAGGTGCTGTTGCTCAGGATTTGACTGCAATTCTTTTTTAATGATTTGTTCTGCTATAGAAAGTGCCATATTGCCAATCTCATTTTTAACCTCCTGCATAGCAAGTTTTTTCTGATTCTCGATATCTGCCATTGCTGTGGTCGCAATTTTAGTGGCTTCATCTTTTGCTTTATGTTTTGCCTCGGTGATAATTTGGTTTTTAATATCTTTTGCTTCTTGAAGAATTTTTGTCCTTTCTTCTCTTGCTTCTGCCAAAAGCTTTTCATTATCTGACTGCATTTTAGCCATTTCTTCGCGAGTCTTTTTAGCTTGATCTATGGCATCTTGAATGTCATATTCTCTTTTGGAAAGTGCTTCAGCAATAGGTCTAAATGCAAATTTGGACACTAAATACCAAAACAAAAGAAATATCACCAATGACCAAAATATTAATCCTGGTGTAGGTTGAAAAGGTGAAAAAGTGATGAGAGAAAACATAAATTTTTTAAATTTTATATTTTAAAATTAACATTGTTTTAATACAAAAAGTAGAATGCTCGGCCAACCGCTCTGCAATTCTACTTTTAAAACCTTACGCCTTAATGGCTTATGCCATAAGGATTGAAAGTAAGATAGCAATCAAAGCCGCTCCTTCTACGAAAGCTGCCATGATGATCATGTTAGATCTGATATCTCCAGATGCTTCTGGTTGTCTAGCAATAGCTTCCATTGCTTTACCACCGATCATTCCAATACCGATACCTGCACCTATCACTGCTAATCCTGCACCAAGTGCTGCTAATGTTCCTGTCATGATATATTTATTTAAACTTTTTATTTTTAATTTAATGATGACCTTCTTCAGTATGATGGTGTTCTTCGATAGCTGCACCTATATATGACGCTGTCAATATGGTAAATACAAATGCTTGTACAAAAGCGACTATTAACTCTATCGCCATCATAAACATGGTCAAAGGAATAGATACTACTGTACCCAAAACACTTCCTCCCAAGCTAGCTCCTGATTGTCCAAATATAAATATAAGTCCTACAAAGCTCAAAATTGCTATATGTCCAGCGGATATATTACCTGCAAGACGCAGCATTAAGGTAAGTGGTTTTATAAAGAGTCCCATAATCTCAACACCAGCCAACAAAGGCTTCACAAAAACAGGAACACCTGGCATCCAGAAAATGTGGCTCCAATAGTGTCTGTTCCCGCTGACATTGACAATGATGAAGACAATGACTGCTATGACCAATGTGACTGAAAGAGATCCTGTCACATTGACACTTCCTAAAAGTGGAATTTGTCCAAATAAATTTAACCCTAGTATAAAGAAAAAGATGCTCATCAATAATGGCAAATATTTCATATACTTTTCCTTACCTATAAATGGTATTGCTACTTCATCTCGGATGAATAAAAATATTGGCTCTATAAATCCTTGAATACCAGAAGGTGCTTTTGTGGGATTATTTTTATATGCTTTAGCGATCTTGCTAAATAGTATCAGTAAAAAGATTGAAACCAGAATCATTCCCACTACATTTTTAGTAGGAGAAAAATCCATAAAAGAAGTCATTCCGCCTCCCAGAATACCTCCATCAAGGGTAGATCTGGCATCCAATCTGTATTCTTTCCCATTGTGAAGCACATAATGTGCGTCACGCATTTTTCCATTGATATTTTCTTGTTTTGTAACAAAGGCATGCTCTCCTAATTCTACACTTCCACTTTGAGGAAAATTTTCATCTTTGATTTTATACACACTTCCAAGGTGCAATACATATCCATTGTACGCATTATGTCCTTCTTCATGGTGCCCCGGATGAAAATTGCCCGAACTGAATATCTCCAATCCGCGCTCTTTAGAATATAGAATTGTAGGCAATGGAATTGTGAATCCTAGTATAGTATATACATTTCCATCGCTTATGTGGTGAATCGCTGTTGCAGCGGGATCAAATTTTTCGGAACCATGTCCAGCAACATCATGCCCGTCAGCTGTATGTGCATCAGTAGAATGTGCATCAGCTCCATGAGCGTTTGTAGCTACATGTTCTGTGTGATGTGGATCTTCGGCCTTAGGGGCTGAATCATGCTGTGCAGACACAGAAATAGTATATAGCAATATATATATGAAGGTTAAAAAAATCCTCTGTACCATGAATACTTTGTTGCCAGATTTTCAAAATTTGGCGCAAAGGTAATATTATTCTATTTCAAATTATAGCATTGATTACCTTTTATTTGTATCTAAAAGTAAAATATTTCAATAAAATAACCCGCAAAATTACTATGGCAAATATTTTTTATCAATAAATGTAAGTGGTACGAGATAAATTGTCTTAATTAAGTCGTAAATTTTTTGGAACCATTATCTTTTATTCGCAAAGTAAAAATGGCAGCGATTATCAGAAGTATTCCTGCAAAAGAAAATAGCATTTTGAGGATTATTACCCAGTAGGTGCTTTAAAATTCCGCCAAAAGTTAGGGTCTGTAAAATCATTGGCACCACAATCATCATATTTATTATACCCATGTAAACACCATATCGTTCTTTTGGTATCTGATTGACGACAAGTAAATAAGGAATACCCATCATACTCGCCCAACCTATTCCAAATCCTGTAATAGCTACAAAGAGTAAATATTTATTTGTGATAAAAAGGAAAAAACATAAATCCTATTCCAGCCAAAACAAGACATACAAAGTGTACAAGTTTGGCGCCATTTCTTGCAGCAAAACCTACCAATAAAAATGCTACTAAAAAGGTTACAATATTGTACCAACCATTAACTAAACCTGCCCAACCGACTGCCTTTTCATATAGGCCTTCTTCAGCAGGTGTGGCATTAAAAATAGATAGCGCAATGCTTTTCGATGAATTTTGCCAATAACAAAATAGAGCATACCACTGAAACAGATATACGAGGGCCAACTGCCATAGAACTTTTGGCATTTCTTTGAGTGCGTTAAAAATTTCAATGAATGGTTTGAAGATTGATCCAGAATCTTTTCTCATTTTCATTAATTCAGATTCCGATGGTGGATACTCTTTTGTGGTTTTTATACTCCATAATATAGAAGCAATAGAAATAAAAGATCCAAAGAAGAAAGATGCATACACCCATTTAGGCAACGCTCCATATTTCCCAAGAAAGAACATAGGGAATATAAATAGAGAGACATTTGCTAAAGTCTGTCCAAATCCAGTGAAAAAACTCTGTGCTTGAAATCCCATCGGTTGTTGGTCCGCATTAAGATTGTCTGCAATAAATGCTCGGTAAGGTTCCATAGCGGTATTATTACCTACATCCAAAATCCACAGCAACCCAACAGCCATCCAGAGAGTACTACTAAATGGATAAAGGAACAAACATACACTACATATGATTGCACCAATAAAAAAGTAGGGTTTTCTTCTTCCTAAGCTAGGTATCCAAGTTTTATCACTCATGGCACCAATCAGTGGCTGTATCAAAAGTCCTGTGACTGGACCAGCTAGATTCAAAAGAGGAATTTGATCGGGTTGTGCACCCAACATGTCATAAATCGGGTTTACTGCACTTTGTTGTAACCCAAAGCTATACTGGATTCCAAAAAAACCAACATTCATGTTGATAATTTGTGACAAACTCAATTTAGGCTTAATCATCGTAAGTTGCTTTAAAATGTTTATGATATTTGACTTGGTAATTTTTGTCAATTATAATGTGTGATTTCTCTTTATGTGTCACAATGATTTTATGTTCTATCGCTAAGACTTGCTCTATAAATTCTGAATGTGACTCCCTGTTTCTAATTCTTCTATTTTCCAATGTCTCCAAAAAGGTACGCTCTAAAAAGACAATTAAATGTACATTTTCTAAAGCCGCCGTATAAGTACCTTCAACTATCAAAACCTGACAATGTCCTACATCTATTTCTTCTTCTGAAATAGAATTATTATTATAATCGACTAAAGGCTTAACAAATGAAATTTTCCCAATGATAAAATCATCAATATTGGATTGTAACACATCAAGTCTGACTTCTGACAAACCTACATTTTCCAAGCTCTGCATTCTATTTAAATTATTTGATATAGGAGGAAGCTTGAAATAATCATCCATATGAAGAACTGTGGAGCGAATACCAATATTTTCTAGTTCCTGTGAAAGCGTAATGGCAGTAACTGATTTACCACTGCCACTCTCACCAGCTACCACTATAACAAACTTCTGCATTGTCATCAAGTATTGAGACAACCATGAAGATAATTCTGCAGCGATCGAATAATATTCCGGTTTAAGTAAGATAATATCTCCTTTCATGACATTATATTTTTGGGTATCATTGCCATAAGTAAATATCCACTGGCACTGAAACAAAGACCTTCAACACCTTTTGCCTCTCCATTACGAATATCGTGGTATTCAAAAAATTTATTTCCCGATATAGTTAATACAGATTCATATGCTTTCATTAATTTATTAGCTAGATTATGATCATTATACTTTCTTAAACCATAACACAGCCACCCACTAAAAATGGGCCAAAATCCACCATTATGAAATTGATAAGGATAATTTTTAAAACTGTAACTAAAGTTTGATTGCAACAAATGCCAATCCAAATCATCTGGTTCAATCACAGGATAAAATACAGGTAAAAGCATGGAATCTTGGCTTTTCATCAATGCATTTATATGATTCACTATATTGTTTGGATCATCAAATAATTGTAATACTAATGCAAGAGCATTTCCTGCCATATCCCATCTCTGGTCAAAACCTGCCGGTGAAAGTGCAGCAGAAAAATAGGGTTTAAGATTTTTCTTCCTAATTTCAATTGCAGAAGCATGATAATACTTCTCATCACCCTTTAAAACATAATGATTATCAAAATTCACCTTTAGAGTCAATCTTAGTCTTTTTGATTTTTCAAGTAAAACAGTTGAATCAAAGTAAACCGCTGCAAGTTCTAATGCCCATAAATACAGAACATTATCGTATAAAGTATATCCAGATGTGACATACTCATCAGCCCAATTTCCTCCTAAAGGACTGTAAATGAGTCCTCTATTATTGAATTCCCACGCTTCCAATAATCCTAATGCTTTGGTAAGCTTAGTATCTATAAAATCTTGAAATTGGTCATGAAATTTGATGTCATGAGAAAGCATTGAAATAGTTCCTATTATCCACCAAATCGTCGCATCTGTTCTACCCACTAGTGTGCCATAACTGATTAGTGGGAGTCCCAAATTATCTTTTCCAACATTTGAAGGAATTGTGCCATTGTCATGTTGATATTGTGCAAGTGTAATAATTGATTTCTTAAAACCATCGATAATAGTTGCATCATCATACATTTGACCCACTATACCTGTCATCATCGCATCTCTGCTCCAGACCCTATTGTAATTATCTGTAGTGTAGGCAGACGCAAGAATCCCATCCTCCCTTATGGCTCGGTAAATGACATCCTTAGCACTATCTATCATGTTTTTCATTTGTAAAAAAATTGTGGTACCAAAGTTAAATGATACCACAATCCGATCTATTTATTAACCTAAAAATTTTTAAAAATCATATTTAATACCTAGTGTCACAGATCTTCCAGGCAATGGTCTTCCTCTCACAATATTCGTTGCATTATCAATGATTTCACCTTCTTCAGCTTCAGTAATAGCTAATGCATTTAAGATGTTATTTCCACTTAAATTAAGTGTAAATTTTCTACCTAAGTTGACATTTATAAATGGATTAACAACAAAATATCCTGGCATAACCAATTTGTTATTGTCTTGTGTATAAGAACTTGAAGAACCTAGAATGGATAATCCTATGACATAATCATCATTCAATGTGACTACTGGTACCAAACTAAACATCAAAGCTGGTAATCTTCTAGGAGTATTGCCAATGTTATCTTCTGCAATTGATTTTGTGATCTCACCATTAGTAAAAGTCAGACCGCCCCTTAAGCTAAAGCTGGAACTCAATGAATAGACTCCATCTATTTCCAATCCCAATGATCTGTAATTGTTATCAATTTTCTTTTGGGTAGTGGCTTCAAAATTGGATTCTTTAGTATTAGCTAAAAAAGCTGTGGCATTCAAAGTTAATTTATTTTTGCGATATTTATAACCTAATTCAGCTTGATTGACAGTATTTACTTTTTGTGCATCTAGAGCTGGATCATCTGAATTTATATAATTAAATCCACTAAATAATATTCTATCAGCAGATGCTGATCCACCTGAACTATAACGAACAAATACTGCTGACGCATCATCGAGAAGGTAATTCAAACCTGCTGAGTAAGATAAAATATTGTAATTATAATCCACAGGTGTCGCCACAGTGCTTACGGTCGCTACATTTGATTCAACTGCTTCAATGGTGCCATTGCCATTCATATCGATGGCTGATGTCTGCCCATTGCCGCCTGAAAAATTACCGAAAGCATGTCCAAAATCATATCTTAACCCAGCATCAAAATTGAGCTTTTCACTTGCTTGCAAATCTAGTGTAGCGTAAGGTGCTGTCACATCATATTGCATATCATAATTTCTATTACAACAATTTCCCCAAGCAGGTGTACCATAGGCAAATAAACCATTTTGAGATAATGCTTGTCCATCGGCATCATGCACATCTACCAATCTTTGATTATCAGAATTTGCTTCCATCACATAGGAATTCCAGTTCCATGTCATGCCAACATTTTGGAGTGACTTGTAGAGACCAAGATTAACCTTGAATGAATTAAAGCGTTTTGATACATTAAGGTCATTTATAAAATTGTTAAAATTATTCAACTTTGTATTGAATAAATGAATAAGCATGAAGGTTGCATTATTATCTACAGCTGTGTTTGTGCCTGCATAAGTCGCAGTATTACCATCACCTATGACACTAGAAAGTGAACCTGCTGACGCTGGAAAAGGTGCCAAGAACTGTCCACTATTTTGAGAGAATCGCGCTTTATTGACAAGTTTCCAGTCATTACCAATATTCATGTTCAACTCACCTCCAAAAGACTTGGAAACAGAATGCATGCCATCTTGTAAATCTGATTTTAGAAAATTTCCATCACCTCCCATGGTATAATCCGTACGGAAGTAAGGTGAATATAAAGATCCATTGAGTGCATCAAATGCATCTAGTGATTCCCATGTTGGCGAGTCATTAGTACCAGTCACTTGAACAGGCATAGGCATATAACCTGCAGCTTTGTCATTCAAAAACTTAGCATAGAACCTAACGAAACCATTATCAAATCTCTTGGTGAGATTAGCTTTGAGTTGTCCACCATTGTTGGAAGTGTAACCTGCTTTTCTTGGACCATCTCCCATTCTATAAAAACCGCCTACGTGCATAGAAACACTCTCCGTCAGTGGGGTTCCTACCTCGAAATCTGTCCTTAAAAGCGGTTGTGTAAGTCCAAACGTGGTTGCAACAGATCCCCCTTGGTCCATACCTGTTTTACTAATAAAATTAATAATACCAGCTGGAGAATTTGAAGCAAGTACTGAAGCGCTTCCACCTCTGACTGCTTCTAATCTTCCTACTGTGTTGTCATATCTCAAAAATTGATCTTGTGTACCGAATGCTATATCTCCAAATTGAAGTACTGGTAGGCCGTCTTCTTGAATCAATAAATATCTACTACCACCTGCACTCACAGGAACACCTCTCACAGTGATGTTACTATTACCGTCACCACCAGATGATTCTGATCTGATACCAGGAATAGATCTAAAAATTTCTGCGGTTGTTCTTGGTACCACGTTATTGATGTCTTTTGGCTTTAAAGTACTTATAGATATAGATGATTCCAATGCTGATCGAGGATCAGATACACCTGTGACTACTATCTCATTTAGTGCTATTGAAGACACTCCTAATTCAAACATTAATTCTTCTTCTTCACCAGCTTCTAGTGTTACTAATTTTACTTGAGAGTCATACCCAAGGAAACTTGCTTCAACTGCATAATTTCCGGTGGGAACATCAGTAATTTTGAAATTACCTTCTGAATCAGTGATATCACCTATTCCTAGTGCAGGTATAGAAACATGAATAAATTCTGCTGAACTGCCATCAGTCATGCTGACTTTACCTTTGACGGTGCATTGTGCTCCTGCTTGTAATCCCATAAAAACAAGACCAAAAAGGAGGAATGAAAGTTTTAAATATTGGTTCATATTTTAAATATTATTTTGTTTCCACAAACATAAACAGAATTATAATTTAAAATACTATGTTAATTTTTTCTGTATTTTTGCAATCGAAACCGCAAACGTTTGCTGTTGATAAAAAGTAAATATTTGTTAATATTTTATAAAAAATGCATCGAGTTACATTAAAAGATATAGCACAAATGGCTGGTGTCAGTACTTCTACAGTATCCCGAGCTTTGAAAAACCATCCAGATATCAGCCATACTGTTAAAGAAAAAATAAAACTCATTGCTGAAAACCTGAATTTTGTTCCCAATGCTGCAGCTATAGGATTAAGAAATAAAAGCATTAAAACTATCGGACTAATTCTTCCCAATATTCATAGTTTCTTTGTCCCATCTATGATTGAGGGTATCACTTCTGTTCTCAATTCAATGCAGTTCAAACTTATGATTTTGACATCAGATGAAGACTATGAAAAGGAAGTACACAATATTGCAAGTTGCATTGATAGTGGAGTGGATGGAATCTTGATTTCGCTAACAAAAAATACCTGTGATTTAAATCACTTGGACAAAGCCGCAGAATTAGAAATTCCAATAGTCTTATTAGACAAATCTATTCATCAAAATATATTTTCAGAAGTAGTGATCGATGATTATAAAGCAGGGAAATTATGTTTTGAATATCTGATAGATAAACAGGTAAAAGAGATTTTAGGATTTTTTGGTCCATTATCCCTTAATATTACTAAGGAAAGACTAGAGGGTTTTCAAGACGCGGCCTCACTACACCCAAAAATTAAAACATATTATTACTTTTGTGATTCAAGTTTAGATGCAAAAGATAAATGTTCTGAAAGCATGCTTGAATTTCCAAACGCAGATGCTGTGTTCATAATGAGTGATGAAGTCATGGTAGGTGTTAATGCTGCTATGTATAAAAACAAACATGAGAAAAATGGTTGTAAAATGACTAGAATAGCAATAAGCGAAGGATACTTGCCACAATTTATGGATCCGCCCATTTCATATTTGAAGCATGACGGCTATAAACTTGGGACTATTGCTGCTCAATTACTTCTTGACCAAATTCATACAAATCCTGCAAAACCAGAAATAAAAATTCTAGATACTACTTTTTATATTTATTGATTAGAAATTGTAGTCGATTGCATTTCTTAATCCATCAAAACCACTTTAAAATGCTTATCCAATGGATTACTATTTTTAATGATGTAGTCCAATAAATCTACTTTGTGACTGTTAGCCATAAAAGAAAAGAAGTTATCGCGTCTCTCTTGCAGTCCACCATCAGGAAATAACTTTTGATATAAGTTGTGAATTTGCTGTAATGCAGTTTCTTCCTTCTGCTTAGCCGCTTTTAGGATACGATGCTGTACATTTGAAAGGTTTTTCATAAGTTTGGCTCCTTCGCTTTTTACCAGTGGCTCCAGCGTGGCGTCAATGTGGTATGCTTTGGCGGCGATGGCGTCTATTGAAAAGAGTATTTGCTTTTCTTCTTCAGAAAAATCTAAAGCATGCTTGGAAGCGATATCTAGATATTTAGACACCACAACATGTTCTGTCATGAATAAATCATCTACATTCAAATGCAAGTTTTGAATTGTTTTTTGAAGTGTTTTTGGCACTATTAAAAACGAGTTTCTCCTTATAATCGTTGGAAAATAAACGCCAAAGTAGGCAAACTGCTTTTTTCTTTCTATCCAATATGCTATTTCTCCACCTCCTCCAATAAAAGCAATATCGGGAAGTGAAAATTCTTGGTACAGTGGCCGCAAGATGACGTTGGGAGAAAAATTTTCGGGAGATTTGTTTAAAATCTCAAAAATCTCATGTTTCGTATAAATGCTATCTCCGATCATGTAGTTCCCGTCTTGATACACTATTCTATCTCTCGCTCCATCAGATAAGTAAAAAATATTAACTTCCCTTGCATAAGCCTGTGGTTTAAAACCCAATTCTCCAAGGTCATCTTGCGTATGTTTTATTATGTCTTGACTCGGCATATCTTCAATCTCTTTTTTGAAGATAGGGATAAAATTGTGCTTCAGTTTAGGATCATCCATATTTAGTACTAAAAGCCCGTACTTCCCAAAGAGTTTATTTAGCCAATGGAATACAAAATCATTATAATCCCGAGCCACTTCAAGACTTTCTTTCAACATGTCACTTATGTTTTGAGCAGTGTCAGAATTGCCTAAAATGGCAGAAAACTCTTGCAATATGGCTTGTAGACCCTCGGTATTAAATCTTCCTACAGCACCTTTTTGATCCGTATCCCACTGGATTTCATTTTGAAATAAAAATGTCTTTTTAACTTCATCAAAATCATGATCTTCACCGCCATTGACAAAGACAGGTACGAAATTATACTCAGGAAAACGCAATCGCAATGTGGTTGAAAGATGAATGACACTCGCTATCTTGTAGATATAAAATGCTGGTCCTCCAAATATTACCGGCTGATGCGCGGTGGTAATGGTAAAGGTACGCTCATTTGATACCTGTTCTATATATTCAGCCTGTAATGATGTTGTGGTGTCTGAGTAATTGCACTGTAAAACATCATACAGTACTTTCCTATCAACTGGGTGTTTTTTTCTTTCTTCAATAGCATCGATGAGCCCTTCAATGGAAGGCTCGAAGGCTATGAAATCTCCAAACTTTTCTACAGATAATTGGTATTGTATATCTCTTGAAGAAAAAGGAATAACCCTGTCAAATGCAATGTCGACAATTTGCATATCAAATTTTAAGAACTAACCGAAAACAAAAAGTTATTCGTTTGGTTGTGCGTTGAATGCCTCTTTGAAGTATGAAACTAGTATGGTTTTTTGCTCATTAGAAAGTTTTGCTTCAGGATGCATCCATGTAAAACTCTTCATAGGCATATTGCCCTTTTCAATTTCTTCTATACATTCTTCCAATTTATGGTGCTTTCGTTTATTTGGATATTCCATCCAAAGTGAAAAATTTAGATGTTCCCTCCCTTCTTTCACATGATTATTGATAAGGAAGTTCACGGGTGCAATATTGGAATACCAAGGATACTTAGTTTGGTAAGAATGACAATCATAGCACGCATCCATCACTATTTTTTTAACATTGCCATCCACTTGATGATTAGCAAAATAATCTTTTGATGAATCATATTCGGGTGCTGTTTTATCCACAGGGACAAACTGCAATAGCAATAGTATGCCTAAGATGACTAAAAAAATCTTTTTTAACATGTTTAAAGCTTTGCTTTGATTGTTTCCATCAGGTTATCTGATTCTGCAGCATGTAGTAATGCTCCTGCACTGGTATCAAAGATCATGGTATATCCACCCTCTTTACCTACCATTTCTATTACATTTTTGACTTTATCCAAGATAGGTTTGTACAACTCTTCGCGTTTAGCACCTAATTGTTCTTGCATTGTTGTTTCATACTGCTGAATTTGATCTCTTTTTGCAATTAGAGACTCCTCTTTCTGCTGCATTTGAACCTTGGACAAAGTTCCAGAGTTGGCTTCTGTCATATATGCGCTGTATTCGACTTCAAATTTCTTTACCATATCATCTCTCTTGATGACTAGTTCATTTTGAAAAGAATTCAAGCTATTCTCAGCCAATTTTACATCTGCTAGATTGGACATAAGTTCTTGTGAATTTATAAATCCAAATTTTTGAGCACTTAGTGAAAAAGATACTATCAATAGACTTAGTGCAAAAAGAAAATGTTTCATATTTAAAATTTTTTTAAAAAACCGTTTTGTTTGATTGCGTATTCAATGCTGATGCCTATTTAACACAAACTTAAATTATTCAGGCTCAAAACCTAAAATTATACTAAATTTCCCATAACCTTTGTTTTCTATTTGAGATGCCGACTTGTCCAATCCCCAGCCATAATCGAATCCAAGTAATCCAAACATTGGAAGAAATACTCTAGCACCAAAACCCACAGATCTTTTAAGGTCAAAAGGATTGTATTCTTTAAAGCTCTTGAATGCATTACCACCTTGTACAAATGCTGTAGCAAATATGGTAGAATTCGGATTCAATGACAGTGGATACCTCAACTCCATAGTATATTTATTATAAATAGGAGATCCTTCAGATGTCGTGGAACTAGTGGTAAATCCATTTCCCGTAATATCTGTAGTTTCATAACCACGTAAGGCTATTATTTCCTTTCCTTGTAATCCTACGTTTTGATTATTAATACCATCGCCCCCCAATTCAAATCTTTCAAATGGCGGTATGCCTATCTCATCATTATAAGATGCTAAAATTCCGAGTTTCACATTGGTCATTAATACTAGCTTATCTACAAGATTGAAATACCATTCAGCACCAAATTTCCATTTATGGTATTCCATCCACTTATACTTTTTGGAATCTACCAATTCTTGAATTTTATCATCTATCACTGCTTGAGTAGGAGGATTGGCGGGTCCTTGAGATTCTTCCAACTCCTTGGTAATGTCTGCTTTCTCAGCATCGGTAGGCACATATGTCGAATTTCTGAAGAGAGAGTAAGGAGGTGTGGCCTGAATGGATAGTGAAATTCTGCTACCACTTCTCGGATACAATGGATCATTTATACTACTCCGTGTAAAAGTTTGTTTTATACTAAAATTATTGAAAACACCTCTATCTACAATGAATCCATTGCTGTAATTTTCAAGGTTTATCTGCTCAATATTCAGTGTAGTATTTGAAGAGAAGAAGTCATCAGGCCACTTCAGTTGGGATCCTAGACCGATAAACCCTCTTGTAATACTCAGTTTACCATTGCCATACAATGTTTGGTCAAATGCTGTGTGTACGGCACCAATCGTAAATGACTGCGGTTTTTTACCTCCGAGCCAAGGTTCTGTAAAAGTAAAATTATAAGACTTAAAAAATCGACTATTAGACTGCAACCTAACCGAAAGTTTCTGACCATCTCCTTGAGGCAAAGGGCTCCAGGTGGATCTATCTTTAATGTTGGCTATGGAAAAATTATTAAATACCACACCCAAAGTACCGATTAATCCACTATACCCACCATAACCTGCCGAAAGTTCAAGCTGATCTGATGGTTTTTCTTCTAGTTGA
Source organism: Saprospiraceae bacterium (assembly GCA_041392785.1). Lineage (GTDB taxonomy): Bacteria > Bacteroidota > Bacteroidia > Chitinophagales > Saprospiraceae > OLB9. The sequence continues at coordinate 705,810 of JAWKLK010000001.1, forward strand.
TATTCGATATCTACAGTACCTCTTGCCTGATTTACAGGAGTGTTGATGCCTAATGCTTCAGGATTGAAATAACCCAAATTGATGATTTCTCTTTGAGACCTTATAATATTAGAACGGCTGAATTTTTGTCCTGGTTTGGTACGTATTTCACGCCTGACTATATGTTCATTTGTCCTGTCATTTCCCTTGATGACAACATTATCAATAGTGAATTGAGGTCCTTCGAAAATTCGCATTTCGATATCCACTGAATCATTGTCTATTGCCACCTCTGTAGGCTGTACATCAAATGCTAGATAACCATCATCCAAATATAGCGATGAGATATCTCTTCCATCCAAACTAAACTTTAATCTATTTTCCAAAAGTTCTGGATTGTATAAATCTCCCTTTGATATGCCCAAGACTGTATACAATTGATCATCGGAATACAATGCGTTACCTTTCCAAGTTATATTTCTGAAATAGTGCCTATTACCTTCATTAATTTTTACAATAATAATTGCATTTCCATCACTGAGCCTGTACATGGTGTCATTGATGATGTGCATATTTTTAAATCCATTCTTTTGGTAGAATTTGACGAGTTCCTTTTTGTCTTCTAAATATTCTTTATTGATAAATTTGGATTTTCTGAAAATTGTCCCAATCCTTTTTGTGTTTGAAAACTTTTTCCTTAACTTTTTATCTGAAAACTGGTAATTTCCATCAAAAACAATATCGGAAACTCTCACCCTATCATTTGGTGAAATTACAAATTCGAGTCTTACACTTCCTTTTTTTACTTCATCAGGATATTCATTGATATCTACATCCACATCTAAATATCCTTTTTCTATATAATATTTTTTAATTTGCATTCTAGCATGGTCCTTTAGATCATCCGTCACAATTCCTCCCTTGGTAAGAATATTTTTTATATCATTGTTGAGGTCTTCTTGTTGTGAATTTTTAATGCCTTTATAAGACCATTTACTTAATGTAGGTCTCTCTACTAAAATCATTTTAAGGAAAGCTACATTTCCTTCAGTCCTTTCTAAATAAATTTGAACATCATCAAACAATCTAAGCTTCATCAGTGCTTTCACCGCAGCTGGGATTGATGGCCCAGGAATTTGAATTTTCGATCCTTCTTTTAATGCTGCTATAGATTTGATGGCATTTCTATCTCTATTCTCTGCCCCAATTATCTCTATACCTCCTATTTCGTAAGTCTTTTTGTCTTCATAATTGATAATATCTGGAATTTCTTGAGAAAAACTTACTGATGGTATCGCAAGTATAAAAATAAAGCAAAAAAACCAAAGATTCTGTACCTTCATAAAACCCATTGCTTGATGTATCATTCCTAAACGAATATAATTTGGTGTCTGCTGGGACATGATTTTTTTTTAACTTTTAATTAATGCTGACTTGATTATTGACTTGATCTCCTGTTTTTCCAAATCTTCTCTCTCTCGTTTGAAAATCAATTAATGCATTATAGAAGTCATTTTTTGTAAAATCAGGCCATAAAATGGAGGTAAAATATAGCTCAGCATAGGCTGCTTGCCAAAGTAAATAATTGCTTATCCTCAATTCTCCACTAGTGCGTATGATGAATTCAGGATCTGGCATAAAGGCCGTAGCAAGTTGAGATGAAAATAAAGTATCGTCGATCTCTGAAATAGAAATTTCATGATTTTGCACCATTGATGCAATATTTTTTGTCGCTTGCACTATTTCCCATCTTGATGAATAATTCAGCGCCAAGACTAGCGTCATCCTTGTATTGGAGGCAGTTTGGTCTATACCATCTTTCAGTGCTTTAAAGGTTTTTTCTGGAAGTTTTGATAAGTCGCCTATGGCCAAAAGTCGAATATTATTCTTTTGCAATGTAGCTAGTTCGCTACGTACTGTCTCAACTAATAATGTCATTAAAGCATTGACCTCAAATGAAGGTCTAGACCAATTCTCTGTAGAAAATGCATAAAGTGTCATATACTCCACACCTATTTCTGCAGCAGCTTCCGTGACAGCACGTACTGCTTTAACACCATTGCGATGACCAAAAATCCTGTGCTGTCCATGCTCATTTGCCCACCTGCCATTGCCATCCATAATTATGGCAACGTGTCTGGGCAATTTTGATGTATCAACATTTGATTTTAAATCCCTCATCCTTTTATGCTACTGAAAAAGTTCACAAAGGTAATAAATCCTTTGATTAATAAGACATTGTTTAAAAAATTACATGATCTAACGTGAAGAGTACCTCTTCATGAAATTGTAATAAATATATATCTTATTACTCCTCATCCAAAAACCCATTAAACCAATCATAATTTAACTACCTGTATAATGATGAGAGAAGGCTCATTTATATATTGGTCGACGGTCATGCCAGTTTTATCTATGAAAGAAAAGATTGTCATCTTTATTGGAACCATAGTATAATTGTTGGTGTTTTGTAAGTCAAATAAAATTTTAAATCATGTATTTACTTATTATAGTACTTGTAGTCATAGGATTTATTGTACTTTCTATGTATAATAAATTAGTTTCTTTAAAGAATAGAGTTTTGGAAGCTTGGAGTGGTATTGATGTCCAACTGAAGAGAAGGTATGACCTGATTCCCAATATCGTAAACACAGTGAAAGGCTACGCTGCTCATGAAAGTGGAACACTAGAAAAAGTCATTCAAGCCCGTAATCAAGCTATGTCTGCTGGCAATGCTGGTTCTATTAGTTCTCAAGCTCAAGCAGAAAATGCTCTTAGTGGCACTTTAAAATCACTTTTCGCATTAGCGGAAAACTATCCTGATCTCAAGGCTAATACAAACTTTATTTCACTTCAAAATACTTTGGGTGAAGTTGAAGAAAATTTGGCAAACGCAAGAAGGTTTTACAATGCTTTGGTGAGAGATAATAATACAGCTATAGAGAGTTTTCCATCTAATTTGATCGCAAATAATTTTCATTTCGAAAAATATGATTTCTTTGAATTGGAAAATGATGCAGAAAGAACAAACCCTGTAGTTCAGTTTTAAAATCATACCTAAGAGACCTCTTTTCCACAAATTAGCCTTCACGAAGTTATAATGAAATTTAGCATTTTATCTCATCCCTTACGGGCTATTTTGGCATTGTCCATAATCATCCACTTTGGAAGTAATTTGGCAAGTCAGAATTTCGTGATTAAATCCTATGACATAGATATACATGTCATAGGAAATCAGGCGCAGTTTGATATCACAGAGACTATCACAGTTGATTTTTTAATTCCACGGAGGGGCATCATAAGGAACATTCCTTTTGCATTTATGACTGATGGGGAAGAGAAATATTTTGATATTAAGAATATTAAAGTCAGTGGGGAAGAATACAAAGTATCCTCGTCAAATAGGCAGAAAGTAATCCGAATAGGCAACCCGAATGTTACTCTCACGGGATTACATACCTATATAATAAGCTATACAGTAGAAGATGCCTTTGTTTTTGCAGAGGATCATACGGAGTTTTATTGGAATTTGATAGGTGGCCAATGGAAAACCAATATCGAAAAAGTCAGTTATGAAATCTCGCTTGACGAAGCATTGCCAATGACACCAAGAGATTATGTGGTATATACTGGTACTATAAATAAGCCAGATTCTTCAACAACAATTGAATATTATCTAGGCACTTTCAAAGGTATATCTACCCGAAATCTCCAACCTGGAGAAGGAATCACGGTTGCTATAAATTTACCAATAGATTATGTCAAAAGGCCGAGTAAATATGAAATTTTATGGCAGAAATATGGTTTTGCCGGAATTGCAGGATTTTTACTTACATTGATTTCAGGATTTTTCTATAATGTCTGGAGAAAATATGGGAAAGACGTTCCCATTATCAAAGCTGTAAGGTACACTCCTCCTAAAGAACTCAATCCATCAGAAGTAGGAGTGCTTATCGACGAGCGTGCTGATAATATTGATATTATTGCTTTATTGCCTTATTGGGCGCATCAAGGCTTGATTCATATTAAAAGAATTCCCAAATCTTGGGGAAAAGATGACCACCAGTTGATCAAAATCAAAGAATTGCCTACAGAGGCACATCCATTTGAAAAAATTATCTTTGAAGGATTATTTCAAGGAGGTAATATGGTGTCCATAAGCGACCTAAAGGAATCATTTTATGAATACATGAGCTCTGCAAAGACATCTCTCAAATCACACCTAAATACAATGGGTGTTTACTACCCTGTGTCAATGAAAATGCAAACCACAGCAGCATTAATAGCAGGAGGATTAGTTATTTTGGCTATATTTTCATTTATAATTTTTCATTCATTTTGGCTCAGTGGTGCCTTTGCATTAAGTGCCACAATTGGTTTTATATTCAGTTACTTCATGTTGAAAAAAAATGAATTGGGTATTAGGCTTTATCAGGATATCATTGGATTTAAAATGTTTGTTAAAGCTGCTGAAAAAGATAAAATCGAACGCATGTTGAAGGATGACCCTGATTATTTTGAAAAAACATTGCCCTACGCCATGGTATTTGGATATGCAAAACAATGGAGTAAAAAATTTGATGGTCTGCTGCTCGAACCACCAAAGTGGTATCTTGGTCCACATGGTGGTATGTATTATGGATCATCTGTATTCAATCCAGGAGAATTTGGCGATACCTTCAGCAATGATATACAAGAGATCCAACAAGTTTTCACCAGCACACCTGCCCCTAGTGGAGGAGGTGGATTCAGTGGCGGCGGTAGTGTAGGCGGCGGCTTCGGTGGCGGTGGCGGAGATAGTTGGTAGGATATGCGCTAAATCATCAAAAACTATAATATTAGTCATTTTTTATCAGATGCTTGTTATGTTACCTTTGTTACAATTATTAATCAAAGTAATTAGACATGAACAAGTTTTTCATTTTTCTATTCAGTGTAGCATTTATTGCGCTACACAATCCCAGTTTTGGTCAAGACGCGGCATCAGTTGCAAAATATAAAACTTCCGCAGCAAAATTAGGAATTTCTGGTACTTCTACCATGCATGATTGGACAATGACATCAAAAAACGGCACGTGTAGTGCTCAAATAGAAGTCAACGGGACATCTGTGAAATCTATCAAATCAATGCAATTCAATGTAAATGTTTCAGATCTGAAAAGTGGCAAGGGAGGAATGGATAATAATGCATATAAAGCATTAAAATCAGATAAAAACCCCAACATTTCAGCAGAATGGATTTCCGGTACAGTCACTGGCAATTCATTCAATGGCAAAATCAAGTTGACAATTGCAGGCACCACAAAGGAAACAAACCTTGAAGGTACTGTCACTGCCAATAGTAATGGTAACATCACTGTTAATGGAACCAAATCATTTAATATGGAAGATTATGGTGTCAAACCTCCTTCCTTTGCTTTCGGTGCAATGAAAACTGGAAAAGACATCGTATTAAAATTCGACTTAGTTTTAACAAAATAATTTTATTAACCAATTTATTTAAATTTTATGAGACTTTTATCAAGTTTTATGGTGATAGTTTTGTGCCTTAGCACATCATATCTATTTGCTCAAGATATTCAATATTCTAGATGCAACGATCAAAGAGGGTTAAATGTATTCGAACCTTCAAAAATGACAAATGTAGAATACACAGGTTTTAAATTAGACATCGGAGGTGCATTCACACAAGGATACCAAGCATTAAATCATTCCAATAATGACACATTCACACTTGCAAGTAAAAAACTTTATGCACTTGGAAATGGCTTTAACCTTGCTGCTGCCAATCTTAATTTTGATGTTCAGCTCGGGGATGGTATCAGAATGTTTTTGGAAAACTACATGGCTGCACGACACCACAACGAATTTTGGGTAAAAGGTGGATATATCCAAATTGACAAATTGCCTATGTTTAACAATCCTGAATGGTTTACGAAGTATTTCAGAGTTAAACTTGGTCACATGGAAATCAATTATGGAGATCAACATTTCAGAAGATCAGATGGTGGCAATAGTATTTTCAATCCTTTTGTAGAAAATCATATTTTAGACCAGTTTACTACAGAAATAGGTGGGGAAGTCTATGCATATCCTATGGAAGGACTGATGCTAATGCTTGGTATGACCAATGGATTAATAAAAAATGACGTATTTGATTATAGCACAAACCCGACAACTGCTGTACAAAAGAAAAGTCCTGCTATCCTATTGAAAGCAGCATATGATAAATCAATGGAAAAATTGCGTTTTAGATTGAGTGCTTCTATGTATACAAATTCAGAAACACCAAGATCAACTTTGTACTCCGGAGATAGAACAGGATCCAATTACTATGGTGTTATGGAAAATACTACATTTAATGCCACTTCAAACTTTACAAGTGGTAGGTTCAATCCAGGTACTTACAATTCTATTACAGCAATTATGATCAATCCTTTTGTAAAATATCAAGGATTTGAGTTTTTTGGAACATATGAGATCGCAAATGGTAAAACAATAGCAGAAACAGAAGATAGAAAAACATCTCAGTTAGCCGTTGAAGCAGTATATAGATTTTTTGCAAACGAGCAAGTTTTCGTTGGAGCTAGATATAATACTGTTACATCACGACTTTCTGGATATGCATCAGACGTGGATGTAAATAGAGTAGCAATTTCTGCTGGTTGGTATCCTACGAAAAACCTACTTTTGAAGGGTGAATATGTGACACAGAAATATGAAAACTTCTCAGCGACTGACCTTAGAAATGAAGGAAAGTTTGATGGTATTGCTGTACAAGCAGTTGTAGGATTTTAAATAGAAATGTTTTTATAAATTTCTCATAAAAGTTGGTCTATTTAAACATAGACCAACTTTTTTTATTTAGTAAAACAAACCTTTCTAATCTTTGATGCAACTTATCATTTTTATAATATTTCTTATTTCTTCGTATTCCAGCCCAGAACTATGGATAGTCGAAAAAAATAGCACCATTACTGTCAAGGGCGAATCAAATATAAACTCTTTTTCTTGTCAGGTGCCTTCATATATGCATACTGATACCATGCTATTCAAAACGCAGACTGCAGATGGATCTACTTTGGTAGAAAGTAGTCTACGTATCCCTGTGGAGTTTTTTGATTGTCAAAATAGGCATATGACCAAAGACTTGCAAAAAACATTACATATCGACCAACATCCATATCTTTATATTAAATTTAATTCTTTCTCTACTCATCCAAACAATTGGAAGAATGGAAGCAAAGTTTCTGCTAAAGCTTTCATTACAATATCTGGTGTAACAAAACAATATACCGTTTTGTACCAAATTCATAAAAATCAGGAAAATAAAATCACTTTATCAGGGAATCAGAAAGTACTATTTTCAGATTTCAAACTTAAACCGCCATCAAAACTGGGAGGCACTATCAGGGTGAAAGATGAGCTCACTGTGCATATAACATTGGTGTTATCAAAATATTGATTCTTAGTCAATTGTTATTGCTTTGTTATTTTCGTAATATTTATACTGATTTTAGTCATTTTAAGAAAGAATTTCCTAAAATAATTTCTAATTTAGCGCATTCTTTATAAAGCAATTAATACGATAGTTCATGGACATTTTAAAACAAAAATTTTTCATTAAATCAGCTGCCCTCAAAGCTGAATTGAAATCTTTAGTTAAAGAACACGGCGATAAAAAAATTGATGAAGTAAAAATTGAACAACTGGTCGGTGGGATGCGCAGTGTCAAAAGTATGATTTGGGATACTTCATCATTAGATCCAGAAGAAGGGATAAGATTTAGGGGTTATAACATACCACAGTTAAGAGATAAGTTGCCACGAGTGAAAGGAGGAAAAGAACCTTTACCTGAAGGATTGTTTTGGCTGATGTTGGTAGGTGAATTGCCCACTGATGACGAGGTAAATTGGCTTTCTAATGAATGGAAAAAAAGGTCTACCGTGTCACAAAATATCTATGGTGTTTTAGATAGCTTACCAGTGGACACACACCCAATGACACAATTTAGTATTGGAATATTAGCAATGCAGCGCGATAGTATTTTTGCAGAAAGATATGAAGATGGAATGAACAAAGATGATTATTGGGATGCCATGTATGAAGACAGTATGAATCTCATAGCCAAACTCCCCAATATTGCTGCCTACATTTACAGAAGATCCTTCAAGGGTGGAGACCAAATTGAAACACTTGAAGAATATGATTGGGGTGGAAATTTCGCCCATTTGTTGGGTTTTGAAAATAAAGATTTTTCTGCTTTAATGCGCCTATACCTTACGATACATGCTGACCATGAAGGCGGCAACGCCTCTGCTCACACCATGCACCTCGTAGGTTCTACACTCAGTGATGTTTATTATTCATTTAGTGGAGCTATGAATGCATTGGCAGGGCCATTACATGGCTTGGCAAATCAAGAAGTTATAAAGTGGATTTTTGAAATGGTGGAAGAATTAAAAACGAATACACCAACCAAAGATGAAATTCGAGATTATATTCATAAAACCTTAAATGAGGGTAAGGTTGTTCCTGGCTATGGTCATGCAGTACTCAGACAGCCTGATCCAAGATTTATGGCACAAAAAAGATTTGCTGAGGATAACATTGATAATGATCCAATAGTAAATATAGTTTGGGATATGTTTGAGATCGTGCCTGAAGTACTCAGTAGCTTAGGAAAAGTTAAAAACCCATGGCCTAATGTAGATGCCCACTCAGGAGCACTATTAGTCCATTATGGATTGAATGAATACAATTTTTATACAGTTCTTTTTGGGGTATCTAGAGCTTTAGGAGTATGTGCTGGTTTATGCTGGGACAGAGCTTTGGGATTAGCACTGGAGAGACCAAAATCTATTACAACAGATTACTTGAAAACTTTTGCATCAAATAATTAAATTTTTTAACTTAATCATCATAAATAAACATGCAAATACCTGAAAATTTAAAGTACACAAAAGAGCATGAATGGATTCGTGTAGAAGGTGACTTTGCCTATGTAGGCATTACTGATTTTGCCCAAAGCGAGCTAGGAGATATTGTCTATGTAGAAGTCGAAACAGTAGGTCAAACAGTACAGAAAAACGATATTTTTGGTACTGTAGAAGCTGTAAAAACGACATCAGATTTATTTATGCCTATTACTGGAGAAATTGTTGAATTTAATGCTGAACTTTCAGAAAGTGATGGTGATAATCCAGGACTAATCAACTCAGATCCCTATGGTGATGGATGGATCGTAAAAGTGAAAGTTTTAGATGCCTATGAACTTGGCGACCTCTTAAGTCCCGCTGATTATACTGACCTAGTAGGATAAAAATTTAGAGTTTTTATAAATGTTTGAATTGGAATTTGCCTTGTGTAAATTCCAATTTTTATTTCATTTTTGAAACATTTAATCACCAATTACCGTCAGTTACCTTGATATATTCTTTCATTATTAAATAAAATCTTTATGAGACTCTTAATTACTTGCTTGATCATTACATTTTTTACATTGCAAGGCTATTCCCAAAATGAACAATACTACAATCTCGAAAATCAAAAATATTATCTTTCTTCTATTCAAGACAACATAGAATCCCTGCGTGTCTATTCTGATTCTGCGACTATTTGGCCTTATCTTGACAAAATGTCCATCATCACAAATGATATAGATACAGAACTGAATAAAATAGTAGTGGAAGCTCCCATTGAAGAAGAAATGGTAGAAGAAACTATAGAAACGGAAGGCGATACCAAAGAAGAAACATTGGAAAACTATCCATGGGACAACGATAAAAAAGGTGATATGGATGACGATGATGATTCTGGAATGTCAAAATTTATACCTTTCAGAAACAAAATCAAAACTGACTTCGTGATTCAATTTGGTGTCAATGGCCTTATGGCTGATGACAATTTATCAGGCGAAAACAGTCCTGAAATCAACACAGGCGGCTCTTGGTTTTGGGATTTTGGTATTTCCAGAAAAGTTAGAATTGGTAATAAAACTTCCAAAGTTGCAACCTATTATGGTATCAGCTATTTAATCAATAGATTTAAAATTAATAATGATTTGAGATTGTCTACCGTGGGCGACAATGGCGTTTGGATTGATGAAACCCTCGTTTCAAATAGAATTAATATTGGTTACCTCAATATTCCTGTTGGTTTAATATTCAAAATAGGTAAAAAGTCATCCATACAATTGGGTGGTTATGCAGGTTATAGGGTATACACCGCTCAAAATCTGCACATTGAAAATGGCTCCGAAGATATTTACCAAAAAAGAAAGGATAGATACGGATTAAATAACTGGATGTATGGTGCTCAAGCAGGTCTGGACTTAAAAGGTTTTGATCTCAATTTTAAATATAATTTTTCTACTTTATTTGAAAATCCTAGCCCAACTGACAGCAATATCTGGATGATAGGAACATCTATCAGAATATAAATATTGTAATATTTTTTACCGATGCTATCCAATTTTATATGATTTTGGATAGCATTTTTTATTTTTACACATTTCAATGAATCATTCAAGTGTAGACATACGGAAATTTTCGCTCGAAGAGTTAAAAGAACAACTTTTGCAATTGGGTGAACCTGCCTTCAGAGCTAAGCAAATTTATGAGTGGCTTTGGAAGAAGTCTGTATACTCATTTGATGAAATGACTAATTTGTCGAAGCCATTAAGGCAAAAATTAATTGAAGCCTATATCATTCATCCTATTGTACTAGATACAGCACAATTCAGCACGGACGGCACCATTAAATCAAGATTTTTGTTGCACGATGGTCATAAAATTGAATCTGTTCTCATTCCTGTAAAGGAAGAAAACAGGTTTACCGTTTGTGTGTCGACACAAGTTGGGTGCAGTTTGACTTGCTCTTTTTGCGCTACTGGACAAATGAAAAGAGTGAGAAACCTAGATGCTTCAGAAATTTATGACCAATATGTATACGTTAATAACCAATGTCTAGAAAATTTTGGCCATCCACTTACGAATGTAGTCTATATGGGCATGGGCGAACCGCTTCTAACTTATGCATCCACGATAAAGAGCATTGAATTACTGACGTCTGACCTGGGATTGGGGATGTCTCCTAAACGTATCACCATCAGTACAGCAGGAATTGCCAAAATGATAGAAAGATTAGCAGATAGTGAACAAAAGGTTAGGCTTGCATTATCACTGCACGCCGCAGATGATGAAAAAAGAAATACTATCATGCCTATCAATGAGCAAAATAATCTAGAAGCACTTCTGAAAGCAATAACTTACTTTTACAAAAAAACAGGAAATCAAATTAGCTATGAATATATAGCTTTTTCTGATTTCAATGACTCAATACAGGATGCAAAAAATCTCATAGCGCTCTGCAAAGAATTCCCAGTAAAAGTCAATATCATTGAATACAATCCTGTAGAAGGAGTTAGGCTAAAAAAAGCAAATGAAGACAAAATCAATGCTTTTGCTAAATATCTTAGAGATCATGGTATCATGGTCACGGTGCGAAGAAGCCGAGGCAAGGACATAGATGCCGCCTGTGGCCAACTTGCTAATAAGTAAATTAAAAACTATTTTTCCACATCATGCTTTCAACAGGTTTCACTGACCTTTCATTGTATTTTGCATCAGACTTAATGTTATAATAGTTATTTATACTTCCTTCTACTTTAAAATAAATAAGCTGCCCTATTGGCATTCCTGCATAGATTCTTACGGGCTGAACACAACTTATTTCAAGGGTCCAAGCATTGCAAAATCCCACATCTCCTTTGCCTGCTGTAGCATGAATGTCTATTCCTAGTCTTCCCACACTTGATTTTCCTTCAAGGAATGGTACCGCTTTATGAGTTTCAGTATATTCTTCAGTGACACCTAGATACAGGGTGCCAGGCATCAGAACAAATCCATCTTCACCTATTTCAAAATGATGTAAAGTATTATGTTTTTTTGCATCCAATTCAAAACTTTCATATACCGCGAGATACTTTCCCAGATGGACATCATACGAATTCGTACCAAGACATTTGATATCAAAAGGTTCAATCACGATGCTGCCATTTTGCACTGCATCTAGTATCTCTACATCAGATAAGATCATAAGAATTTAATGTTGTTCTTTCAAGAAAGCATTTTATATTTTCCTTTGGATTTACGTATCCTACATGCAACCACTTTGTATTCTGGACATAATGCATCAACATCACATCCATCACCTGTAATGGTATTAAGCATTATTTCAGGAAAATGGAATGTGGAGCTCAAAATGCCTTCTTTTACTTCATCTGTGATTTGTGCTTTTATATCTACTTTGCCACGCGGACTCTCTACACACACCATATCTCCATCTGAAATGCCATTTTTAACAGCATCTGACGGGTGTATCATCAACACATCTTCAGTCAAAATTTCTACATTTTTCGTTCTTCTGGTCATTGTTCCAGCATTATAGTGCTCAAGTTTTCTATTTGTAGTAATGATGTAAGGAAAGTCTTTACTATGTTCCTTTAACTCGTCACTTTCTTCCCATTTTTTATAATAGAATTGACCTTTTCCCAATTTAAAACTCTCGGTATGAAGAATTTTAGTGTCTTTACCATCTAGGGCAACTGGCCATTGTTTGCCATTTTTATCCAGCTCTACCCATTTTACGCCAGCAAAGAATGGAACAATCATGGAAATCTCTTGCAATATTTTTTCTGGGTCATAATCCATTTGCTCATATCCCATTACATTCATGATATCACACATAATTTGTCCGTCTGTTTTTGTCCCATCCAAAGGTTTAACTACTGCATTAACCCGTTGTATTCTGCGCTCACCATTGGTGAATGTTCCAGATTTTTCTAAAAAAGAGGCTGCAGGTAATATCACTGTAGCATAATTGCAAGTTTCTGTCATGAAAATTTCCTGCACAACAAGCAATTCAAGGTTTTTCATCGCTTGAATGACCTTGAGTGTATTTGGGTCTGTCTGGACTACGTCTTCCCCCATGAGCCATAAAGCTTTCAAATGTCCATCAATAGAGGCGTCAAACATTTCAGGAATTTTTTTACCGACATTTATTGGCATTTTAGTACCATAATGTAGTTCATATTTATGTTGAATCTCACTATTATGAACATCAAGATATCCTGCCCCTTGGTGAGGTTGACATCCCATATCAGCTGCCCCCTGCACGTTATTTTGACCGCGAAGAGGATTTACACCGACACCTTTTCTACCTATATTGCCAGTGATCATAGCCAAGTCAGCAATCAACATCACAGTAAAGGTACCTTGGGTATGCTCTGTAACGCCCAATCCATGAAAACTCATGGCATTTGGTGCGGATGCATAGGCCAAAGCCGCTTTTTTTACTAATTCTTTGTCAACACCTGTAATTGTAGATAATGCGTCCATATCCAAACGCAAGATTTCGTCTACCATACCTTGATATCCTTCTGTTCGTTCTTTGATAAAGGTGGCATCTTCAGCACCTTCAGTAATAATATAATATAACATCATATTAATTAAGGCAACGTTGGTACCTGGTTTTAATTGAAGGTGGTAGGTGGCATAATTTGCCAATTCAGTCCTGCGTGGGTCTATGACAATAGTTGTTTTACCTTTTATAGCGAACTGCTTCAACTTTGCTCCTGTAACCGGATGGCCATCAGTTGGATTGGCCCCAATGACAAGGATACAATCCGTGTATTTTAGATCTTCAATTGAATTGGTAGCGGCACCTGTACCGAATGTCCGTTGCATTCCCAAAGCAGTTGGAGAATGACAAACTCTTGCACAACAATCAATATTATTTGTGCCTATTACGGCTCTAATAAACTTCTGCATCAGATAATTTTCTTCATTAGTACACCGAGCAGATGAAATACCTCCTATGGCATCCGGACCATACTTACCCTTAATTTCTTTCAATTTTTCTGCTATAAAGTGGTAAGCTTCTTCCCAAGTGGCAGGCTGTAAAATCCCATCTCGTCTGATCAAAGGAGTCCTTAACCTATCTTGATGGTTATAAAAAGAAAATGCGTATCTGCCTTTCAGACAAGTATGTCCCTGATTTACTTCTGCATCATATGGTGCCTGAATACTTTTAATTGTGCCATCTTTTACAGAAACTTCAAGATTGCAACCTACACCACAATAAGTGCATACTGTTCTAACTTTTGTTTGTCCTATTACAGATTTACTCTCAAATACATCACTTATAGCTGACGTGGGACATGCTTGGGCACACGCTCCGCAACTTACACAATCACTTTCAAAAAAAGACACATCAGCACCCTTTACTATTTTGCTGTCAAAACCTCGGCCTGCCATACTTAATACAAATTGGCCCTGCACTTCATCACAAGCTCTGACACATCTATAACAGTTGATGCATTTACTCAAATCGGATGTCATATAAGGATGTGACATATCCTTTTTCCTATCCAAATGATTCTTTCCAGACGGATATCTGACTTGTCTGATGCCCACTTTTGCAGCCACCGTTTGGAGTTCACAATTATTGTTGACTTCACATGTGAGGCAGTCTAGAGGGTGATCCGTTAAGACAAGTTCGATGATATTTTTCCTCAACTTCTGGATAGCCGGAGTAGCCGTATAGATATATGATCCAGAGGTCACAGGGGTATGACATGAGGCTACGGTTTTAGTAGGACCTCCATCTTTTAGTGCAACTTCTACACTACATACTCTACAAGACCCAAATGGCTCTAAGTTTGGCGCATCGCAAAGCGTAGGGATCTCATTTTTATTAACAATGCGTTTTACAAACTGCAATATCGTCTCTCCACTTTCAAAAAAGTGTGGATGACCATCTATAAAAGCTAAGGACTTATGCTGAACTGTCATACTTTGAGCACTTTAGGCTCAAAAATAGGTTAAAATTGTCAGAAAATACAAGAAAATTTGTTGAATGAAAAATTTTCAATAACTACATTATTCGGAAATCATTAATTTGGCCATGCCACATTGTCATCATCATCCATAAAAGGATTGATTTGGACTTCTATTACTTCGTCATCAGATATCCAAAACAGGATACCACTTTCTTCGCATTCTATTAACCATAAATCAGGTTCCTCCTCAGAAGATTTGTCATCATTGTCAGTGATTTGAATATCAAGTTTTTCCAAGTAATTCTCAATTTCTTCCATTGACATCCCAATCAATGACTTGCCTTGTAGTGTGTAATGAGGATCACTTACACCAATACTCACGAGCCTATCTTCGTAATATGGATCAAAAACCAGTGTCATTTCTAGAATGTCATAATGCCATGATCCTAAAAACATACCTGGAGAAAAATCGGATTCGAATTCAGATTTTTCTTCCGGCTCCCCTAAAAGTGTAGCAACATCCTCTTTGGTCATACCAAATTTTAGTGCTCCAATTCCGGCTGCAAGAGTTATTTCTTTAACATTATTTTTCATTTGGACTATTTATTATGTTTTGAGGCAAGGTCAATATTCAATTCCTTTAGTTGTAATGGATGGATATCAGAAGGTGCGTCAATCATCATATCGCGACCTTGATTATTTTTTGGAAATGCTATGAAATCTCTTATTGATGACTGGCCGTTCATCACGGCGCATAATCTATCGAATCCAAAAGCTATACCTCCATGTGGTGGTGCACCATATTCAAAAGCTCCTAACAAAAATCCAAATTGAGCTTCTGCTTCTTCTTTGGTAAATCCTAGAAGATCAAAGTTTTTTGACTGAAGGTCTTTATCATGTATTCTGATAGAGCCACCACCAATTTCAGATCCATTGATCACAAGGTCATATGCATCGGCTTTCAGTTTTTTCATGGTGTCATGATCTCCAGACATCATCTTAGGAATATCCGCTTTTTTAGGTGAAGTAAATGGATGGTGCATTGCAAAAAATCGCTGCGCTTCTTCATCCCATTCAAGCAACGGAAAATCCAAAACCCACAATGGTTTGAAATCACCTGCTTTCATCAATCCTTCTCTACGAGCTATTTCTAAGCGCAATTCGCCGAGCTGCTTCCTTGTTTTTTCGGTTTCGCCACTTAATATAAACAAAATGTCGCCTTTTGCGAAGCCATTCTGATAAGCCCAAGTTTGCAAGGTTTCATCAGAGAAGAACTTTCCTATGGTAGATTTGATACTACCATCTTCTTGATATTTTACATAAACCAACCCTTTTGCGCCGATCTGCGGCCGTTGTACCCATTCTGTCAGCTCTTTCAAATCTTTATTTGAGTATGTTTCAGCCAAATTTTTTGCACAAAAACCGACTACAAGCTCAGAATCATCAAAGACAGAAAATCCAGTTCCTTTTGCTAAATCATCCAGCTCTACAAATTTCATATCAAATCTCAAGTCAGGTTTGTCACTGCCATAATATTTTACGGCATCATCATATGACATACGTGGGAAATCCCCGAATTCAAGACCCAAAGTGTGTTTAAAAAGATGCCTGGTCAGTCCTTCAAACATGTCCAAAATGTCATCAATATGGACGAAGGCCATTTCGCAATCAATCTGCGTGAATTCGGGTTGTCTGTCCGCTCTCAAGTCTTCGTCTCTGAAGCATTTGACGATTTGGAAATATTTGTCCATGCCGGCAACCATCAAAATCTGCTTGAATGTTTGTGGAGACTGTGGCAAGGCATAAAACTGGTGTGGGTTTAATCGACTAGGCACTACAAAATCTCGTGCACCTTCAGGGGTGCTTTTGATTAGAAAAGGTGTTTCAATTTCGATAAATCCTTTACTATCGAGATATTTTCGAGTTTCGAGTGCCAATTTGGATCTAAATATAAGATTGTTCTGCACTGGGCTTCTTCTTATATCTAAATACCTATATTTCATGCGTAGGTCATCACCTCCGTCTGTTTGGTCTTCAATAGTAAATGGAGGTACTAGAGCTGCATTTAGTATCTCAAGATGTCTAACTTCTATCTCAATATCACCCGTAGATCTCTGCGGGTTTTTACTGGACCTTTCTCTGACTTTACCTTGTATTTGGATGACAAATTCACGACCAAGTTTTCTCGCTTTAGTGCATAATTCAGCATTTTCATCCATATTAAACACCAACTGTGTGATACCATACCTATCTCTAAGGTCTACAAAAGTCAAACCACCTAAATCTCTACCTTTCTGAACCCATCCTGCCAATATGACATCTCTTCCAACGTCAGAAATGCGTAATTCACCGCAATTATGATTTCTATACATTATTACCTAATCTTATTAAACCACAAAGATACATTTTCTGACACGAAAACCTATGTAAGGCGCCCCTACACAGGATAAAATATTCTATTAAAGCGTTTCCTTAAGCCAACTAAAAAACTCACGATGCCAAACAAGGCTGTTTTGTGGTTTTGTTACCCAATGGTTTTCATCGGGAAAGAACAATAGTTTACTTTTTATCCCTCTGAGTTGTGCTGCTGTAAATGCTTCTAATGCTTGATTTGTTGGGATACGGAAGTCCTTATCCCCTTGAATCATGTAGATAGGCGTATCCCATTTATCTACAAAACGCATTGGGTTAAACTCTGTATAGGCTTTTTGATATTTTCCATCCCAATAAGGTCCTTTGTAATCGAAATTTACAAAAAAGATTTCTTCTGTAGAGCCGTACATACTTTCTAAATTGAAAGCGCCATCATGTGCTATGAATGATTTGAATCTGCCATTATGATGTCCTGCAAGATAATATACAGAATACCCACCATAACTAGCACCTACAGCCCCCAATCTGGAGGCATCTACATAAGGTTCTTTAGCCAATGCATCGATAGCAGATAGATAATCCTGAATATTTTGACCACCCCAATCACCACTGATTTGCTCATTCCATTCGGTCCCAAAACCAGGCATTCCGCGTCTATTTGGTGCAACTACGATGTATCCGTGCGCCGCCATCAATTGGAAGTTCCATCTGAATGAATAAAACTGACTTAGTGGTGACTGCGGCCCTCCTTGGCAATAAAGCAGGGTAGGATATTTTTTACTTTTATCAAAATTTGGAGGCAAAATGACCCAAACTAACATGCGCTTTCCATCGGTAGTGGTGACATATCTTCTCTCTATTTTACTCATAGCAATATTGGCATACATGGCGTCATTGACATGTGATATCTGAGTCCAAGCTTTAGATTTTAGATTATAGGCATAGATCTCTGCTGCGTGGTTCATATCTGTTCTAGTTACAAATATCTGATCTCCGGATTGCCCAATGATAGATTGTACATCCCATTCACCTTCTGTAATCTGTGAGACTTTGTACATAGCGCCAATAGGATTGACACTAAATAATTGCACTGTGCCATTTATTGGTGCTGAAAAATAAATTGTATTCCCATCATTCGACCAAATAAACTGATTAACCGTTCCATCCCATCCGCTAGTAAGATTGATAGTTTTACCATTTTCAATGATTTTTATATCATTTTTATCAGCTTCATATCCATCCCTTTTCATGCTCAAATATCCTAAAACTCCTTTGGATGAATAAGTGGGATGCGTATCATATCCTTTGTTGTCAGATGTTAGATTTTCTGTATTTCCAGAATGGATATCATAAGCATAGATATCTGTATTTGTGGAGGTCACTGCTTGTGCACCTGCCAATTTTTTACTGACATAAACTATTTTATTACCATTGGGATGCCAGATGACATCTTCTTCACCGCCAAAAGGTTTTTGTGGGCAATTATAAGGCTCCCCGCTCATAATATCCTTCAAAGCAGGTGTCACATTACTCTTTAAAAATATGTGGTTGAAAGTACCATCATTCCATGTATCCCAATGTCGGTAATCAAGGTCAGTATATATCTGTGCAGTTGTTTTTTTGAGGTCTGGATGAAAATCAACACCATTGACTTTTTGAACTTTTGCAGGTTGGAGTACGATTTCGTATTTATTATCCGGCGTGATAAGACGGTTTATTGGAAGGACTTTTTCCTTTTCAATTTCGTGTGATTGTCTACTATAGATATCATAATAAAAATATTTAGAATCAAAACTATTTGAGTCAACCTGAGGGATATTGACTTTATAAAACAACTTTGACCCATCTTTTGAAAAATCTATGGGTGATACCCTCTGGAGTTGCCATAGTAACTCAGGTGTTAGATTTTTTTTTACTGTAACATTCTGAACAA
Organism: Saprospiraceae bacterium; assembly: GCA_041392785.1. Taxonomy (GTDB): domain Bacteria; phylum Bacteroidota; class Bacteroidia; order Chitinophagales; family Saprospiraceae; genus OLB9. The sequence goes on from JAWKLK010000001.1 coordinate 724,937, forward strand.
TTGCTTGCGCATAACCAATATAGCTAGTTATAATACATACTAATACAAATATACTTCTGGTCATAATGAAAAAGATTTATGAGTGCAAATGTGCAAAAAAGGGTTGAAAAATAATTGAAAATTATAGAATTACCAGAATAAAACCCAATTTTTATCGACAAAAAGAGGGAACCATTGTGTTTAGATAGTATAATTAAGTCAAAAGTTGATATCTCGTACTACCTAGTCAAGAATACAAAGTTGGCACCTAATTCGCTAAGTACAAAAATGCAAATGTGCTGCTCAGGGTCTTTATAGTTTTTTGTAAATTGGTCTACATTTTCCATAAAGATGATTTGTTTGGTTACAAATTCCTCCAAAGTAGAAGCATGTAATGACCACTTGATCTTTTCATTAGCTTCGATGATTGGCACACCCATACTGAGATCTTGTTGGTGCGCGATGATAATGGGATATTTTGAAACATTTTCTGCAACAATCACATCTACAGCCTGAGCCATAATGTTCTTGTAGGGCATTAATTCTTGCTCTAAATGCAAAAACTTCTCTGAAATATCTTCCATTATTGTGTTTTTAATGTAAGCTTTGCTACAGATTCTATATGATGAGTATGTGGAAACATATCTACTGGAGTGATGTCATCCACTGTGTATTTCTGACTCAAAAGTGCCAAATCCCTCGCTTGGGTAGAAGGGTTACAACTGATATACACTATTCTTCGCGCCTCTACTTTAAGTAAAGTCTCTACAACAGACTCGTGCATACCTGCCCGCGGCGGGTCGGTGATAATGATGTCTGGTTTTTTGTGTAGTTTAATAAAATCATCGGTAAGTAAGTCTTTTACATCTCCAGCAAAGAATTTTACATTTTGAATGTCGTTTAACAATGCATTTTCTTTGGCATCGTCTATTGCTTCAGGTACCTCTTCAATACCTATGACTTTATGCACATCAGCTGCAATATATAGTGCAATACTACCTAATCCTGTATAAAGGTCATATACAATGTCATTTGGAGTGCATTCAGCGTACTTTACCGCAATATTAAATAATGTTTCTGCTTGTAGTGGATTAGTTTGAAAAAAAGATTTTGACCCAATTTTATACCGCACATTGCCCAATGTCTCCAAAATATAAGGTTCTCCATACCATAAATGATGTTCCAAATCAAAAATGGTATCGTTATGTTTAGGATTTATGACATAGTACAGTGACTTTATTTCGGGAAACTGATATTGAATAGCATCCAAGAGCGGGTGCAAGTCTTTTTCATTTTCTGACCCTACTACTAAAATCACCATCCAATCGCCAGACTTTGTATTTCGGATAATGATGTTGCGCAAAAATCCTATATGGGCTTTGACATCATAATAACTAAGCCCATGGCTATAGGCAAAATCTCTGATAAAATTCCGGATACTATTTGTCAAAGATTCCTGCAAGTGGCAAGTTTTTATATCTACTACTTTGTCAAAATAACCTGCTTTATGAAAGCCCAAGGCGCCTATACCAGCGATCTTCTCCTCAGACAAGGCAATTTCTTCTGAAGTTAACCATCTTTTGGTTGAAAAACTGTACTCCAACTTATTGCGATATCTAAAGACTGTATCGCAACCTACAATTGGCTTAACTATCTCGGCTGGCAGTTTTGCAAGCCTTTGGACCGCATCAACTACAGTTTTCTCCTTATGTAGGAGTTGTTCCTGATAATCAAGATTTTGCCATTTACATCCACCACAGGTGCCAAAATGTTCACAATCAGGTGTCACTCTAAATGGCGATAAGGTCACCATGTTTGTTGTAACAGCCTCGCTATAGTTTTTCTTTTTTCGCAAAATCAGAACATCAACAACGTCACCTGGTACAGCTCCTTCTACAAAAATCACTTGACCTTCTGGAGTTTTACCTACAGCCTTGCCTTTATCGGCTATTCCAACAATCTGAAGATTTTTATAAGGTTTTTTTTTGCGAGCCACAGGGATTTTTTAATTGAAATATTCTTTCATTCTTTCAAAAAATCCTTTTTCATCCTTACCTGGATTAGGATTAAAATTATGCATATTCCTCATTTTTTCCAACATCTGAGTTTCATCAGATGTAAGGCTTTTCGGAGTCCAAATGTTTACGTTGATGAGTTGGTCTCCTTTTCCATATTGTTGTAATGAGGGAAGGCCCTTACCTTTTAGTCTGAAAATTTTTCCTGCTTGTGTTCCTGCAGGTATTTTTATTTTCACTTTGCCACCGAGTGAAGGTACCTCAACATTATTTCCCAAGGCTGCATCCGCAAAATTTATAAATAAATCATAGATAATATTGCTTCCGTCACGACTGAATAACTCATGAGGTTTCTCTTCAATATTTATAAGTAAGTCACCTGCTGAACCACCGCCTTGTCCTGCATTTCCTTTCCCTCTCATAGATAATTGCATACCTTCTTGGACTCCAGCTGGAATTTCCAATTCTATCAACTCTTCATCATTCACTCTTCCATCACCTCTACATGAATTACATGCAGCTGTCACCGTTTTACCCTTACCATTACACTTAGGACAAACTACTGTGGTCTGCATCTGCCCCATAAAAGTATTTTTTATCTGCCTCACATACCCCGAACCCTGACAAGTTCCGCAAGTGCTCACACTATTGCTATCTTTTGCTCCTGAACCGCTACAAGTTTTGCAAGTAACCTGCTTTTTAACTTTGATTTTTTTTGTCACTCCTGTCTCTATTTCTTCCAGAGTAAGAGCAACTTTTATTCTAAGGTTAGAACCTTTTTGACCAGATCTAGATCTGCCACCGCCTCCAAAGAAAGCATCAAAAGGACTTCCACTTTCCCCAAATATGTCTCCAAAGTGCGAAAAGATATCATCCATGGTCATTCCACCTCCTGAAAAACCACCGCCTCCCATATTTTCCATACCCGCATGACCATATCTGTCATATCGTGCTTTCTTATTTGCGTCACTTAATACTTCGTACGCCTCGGCAGCTTCTTTAAATTTTTCTTCCGCAGCTTTGTCTCCAGGATTCCTATCGGGATGGTATTGCATAGCCACTTTACGGTAGGCCTTTTTTATTGTACCCTCGTCTGCATTCTTGTCAACTCCAAGTATTTCGTAAAAATCGCGTTTCATTATTTGATTTTATATAAAAATATTTCGTAATCGTATGATTAATTGTATACGACTACTTTTGCATATCGGATGATCTTATCATTTAAGGTATATCCTGTTTCTATCGTGTCAACAATTATTCCTTTTTGACTAGGATCTGGAGCTGGTAAATCGGTTATAGCTTCATGCGCCTCAGGATCAAATGATTGGCCATTTGTTTCCATTTTCTTTAATCCTTTGTTTTCTAAGGTTGAAAATAGTTTATTGTAAACTATTTGGACACCGTCGCTAAAACTCTCTTTACCATCATCGGCACTCTTTTTAGCTCTATCAAAATCATCCAATATTGGCAAAAGTGCAGTAATTGTCTCTTGTGCCGCGGATTTCATCAATTCAAAACGTTCCTTGATAGTGCGCTTCTTGTAATTGTCAAATTCTGCAAATAATCTTAGATATTTGTCTTTTGATTCATCAAGTTCGATTTTCAGAGTTTCTAACTCTTTTTCTAATTCCAATTTTTTGTCATCTTCGGCTTGTACAGATGCTTTAGAACCCTTTTTATGTTGTTTCTCGGACATATATTTTAAAAAATGCTTAATCATTTTGTTATATCAATTCGCTTTCCAGCAATCATTTTAAGTCAATTTGTCAGTCATTCTAAAAAGATAACAGTAAAAATGTCAATTTAAATGGATTTTCTCAATAATGGTAGTATTTCAGCAATATCAGGGTTTACTTTTAAAATCACTCCATTTTTATCTAAAAGTATTTTAGTGGGAATTTGCCTGATTTGATACAATTCAGGTATTGGGCTAGAAAATCTATCAAATTGTCCAATGTGATATTTCCATAATAAATTATCCTTTTCTATGGCATTGTGCCAAGCATTCTCATTGCTTTCTATGGCAATACTTACAATCTCAAATGGTAGATCTCTTGATGTATTGTACAGTTCGACAAGTGCAGGATTCTCTTTACGACACGGCCCACACCATGATCCCCAAAAATCAAGTAATACAAACGAGCCTTTTAAATCAGACAGCTTAAATGGCGCTCCATTGATCAAGGTTGCATTAAAATCAGTGCTCATCTCCCCGCTTTTTTGGATTGGCTTACGGTAAAGATAATTAGCAATAAAACCTAATACTGCTGCAAACAACAAGATATTTAAAAATTTATTTAGCGTCATGATGGTAATGTTCTTTTAATTTCTCGATTTCATTCTTTAATCGAATACATAAATTATAATCTTCTTGTTTTTCAGCTATCGCAAGCTGAACTGCTAAACTTTCTTCTGATTCCATTGTCTGTAAAATAGTGGCTTTTTCCATCTTCAAACCCACAATTTGTAGTAAAATCATCATATACATATTTTTTGGGGATAAAAAATCCATGGATTCAGGCAACTCCAAATTTTTCGGTAAAGTGGCCAACAAGATTTCAAAATCATGGGCTAACGCTTCATGCTGTGTTATTTTATTCTGGATTTCTTCCAGGGATTGCTTTGGAGATCTCTGCTCATTATCCTGATCCATCCAACTATAACTCTAGGTAGACATAAGAAGTTCAAGAGCTTCAAAAGCTTTTCCTTCTTTTATCATAGATTTGGCTTTTATATGTACTTCCACATTTTGATTCGGAATATCATAGAGCGGTATCTTTACATTGGCAAGTGCTGCTAAGGCTCCAAGATCATTACCAGATAGGATGTGGCTGCGGAGAATGTGTAATGGCAATCTGTCAAAACCCAAAGGGACATCCGTGACATTTTGGTGCAATTCTAATAAGGCATCTCCATTAACTCGTACATACCAGTTCCTACCCATCCTACCCATAAGATCCAACTTTCTAGGATCTATCCTTCCATTGTCCAAAACACTTTCTTGGATGGCAATGTGCGTGACTTCACATATGATCAAGTGTCCAGCACCTCCATGTTCGCCCAAAGTAATGATATCTTGCACTTTGCATTCGAGATTTATAGGAGATTCTGCTACTCTCGGACATTGAACAGTTTCTGATTTTTCTGGGGTTAATCCCACTTTTTCAAATTCACTTACCCCAGATGGAAATTCAACAGACGCTAGAGACATTTGTCGCAAGATTGCATATGGCACTACATTGACTACACATTCACCGTTTATCTCGACGTTATGCAATGTATCTTTTGTGGTATTGTCGGAAACTTTTCTATTAGATGAAAAAACCAAAATGGGTGGGTTGGATGAAAATGCATTAAAAAAGCTATAAGGTGCTAGATTATTTCGGCCATTTTCATCTTTTGTACTTACAAATGCTATTGGTCTTGGAGAAACAGCTCCTATAATATATTGATGCAAATCCTTAGTAGGGATGATGGATGGATTGATATCGATTTTCAAACTCTAAATTTTTAATATACAAATGCAAAATCTTCGAATACGGTAGTAATAATCAATAATAATAAATATTGTTTAAATGGAAGTGTGAAATTGTCAAATTGGACATATCTATGAAGTATTTTTCAATCTTATTCATCTGATAATGAATATTGTATCTATTAACATCTGAAATTATAAGGTGACACCCAAGTATTTACCTGAATGTCACCTTATAATTCGTGTACATTCCTTATCAGTGTACTACTACCTTCTTAGATGTAATAAATTTACCTGTCTGAATTTTTAAAATATACATACCTTTATCAAGTCCATTGGTATTGATTCCAAAATTTCTGTTTGTTGGTGATACCGTAATCACAGAAGAAAAAACCGATTTTCCTGTCACTGATAATAGATCAATTTTTGACTCTGTAGTAAATGGTGCTGCTACTGAAATATTGAGTAAATCTCTTACAGGGTTAGGGAATACAGCTACTTTAAAAATATCATTGTCATCGTGTACAGCCGTTGATTTTTCGGGTTCAATATAATAAGAACTTTGCGCACCGCATTTTTTTGTTTCTGGCTTTCCTTCCGCTTCTATGCAAAGTCCAGTATCATACTTCACCATATTGAAAATTTCAAAGTCGTCTATATACCATCCCGGAAAGTCATCTTGTGGGGCTATAGTGGTATTACTACCAAATCTAAAGGCAATTTTAATAGTTTTACCAATATATGGAGTTAAGTCAATATATGAATCTACCCATTCTTCACCACTTTTGCCAGAAAATGCATATAACCCTGGAATAGCCAATGTGCCATATGCAAATTGTCCAGTATAACCATTTCTAATAAACTGTTCTGGTTTCACGGGTAAAAACTCACCTCCATCCACTGATATTTCAACGAAACCGCCATCATTGATTTGTTCAATATTGTATCTATGCCAGAATCTGAGTACTGGAATTTTATTCACATTATCTTGTGGTGAAGTGATATTGAAATCCTTAGAGATTATTCTAGAATCCATTTCTAAAGTAAGATTAAATATACTTATACTATTTGAAGGGCTTCTATAAATATCGGTATTTGGATACCAGTATTCATTTCCCACACGAGCCTCTAGCTCCCAAGCAAGGTCAGATTCAAAATCATCTAAAGATACACTTGATGATTTATAAGAAGGATCTGTCTTTAACTCGTATGTAAATGTGAAACTTGAATCGTATAACAATTTTCCTATATTGAACTCCAAAGTTTTTCCATTTATATTTGGGCTAACCTCACCTGAATTTGCAACATAACTTAATCCTTCTGGTAAAACATCCTGAATAATAATATCCTTATCATTATTGTCTTTTGTATGATTTGTAGCCTTCACTTGAACTTTTACTATATCTCCTGCTTTACCTGTAGGATGATCCAATGTCTTAGAAACTTTCAATGCTTCAATACACTGAGGATATGTTTCAAAATTTTCAAAATTATCATTCCTGTTTGATGTTAATCCCTGGATGGCATTATAACCTACGCCTCTTCTTGCAAAAATTTCATATAAGGTACAAAAATGCTGTCCATCATAATGCAGATTGTCAGCTTTCAAAATGGCTTCCCTACCATATATAAAACCAGGATTACAGTTTTGCATGGCCATACCTTCCATGACAAGGAAAACAGCTTTGTAATTGCCTGATTCTGTATTCCTCCAATCAGGATCATAACCGTACATATCTATAAATTTCCAATAAATATCCCATAAAATCGAAGCCCAAATCTCTCCAAGTGGATGAGGTGCAGAGGTTCCCTTAATATCATCATATGTTTGACCGTTTATGGCCATATCTGTAGAATATGGAAATCTTCTGATGCCTTTTCCTACTACTTCTTGACCTGCAGCAAAGGTACCTATGCCCCGAGCATCGGTCCCCAAATCATTTGGTTCTCTAGTCATAATCAATGTGAAAAAATCACTCCACCCTTCTCCCATTTGTTCGTCATTGCCTAAGCAAGTTGAGTTTCCAGAGCCTCCTGTCAATCTTGTAGAAATTCCATGACCAAATTCATGAGCAATAATTCCATTATCTAAAGCACCATCAAAATAGTCTGCTTTTTCATTGTCCCTCTCTTGAAATGTCATTGTCACCTTCCCACCATTATTAAGAATTAACTTAATAGCATCACATTGGCTCTTTTTAAAAAACACGGATGGAATATTTACTTTATCTGCATCCAAACCTCCAGACATGTCTAGCACCTCTTCTCCATTGCCGCCATCTACTCCGACAACATTGCAAATTACAGCTGCTATGGCTCCTGCTTGTTCTGCACGGTACACCTTTCTACTGAAATTACACAATCCGCGATCTAAGATGGCTATTTTTCCATTGACGTTTTCGGGATTAAGTATGGTATTACAGCACTCAGTGGGATAAGTAGAACCATCCATTGTGATGATACATTCACCAGTGATAGGTGGTTCAGTTGATTTAGGATATGGATTACCGAACCGAGCAGCTCCATATTCCTTTACAAAACCTTTAATTTCATCTGGTGAGTCAATAGAAATCGCTCCAGAATCATTTGTCCAGAGGTACATCTGCATTCTTCCATTAATACCGTCTGGTGGAGTGGAGAAATTGGCATTATTGATTTTAGTATGGCTTCCATTTACGAGATCTTTATTCGTTTCATATAATGTTATCCCATCAAATGCTTCTGCATGAACCTGATCGTCACCTCCAAATACTCCTGAATAGTTTGTCTCTTGAAAATTTCCTGCTGCTTCATCAAAACCTAATAATGCAGTGACATCATGCATCATATTGACCATATAGAATAAGTTTGTGACTGCTGCTTTGTTACTAGCACGTGGATCTTCCTTAAAATCTAATGGAAAATCAAAATTCAATCCAGCACCTCCATCTGTATCATTTCCATCAGTAAGATTATCATCATCCTTGTCTTCATAAGCATAGACATTATTCCCTCTTGTAATGGTGTATTCAGGACCATCTACGCCGTCTATATCATGCCATCCGTATGGAGACACTTCTGGAAATTGATTGTCAGAAACTAAGGAAGAGTTTCCATGATTAGGACTTTCTGCCGGCAATTTGAATACTCTATATGTGGCTTGTCCTTTTATTGATTCAATATTTTCATCTATCTTTTTTTCCATCCTTTGTAAATGCTCCTCTGCTGAGCAATGATGGCGGGTAAAATTATCTTTGTGATGAGTGCAATAGACTGTGTAGTTTACCTTTGATACAAACTCACCCGTATTAGCGTCGATATTGTAATCCCAATGATCTGCATTATCTTTCATATCAAGTTGAAGATTCCAGACCAAAACAAGCTTTCCATCTTTTAATTCATATTTATTTTGAACTTTTATAGGTGAGTCAGTAAAATTCTCAGCTTTAAAATAAGATACCGTATTCGTTGATCTGTCTGCGATGGGTTTAAGACTATGTACTTTATAACCTAGTTGTTCTGCTGATGTAGTGACCGCTTCAGAAGCCTTTATTCTTGATTCTTTATCAACAACCAATCCCTTAGCATTGGGTATGAAATCCGATGTTAAGGCTTTGACTTCACCTTTTTTATTCAAAACGACTACCATCATAGCATTTCTGATTTCTATATCATATGCAGTCTGATTAAGATAAATATAAGTTACTCCGAGTTTTGAAGTTCGCATTGAACTGACTAAATACCCTGAAATATCTTCATCAGAAAGGCTATATTCTGTTTTGTGAGCTTTCAAATATTCTGTAGCAACTTTGAGATGGTCCACAACCTGTGTATTTCCTATAAAATACAACTGTATTAAAATTGAGAGAAGAAAAAATTTAATTATCTTCATTGGCTATAAATTTAAAAAATTTTTAAAGGTGATTTGAATTCAATACAAAGCTATACATTATAAGCAAATAGTGCATAATCTAATATGAAATATTCATCAAATGATCGTCTTTTTGACTAAATACGTTTATTTTGCGACTAAAATAGCACTTTATATCATGATCGAACAAATATTTGGAAGGAATCCAGTAATGGAAGCATTACAAAATGACAATGTTTTAATTGAACGAATTTATATAAATCAAACCCTTTCAGGGGAATTTGAAAAAACCATCAGGCAGTTTGCCAAAGAAAAAGACATTGTTTTAACTCGTGTACCTGAACAAAAATTGAAGGAACTTTCAAAAAATAAAAACCATCAAGGAATCATTGCAACCATTGCTCCTATACAATATCAGGATTATACAATTGTTATGGAAACTGTGAAAAAATTAGGAAAAACTCCATTAGTAATAATTTTAGATAACATAACAGATGTAAGAAATATAGGTGCAATAGGCAGATCAGCCCACTTTTTTGGTGTCGATATGCTTATTTTATCAGGAAATAGTACCGGAAGTGTCAATGATTTATCTATAAAAACATCATCAGGGGCACTGCTTCATTTACCTGTTTGTAAAGCCAAAAATCTGTTTACAGTTATCAGTGATTTACAATCTATGGGTTTAAAGGTAGTTTCCACATCTACGAATAATCCTATTCCTGCTTATAAATGTGAAATGGTAGAGCCCACAGCAATCATTTTCGGGTCTGAAGGAACAGGTATTCACCATAAAATATCCGATGTGGTCGATGAAAACATCCAAATACCAGCTATTAATGAGTTTGATTCACTCAATGTTTCAGTAGCTGCAGGCATAGTATTATACGAAGTTCAAAAACAGCGAGCAAATGTGTAAATTTTTAATTAAACACGCTTATATCCTACTAGTTTTATTACAATATATTCAAGCACTTTCACAACCCAAACCTGATTTTTTGTTGAAGTATGATGCTATTTGGGTAGATTCTGTTTTCCGAACTCTTACTCTCGATCAGAAAATTGGACAGCTATTAATGCCTCGTGCAAATTATTCAGGGAAACCGCATGATATAAAACAATTGGAAGATTGGGTGACCAAATATCATGTAGGTGGATTTGTTTTTTTTGCATCGAATCCACATGCACAAATAACTGTGACAAATCGTCTTCAAAGCTTATCTGCCGTACCACTTTTGATAGGTCAAGATTTTGAATGGGGGCTTGGAATGCGGCTAGATAGTGCGGATGTATTTCCATATTCCATGACAATAGGGGCGATGTCTGGCAATGAAAACATCATCGAAGAGATGGGAGTAGAAGTCGCAAAACAATGCCAACGCATAGGTGTACATATCAATTATGCACCTGTGGCTGATGTCAATAATAATCCGAATAATCCAGTGATAAATTTCCGGTCATTCGGCGAAAATAGCAAAGAAGTCAGTGAGAAAAGCCTTGCTTATATGCGCGGTATGCAAAAACAAGGGATTCTCTGCACGGCAAAACATTTTCCAGGGCATGGCGATACGGATACAGACTCCCATCTAGATCTACCTCTGATTTCACATTCAAAAGATAGGCTTAAAAGCTTAGAGCTTGTTCCTTTTTCTTATCTAATAGATCATGGTCTCTCAGGTATTATGACTGCGCACTTGAATATCCCTTCACTAGAACCGAAAGCAGGTTTAGCATCCACTTTTTCAAAAAACATTATTGAAGGTGTATTGAGAAAAGAACTTGGTTTTGAAGGTTTGGTATTCACCGATGCCATGGAAATGAAGGGCGCAATAAAAAACTATCCAAATGGAGAAGCTATGGTACAAGCGCTTCTAGCTGGAAATGATATACTTGAGACATTTGTTGATGTACCTGTAGCTATAGATGCAATAAAAAGTGCCGTTAAAACAGATAGACTTCCTTTAAAATTATTGGATCGCAAAGTTTTGAAAATTCTAAAAGCTAAGTCATTTGTGGGTTTAAGCAGGTCAAAATCCATTTCTACAGAAAATCTAATCAAAGACTTGAATACGCCCGAAGCAAAGGCAATAAATTACAAGCTGCTTTCGAAAAGTATCACATGTTTACAAAATAAACTGGGATTATTACCATTACGTGATTTAACCCAAAAAATTGCATTTGTGACATTGGATAACCCAGATTCAAAAGCGCAAGAGACCGTATTGAAATATTCTAAAAATATAGACATAATTGCATTAGATTCTCAAGCAAAACCAAATGAATTGGAAGAAAAGTTAACTACTATTGATACATATGATTTGATCATTTTTAATGTCTATCTTTCTAGTAATAGAGCTTATAAAAACTATGGGTTGAATGATATGAATATACCAATTATAAGTAAAATTGTAAAAAAAGAAAAGGTTATTACCACCGTTTTTGGTAATGTATACAGTTTCGTGAAAGTCCCTGCACTATGTGAAGCAAAGACAATTTTGACCGCATATCAGAATGACGTTTATTCTGAGGATATAGCTATGCAAATGATATTTGGCGCACTTGGAATATATGGAAAACTTCCCGTGACAATTTCAAAAACTTTGACCGTAGGTCATGGGATTAACATCCAACCGATAGGTAGATTGGCCTATGGACCTCCAGAATTAGTAAATATAAATAGCCGTACATTAGTTCAATCTATTGACTCTTTGGTGAATTTGGGTTTAGAACAACGGGCATTTCCGGGATGTGTTGTAGAAATAGCCAAAGATGGTATAGTCATTTTTGAAAAAGCCTATGGCGATCATACATATGAAAACCAAAACTATTCTCATCAAGACATTATAAGTTATAAGTATAATTCACAAAAGGATGTTATGGATAGATTCGACAGTAATGAATCAGCATTTACATCATCAAATACTCTCAAAGTTAAACATTTCGGTACAACAATGGATGATGTGTATGATTTAGCATCCCTTACCAAGGTATTAGCCACTACATTTGGTTTAGGAGTTTTGGCTTCCCAAAATAAGTTTTCAATAGAAGACAAACTTTCAGACTATTTGCCAGAATTACATGGAACAAATAAAGGCGATCTCACATTTAAGCAATGTTTGACACATACCGCTGGTCTAAAAGCTTGGATTCCTTTCTGGAAGACAGCAGTTGACTCCATCAGGACCGTAAATTCATATGTAGAAAATCATCCTGAATTAAAACAATACATTAATAAGACTACCATAAAACCTAGTTTTTTCAAACGGATTTTTGGTAAGAAACCTAAGATTGTATACAATTATTTGTCGACAATCAAAGAGAATCCCAAGTTATTGGATGATGTAATAAAATTTTCAAAAACTATTTGGAGACCACATACATTTTCAGAAATTAAAAGTCCTGAATTCTCTATAAAAATTGCTGATAGTTTATTTATGAATCCGACATTCAGGGATACAATTGTGGCATTGATTTCAGCAAGCCCACTCAATGCAGATACATTGACTTATCCCTATAAATACAGTGATTTGCATTTTTACTATTATCCCAAGATATTCCAGAAAATTACTGGACAGAATCAAGATGCATATATGGATTCTATATATAGTACGCTAGGAATTCAGCAATTGGGATATAATCCTGATACATCGGAATGGTCAGTAGTGCCTACGGAAATAGACAGTCTTTTCAGAAAAACTCTAATTTCAGGAAATGTACATGATGAAGGTGCTGCATTGTTAAATGGAATTTCGGGTCATGCAGGATTATTTGGGTCAGCTAATGAAATAATGAAGGTTCTTCAAATGTTTTTACAAAATGGTAACTATGGAGGGATTCAGTATATTCGCCCTGATATTATTCAAAATTGGACATCATACCAATATCCAGATAAAAAAATACGGAGAGGAATTGGATTTGATAAGCAGGATTTTAATCCTACTATCCAAAATGGACCAAGTCTGTTTTCGAAATCCAGTTATGGTCATTCTGGATTTACTGGAACTTATTTTTGGTCAGATCCAGAAAGGAAAATCACATATACATTTTTATCTAATCGCGTGTACCCAACAAGGAATAACTCGCTTATAAACAGTTTAGCAATACGTCAAAATATAGGTAATGCCATCATATCATCCTTACAATAAAGTGTGATTATCGAGATAATCCTAAACTATCCGTTGCATTTGGCGTATATTGTGCCATATTTTAGATAGAGCGTAATTTGCATGAATATTTCATTAGAATCTATAAAACAGCCTGTTCAGAAAGATTTGACTGAATTTGAAGCCCACTTCAAAACTGCAATGAAGAGTAATGTGCCACTTTTAGACAAAATCACCTATTATATAGTACAGAAAAAAGGTAAACAAGTAAGACCTATCCTTGTATTTTTGTGTGCTCGTACCTTTGGCCCTATTACACCTTCTACCCATGTCGCAGCTTCACTAATCGAACTCCTTCATACAGCTACATTGGTACATGATGATGTTGTAGATGATGCTTATGAAAGACGTGGTTTTTTTTCAGTTAATGCCTTATGGAAAAATAAAGTTGCCGTTTTAGTAGGTGATTATCTTTTGTCAAAAGGGTTGCTCCTAGCACTTGATACAAAGCATTACAACCACCTACAAACACTTTCAACCGCTGTAAAGCAGATGAGTGAAGGTGAATTACTTCAAATAGAGAAAGCACGAAAATTGGACATAGATGAGTCAGTATATTTTGACATTATTAGACAAAAAACTGCTTCACTGATTTCTGCTGCTTGCAGTTCAGGCGCAGCATCTACAACAGATGACCCACAGATGATTCAAAAAATGTGGGATTTTGGCGAGAAAATCGGCATAGCCTTCCAGATTAAAGATGATTTATTTGACTATGGTGATTCTGATATTGGAAAACCAAAAGGAATAGATATAAAGGAGAAAAAAATGACCTTGCCTTTGATTTATGCTTTAAATTGTGCTAAAAAGACCGAAAAAAACAAAATCATAAACTATATCAAAAACGATAGTAATAATGATGCTAAAGTCAAAGAAGTGATCCAGTTTGTACATCAAATGGGTGGAATGGATTATGCCAATAAAATCATGCATAAGTATAAAGTAGAAGCTTTGGATATTTTGAACACAATACCTTCGAACCCGTCTACAGAGTCATTAATTCAATTGGTTCATTTTTTTACTGATCGAGAAAAGTAACTATGCTATGCCGGTAAAATGGTTTGATACTGAGGTTGTACGTATTTATTCTGTTTCAGATGACTTAAGGATATTTTATTTAAAGGTAGATTCTGAAGAACCATTTACTTTTAAATCAGGGCAATTTGTCACAATGGATCTCCCAGTATCAGATAAAAGACTCCACCGATGGAAAAGCTATTCCATTTCCAATATTCCAAATGAAGAAAATATCATCGAGTTTTCTATTTCGCTCTATCCTACAGGTCTCGGAACCAAATATTTGTTTGAAGAAGTAAAGGTAGGAAGTCACATAAAAATCAAAGGACCAGATGGTGGATTTACCTTACCTGACTATTTGGACAAAGAATACATTTTCCTCTGTACTGGGACAGGTGTCGCTCCATTTCGAAGTATGCTACTTAATATCTTTGAGAATAACCTTAATTTCAAGCACATCCACCTGATCTATGGGACTAGATATTCAAAAAACATTCTTTATGAAGATGACTTTAAAAGAATGACAAAGGAGAATCCAAATTTTGAATATGATATTTGCTTGTCTAGAGAACAACATTTAGAAAAATATCATCCTGGTCATATTCATTCTATCTATCTAGAAAAATATAAAGAGAAAAGCGATAACAGAATGTTTTATATGTGCGGATGGTCACAGATGATTGACCAAGCTGTCTTGCATCTGTATACAGATTTGAAATATAACCGCACACAATTGGTGTATGAACTATACGGTTAGGCATACCAAAAATTTGCTTTATTTTATTTTTTGATAGTGGTCGGTCTCAGTTTATTATTGATGGTGTTATCAATAGTAAATTTTATTTTACCACATTGCTCTTTTGGTGCGGTTCTATCTGGTTGAAACTTGTAAGACAAAGCAGCTTGTAGGTATTTTTTAAGCTGTTTTTTATCTCTGACAGTAGTTAACTCTGACATTATTTCAGCAAAAGTCACTGTTCCTGCTTGATTTATACAAGTTTTTACTACCACAGTTCCGCTGTTATTTAATGCTAATTTTATAAGAGCTTCATTTCTTGATATTATTTTCCTTCCAAAAATGGTGTTATTTCCATTTCCATCAAACTCTCCAGTGCCGTCACTCGTAT
This sequence comes from Saprospiraceae bacterium, assembly GCA_041392785.1. GTDB lineage: Bacteria > Bacteroidota > Bacteroidia > Chitinophagales > Saprospiraceae > OLB9. Next base: position 740,563 of record JAWKLK010000001.1, read on the forward strand.
TCCCAACCCCTGCATCACCATCATTTCCTGAATCTTTACCAGCACCTGTACCTGAATCGGCTTTACCTGTACCACCAGTTTTACCATCAACGGTGGAAGGTTTGTTTTGGGATGTTCCTGTTGTAGATCCAGTAGTATTTGGGCTAGTTTTAGTAGGTGATGTTTTCGTTGGTGCAGGCGAAGTTGGTACGGGTGTAGGATTTGGTTTTGGTGTTGTAGACACTACTGGAGACTCCTCTTCGGTAGGAGTAGAAATCACAGGAGTAGGCAGTTTAATATCAGGTTTTGGCACATCAATCACTTGAGGAGTTGTAGGCTGAATCACTTCTGGTTGCTTTACTTCTGGTTGCACTTCCTGCGGAGTTTCAACTGGTTCCTCTTTGGTTTGCTCGGTTTCCTGTGGAGCTGATTCTGATTTTTCTCTTTGCGCACCAGCATCATCATGTGCATATTTACTTAATGAACTTTCTTCAAATGAAAAATCAACTTTCACAGCATATGGAGGTTTCTCATCTCCAATATCTTCCAAATCTATAGTCGGTAAATAATAGAAAAAGGCTAATAGCAAAAGCAATAAGTGGACAACAATGGATATTCTTATCCCTTTATTCTTATTTTGTCTCTCAATGGCTACTGTATTATACATTATCTTATATTTAAAAACCTAATAATTTACCTATCTAAAAACAATGACGTAATTTTTAAAAAATTTGTATCACTGATTAACTAAAAATTTTTAGCGCATTAATCTGAATCCAAAAATACTGCCACAAATTCCTCCTATAATATGAGCAGATTCTGAAATATGATTTGTTCCGAAACTATTTATTAACTCTTTACCAATAAATAATATTGCGATTAATATAAATGTAATTGGGATTTCACCTGATCTTACGTTAGTAAATGATACTAAAAGGATAAACATAAAAACAATTCCGCTAGCTCCAGTTAAGGCGGTACTGAAAAAAAATACATTGATTATACCTGTGATCAATGCTGTGAAAAGTATCATATATAATACTGTACTTGATCCAAACTTCTCTTCAATGATAGGTCCCAATAATAAAATAAAAGTGAGATTGCCTATCAGATGTTCCAAACTAACATGTCCAAAAACATGGGTAATCAATGTCAATAAACTGAATGGGTTGGTCCATTGTATAGTAGGATGTACCGTAAAATAAGGTAGTACTTGTTGCATAAATATGGTATCAAAAACATACACCGTTACACAAATTAATGAAAATGAAAGTGTCACCGGAGCATTAAACTTTAATCTCATTATTCCTGCCTTTTTCTACCAAATGATAAGTCTCCCGCATCTCCTAAACCTGGAACTATGTATGATTTCGCAGTCAGCTCTTCATCTTCAGCTGCCATCCATATATGTGCCTTTGGAAATAGCCTTTCTATCTGTTTTATGCCATAACTTGATGCTATCACAGATACGATATGCAGCTCAGTGAACTCACCAAATTCTGATAAACTATCCAAGGTTTTTATAATGGATGCGCCAGTAGCTAACATTGGATCTACCAAAATCAAGACTTTATTACTTAGGTCAGGACAAGTGATGTATTCCAAGTTGATTTCAAAAGTACCATCTTTGTGATTTTTTCTATATGCTGCAATAAAGGCATTGTCTGCCTGATCAAAAAATTCCAACAATCCATAATGCAATGGTAATCCTGCTCTCAAAATAGTACATAACACTACGTTGGATGTGGGATAATCTACTTTAGCAATACCTAGTGGAGTTTCAAACTCCTTTTCCTCATAATGCAGATATTTACTGATCTCATAAGCCAAAATATTTCCCAAACGTTCTACATTTTTACGAAACAAAAATCTGTTGTTTTGCACTTTTACATCTCTAAGTTGGGCTAAAAAGTAATTAGAAATGGAAGGGCGATCGGAAAGATTGTGTAATAACTTGGTAGGCATGATAAATTCTAAAGGATTCAAACGTAAAAATAATTAAATTGCGCTACATTCCAATTTTTGAAAAAATATTATTACAATTTATATATATTTTACTACTGTTCCACAGATTTATCAAAATAGAAGCTCAAAAAAAAATAGAAAATAAGTCTGTGTAAGATGCAGTTTACCAATTTTTTTGGTGCGGCAGTTATTATTATTGATGACATCAATAGATGGATAAACCAAAACGAAGGCAAATTGCTATTTATTCTACTAGAAATAATTAATAATACATGGCTAAAAATTGGATAACCATTTCTCATTTTGAGTAAATTTGAAAATTATGTAACATAAATCAAATTGTACAATTTTTAGTAGGAGATGGCTTATCTTTGTGCCATGTTTTCAAAATATGATGTAATAGTAGTAGGCGCGGGACATGCCGGTTGTGAGGCTGCTGTATCTGCGGCCAATATGGGATCAAAGGTATTACTTGTGACCATGAACATGAACACCATTGCACAGATGTCGTGCAATCCAGCAATGGGCGGCGTCGCTAAAGGACAAATAGTAAGAGAGGTGGATGCATTGGGCGGTTATTCAGGCATTGTTTCTGATACTTCTATGGTTCAGTTTCGTATGCTAAATATGTCTAAGGGACCTGCGATGTGGAGTCCTCGCACCCAGAATGATAGGATGAGATTTGCAGAGAAGTGGAGGATGATGTTGGAAAACCATCCAAATATTGACTTTTGGCAGGAAACCGTTCCAGGTCTTAAAGTGAAAAATGGTGTTTGTTTGGGAATAGTTACTAGCCTAGGACTAGAGATCGAATCAAAAAGTGTAGTTTTGACTAATGGGACATTTCTCAATGGAATAATCCATATTGGTGAGAAACAATTTGGTGGAGGACGTGCAGGTGAAAAATCTGCAACTGGCCTCACCGAACAGCTGATTTCACTTGGTTTTGAATCTGGCAGGATGAAAACTGGAACACCTCCTCGCATCGACGGCCGCTCACTCGACTACTCGAAAATGGAAGTTCAGAATGGCGATGATAATATTCAACGTTTCTCCTTTACTGAGACCGTCTTACCCGAAAAGCAACTTCCATGTCACATTTCTTACACAAGTGAGCATGTTCACGAAATGCTGAAAAGTGGCTTTGACAAATCTCCAATGTTCAACGGTCGCATCCAAGGTTTAGGCCCAAGATATTGTCCATCGATAGAAGATAAAATAAATCGATTTGCCGATAAGGACAGACATCAGCTTTTCATCGAACCAGAAGGCTGGAATACTTGTGAAATATATGTCAATGGTTTTTCATCTTCTTTACCGGAAGACGTCCAATACAAAGCCTTAAAACTAGTGCCTGGATTTGAAAATATGAAGATGTTCCGTCCGGGTTATGCTATCGAATATGATTATTTTCCACCCACGCAGCTTAGCACAAGCTTAGAGACAAAATTGATTAAAAATCTTTTCTTTGCTGGACAGATCAATGGCACGACAGGATACGAGGAGGCTGCCGCTCAGGGTTTGATAGCTGGTATCAATGCACACCTCGCCATCCATGATTTACAGCCTTTTGTTTTGAAGCGCTCCGAAGCCTATATAGGCGTTCTAGTAGATGATTTAGTAAATAAAGGCACAACTGAGCCTTACAGGATGTTCACATCCAGAGCTGAATATAGAATTTTATTACGCCAGGACAATGCTGACCTGCGCCTGACACCATTAGCATACCAACTAGGAATGAAGACCATTGAATCTAGGATGGAAAAAGTAAATCAGAAAAGATATGATATTGCTTCGATAATCCGTTACTTTGAGGATACAAGCATTCAACCGGATACCATTAATGATTTTTTAGTTTCCTTTAACTCTTCGCCAATAAAGCAGAGTCAAAAAGCAATATCCATAGTAACTAGACCAGATTTTGGAGTCTCTGAAATGCGGTCTGCACTACCAAGTCTAGAGAAATTCTTATCGGAATTTCCGGAAACTACGATTCAAAGCGCTGAAACAGAGATGAAGTATGCTGGTTATATACGTAAAGAGCAAGAAATGGTAGAAAAGATGGATAGGCTGGAGTCTGTTAGACTAGCAGATCACATTGATTATCATGGTATGCAGTCATTATCATTTGAAGCGCGTGAAAAACTAACCAAAATTAGACCACGGACCATTGGCCAAGCAAGCAGAATCAGCGGCGTATCCCCGTCTGATATTTCAATATTATTAGTTCATGTAGGAAGATAAAAATAAAGCATAATGAGGAGCACTAATATTTGTCCCAAATGCAATTGCAATGATATTGCTGTTATCAGAGGTGGTACCTTCAAAGGAAATATTTATAATACTATTTCAGTGGGATTGAGTACTATTTATCTTGCAAGATATGTGTGTTTGACATGTGGTTTTACAGAAAATTATATTGAAGACCCGGATGATCTTCATAAAATAGGCAAAAAACATAGGATCGAATACAAAGGCGGTCAAGAATATGTATAATTTTATGCAAAGTTTAACATTTTAAAATGTATGTATCTATTTATAGATTTGTCTTACCTTTGTAATGCATTGAATATTTTTTTAATTAACAGACAAAATAAAAATCATGAAATCAATTTTAAGCATTTTAGTTATTGTGTGTGCTTTTACTTTCCAAGCTTTATCACAAAATGTAGTTGAATCAAAACAAACTATGAGTTTAGGCCCTCAAAATGGGTTTTTTGTGGAAATAGAGGGTGCTGATAAGGGTCTTGCACAAGATGAAATGGAAAATATGACAAAAGAATATGGAAAATGGAAGAAAAACTCAAAAAGTAAAGAATATAACCTACTTGGAGTTAAAATTCCACTTATCAATGGTTCATCTCCATTGGACATGTATGTAAAATATGAAGATGGCAAAAACATGGCCACAACATATGTTTGGGTTGATTTGGGTGGTTCTTTTGTCAATTCAATGGATAATAAAAGCCAGACGGAAGGTCTTAGAACATTTATGACAGATTATTTTGACAATGTCAGAAAGAAAGTAGTAGCAGATGAAGTAAAAAAAGAAGAAAAGCAACAGGATAAACTTGAAAAGGAACTGCGTAAACTTGAAGACAAAAACAAGGATTTACACAGCGATATCGAAAAATATAAACAAAAAATAGTGGAAGCAGAGAGAAATATCGAGGTGAATCTGGAAGATCAAAAAACTAAAGCTTCAGAAATAGAAGCTCAGAAAGTTGTGGTTGAAAAAGTCATCGAAAAATTAAATAGTATAGGCAAGAAGTACTAATCCTATATTTCTTAAACTTTTGAAGCGCACTGGACCATGGTTCATTGCGCTTTTTGCTTTTAAAAAATTACCACTATTGGACATTTTTGAAAATATATTTTCACCATTTTGGATTTCTAGGGAGCGAACTACCTCTACTTTTCATCTTTTGATAGTAAATAAATATGTAATTCCTATTTTAGTATCCTGATTTTCAAATTTTGAATTTACAAATGCTAATTTTGCTTCAATATTTTTATCTAAATTAAAGACGCGTACACCATGAACAATTGGATTTTAACTTTTATCATGACTTTTTTCTTGGGATTTACAAATGGTCAATGTAGTCTCAGCAATATGACAGCTATGCCTTCTGAATGTAATGATTTAGGAAAATTTAGTGTATTTATCAATTTTAATCATACAGGTAACAGCGATTCTTTCAATATTGTAGGTAATGGTAAACATTATGGAAAATTCAGTTATAATCAATTGCCCTTGGGCTTAGAAGGTTTTAATGCAGATTGCTCCACCAGTTATGAATTTGTGGCTCGTGATGCCGAGACTGAAAATTGTAGTACTTACATTGACTTTGGTACAAAATGTTGTGAAAATAATTGTAATATCTATTTCACAGATGCTGTAACAACTCTTTGTGAAAACGGTAATTTTTTAGTTTCCTTTGGATTAAATCATGAAAACGCCCCCACAAATGGTTTTGATCTACATGCTAATGGAAAATTCTTAGGATATTATTCATATGAAGACCTACCATTGCAAAATATAAAAATAGAAGGCAGCAAACTTGAAAGTAAAAATCAAATAGTTGTTTGTGCCAATGATCAACCTAATTGTTGTGACACATTACTTGTAAACAATGATTGCTATTGCAATTTTAACAATATTCGTTACCAAATAGTAGAGTGCAATGAGGATAGTGAAACATTTTCTATTCGTTTGACTTTTGATCACATCAATACACAGGATAGTTTTAAAATAGGTGGAAATGGTCATAATTATGGATCATTTGCTTATAACGAGCTACCTATCAAAATAGATAATTTGGAATTCAAATCTGAAGGGACATATGAGTTTTTATTCATCGATAAAGAGGATGCATTGTGTTTTGGAACTCTAGAAGTGCCACATATTGATACGTGCGTTTATGACTGCACTATCAACAATCTCAACGTGAAAACCACCGATTGTATTGACGGAAGTTTTTATGCTATTTTGACCATGAATACATTCAATACTGGATTAAAAGGATTTTTAGTGCGAGGCAATGGCACCATTTATGATACTTTCGTTTATGGCAAAGAAGCCTATAAAATTGGCCCGTTAAAAGGAGATTGTACAACCATTTATGAATTTGTGGTTATCGATGAAGAAGACGCAGAATGCCGTGACGGAATTCACCTCCCTGCACCTATTTGTTGTAATGAATCATGTGATCTAGCAGAAATGAGATTCGATATAGAGTGCAACAATGACAGTATTTTGCAATATGTCTATATGAATCTTAGTCATACAGCTACAAGTGATAGTTTTGACTTGCTGATCAATGATAAGTTCATAGCTAGATATGCGTACTCACAATTGCCTATCAAGCTGGCTGCAAACGTATTTTCACAGGAAAGAAATAAGTTTTTGGTCAGAGATAGTAAGAACCAAGACTGTGCGGTAGACAAAATTTTGGAAATAGCTTGTTCTCTCAATACTTGTGGATTTAGGGATGTGAGTATAGTACCTCAAGATTGTATTGATGGTTTTTACTCATTGAAGGTCTCTTTCATCAATCCTGGCCATGGAAGTCAAGGCTTCACCATAAAGGTGGATAATATAAGTTATGGTACCTTCGAGTATGGTAGGGATTTCTATATTATCAGTGCAATTCCCGCAAATTGCCCACAAAAAAGTAATATTGTGATACGAGATATTCAATTCGAAAACTGTGTCATTGAAAAAACATATGGACCTGTTTGCTGCGAAGGATGTGATATAACAAATCTTACAGTAAAGGCATCAGAATGTAATGAAAATGGTTTATTTTATGCTATTATTAAATTTGATTCTTATGCCAAAGGTAAAATACCCATCATTGTGAAAGTGAATGACATTGTTTTTGATACAATATATCAAGATAAAGATGTATACGAAATAGGGCCATTGGAGCCAAATTGTGATGTCGCCCATAAATTTTTGCTTGATGTTCTCGGTCAACCTGAATGTAAAGAAGACATCCGACTTTCTGAACCAAAGTGTTGCGATGCATGCGAAATAAACTCACCAAGAATTTCTCTTAGCCCTTGTGATGATGGAAAATTTGATTTGACTCTCAATTTTACGCATCAAAACACATCTTCTAGTTTTAAAGTAAAAGTCAATGATCAAGTAATCTCACCACTTTATTACTCTGACTTGCCAATAGTGATACATCTTGAAGCAAATCAAGCTTATAATATCGGTATACAGGACAATGATAAGGGTGATTGCACTTTACTTTTCACTCTTCCTGAAGTAGATTGTACAAGTGATGTTCTCAATACACAGATTTCTTCTGTGACCATTTCGGACTTAGGAGAAAGCATCGGTATCACATCAGAACTAAATTGGAATGTGAGATTAATAAACTTGGAGGGGAGAATGATTAAAAAATATGAACATGTCGCTGGACAATCCAAAATAGATAAAGATGCTTTACCTCAGGGTATATATTTTGTTCAATTCTCATCAGAATCTATTACATTTGCCAAGAAAATATTAGTAATGCATTGAATACAGGGGACAGCACAACATTTGAAAATAATCAAATATATGTAAGTAATTTGCCTACTTCTGAGGATGTAATCTTTTCACCTCTTGAAGTAAAATATAGAGACATCAATATTTGGATCAACTTGGCAATATTGGGTGTTGTGTTATCAATATGTGTTGCTATTTATTTAATATTAGAATTGGATTTTCCACTATTGTTACTTTTATCTGCGTTTTTGGGTATTCTCATTTTTTTTGGACTTGTTTTGGCATATACCTATAAACACCATGAATATAGAGGATATGCTGTTCGACAACAAGACATCATTTTTAAATCAGGTGTGTTTTTTCGTACTATAACTACACTACCTTTTAAACGTGTTCAGCATTGTGAAGTAGAACAAGGTCCTTTAGAAAGGCGTTTCGGCTTGGCATCTTTGGCAATATATACTGCTGGTGGCAGCTCTAGTGATTTGGAAATACACGGACTAACGTATGAAAACGCTATGGCAATGAAATCTTTTATTACAAAGGTGATTGGAAATTCAGATGAAGAAGAATGAGTATGACTTTTCAGTGCCTACCAGACAATCATATGTAGCCATCATCTCTATTTTATGGAGGTCAGTTTCACTTATTTTTAGGCAATTATTGCCCATTTTTGTAGTATTAGTGATAGGAAAAGGTGGTCAATCAAATTCATACATTCTCATCTCCGCTATCCTTATTTCAGTATTGGCAAGTATTTATGCTATCATCAACTATTACAGGACATACTTCTTTCTATCAGAAAAAGAGTTGATGCTTTATACGGGAGTTTTTACGACAAAGAAGGTTTCTATTCCTTTTGAAAAAATCCAATCCATTAATTTTGAACAGACGTTATTACTTAGAATTTTTGATGTAGTAAAATTGAAAATAGATACTGCTGGTTCTGATAAACAAGAATTTGATTTTCATGCATTACAAAAAGAAAAAGCGGTACATCTCCGTAATATTATCCTATCTGTAAAAAGTAATGAAAAGGTAAAATCTTCTAGCTATGAAATCGATGAGTCCTTAACTGTGGAAACTCAACCAACTTATATTACACTCTTACACTTGGATATGGTCCAACTTTTTAAAGTTGGGATCACCCAGAATCACTTGAAGTCTGGTATGCTTATCCTTGTCTTTTTCTTATGGATGTATGAAAATCTCAAAGATATAGGTTTGGATTTGGATAAATATTCGGACAACTTTGATGGTTTAGGATTCAATACTAGGCTGTTGATGACACTTTTCTTGGTGTTTCTAGTTATATCTATTATCATTTCCTTAATACAAACCATCATTAAAAACTACGATCTTGTGTTTTCAAGAGGGCAAAAGGGTTTTAAGATTGTGCGTGGATTTTTTACCCAAACAGAAGTCTCAGCCATGGATCATAAAATTCAGTACATTGCATGGAATGACAATCTATTAAAAAGGATTTTGAAAATCTTCGATCTAACACTTTTTCAAGCTACAAGTGCTGAGTTGGATATCAAAAAACAAATATCTGTTCTAGGATGTACAAATCATCAAATACAAGATGTAAGTCACGCTTTATATAAGTATAGCATAGGAAAGCCACTCTATCAGTTTGAAAAAATTCAGCCTCAGTATTTTATCAGATTTTCCATAATCATTAGTATACTTGGATGCTTAATATTCATTGGACTCAGTTATGTGCAAAGTTACCAGATTGCTATGGTGGTAGCTCTATTAGTTTTATATTTAGTAGGTTCAAGGTATTTGAGATTTAAAAAATTTGGATATAGAAGTGATGGTAATATTTTACACATCAAAGGCGGACTATTTGGTAATAAGAACATTGTATTACCCATTTTTAAAATTCAGTCTGTTTCTATTTCGCAGTCACCATACCAAAGGCGAAAACATTTGGCAGATCTGCATATCTTTCTTGCAGCAGGAAGCATCAAAATACCTTATGTCACATTCAAAACAGCGCAAAATTTGATGGATTCATTTGTGTATATAGTTGAGTCTGACAAACGTAAATGGATGTAAATCAGTTTTAAGATACTGATAATAAGCATTTTATATATGAATGGTTATATTTTTTAAAAAACAATGATGCAAAATATATTCTATGTCATAGAATCGTCTTATTTTTGCACCGCTTTTAATAAAAAGGTACCTTAGCTCAGTTGGTAGAGCAACGGACTGAAAATCCGTGTGTCCCCAGTTCAAATCTGGGAGGTACCACAAAAAGGTAGACATTGTGCAATACAATGCTACCTTTTTTAGTTTTAATTACTTCCTAATTAAAATTTCCTAGTATGTATTCATTGTCAAAATTATTAAGCCTTCCATTAGTCATACTAGCAGCCATTATCTTTTTTTATGCTGGTGATGGGACGCTTTCGATATGGATATTTTTACCTGTTTTACTTGGAGTTGCTTTATATGTTTTTCATGGCCCAATAGATTACTGGGGTATGCAACATTTTCCTCCAAAATTTGATCCAAAGTTATTGGATTGGCTTATTAAGAATTTTCCACAGTACAATGAGATGTTTGAAAACGATCAAAAGCTATTTCAGAATAGATTAGTTTTGTATATTGACTCGAGACTTTTCCAATCGGTTGGATCAGAGTTAAGAGATGTGCCATTTGATATTAAAGCTATGATAAGTGCACATGCTGTGTTAATGGGTTTACATCACAAAGATCTCCTCATCGGTGATTTTGACAGAATATTCTTGTACAAGCATCCTTTTTACACTCCTGATAAAAAATATCTTCACACTGTAGAAACTAATACGGAAGATGGTGTGATTATATTATCTCTCGAGCAAGCAGTCAATAGCATCCTTAGTCCAAAACATTATTATAATATTGTATTCCATGCGTATGCGGAAGCTTATATTTTTTTATTGGGCACTGATTCATTCGGTGATGATTTCTCTTCCACTATGGATGATGCCATTTACGAAATGGGGTTCTCTCCAGCAGAACTAAGGACTCAACTTGGAGAAGAAATTCTAAACCCAATAGCATTACACATAACATTTTACTTTGCATACAGTAGCAAGTACAGAGAAAAATTCCCTTTTCAGGCCAGGAATTTGGATAGTATTTTTAAAAATAGTACTCGATAAAAAGGGCAGCTACAACTTTTATTGCACCTGCCCTTTCGATTAATTGGTTTACTTTAACATTATTCCAATATTATCATTTTAAATGTAGTACTTGCTTCGGATGAAGTGACTGTGTAATAATATACTCCAGATGGCATATGCGATTGACGGACAAAATCTATCGTATTACGTCCTGCAGAATAAGTTTGTTTGCTAGAGTGTATTAAGTCACCTTTGTTGTTATGTACTTCAAAAACAACATCATCTTTTGTCGGCAACTCAAACTGTATGCTAGTAGCATCTCTGAAAGGATTTGGCACATTTTGCCGTACCGCAAACTGATTTGCCCCCACATTTTGACCGAATCTTAGCAGTTTCAATGATCTGGTCACCATATCATCGCCGGTATAAATTTCACTATTAAAGTGCATAGCACCAAGGCTGAGTTGATTATTCACATCTATCTCTAAGGAGAAAATCGGCCTTGATTTGTCTATAAATGTAGCATTAGACAAGGCGACCCTCCATTGACCATCGACAAAATAGATCTCATCATGGCTTATGTTTAATTGTCCATCAATTACTTTTGGCGTATCTCCCACCAAATCAAGCGACATCTGAATACCATGCAATTGCACACTTTCACCAGCAAAGAAATCGACTTTCATCCTATTGTCATTATCTGGAATGGGTTCAATTCGATAGTTTATGATGAAATCTTGAGCATTGCGAGCTTCCGTTTTTATACTTCTTGCAGAAGGATCAGCGCTGTAATTGACATCTCCTATTTTAATTCCTACAAAGTCTTCATTGAGTGTCAATAAGTCCACAGAATCAATAAAGATTTTTGAAGGGAACGGCCAAGGTAATGCCACATCTTTAAATACAAATGACTTTTCTACAAACCGCCAAGATTGATTTTCTTTAATGTTTGAAATAACTCCTAAAATCAATTTGCGCAGCAACGAAAGGTCAGCAACCGTCACCTTGCCATCATTATTTGCGTCAGCAGCTATAAGAAGATATGGACTTTTCAAAGACTCAATATCCAAAATATGTCTTTGTATTAATACTAAATCCAAGGTACTGATTCCATTCATCCAGTTTATATCTTTCGAAGGAAATATCTCATAAACATCCTGTTCATAAAGATCTTTGAATAGATATTCGCCCTGTTCATCACTTAGGGTATTTTTCGATTCTATCTCTAAAACGCCAATCTTCAAATCAACATTAACAGAGTCAATACTTTCACCCAACTCAGTAGAAATCTTTCCACCTAGATTGGCTATTTGTGTTGAATTTGGACATGCATCATTGTTATCCTGAAGACTTAATACCGAGGTACAATACGCTTTATTTCCAGATTCGTCTACAAACCAGATTACCACATTTTTATCTTGCGAAACACCATTAAGGATATCAGCACAAGTAAATGTCTTGGAAGGTATTATAGAACTTTCAGAAAAAGAAATCAATAATTTTTCTTTTGGCGTACAGGCATCGCTACTGCCATTATCAAAGTCATTTGCCCAAACTTCTACTGAGCCATCTTGTGATAAGCTCACTGCAAGATTCTTACAATATGCTTGTGGTGGTTTGTTGTCATTTATTTTATAATTTTGAACACAAGATGACTGGTTATTGCATCCGTCTGTGACTGTCCAATACACTTTTGCGGACTTGATACCTTGATATTGAATCAGTTTTGATACCGAATTACCACTTAGTGCTCCAGTAAATTCAACAAGCCCATCATTGTTGATATCTACACCATAATTCCATAACAGTGGTTGGTTGGTACCACAAGATTGGTCATTTGCCTCTGCAGATATTGTAATCGCATCTATGTTACAAGAAGAGGAATTGACAAATATAATATCGTTTGAATTACAATTTGAAATGATTGGTGCAATAGTATCCACCACTTTTATAATTTGTTGGTGTGTCCATTTGCCTGCTGATGAAGGATCATTCAATTGATACTGGCACCAATCAATAACTGTCCATTCTTTCAATATTTTATAACAAGCGTCTGGTACGGTAGTAAAGGTATCCGCTTCCATTTGATATGCCACCATGTCACAGGCACCACCTTTGATGACAGGATTTTGACTTGCCAAAACATTCAAACAATTGACGATGGTGTCTGCTGGCCAAATGATGGAATCTTCTGTCACTGGTCTAATTGATTCAATAGTGATCATTTGATCACAACCTACCCCAGGTTTGTTTTCGACAGACCATCGTCTAACTAGGCCCCCGATACCACAACTATTGAGTGAAACGTCAAGATCAACATACAATACTTTAGGAGCACCACAAGCGGTATAAAGCTCTGGTTTACCTGTGATATTCAGATCCGTTTGATCTTGGGTACAATTGATAGTGATGTCATTAGGGCAAACAAAATCAGGCAATAACTTGTATTCAACCTTTATATTACTCATGCATTCGGAGTAATTATCACCTTCATTTCCATAAATACCATCTTTATTAGCATCATCCCAAGCTCTCAGTACTATTTGTACCGGGCTATTAGCTATATCTTCACAACAAAGCTCAATGTCAGGTCCCGGAATCGTATCTTGATCTATTTCACAAGAAGGTAACATTCTGTATATTTCCAATAAGACTTCGCCACAATTATCATAACTACCATCATCCAATACATCCGCTTTCAGTCGCGCTGACCCATCAGAAGTCAAAGATATCACTGTCAAATCATTACAAATTACAGTCGGAGCAGTCTTGTCTATCACTTGTATTTTAAATTCGCAAACCGCAAAATTGCGGCAATAATCGATAGCCTTTATTTTGACATTATGCGTTCCGACCGCCATATTAGTAAACTTATAGCTTTTAAATACTCCGCTACCAACACCAATAACAGTTCCACCATCCACGGTTATTTGGATGGACTTAATATCTCCACAACCATCTTGGACTAGCCCAGATAATGATGGAAGCGTGTACTCGCCGGTACAGTTTCTATCTACAGTAGATATGGTGACATCATCAAAACACTTGCTAAATATTGGTGCTTTCCTATCATTCACTTTTATTGCCTGTATATACCGCATTGGATTAATATTGAGCAATATAGGACTACACTCATCTCTTATGGTCCAATGTCTCAATATCTCAAAACTATTTTTACAATTGACATCGATCAGTTTTTCGTCATAATAACCCAAATTGAATTCACACAAATGGTCGCCATATATGTTTTTGCCATCAATTGTAGGCTGTCCTGTAGCACTTGTATCGATGAGCATTGGATTTTTGGTTACATCATCACAATCAAATGCATCATCAAGGACAAAGTCCGCTGGGAACTGTATTTGAGCCATATCAAATCTCTCAACTGTTACTGATTGGTTGCAGGTGACGACATTATTCTCGTCATCTCTTACAGTCCAAACCCTTTGGATTACAGCTCTAGGATCACCACAATATTCATTGTCAGTGTATTCATCAACAAAAGTGATTTCAATATTTGGTTCGCATGATTTTAGTACTGGCAAACCTGTGAATTTAGGATCATCTGTTTCATTACATTGAATAGTAATATCCTCTGGGCAATCAATCTGAGGAATGAGCTTTTCTTCGACATTTACTGTTGTCCAGCAACAATTGGCCGTAGAACTGCAATCTTCACAAATTTTAACTGTTATCTTTTTGCCAACATGTGTTATATCCACTTTGTGTGTACTATCCATATTTGTCCCCAAGATTGTACCATCAGGGTACATCAAAGTGATACAATAATCATCATAGCATCCAAAATTTGTTCCTGACAATACCATTCCTGCTGTGATATATGCAGTACATGTGGCATCTAATGAAAGGTTGATTTCCTGTTTACATGCCATGCTATTCGACGTAGGAATGTATGGAAGTACGATGACATCAAATGTGCAGGTATCACTATTGCCACTTGGGTCAAAGACAACAACTTGTACTTCTGTAGTTCCAATAGGGAATAGATGTCCAACAGGTGGATTGTATTGAACCGAGTCAATACTACAATTATCCATTGCGGTCAATATCGGATAAGTCACATTGGTTTCACATTGTGTACCCTGCAATTGAACTGTGATATCGGTACATGAGTTCGGTGCAATGATAGGTTTCTCGTTGTCCATGATAGTGACATCAAAACTGCATTGAGAGACATTACCGTACTGATCTGTAAGCGTGTAAGTGACTGTAGTCGTTCCTACTTCAAAGTTTTGAGATGTGATTTGGCCTCCCATGCCAGGAATAGGACCGCTTGCAGGCACTTTGATGTCATCATCTGTGGTATAATCAACCCTTATTGTGCCAATACAACAATTATCTCCAATTCTCGGATGCTGCCATGTGAATGCTGCTCCACATATTCCTGGATCATTATTTAACATTGTATCTCTTTGACTATATGGGAATAGTTTTATTATTTCCAACTCAAAACTTGTCAATTGTCCATTCAATGGAAGTGCTGTAAATACTTCCAATGTCCAAGTGCCACTAGCTTTCTCACCAAAGAACGTTTTAAATGGTTTTAATGGTTTGAAAGTACTGTTTTGTCCTGCTGGAGCGCAAGTCACTGAAGAAATAGTGCTTGAAGCTTCATCATCCAGATTGATATCAAAATTATCAGTACCTGAACATAAACGGTCAAATAATGTAATTTCTGTCCCTTGAGGACTTATCAACTTGAATGTCAATCCTCCCATATCAGGATATGTGCCTTCGAGATTCAGAATGTTTACATCTGCTACCTGATCTACTGCGGAAACAGGTACGGTTAAAGACGCTGAAGTACAAGAGCCTTGTCCTATAGCAAGCGGCAGAGTCACAGGTACATATTGCACCGTATCAAATTCGGCACAATAAGGATTTTCATTATCCACAACCGTGACCATAAAACTGCACACATCTATTGATGGTGGCCTACTTTGAAGTGATGTGACTGCGCCATTATCAGGCAGTATAGGAAGGCTAGGGTTGATAAAGCCATAAGTTGGAAGATTGCAATCATCCGCTGCACTGAAATCAAGGTTAGAATTTGTATCACATATCCTTGTTCTAAATACCGCATTTGACATCAATGACCCTGTCCAAGAAAATTCTGATGGAGAAAATCCATTAATAGCCACACCATCGATGAAATTATCATAATATCTGATTTGATAAGCAGCTGGTGAGCCTACAGGCACAGGAGTAAAATTATGAGTATAGACTGATCCGGCATCTAATATAGCGTCTGGTACAATAAATACTTCAGGACTTGTGCCGATTCTCTCCATTGACAGACAGGCGATATTGTATTTAGCAGGTCCGAAGTTTGTAATTTCTATACCACTCACTATACCATCATTTATAATTTCTGTGATGAGCAAAAGTGGTTGATCTTTGATTGTATAATTCACAATGTTTTTACCAACAGAAAACTTAAATCCGCTAGCATCGTTGAACCCACAGGTCACTATATTATTGTCTTTATCTCTAATGTCGTATGTTACAGATAGATTATTGATGCAATTATCAGTAATTCCGTTTGGTGCAATATTTCTAACTATAGCACCACACATATTAAGATCATTATTGACAGTAAGATCTACAGGACATTCTATAGTCGGTGGTGTGTGAAAATCATTGACAATGATCTTTAATGTGCATGTATCTTTGTTACCACATGCGTCATCAGCTTCGTACATCAAGATGGTTGTACCTACTGGAAATAAACTACCTGATGTATAACCTGTTTTATCTATTTGCGTGATTGTCACAGTACTACAATTGTCAGTAGCACTTATTGCTGCAAAATTTGCAAATGCACTACACCATCCTGCAGGTGCATCTACGATTACTGGAGGACTTGGACAGTTGGTAAATGTTGGTGGAGTGACATCGCCTATACTGAAAGTATGTGTTATTGAATCTACATTGTCACAAATGTCGGTAACATAAAAAGTAACATCCACGCTTCTAGTATTTCCACATCTTGTTTCCCAGTTATTTGGATTGTAATTATTGCTCCAAGAATATCCGCCACATATGTCTGTTGCTGAAGCACCTGCGTGATTTGTTAGCCAAAAATCAAATTCTGGATAATTACCGCTTAACGGATTGTTGCACTCTTCCATTTCCATATCTGCACCACCAACAATCATCGGCGGAAGCGTATCTACTATGATAAAACTTGCTTCATCAGTAGCATTATTGCCACATGCATCAGTGATAGTAAATCTGTATAAGCTGGTACCTGTCAAACCACATAGTTTTGTTTCTTTGACCAAATCAAAGCTTACAGTAGCGGTGCTATTACACACATCTTCGGCGATAAGACCCGCATGTGCTGCCAGCCATCCATTGAGTTGTGTCAAATTGCCAGTGCCATCACATTGTACAATGGAATCTTGAAGCACTTCATCAAATGTAGGAGCTGAAGTATCCTTAATAATAAATAGTGCTTCAGTAGTAACGCTGGTATTATCACACGCATCTGTCGCTGTAAATGCATATCTTGCTGTGCTGGTTCTACCGCATCCCTGTACTGTGTTGATAAGTGAATAATTCCAAGTCAATGGTTCGCTGCAATTATCAGATGCACGCGCTCCACCGTGATTATTGAGCCATGAATTCAAGTCAGAAATATTACCTGAGCCGTCACATTCCACAATTGTATCTCTCGCTTGTATGCTAAAATAAGGTGGGTTGACATCTTCTACGTTGACAGTGGCAGTGGCAGTGACAAAATTGCCACAAGCATCGGTCGCAGTAAATGTCACTAAAGCACTACCAGTACCTTCACTACAACCTCCAGAAAGAACTGTGAAGTCATTTGTATATTTTATTAAAGAACAACTATCTTCTGCCTCTCCTCCACCAGCAATATTCAACCATGCAGTGATCTGAGCATCGGGATCTGAGAGTCCATCACAAGTCATGTTAAGATCTTGAGGTAAAATTTCCCAAGCAGGTGGTGTCGTGTCAGTGATAGAAAACTCAGCAGCCGTGGTGCTGGAATTACCACAGGCATCAGTAGCAGTAAATGTCACTGTGACAACTCCGGTGGTACCGCAATCTGCTATTATTGTTCCATAATCATTTGTCCAATCTATACCATTACATTCATCCGTAGCTTGCGCAAAACCATTATTATTCAACCAGTTAAGAATGTCAACGCTATTGGAAGCTCCATTGCATTGTGCATTGAAATCTGTTGCATCTGTAGTAATATCAGGATCTGTAATATCTCTAATAATGAAATCTGCTTCTGAAGTGCCGATATTTCCACAAGCATCGCTGACTGTAAATCGATATGTAAATATGCCTGTTTTACCACATTGTCCTTGTGATTTTACAAGATCGTACTGCCAAATAAGTGGAGTACTGCATAAATCTGAAGCCACAGCATTCCCATGTGCGTTTAACCATGTATCTAATTGACTAATATTGCCAGATCCATCACAATCAACCGTCAAGTCTGATGCAGGAGTTGAGATCATTGGCGACAATTTATCTTGAATTGTAAAAGTTGCAAATACAGGTAGGGATGCATTGTTGCAAGCATCAACCACCTCAAATCTATAGGTATAGACAATTGAACCACCACAAATTATTTGGGTGTTTACTAAAACAGGAGTACTCCATGTCAATTGCGCAGGAGTACTGCATTGATCGATTGCTGTGGCACCACCTTGATTGCTGAGCCAAGTATTTAATTGAGATAAATTACCAGATCCATCGCATTCGACCACTTGCGGGCTTGGGGCATTAGTAATGGTAGGTAATGTGGTATCGTTAATAGTAATTGTTCTTGTACACATAACATCATTTCCGCATTGGTCTACCACGCTAAACGTTACTGTGTTAATTCCTGATAATCCACATCCGGCTGAGAAAACACTGGAATAATTATTGGTAACAGGCAATGTTCCACTACAAACGTCTTCGGCTGTCGCGCTATTGAGCCATGATGTGATGATGGCATTATTGAATGGACTAGAGCATTCTAAGGTTATGTCGGCAGGACAAGTCAACACTGGATCGGCAATATCCCTTATGGTAAAGGTAGCTTGAGTAGTATTAGTGTTTCCACAATCGTCAGTGACAGTAAAGATCACTGTTGAAGAACCTGTGGATGCACAAAGATCAGAAATACTTCCGAAATCATTTGACCATGTTAAGCCTCCACAAAGATCTATTGCCGATGCACCACCATTATTATTTAGCCAATCTAACAATTGTTCGCTATTGCCATTGCCATTGCAATCCACCGTTAGTGGTGCTGAATTGACCTGGATAGATGGTATAGTAGTATCATTTATGATCACTTCAGCAAAACACTCATCTTTATTGCCAGCATCATCGGTAGCAGTGAATTTATATAATCTTCTTTCTGTATTTCCGCATTGGACTACAGTATTGATCAATAATGTTGTTTCCACTGGTACAGCAGTACAATTGTCTAAGGCTGTAGCGGAAGTTAGCCAATTGTTGATCAATGTGCCATTGTTTGCGTCAGCACATTCCAACAATAAATTGGAAGGACAAGTGATTACAGGAACGGTACAATCACTGACTACTACATTAAAGCTGCAACTCGATGTCTGCCCATTATCTGCCATAATAGTGTAAGTCACCACAGAGGTGCCCAAGGCAAAACTGGTATTCGGTGGTACATTTCCGCTACCCATTCCAGTTGTTTCCCCAGTAATCACATAGCTTATATTTGATCCTGGACAATTCTCCACGCCTATTGGATTGAGCGCAGCAGTACTCCGCCATACGCAGCTTCCATTGGCACATACTGCCACATCATTGTCAGGGCAGTTGATGGTAGGTACATCTGAGTCCACTACCGTAATGTCAAAGCTGCATGTACTTGTATTATTACATCTGTCTGTTGCTGTAAATGTGATCGTCGTCACTCCAAGTGGGAAAGTAGATCCTGATGCTATGCCCGCAGTTCTTACTACTGTCACAGGACCATTACAATCCGTTGCCACTGGCGTACTATAAACTACATTTGAAGTACATAAGTCTACATCCACATTTACTACAATATCTGAAGGGCAATTGCTGAATACAGGTGGAGTGGCGTCATTGCTCGCAATGATCATCGCACTCGACGTTCCAGTAGCACCACAGTCATCTGTTACTGTCCATGTTATTGTTTGACTGCCTCCACATAAATTTGGTATTACACCTGTATAATTATTGGTGACCGTGTAGGTTTGGCAGGCTTCTGTCACCGTATAATTATCCAACCAATCTACAATAGCTGCACCATTATCCTGTCCGCACGTTATCATCAAATTAGCAGGTGCCGCTATCGTAGGTGCTGTATTATCTGTGATGGTAAAGGTGGCGGTATTTGTGGATGCGTTTCCACATCCGTCGGTGGCTGTAAATAAGTATGTTCTAGTGGTTCTTGAATTCACCCCGCTGCAACCATTGACTTCATTTATCTGGGCTGAGGTAATTCTTACTGTTCCACCACATTGATCATTTGCAGAAGCCGAGTTAAGCCATGTTGTAACTGCTGTTGATATGTTACCATTACAAGCTACACTACTTGTAGCCGTTGGTAAAGTTAAAACAGGCGCAACTCTATCTTCAAAATAAACAAAACCATATGAGTCGATCTCATTACCACAATCATCTGTGGCAGTGAATTTATATTTTCTAACTGTTGAATTTCCACAAATGGTATTGGTCTCAATTAGACTATTTGTGATTGTAACGCTTGCATCACAATTATCTGCAGCAACCGATTTCCCATTCATTGTTAACCATGTATTGATGGTTGTTGTGTTAGTGGCTGCGCCACATTCAAGATACAAATTGCATGGTGGTGTCATGAATACAGGCTTGATACTATCTACTACCGAGTAAATGACAGTACAGGTTTCTGACTGAGTTCCAATAGGTGGAGTACCCATATCTGTGATTGTATAAGTCCGAGTAATTGTTTGCGGACTTGCAGCGCATCCTGATCCAATCACGACATCATTAAAGGTGATTATTGGTGTCATGCAATAATTTTCTATAGCGTTTACACCAAATGCAGAGTTGAAAGTAGAAACCGATGTAAATGCACTTGGCACATCACCTGCACATGAGTAATTTCCTTGATTAGGAACAGGGCAATTAACTTTCAAGAAACAAGTAGGTAAGGTTACAAATGCTTGAGCAGTATCTCTGACTACAGTATCGAACCTATCTTGACCTGATGTGGTGGCCTCATTGACCAATGGATTGGCGGGATCTACATCCATAAGTTCCAAGGTAAGTCTAACTTGGATGGTTTGTGTTGGATCCAAAACACCTGAAATACCATTAAAAATTTGATCATTTACACCGCCATTGAAACTTGCATTTAATGTTGGATTGGTTGTAGCTGTCGACGAGAAGATTGACGGCATATTGACTATTCTTATAAAACTACCGCCAAACTGTGCAATAAAATTGTCAGATAGCGTCAACATGGTTAACGATTCATTGCCTGTGTTTTGTAATGTAAGTGAAAAAGTGACATCATTATTTGCCACATTTCCACTAGATGCTGGAAGGATGTTGACTACCGATTTTTGAAGTTCTATAGCTGGAACAGCCACTCTTGCAACATCCATATTATCTTCATCACCAACTTCAGGACTTCCGACACCTGTACCATTCCCTTCCTCAGCATTGTCTGATGCTGTATCAGGAATTCCTCCAGGGTCATTACTTGGGTTGTTGTCAAAAACACCATCAAAGTCAGTTGCCACTAAACCACTACTGTTGGTTGCTGATGAAATTTCAGCAATATTAATATATTGATTTGATGCTGCATTTTCAATTCGTAAAATTATAGGTACAGTGATACTCGTTCCTGGTAGCAATGGATTCACAATTGTCCGTGTAGCAAAACCTGATGAATGGCTCCAGGCTGGAGAATTCACAGGCCTATAGCTATACCCTGCTGGGATGTAGTCTATGATTGTTATACTATTGGCTGTTTCATTGCCTTGATTGAATACCGTGATATCAAATTGCACCTCTTGTCCAAAAGTATATGGTCCAGGTGTTGCAATAGTTTTTACAAGTGCTAAGTCAAAAACGCTAAATTTAGCGCCATCATGGTCATCTTCATCATCATTACCATTACCATCCAAACGATCATCGTCAGAAGTACCTGGCCCTCCGCCTGCGTCATTATCAGAGTCATTGTCTGGGCTACTATCAATGTCAAAGCCACTCCTATCATTGCCACTATTATCTTCAGCATGTGTAATTTCAGCAAAATTTGTCCAAGCATTTGAATCTCCAGAATGCATCAAAATTTTATAATATATTTCTTTAGATATTGTTTGTCCTGGTAATATAGGTCCAGCAATAAAGGCCTCACTATTGTTCTGTGGATTCAAGAACCAATCAGGATTTTGTGCCGTAACAAACTCAAGACCTGCTGGTTTATAGTCAATAATATTAACATTTGCCGCTGGTATCGTGCCTTGATTTACTACTTCTATTCTATATTGTAAAATATCACCGTATTTGTAAGGTGGTGTAGATGGAGTGACTATGATTTTCCGCAAAGCCAAGTCGAAGGTACAAGGACCGAAGGTACCTCCACTTGCATTGGCAGAGCACATCGGTGCGTACTTGAATGTCGCTGTGCCATCAGCCATTGTGTTTGAAACAGGCTGCCAATCAAAACTAAAAGTATGAGCTCCATCTACAGAATTGACTGGTACTTTAACTGTTTGGCCTAGAACAACCACCGTTATGGTATCACTTCCATTTAAGAAAGGATAAGTGTACACATTATTTTCCCAATCCAATTGTACTGTTACGATGCGTTTCAAAGTTGATGAAGAAGCTTCAACACACTCTCCTACACTGATACTCATATCTAAATTGCACATCGCAGTCATTCCTGCATCTACATAAAGTGTTTCGCTATCTAAAGGTAAAAAGTAATTCGGAGTTCTTCCTGTGGTGGTATTTGCAATACTATTACTTCCCTGAGTTCCTTGATTAGGCGTAGTAACCATAAATCCATCCAAAGGAATAAACTCAACAAAATAACTTCCTTGTGGTAAATAGTCAAAAAGATAATAACCTGTGGCATCTGTCGTCGTACTAGAAATAATAGAACCATTATTTGCATTGTATAAATTAACTGTCATGCCTTCGATCGGTGCTTCTCCAGAATCTTGAATACCATCTTTATTCAAATCAAACCACACATAGTCTCCAATTCTAGTATTGGCTACACCACAATCAATCCCTAAAATTTCATAACTGTAACTTGCTGGGCATCCATTAGCATCTGTATATGTAAGATCATAATTACTTGTGCCCGAACTTACGTTGGAAATAACTGCGTAACGACCATCAGGGCCTGGAAATGTTAGTCCAGCTGATGGAACCCAAATATAATTGGTTCCTGAAATCCCTGCTGCTGGCAAAGAAAACGATTGATTTTGGCATGCTTGCAAAGACACTACATCCATAAATGCAGGAAAAACTATAATAGAAATAGTATCGTACACATAGCAATCATCACCTGCACTGGTACGAATAGCATATTTTACAGTTTGGTTTACGCCTGTATTATTGACCATACTAAAATTAGTCGGTGTAGAAGTAGTTGATGATAATAATGAGAGATTTGATCCATCAATGCTTATCCATTCGACAGTATAACCACTTGTGGCTTCAGGACCAACAGCTATGCTAGTACTACTACATACTTCTGGCATGGTCTCCATATTTACAATAATCTCCGGACTAATCTTGAATGAAGTCTCCAAATCACAAGTACATGTATTTTGTGGGTCTAAAACAGCAATAACTGAGCAAATCGATGGCGACCCAGCAGGAAAGGTATTCATTCCCATAATCGATATCGTTTGATTTGGCAACAAGACAGACGCATTTGTTCCTGAGACCGTAGTAACAAACACGTCACTAGAGCTTAAGGATCCATTTCCATCAACATCATCATAAATATCCATATTGATGGTTGATCCAGCTTGAAGTGCAGCACCCATATTCAATAAGGTAGCATTGAAGGTCGCTTTAACTTGATTTGTTGGTGCTGGAAGCAATGTTAATGTACCCGTTACATTTTGAAACTTAAGTTTTGGTTTGACAATAGATACATTTTGGGTTCCTTCGCCTGCTATGATACCAACATTACATGTTTGTGCTCCACACATATCGTTGATGGTTGAATAAGCCTGCACAACAATAGTATAATCAGTACAAAGTTGACCGATATCAATTGCCTGTACTTTTATACTGAAAGAAATATTAGATCCTAAGCCTAAACCTGGTTTAAATGGCCATGACAACGTCTGAATTCCGCCAACATTTTTGATCAGTGGGGCTGAAGAAACTGCATTACTAATTGGTGTATAGGAACCTGACACATATTGAATACCAGGAGGTAAGATATATTTTATTGAATCATTAACAGAAGGCGATCCACTATTGAGTACCATATTAACTACTGATAATCCTTGTTGGTTGTTGCATGCATTTAGGTTCAAATCCCCTAGAGCAAGATCAACATTAAATGAAGGTGGCTCAGATGTGACTCTGATTCTTGCTGCTGTTTTGGATACAGCACTTAGTGGGTCACCGCAAGCACTATATGCATTAGTAAGAAATCTTGCTCTAGACCCAGATGCAAAATTACATGAGGTGATTGTCTTGAATCTTAAACTCACTTTATTGCTATCAAGGTCTTTTGATCCTACCAATCCTACCGTATTTAAGTATGTATTTAATGGCGAAACATCTAATTCAAAACCACCTGCGATTGATGTTGGATCGACTACACTTGCATACGTGCCTCCATTTGTCACAGATGGATAAGCCATCTCTAAACTTCCTGACACATAAGTTTCATTAGGTGCAAATTGAGATTGAAAATAAATATCCCTTAAAAAACCTAAATTAGTGCTTAATATCTCAACTTCGTAAGTCACCTCATTACATAAATCTGTAATTAAATCAACTGATGGATTCAATACATTCATATTCAAACCAGAATTGGCAGGAATAAAGTAAATTGTGGAAGGATCTGCACACAATGCTTCTTCTATAGTTGTTGGATAATTTTCGCATCCCCAGCCAGCAACAAATTCCAAACTATCTTTGGAACAATTGTTAGTTCTGACTCTTAATATCAAATCTTTTTGTCCATTAGGGGCTATATTGCCTAATGGATATATACCAAACGGCAGTGGAGTAATAATCATATTGGGTATTTGCATCATAATGAGATCAAACCAACTAAACCACCACTTGACTTCTTAATGTCACAAATGAATTTGGAGCATTGAAATTCTGTCAGATTTCTCACATTCAAATTCACATCTTCACTTGCAGAACATATACTCACGTTGGTTGATGCCGCACTAGCAAGTAACTGAGCTCCTCCCAAATATTCAAATGATTTAGTCATTGAATTGATCTGTATTGTATCCTTTCCAAACAGCTCACTATCTACACCTAAGATCTGGCTAAAACTATAGTCGTACATTCCTGCGATGGATTTACATGATCCCTGTATCCTAGGATAGTAGTCAATTGTAAATCCTTCATCCGTAGGAATTCTCGTGTCACCGAGGCTATTCAAATAGACTTCTGTATTAAGCATCAAGGTATTGTCAGTGACTGTAATGAAAGACAATGGAATAGCATTTATTGCCACATTTACGATATTAGTACTTCCTGGATTAATGTTTTGCGTCAAGCGAATACCTAATTTATCCAATCTATGTACAAATTCATCAGGTTTTGTGAATGTAAATTCTTTAGGTATCCCAATAGTTCTGATTTCATATGGAAATTCATCGGTAGTTCTTCCACCCAAATAAAGTCTTTCTTATAAAAATCAGAAGATCACATTGCTCCAAAATTTGAAGTTGACATATCTCTTTCTGATACGATCTGAGATATTCTATCTGCCCGTCATTGCAATGATGAAGCATTACCTAAACCAAAAAATATCAGACAAATAAAAACTGTGTAGGAATGGTTATAAGACGCTGAATCCCTGTAAATAAGTCGTTAATTCTTGTAGGAAATATTAAATAATGATTTGTCATTATTATCAAATGTATAAGAACTTGGGATACTGCAACCTAATGCATTCAATGCAGAAGGGGTGAGAAATCAGCTACAGATCTTGTTCCGCCAAAATCTGGCAGTTAGTGGTACAGCATTGTTGCGTATAGATGGTAGCTGTGCTTATTCCAAAATCACATTGATGCAGTCAATGGCACGAAATTGGCATTATCCAAATCAACGGCTTGCAAATCCATAAGTAAATGTTGAAGAAGTATTAGCCACCGTTCCTTCAAAGTAAGCATTCAAAGTGTCTCCTGTTATAAACCTATCTTTTTCTACTAAAGCTAAGTTGACCGAAGCACCATCTGGTGTACGATCATTATTATTGTCAGGTACACCGAAATTGGTTCTTTCCACAATAAAATCATCAAAAACCATTCCTTCGCATGAACATGGGCCAGGACCAGGACAATGCAATCTCATATTCAAAGATGGATTACTCCAAATACATCTTGTAGGGCAATTGGTACAAGTGGGATCAATTGTGAGATTCGTCTGTGCCGTGATATTTAAATCCCAGTATTGAGAACAACCAGCAACAACTCTTTCACTACAATCACTCACCACATCAAAATTGAAATTATTGCCACCACTAAAAATAAACCCTGAAGGTCTCGATGCATTCTCCCACCTAACCACCAACATATCAGGAGCTCCTATACCACCATCCATATAAGTTTCAGATGCCACAGGGAAAACTCGTCCGTCTGGATCTGTCCATACTATGGAATTTGGACTATAGTCAATGCCTTGTGGCAACGTAAATTTGGTTTCGATATAGGCATCTTGATAACTACTATTAAACCAGTCCATTTCCATACTAGTGACTGTATACTGGACATTCCCAGTACTTAACAAATCCTGAGTTCCCTCTACATAACCGTTAATATAGGCATCATAATCAGCAGTCTCTACTCTTGCATCTGAGGTAAATCTATGTCCACAATTTTCAGTATAGCTATTAATTCTAACACTACTATAATATATGTCATTGGTACTACACCCTGAAGTACATGCACAATAATGTAGCAAATTGTATTGAATATCTATAAAACTTCCAGCTGCAATATTGACATTGCGGAGTGTGTCTCTGACAGTACGGACACCACCTGAGCAATGTGCTGGAGAAGTGACAATGTCCAACATTTGATCTGACACAAAATTTCCTGTAGCATCTTTGATCTGTACAGATGCAACGTCAATGGCATTATTTCCAGCATTGATGGTATAAACCAGTTGCGACAATGGAGCAGTACCTGTATTCGTAATTCTAACAATAATTATTGATGGATTATCGACAAAACATGCCGGTCTTGTGGCAGAATTGATAGACATTGATACATCAGGTATCGCATCTCCGAAAGTTACACCTGTGGCGTTGACATTGGATGTATTACAAGTCTGATTTTGACAACCAAAACTAGTAGTTCTCTGCAAATCACTAGAAGGAAAGTTACAACTTACAAAGTTCCAAGTTTCTACCACTTGGATTGTATTACCCATAAATGGAACTCCTACACCCAATGCAGCATCTAGCAAGGTTCTGTCTATTATATAGCAAATCTGGGTAGGTGAACTAGAATATAATGGTATGTTCATTCCAGCTATGGTTAATGCTGTCAATGTTGCATTTGGATGTACATATACGCAATACAACACTGAGTCAATGGCCCCATTACCTCCATTTGCAATCGTATTATTGATCGTATAAGTGCCGCCAGCATACGGAGTCAATGTCGCAGGTGTTGAAGCTGTGATAGACAAATCGGCTGATTGTACTGGGATAAAGCTTGTATTGACCTGATGTGCATTGTTTTGAATGCACAGCTGAGGTATATTTCTTGCAAAAAAACTAAAAGAATATGACCCAGAAGCCACAGTGCATGTCGCTCGGACTTTTACCTTAAACGACAAGGATGCACCAGGATTTAGGTCTGGAATATTTAGTGAATCTTGCCCAGGTACATAAGTAACTCCTCCACCTGAGATACCTGTTTGAATAAATCCTGATGGCAAATTTAAAATTCCCTTTATTCCTGCTAAAACATCATTTGGACCTCCAGTATTTGTAATGGTCACTTGCACCTCTTCCTCTGATCCACATATGGACATTAAAGTAGGTGTTACAGTTGCAATAGACATGCTATTGGTGGGTTTTAATACATTGACATTATTGGAAGACACTGATGATGTGAAGCAATCTGGAGTAGCGCCACATCCATAACGGAGTTGTCTACTTATTGTTGTTATTGCAGGAGAAGTACAATTTATTACTTCCCATTTTTCGGTTACCACAATATTACTAGTAGTTGCTATCACAGGTAAATCAAAACACATATAGCCTGAAGGAGATGAAGCAGAAGGCGTGAGTGGTGTACCACCCATTTCCACAGAAGTGAGCGAAATGTTAGTACCGCTCTGAATACAATATTTTCCACCGGTTGTAGTACCAGTGCCGCTATTCATGACTGTAACGTTATAAGTAAGTATATCTCCCCAATTGACATTTGCTGTTCCAGAAGGTGGAGATACAAAGGCTAGTGTAGCGGCAGTAATAGCTATGTCATCTGAAGTACTTGAAAATGTCCCAGATGCCATTGGACCATATATTAGATCTATACCATATGTCATGGGGCCAGGAAACGCACTGCAATCTACTGACATATCAAAACAGACCATAACTTCGCTATTGTCATCCAAATCAAATTCATCAAGAGTGGATGTACCACTGTCAAAAGTGATTGAATTTGGCGTAATAACGACATTACTGATAGTTGCAGATGGCGGAAATTCCAAAGTAGCATTGATATCTGTAATGGTCGTCCCTGAAATATTTTTTATTGTCAAGCACTGGTTAATGGAACCGTTGCAAGTACTAATAACTGACCCTCCAGAATAGGTAATTTCAAAATCTTGAGCGATACCAAAACTAAAAAAAGTCCAAACTAATAGATGTAATAAAAAGACCTTTTTGCTAAAGAATTGCTCTTTTAAAACGTTAAATTTCGGGGAATAATAGTCTAATGCTAAATGATTCATAATGACAGAATTTTATGGTATATAAAATTCTATATCATTCTAAAATTACCCCGATCAAGTAGAAAGAAAGGTAATTATCAGGTATTGGAAATACAAAGGTAATTTACAATCCTTAATACATATAATTTTTTATAATATTTTTTGATAAAATATATAAAATAATTTAATGTCATGAGTATTACAATGTATACAAGATATATTAAATACTGAATATCAATGCATTATATGATCTTATTTAAAATTTAAAAATTCCATATTAAAACCAATATTAGAGTTTTTAAGAAAAAATATCTAACAAAAAAAAGGAGATGTACAAAATTGTACCTCTCCTTTTTAAACCAATATATTTAATTTTATATTTTAGGAGATTCCACTGCTTTTACATCTTCTAATTTAGGTTTTTTTGAAGGTTTTTCATTTTGATCTTTTTTATACTTTGGATTTCCTTCCATTTGTTTTTTTGCGCGATCCATAAGGTTTTTGTGCTTTATTTTACCTTTTTTATCCAAATCATTCTTACTCTTATTGCCATTTTTCATGGCATTTTTACCTTGTTTTCTTGCCTCTTTCTCAGCGGCTTTGG
The DNA here is from genome assembly GCA_041392785.1 of Saprospiraceae bacterium. Taxonomy (GTDB): domain Bacteria; phylum Bacteroidota; class Bacteroidia; order Chitinophagales; family Saprospiraceae; genus OLB9. The sequence continues at coordinate 770,393 of JAWKLK010000001.1, forward strand.
TTTCCTTTTTAGCTTGCTTCTCTGCTTCTTTTGCATCTTTTTGAATATCTTTCTCTTGCTTTTCAACTTGATTTTGCTGGGTTTTATCTTTTGCCACTTGTGATGCCTGTTCAGGAAGTTCTTTCTTTCCCTTTATTGTTTCACTTTGAGCGGATAGCATGGTAGTACCTCCAAAAATAAATATTAATATACTTAATAACACTACGCTTCTCATTTTACAAAAATTTTAATTTTTTAGAATAATTGATTAACTATAATAAAGACATTCATATTAAACACCGGTTACACTAATTTTATTTTTTAACTTAGCTTTAATATTTGAATTTGATGTAAAAAAAGCATAAACCCTTAATTACTAAATAATAAAATTTTAGATAAAAATTTGGTTCCTTGTTTTTTTTAATAATTTTGTGAGACTTTTTAACCTTTTTACGTCTTTAATCAGGCATTATCTTCAAAAGATTAGACATATTTTGATAGTTAATCTCTTAAACCCCATAATCGTAAACAGCCAGTTAAAAGGCTGTTCTGATGAAGAAGCATTAGATCAGTATTTATTGACTCAAAATGTCAATTACTTTAATCTATTATATGAGAGATATAGTAATAAAGTTTTTGCGAAATGTGTTTCTATGCTGAAAGAACCAGAACTTGCAGAGGATGCGACACAAGATATATTTATAAAAGTTCTCTTAAGTGTGTCTAAATTTAGTGGTCGATCTAAATTCTCTACTTGGTTGTATTCTATTACCTACAATTATTGCATCGATTTGATCCGAAAAGACCAAAAGCAGATTGTTTATCAAATACAAGATTACAACAGAATAGATACTTATGATGATGCCTTACATGATGCAGAGATTTTGGAAACAAATGTGCACAGATTAAAAATTGTACTTTCAGAACTACATGCAGATGACAAAAGTATTCTCATGATGAAGTATCAAGATGAGATGACCATAAGAGATATTTGTGATGTAGTAGGTAAGACTGAAAGTGCAGTAAAAATGAAGCTTCTAAGAGCAAAAGAAAGGTTTTTAAAGGTATATAATACCATGTACAAAGATGGTATGGAAGTTTAGTTTGGTTATAAAAAGAATGAATAAAAATAATTTTAAAGAGTTAGAAGAAATTCTGATTTCGAAGAGACCCGATGACGGGCAACAAACAATGACAAATTTAAACACTAATATTGGAATGTTTGGCCTTGCTTCAAACTTAGTTGACCTATTCTTACCCAAAGTTTTCAACGTAATTTCCAAATCATTGGAAAATAACAACAAGAAGGAATCCCAATTTCCAAAAGTTAAATAAAAGGTATGATAGGATTTACACTCATTTTTGGAGCAGAGATACAACAAGCATTGACAGAAATGTTGTTTGGTTTGTTAAAAGCCATCCCAAAATTTATCACAGCCATTGTTATCTTCATTATTGGCTACGTAATTGCTAGTATTAGTAAAAAGATAGTGATTCAAATGGCCAAAAAAATGAATTTGGACGATTTGGGTAATAAAGTCAATTCAATTGATATTTTACAAAAGAATAATATTGAAATAAAACTATCCCAAATATTTGGAAAAATTCTCTATTTCTTTATATTGTTAGTCTTTGTAATGACTGCTATAGGTGTTTTGGATATGCCTGTGTTAGCAGAGCTCATACGGGATTTTATCCAGTTTGTACCCAATTTGATTGCTGCATTTATCATTCTTATTGCCGGAATATTACTCGCAGATTTTTTAAAAAACATCGTACATACGACTTGCAAAAGTTTGGGTATGCCTTCAGCAGGCATCATCTCTGCATTTGTGTTTTACTTTGTTTTCATTAATATACTGATAGTTGCATTATCACAAGCAAAAATTAATACAAAGTTTATAGAACAGAACATTTCTATTGTAATAGCAGGCGGAGTTCTCGCTTTTTCAATTGGATATGGACTATCATCGAAAGAAATTGTTTCTAGCTTTTTAGCATCATTTTATACAAAAGATCGGTTTAAAATTGGTGACAAAGTCAGAATACAAGGTGTAGAAGGTAGAATTTTGGAGTTTGACAAAACTTCCATAACCTTAGAAACTGAAGATCGAAATGTCATAATTCCCTTAAGTAAACTGATAAGGGAAAATATCGAAATCTTCCACTAAATTGGATTTTTAACAATTATTCATAACACAAATTAAACAAATATTTATGAGACATCTTTTTACGTTAATTTTATTATCCCTAACCTTTACTTATATTTCAGCACAAACTCTGGAAGATTTAAAAAAGCAGAAAAGTGATTTGGAAGCAAAATTAGCACCAGTAGTTGCTGAATCTGATGCTTTGAAAGCAGAAATTGATGCAGTAAATGGTAAAATTGCCACTTACCCTGGATGGTATAAAGGCTTTTTTGGTCTAATCGGCGCAAATTTTTCAAGCAGAAATGATTGGTATGCTGCAGCAAATTTGAAAAACTCTAAAACTAGCCTTATTAATGGTTCGCTAAATGGGTTTTTAAATCATAACGCCAATAAATATTTCTGGAATAATAAAGCTTCTTTGAACTTAGGCTGGCAAAAACAAAACATCGATGGCGAATCTGATGCAAAGTTTCAACCAGTTGCTGACCAATTATCTGTATCGTCGTTATTTGGATATAAAATCAGTTCAAAACTGGCTGCATCTGCTTTGGGTGAATATCGATCATCTATATTAAGTTATACTGACACCTTGACAAATAAAAAAGTAAGCGCTTTCAATAATCCTGGTTATCTTGACTTAGGAGTAGGTGTAACTTATACGCCAATCAAAAATATGGTACTCGTATTTCATCCATTAAACTATAATTTTATATTTTCAGACAATGATTCTTTTACATCATCTCTTGGTTGTAAAATCATGGGTGACTATAATACCACAATTTATAAAGGTATTGCATGGAGATCAAACCTTTCTGCATTTTTAAGTTATAAAAATTCTGACCCATCGCTTCATAATGGGACATGGACTAACTGGTTTGGATTCAAAATCTTTAATGGTATAGGTGTAGGTATTGAACATGCATTAAGATATAGCCCTCAAGAAGGAAAATTATTGAACATTGGAGATAAGCTTCAGTCATATTATGTGATAGGATTGACGTATTCTTTATAATATCAATACATTATAAATTAAGCCGATCACTCATATATGAATGATCGGCTTTTTCTTTTCAGAAAATTGTGTACCTTTGACAAAATTTTTTACACATTTATGAAGCCATCCATTCCAAAAGGTACCAGAGACTTTTTGCCGGCACAGATTCGCAAACGAAAGTATATATTTGATATCATTGAAAGCGCCTTTAAAACTTTCGGCTATCTGCCAATAGAAACTCCTACACTTGAAAACCTTTCTACACTGACTGGAAAATATGGAGTAGAAGGTGACAAACTATTATTTAAAGTTCTGAATAATGGAGATTTCTTAGCTGATGCACATTTGGATGACTTACAAGCTAAGAATTCAAACAAAGTATTACCTACGATTTCTAAGAGAGGATTAAGATATGATCTCACTGTACCTTTTGCAAGATTTGTTGTGATGCATCAAAATGATATCACTTTTCCATTCAAACGGTATCAAATCCAGCCTGTATGGAGAGCAGATAGACCTCAAAGAGGTAGATACCAAGAGTTTTACCAGTGTGATGCTGATGTAGTCGGCTCTTCTTCATTAATGTATGAAGCTGAGTTAGTTCAAATTTATGCAAGTGTGCTCAATAAACTCAATATAAAATCTAAAATTCTTATCAATAATAGGAAGATTTTGCTAGGAATTGCAGAACTATCCCATATTCCTGATCAATTCATGGATATGACAATGGCTATTGATAAATTAGACAAAATAGGATTTGATGGTGTAAAAAAGGAATTGGCAGACAGAGATATTCCAGAAAATGCTATAAGCATGATTTTGAAGTGTTTAAGTTGCACCACCTTAGATGAGTTATCTGAATTGTTTGGCGATAATTCAATTGGCGCATTTGGAATCAAAGAAGTCAACAATGTCTTGGAATATTTAAGTGATAGTGTGGCTAATGTGTCATTTGACATCACTCTGGCACGAGGTTTGAATTATTATACAGGTTGTATTTTTGAAGTAAAGGTGGATGAAAGTCATTATCCAGGATTCAAAATGGGAAGTATAGGAGGTGGCGGTCGATATGATGATCTGACAGGAGTATTCGGGCTGAAAAATGTCTCTGGAGTTGGGATTTCATTTGGTGCCGAGAGAATGTATGACGTAATGGAAGAATTAAACTTATTTCCCGAAGACCTTCAAAAAGATGTGAGCATATTATTGATCGGATTGGATGAAAAAGCACATATGTATGCCTTCAATGTGATATCAAAACTAAGGCAAAATGGCATACAATCAGATCTCTATCCCGAGCCATCAAAACTGAAAAAACAAATGGCCTACGCCAATGCGAGGAATGTTCCTTATGTTGGCATTATCGGTGCTGATGAGATGGAAAATCATTCCATTACATTGAAAAACATGATCTCCGGTGATCAAGAAATCATTTCTATCGATGATTTAATTCAAATGTTTAGTTAATTTCATAAAACAAAGCGATCTAATGAATTGACTCAATAATAAGATGTTTTATTAATGCGTTAGTTTCGTTTGATCATAAGAGAAGTATGAGAATTTTTTTTATAACAGTCACTATATTTACCATCTGTACACTTCAGACATATAGTCAAAAAGGTATTGAATTAGGTGGATGGATTGGAAGCAGTGCTTATTTTGGCGATCTGAATACCACACTTCGAATACAGAAACCAGGATTAGCATTTGGTGTTTTAGGCAAATACAATTTCAATAGTCGAGTATCTTTGAGGACATCCTTTAATTATGGCCATGTTGGGGCAGATGACGCTTCTTCGACTAATAATTATGAACATAACCGTAATTTGAACTTTGAGTCAAACATTTTTGATTTCACAAATTTGATAGAATTTAATTTTTTTAGGTTTGACTACGGTAGCAAGATATACAATAAAACACCATATTTTTTTGGTGGTTTCAACATATTTCGCTTCAACCCTACGACTGAAATGAATGGTGAAACTTACTATTTAAGAGAATATGGCACTGAAGGTCAGCTACCTGGCCAGGAATACAATCCTGTCAATGCTGGATGGGTTTTAGGAGGTGGTTTCAAATGGAGTACTACAAAAAATACGAGCTTTTTTATTGAATTTAGTACACGGTTTCTTTTTACAGATTATTTGGATGATGTCAGTAGTGTATATCCGGACAAAGAAACATTAGAAGGCAATAGAGGAGAAATTGCTGTACTTCTTTCTGATAGGTCTTTAATCCCAGGCATCGGTGATGCAGAAAGACAAAGAGGTGATACGAAAAATAAGGATAGTTATGCCTTTTTAAGTATTGGATTCAGTCGCTATTTTGGAGGTATCACCTGTCCAGCCATCTCTAAACCTAAATATTGATTATTACTACTTACTGATTTTTAGTAAATAACTATACACCTTGTCCCAACCCTTCCAATCGCCTGCATCAGAAAGCGAATTGTTATGCCATATTATTGTCATTGGTGTTCCAGTCTGTCTTGCTGTTTTCACAAGTTCATAATAGAAATCAATAGCCTCATTCGGTTTTAAGCCCATATATTTTTGTAAAGTAACATCCATCACTGTAAAAGGATGAATGATGAGATCTGTCTTTTGCTCATTTTTGAGGTCATACCAAAAGAAATTATATCCCGTACCCGCTCTATAACCCACACAATCCGGATATCCCATACTAAAATCATGTTTTATTCCTATTTCATTTAGTGTTCTATACGTTTTAGGTAAGTCTAATAATATAAAATGCTGCCTAGAATAGATAGCATTTACTTGCAAAATTTTTTCAAGCGCTGCTTTTTCCTTTTGAAGAAATTTTGTTTTTTTATTTGATCTGTAGGAGGGATGCAAACCAATAGTGTGATGTACACTAAGTGATTGTATTAATTTTATTAACTTTTTATTGCTTGGCTTATGATTTCTGTCCAATTTATTTCTTCTAAAACCTAACAAGAAAAAATAAATCGGTTTGTCAATTCCATATTGTTTATGTATTGTAGCTATACGATCAAACTGATTAAAAGTATCAGTTTCCGGTTTTAAAATAGAATTGAGTCGTGACCCAATTTCACGAAACTTTATAGAGATAATGTCCCTTAATATTCCTAGAAAATTATTTATACCCTTGTGAGCATATTGCCAAGGTTGATCTACATCTACGGTTGAAACAAAATTATATTGCATGTTGCAGGGTACTTGGATATGTGGGTAGCTCTCATGCATTTTTTGACAAAGCCATCTCAATGTTAAATCTACAAAGGGATGCAATCCCAATTTTGCATCATTGAGAATGCTATTACGGTATAGAAAGCGTCCTAAATTATCCCTTTCTTTTATCAAATACTCTTCATACCTTGTAATAGAAAAGAAAATGAAACTAAATATATCGACATCAAACTGACCAGATTTTATTTGATTTAAAACTTCTCTTATTGATTCTAAAGCTTCATTTTTTATCTCATGCTCTGACAATAGTCCATTGGGTTCAATGTAAATTCCACCGAATTGTTTCCGTGATGAATAGTTGATTAAAACACCATTAGTAGGAAGATCAGCTAAAGTATCCAGTATTTGCCAAGATAATTGCAACACATCCTCAAAAATAAATTGAAAAGTATACGTTACTCTTGGCGTCACTTGATCGCAATACAAATATACTGTCGGCCTAATCTCCATAAAAAAAATTAAAATGGTATTTTGTGATTGATAGAGTACACTATCATAAAAAAGAGCACTCTCATCTGTATGAGAAGTGCTCTTCAGTCTTGGTTATTAAAAGAGTTTTATTTGTAAATACAGAGCTTACTCTGTAAAATATCGAATCATTGAGTTAAATTCTTTATCAACTTTCATTTCAGGTGCTATCTGATAACAATATTCAAATTGAGTATTATCTTCTATCAATCCTTCTTCAAATAATGATTTGGCTTCTTCCCTATCCTTTAGCATATAATGAATTGCTGCTCTGCAGAATATCAAATCCACTCCATAGGTATAATCTTCGGCCTCATCCATAACCTGTAATGCCTCATCATAAAGACCAAGCTTAGTCAAGAAGATTGTATATTCTCGCCAATACAAAGTTTCTTCTGGGCCAGTCTGTGTAGCCATCTGAAAATTGATGGTGGCTTTATTATAATCCTCCACAGCCCAAAATGATTTGGCCAAGCCTAAATAATATTCCTCTCTTCTATCTTCCAACTGGATAGCTTTTTGATAGGCATTGATAGCATTGTACCATATTTTTTCTTTGGCATAACATTCTCCAAGTAAAAAATATGCTTCATCATTATAACTATCCAATTTAATTGATCTTAACACCCATTGCTTAGCTATAGTCAATCTATCCAAATACATATAGCATTGGGCAATATTTACCATAAGTTCGCTATTGGGTCCGAATTTCTTATTAGCATCTATATAGATGTCTAGTGCTTTCGCATAGTATTTGAGTTGCAAGCAAGTATCAGCACAATCTAAATAGCCACTTTCAAACTTAGGATTGATTATAAATGAATACTCCAAAGCTTCAATAGCTTTATCATACTCCCAAGTACAAATGTATCCATGTCCCAAATTGTACCACGCTTGATAATTATAAGGATCAGATTCAATTATTTCTTTATGTAAAATTACACTATCTTCATATCGTCGCGACAATTCTGCACTGATCCAAACCCTTTCCATAGCCTCCTCATTAGAGCTATCTATTTTTACTGCCGCAGCCAATGAATCATACATCGCACTATAATCTTTCATATGTTCCCAAATAAAAGATTCAGCAATTAAAATTTCAACAAGATCAGACTTTGTTGCACCGTCTCGCAATTGATCTAAAATATATTGAGCACTGGCAAAATCTTTTAAAATAGCGAAAGCACGCGCTTTAATGAAAAATATTTCATTTTCATAAGGAGCAATTGTCTCAGCTTTTTCAAGGGTTGCTATACATTCACTAAGTTTATGAGTATTTAACAAAAACCTAGCTTTGATTATATAAAACTCTGATCTATATTGATATTGCTGGATGGCATGATCAACTATTTCCAAAGCTTTCTCCATTAAATATTCATCTTCGTAAAATTCCAAAACTTGGAAGTATACCTTTTCGTCCACATAACCCAAATCCCCTTGTTCATACTTAGATTCGAAATCTGAAACAAGGTTTATCAAGGCTAAATCGCGCTTTAATTTGTTTTCCATACTATGTTACTGAGTCAGGGATTAAACGATGGTGTAAATATAGATATAATTGAAAGCGTCTAGTTAGTTTTTTGCAAATAATTTTTCCACATTTATGCACATTTTCAAGGTATAAAAAATAAATATATGTGATTGATAATCAGTTATTTATATAGATATTGGGTTTTTGTTTTCTAACTAATCTGTTATTCTACATATTCTAATATATTGGACAAATTTTTATCTGTTTAGTAAAATAAGTTAAAATTCTTATCTGGTTTTGCACAATTAGTTGAACTAAGTCAACTTTGTTACTAGTACAATGGATATTTTTGCATAAATACTTTTACCTTTTCTTTCATGTTATTTATGATGGAATCTGAGTTTCTCCCTTCTATCACTTCATCCATCCACTCTACTATCATGCCAAAATCTTCCTCTTTCAGACCTCTTGTAGTCAGTGCAGCGGTACCTACTCTGATCCCTGACGTATGAAGCGGTGTTCTTGAATCAAATGGAACCATGTTTTTATTCACTGTGATATGTGCTTTTACTAATGCATTCTCTGCCTCTTTTCCTGTCACATCAGGGTACTTAGAACGTAAATCTATCAACATCAAATGATTGTCTGTTCCTCCTGAAATGATGTTATATCCCTTACCAATAAAGGCGTCTGACATTGCTTTTGCGTTCCTTATTACTTGCGCTGCATAATCTGTATAAGTACTTTGTCCCGCCTCATAAAAAGCAACTGCCTTTGCAGCTATCACATGTTCAAGTGGACCACCTTGCATTCCAGGAAATACAGCACTGTTTAAAATAGCTGACATCAAAATAGTTTCCCCTTTTTTTGTTGTTCTTCCCCAAGGATTTGGAAAATCTTTCCCCATTAAGACAATTCCGCCTCTAGGTCCTCTAAGAGTTTTGTGTGTAGTAGAAGTTATGATGTGACAATATGGCAAAGGGTCATTCAATAGCTTTGCAGCAATTAATCCGGCAGGATGTGAAATATCACCAAGTAGTATGGCTCCCACTTCATCAGCTATAATTCTAAATCTTTTATAATTCCAGTCGCGTGAATATGCTGATGCCCCACAAATAATAAGTTTTGGTTTGACTTCTTGGGCTATTTGAGCTACTTTATCCATGTCAATTATTCCCGACTCCTCATCGACACCATAAAAATGGGCTTTATACACTTTTCCTGAAAAGTTCACAGGTGAACCATGTGATAAATGTCCACCATGAGCCAATTCAAACCCTAATATTGAATCTCCTGGTTCAAGTAAACCCAGAAATACAGCAGCATTGGCTTGTGCGCCAGAATGAGGTTGAACATTTGCATATTCTGCTCCAAACAATGCACATACCCTATCTATTGCCAATTGTTCTATTTGGTCTACAACCTCACACCCACCATAATATCTTTTCCCTGGATACCCTTCAGCATACTTATTTGTAAGACAACTACCCATTGCATCTAGAACTTGCTGAGATGTAAAATTTTCTGAAGCAATCAGCTCCAGTCCAGTTTGCTGTCTTTCTAATTCAAGTTGTATTAAATTTGATATTTGGGTATCCATTAAGATTAATTTTTGGTAAAGTTGCAAAGGTAGATGATGTAGTATTAATTGCAATAAAAATAATCATATTTTATTCCTCTCACATGTGTTTAATAATTTTATATCCTTGTTTTATTTGCACTATTTAACGAATTTGAAGAGTTTGACCTTTTAGCGTGTCTGCCGACTGTGTAGCCTTAAATATTCTTATCAATTTTAATTCCATTTCAATTTATATTCAATAAAAAAGGTCTTCGAATATGATTTCGAAGACCTTTTCCTTATCACTGCAATACCTGTTCACAGTGAAAATTTTGATATTTATTTAACTCCTAATGCTTTCAATGTTTCGAAGTCTAAAGCTCCAATTGGAAGACCATTGTCTTTTTGGAATTTAACAAGAGCTGATTTTGTATCGGCTCCCATGATGTTGTCTGCACCTGCAGGACCAACTTCATACCCTCTTGACATCAATGCATTTTGAACTTTTCTAACAAGCTCTGTAGTCACATCTGAATCACAAACGATTTCTCTCCACTCTGTGAAACCACCAGCTTTCTTAAGTACCCTCTTAGTAGCAGTTCTGTATTCTGCTGGTACATCAATGGTTCTTGTAGTAGCAGGGCTAACAACTTTCTTCATTGATACTGTTTCGTATTGTGCAGCACCGCCATCAACATTCACAGCTGTAGCATCGCTAACCAATTTCTCGTAAGTTCTTGTTGTATAAGAAGCATCAAAGCCTGTTGAAGTAGTTGTTGCATCACTTTTCAATTTCTCCATAGAAATGGTAGCATATTGTGGAGCTACATCAGTACTGGTAACTGAAGCTGGGCTATATTTTTTATATGTTCTTATTTCGTATTTTGCTGGTACAGTTACTACTTCAGTAGTTGCAGGACTTACAAGTTTTTGGTAAGTTCTTTTACCCATTTTTGCAGGAACTGTTGTTTTTGTTGTTGTTGCAGGACTTACAAGTTTTTGATAAGTTCTTGTTGTATATTTTGCAGGTACTGATACACTTGTAGTGCTTGCAGGACTTACAAGTTTTTGATAAGTACGTGTTTCATATTTTGCAGGTACTGATACACTTGTAGTGCTTGCAGGTGTCTTAACTTTTTGGTATGTTCTTTTTGCATATTGCGCTGGAACTTCTACTGTTCTCACACAGTCATCACCTGTTTCAGTATAACCTGCTGCACAACTTTTTGCTACACTTTTAGTAATAGTAGTATATTGTGCAGGAACTTCTACTAAACACCAAACCAAACAATCATCAGGATTTGCAGAAAGACAGTTTTTGTCAGCTCTCTTTTTCTCCCATCTTGTTGTTGCAGGTGCTGTTTCAATTCTTTCAGTCATTGTTTCATATTGACGAGGCATTCTTTCAATCGTAGTAGAAGCTTCAGAAACTAATACCTCTTCTGTTACAGTCTCATATTGAGCAGGAACAACTGAAAGTGTAGTGTAAGCATCTTTAACTAATACTTGCTCAGAAACTGTCTCATACTTTGCAGGTACTACTGAAAGTGTAGTATATCCGTCCTTTGCTAATACTTGCTCAGAAACTGTCTCATACTTTGCAGGTACTACTGACATTGTTTCATAAGACTCTTCTAACACTACGTCTTCAGTTACTGTTTCAAATCTTGCAGGAATCACTTTGATTTCTGTGTAAGAATCTTTAACCATTACTTGCTCTGATACGGTTTCCACTTTAGGTGCTACAACTGACAATGTGGTGCTTCCTTCTCTCGAAAGAACCTGATTAGTAACAGTTTCGAATTTAGCAGGAACCACAGATAAAGTCTGTCCACCTTCTTTAGAAACAACTTGCTGAGTCATTTTTTCAAATTTAGCACCTGAAATGCTTAAAGATGAACTTGCTTCTCTTTTAAGTGCTTGATTTGTTACAGTTTCATATTTAGCTGGCACAACTTCTACTCTTTGAGATGCTGCTTTAACTAGAATTTGTTCAGTTACAGTTTCATACTGATCTTGAATAAGACATTTTGCATAACATTTACCTGGTACAGAAGGCATACCGGCTTCAGGTTGTGCTGATACACCTAAAGCAAAGCATATCATAACGAGGGTTAAAAAATAAAGGTTTCTCATAATGTAAAAACTTGGTTTAAAATTATAAAATTAAAAAAATTATTGTGAATAATACCTATAAAACATTTCTTCTCTCCCTTGAAATACTCTCTCTGAAAAAAATTCAGATAATAAAAAAGTCGATCCTTGTTTTGTAAGGATTTTTATTCCATCATTTAGACTATGATGGCCTTGTTTAGTCTCACTTTTTATTGGGAAAAAATATTCTAAATCTTCTGCCAGCAAATTATGCTTTTTTGAAAATTCATTTTTGTACTGAATCAAAACATTATTTGAATCTGAGGACAAAGATAACTTAAATAATTCTCTTTCCAATAAATTTTTACATAATTTACTCAAAATCATATCTTTTGAATGTTGTCCTTTCTTTATTACTTGCATGATATCCGTATCATCTAGGCTTACAAAGTGGTTAACTAAGAAGTTCTCTTGAAGGCCTTTTGATGAAATATTTAATAATACGTTAACATCATCAATGTCTGTTTTATATAATCGATTTTGGATCAAATATTTTAGCCGCTTTATTATAGATCGGAGCATAAGTTCTACCGCCACGACCGTTTTATGTAGATACACCTGATGATACATCAACCTTCTTGCCATTAAAAATTTTTCAACAGAATACATTCCTTTTTCTTCTATCACTAAATCATCATCTTTCACATTCATCATAGCTATAATTCTATCATATCCTATAATGCCCTCCGCTACTCCTGAAAAATAACTGTCTCTAGTCAAGTAATCCATCCTGTCCATGTCCACACTGCCTGAGACCAAATTGTGTAAAAATGGTCTGTGATATTTTCCTTCAAATATCTTAATCGCCAATTCAAAGTCATACTGTAAGTCATCTCCCATCTTTTGCATTAGTACTTTTGAAATGACTTCATGATGCAGAAATACAAGTTCATTTTCAAGTGCATGCGAATATGGTCCATGTCCTATATCATGCAATAAAATAGCGATTGAAACCGCTTCAGACTCTGATTCTGAAATACTTACTCCTTTTGCTCGTAATGTATCTATTGCCCTTGTCATAAGGTGCAAAGCGCCCAAAGCATGTTGAAATCTTGTATGCATAGCGCCCGGATAAACATAGTGGGATAGTGCTTGTTGTGAAATTCTCCTTAATCGTTGAAAGTAAGGGTGATCAATAATTCTGTATAAAACTTCATGTGGAAATCGGATTAATCCATAAATCGGGTCATTGAAAATTTTGCCTTGATGGAATTTAACATTTGACTCCATAATTATTGTGCTGTCAGTGTATAAATATAATAGTTTTCCCTCTTATAGTTTTCTTTATCAAAAGCTTCCCAAAGTTTTAAACTTGGAAATCTATTTTCATCAACCTTTTGATCTGATATAATTACCAAACCTCCAACACCCTTGTATTTTGCAAAAAGTCTTAATTCTGATTCCGTAGGCAAATACACTTTCTCAACCCACTTAAAATAACTATACGTTAGCCCATCAGGCAAATAAAAGAACTTTCTATCTGCATATCCTATAACTGGTGTCGTTGAGAATTTATTTAGTGTCATTATGGGCACTTTATCGGGCACCTTTGATTTTAGAAAATATCCTGCATCTTTTGCATTAGTAAATGGTATGTTGAAGTCTGTATAAAATGCTTTAACGCTGTAAATAAAACTAAAACCAATAATGATACCCACAAATATTAAATGAACTTTATTAATGTTGAATTGAAAATCTGCCAATTCTAACATTGCAATAAAAAAAATACAAACCCTAATCCCCACTGTCGAATTCCTCCAAAAAAAACAAATGATGAAAACAAGATGACAACTAAAATGTAGCTAAAAAAGGTGTACAATAATGGCTTGTTTTTTGAAAAAAGTAAGTACATCCCGACAATTACAAGCACAGATATCAACAACCCTATTATTGAATAACCGTAAGTAAAAGTATCTTGAGTAGAGCCGATAAAAAATGTGTTTGCCAAATTACCTTGTACAGACGCCAATATTTGTTCAAATAAGTTAAAACTATGTCCCTGCGTCTTGGTAATATGTCCCGATTCTCTCGGATAAACAGTCAGTAAAAATATAAAAAAACCTATTACACCTGCTATCAGATTCTTATACCATGTCCCATAAAAGCCATTTTTTAAACCTAGATATAATATCAAAGCGAAAGTCATAAAAACGCCATAAATTTCAGTCTGACAGAGTAAAAAAATGGTGATAAAAGCTAACCACGTATCTGACTTATTCTCTTTTATCAATGAGATCAAAAGAAACAAAAGGCATATCAACAAAATATAACCTCTACTGATTATACCATATTCAAACGCAAAGTAATAGGATAATACAAAGCCAATTTTCATCCATAAAGGCAAAGAAAACCTGAAATAAACAATTGCAAAAGTCAAAACAACGACTACTAAATGTGATAGTTTCAATGTATTGGCAGCTCCTAAAAATGAAGAGAATACCGACCAAAATTTAAGATATAAATACCAAAGAGCTGGGTGGCCCTCATAGTTTAAGAAACCAAACATATCAGGCAAAGTTTGATCTGTAGCCACAAACCAAGCTTGCCATTCGTCTTTCCACATCTCATGAAAATTCCATTTGAATAATGTCAGAAGGACAATAAAAACACCAAAAACAGTAAAATTTAAATATGTTTTATCCTTAATCATTATCTATTTATCTACAGATTTAGTGATATCTAGTTGCAAGGATTCAATTCCAACAAGAGTATCTTTTCTGGAGTTTTGCACAATATTAAGTGCATATTCTCCAGGAAGCTTGAATTTGATATCAGATGAGATCGGAATAGCCAAAGTACAGTGTTCCCCACTACATTTGCTCATCCATGAATTGTCAGAAGATGTCAGTTGAAGTGAAAGCAATTGTTTTGTCGCTTTTCCATCAGGGAATGATGTGTTGACAAGTACATATAGATTTTCGTATGGAAACAGAATATGGTGGGCCACAGTAAGGATTAAATCATGTTTAGAGACAGTATCATTTATAACATATCTAAAGGAGATAGTATCTAAATGTGTCCAAGTAGTTGGTATATTTTTTTTCTCAGAATATATAGAATTTGAATCACAGGATTGAAAAATAAAAAAAGCCACTAAACCCAGAAAAAAAATGCTAACCTTTTTGCTCATTGCGCTACTACTTTGGCACAAAAGTAAAGCATAAAAATCAAATAGGTGAATACATGAGGTATGCATTCACCTATTTTAAACCAAATTGCCGAATAATATTAAAGGCTATTGACGAATTTTGTCAATTTTGATTTAAGATTTGATGATTTATTCTTATGCCAAGTGTTTTTCTTAGCCAATTTGTCAATCATACTGACTACTTTAGGTAAGAAAACTTTAGCTTCTGCCTGATCCGTCATAGATCTCAATTTTGCAATAGCTGTTCTAGCAGACTTCTTATAATATCTGTTTCTAAGTCTGATTTTTAGAGTTTGACGAATTCGTTTTTCAGAGGACTTATGTTGTGCCATATTTATTTTTATTTATTCGTTTTTAAAATTTGGTTTGCAAAGATAATATAAAATTGAAATTCAAGACATTATTAAAAATAAAACAATCATTTTACCGCTATACAACTAATTTCAACATTGACATATTTTGGCAAGTTGACAACTTGTACCAGCTCTCTAGCTGGTGCAGTTTCATCATTAAAATATGTTGAATAAACAGCATTGATTTTACCATATTTCTCCATATCATTAACAAAAACTGAACATTTTACAATATGCTCATAAGTCATGCTAGCTGCTGAGAGAATATACCCGATGTTTTTCATCACTTGGTGTGTCTCATCCTCAATATTGTCCAACACTAAGTTGCCCGTAGATTGGTCAATAGCTATTTGACCTGACACATAAAGTGTGTTACCCACCAGTATAGCCTGATTATAAGGACCAACCGGAGCTGGGGCATTAGGATTGTTTATGATCTGTTTCAAAAAAAGTATGATTGAATTTCCAATGATCTAAATGAATAATTTAGCAAACTATGCTAAGGTTATTCAACATCTTCTTCCACTTCTTTTGCCTGGATGACTACCTGACCTTTGTAATACATACTGCCTTCATGCCAATAAGCTCTGTGCATCATGTGGGCTTCTCCCGTTGTCTTACACACTGTCAATTGTGGCATTGCCGCCTTGTGGTGCGTTCTTCTTTTGTTTTTTCTGGCTTTAGAAACCCTACTCTTTGGATGTGCCATTTTACTTTAATTTAAATGTATTCTAATTTTTAATCTTCAAAATTTATATTCTTCAATGTATCAAAAACATTGCCGATTTTATCGTCTGATGAATATTGTGCTAACACTTTCAGTACTTCAGAATTACATGGTCTCGGAAATTGATTTTCGCATTCGTACACATTTTGTATAGGCATAGCCAAACAAATGAGTTCATACAATTGCTGTTTTAAATCAATGGAAGCGGTATGTTCTTCAATAAAAATTACATCTTCCTCTTCTGTACCGGCCATTCTACTTTGTACTTTTACATGAAGCAAATGCGAACCTGTCAATGGAATTTGAATATTTTCAAGGCATCTATCACAGCTTGAATAATAAAATCCATTGAATATCAAAGTAAGATTACTTACTTTAGGTTTTTTCTCTAAAGTACAATGCATCTCAATTTTCGCAGACTTAATTGGTGACATTTCAAAAGCACTAAAAAAGGAATCGTCTACTATAAAATCGAAAGAATGCATACCATCTTTCAATCCTTCAAAAGGAATCGAAAAATGTCTGTTAACACTCATAACTAAAAGAACTTTTTAAAATGGAGCGCAAAGGTAAAATTTTTTGAAAAATCCAAGCAATTTTTTTTGAAAAATTATTCATTATCATACACTTAAATACATTTTCCATTGATATTGATGTTAAAAATCATCATTTTGTCTAAGTTGAAGAAATAAATAAGGCCATTTTTATATAAAAATTATATGAATTTCGATTTTTTTACTATTTTAAATTGTTTCTTTGTGACGTTTTTTATTAATCAGAGTGGTTTATCTTCAAAATAATGAGGAATTCGTATTTTCAACTAATCAATCAAACGTATTTCTTTCCGCAAGAAGGGTTTGATTTGCATCAGGGAAACCTTACTTTTCATGGTTTATCATTGAAATACCTGATAGATAAATATGGTACACCTTTCAGACTTACTTATCTACCTAGGATAGGCGATCAGATCAAAAAGGCAAAAAACCATTTTAATCGAGCATTGAAAGCACATAATTATAAAGGGGAGTACTTTTATTGTTATTGTACAAAATGCTGCCATTTCTCCCATGTAATAGAAGAAGCATTGAGTCATAATGTACACCTAGAGACTTCATCTTCATTTGATATTGATATTATTAAAATTTTGGAGAAGAAAGGGAGTATTGATAAGAAGATCACTTTGATTCATAATGGGCACAAAACCGAAGATTATCTCAACAAAATTGTCGGTTTAATGGAAGATGGATACGAAAATGTCATTCCGGTACTCGATAGTAAATTAGAACTCGATAGACTTTATACCAAAACAAAAGGTGAGTTAACTATTGGTTTACGCATGGCTATCAATGAGGAACCTCAAAGTGCTTACTATACGTCTCGACTTGGTATTCGAAGTGCGGAAATCATTGACTTCTATAAAAATAAAGTTGCCAAGAAGAAAAGGATAAAATTGAAGATGCTCCATTTTTTTGTGGACTCAGGCATAAAAGATAACCTTTATTATTGGGGCGAATTCCGCAAAGCTTTGAAAATTTTTGCAGAAATGAAAAAAATTTGCCCTTCATTGGATTCTATCAATCTCGGTGGCGGACTTCCTATCCGCAACAACTTGGGCTTTGAGTACGACTATAAGTACATGATCAACGAAATAGTCAGGAATATTAAAGAAACTTGCGAGGAAGAGGGTATAGAAGAACCTAATATTTTCACTGAATTTGGTAAGTATACTGTCGGTGAAAGTGGTGCTATCATCTTTTCTGTTTTAGAACAAAAACAGCAAAATGACTCGGAACTATGGTATCTTATTGATAATAGTTTGATGAATACCATTCCTGATGCATGGTCTATTTTTGAGAAATTTATTTTACTGCCTGTTAATAAGTGGGACCACGAATATTCGCGTGTAAGCATCGGAGGAATCTCTTGCGATCATTCAGATTATTACAACTCTGAAGACCTTAATCAAGAAATTTATCTCCCCGTCTACAGCTCTGAAGAGAAAGAGCCTTTGTATCTCGGGTTCTTCCATACTGGTGCATATCAAGATGCTATTAGTGGATATGGTGGTATAAAACATTGTTTAATTCCTTCACCTAAACAAATCATTATTGATAGAGACGATAAAGGAAATATCATAGATCGCTTATACAGAGATGAACAGACTGTAGAACAAATGTTAAATATACTAGGATATGACAACTGACAAGATCAACACCTATGCGGGAATACCTGAAGAATTAGCTACTTTTGATGCATCTGCAGTTTTATTACAGAGCATACCTTATGATGGTACCAGTAGCTGGGGTAAAGGAGCAGATAAAGGATTTGATGCATTTTGGTGGGCTTCTGCCAATATGGAACTGTATGATATTGAGACAGACACTGAAGTCTATAAGGTTGGAGTTCATACTTTACCTGCTGTAAAAGAAGATCGATCACCTGAGCAGGTATTTGAAGCAGTATATACTGAGGCAAAAAAAAACTTAAAGTTAGGTAAGTTTTACACAGTATTCGGAGGTGAACACTCCATCAGCATCGGATTGATTAAAGCTTATTATGAAAAATATGACGACTTGACCATCCTTCAGATAGATGCCCACGCTGACTTACGTGATGCTTATATGGGTACAAAATACAACCATGCCTGTGCAGTGCATGATGCTAGCAGAAATGCACATCTCATGCAGGTGGGCATCCGTAGCATGGATATTTCTGAAAAGCAGTGGATGAACACTAAGAATGTGTACTTTGCACATGATATCATGGACAATGATTTCTGGATGGAAGAGGCCATAGGTAAAATGCATGACAAAGTGTATATTACATTTGACCTTGATGCCTTTGACGCATCACTTATGCCATCAACTGGCACTCCCGAACCTGGTGGCATGCAGTGGTATCAGACCCTAGAATTTTTGAGAAAGGTATTTCACAGACGAGATGTCGTAGGTTTTGATATCGTGGAGTTACTTCCTAATGAACACAATCCCGCTCCTGATTTTCTAGCGGCAAAATTGTATTACAAAATGTTGACTTATAAATTTGAAAATCAATTAAAATCCATTTAATAGTATATAAAGTATCGATATAATGCTAATTACAGAATTTTTAAAACACCACTATAAACATTTTAATGCTGCAGCGTTGATAGACGCTTCTGAAGGTTATATCGCACATCTAAACGATGGCGGTAAGATGATGGTCACACTAGCGGGTGCAATGAGTACAGCTGAGCTTGGAAAATCACTTGCAGAGATGATCCGCCAGGACAAAGTGCATATAATTTCTTGCACTGGGGCAAATCTTGAAGAGGACATCATGAATTTAGTGGCACACTCACATTACAAAAGAGTTCCGCATTATAGAGATCTAAGCCCGCAAGATGAGTGGGATCTATTAGAAAACCATTACAACAGAGTCACCGATACTTGCATCCCTGAAGAAGAAGCATTTAGACGCCTTCAAAAGCATTTATGGGATATTTGGAGTACTGCTGAAAAAAACGGCGAGCGCTACTTCCCTCATGAATTTATGTATAAGATGCTCTTGAGCGGCGTATTAGAACAATATTATGAGATAGATCCAAAAAACAGTTGGATGCTAGCTGCCGCAGAAAAAAATATTCCTATTGTTGTTCCTGGCTGGGAAGACAGTACTATGGGAAACATCTTCGCCTCATATTGTATCAAAGGACAATTGAAGGCATCTACTATGAAAAGTGGAATTGAGTATATGATGTGGCTTGCCGATTGGTATACAAAAAATTGTGATGGTAAAGGCATAGGATTTTTCCAAATCGGAGGTGGTATCGCTGGAGATTTTCCGATATGTGTAGTGCCAATGCTGTATCAAGATATGGAAATGCATGATGTCCCATTCTGGTCCTATTTTTGTCAGATCAGCGATAGTACAACCAGTTATGGCTCATATTCCGGTGCTGTACCTAATGAAAAGATAACTTGGGGAAAATTGGACATTCATACACCAAAATTTATTGTAGAAAGCGACGCTACGATTGTGGCACCGCTGATGTTTGCTATCATTTTGGGGCAGTAGTAAACTTAATCGTCACCCAATAATCTACATATTTCTCCTGTATTTCCCACCAACGGCATAGAGAGCATGCGTAATCTGTCCTAATGTGCAAATCTTTGATGTTTCCATCAAGGCTTCAAACAAGTTTTCATTTTGGATGGCCTTTTGTTGGAGCATTTTCAACGATGATGAAGAGTTTTCTGCATTCACAGTTTTTAATGCATTGACGGTATCTATTTGATCTACCTTTTCTTTTTCAGTGGCACGAATTACTTCCTTTGGGATAATAGTCGGCGAACCTTCAGAAGATAAAAACGTATTCACTCCTATGATCGGGTATTCTCCTGTGTGTTTCAAAGTCTCATAATACAAAGACTCTTCTTGTATCTTACTTCTCTGATACATCGTTTCCATTGCGCCCAATACTCCACCACGCTCAGTGATCCTGTCAAATTCCATCAACACCGCTTCTTCCACTAAATCTGTCAACTCCTCTATAATAAATGAACCTTGATTTGGGTTTTCATTTTTTGCCAAACCAAGTTCTTTGTTTATGATCAATTGGATTGCCATAGCTCTACGGACACTTTCTTCAGTGGGAGTGGTGATGGCTTCATCATAGGCATTGGTATGGAGAGAATTACAATTGTCATAAATGGCATACAGTGCTTGCAGCGTGGTTCTTATATCATTAAAGGCGATTTCTTGTGCGTGCAATGACCTACCTGATGTCTGGATGTGATACTTCAATTTTTGCGATCTGTCATTTCCACCATATTTAAGTTTTATGGCTTTCGCCCAAATCCTCCTTGCAACCCTACCTATCACTGCATACTCAGGATCTACACCGTTTGAAAAGAAAAATGAGAGATTTGGCGCAAAATCATCGATATGCATGCCTCGACTAAGGTAATACTCTACGAATGTAAATCCATTGGATAATGTAAATGCAAGTTGTGAAATGGGGTTTGCACCTGCCTCTGCAATATGATACCCAGAAATTGAAACTGAATAAAAATTGCGCACTTCATTATCTATAAAATATTGTTGTACATCGCCCATCAATCTCAATGAAAACTCTGTAGAAAAAATACAAGTATTTTGTGCTTGATCTTCCTTTAAAATATCAGCTTGCACTGTACCTCTTACTGAAGATAATGCTTTGCCTTTTAAGTCGTTATACACATCGGCTGGCAATACTTCGTCTCCGGTGATACCCAGTAAAAGTGTTCCCAAACCATCATTACCTTTGGGAATATCTGCTTTATAGCGTGGTCTCGCTAATCCTTTTTTGTCATATTTTTGTGCTAGTTTTAATTCTACAAGGTGGATGAGATTATTGTCCCTGATATATTTTTCGCAAAGCTGGTCTATGGCTGCATTCATAAAAAAAGCGCATATGGTAGCCGCCGGTCCATTGATAGTCATTGACACCGATGTAGCAGGATCTGACAAATCAAAGCCTGAATACAAAATTTTTGCATCATCAAGGCAGCAAATACTGACTCCCGAATTGCCAATTTTGCCGTAAATATCTGGTCTGTAATCCGGATCTTCTCCGTAAAGAGTTACAGAGTCAAAAGCAGTTGATAACCTTTTGGCGGGCATGCCTATAGACACATAGTGAAATCTACGATTTGTCCTCTCTGGGCCACCTTCCCCAGCAAACATTCTTGTAGGATCTTCATTTTGCCTTTTGAATGGGAAAACACCGGATGTGTATGGAAATGAACCTGGAACATTTTCCTGAAGATTCCATGTAAGAATGTCTCCCCAATCTTTATATTTTGGTAGTGATATTTTGGGAATTCTATTATTTGATAGCGATGAAGTGAAAGGTATTACTTTGACTGCTTTATCTCTAACATAATACACAAACTCATCGGAGCCATAAGCTTGTTTTAAAGATTCCCAACCTTCAAGAATTCGCTTATTTTCGCCACTCAGGTCTTGCCAGTATTTTTCGAAGACAGGCTTAAGATGATTGGATTCATGATCAGACAATAATGTCATGGTTTGATTGATACAATAAGCATTAGTGGCAATCTTTGATTGCCTTTGCACATCTTTGTCATATTGACGATTATTCTCACTGATTTCCGAAAGATATCGGGTACGTTGTGGCGGTATAATATAGATCTTTTCGCTAGTACCTAATGGCAAATTTAGATGTGTTGTAAAATTGATATTGGGCTTTTTCTTAGCCATATTGAGCATGATATGCCTGTACAACGCGTTGGTACCTGGGTCATTAAACTGAGATGCTATAGTACCAAAAACCGGAAGATCATCCTCTGCCACATCCCAAAGATTATGGTTGCGACGATATTGTTTTTTAACATCCCTTAAAGCGTCTGCGGCTCCTTTTTTATCAAACTTATTGATGGCGATAACGTCCGCAAAGTCTAACATATCTATCTTTTCCAACTGGCTGGCAGCCCCATATTCCGGTGTCATGATATACATCGTATAGTCCGAATGGTCAACTATTTCTGTATCAGACTGACCTATCCCCGATGTCTCAAGAATTATTAGATCGAAACCTGCGGCTTTCAGCACATTCACCGCACCCTGTACATATTTTGACAATGCTAGGTTGGCCTGTCTCGTGGCCAATGATCGCATATAAACTCTCGGGTCTTGGATAGCGTTCATACGGATTCTATCACCTAACAAGGCACCTCCCGTTTTACGCTTGGATGGATCAACGGACACTATAGCAATAGATTTATCAGCAAAGTCCAATAAAAATCTCCTCACTAATTCATCTATCATACTCGATTTGCCCGCCCCACCCGTACCGGTGATGCCTAATACAACGCTATGGTCATCATGTACAGTTGGGATAGTGTGCTTTTCAGGATAATTTTCGATGCCAGATATAATCCTAGCTATTTTAGGGTGATCTGCTGTGGTTAGACCGGGTGTATAATCTGCACTTGAGTCATCTCCAATAGAAAAGTCGCACTTCTCCAAAACATCATTGATCATGCCTTGTAACCCCATCTCTCTACCATCATCGGGCGAGTAGATCCTCTCTATTCCGTAATTATGGAGATCTGTTATTTCTGTAGGCAAAATGGTTCCGCCACCGCCACCAAAAACCTTGATATGTCCACATTTTTTTTCATGGAGTAAGTCATAGACGTATTTGAAATACTCATTGTGCCCACCTTGATATGATGTGATGGCAATACCTTGTACATCCTCCTGTATCGCTGTTTCTACTATCTCCGCAGCCGATCTATTATGTCCAAGGTGGATGATCTCAGCACCGGATTTTTGCAAAATTCGACGCATAATATTGATAGCGGCATCATGCCCGTCAAATAGAGAACCGGCTGTGACAATTCTGATTTTATGCTTGGGTTGGTAGGGTTGTGGTTCTATCATTTAGTGGAACTTTTTGTGATGATTTAGTACCTCAAGTAGGGATACAGGCAGCAAAAATACGGATTATACCTATTACATCCAAGTTACTTCTTTATGATCCAACTAATAAGTATCTTTGTGCCACTTCAAACTAGTTAAATCATTGGAATACATTCTCAAATATTTTAATGCGCTCGAGACATCACAAATAGACAAGTTTAATGCAATAGAAGACGTCTATAAAGAATGGAATAGTCAGATAAACGTCATCTCCCGCAAGGATATAGACAATCTCTATTTGCATCATGTATTACATTCATTGGCAATAGCCAAGTTTATTCGCTTCGTTCCTGGGACTTCAATTTTAGATTTGGGTTCAGGTGGTGGCTTCCCCGGTATCCCTTTGGCAATATTATTTCCTGAATGTCATTTCCTCTTGGTGGATAGCATCCGGAAAAAAGGTATAGTTGCTCAGGAAGTGATTCAGGCTACTGAATTAACAAATGTTACGTTTCAACATGCACGTGTAGAAGATATTAAGTCCAAACATGATTTTGTAGTTTCAAGAGCTGTAGCCAAAATAGATAAACTATTACCTTGGTCTCGAAAGGTAATTCATCAAAAACATAAAAATTTGTACCCCAATGGATTGATTGCACTTAAAGGTGATTTGAATCCCGAAATAGCGTTACTACCAAAACATGAATACTATGAAACTGTCAAACTGACAGACTACTTTGAAGAGCCATACTTTTCTGAAAAAAGCCTTTTGTACATCCAAGCATAATGTGTTGATTATCATCATATTACGATATTTTAATTTTAAGACTATCTGATTTTTTAGACCATGTAGCCAAAATTTATTACATTTGACGAATCAATCAGTACGAAATGGATGAAGTAAAAAGTGCTTTGCTGACATCAAAAGCCACGCCACGTGGCAAATATCCACATGTGAAGCAAGTAGGACCATTTGTCTTTGTCTCAGGCACAAGTAGCAGGCGTAAGGATAACACTATCGCTGGGTCTTCTGCAGATGAATTTGGCACTGTACACTTAGATATAAAAGCTCAAACCCACGAAGTTATTAAAAATATTGAGGATATACTTAGTGAAGTTGGTCTAAACCTAAACCATGTAGTAGATGTCACTACTTTTCTTGTGTCAATGAATGATTTTGGGGGCTACAATGAGGTCTATGGTCAATATTTTGGTTATGATGGACCTACGCGAACCACAGTTGCAGTACATCAATTGCCGCATCCACATCTTTTGATTGAGATTAAAGTTATGGCTTACAAATCGGTTGATGCTTTGCATTAATAGAATGCAAACTGTATAATTTTTTATAATTCCATCCTCAAAAAAATATAAAACACATTTTATGAAGGACAGCAAATATTCTTCTATTCATTATAACTCGTATCTTCAAATCGATGCTTTGCTTTCTACTCAAAATCTGAGAAGTGACCAACTAGGTACGCATGCACATGACGAGATGTTGTTTATTATCGTACACCAAGTATATGAATTATGGTTTAAACAAATAAATTATGAGCTTAGGAGTATTGCAACCTTCTTCAGCGATAATACCGTAAATGAACGAAACATCGGAACGGCGGTGGGCCGACTCGATAGAATTGCAGAAATAATGAAATTGTTGATTCAACAGATACAGATTATAGAAACAATGACACCTCTGGATTTTCTTGATTTCAGAAATTACTTATTCCCTGCATCGGGGTTCCAAAGTTTTCAATTTAGAGAAATGGAAGTACTACTCGGTTTGAAAGAACAATGGCGAACCACCTACAATAACAAGCCGTATCACTGTGTGTTTTCTGATGAGAAAAAATCTTCTTTACACCACCTCGAATCGTCAAAATCTCTGTTTGAATTGATAGAAGATTGGTTGGAGCGCACTCCATTCCTAGAGTTTGGCACTTTCAAATTTGTAGAATCCTATCGTAAAGCTGTACAAAATATGCTTAACAAAGAGAAAGAGGCTATAATTAATAGCGATATTTTGAGTAGTGAAGCAAAAGAAATGAGACTGAAAATGTTGGGTGATACTGACACATATTTTTCCGTAATAATGGATGAAAATGCCCATAATGATAAACTAAAATCAGGTCAACTTCGCCTATCCTACAAAGCAACAATAGCAGCCCTCTTCATAAACCTTTATCGAGATGAGCCAATCTTACATATGCCATTTATTTTACTGTCAAAATTGGTTGAATTGGATGATTTTATTACCACTTGGCGATATAGACATGCACAAATGGTGATGCGCATGCTTGGAAATAAAGTTGGTACTGGAGGCTCTTCGGGTCATGAATATTTGGCTATGACGGCAGCAAAACATCATATTTTTGCAGATTTTCATAATGTCAGTACCTTACTCATTCCTCGATCAGAACTTCCAGAATTACCGGAAAATTTTAAGAAAAATCTAGGTTTCTATTTTTCTACTATTTGATATTTGTTACCCATGGAGATTATTAACAATTATATCAATGGCACCTTCGAATTACCAAAAAATGGTACCTATCTTGACAATTTTGAACCAGCCACTGGTTTGGTGTACAGCAAAATACCCAACTCCGAACTCGCAGATATCGATGCGGCAGTTGTAGCAGCACAAAATGCGTGGGAAGGATGGAAAAATTTATCCAATGACGATCGTTGCACTTGGATAGAGAAGATAGCAGATGGAATAGAAAACCGCATAGATGAATTTGCAATGGCTGAAAGCAAAGATAATGGAAAACCCATCTCTCTTGCGAGAAGTGTGGATATTCCAAGAGCTATTTCAAACTTTAGATTTTTTGCAAAGGCCGTCACACAATGGTCATCTGAATCCCACCACATGGTTTCAGTCGGGATCAATTATACTTTAAGACAGCCCATCGGTGTAGTAGGATGTATTTCTCCTTGGAACCTCCCACTTTACCTCCTTACATGGAAAATAGCACCAGCACTTGCTACTGGAAATACCGTAATCGCAAAGCCTTCTGAAGTCACACCATATACTGCATTTTTGTTGTCTGACGTATGCCGAGAAATCGGTTTGCCTGCTGGTGTCTTAAATTTAGTGCACGGCACTGGATCCGAAGTAGGTGAAGCCATTTGTACTCATCCAACTATCAAAGCCATCTCCTTTACTGGAGGATCGTCGACAGGAAAAAGAATTGCTTCAGTGGCAGCACCTATGTTTAAAAAGTTGTCTCTCGAATTGGGTGGAAAAAATCCAAATATCATCTTTGCAGATTGTAATTACGATAAGATGCTGGCCACAACACTGCGATCTTCCTTTTCTAATCAAGGGCAAATATGCCTTTGTGGCTCAAGGATTTTTATTGAAAGGCCTCTTTATGATAGGTTTAAAACAGATTTTGTTGCTGCTGTTAAAACACTGCAAATTGGAGATCCAAACCATGTCAGTACCAACATAGGCGCCGTGGTGTCAGAATCACATATGGACAAAATAATATCCTACATCAATCTAGCCAAGCATGAAGGTGGTACAATATTATGTGGTGGCACCCGTGCTAAAGTGGAAGAAAGATGTGCCTCAGGTTGGTTTATCTATCCCACCGTAATAGAAGGCCTTGATTACACTTGTAGGACAAATCAAGAAGAAATTTTTGGTCCTGTAGTCACCCTGACACCTTTCGATACAGAAGAAGAAGTCGTGCAATATGCAAATAGTACTACCTACGGATTGGCGGCAACAGTCTGGACTGAAAATTTATCGCGAGCGCATACTATAGCTGATGTTTTAGATTTTGGTATCATTTGGATTAATTGCTGGATGGTCAGAGACTTGCGAACACCTTTTGGTGGTGTAAAGTCTAGTGGTGTGGGCAGAGAAGGTGGTGTGGAAGCGTTGCGCTTTTTTACAGAGGCTAAAAATGTATGTATAGCTTACTAATTTTGCTGACGATATTTATCTATTGCTGACTCTGCAAACAATAATAAATCTTTATGATACAAGGCACCACTATGTTTGTCCACTACTCGCCCTTTCCCATCCAATATTAGTAATGTAGGAAGTTCGTGAATGTCGTATATCAATTTTATATCGGGGCCTTCATCCATTTCAATATCAACATAGTGATTGACAAAATTTCTATTAAAAAAGTCAGCAGTTGCATCGTGTGAATAGACATCTTTTTTCATCATTTTGCATGGCGTACACCATTTGGCGTTGACATCCACGAAAACCAATTTTTGTTTTTCAACCGCGATCTTCAATACTTCACTAAGTAAAATCTTATCTACAAAATGCATTTTTGTGGACTTTTTTGGATCTTCCTTAGCAGTATTGTTTTGCTTGGGTTTTGTCGGTACTACCTGACTGCTTTTCCTTGCACATTGCAAGTGTGATAATATTAAAATGACGGTGGATAAAACTAAAAATATTCGCATCGGGGTTTACAATAATCGATTGAAGGAATAAAAATTTCTTCGTCAATAATCTATAATATGAAGTTTGCTAGGAATAATTTGAATTACAAATTTTGTGATTAACAAAAACTCTCCGTCTATCTCAAATGGCAAACTCTCATTACTTTCTATGGATATCGACTTACAATCAACGTATTTCACCTGTGGATGTTGTATAAATTGACCCATCTTTAACTTTTTGTACTGTTTCAAATAGTCCATGATAGTCACCTTTTTAAAAATGACAACTCCCAATTTTGCATCTCGAGGATCTGCTCCGGGATGGATGACATATCCATTTCCAAATGTAGAACTATTGCAGACTGCAAGCATTAAAATTCGATCTGTGTAAACTTCACAATCATCTATTTGGATTTGTATCTTTTGTGGTTTGTATTGCAGCAATCCTATAACGGATGCTATTTTGTAAGACAACCCAACTTTAAATCCTTGGGATCTTAACCTATTCAAAACATTAGTTGTATAACCGCCAAGTCCGATATCGCATACATTGGCACAATATTTTTTTGATGTACCCATTAAAATTTCCATGACATCCATACATATTATCTGTGGATTTTCTAATGCTCTTAGGATACGTTCTGGATTGAAGATATAGTTTTGTGCTTTACAAAAATCATTTCCAGTGCCTGCGGGAATACAGAGTATGGGTGTACTGGGTTTTGAAGACAACATCACGCCATTGACTACCTCATGGAAGGTGCCATCGCCTCCGATACAAATGATGGCATCGCAGTGTATAACCACATCATTAGCTATTTCTATGGCATGTTTTGTCCGCTGTGTAAAGCATATTGCTACTTTATCTTGTCCTAAGTGGTCCTGAAGTATACGCAAAAAACTGTCCATATCATGTGACAGTTTTCTGCTTCCATTAATGATAACTTGATATCTTGACAGATTCATTGAAAATGAAAATGTAAAGATACATTTCTTAGAGAATCAGTGTGTTATTACTTTAGTTTAAATCTGACAGGAAGTTTTAACAAGGTATTGACAGGTGGTCCGTCATTGTTTTTGCCTGGAGTCCATTTAGTAGGCATTGCATTCATCTTGTGCATTACTTCCAAAACAGCATCTCCACAACCATATCCAATATCTTTTATTATTTTGATATTGTCCATTGTCCCTTCTTTAGTAATGACAAACTCAACTACTACCATGCCTTCAACTTCTGCCTTTCTGGCTTCTTCTGGATATTTTAAGTTTTCAAATATAAACCTAAACTGTGCTTGTTGAGAAGTGGTAGGATCCGTAGAATTTGGAAAAAGCGGCATAACATCTACCTTTTCCTTTACATCAGATATTTCTATTTGGGCTTCCTCCTTGGTATTGACTTCACTAAAGGGTTCGTCAATGTCCTTGCAAGAAAAAATTAAAACAAAACTTCCAACTAATGGAATTACTATGGCATATCGCAATAACGACATCCATGAAGAATGCTTTTGTGTCATCATTTGTAAACGTTTTTTGATTTGTGAATTAAAAAATGAATTTGTCAGTATTAAGCTGTCATAAGGATTACTGGCTTGAAGTAAAAGCGTACAATAAGTGTATTTTGAAACAGATTTGCACATGATATCATCCGCTTCATATTCGTGAATTAGCTGTATAGATTTTTTTAACCATATCAAAATTGGGTTAAACCATAGCAGTATATGTGAGATTTCAACTAAAATCAAATCTATAACATGCCATTGGCGGATATGTACTTCTTCGTGCCGTAAAACCGTCTGAACATCATATGGCATAGCCTGACTTCCTGTATAGATGCGACCTAAAAAGGTAAATGTGGTTTGCAGTTTGTCGTTGACATACACTTTATGACCATTCATTAACGTCAATTTGCTTGCATAGATACGTTTTGCAACAATCCCCAAATTGAGTAATAATCTCATTGTCATCCACACCACACCCGACCAATACAAAATACTCAATATTGGTATGCTTACTTTGTTTTCTATGTGTGCGGTAATTGTCACCGCTGCATTAAAATCTATCGGAGCCAATGTCAAAGTGCCAACTGACATCGGTGACACCTCTATAAAATTGCTTATAAATGGCAGTACAAAACTCAAGAGTATAGCAATAATAAGATACCACCTGTTTACAAAGTGAAAAGTCAAATGGCTAAAAAATATAGCATAGACCAAATACATACCAGCTAAAACACCACTTACTTGAATGAAATAGAAAATCATGAGATATGTGTTTATTTATCGATAAGCTTTTCTTCCAATTCCTTCTTTAGCATTTCTAACTCAGACAATGTCAACTCATTTTCTTGGACAAGAAAACTCACCAACGCATTGCTTGAGCCATCAAAATACTTAGATATGAGCCTATTGAGCGAAAATTTTGAGTACTCTTCTTTTGAAACTAAAGGAAAGTATTCATAAGTTTTTCCGTAGGCTTTGTGCGATAAAAAACCCTTATTTTCCAAAATTCTTACTATAGAAGAGATAGATGAATGCGGCGGCTTGGGATCTGGCATGCTTTCGATGAGGGCACTTACGAGCGATGGCCCTTTTTGCCAAAAAAGTTGCATGATTTCCTCTTCTGCTCTCGTTAATCTTTGCTTCATGTGTTTAAAATTTGCAGGTTGTTGAATTTGTTTGATTTGCGGAATTGCTTAACGTTTTAAATCAGGTAATAATCTTACCCACTTTAATCATTCAGGATTGTATGCAGACCGCTTATGGGTATTTCCATCTGTTTATTTTTTATTTGTTTATTAATGTTGATATGGAATTGGTAAGTTTTCGCCATCTATGGCCTTATCGAATATATGTATCAACTAATGATGCAAACATATAACTTATTTATACGTTATGCAAATTTTGGGTCGTTTTTTTTGAAATTATTTTAAAAAATTATGATAGGGATGTTATGTTATGTTTTCCACTTAATATTGCAGCCTGCGCTAGGGAATTGGTGTGTCATTGGAGGTTCTCCCAAGATTAGTAGATCCAATGCCATGCGCAGTTCTTTGCCAGTGACAGGTTTGCCATTTCCTGGCCTAGAATCATCCAATCGACCCTTATAGTACAGCTTATCATGTGCATCAAAAACATAAATATCAGGTGTACAAGCAGCATCATAAGCTTTGGCAACTTCTTGGGTCGCATCAAAAAGATATGGGAAAGGATATTGTAGAACTTTTGCTGCAAATCTCATCAACTCAGGACGATCATCTGGATATTTATCTATATCATTACTATTGATAGCGATGACATGGATGCCTTTAGCCTTAAACTCATTTGCTATATCCACGATCTGTCTGTTGATATGGATGACATAAGGACAATGATTGCAAATAAACATCACAATGGTTCCTACTTCTCCTTTTGCTGATTCAAAGGTTACTTCACTTCCCGATATGGTATCCGGTAGTGAAAACGGAGGTGCTTTACTTCCCAAAGGCAAGATATTCGACTCAGTCAATGCCATGATTTACAAATTTCTTTTTAAACGCATTTTGATTACTTATTGTTGGAAAAACAAAAAACCCGATGGAAAAACTTCCACCGGGCTCAATTGTCATATTGGGGTTAAATATGATATTTACTTTGCTTATTTAGCGTCTAATTGTACTGAAAGTGTGATATTATCATCGATAAATTTATCTCCAAGATCTTTGAAGAAGTTTTGAGATTTGAAGTTGATTCCCCAATCAGTTCTGTTGATAGTAAAAGGCGCTGAAACCACATTGACACCTGCCTCAGAAACTGTGATATTTGCAGGAATTTTCACTTCTTTAGTGATGTCCAACATGGTAAGATTTCCAGTGACAAGACTGTTTGCAGCAGCATCAGTAGATGGTTCTACTTTTGTGATGTCAAATTTGGCGGTTGGAAATTTTGAAGTGTTGAAAAAATCCGCCGCACCTTGTTCTTGTGTACCCATAAGATGCGCTTCTAAGCTTGCTTTTTCGTCACCTGTTAAATCTTCTACAACGATAGATTTCATGTCAATCACAAAAGAACCTGCCACTAATTTACCTTCATTTACTGAAAGGCTACCTTCGCTCACTTTGATACTACCATTGTGTTTTCCAGTTGGTTTCGAACCTTCCCAACTGATTTTCGACATCTCTGGAGATGCAGCATAAGTTTTACCTGTTGCTTCAGCTGCTACAGCTAAATTCTCATCAGATTTTGGTGCTTTTTCCTTGCATGCTACAAATGAAAGCATCGCGATTAATAATGTAAAATTGAATAAAGACTTCATAAACTTTTTGAAATTTTAATGTAATCTCTGAATAACTGAATCCACCAAATATTTGTTGCCACAAATGTTAATAATTAATTAGAAAAATGAAAACTTAACGATATTTAACAAATAATTTGCATTATTAAAAAACAATCATTATATTTGGACCAACAACAGGGAGATGAAGAATATATTTAGTGAGAAAGAGTGTTTAATTTTTGAAGCGATCACCCCTGTTGAATAGAAACTTATTTTTTTCAATAATTTTTAATCATGAAAAACTTTTTCTACCACCGCATGGGGTTGTGATAGTATTCATACCTTAGTACTACGTATAAAAACAGAGATCGACATCACATTTCCGAATATATTCAATCCCAATAGTATCAATAACAATACGTTTTACGGTACTACTGCGACAAATAGGATTAATCTCCATCGCATCACCATCTATGACCGTTGGGGTAACATCATGTATGAAAAATTAAATATCCAGCTCAGCGACCCATCGGTAGGGTGGGATGGCAAGACGAAAGGCATACCATGTGAGCAAGGGGTGTATGTTTGGACTGCTGAAGTCATACTACCCGATGGCAGTAGGCAATTGCTCAGTGGCGACGTGACACTTGTGCGGTGATGTGGTGGAAGTATATCATCCCACTTCACTGTAAACGTGCACGGCAAAAACCAAATTCATTATAGAAAATTCACAATGAATCATGAAAAAATATAATAGTTAAGCTTGTGTTAAAAGTTATCTTCTCAACAATCGATTTCAATATAGTGCTGTTTTTCAATCATTATTCATGTCAACTTCAAAAGAAAAAGTAGGATAGCATGTCTTTTCATAACTTTATAAAATTGATTCTTGCCGGCGTGTCTGGTGGTCTTGTTGTGATTGCTGGGCAGTTTGCCTTGCAGAGTAAAATTAGTACGCTAAACCCAGATACAAAACCCATCGCAACTCAGGTTTCATATCAAGGTATGCCCATAGCTGATAATACTACTCCATCCAATTTTGTAGAGAGTGCCAAGAAAAGCACGAGTTCGGTGGTACACATTTTTGCTGAAGAAAGTCAAGAAGCGGCGATGGAAAAGAGAAGAAGAAATAGAAGTCTAGACCCTTTTGCTGATTTTTTCAATTTAGAAGATTTTTTTGGAAACGCCTTTTCACAGCCGCAAAATGGGAGTGGCTCAGGTGTAATCTATTCGCATGATGGGTATATTATCACAAATAATCATGTGGTAGGCTTTGCCGATGATATCACGGTCACTGATAGTAATGGTAAAAAATATAAAGCAAAAAAAGTTGGCACAGACCAATCTTCTGATCTCGCAGTCATTAAAATCGAAACGTCAAGCTTGTCGCCAATAAAAATGGGCGACTCAGATAAAGTAGATGTGGGCGAATGGGTGCTTGCAGTGGGAAATCCTTTCGGTTATCTGACATCGACGGTTACGGCTGGCATTGTAAGTGCTAAAGGGAGAAAATTAGATATTATAAAAGACAAAAAGGCCATTGAGGAATTTATACAGACGGATGCAGCTATCAATCCAGGAAATAGCGGAGGCGCATTGGTCAATCTCAACGGAGAACTCATTGGTATCAACACTGCCATAGCAGCTCCTACAGGTGTTTTTGCTGGATATTCATTTGCCATTCCAAGCAATATTGTTAAACAAGTTGTAAGTGATATTATCAAAAATGGTGGAGATATTGAACGTACTAACTTAGGTGTGGGTGGGTATGATGTAAATCCTGATCTAGTTAAAGAGTTTGATTTAAAAATAAAGCATCCTTCGGGATTTTATGTAGAAGAGGTGGAGATGCGCAGTGCAGCACAGTTAGGAGGCGTGATATCAGGAGATGTCATTATCGGTATAAACGAAGTAGTTATACATAATTATGAAGATGTAGAACAAGCCCTAAAATATAAAAAAGTAGGAGATAAAATAGATATCAAAATCAATAGGAAAGGTAAAGAAATAGTTTTGCCTGTAAAATTGATGAAGGCTATCTAAAAATGTAAATTGGTTATTTAAGAAAAGTTGGTTTTTCGTTTTGTTTTGATTCGTCTGCTCTTCCCAAATAGAGCAGACGTTTTTTTTTACATCCTATGTCAATATATTAGTACCTTTTTGATCGGTTCAATGCCATTTATGACTAGACTCATAAAATTATAAAATCAAGTTGTTTTACTTTGCCGAATAAAACACGAAATCATGAATCACACCCTCCAATTTTTGGCAATCACCTTTTTATTTGTTCTTTTTTCATGCAAGCCTTCTAGCAATGGGGATGCAGCCACTACGACCACTACTAGCGATATAAGCGCTGCAACTGACGGAGTTGGGCAGTCAAAAGTAAAAGATGATGTATCAAACCCCAATATTGTCCAAGTAGCAATAAATAGTAAAGATCACACCACACTAGTCACGGCTGTCAAAGCTGGAGGATTGGTTGACGCACTAAGCAATGCAGGGCCTTTTACGGTATTTGCACCCATCAATGGTGCTTTTGATAAATTGCCTGCCGGTACCGTCGATAATTTATTAAAACCAGAAAACAAAGCTGATTTGGTTAATATTTTGGAATATCACACCTACGTCGGAGCGCTAAAACCAGAGTACTTTAAAGATGGTCAATCATACGAAGAGGTCAATGGTAAAAAGGTTAATATCACTGTGAAGGATAGCAAAATATTTGTCAATGGATCCGAGATTTTGGCATCAATTAATACTTCCAATGGTTGGATTCATGTCATAGGCGATGTATTGATACCACAATAATCAGCAATCTAAGCTTTTTGAAATTACGAACATTGGGCGGCGGTCAAATATGATCGCTGCTCTTTTTTATTCTCCCGATTTTTTTATCACTTTGTTTTGAAGAAAATGTGCAATGTTGTGAGCCTTTTCCTTAAGCATAGTCGCATTTGGCCCAGAAAACAATCGATCTACCACATTGTCATTTAGTGATAACCATCTACTAAAATGTGCTTCGGTCAACGGTGTTATCGAATTAACTAGAAGGTGTTTAAGCATGGGATTTCCATTGTAATTTCCGTTGTAAAAAATAACGTTATCCCAAAAATCTACCATAACAGGTATATGCGTTTCCCAAACTACTTGCATAAACTTGTCCTTCAAAATTTCATCTTTACGTACATCTTGGTAAAAGGTTGAAACTAACATGAGTAAATCATTCCTATTTTGAATATCTGGTAGAGACATATTGATCAATTTAAAAGTTATAAATCTTTTTTACTAAAAAGTTTCAGTGATACCAATAACGGAATACAAATCCAGAATAGAAGTAATAAAACCGAAAGACTAATCCCAATTGTTGTTCCAAAAAGTTTTTTGAAAATTGCACCTGTATAGCCCATCAAAGCAGCTGAATCTAATTGGAGTAAGACTTGAATTCTCGCAAGATCTATTGGGTTTATCGCAGTGACCACGGCCATCGGCTTTTCTATAGGGTAATCTGCGAATTGGAACATAAAATATAATATCACTCCATCATAAATCAATGTCATCAACAACCAAATTATGATAGATAATCCAATACCACGTGCCTTATCTCTCATTAAAATAGAGCAAAGCATGGCGATAGCGATAAAAATAGTGGATATAAACAAACCCGCTACGATAAGCATCATTCCACTAACACCAGGAATAAAAAATAAAACAGGGATGCCTATGCCCAATATGAAAGCTGTATTCAATGCCATACTAATACCCATAAATAATGCCAACCAAATTGACTTTCGTTTAACCGGTTGGCTAACCAGTAGTTCAATGAACTCTGCACTGTTATAGATATAGATATTAGAAAAAATTATCGCTACCAACGGCACTGTTAATAAAATAATATTAAGCAACGACATGACACTCTTGGTAGTGCTGTCTTCAAGATTGAAGATACTCCACGAAAAAGCTGCCAATACAATAGTATAAAACAGGATCACCCTATTTTTCAGTATATCTAATATGACAAATCTAGTTATCCCTCTCATTTATCAATAGACCTTAGTAAAATATGAATAGCTTTGGATATACGTTCTTCTCCTGTTTCTTCAAAGAGTTGTGATATTTTCTTATTAAATAGAACTCGTGACTCTTGCATAAAGATGATATCTGTCAATAAATCATCCAACTCGCTCAATAGATGGGAAGTGATCAGGATTAGTTTTCCTTTATTACGTTCGGAAATGACCTTTTGTTTCAATATTTCAGAAGCAAGTGGATCCAAGCCAGCTGTTGGTTCGTCTAAAATCAAAACCTTCGGATTAAATAAAAATGCAATGACAGCGCTCACTTTTTGGGTAGTGCCACCAGATAACGTGCGCATCTTTTTATGCTTAAATGTATCTATCTTAAATGCGTGGTACAATTCCATGTCTTCTGAGCCTTCAAATTTTCTGATATATCTTATCATATCTATCACTTGCTGAACGGACATGTTTTCTGGATAGCGCCCGATCTGAGGCATATATCCAATCTGAGACTTGTACGAAACATCACCACTTATAGGTGTACCGTCAAATGTAATAGAGCCCGACGTGGCAACTACCATACCTAGTATTGATTTAATAATCGTGGTCTTTCCACATGCATTTGGACCGATAAGCCCTATGCATTTGCCCGCATCCAGACTCAAAGTAACATCTTCAAGTGCTCTAGTGGATCCGAAGGATTTACTGACATTGGTGAGCTCTATCATAAGTCATGAGGTTTCATCCGCGGATAGTCATCTCTGAAGTCCTCCGGTGTAATACTTGGAATCAGTTTTTCTGTTCTGTCCAATAGTGTCACCATAAAACTGCGATACAATAACATA
Source organism: Saprospiraceae bacterium (assembly GCA_041392785.1). Taxonomy (GTDB): domain Bacteria; phylum Bacteroidota; class Bacteroidia; order Chitinophagales; family Saprospiraceae; genus OLB9. The sequence goes on from JAWKLK010000001.1 coordinate 807,563, forward strand.
GCTATTGGATTATTGTCTATGATGATACTATATAAACTTAACGGTCGATAAGGAATGTCACCTTTATTATCATTGTCAAGGTCGTAACCCTCGTATCTATCCCAATAATTGTCTTTAAATTTGCTTAAAACTAAAGTGCCATTAGTACTCACATCGAAAGTATTGTTTTGAAAATTGTTTTCTTCTACAATATTATCCATGCAGTTAGCCTGAATTTTCAACGCCCAACCATTATTCAAAAATCGATTTTTCTTAATCATTATCCTGTTTGCTCCTTCTAAAAACAAAGCTGAAGTGTTATTTTCAAATGTATTGCCAATGATTTCTGCATCCGAAAGCTCTTTTAGCAAGATGCCATAGGACGCATCTCCATTGCTGCGTTTGAATGTGTTGTTATACATAGCCACCTTTTTGGAATACATGACTGCTAAACCTGCGCCATTGGCTTCAAAATAATTATTGACATAAGTATCATCATTGGAAAACATAAAGTGCAAACCATAACGGAGGTTTTTTTTCGAAATATTGGAGAAAATGATGGAATTTGCCACAAATTCAAAATAAATACCATCTCGATGACCAGAAATATCATTTCTGACTATTTGAAGGTTGTCAGATTTCCAACAATGGATCCCATTACCAATACTTTGTTCAACTTTTCCGTAAGCAGTAATTCTGTTTCGTCTGATTAAAATATTTGTACACTGCTGAATATAAATCCCAAAAAAATTGTCTTCAAGAATATTGTTTTCAATCTTTACATGTCTGACATTGAAAGCATTTATAGCACTAGGTTCGTACAGCGAAGCCACGCCTGAATTTTTTACAACAAAACCCTGAAGAACTACGCTATCAGCAGTAATAGATATGATTTCGCCATGCTTTTGACCATCAATAATGGGATAATCAACACCAATAAGCATGATCTTTTTATTGATGTTAATTTTGTACTCTTTATATATTCCTTCAAAAACAAAAATAGTGTCTCCATCTTGACAGGCAGTAATAGCTGTATTGATTTTTTGGAATGGTTTACCTTGGCCAACCTGCCACGTTGTACAAAACCCTTTTACGAATGGTAACAAGATGATGTATAAGGTAATATATAGGGTTTTTAGCAAATGAAAATATTAGTTTGTAGATAATAAAGATGAAGCTTCGATCAATTCTCCGCCTGATTGTTCTAGAAAGTCCTTTGCTTCTACTATTGAGATAAAAGCAGCTATATTTCCACCCATAGGACTTTTTAAAGATGAGTTTTTTACAAAAGCTGATTTTTCTGCATTGATCAATTCATTTTCTCCTAAATAATTTTGAATATAATATTTATCCCCTATGATATCATTATTAGACTTTTTGAATTCTACCAGACAAAATATATCATCAAATTTATAGATTCTCCCCTTTTTAGATATCATTTCAGCAGCAAAATGTCCATTAGAAATATTCATTTTACAATGAGCGCAAATATCCTGGTGTAAGGAGATTGGTTCTGGACCAGACGGACTACATGCACTCAAACCTATTAGTAGAGTCATCATACTTAAAATAATAGCTTTTGGTCTTTTAAAAATGGATTCATTTGCCCACACAAATGCAATAAGAATGCCTCCTATGAGCATCAACCATCCTCCTAAATCTGGTATAGAGTACGCCCCAAAATTGAGCAGTTGTTTAAAGCCCAATAACGGAGGTTGGTAAGCCATCCCTGGCACCTGAATCGCTGCGGAAGTATCCAGGTTGTGACCATATTCGTATTCCCATTTCCAAAAATCATACAAAGCTATGATACCGAATAGGATAAAACTCAAAAGTAATATAAAAACTGACCTTTTTGACTTAAAGATAAACCCTGTCAAAATCGCAGCAAGTCCAAAAAATGTGATGATATAGGGAAGTATAGCAAACTCCACAAACTCCTCAGCATGTAGTGTTTTCATCCCGATATAGTGATTTAATCCATTGATTATCTCCACTTCTCCACCTAGTTTATTAGCATAAATAAGTAAAGCTAGGCCCTCAGGATATTGTGGCGCATCCAGTTCTATTCTCCAAATAGGGAAAAAGACGGCACCAAAAATGCATGCGCCAGCTGTAACGAGTAGAATGGATGAAAGGGAAGAAACCTTATTCTTAATAGAATCATTTGAAATCGTCATTGAAATAATAATTTTAGTAGATAAAATGGGGGACATTTATAGTCGCCCCCCATTCAATTTTAACACTATTCCCACAGAGGGATAATCAACTATCTTTCCTTAAAAATTAGTTTTTAAATCATTGAACTGGCTTGCTTGCATCTGGCAATTGTCCGACATGGAATTTTAAAGGTACATTGCTGCCTGATGGAGATACTCTCACGTACCCTTGCATTTCCTGATGAAGGGCGCTACAAAAATCTGTACAATACATAGGGAAAATACCAGATTTATCAGCTATCCATTTAAGGGTAGCAGTCTCTCCCGGCATAATCAATAATTCGGCATTATTTGATCCTTTTATTCCAAAACCATGTGGCACATCCCAATCTTGCTCTAGATTTGTGACATGGAAGTACACTTCATCACCAACTTTAACACCCTCGATATTATCTGGAGCAAAATGTGATCTCACAGCAGTCATATAGACGTGAACTTTGTTGCCATCTCTAACAACTTTTGACTCTCCTTCTCCTTTAGCGACATATGGGTGATGATTTTCCCCAATAGGATATATTTTCAATTGACCATTATTCCTTATCAAATCTGCCGGCGCTGCTTGTGCATAATGTGGCTCGCCAATAGTGGGAAAATCTAGAATCATTTGCATTTTTTCACCACTTATATCGTACAATTGTGCACTTTGGGTTAGCTCAGGTCCTGTAGGGAGATACCTATCTTTAGTTATTTTATTGTAGGCAATCATGTACTTTCCGAAAGGTTTTCTTGTATTTCCACCTGGAACACATAAGTGACCTACAGAGTAATATGTTGGCACTCTATCTACTACTGCAAGATCTTTTACATTCCATTTGACCACTTCTGATGATACAAAAAATGAGGTGTATGCAAAACCGTTCGCGTCAAACTCTGTATGCAATGGGCCTAAGCCCGGTTTTTTAACTTCACCATACAATGCTTCTTCGTACTTTATTACTGGAATACCTTCAAAATCGCCATCAAAAGCTTTATTTTCTATTGCTTTCATTAATTTGTCAAAACTGAAGACAGGAAGCACTGCCGCTAATTTTCCACTACCTACTATGTATTCGCCTGTCGGATCTACATCACATCCATGTGGAGATTTTGGACAAGGAATAAAGTAACAAATATCTTTGAGTTTTGCAACATCCAGAATCGTCACTTCATCCTTCATGGTTGATGTAGCAGAATGTGTTTCTTCATCCCAAGTATTATGAGCATATTTTACTTTCTGCTTTTCTCCTTTACCAGCATTAAGGTATTCTTCGGCTTTTTTCCAGTTGACAGCCATAATAAAATCCTTATCTTTTTGCGAAGCATTTACTTCCAAGAGTGTATTGGCTTGTTCGGTATTATAGCATGAAAAGAAAAACCAACCGTGTGATTTTGCTCTTCCACATCGTGCTAAGTCGAAATCTATTCCAGGAGTTCTCAATTGAAAAGCAATGTTCATCTCACCAGATTTCGGATTTACACTCACGAAGCTGATGTGTCCTTTAAAGTTTTCTTTGTATGTATCAATAGAAACATCACCATTGACATAGTCTGGTGGAACACTAAACCTAGTTCCCGCTACGACATATTCACTATTCTCAGTACCAAATGAAGAACTGTGATTACCAGCGCTATTGGGCAACTCGAGAATTTCAGCTGTCTTGAAGGTTTTCAAATCAATCCTGGCTATCCTCGGTGTATTATTGCCGTTGGCAAAAACCCATCTACCATCTATTTCTCCGTTTGTCTGTGACATCTCAGGATGGTGTAGGTCATCCCAAGGCACAAATCCATGTGAGGTATTCAACATTGGTTTTGTCTCTTCACTATATCCCCATCCTTTCTCAGGGTCTACTGAGAATACTGGAATTACTCGGAATAGTCTACCACTCGGCAAGCCATAAATAGACATCTGTCCACTGAATCCACCACTCACAAAATTATAAAACTCATCATATTGCCCGGGAGCAACAAATGATTTTGCACTTGAATCGCCTTTGATGGCCGTACCTGCATTTTTCGGACGACAAGAGAAAGCTATTGTCATCAAGACAACCACAAGTGTAAGAAGCGTTATTTTACTATTTTTCATTCTATTTTGTTTTTTATTTTACTCCATCATTTTTACGCATAAATTCTAATACATTCCTTGCATCATCCTCTGAGAGACTTTGATTTGGCATACGTACCAGACATAGTTCTAATTGTGCTTGAAGCTCCGGATCTTTGTCAATCATTGGGTCAGGATTCGTTATAAAATTTAGAATCCAATGCGGTGTTCGTCTTTGAGTGACACCTTTCCAACCTGGACCAACAAGTTTTTCTTCTGTGATCTTGTGACATGATGTACATTTGACTCCTGAGATTTTTTCTCCTACATCTGCCATAGAAGAATTCAGGGTACCATCTAAAATGAGATTTTCTGAAGTGTATTTTCCTTCTCCTCTTTTAGGATCATAATCTTCAGTACTAGATGTAGTCGTCGCACCAACCCCTGGAGCGGTTTTTGATGATTGGTTTGATTTATTACCTCCACAAGAAGTAAAAACACTAAGAAATACAAAAAGTATAACCGATAATTTGAATGTTTTCATGAATTTAAAATTGGTTTCACAAAGGTGACAGTAATCGCACCATGAGTTTATGACTCTGATCATAAAAGAAATTTATTCTGTTTTTTTTTTCAAATATATTTTGCAAAGTTTGACAGTGTCATTGCTTGATGCTTTAAATAAGTTATATTTGTACTATGAATCACCTGACAGATACCATCATTGCTCCAGCTACACCACAAGGACAAAGTGCGATTGCCATCATAAGATTGTCCGGACAGGAAGCAATTTCCATCACTGATAATATTTTTAAAGGTAAAAGGCTCCATGATGTTGATTCCCATACCGTTCATTATGGTTGGATCGTAGATGGAGAGAAGGAGATCGATGAAGTAATGGTCACTTTATTCAGGGCACCCAAGTCTTTTACCACAGAAGATAGCACAGAAATATCTTGTCACGGATCACCACAATTGGTCCAATCCATCATTTCGCTAGCAATAAAAAATGGAGCCAAATTGGCTTATCCGGGAGAATTTACACTTCGCGCCTTCCTCAATGGTAGACTAGATCTCTCACAAGCAGAAGCAGTGGCCGACTTAATCCATGCATCTTCCGCCAAGTCATCTGAAATAGCGCTAAATCAACTCAAAGGACATTTTTCGTCAAAACTCAAGGAACTGAGACAGGAGTTGATTGATTTTGCCGCTTTAATCGAACTGGAACTTGACTTTTCAGAAGAAGATGTAGAGTTTGCCCATCGTGGTAAGCTCAAAGACCTAATTTACAAGATTGTTTATGTCATCAATCCTTTGCTTGATTCATTTCGTTGGGGCAATAGTATCAAAGAAGGTATTCCCGTTGCTATCATAGGTGCGCCCAATGCTGGTAAATCTACCTTACTCAATGCCATTCTCGACGAGGAGAAAGCCTTGGTAAGTGACATAGCAGGTACGACAAGAGATTTTATCGAAGATACCTTGGTGATAGATGGCATCATGTTTCGATTTATAGATACTGCGGGAATACGAGAGACATCTGATATACTCGAAGGTCTAGGTATCGAAAGGTCCAAACAAAAGCTCCGAGAAGCAGAGATTGTACTTTTCATCAGTGACATCCATAAAAGCGTAGAAGAAACTACTGCTGAATTCCAAAACCTAGCTCTTACCAACAATCAAACTGGCGTCATCTTGCTCAATAAAGCGGATACTATCTCAGCCGCACAAGCCGAACCTAAAACTCAAGCCATCGCAGAAAAAAGTGGCGCAAAAACACTGCTCATCACCGCCAAATACAAGGCAACGCTCCAACCATTACTGTCTTACTTCTCACAATACATCAAAAACCACAACCAAGTAGAAGGCACGATCATCAGCAATGCACGCCACTACGAGGCATTAGAAAACACAAAACTTAGTCTCGAAAAAGTATTGGCAGGAATGGACACAGGGCTATCATCAGACTTTGTGGCGATGGATATCAGAGAGGCACTATTCCATCTCGGCACTATCACCGGTGAAGTATCGACAGATGATTTGTTGGAGAGTATCTTTAGTAAGTTTTGTATCGGAAAGTAAAGTTATTTTCTTATGATTAGCTAAAGCTTTCTATTTATTGACTTATAGCCACAAAAATACACTTTTATTTTCTTTTGTTTTGCTGTTATATGATGTTTATTTGCTGCTAATATGTATCTTTGCAAAAGTATAGCAGCAAAAATGAAAGTACATTTAAGACAAAGGAAGCAAACCAAATCAGGCAGCATTAGTCTATTTTTGGAAATCTATAAAGGGACTACCACCACACCAGAGGGTAAAGTCAAAAATTTAAGGGACTATGAATATTTAAACCTTTATTTGATTGACAAGGCAAAAACACCAATAGACAAGCAGCACAATAAAGATACTTTACAGCTTGCAGAAAGCATCAAAGCAAAAAGAGAGCTTGAAATAAAGAATGGACTTTATGGCTTTGCAAATGAGTTTAAGCAAAGCACCAATTTTATTGACTACTTCAAAGAGCAAACAGAAAAAAGGTTGCAATCAGATGGAAATTATGGTAATTGGGACAGCACACTAAAGCACCTCATCAAATTTGCAGGGACAAAAGTATCATTCAGAGAAATAGACCAAACTTTTTGTGAGAACTTTAGGGACTATCTGAAAAATATAGCCAAAAAAACAAGTGGACAGCCTTTATCATCATCATCAGTATCATCATACTTTAATAAATTCAGAGCCTGCCTAAAGGAAGCAGTAAAGAAAAAAATAATACTTTCTAATCCTGCCACAGATGTAACCAATCCAAAAGTAATTGAGAACAAAAGAGAATATTTGACAATTAATGAGCTAAAGGCTATTGTCAAAGCAGAATGTAGATATGATGTATTAAAAAGGGCTTTTATATTTTCCTGCTTGACAGGTTTAAGATGGTCAGATATTAATAACTTGAAATGGTCAGAGGTGCAAAACACTAATGAGGGGTGGCGAATTACATTCCACCAACAAAAAACAAAAGGACTGCAATATTTAGATATTTCTGAGCAAGCCAGAGGCTATTTAAGTGAGCAAGGCAATCAAGATGAGAGAGTATTTACAGGCTTGAAATATAGCAGCTATATGAATGTAGAGCTATCCAAATGGATGATGAGAGCAGGCATCACCAAAGATATTACTTTCCATTGTGCCAGACATACTTTTGCAGTATTACAATTGACTTTGGGAACTGAAATATTTACACTTTCCAAACTTTTAGGACATTCAGAGCTAAAGACTACTCAAATTTATGCAAAGATTATTGATGAGAAAAAAAGAGATGCAGTAAATAAAATTCCAGACATTAATATTTAAAAAAGATGGACAAATCAGACCACATAAAAAGGATTGAAGCAGCCAATAATATTGATGTTTGGATGGATTGGATGGCAAATAATTTTGAAACTGCTAAAAAAGACTATCCAGAAATTATGGAACTACTTAAAGAAACCTTACAGGAAAATCCTTTGGCAGTATCAGTAAAGATTGAACAAACACCAGAGAATTTTGCCAAATGGAAAAATGAGATTGAGAACTGTTTAGAAAGCACTAAAGTAAAAAAAATCAATACCTATTTAGAGCTAATAAAAGGCTTGTTATACCATTTTAAATTTCCTAATGAGTATAACAAGGCATCAGTTGAAAAAATAAGACCAGAACTGCTTGAAATGGAAGCCTATTTTACAAACCTATTGACTAAAGGAAACAAACAATCCAAAAAGACTTCCTATGTATGGCAAACTAATCCAGATACAGAACTTCCAGTGCTTTACAGCCTGATGATTAATAAATACAAACTAATTACATCAGAAACCACCTATGAGCAATTTAAAGCAGTTTTCACAGGGCAGGAAATAGAAAGTATCAATCCAATCAAATGGCATCAGGACAATGCAAGTGAGCTGCTATATTTTAATGAAGCAATAATAAACAAGGTCAATGATGTTTGGCATATTTACCAAAGGTTAGCAGCCTGCTTTGTCAAGCCTGATGGAAGGCCTTTTATTGTAGCTTGGAAATCACTAAAAACCAATATTGAAATAAACCTATCACCAGACAAGCAAAAGGCTATTGATGAGCTTGTAAAATACTTATGAGCCTTTACCTTTACCTTTACCACTTCCATAGGTAAGCACCTTTATTTTCAATACTTTCAGATTTTTGCCTTTGTAATTACATAACAGGGCTTGCAAGTCCATTTTTATTAATCTAAAAAATTAAACAAAATGGATAATTTACAAATGATTGATGATAGATTAAGGAATATTGAAACCTTACTGCTATCACAAAAAACAGTATTTAATTTAGAGGAATTGGCAGCCTATACAGGGCAATCAAAGAGCCATTTTTACAAACTCACATGTAGTGGTGGAATACCTTGTTATAAGCCACAGGGAAAGCATATCTATTTCAACAAACAGGAAATAGATCAATGGCTATTGCAAAACAGGAAAGCCACCATCAGAGAGCTTGACAATCAGGCAGCCACTTTTGTAACCTTAAAAAATGGTTCAAAATGATAGGGACTTATTATAAATTAGCTTTACTTCCAGATGAGGTGAGAGCTGCAAACAAAATAAGAAGCAAAGCCAGATTAGATTGTATTTCCTTTACTGATATGGTGGCAGGCAATTACAAAGGCTTGACAAATTTTGTCAATCACAAAGGGCAGTTATTTTTCTATAAAACACCTTGCAGGGACTTTGTAAATACAGACAGCAAAAGACTTGCAGAATGGAGTTTAACAGGCAATGGCTTGAATTTTAGCAGTATTTACATTGATGATTTAGATTGTCCAGAAATAGGATATGGCTATCCAAATGCAAACAGACTTTTGAGCAATGGCAGTATCAATCCACTATTTGAGTTTAGAAATGATGGCTACTTATTTTTAATCAAGGCAGGCCGCTTTGATTTATCAAAAACCTTGCAGGGCTTGTCAGGAATAACAGAACACACCAAAGATGATGGACAGGTTTATGTAAGTGGCTTTTTGAAAAATTACAAGGTAAACATATCAGGACAGGGAGTATCTTTAAAGGGCAGCCTTGCAAAATATTTCCTGCCTGAAAACTTCCACACTTTAACAAGGTCAGACAGTGCCAGAGCCTTTGAGATGATGGCAGATGAGCTTTATTTACCAATACAGAAAGCCAATATAAACAGGATTGATTTTGCACAAAATTTTCTGATGGACTTTGAGCCAGAGGCATACTATAATTTTTTAGGTGAGTGCCAATATTATAACAGGCAGCCACAGTCAAAAAGCCTTTACTATTCAAATGGTTTGAGGCAGAAAGTATTTTACAACAAAATTGCAGAGGGTAAAGCCAAAGGATTGAGACTGCCAGATGTTTGGAATGGACAGAATGTTTTGAGATATGAAATGAGATTTACAAGCAGACTACCAAAGCAATTTAATCATGCAGAAATAACAGCAAGCAGCTTGTCAAATGAGAAATTTTATATGGCAATCTTTGACAAATGGCTTGCAGAATATGAGGCAATAAACAAGCTACATTCAATTAACTTTAATTTATCAGATATGAATAGTCCTAAAGACTTTTGGAAGCAAATAAACCTGATGGCAATAAATATGATTGGTCAGGATAAAATAATGCAGGAAATTGAAAATTTAAGGAATCAGAGAGCATTTGACAAGCCAGAATATTATTCCAGACTGAAAAAGGAAATCAAAGAGCTATGCAACACACCAAAAATGACAGCATCATCAGATTTAGTGGCAGAGCTTGACAAAAAAATCAAATCATCAAAAAGATATTACAGATGATGGCTTATAGTAAGATGTATCTATTGACAAAAAGTATCAATCTAAAGTAGTTTAAAATAGTTTAGTTATGGCAAACAATACAGGAAAAAAATATGGTGGCAGAGAGGCAGGCACACCAAACAAATTAACAAAAGAATTGAGGTCAGCACTTAAAAATATATTGAATCAGGAAATTGAGCTGCTACCAGAACACTTTAATAAATTAGAAACTAAAGACAGATTAGAAATTTTAGTAAAATTACTTCCTTATGCAATGCCAAAAGTAGAGCCAGAAAGTTATGAAATTAGTGAGGGAGGTTTTGCAGATAGTTGGGGCTAAAAATTGATGTGAAATGATTTTTGAAATTACCACTCATGATTTTTGAAATGAGTAATTTTAGAGCCTGAAATTAACTTTATTGACTGATTTTGCTGCTAATATACTTTATATTGCAATAAAAAATAGTAAAAACCAATGTAAATCAATACATTACATTCATTACTTTACTTTTTGTATTGGGAAGTAAAGTAACAAATAACAAACGAGTACTGATTTAACAAAAGGCAACGAAATATAGATTTTTTGAGCCATAAAATAGATATTCGATTATATTGGTTATTCGATTATTATGTTAATTTTTGTACCTTATTTTACCTTAGTAAAAGTTGGTCTAATGAACTTGATTTACCGTTTTGAAATAGAATATACCATAATACAAGGTAGAAAAATAGAAAGTAATAACGAAAATAATTTGCCAAAATTCGAATCAGGATTATCTACATCATCTTCTCTAAATCTATTGATTTTAGGGTTTAATGGAAGATATTGGATAATAACTCTCGTATTCTTAGGTAGATCTAGCCAGTTTTTTTCATTATGACTTAAATACTTTTTACCATTTACTATAAATTCAGCAGTTTGATAATTGACTTCAATTTCACCATAGTCAGTTTCATCAATATAGTTACTATCTTCTATTATGCTTCCTTCTATTTCTTTTCCATATATCGTCAATCGCCAATACTTGATAGGAAAATCCAAAGGAAATTGTAACAACCATACAAAAAAAAAAACTTAGACAGTTAATTATAAATGAGTCTATTTTCATTTTATAAGATTTCCTTTACTTGTTTTAAACATTATGTAAAAAATTTATGAATAAACGCCATCGGTCAACAAATTATTCTTCCTTACCTCAAATTGCTTTAGAAACACAGGTACAAATATAAAAGTTGACTATGGTTTTTTGTATAATTTACCTATAAAAAAGAAATAGCTACTTATATAAATGATAGCTTAAAATGCTTTTTCATTAACATTAAAGCATCATCCTGTTGTTTTCATTTTAAAAACTGTATTTACACTTAAATTAAAATATCAAATTTATTAACTAAAGTTGCATTTGTGGCTTGAATTCAGGTTTGCATTTATTACTATTTTTAAAAATTAGCTATATAGCCACTTAGATCTATAGAGTTGATAAAAAGTCTAAAGTGGTTTTAATATCAAACTCATTAATAAATTAACCAATAGGTATTTTATAAATCTATTTTCAGGATACGACATACTTTTTCGTGAATGCTTTCTTGATTAAAGTCAAAAAGATCTTTTATTTCTTTATGATCTATTAGCAACTTTTCCTTTTTATCCATTTAATTTCGAATCATCAATTTGTTTCCGATTTTGACGCAATCTTTCCCTAAGTAAAATTAGTTTTTGAAGATTTTCATCAAAAGATTTACGTGTAAGTATATTAAAAGTTCTATATCTTTTTATTGTTTGCTCAAGTAACTTTTCTTCTTTCAATGTTAAATTATTTCCAAGCTTAATTCCTTTCTTAGGGCAATTAAATAAACCAGCTTGCGTTGGATAACCATTTTTTGTTACAAACCATATTTCAACATAATCTTCATAAACTGCAACGTTTTTGTGTAAAATATTATAGTGATATCCAGAATCTGAATAGTAATGTAATATCCAATTATTTGGATTGTTTGTAATGTCATCCATTAGTTCCTGAAACTGCCAAGAAACTTTACTGAAATATTCAGTATATATTTCAGTAGCTAAATCAATTAGGTTCATTTTCTGTAAATTTTAAATAATCAAAAACTACATTTACTCGAAGTTCTCTAAAAAGAAGTAAAAAATTCAAATTGCCATATGAAAACTTGCCTTTCAGGCTTAAAAAAATAGAAAACTTTACAAATAAAAAAAGGCAAAGTTACAAGTTTTAAGAATACATAAATTCAAGCGACAAGTTTAACTTTAGTCTATAATGATAATCTGCTGTTCCCCATTTCTTTTATATACTTCATTCATTTTACCAATAAGATCTCGAAGTTGATTAATCATATCTTTATAGTCATCAGAAATCATGAAAATATCTACTTTATTTGTATCATACTCAATTAGTTGCATAAGGTCTTCACTTAAATTTTTTCTTAGTAAATCACACATCCCAAAATCACTTAGACATTTTTTGGCAATGTACAATTTTCCACCACTATTTATATTGAAAATATAGTACTTACCTACTTTATCAATATTATCCATACTGACATCTCGATCTTCCCCTACAATAACAAAAGTTCCAAAATTTCCTAGAAAAATTTCTGGGGTAATTAAATAGGAATATATCTACAAATCCTTTAAGGCAATCTTTTAGCTGTTCATATATTGATGGATTTTTATCTCTCACAGTGTTAATATGGCTTATAACTACATTGATTATATTTTCTTCATTAACGCTATGTTTAAAGTAATTATAACCTTCACCATCCAACATCCAGAATACGCTTGATCTATATACAAGGTCATAACGTAACTCTTCATAAATAATTTATGCATCAAAAGTAATCATAATTAAGTATTAAAATTTATTATAAAATGAATTTATAAATCTTAAAGAAAAACCAAATCTATAGTAAAGATGATTTTTAAAACTATTTCATAAACTTTGGTTAAGAGTATTAACAAAATAATATAAAGCCAAAAATTACTTTAAGACTGATAACCTTAATTTTTTCTGTCGTTTACCAAAATAGACAATGGAAAAATAGTTGATAAAAGTAATCTAATTATAATTGAAAACCAGTAATATGACTTCTCCGTATAATCTTTATTGAACCTATTGACTTTTGGGTTTACAGATAAATAATCCACTATAACACTCTGATTATTGTTCTTTATTTCACTTTCTTTATTGTAAGCCCAATACGTAGCTGCATTAAGTCTAAACGTAGCTACTTGGTCATCATCTAGATTTTCATTATTTATAAGTAAAGCTTCTATTTGTTTTCCTCTAAGGTTTAAAGCAAAATTTTTGTATGGTTTTTCAAAGGGTTCCTGAAGCAAAAAAAAAGAAAAAATAAGAATAGGTAATATAATATAGTGTTCTTTAAAAAATAAATATAGTGGAAATATAATTTCAATAGTGAAAACTTTTCCCGTTGATTTAGGCTTATAATTTTCTTCAAAAATCAAATTACCAACTTCATTATCTTGGCGTATATTATTTCTAAGTTTTATGGCTTCAGCTAATTTAAATGATGCCCATAAAAGATTAATGCATATCAAAGTTATGAGTGCAAATCCAAATATGTCAGTAATTTCCCATGTTGCACAAAATGCAAATACTGCACCAAATCCGAAAACATTCTTTTTTAATATTGAAGTCATATATTATTTTTTTGCTTTGAAATATTTAATTTTACTCTACTGGCCATTGGTGTATGAAATGAATATGGAAGATCTATTTCATTATCGTACTCTTCATCGATTACATCATCGTTTTCTAAGTTATTGTTAAGGCCCAAATTTATTGTTAATGTATTGTCTAAACCCTGATCATGGCATTCAGGACAATGTAGGTTATTAGGTATATGAACTGTTGTTTCATCACCGCAATTGATACAAATCATAATGCATTTTTTTATTGGTTAATTACTTCAATTGTTGCCAAGGATACATAGCATCCTTTTTTGGTTAGCTTACTATTGAGCCAAGAGATATGAAGCGTATCAAATAGCTCTTTCCCTTCGTAGGTATCCGATGGTCTGCCTTCCACCCCATAGAAAAGCTCTTCATTGACATAAGTATAATCAATACCATACTTGATACCTAATGGCTCTAGGTGAGTTTCTACAAAATCCGAAATATACGGATGGTGACTATTCATTTCATGAATGACGACAAGCTTACCATTCGTTGTACAATTAAGGTCGAATTTTTTAGCAAATGCATCAATGGATGAAAATGCTTTTTTTAGACTATCAGCCTTAATTACTAGAGAAGAAAAAACGATGCTTATTGATTCTGCATCTACATAATGAACTTTCATATTACAATGATTTAAAGATTAATAAATCATTGTATCAATAGACAATAACAACTATGGCATGAATCACCATTTATTTTTGATATTCCATTCACATGAATGGAAACCCGTATCGCTTTGAAGCACCTTTGCCTGGTATAAGGCTAGGTTGCTGACGCCGTGGTCTCTATAGATACAATCTTGGCACAAAGGTATAGAATATTTATTAAATGTATAGAATATTTAATAAATTATTATTTAATCTGTCTCATTTACACTTTTTAATATGTTGTACGATTATAGTACTCCCCAAAAACTAGACCACTTGCTTAATAAAATTTAAAACACTAAATTTACATCAAAATGGCAAGTAGAATGAATGGTAAACGCAGAAAGTTAACCGCCGAATTTAAGACAAAGGTTGTATTAGAAGCACTCAAAGAAAAGATGACTTTAGCTGAGCTTTCGCAGAAATACGATGTATCTGGAACTCAAATAAGCACATGGAAGAGTGATTTTTTAAAAAATGCTCATGTTGCTTTTGGCACAAAAAATGACGACGAGAATAAAGTTGAAACAGAGACACAACGGCTATATTCCAAAATTGGTCAATTGCAAATGGAGAATGATTTTTTAAAAAAAGTGTTAGGATGATTAGTACCGAACATAAGCAAGAAATGCTAAGTCAAGTTGAATCTCCTAGTATGCGAAGTAAATGTGTATTACTTTCGCTAAATCGATCGAGCCAATATTATACCAAGAAGACTGATGAAAGCGATTTGAATCTTGAGTTGATGGCACATATGGATAGGATGTACACTGATCATCCAGAATACGGTGCAGAGCGTATGCATACATGGCTTACAATGGATTTAGGATTTGCAGTGAATATCAAACGTATAAATCGCTTGTATTATGAGGTTATGGGACTTAAATCACTTATGCCAGGCCCACACACCTCTAGGATCAGCCCAGAGCATAAGAAATATCCATATTTACTTAGGAATCTGCCAATAACTGCTCCCAATCAAGTCTGGATGGCAGATATTACATACATCCCCATGCGCAAAGGGTATATGTATTTAATAGCATTTATAGATGTATTCAGTAGGAAAATCTTACACTGGGATTTGTCTAACTCCATGAGCTCAATATGGTGTTGCAATGTATTAGAGGATTGTATAGAAAAACATGGTCGCCCAACGATTATAAACACAGATCAAGGCAGTCAATTCACCCAGACGACTTTGTTTATAGAGTAATAAATAATGGCATAAAACTTAGTATGGACGGCCAAGGCCGAGCAAAAGACAATATATACATAGAACGATTTTGGATGACAATCAAGTACGAACACATATACATACGTCCATCTCAAGACGCAGAGCAATTAAGAAAAGGAATAGGATGGTATATAGACTGGTATAATGCGCAAAGAAGACACACGGAATTAAATAATAACACTCCAAACACTGTGTTCAATTCATATCTTGAACCAGTTAAATCAGCCGCATAAATGACAATTTTTATAAATTATTTTTTAACTAATTTAATGGCTAAGTGGTTTAATTTATGGGGGGAGTATAGATTATTATAAGGCGGCGTGGTTTAAAAGGTCTATTAAAATCCCCCCAATCAATATTTTCAAGTTGTGTTTTCAAAGATGCCCAATAAGGTATGCCCGCCGCTTTGTTTCATTTTTTATGTACTCCCCTACATTTATTTTGACAAAGTAAAAGTCTAGAAACAATATTTGCAAAATGAATCAAACCTTTAAAGTATAAAAAATGATTTTTATTAAAATTATTAATACAATCCAAATGCTTTGATATAAAATTTATTCATATCATATTAAACAAACAAACTGCAGCAATTATAATTAGTTTGTAAACTAAAATGAAATAATAGAAATATGCAAATTATACTATTGTATTGTTCCTGATCTTGATAAATTCACTTTAACAATCTTTATTGCCATTGATGAAAGAGAACGTGAATTTCTTGATTTTTTAAATTCCAGTATTCAACATAAACTCCAATAAGCCATATTTTGGAATTAGTATTGTATTTTACTTTATGAGATTATAGTTTTAATATTGTCTATCAAGCATTTAATTACCTATTTTTGATTATGTATAAATGCGTATATATATAACTGCGTATAGTTGGAACTTAATTATACGGTTTTGTATTTTTGGCAATCAACCGGTTTCTGGCGTTGACTTTTTTGGGAAGCGAGTTTGGAAATACAACAAGATTGATATTACAATTTTAACACCGTGGTTTTATAATCAATGATTCCTCTTAAAAACTATGATATGCTGTTCGCCTTCTGGCTGTTTTCCAATTACATCCTTATCCCAATAATATTTTGTTCCTTCCCTGACCACATCAGCAATGCCCACCATCGTGTAATATTTACTGATATAGTCTTGGGCCCAATCCATGAGTTGTGTGGGCGAATCAGGTCTGCGCAACCATGAAAACTGCATATTGACATATACTATATATTCCGGGTTGTTTTTACTAATTTCTTGGATCACTTCCTGCTGCATTTCCACATTTTTTGGGTGAGGTTCCATTAAACCGTACATATACAAATGTCCCGTTGCTGACATTCTGTTGCTATATAAATAAAGTTCAGGCTCAGATCCCAGCACCGCTATTTTATCAGATGCATTCGTGTGCTTCTTTAGATATTTCCCAATTTCTACTGATTCCGCAAAAGGATTGCCACCATAAAATTGTGATGTGAGTTGTTTTGTAGTTTTACTAAAATAGTAATTTGAACTACCGCTCCATGCCCAAAAGGTAATTATGGCGATACACACCGCAGAAATCAAATTTACACGTTTTGGCCACAGATGTGAGAGCCCGTAGTATATTACCACTCCGACCATGATAGCAACTGCGGGAAGAAAAGAAATAAAGTAATGCTGACGAAAATAAAACCCTGGCACCACCGTAAGAAAACCAAATACTACAGCTAAATACAAAAATATTTTTTGTGCCAATGTAAGCTGCAACTTCCAAACACTTATGATCGCTCCAAATAGTAAAATCCATACGAGTGGAAAGGACTTCCACATACCTTTGAAGCTTCCCCAAAATAATGTCTGCGCATCGCTCCAAGACATGACAGTTGTAGTATAACTTTGTGCATATTCCACCGTCCAAAACCAAAATCTATCAAAAACCGAGCTGTTATACATCACTAAAAATAAAACCATGTACGGTAATATTCCTCCAAATACAAATGATGCCAATTCAGCCAATTTCTGTGTTACACTTGATGTGTTATCTTTTTTTATCGCTTCAAAAAGGAAGAGTAATCCGCCAAAAACAAGCCAAAAGATAGCATGCTGCTTCATCAAAAACCCCATTCCAAAGGCAAACCCTGATAATAAAGCCCAAAACCATTGCCTACGTTCTCGGAAAACAGCATACCACAAAATACCCAAACTGACCCAGAATGCAATAAAATGAGTAGCATGTGCCGCAAAACCAAGAAATCTTTCGCTCATTGCCATCAGTCCATATATCCAAGCTGCCATCACTGCTACCTGTGGATTAAAGAGTTTTTTTATACCATAATAGAGCAAAAGCATCGTTAAGGCATTGATAAATATCAATCCCAAATGTATGCCTTTGAATGATGTTCCAAAAATGGCCATTAAGCCTGCATACATTAGGTTTGTCCCTGGCAATTTCATATTATATGCATGTTCATAGGGTAGAAATCCTTCTAATAATAGCTTGCCCATATAGGCAAACTCACCTTCATCTCTCTCAAGTGGAATACCAATAAGTCGAAATCTAAATAATGAAATGATAATAATTCCTATAAGTGCCAGAATAAAAAATTTCTTTGCATCTATTTTCGATGAAGTGATATTACTTGTTGACATAAAGATGGTTTCGTTTTAGAGATATATTTAGGGTTTGTGATTTGGATGTCTAGCAGCAGATTGTATGGTTAAAAACGCCATCCAAATGTTTGCAAAGATACATTCAAAAAGTATTTTCCTTAAATTTATGCTTTATTTCTTCTTTATATAAATCATTTGACATGAATTCACAGATCAGAGCCTTATCGCCAATCAAAATTTGGAACTATTTTGCTGACATCAATGCTATCCCTAGGCCTTCAAAACATGAAGAGAGAATTTCAAGTTATATGCTTGCCTTTGGGGAAAATCTGGGTTTAGAATCTCACATCGATGATGTGGGAAATATTATTATAAAAAAGCCTGCCACAAAAGGTATGGAATCCGCTCCAACTGTCATTTTGCAGTCACATCTAGATATGGTACATCAGAAAAATAGCGATACAGACTTCGATTTTGGATCGCAAGGTATAGAAATGGTTATTGACGAAGAGTGGGTGAGGGCAAAAGGTACGACACTAGGCGCTGATAATGGTATCGGAGTTGCTGCCATCATGGCTATTCTCGCATCAAATGATATAGCACACCCTTCTTTAGAAGCACTTTTTACCATAGATGAAGAAACAGGAATGACAGGTGCAAAAAGTCTCAATGGTGATTGGTTTGAAGGGAAAATTTTGCTCAATTTGGACACAGAAGAAGATGATGAAATAGACATAGGATGTGCTGGAGGGCTAGATGTCACTGCCGAAAAAAATTATACTGAAGTTGATCTAGTTACCAATGGTAAGATAGTAGAAATATCCATTAAAGGATTGATAGGTGGCCATTCAGGTATAGATATCGACAAAGGTAGAGCTAATGCAAATAAATTATTAGCTAGAATCGTTTTTGATGCCATTCAGTTTGATGGAGTGAACATTATATCTATGGAAGGTGGCAGTCTAAGAAACGCTATCCCAAGGGAAAGTCACGCAATTTTGCACATTCAAAATGATGTTTTTGGTGCATGTAATACTGCCCTCACTACTTTGATACAGGATATTAAAACTGAATTCAGCCTGATAGAACCCAACTTAAGCATCAGTTTAACAATGTCTTTGACATCATCAAAAAAAATGGTAAGTAAAAAAGACGGAATCGATATCGTAAACACCATTTTTGCCGCTCATAATGGCGTTTTTCGCATGAGTCCTGATGTTGCAGACTTGGTGGAAGCATCCAATAATGTTGCAAAAATAAACGTAAAAGAGGGTAAGGCTTCTATACTTTGTCTGACAAGATCTTCTGTTGAAAGTACCAAATGGTTAGTAGCCAAAAACCTTGAAGCTGTATTCCAATTAGGCGGTTTTGATGTCAGTTTTTCGGGTGATTATCCAGGGTGGGCACCTAATAAAAACTCTCAAATCTTGCAGGTTTTAGTAGAATCTTATAAGACATTATTTAAATCCGAGCCGAAAGTAGTAGCCTGTCATGCAGGTTTGGAGTGCGGCATCATCGGTAGTAAAGTGCATGGCCTAGATATGATATCATTTGGCCCCACAATCAAAGGTGCACATTCACCAGATGAAAAAGTAAATATCGCCTCCGTTCAAAAATTTTGGGATTTGCTCTTATTTGTCTTGCGAAAGATGTGATTTTACCGTATTCCAGTGTATACGAAGTCTTAAATCTGATGATAAATGAAGTGAAAATGTAGAATGTCTAAGAATTCATTAATTTTGCACCCCATCTTATCCAAATAAATGAACAACAGTTCCAATTTTGTAGATCAAATAAAGGATTTCTTAGGAGTTTTTTCAAGTAAAACGAAAGAAGTATTTTCTCCGGTGACAGCAATCTATATGAACACTACTGCACCAATTCGCTCTGCTTGGGCTGATTATGCTAAAAATAATCCAAGGGAGTCCAAAATTGTTGGCTGGATAATAAAGATCTTTGGAAGTATCTTACTTATAGCGTTTTTAACTGTATTGTTTACAGCTTTAGGATTATTCGGTCATATACCGTCAACCGATGAAATCAAACAGTTAGAGTCTGCCAATGCCACAGAAATTTACACTGGAGATGGGGTGTTGA
>JAWKLK010000010.1:0-253400 GCA_041392785.1 Saprospiraceae bacterium
ACAATGATTTCGGAGTGGGCAAATCATCTTATGTTATGAATGTAAAGAGAGCTGGTAGAAGTCTTCGACCCTATAGTAGTGTCAACGAAGTAAATTTTTATCGTGGGGTAGGAATGACACTTACACCTGTTAAGGATGTTGAGGCAACTATTTTCGGTTCATACAAACCTGTTGATGCAACATTGCGCACAGATACTTTGGAAAACACAGATTTTGATTATTTTGGAACTGTTAGACAGGATGGTTATCATCGGACAGAATCAGAAATTAGTAATAAAAATTCTTTGTATCAAAGTAATGCCGGTTTAAAGGTAAAATATAAATCGAGAAAGTTTGAAGTCGGATTAAATACTCTATATACACATTTTTCTGTGCCATTAATAAAGGACAATCAGTTGTATAAAAAATATTTATTCGCCGGTCAAAATCTTATCAATGCCAGCATTGACTACGGATTCAGGTGGAGAAATATCAACCTTTTTGGCGAAGCGGCCATAAGTGACAATGGTGGCAAAGCCATGACAAATGGAGCTCTTATCAGTTTGGATAAGAGATTAGATATGTCAGTCGTAATGCGAAACTTTGCACCTGACTTTCACTCACTCAATGGAAATGCCTTCAGTGAGTCTAGTTTACCTATAAATGAGGAAGGCATATATATGGGTTTTGAATTAAGGCCAGCTAGAAAATTTACTTTAAGCGCCTATGTTGACTTTTGGAGTCATCCTTGGCTTGGATATAGGCGAGATGGTCTGGCTGATGGTAAAGAGTTTCTGATTAAATTGCAGTATGTTGAGAAAAGAAAGCTTGAATTTTATATTCAATATAGATATGAAAAAAAATATTTGAACAGTTCTGGAATAGAAAAAATAGATTTTCCTCAAGCCCAAGTACTACAGAGATTGAGAGGTCATTTGAGTTATAAACTTACTAAGGAGTGGGAGATAAGAGACAGGATCGAGATGTCAGATTTCTTCAAAGGAAACGGCAGTCGAGGCTACTTGATGTATCAAGATATCATCTTCAAACCTATTGCTAAGCCTTTTTCATTCAATGCCAGATTTTCTATTTTTGATATCCAAAGTTTCGATGCTAGGATCTACACCTACGAAAATGATATCTTATATGAATTTTACATACCTTTTTATCAAAACAAAGGTACCAGATTTTATGTCAACACAAGATATAGGCTGGCACGAAATTATACTTTTGAACTGAGATATGGTCGTGTTTATTATGAAAATGTCAATTCGATAGGAAGCGGAAACGAACTCATAAATGGAAATATTCGCTCTGAAATTAAAGCACAGATCAAGTTAAAGTTCTGATACAGTGGCTAAGGACTTTTGGATAGGTGATAAGGTTTTACTTCGATCTTCAAAAAGAATTGGAGTCTATCAAGGAAAATCCAAAGATGGTCGTGCAAAGATTAAGATTGAGAATAAAATCATTATCACCAACGAATCAAATGTCGAAATAATCCCTGAAAACGAGCAGTATTTTGACATTGATACTTTTCTTACACTAGAAAAAGATCAAGAGATTGTATCTGAAAATCAGAAATTGCCAAAGAAAGTAAAATTGCATCACACACTCGATTTACATATAGAAGTGTTGGCTCCAGAAATGAAGCATTTGCCTTCTGGACAGATATTAAATTTTCAAGTAGAAAAATGTAAGGCTTTTATTGAACAAAATCTCCAACAAGGTACATCACATATCACTATTATACACGGCAAAGGTCAAGGTGTATTAAAATCTGCTATTGAAGCTGCATTGAAAGAATTTCATCAAATTAAACTGACATCAACGAAAAATAATGGTGGAGCACTGGATGTCTGGTTTTAACTGAAAGAATTACATTTATTTTGAATAAGTTAAATTTATATTCATAATAATCTATTTATAAAGATATAAAGCAATACAATTTTATTTGATACAAAAAATATTTGTATCTTGTTGAATTACAATAAATTATATTTGTTTTTTCCCTTGTGGAAAGTATGTATTTTGTAGAATATGCTTTAAATTTGCCTATTGTTTGTATGGCATTTCCCGATGTTAATACAATTTTCAATCTAAAAAACCGATATTTATGAGTGTCCTTAAACTCTTTAAATTAATATTATTAGCTATAATAACATGGAATCTTGGTTCTGCTCAATCCATCCAAGGTCTTGTTTGGGATGATGCCGATTTGGATGGGATTATTGATTCAGGAGAATCAGGTTTCAGTGGTGTTCCTGTCTTTTTAATAAGGTGCAATGGCCAGTTTATACAATCCACAGTAACAGATAGCAATGGAGAGTATGAATTTTTAAATTTGGTAGCAGACTCATATAAGATTTTTATTAATAAGTCCTTTTTACCTTCTCCATCTTACATGCCCACCATTTATGATGGCTTGAATGATAATGATATACAAGCAAATTATTACTCTCTTTGTAGTACAGTTACTCAGACCGTGAATATCAATGCAGGGTTTGGTATCACTTCTTCTTTAGGGGATTTTGTTTGGGAAGACATAAATTTTAATGGAATCCAAGATTTTGGTGAACCAGGAATACCTAATGTGATTGTATCTGCGTATATGAATGGAAGTATTATAGCACAGACAGCAACGAATGCATTTGGGACTTATCTTTTTGAGAATCTTTATCCAGGTACTTATACTTTACTTTTTGAAATGGAGGAAAATTTTTTTCCCACAAAGTTGAATGTAGGTAACTCCAATTTGGATAGTGACATAATATCAGAAAATAACCAAATTTGGAGTAATCCAATTGACCTGTCAGCAAATCAAATTTTTACAGATATTGACGCTGGAGCGTATCGATGTATTGAATTTTGTGGACACATTTATAACGATGCTAATAACAATAACCTTTTTGACAGTTTCGAGAATGGAATCAATCAGCTTGATGTTCAACTTTGGCAAATCATTGGTTTAGATACTATATTAGCTGGTATAACGGTTACTGGACAAGAACCAGGCTTGCCTTCGGATGATGGATATTATAGATTTTGTGTGTCACCTGGTACTTATTTTATAAAGGTGATTATGCCTAGTTCAATTTGGATTGCTGGTTCCCCATTTGTTGGCTTAGATCCGACTATTTATAATCACATCACACATCAGAATGGAACTAATGCAACAAATTTGTTTACAGTACTTTCTGGAGATACTTATTGCAACCTGAATAATGGATTTTATTGCTCACCTACAATTGAATCATATGTGTGGGAAGATACGGATCAAGATGGAATCATAGATATAGACGAAAACAAAATTCCAAATGTTGCTGTCTATCTGATGATGGATCCAAATGTAATCAAGGATGCCACTGAGACTGATGAAAATGGAAAATTCACCTTTGACAGTATACAACCTGGCATGTATTATTTGAGTTTCTCAAGTAATATGACTTTCACTACACCATTTGTGGGTGGAAACGCATCTTCAACAGTCGATAGCAAGGTAGATGGTACAAATGGATATGGCACAACACCATATTATTATTTAGGTCCTTGTACTATAATTGATTTTTTAAATGCTGGAGTTTTACCTGCAGTTTTACCTGTGGAATGGAAGTCTGTTTCGGCACAACTGGAGAATACAGATGTCATGGTCTATTGGCAGGTTTATAATGCTATTAATGTCAGCCATTACATGATTTTCAGTTCAAGAGATGCCATACACTGGGATCATGTAGAAAGTATCAAAGCTACAGATTCTGATACCTATAGTTTTATCGGAGATGCTCAGCAATTTCATAAATACATGAAGATAGTTGCTGTTGATTGGGATTCACGCAGAAATGAAAGCTTTATTGTAAATATTGATTTTGGAAAATCGCCTGTAAGTGTGAAAATTTTCCCTAATCCAACAGATGACAAGGTATATATCGAACATGAAGGATTTAAACATCTCACCATTTATGACATACAAGGCAAACGTATAACTGAAGTACCGTTACAAGGATTGGAATATTTATCTTGTAAATCATTAGGGTTGAAATTTGGTACCTACGTATTCCAATTCCATTCAAATTTTGGTTCTCAGATTAAAAAAGTCGTCTACCAAGAGTAGTTATGTCATTGGCCTGAAAGTTTAGGTTTACGCTTATTTTTATATATTTTGCACAACATATTTATATTTAATTGAAAATAATTTATATTGTGAGCTCAACTGGTAAACCTTTAAATTGGAAATCAATAACAAAATACTTCATCCTACTCCTTACAAATTTAAGGATTTAAAGGTTTATTCTTCAACTGAGTGGCTGGATGATAACAGAAAGAAGTATCGTCAAGTATTTGATAGATACGAAGTATCATATATTTATGCAGAACTCTCATTGTACAATAAAAGGTTTGATGATCAACCATGGAAGCTTCAGCTTCAACTGAAGTGTTATGATATAAAGAACAACAAAAAACCACTTTGTATACTTAATTTTGATAAAGATGTTTTTCCTTCTGATTCAATAGTTTATATACGAGAAGGCTGGGGAAATGTCACAGCTGGCGCATTTTGGAAAAAGGGTACTTATTACTGGGAAGCATGGCTTGAAGATAAAAAATTAGCTACAACCTATTTTTATGTTGAGGATGTTGGTCTACAAACAAATATTGATGATCTGGTGTCAGCTTATTTGAATGTGCAAAGTGTAAAGTTTTATGAAGGTCCATTTGAAAATGTAGATGAAGGCAAACGCACTTATTTATCTCAGCTTTCGGAAAATAATTCAAGATACGTTTTTGTTGAAGTACTTCTGACAAACAACAATATCAACACATCATGGCACAACGAACTAATTTTTAAATTTTACAACAGTTCTAAAGAATTAAAAGGGCAAGTTTCAAGATTGACAATCGTACCAAAAGGTGTTGATGTAGTGAACATCACTGGTGGTTGGGGATCCAATGCAAAAGGCTCCTGGGCAAAAGGTAAATATTACGTGGAAGTAGTTTTCTTGAATTCTGTATTAGCCAGTGCCCAATTTCAGATTGATGATATAGATATTGAAGATGATACCACAGGTTCGGAGGTAGTCATTGAAGATCATGTCAGTTTCGAACAAGTATTCAGAAAACTGGATGAGTTGATCGGATTGGTGGATATTAAAACTAGAGTGAAAAATCATGCTAAATATTTAGAATTTATAAAATTAAGAAAAGAAAAAGGCTTTTTGGAAAATGAACAAGCCAATTTGCATGTTGTTTTCACCGGTAATCCGGGTACAGGGAAAACTACTGTAGCCAAAATGATGGGGCAGCTATACAGAAAAATGGGGTTGCTTTCCAAAGGACATGTGATGGAAGTGGACAGAGGAGATTTGGTTGGCGAATACATTGGTCAAACCGCACCTAAGGTCAAAGATGTAATAGAAAAATCAAGAGGCGGAGTTCTATTTATTGATGAAGCATACGCACTTGCAAGGTCTAACGATGATACTAAAGATTTTGGAAAGGAAGCAATAGAAATTTTAGTAAGAGAAATGTCCAATGGAAAAGGAGACTTAGCTATTGTTGTAGCTGGTTATCCGAAGGAAATGAAACATTTTATAGCTTCTAATCCTGGATTGAAATCTAGATTTAAGCACTTTTTTGAGTTTCCCGATTATTTGCCACAAGAATTAATTGAAATAGCTGGACATATCGCAAAGAAAATGCAAATCCAATTTAATGATGAAAGTTTTATCATTATCAAAGATTTAATCAGGACAGCGTATCGGGATAGAGATAAGTCATTTGGTAATGCCAGATTTGTTTATGATTTATTAGAAAAGGCAAAAGTCAATTTGGGTCTCAGAATTATGAGACGAAAAATGCCCAAAAAATTGAGTAAAGATGAAATTTCCACCATACAGAAAGCTGATGTTTTAGCTCTTAAGGAACGAACTCACTTGGAAGGTGCAGACATTCCAGTTGATGAAATACTATTGGAGGAATCCGTACAAGAATTACATTCACTCACAGGCATGATGAATGTAAAACAACAAATTTTGGATTTGATAAAAATTGTAAGATATCACAGGGAGAGCGGTAAAAGTGTATTATCAAATTATTCATTTCACACCGTATTTGTAGGCAATCCTGGTACGGGAAAAACCACGGTAGCGCGAATACTTACACGCATTTACAAAGCTTTGGGTTTGCTTGAACGTGGTCACATAGTCGAAACTGACCGCCAAGGCCTTGTGGCAGGCTATTTAGGTCAAACCGCTATAAAAACTAATGAAAAGATAGATGAAGCTGAGGGTGGTGTGTTATTTATTGATGAAGCTTATGCTTTGGGAATGAGCAATGGCACACATGGAGATTATGGCAGCGAAGCGATTCAGACTCTCTTAAAAAGGATGGAAGACAATAGAGGTAGATTTTATGTTTTTGTTGCTGGTTATCCTGATAATATGGACTCTTTCCTCAAAGCAAATCCTGGCTTGAGTTCTAGATTTGATAAAGTATTCAAATTTGACGATTATAATGTCGCAGAATTATTGGAAATTTCTATCAACATGTTTAAAGCTGACGGATTTAAGGTTACTCCCAAAGCCATTGAAGCTATTGGAGTATTATTGCAAGACATGTATGACAAGCGTGATAAGTATTTTGGTAATGCAAGAAGTGTCAGGAAAATGGTCTTGGATGTCATAAAACAGCAAAACGTACGGATTTCATCTATACAGGTGAAAGAGCGAAAACAATCACAAATACGGACTATTTTAGTAGAAGATATTTCTTCTGCAAACTCAATAATATTAAATGAACAGATTCAAAAGAAAATGATAGGTTTTAGAAGTTCGGATCAATAGTCAGCTCCTTAGAACTCCAAATCATATGGTTAATCAATGGAATTTTTGTAGAAAACTAAATAGATCCTCATCAGGAGTAAGACTGAGTTTTTTTCGTAATCTAGATCGACTTACATTAATACTAGATGGTAGTACATGCAGCAACTCTGCAATTTCTTTTGTGTTCATACCTATTTTAATATACCCACAAAGCCTAAGGTCATACACAGAAAGATCAGGAAAACGTTTATGAAGGTTGCCAAAAAAGACTTGATGCATTTCATCTAGTTGAATTTCAAATGAATGCATATTATTTTCTAAATGGATATCCAATAACCTATCCATTTCATTCCAATACTTCTTATTAATTTTTGGGTTAAATTCAGCTTCATTGAGTTTCTCTCTTAGTAATTTTAGAATTCTACTTTTGTCTTCGGTATCTTTTAATAATTTGGCTATTTGAAAATCTTTTTGTCTGATAGTTTCTTCTAAAATTTCTATTGTTTTTTCTACATTTAAATTTTGCTTAGGTTTGTACTGCTTTTCCTCTGAATTATTCAATTCAGCATCTTGTAACTTTTTATGAAGCATTTGGATTGTTATGTGTTTATTTGAATTTAACCTATACAAATGCCAAATGATGGCAAGTGAAAATATTATTAAAAAGAAAAGAAAATAATAAGGGTAATCAGTCACTTAGAGTATTTGAAAAGATATAATTTGAGCAGTATGACCAATGAAAAATTGGCCATACTGCATTTTTTATTGTTATTGCACTAATATTTTCTTTGCTAACACTCTATTATTATCATCTACAAATTTCAATATGTACATACCTTTTGACAAATCATTTAGTAGTATTTGATTACCAGTGCTTGTCTTAACCAATTCGCCTTTTAGATTATATAATGACATGGATGTGATATTGGCATTCTGTACAGTGACAGTCTGATTTTCAGTAACTGGATTTGGAAATACGGGATATGATTGATTTTGATAATTCTCGGCAGCAGAGACACCAGATGAAAAGAATACATTATCTATATATAAGATTCCCGAACCAAATGGTGTACTGGTGAAAATATATTGATTTAGATCGTCCAAACTTGTCAATCCCGCATTTGTAAAATCTGACAATGGAATTTTCACCTGATTCCATTCATATGGAATGAGTTCAATATTCAAATTTGCTTCTGAATCGCCGTTAGCCCCTTCGAATCCATCTCCTAAGAAACTTACTAACTTGATGTTGATAGGATTGACATTTGGCGTCCAAATATCCATATGCAAATATTGCATTTGCGAAGCATTTATAGGACTCGTAGATGTTTCGATTCCATTGAAGCCTACATTCGTATACTTATGAGTAGGGTTGTTTTGCAAAGTTATATTTTCATATGAAGCCTGACTCCAAGAAGTATTCCAAGTGTCTACATTTACGTTTGTATATACATCACTAAAAAGAGAAATAACATCCGCATACTTTGGATCAGGTGCAGCGTCAACTGGTGAATTATAGAAAAATTGAATCGTGTAAGTTGCAGTGTTTATTCCATTTGCGGCGGTAACCAATACTGTTGCAGAACCTGGGATTGTCGTAGCTTGCGTTATCGAGGTTACTGACGCAGAAGGATCAGTAGGTATAGCCAATGTTATTTCAGGTATGGCTGATCCACCTGGAATACCGAATGAGTATTCCGTTGCGCTCGGTGTGAAGCTGGGCAAATCCATGCCATTCACTTGTAGCGTACTCAATGTTGCATCGGTACCAGAGGCCGTTGGACTTTTCCAAAAATAGATATTATCAAGGTAGATGTCTGATGGGCTGACACCTCCCTGACCATCAAATTTTAGTTGGAAGATCGAGTTCCAAGTCATTCCTTGAAATGCACTTTTGGGAAGGTCTACACTTGACCATTGTCCTGTTACAATGGGTACTTCGACTAAAAACTCACCTGCTCCTGAACCACTATTGTCAATCGGACTAAACTTTACATTTGTAGCATTGCTCGTCCATATATCAATGTGAATATACTCCATTGCTGAAGCATTCTGAGGATTGGCTTCAAACCCAGTCCCTTGATAGTTGAAATTAGTGTACGCCAAAATAGAATCAGCAGTACCTAAATTGAAAGCAATATCTACCATGCCTGATTGACCCCAAAATGGGTTATAATTTATATCTGAAATGTCATCATAGACATCACTATAAATTGAAATCACATCAGATACTTGCCTTGCAGGTGGTTGTGGGGCATTCGTAGTGGGTTGGGCAATAACATTAAAAGTTAAAGTAAAAGTCAAAATGATAAGTAAAAATTGTTTCATGATGATAATTTAAATATTTTTAAAATAAAGTGATGAGATTATTTTCTTAGGTGTACGATTTTCTTTGAAGATTCCCCAATGTTTTTCAGGTTCTAATGGATCGTGTGACCCTTTCCAAGGTTCATCAAAAGCCTCAAAGAAAAAAGTAAGAATTCCTTCTTTTTCAGTCCATTCCATTAAATCTTGAAAATATATTGCTTGATTTTCTTCGTTTACATGCTCTGCCAAGATACCTTTATTATTTGAATTAGTAGCCCAGCCAGCTTCAGAAATGACAACAGGAAGATCTGGATAAGCTTCTTGCACTAAGAAATAGTTTTCTTTTGTATATTCAAGTGCATCATGTATATTTTTATACTCCCATACTGGATAAGTATGTATAGATATAAAATCCAATGATGCTGCTAGAGGCTTCAGTTTGTTTAACCAAGGCACATAGTTTTCGCAAAAAGAAACTGGCTGACTTATTTGATGTTTTACGAATTCAGCAAAATATTTTACCCTATTGTGGTGTACATAATGATCAGTCCAATCTACACAAGCTTCATTACCCACAGAAGCCGCTATAATGGTGTCTGTATGGATATTACAAAGTGTAACAAGTTTATTCATTTTTGCATCATTACTCTGCATATTAGCTTGTAATTGCTCTTCTGAATAATGCCCTCCCCATGGACAACCAAAATTGTTCATTTCTGCATCAATGTAAGCACCTAAATATACTTTTAGTGGCAGCTTCTCTTTATGGATCACTTCCAAAACTAAATCGGCGTGGGTATCCACATCATATAGCCTGATATAATCCCAATGTGGGCTAAGTATCAACAAATCCTCTTTTATTTGTTCATATTTCGGATATAAAATTCCGGGTCGTTGATCACCTCGGAAGCCCGAATAACATATAGCTCGTCCTGGTTTTAACTTTAACTTTTCAAATGTACTCACAACAATGCAAATTTTAAGTTTTCATGTTTATCCCAAAGCCCCCAATAGGCTCCTAAATCTCCTTCTGATGCTACCTTCCATTCTTCATCAAATGATGAAAAATAAAACATTTCTACCCCTGCATCCATTGCCCACAATTGGGCATTGATAAAATATAGTAATGCATTAATTTCAGATGGTTCTGCTGCTTTTAATGCGCTTCCTTTGCTTGGCCAACCAGTTTCTGTTATTACAACACGTTTGCCTGCACCTGCTTCCACAGCTTGGTAATACATTTTCTTTAAATAAAATAAAGACAATTCAATTGGGTAAGATTCCCAAAATGGATAACAGTTTGCTAAAATAATATCACATGTATCAGTCAATGCAGGTCTTTTGGAGAACTCATAATATGCATCAACATAGCCAACTGGTACATTTTTAACTTTACTTTTGAAATAATTTATATAATTAATGATCTGTTCCTCAGATAGTTCCTTTCGGTACATCACCTCATTTCCGATTGCGGCTATGTCTACAAGTCCAGCATTAGAAAGCTGTATTAGATTTTCAATTTCTTTATCATTTTTTTCCAAGTCTGTACCTATCCACGCACCAGCTAAAGTATTCATACCTAGTTCTTTCGCAATCTTGGGGACATTTTCATTTCCATCTATACAAGAGAAAGATCTGACCCATTTTGTGTATGGTTGGATTACCTGTAATCTGCGTTGTACTTGAAGAGGGCTGATAATGTCACCCGGCATTTGTTCATCTTGATAAATACTGAAACAAAGTCCGTGCAGGCCATTATGCAAAATCTCCAAAAAAACATTGGGCATATCTTCTTTAGAATATGATTTTACATAATCCAAATGATCTACTTCTGTCAATGCTAATAACCTCTCTTCTCTATAAGACATACCTCACTATTTTATATTGTCATAATTACAATCAAAAGTAATTATAATTCTCCTCTTCTACTTAACAACTCTTCTTTTATTTCATGCACTCTTTCTTCCGAAAGGTTGTAATTCCACATTACGACAATAGCCATCAATGCGGTAAGTGCTGGTATTAGAATATCTGCAAGTCGAAGATTCGTAATAGTTTCAACGGATTGTACCGTGGCGCTGCTGTCAAATCCAACTATTTTAAGTAGAAAACCACCTAAAACCAATGCCAAACCTTGGCCAAGTTTCACCATCCACCAATATATAGCGCCAAAAGTACCTTCTCTCCTCGGCATACCATTGTTTAGCTCATCAAGGTCACACACGTCAGCTGTCATAGACATCATCAAGGTGAACAAACCACCTATACCAAAAGCCATCAATGGGATAGGAACAAACATAAGATAAGGGTTTGATGGGGTGAAAAACCACCATTTCAAAAGATATCCGACAACAGAAATCGCCGTCGAAATAAGAAACGCTTTGCGCTTTCCCAATATTCTTGCCATCCAAGTGATAATAGGGATAATTAAGAATGCTGTGGCCATAGCGCTAATAGTAGAAAACCATGCTGGCCAAGTTCCGGTCAATCCATAATCTCCGTTAAAGAGGTAAAAAAGTATAATAAAATAGCTGAAAGACGCTACCATTTGAAATCCATTAAAAACTAAAAAAGTAGCAGCACACAGTTTTAGAAATGGTTTGTTTTTTGAAATAAAGATCATGTTTTTAAACAAGCCTTTCAAATTTGAAAATAGATTTTTAAATGTAATTTCATCTCTATTTTTAATATTCGTATGGTCAATTTCAACGCAAAAAATGGCAGGTAATATTCCTAAAATGATGCAGGCAATGCCAACAAAAATTGATAACGTCCGCACACCTTCTGCTTGTGTGCTGAATAGACTTGGATTGGCGACAAGGACCCAAAACCAAGGCACAATCATCCACGCAAACTGACTAATGGTCTGTGAAAATCCCATGAGTTTAGTTCTTTCATTATAGTCTGAAGACATCTCGTATCCTATTGCTATCAATGGAGTTGAAAAAATAGTATTGGCGGTCAGAAAAATAAGTGAACATATTAAAAAATACCAAAAGTTATACATTTGACTATTAGATTCGTCCATTTGCCACAGTACAGCAAATAAAATTCCACTTAAGATCGCACCAATGAAAATATACGGTCGTCTTCTCCCGTATTTTGATTGTGTATTGTCTGATATATAACCCATTATTGGGTCGGATATAGCATCATATAGGCGAGGTAATCCTCCAAGCAAGCCTGCTAAAAATGGATCCATTCCGAATGCTGTCAAAAGGAAAAATGAAAATACTCCCAAGGCACCCGGCAAGAGATTATTTACTAGGTGTCCAGCACCAAATGCAGCTTTCTGTATGACTGGGACTTTGTCTTTATTGGCAGTGGCGTAATGTGACATATTAGACTATATTATTTATTAAACATTAAGGTTTGAATTGCTTGTCCACTTATTTTGGTATAAAATATTTTTGAATCCAAGTCAATTTGTACGACTTTTTGTTGATGATCTGGATTAAAAACTACAACTGCAATGCTGGAATCTGAATTTATTGCACTAACTACTAAGATATCATTGGTATCAATAGTGTGTTCCAATATCTTTGCTTCAGGACGTATAAATTTGCTGAAATGCGCCATAACATAATATAGAGGTGTGTAGTAGATCTCTTGGGTTGCTGTATCTACGATTACTGGGGCGACACACCAATTTTTAAACCAATTTGGACCACCTTGTCTATCCAAAACCATATTCCAGTCAATCCATCCATTGACATAATGATTTAGACAGTTGATAATATCATTTGCATATCGATAAACAGGAATATATTTGGGATGGAGATATTTTTTGTCCGCAGATGCCCACTCATAACCCCAATCTGTGGCTTCTTGACTCCAATACCACTTATCATTTTGCCAAGCTGGAATTTCCGCATCTATGCATGCTTCTGTTTGAATAAGCAACTTTTCAGGTGCTTTTTGATGGGCATAATTAAGTTGGTCTGGAAAAAAATCAAAAGTACTTTCATACCAATGAATGGCAGTCCCGTCAAAACTTGCTAAAGATTTTTCATTTTGATACATAGTATCCACCCAATGCGGTAAATCCAATCGATTTTGATCAAATCCTAATATTTTTACTTTCTGCCACCCGTTTTGTGTCAGCTTAGGTTTCAAATGTTCAACGACAAAATCAGTCATTTCACTTGGACTAAAATGCATACTCTCCCAATTATTGCCATTTCCCATTGGTTCATTTTCAACAGTGATGCCCCAAAAGGCTATACCTTCATTCTTATATGATTCTAGATATTTGGAAAAATATAACGCCCAAGTATCATTGTACTTTGGTAATAGCTTACCACCAACCCAGTTATTATTGTCCTTCATCCAAGGTGGTGCCGTCCAAGGAGAAGCTATTAATCTGAACCCATCTTTTGATATCTTCTGCGCTTGCAATATTGTAGGTATTATTTCCTTCTTGTCATGATCAATGGAAAAATTTGATAAGGTTGGGTCTTCTGTTTCTGAATAAGAATAATGACTTAGTGAAAAATCGCAAGAGTTGATGTGTGTGCGATTAAGTGAATATGCTGCTCCCTCCTCGCTGAAGTAAGCATTCAAAATGTCATCCCTGTTTATATCATCCATTTGTTGTAATAGATGACACGAACTTTCTGTAAACGAACCTCCGAAACCTACAATTGTCTGCTTATGTTTTGATGTATTTATTGAAATTTTATTGCTGGCTTTGACTTCAACTGGCAGTTGAATAGAAGTCATTTTGTTGCCGGAAGCTGAAGTCTCGTAAATACGATATTTCATTGAATTCTTGGTGCAATGGATACTACTTATCATTACAAGTACACAAATAATAACTTTAACCATTTGATGCTAGGAGTTGAGACTGTAAAATTGTAACGGATATTGCTTGAATGGAACCAGAACGTTGGAAAATTTGCTTGCTATCCTCAATATTCAGATTCTGTCCTTCTGATGACTTATTGGAACCATCTTTCATAGTCATTGTCACTTCCATCTTACTACCTATGACATAGATGACCGGGATTTGGCAATATGTAAAAATTATAGACTCAGTAGGGTAGGAAATGGATTTCATTTCACCATCAACATCAAAGTAAGAAAACTCACCGCTTTGGTGCATGAATTCGGATAATTTCAAAATAAAAGGCGAAAAGGAAAGTCGACCATATTTGATACTGACACCCAATTCTTTCCACCGTGAAAGGATGTCTTCTTTGACTTGCCCTGTCATACCAGGCTGTTGTGCACCTTTATTGGAAGGCGTATGGGAGTATGGGTCTGTAGGAAATGCTCCGTAAATATCTGGAGATTTGTGGGTTCCTATTCCATCGCAAATTTTGTAGTAATAGTGGACTAATGATACAAAGTCTTCTTTTTTTAAGGAGTCATCCTTATGCGCGGATTCCAACACCTCGATGACTGCTAATCTAAGTTTTGAAACCATATGCCAATAAATCGACCCAAGCCCTTCATATCCATAAAAAGTTCCGCTCCTTCCAGTAAAATATTTATGGTTAAATGTTTTCTCATGAAGTGCTAATAAACAACTAGAAATCTCATCAGTGATTTGATGATGATTTTTTATTTGCTCCTTCAATTCGCGAGAATTAATGATATGTCCAGCAAAATGATAATTACCATTTACATCTTTTTCAAGAATGTTTAAATTTGTCAGTAATGGTAGAGCTTCTAGTAAATTATGGTCTCGTAAGATCTCAATATCAATTAAATTTTTTCTTAGAAAACTATCAAGACGTTTATTGGGATATAATAAAAAACTATCTTGATCTACTCTATACAAATCGCTTTGATATAATTTTTCAAGGAGGTCAATTGCTTCATTTGGATGTAAATGATGCGCACTTAAAATTCCGACTTGGGCCTCCAACATAATATCTAAATGCTGAATATCCAATCTACTATTATCATAGCTAATTAAATTATAACCATGATACAAGCCATCACTGCGTTTATTTAGATTTATGGTATTGTCAATATATTCCAATATTAAAGTAAGGAAAAGTAATACATCTTTCGTGTTTATTTGACTTTTTTGTCCAGTAAATCCACTATTGTAGATAAGCCATCTGTAATCACTTGCTGACTTACCTAAACTATCTATAATTGACTTGGTTAATGTGGCTGAGTGAGGTTGCTTTAATGACGATACATTTTCAGCAAAGACTGAATTGATTTCATTAAAATACGCCAGTAATTCATTGGATATATCGAAATTGCTAACTATAGAATTAGAAAGTAAATTTTGAAAGAATAGAACATACCTCTTCATGTAATATAATGTCACCATTGAAGTTCCATTTCCTACAAGTGCATTATTGGCATCATTCCATTCAGGTCTTTGAGTATTCATCCAAATTCCTGCACCCGGTATGAAATTCGACATTTTAGCCAGCAATGTTGCCAACATTTTTTCAACCATATTCACATATAATATGGATTTATTTCTATCTCTGAGCACTGCCGCATCTGTACCCTGATTTTCATACTCAACTCTAATCTTGCGATCTAAGTTTTCATCAAATGTTATAGTGTCCTTTGGATTTGAACATATTTGTTCATAAGTATGTATTTTATAAGGTACATTCGCATAAACGAAATACAATTTTGTACTTAATCCTTGTAATAAGTCAGGTTGATAGTCGGAAGCAAACTCAAGTAGTTTAAGTAAATAAATGATTTGATGGTCTCCCCAATACCCAATAAATGACCAAGGGTCATCTGGCTCAACAACTTCCCAATCAATTCCTGTTTTTGTAATTCTATATGGATTATATCCATCGAAAGTAGTTGCATTGAAAAACCTAAATAAAACACCCTCTACAAAATATGGGTAAGACCAAAGTAATGCCTCCCAATTTTGAAAAATATCACGCCAATTTCCTTCGAAATTTAATATTTTATTTCCACTTTGTTTGTCAAGAGTACGAATATTAAAGATATTCCAAGGTCTTGAAGGGTCACCATGTCGTCTACTAAATCGAATGGGTAGATATTCCAATAAATGTCTATAGGAATCTTTTTCATTCCATTCTCTTACTACCTCCTTGAATTCAGAGTAGTCGATTATTTCTCCTAAATTTTGGATCCTTTGTTCAAAAAATGGGTATGCTTCAAAATTGCGTTTAGAAATATATTGAAGTAAATCCCACTTATAGATTTTGTAATTGTAATCAAAAATGCCTCCTCGCATACAATTGAAAAGAACATTATTATAATGTCTTGTATCACAAAGATCATCATTAGTTTTCTGCAAACCATCAGCATTCGCTACTATATGGGTAAGTCTATGAGAACTTTTCTTTATCCGATTTTCGATAGAGCTCCATAATTCATGGTCGCTTTGTTTTTCTACTTCAGTTTGCAATCTGATGATTTGTGACTGAGACAAATGTACATCGCCAATAATCATCCATTCTATGTATTGATTTGAATCTAATAGGATCTTGGATGTAATGTAATATCCACCTTTTTCACCATTCATTTCCAATTCGTTCTTTAAAGGCACACCATCAATAAAGTTCTGAAATTGATTCAAAGAAAGGAGATATTTAGGATTTTTAAGCCCAATACTATATACTACATTTGCGAAGAGTGCTTCTGCTGGTTCTGACTTATCCGTAATGATCGCACTTAAGGCAAAAATGCCAAATCCGTTTGATTCAAGGAGTTCTGTTTTACGATAGGCATCTATGAGATTACTAGCCTTATTTTGGAGATCAGATGGAACATCAGCGGGTAAAATATTCGCCAAACCATCAATGACATCAAGATTCACCTTATTATTAGTAAGATTTGATATTTTTGAATATTTTATAAGTCCGTCTTCTTGAGAGACTTTGAAATGATACTGGAAACTTAATCCTAAATCAGACCGAATTTCTTCAAAAATAATACTATTGCCTAATGTACTTTTGTATAAGTTTCGTTGTGATACGTTGGTTCCTATTTTTTTGTCAAATGGTTGCCAAATAGTAGAACTATGCTCATTATTGATCTTAATGATGGTTTTACTACCAATTTTATCTGCATTTTCAATGAGTTTATCATCCGTATAATATGGAAATAAAGCATGCTGTGCATTCATTCTGCCAGAAGTAATGCCACCATTGCTAGTCACGAAGAGCCATACATCAGAATCACTTACAATAGACATAAAAAATGGCCTAATATCATCAATATTCTCAATTAAAAGGTATGATTCATCACCTATTTTGACTTTCTTTAAATTTGGTTCCGCCGTTTGTGGCTCCTTTTGTTGAGTCATCTAAAATGTCAATTTTTTTTGTCAAATCTCCTTATAAACTCTTACGTAATCTACAATCATCTGTTGCGGAAAAGGTGTTTTTTCAGTTGGAAAACCCACGTAATTTCCACCAACTGCAATATTTAATATGATGAAAAATGGTTGGTCAAAAACCCAATCACCGCTTACATCATCAGGAGTAATCCTTTGATATAAAGTATTATCTACAAAGTAATCGATGTAATCTTCTCCCCATTCAATTGCAAATATGTGATAGTCATTGTCAAATCGATCATCCGTAAAACCAAATATTTTTGTTACTGCATTTCCTCCAGAATATCCCGGACCATGCACAGTTCCATTGATCACATTTGGTTCTTGACCTCTTAATTCCATAATGTCAATTTCACCACAAAGTGGCCATCCTTCACTGGAAATACTTTCACCTAACATCCAGAATGCAGGCCAAATACCAGGTCCAACTGGAAGTTTCATTCTTGCTTCTATTCGTCCAAATTTCGTAGTGAATTTGCCTTCAGTTTTTATTCTTGCAGAAGTGAAATTGTGCCCTGCATAGGTTTCTCGCCTAGCAGTGATAATGAGGTTGCTACTTCCATCAAGAGCTACATTGTCTGTTCGGTCCGTATAAAATTGGTACTCGCCATTCCCCCAACCATTCACTCCATTGCCTATGTCAAAAGTCCAGTTAGAGCTGCTGATGCTACTTCCTTGAGAACCGTCGAATTCATCACTCCATACAAGAGTATAATTTCTAGCTGGCAATTCCTGAGTGGTATCAACGCTACAGTTTTCAAAAAGAATTATTGCAATAATAAATGTGAAAATATAAAATATTGGATGATTATGTTTCATGATTATTTGGTTTATTTGTGAAAGTAAACATTATCTATGTACACAGTTGTAGCACCTGTAGGCTGTCCAACGAGAATAATTTGGGCAATGTGTTGTTTTGTAATTAATCCTGCAAAATCTGTAAGAGGAATATCTAAGTGTACCCATTGTCCTTTTGACAGACTGCTGAAGTCTATCTGATGTTCTACATCATCGCCACCACCAAAGGCTCCATCTGCACCAAAATCTACAATCTTTATCCCAAACTTATCTGCATTAGGTGACCAGACATCCATAGAAAAGTACGACATGCCAGAAACATCAATTTGATTCATTACTGTTTCAATGCCAACAAAGTCCAAACTGGTATATTTTTTTACTTCATTTCCAGAGATGCTTATGCTTTCTAGATTCGCTGCAGACCAATCAGTTCTCCATGTATCTACAGGTACATTTGCATATTTTTCACTGAAAAGTGAAATCACATCTGCTTGTGGGAGCGCTGGATCTGATGCCGGCCCAGTTGGTTCATTGCTTACGTTATTCTTATAAAAATATA
Organism: Saprospiraceae bacterium; assembly: GCA_041392785.1. Lineage (GTDB taxonomy): Bacteria > Bacteroidota > Bacteroidia > Chitinophagales > Saprospiraceae > OLB9. Next base: position 18,764 of record JAWKLK010000010.1, read on the forward strand.
TATTATCTAAAAATATTGTCCCATTTCCATCGAACTTCAGTTGAATAATCTCTGATAGGTTTACATTTGTAAATGCTGACAATGGAATATCTATGCTTTGCCAAGTTGAAGAAGGAACCTGAAGGCTGTATGGTGTTTCTTTGGGACCAGGACTGATCAAATACACATTGAGTAATGATGATGTAGATGTCCAGTAATCTATATGCAAATATTGCATATTTGAAACATCTTGACTTGAGCCTAATTGAACTCCCTGATAATTCAATCCACTATACTTCAATGTGGCGTTGTTTTGGATGTTGACCTGAGATACTTGTGTAGCTTGCCCCCAATTTGGATTAAAATCCGTACCTGTTATATTATTGTATGCATCGCTGAATACAGATATCACATCCGTGGCACTACGTGATGGGGTAGGTGCTGCTGTAGAAGGAGATTCAATTGGCACAACTCCATCATTATAAAAGTAAATATTATCTACGAAAAGGTTTGGCAAACTGCCAGAAATTACTATTTGCGCTAGATGTTTTCTTGAAGCCAGACCACTAAAACTTGATAACGGTAAATCTATACTGATCCAACTTTCCTTAGTCAATTGAGAAGCTGGAATGGTAATTTCATGGGATGAATTATCATTTCCTTCAAAAGATAAGTCTGCTCCAACATCCACTAATAAAAGTTTTAATTCCGAAGATGATGATATGTTATCTGGTGTCCAAACATCTATATGAAATCTATTCATACTCGTTGCATCTATAGTAGGCGATGTAAACTGAATTCCAACGAAATTTAACTGCGAATACCTTTTGATATCATCGCCATTTATATTTATATCATTTAGTTGTGTAGTAGAAAATTGCCAGTACCCATTAAAAAAATCAACAGGAACATTGGTATAAGCATTGCTGAAAACTGATATTACTTTGTCAGCTGGAACCATTGGGATAGGAGCACTATTTTCAGGTGTGACAGGGGCTCCTGATGATTCAATTGTAACAGATCCAATAGCATTTACTTCATTGACACTTGCAGTAATCACTGCAGTACCTTTGTCCATCACTTTTATCAATCCATTAGCATCCACCGTAGCTACGCTTGGATTAGAAGAAGTAAAAGAAAAGTAGCTATTTGTACACTGTACTACTTGGTCAATTCCAGTAGGTAAATTAGCTTTTGCCTCTCCATACACTTGAAGGGTGCTACCTGTTTCTAACTGTCTTACTATATCTTGCCCACCCATGATTGAAAACTTATTTGCACCCAATGTACCCAAATTTTCAAATTTGACTTCATCAATCCAAAAGGTATACCCTCTATCACTTTCTGGTGCTTCGCTAAAGAAAAACATTCCTCTTTCGTTAGTAAGTAATTGTGGATTTGGTATAATGATATAGTATTTCTGCCAATTAGAATTTACAGGAACATTGCTTATGCTTGCTTGGTATTTATTTGCCCCCAAATCATTGCCAAAGCCTATAATATCAATGTTTGCAGATTTTGAAGCTTTTGCCCAAAACGTTAGTGCATTGTACGATGATAGGTCTCTGCCTGTTGAAGTAAAATAAACTCCACCAGCATAAGCACCTGTAGGTGCATCTTTATCTGGAACTTCAATTTTCATGGAAGTGGTACCTTTGTAAAACGTCTTGTTATCCACGTCAAATGCTTTTACATCTGACCCTCCAAAAGCCGCGTAGTTAAGACCTTGACTGAACTCATCGATGAAAACATCTGGATTTGAAGGAAATGAAGCACGCATTAAGTCTTCTTCATCACGCTCGCATCCTGTAAGTATTAAACCAAATAACACCAATGAATTTAATATAAATTTGTATTGGAAATATGAAAATCTCCAACTTTTCAATTCATTCAAGTGATGATAAAATGATGTATTTTTGAAAATGTGAGAACTTGGACTTTCTCCCAATTTATTCATTATGTTTGGATTAGATTTCATTGTATATGGATTCAAATTATTGGAAAATATTTATATGAAGATATGTTTTGATCTGCCACTCTCTACCTTGATTAAAACCTGGAGCAGTAGGATCGCACACATGGTCACCCGCTGAATCAATGGTATGCAATGGACAATACCTTGGTGAATATTGGTCAAGTGTTCTGTAGATTCCTTGAATTCCAAGTTTGGTTTGTGGTAAGTCCAACCAACTCGGTATTCCTAATACAGTGGAAATATCCAACGTGTATTGTTGTGGATAAGTGAGGTTGAAGTCTCTATGATAATCATATGGTCCCCAATCATTTAGTTGAACCTTTGATTGCACTTTGACACTTTTATAAATCAAACGTAAATCTGCACCAGCTCTTTGTATCAATCTTGGATCACTGCCATTTGCTTGACCATTTCCTACAAAAATGTTTGCTACTATTCCAAGATTTGGATTTATTTTGGAGACAATTCTTGAATATGCTTCCCAAAGATCAGCGGCTGGTGCAGAAGAAGGAAATGCAAAAGTCACGCGACCATCTGCTAAGATCCCAATGGCAGCATCTTGAATGGTAGGCAAATGCCTGAACACAAAACCAGCATTCATGGCAAACTTTGCATCTTCAGACCTATCATTATCCCAGTCATACATCCATGTAGCAGGCGTAGGGTCATAAGTAAATAATATCTCTCCTGCTGTCGTTTCTCGGTTTGTTCGCACTACAAAAGGATCGTCCAATATATTACGCGGTCTTCCAGGAGCAGCAATGTCAGCCGGGATAGGGCCAACTATTGGTTTTTGATAAAGGAAGTTTGGAGCGATTTGAAGTTTTCCCAACCCTAAAGTAAATCCACTAAGCACATTGTACTGATTGCCACTTCCACTATCTTTCAATCTCCAGCCAGTAAATGTTTTCGTGTAGTCTGCTCCTCCATTTGCTACTAAAGACATCACCGCACCTTGCGCATACCAATTTATTTTTCCAGCTGATAATGTCAATTTTATTTTTCCACCCCAAGTATCTTTATTGTTTATGTCATCTTGATACTCTATTTGTTCATCATCCTTTAAGAGTTGAAATGTTCTTCCAACTAAAGGTTTTCCAGCCCATATACCTCCTAATTCAATGCCAAATTTACCATAATTTTTCTTTAACTGCAGCGTAGCTCTTCTCGTTTGGGGTTGAGGAATGGCGTACGAACTTTCTGTATTCACCCTTTGAGCAATATCTTTATGAAATATTCCCGTCCATTGAGCTCCAAAGATATTTTTTGAATACTTTAGAAGGATGGCTGGGTTTGCACCCCACCACAATTCTGGTCCAAATGCTACAGTAAGGCCACTTAATGCTCTCTTACCATCTATTTCCATACCCACGGGCGCTACGCCATTATAAATATCAATGTTGGGGCCATAGTTTGCTTCTGGATAAAGACCAAAAAAATCTCCTTCATAACCCCAATGGTAATGTCCACTTCTATAAAATCCAGTCAAATCAAAATACTTTTGATTCCAATTGATTTCACCTTTATAGACTGACAATCTATTACGATCGTTAAAGCTCACTGGCAAATCTTGTGTCTCAACTGTAACAGGCCTACCTCGGTTTTCGTAAAAGATCTCATTTATTGGGTTTAAAGCAATATTTCCCAGAACATTGAATTCTACATTTACATTCATGCTTGGAGATGGTTGTGCTGCTACACCTATATAAAATGATTGCATGTGATCAAAACCTAAACTATTTGGAAATGTAGTAGAGGTATTATTGACATTATTTTTTGGAGTAGAAATAAGATCACCACCTGTATTATAGGTAGAAAATTCTGCTGTAAGTCGACTTAATTTAATTTTTTTAAGATTCTCAGACTCTAATGAAGCCGTACTCCCTTGTGCTTGAAGGATAGCATTACTCAAAGAGATAGTATTGAAATATTGGTCAATCGTGCTATGCGTTGTATTTCGGTCCAAAGGGTTAAAATCATGTACATCTTTCAAAGCAAAATAGGATGCTCGTGGAAACAATGAATATACACCTCTCTCATCATTGGGCCCTTTTGCACAAATTCCAAACCATTCTTCATTCATATTATTAAACCCTACTTCATAATCTGATAAGTAACCACCGTTACTCCAAGAAGCATTATTATCATGCACGGACAAATTCAACGTCTGACCGAATTTCCACCATCCATCACTAAATTGGAAGGTAAAACCACCCAATGCATTCCCAGCACCACCGGCATTAGCTGCATTTTTATAAATTTCTCTCCAATTTTCTACCATGTAATAGGCTTGTGATTCTTGATCTTCTTTATTGGACTTGACGTTATATGCATCAGCTCCAAATTCAGTAAACATAAGTGGTTTTCCATATTCATTTTTGACCCTTTGAAAAGCATCGCCGAATGAAACACCTCTATATATATTGATACCCAAGACATCTACATCTGGACAAAGCTTATTTATGATATCTAAGAATAATAAATCTCCATTGCATATAGCAACTGGGTGAGAGTGGTCAAGGGACTTCATTTGTTTTGCAGCTAGATTGAAAAGGGAGTACATAGCTTCTGCTCTGATCGTAGACTTCCTATCTGAAACAGGGATGTCTTCAGTCTCAGCACCTTCCCAGAACAATCCATAATTATTCTCATTTCCTAATAAAAACATCAAAAGTCCCTTAGTGGATTTATAGTCTGATACCATTTGTGTTACTTCATCAAGAAGCAGTTTATTGACCCTAGGATCTGAATACTCAGTATTTGCTACCCAGGCACCGTCTAATGTTAGACCATATCTACCAAAAGAATGATTCAAAACTGTAAAAATCCCATAATTGTTATAGATATATTCTATCCATTTTTTTGGCACGCCAACATACTGTCGTATGGTATTTACGCCCATATTTTTTAGCAGCCGCATTTCATAGTCTAAAGCAGCCATTATGACATCGTCAGGCTGATTCCACAGACTATAATTATAATTTGTTCCAATTGGAAAATAATCCCAATTCATACCATTGATGAAAAATGGATTTCCATCGACGAGTAGGGTATGATCCATATTCGAAGAGATCTTCACTTCATTACCTTGGCAAAATATGGGCGTGGCAAGCAGATGTATAAGTACTGCTAAAATCAGATTTTTATGGACATTCATGACATTAATGTAAATTTTTAGTAAATTAATCGTTAAAGTTATTTAAATATATCGTTTCATTCAATATACAAATTATGTACAATACCATTCCTTTATTTTACTAAAACACAAATACCTTATAATCAATTATATGTAATTTTATAAGCTATAATGTATATATCAATAGTATATAGCATTTTAATCCAATCTCGTCAAAAATTGACTACAAATAATTCGAGGATAGTTAGTATTTCAAAAAATTTAGGAAAAAATATGGAGATTTATGTTCCTTGATCTTAATAAAATAGTGACCTGGCAATAAATTGCTAACATCTACCAAACAATGGCTGCAAACGTCATCCTGACTAAACACCAACTCACCAAAGTAATTATATAATTCTAAGTCAATTCGGAATCTGTTATCGAAATTCAAATAAAAATAGTCTTTTGACATTGTAGGAAAAAGTTCGATTTTTGATTGTACTTCTTCTATAGAATTTAGATTTGAAATGTCAAAATGCTCAATAAATTCACATCCTATCCCATCTGTAATTGTGACTGTATATCTTCCTAATTTAAGTTTTGAAATGCAATTATTTTCAATGCCGTTTTCCCAAAGAAAATAATATGGTGTATTATTTGAAAGAATTTCTAAACAAATACTACCGTCTCCAGTATTATCAGTGTCATGTACAATGGTACTGTCAATGATGATATTTTCCGTTGCACTTACTTGAATTGAATCTGTTAAGGTCATACAACCATTAATATCTACTATTTTGGCCTGATATTTTCCAACTGGTAGATTGGTTATTCTCACTCCATTTAATTCCGGATTAGAATTCCAAACAATAGAATCAATAGTATTGTAACTTGAGATTTTGATATGAATACTACCAGTACTATCTTGCGGACATATGTTTTGCAGCAATTCTTCTGTCGTATATGTAATAGGATCTATAATGGGAAAAATTATCTCATCTGAAACGCCTACACATCCTATATTATCAGTAATTGTTAATGCATAAGTTCCTCCTCCTAATCTAGATAATGTATCTTTGTTTGAATTGGTGAAATATTGTGATCCAACACTCCAATTGTAATCAAAAGGACTAAAAGTTGAATTAATGTTTACAATAATCAAATTCAAACTATCACCAAAACAAGCATTATTATTTATTTTCTTTGTATCAATTTCGACATTCTTGTTGGTATGTGGAACTTCTATGTTTTCCAATGAGAACTTGCAACTATTAGCATCGATTCCCGTAAAACCATAAATTCCAGCTGAAATATTAAATAACTCAGTTGAATCAGTTTTGTCATGATTCCAAACTATTTGGTAGGGTACAACACCACCTTTTAGGTTAATGGATAAATAAGCATCGCGACTCAATAGACAAGTGGCAGGTGATAAACTGTCAATAGAAACCATTAACTGAGCCGGATCTGTGAGTTTTGCAGAAATTGGAATTGCCTCGCAACCATTGTTATCCGTCAACGTAAGACGATAATCACCAGAAACCAATCCGTAAATATCATCAGATTGAGCCCCATTACTCCATAAAAAATAATAAGGTGCAGTTCCACCAATAGGCTTCGTCAATATCTGTCCTTCTGATCGTCCAAAACAAATATTTGGAACTATATCAACAATTGTGGCATATAAGCTATCCGGTTGAGATAATGTTATAGATTGGGTAAATATACAGTCATTGCTATCTGTGACAGTTATAGTGTAAATACCAGATGATACATTTTCAATAGATGGAGAAGAATTTCCATTGTTCCAATTGTATTCATATGGAGGATTGCCATTCGACACTTCGAATTCTATGTAACCTTTTTCTTGCCCAAAGCATAATGGTTCTTGGATACTCTTTATATTTCCTGAAATTTTTGAATTTGAAGATACTTCAATATTTTGGATGGTTGTGGCACATCCTAATGAATCTGTAATCGTAACAGAATAGGCACCTTGTGGAATGTTCAATGCATTTATAGTCTTCTGCCCATTTGACCAGTCATAAGAATAGGGAGGAAAATTATTATTATGTACTATAAAGATATTTCCATCTGATTTTCCTAGACAAGAGGCTTTATTGATTTGGGATACTGAAGCCAGCAAAATCGATGTGGATTGAACTCTAAAATAATCCGTAACCAATTTGCATCCTCCAAAATCTGTAATCGTTGCATTATAAAAGCCTTGAGACAAATTTTTTAGTTCTGCACCACTTCCACCTTGATTCCATTGTATATCATATGGTGGATTTCCACCAGACACATTTAGGAATATCTTACCATTCTGACTTGCTGTACACAAGGCATCTGTAACATTGCTACTATAAGTTATAAAATTTTCAGGTGGTAATTCATCTCCAAATCCATTGCAATTCTCATCCAATCCATTGCATTCAATTTCTGCGGCATCAGGATGTATATTTGGATTTTCATCATTACAATCTCCTCCTAATGAAGCAAATCCTTCGGGCGGAATCGAAGTACACAAATACACACTCGTTGTGTCATTGCCATAGTCATCATGATCCTTGTCTATAAAATATCTATGTCCATCTGTGGCAAGTGTTGTCCCATAAAATTCTATCTGATCCAAGGCTATATCTCCAGCTACACCTGGTGTTGTAATAGCTACAAACCTTATGATTGCATACTTACCATCATATTTTTTTAATGAAAGAGTCTTTCTTAACCAATCATCTTTAATGTTTGAATTAATTTCATCTAGAATTTCCCAACTTTCACCAAGATCCAAAGAAATTTGCACAGATAAAGATCCAATATCAACACCAAACATGTGATAATAAAATGAAAAATCACATTCCGATGCATTGCTTTTTATGTTTAAACAGTTAGAAACCAATATTACAGTATTCTGGGTACCACAAACTAATCCATTATTGTCTACATACACATATTTCCCTTTGTCATTTACACCGTTTTCTGGACCAGTATTCTCATTTGGTGAAGCACCTTCCCATACTATCCAATCCTGAAGTCCGTCTTCAATTGCGTTGCTGAAAATATTACCATAATACTGACAGGATTCACTACATCCAGCATTGCAACTAATCTGATCATCAAACGATTCTTGCATTGTGATCGGTTCACAAAGTGTAGAAAAGTGCAAAGGGCAACTCTCTTTTCTTTCAATTTTATTCTCACATTCAGTTCGAAGAGTAAGGATGTAATCAGTATTGGGTAATAGATCATTGATGAGGTAGTTTTGTTCTTGACAACTTATTTTTTTTACTATTGTATCACCAATAGGATCTATTATTTCCAAAGTAAGTGATTTACAATTGGGATACGGAATCCAAGATAATAAAACGGAATTGGTTTTAACTTCTGAAATGGATACATTCTTTGGTTGAATACATGTATTATCACTAAACTCCACAGAAAAGTATTTAAGAATGCCTTTATCATTCACAGCTCTATCATGTACTATAATTTTCCAGATACCATTTATACTTTCGCCAGATAAAATTTCATCTATATCATCTTCAGGTAAGAAATACCCTATAAAGGGTGGTTGATTGTCTTTTATCTTAGTACACGCAAATGACGAAAATGCAGTCACTTCTTGACAATTCAAATCTTCAATATTTCCATAATCATCAAACAAAGTACCGTGATGCTTACTTAAAGTCACTTGTCTGCCACTTGGTGATTCCAAAGTAATCTTTAGATCAGCCGGCCAGCCATGTTCGATGATGGTCTTAATATTTTCTATGGTTTTTGTATCACCCAATTTGCCAATATCGTCAATTCGAATAGTATATGTTTCAGTACCATTGTCTTTCAATGGAAGTGATGTCATACATGGTGTGGGATTGGTAAGTTCTGTGTAGAATGAGAATGGTCCGTTCCAGTCACTTACATTGCCTGATAAGCATTTTGTTCTAATATAAAATTCATAAGATGTAGAATTATTTAAAGTATTTAGGAGGATTGTTTTTTCAAATGTTGAATGCGTAGCTTCTCCTTTTCTTACATTACCAAATTGAACTATTTCTATTTCGTATGATTGACCTTGAGGGTTATTGTCGTTCCATTGCACTTGAGTTCCAGTCTGAGTCCTATTTGAAAATTTAATACCGTAAGGTTTTAAACATGTTTGGCTTTGAATCCCAAAATGCCATAATATGAATGAAAATATAAATAAAATTAGTCTCACGATTTCATTGCCTTCTTAAAAGTCAAAGATAGTGATTTCTAAATAGATCAGCCATAGAATATTGACATTGTGTGTATAACAAATTGCACAAAAACAAAAAGAGCATTAAATTTGCGTCACCTGAGTATTATTAATCATTAAAAAACGAAAAGGTGGACACTAAAGATCAAATTTTAGAATCCATCCTGAGAAATGTTAGAACCGAGGTTAGTACATTTTTAGATCAAGAATCTGGAATTAAATGCCCCATTGAGTATGAGTTAAGGCTCATAGAAATGAGTAGGAGTTTCGCTAGAACGTTGCTTGTACAATCACAGGGTAAAATACCAAAGAGTCGGAACTCAAAAAAAAGTAAACACGTATTTTGGGAAATTGGAGATTAGGAAGGATCACGTTTTGTGCTTTGGTACTAAGAAGTTTGCCATAACGCAATGTTTACAAGTCTTACTTTGTTTATTGGGACAAAGTAAAGTTTTTGACGAGGCGAGTGAATTGCTTGAAAAGCTTGTAGGGCTTAACATAAGTGGTATGCAGATACAAAGAGTAAGTGAGTATTACGGATCACAACTCGACCCTGCCATAGAGCGAAATATAGAGCGTTGTATACCGAAGCTTGACGGTGTAAAAAAAGATGAAGCAGTGTATGTGATGACTGATGGGAGTATGCTTCTGACGCGAGACGAAAAATGGAAAGAGACAAAACTTGCTAGGATATTTACAGACAATAACATATTGGAAGTAAGTAATACAAGGTCAGAAATTAAAAATTCGGTGTATGTAAGTCACATGGGCGGAGTAGAAGTGTTTTTACCAAAATTAGAAAGGCATTTATGCGATTATAAGAAAAAGGTAATAATAGGAGACGGGGCGAAATGGATATGGAAGTGGGCTGAAGATAATTATCCAGGGGCGACGCAAATTCTTGACTTTTTTCATGCTAAAGAGAAATTAGTAATCTTAATAAAGTTGTTTTTAAAAGAACAAGAGATGCAAAATTGGATTGACATACAATGTAAACTTTTGATGGAAGATAAGGTACATCAGGTGATAGAAAATATAAAAAGGCTCAGGTGTAAAAGCGAAGATGCAAGAGAATTAAAAGAAAAAACCCTTCATTATTATGAGGAACATGATGAAGAAAGGATGTTCTATAAAACGTACAGGGACAGAGGATTATTAATAGGATCAGGCCCAATAGAAGCAGCACATAGGAGTGTATTACAAACACGAATGAAACTCTCTGGTCAAAAATGGAGTATAAAAGGTGCTGACGCTATAGCCAACCTGAGGTGCTTATACAAGAGCAATGCGTGGGGCATTCTAGAAAAATTTGTTAATGCCGCTGCTTAGTGCAATTTGTTATACACACATTGACATTTAGTTGGCTTTCCAATGCTGGTACAAGTCTGGTCTCAATCTTGCAGTTCTCTCCAATGCTTGTTCATGTCTCCATTCCTGAATTTTGGCATCATTTCCTGATAAGAGTACCTGCGGTACTTTTAGCCCTTTGAACTCAACAGGACGCGTAAAAACAGGAGGTGCTAATAAATCATCTTGAAAAGAATCTGTCAAAGCACTTGTTTCATCAGATAAAACACCAGGAATCAATCTCCCAATGGCATCTACTATGATTGCTGCCCCCAATTCGCCTCCTGAAAGTACAAAATCGCCAATGCTGATTTCTGAGGTCACGTGCAGCTCCCTTATTCTCTGATCAATGCCTTTATAATGTCCACATATGAGCAATAAATTCTGTTTAACTGATAGCCTATTAGCACGATTTTGGTTGAAAGTTTCTCCATCAGGCGTAAGGTAAATAACTTCATCATAGGACTTTTGAGATTTCAGTTCAGTGATACACTTATCCAATGGTTCGCACATCATCACCATTCCAGCACCTCCTCCATACTGGTAATCATCTACTTGTTTATGTTTTCCTAAACCAAATGGCCTTAATGAAATTACATTTATATTTAGTAATCCAGCATTTCTACCGCGCTGAATAATAGAATGGCTGAATGGACTTTCTAATAATTCCGGATGTAATGTGATGATATCTATTGTCATTTATCCAAACTACATTCAGAATTATTAGAAATCAGACAGGATGTTTTTGTAGGCTTATTCGTTTATTCCTAACAACTCTACTTCAAAGATTAAAGTAGCATTGCCTGGAATGGCACCACCTGCACCATTCTCACCATACCCAAGATGTGAAGGAATATAAAACTTATATTTATCTCCAACAGACATCAACTGTAGGCCTTCTGTCCAACCTTTTATTACTTGATTTAATCCAAACGAAATGGGTTCACCTCTTTGTACCGAGCTATCGAATACAGTACCATCAGTAAGGGTGCCATGATAGTGTGTTTTTACCTTGTCAGTGGCTGTTGGTTTTTGGCCTCCAGCACCTTTTACTAACACTTCATATTGAAGACCACTAGGTAGTGAAACTACTTCCTTACGTTTGGCATTTTCAGTTAAAAACACCAAACCAGCATTCTTTTTGGCTTCTTTCATCTCACGATCGTGCGCTGTAAAAATCATTTGCGCTTCGTCAAGAGACATAGCGCTTGATCCATTGAGTGCAGCTGAAAAGGCTTCTGAAAAAATTGTTGGATTGATATCTTTAATACCGTTTTTCTTAATTGACTCTGCCACCAAAACTGCAGTGGCATAGGAGAGAGAATCGACTTTTGATGTTAATTTTTGTGCTAAACTCATGCTTGAATAAAATAAAAATATTGCAAATAAAATTCCTGAAATTCTCATTATTGATTGTTTTTTAGTTGTGCGTAATATTTATGAAAATATGGAATGGTTTTAATTCCCATATAAAAATTATCTATACCGTAATGTTCATTTGGAGAATGTATGTCATCACTATCTAATCCGAAACCCATAAGTACTGTTTTTACACCTAGTACAGACTCAAATAAGGCTACAATAGGAATACTACCACCGCCTCTGACTGGAATGGGACGTTTGCCATAAGATGCTTCCATTGCTTTGGATGCAGCCATATATTCTGGTGTGTCAGAAGGTGTCACAGCAGCTTCACCACCATGATGCGGTTTAACTGTGACTTTAACACCTTTAGGTGCAATAGATTCAAAATGTTTTTGGAATAATTCAGTGATGGCGTCACTCTTTTGATTTGGAACAAGTCTCATGCTTATTTTGGCGGATGCCTTTGATGGTAGCACTGTTTTTGCTCCTTCACCAATATAACCGCCCCAAATACCATTGATTTCTAAGGTAGGCCTTATTGAAGTTTGCTCAATGACAGTATACCCCTTTTCACCCATAGTGGCATCTATGCCCAAACCATCCATGTAGGCTTGCTTGTCGAATGGTGCTTCATTCATTGCTCGGCGCTCATCGTCAGATAACACTACAACGTCGTCATAAAATCCTGGTATGGTGATGTGTTTGTTTTCATCCTTAAGGGAAGCTAACATATCACATAATACTTGTGCTGGATTTGCTACAGCTCCACCATAAACACCCGAATGCAAGTCTTTATTTGGCCCTACCACTTCTACTTCAACATAAGAGAGACCTCTTAAACCCACTGTGATAGATGGAATATCATTTGCTATAATACTAGTATCTGAGATCATAACCATATCGCATGATAACATCTCTTTATATTCCTTACAAAACTGTCCCAAATGAACCGAGCCTACTTCTTCTTCACCTTCTATCATAAATTTCACATTGCAATACAGCTCATTATTCTTTTGCATTGCTTCAAAGGCTTTGAAATGCATAAAAAATTGCCCTTTGTCATCACATGATCCACGCGCAAAAATTGCACCGTTTGGGTGAATTTGTGTTGTTTTGATTGTTGGTTCGAAGGGTGGTGTATTCCACAATTCTAGAGGATCGGCAGGCTGAACATCATAGTGGCCATATACCAATACTGTAGGTAAGTTGCTATCAATAATATGTTCACCATAAACAATTGGATGCCCGGCAGTTTCATAAATTTTTACATGATTTACATTAATTGCCAGTAGTGCATCTGCTACTGCTTCTGCTGTTTTCGCTACATCTCCTTTGTATTTTGGATCAGCACTTACTGAAGGAATGCGCAATAACGTTAATAATTCATCAAGAAATCTGTCCTTGTTTGAAGAAATATAATTTTGAATGTTTTCCATTTCTTATTTCATTATAGGTTTATATGGAATACCCATGTTGTAAAGCGTAAAACAATACCTGTCAGTGATTTCTTCTATAGTCTTTGATGTAGGCTTACCAGCTCCATGACCAGCACTTTTATCTATACGAATTAGTACTGGATTTGTTCCTTGTTGGTTCTTTTGCAAGGCTGATATAAATTTAAATGAATGTGCTGGCACAACTCTATCATCATGATCAGCTGTAGTGACCAAAGTAGCTGGATATGCCACTTTCTTAACATTATGAACTGGCGAATATTTCTTCAAGTAGTTAAACATTTCAACACTTTGCTCAGCTGTCCCGTAATCATAGGCCCAACCTGCACCTGCCGTAAATGTGTGATAACGAAGCATATCTAATACACCTACAGCTGGGAGAGCAACCTTAAACAATTCAGGTCTTTGTGTCATGCACGCCCCAACAAGAAGACCACCATTTGAGCCACCTGAGATTGCTAAATAAGAAGAGGAGGTATATTTATTATTGATGAGATACTCAGCAGCTGCAATAAAGTCATCGAAGACATTTTGTTTTTTCAACTGCGTTCCGGCATCATGCCATGCTTTTCCATATTCTCCACCTCCTCTGATGTTTGGAACAGCATATACACCGCCTTGTTCCATCCATACAGCATTTGAAATACTAAAGGATGGTGTCAAACTGATGTTGAATCCTCCATAACCATATAATATAGTTGGATTTTTACCGTCTAATTTGATGCCTTTTTTGTGGGTAATAATCATTGGAACTTTTGTACCGTCCTTCGAAGTATAAAAGATTTGCTTTGATACATAGTCATCAGGATTAAAAGCTACATTTGGTTTCACATATACTGATGAGTTACCTGTTTCTGCATCATATTTGAAGATAGAACTTGGAGTCACATAATTGGTAAATGAAAAATACATTTCTTTTTCATTTACTTTAGAACCCCCAAATCCTGCTGATCCAACACCTGGTAGTTTGATCTCTCTTATAAATTTACCATTGGCGTCATATTGTTTAATATTGGAAAGTGCATCTTTCATATAATTAGCAAATATATAACCGCCACCACTCGAGACATTAAGTACGTTTTCACTTTCTACGATAAATGTTTTCCAATTAGTTTTAGTCGGATGCGTAGCATCTACAGTTACAACTCTCTTGTTTGGGGCGTCATTATTTGTGATAAAATACAGTGTACTTCCCACATTGTAGAAACAGTCTAAATCTGACTCCATATTATCCTGAATGGTAATTAATTTAGGAGATTTTTCTGATAGGTTTATCATATACAACTCGTTTCCACTTGTTGCATTTGCAGCAGAGATGAATAAATAATTTTCATCTTCAGATACATATCCACCGACATACCTACGTTTGATATCATCTCCAAAGACTATCTTGTCATCGGACTGTTTTGTGCCCAGTTTGTGGAAAAACAACCTGTGTTGGTCTGTTTTCGCTGATAATTCACTTCCTTTTGGTTTTTCATAGGAAGAATAATAAAATCCTTCATTTCCTTTCCAAGCCAATCCGCTAAATTTAATATCAATTAATGTGTCCTCCAATATACTTTTTGAAGCTGCATCCATGATAATCACTTTTCTCCAATCACTGCCACCTTCTGATATTTGATAAGCTACCAATGAACCATCCTTTGAGAAATTTATCCCAGCCAATGAAGTGGTGCCATCCTTCGAAAAAGTATTTGGGTTTAGGAATATTTCAGGAGTATTTTCTCCCATACGACGATACAAAACTGATTGATTTTGAAGCCCATCATTTTTGAAAAAGTAAGTGTATTGTCCTTCTTTGAATGGAGCTGAAATCTTTTCATAATTCCAGAGCTTTTCCAGTCTTTCTTTCCAAGCACTTCTGAATGGAATTTTATCTAAATAAGTTTCAGTGACATGGTTTTGTCTATCTACCCATTCACCTGTTTCTTTTGATCTGTCATCTTCTAGCCATCGGTAAGGATCCGCTACAGCGTTGCCAAAATAAGTGTCAATGGTATTTCCTTCCATTGTTTTTGGGTACAACATTTTCACAGGTGTAACCTCGGTAATTGATGAAGACATATTTTTAGTTTTGCTGCAACTCGATATAAACAGCATTCCAAGAAATAAATAGAAAATTGATTTATACATAATAATGAATTAAAGGCGCCAAAAATATACATTTATCGCCAATGCAGATGCATCAAACCTGACTAATTTCCATTTACAAAATTATTAAAATGGCTTTCTCGACAAAAATTGTGTGCATATCGACGAAACATAGTCTTTTTATAATGATTTGAACCAAAGTAAGATACTACTATTTCAAAGTCTGGAATATCCATGTAGGTATCAAAAACTTGAATTTTATTGAATTTTTCATCTAGAAATACTACAGAAGGGAAGGACATTCTTCCATTTAATAATGCTAAAGCCAATTGATTAAATTGATATTTTCCTACCTGTTCGGTCGAATACATTTCATCATTGATATGGAATTTCTTACTGTCCATAGCATCCATTTTAATGGAGTAAAAATGGGAATTGACATATTTTGCAATATTTGCATTGGATAAAGTGGATTCATCTAGATACTTGCACCATTTGCAAGCGTCTATATAAAAATAAACCAAAAACTTCTTATCACCATTTTTGACTCTAGAATCAATTTGGTCTGGAGATAACCATTTGATTTTGTTCTGTGCAACGGATGAAGAAACACCCGCAAAGAAAATAAATAAAATCAGCCCGCGTAATCTCATTAAATGATTTGAACCTATGTACTCACAATAAAACCTAAAATTGTTGATTGGTTTAATCTTGATGGAGTAATTCTTAGTTTTAATAAATTTTTAACACTTATAATCTAATATAGTCAATCAGGGGTAATTGGGATATTCAAATTTTTTTTTCATGAAAATCATAAATCCCTGGGTAAATCAAAGTTTACTACACGAAAAAATTTAAAAATTCATATTAGATTATAACCTTTCAAATACCAAAAGTATTACTTTTGTTTTTTCACACTATAAATTTGGAATGTTTCATTTTTTTTTGGATACAAAAAATGGATATTCTAAGTATAATTAGACAAACGTTTGCGTAAATTAGAATTCTTTTAAATATGGCAAAAAAAGTAGTGACTTTAGGTGAAGTCATGATGAGGCTAAGCACTTCAGATTATAAGAGATTTGTACAAGTAGAGAGCTTTGACGTGACATATGGTGGTGGTGAAGCAAATGTAGCAGTTGCATTAAGTAATTATGGTTTACGGAGTACTTTTGTCACTAAAGTTCCTGATAATCCCATAGGTCAATCTGCCATCAATCATATAAGGCGATTTGGAGTAGATGTCAGTGCTATAGCTTTGGGAGGAAATAGACTTGGGATTTATTTTTTAGAAACGGGAGCTTCTATGCGTGCATCTCAAGTCATTTATGATAGAATAGGTGCATCAATTTCAGAAGCTGATCCAACTGAATTTGATTTTGATGCTATTTTTCAAGACGTCAGTTGGTTTCATACCACTGGAATCACTCCAGCCCTGAGTGCAAAGGCTGCAGAACTCACGGAATTTGCGCTTATAACCGCAAAAAAGAAGGGCATTACTACAAGTATTGATTTGAATTATCGGAAAAAATTGTGGTCAAAAGAAAAAGCTAGAGAAATAATGTCCAGACTGTGTCAATACGTGGATGTTTGTATAGGAAACGAAGAGGATGCAGAGACCACATTGGGTTTTAAACCATCTAATACAAATATTGCCAAAGGCACACTTTCATTAGATGGATATAAAGATGTTTTTCATCAAATGAAAGAGAAATTTGACTTCAAGATCATTGCATCTTCTCTCAGAGAAAGTTTTAGTGCCAGTGATAATGGCTGGAGTGCATTGATTTATGATGGTGATACATTTCATCATACCCAAAAATATAATGTCCGAATCATCGATAGGGTAGGTAGTGGTGATTCTTTCGCAAGTGGCCTCATTTATGGATTGATTTCAGGAATGAGTGCTGCAGATGCAGCTGAATTTGGAGTAGCAGCGAGTGCTTTAAAACATACTATTCCAGGAGATTTTAATCATGCTACTTTGAATGAAGTTTTAACCCTGATGAAAGGTGATAGCAGTGGCAGAGTACAAAGATAATGTAAATTAATTTTTATAATGAACAATCTTCCATCAAGTCATATGATTGATGATAAAAATAGAATCCTGACATTAATCCTACAACAAGGATTATTACCTTTATATTACAGTGTAGATTTAGATACTAGTCTCCATGTATTGGAGTCATTGTATAATGCTGGTGTCACTGCTGTAGAATATACAAATAGAGGCGATAGTGCTTTGACTAATTTCAAAGAAATGATAGCATTTCGGGATGAGAAATTACCTGCATTGGCTCTTGGTATAGGAACAATTAAGAATTTAAAACAAGCAATTCAGTTTTTTGAACTGGGCGCTGATTTCATTGTTAGTCCAGGGCTGGTACCTGAAATAGCTAATTATTGTATTCAACATGGCATACTCTATGTACCTGGCTGCATGACGCCTACTGAAATCATTACAGCTGAAAATTACGGATTAGAGTTCATAAAGCTGTTTCCTGGAAATGTATTAAAACCTGACTTCGTAAAATCCATCAAAGCAATTTTCCCTTTTCTGCATTTTATGCCAACCGGGGGAGTAGATACCACGCTAGAAAATTTACAAACATGGTTTGATGCAGGTGTTGATGCCGTTGGTATTGGGAACAAATTGATTACAAAGGAGGACCTCATTGATAAGAATTTCTCCAAAATTGTAATGGAAACCGCTAGGGTTTTAAGTATAATTCAAGGTATAAAAAAAGGAAGATCATGATTCAGACAATTGGTAAGTATAGATGGACAATTTGCGCATTGCTCTTTTTTGCAACCACGATAAATTACCTAGACAGACAAGTTCTTTCATTACTCAAGCCAACGTTGGAGTCAGAATTTGGCTGGACAAATAGTCAATATGCCGATATTGCGTCAGCATTTCAGTTTACTTACGCTATTGCTATGCTGTTTGCCGGTAGAATCATTGATACATTGGGTACAAAAAAGGGATTCATTTGGGCTATAATCATATGGTCTATAGGAGCAATGATACATGCGGAGGCACTCAATATTGGAGAGGGATTATTAAAAGTTTTGGGTATTTTTGGTATTGTGACCGTTCCTGTATCAGTATTAGGATTCATGTTTTCTAGAATGGTCTTAGCTATTGGTGAGTCCGGCAATTTCCCTGGCGCTATCAAGGCAACTGCAGAATATTTTCCGAAAAAGGAAAGATCATTAGCCACAGGGATATTTAATTCCGGTGCAAATGTTGGAGCCATCCTCGCACCACTTTCAGTACCTTGGATTGAGAGTCATTTTGGTTGGGAGGCAGCCTTTTTAGTGATTGGAGGAATTGGGTTCATTTGGCTAATATTTTGGCTATTGTATTATGAAAAACCAACTGCACAAAAGAGAATGTCTCAAAGTGAACTTGCTTATATTCAATCAGATGATGCTACATCAGAAGATCAAGATACAGACGATAAAATTCAAGAAAGAATTTCTTGGACAAAATTATTGGGTTACAGACAGACATGGTCATTTATTTCAGGGAAATTTCTAACAGATGGTGTGTGGTGGTTTTTTCTATTTTGGCTACCTGCCTTCTTAAATGATCAATATGAAATGCAGAAAACAGCCATCATGGTTCCTTTGGCGGTACTTTATTCATTGACCATGTTTGGGAGTATTGGCGGAGGTTGGTTTCCAGCTTATTTTATAAGCAAAGGATATGAGGTGTATACAGCTAGAATGAAAGCAATGTTTGTAATCGCTTTAGTGCCTTTGGTTGTATTGGCGGCGCAGCCCTTTGGGCATATTTCATATTGGGTTCCTGTGATACTGATAGGGATTGGTGCTTCAGCACACCAGGCATGGAGCGCTAACATCTTTACCACTGTATCCGATTTATTTCCAAAGGGTGCCATTGCTTCAGTAGTGGGCTTGGGAGGAATGGCAGGAGGTATTGGAGGAGTTTTAATCACAAAGATCGCTGGAAGTTTATTCGACTATTATAAGGGAATCGGCCATATTGAAAAAGGATATACCATCATGTTTGCATTTTGTGCAGTTGCATATATTTTGGCTTGGTTTATTATGAAAACTTTAGTTCCAAAATACAAGCCGATAGTATTTTAGTACGATTAAAATATTTCAGAACTATACATCACTCAAAAGGATTTTTATATTCTGGATTATTAAGGAATACAGTATCTTCAAAAGTTTTTATAAAAGCTGTCAGACACTGCAAGTAAAATTCATCAAGTTGTAGGTTATGTAAAACTTTATCTTTATATGGAGATGTCTTTCCACCAGAATTGTAATGGGTCAGCACATCTTCAAAAGTAAGCAAAGATCCATCATGCATATAAGGAGCGGAATACATAATGTTACGCAAAGTTGGGGCGCGAAATTTACCATTATCATTGAGTTGGCCTGTATGCGCACCTCTACCTTTATCAGTAAAATCTAACAATGATGTAGCAGCTGATAACCCATTATTGAAATAGTCATCCGTAAATGCCAGCGGCGTGTTATGACAGTGTCCACATTCGCCATCTGGTAGATCTGGGTCATCATCAAAAAATATACCTTGTCCTATCAATTCTAGATCATTCAGTATCACTTCTCCTTGTTGCCATTTGTCAAACTTCGAATCTTTCGATATTAAGGTCCTCTCGAACTGTGCTATTGCTTTGGCTGCCAATATTTTAGTTATTTCTTGTTTTGATGAAATCCCAAAAGCTTCTCTAAACATTTTTGGATAAGTATCATGTGATTGCAATTTTGCCACCACATTAGGCCAATGATGATGCAATTCTATAGGATCTTCCACGGGAATAAGAGCTTGATCTTCAAGATTTGAAGACCTTCCATCCCAAAAATATCCAGATTTTACAAATCCAATATTTATTAGACTCATTGAGCTTCTTCTCCCAGCAATCCCATCTATCCCAGTTGACACTGCTAACCCATCTGTAAAATTTTTACTTTGAATATGACAACTGCCACATGACATACTGCTATCCGCTGAAAGTATAGGATCATAAAACAAATGCCTTCCCAATTCAACGCCTTCTTTTGTCAATGGATTATCACTGGGAATGTCCATTTTAGGAAAATGGTCAGGAATATTTAGAGAATAAGCCTGAGGTGCATAAGGATATTGCAATAAGTCATTTGTGCTATTATTTTCTTTTTCGCAACCGAATAATAAAATGATGACAAAAGCAAAACTAAATTTTATAATCTTGTTATTCAAAATGCTCTTAACTGCTAATTTTTATTATCATTTAACAATTAATTTTGTTTGAAAGTTTTTCAAACATTGGTCAATTTGTGTTTCGGGTGTTTTTGCTAGATCTACATCAATAAAAATTTGGCTTAGATCATATGACAATTCTAGATTAATAGGCTGACCAAATGTAGTTGTATCTCTTGAATTCATTGTCATAACCTCATTCATTTCTGTAATTGGTAGAAAATAATTCAATGTGTCATTTCCATCATCTTTAATATTCGCAATGGAGAAATATGCTTGAATAAGGTCACCATCTTCATCTTCTAAGCGTCCTAATGGGTTCAAAGGATGCGTTTTTGGAGTAGTAGAAAATGATGCATCGCTTATATCGGAATCTAAGCCCAGTAAAAAGGTGTATCCTTCAAAATATCCTGAAGCTCTCATAGTTCCAATGATTTTTGAGGGTTCTTTAAAGTTTATTATTTTGACATCATCGACGTAAGAAAGCTTTGAAACACTATCCGTGATTGTCTCTCTAATAAGGTGTGTCTGATCTCCATCTTGAGACACGGTAAACTGTGAAACATAAAATTTTGCTTCAATAAATGTGTACTTTTGACCAAATCCATTTACCAATGTGTCAGAATTATTGAAGGCTACATTTCCATTGTTTTTTATCAAATTCAATATTAGATCAGGGTAGGTACAACAGCTACTGCATTCGTCATCTGCACTGATCGAATAATTAGCTGCAAGTTGATCTAAACATCCATCTCTTCGCTGGTAGCAGGAGGCGATTGAACTAAAAATTGCCAATACAAGAATTAGCTTTATAAAAAATGCATGCAAATTCAATTCTTCTTTTTTTTCATTTCATTCCATATATTGGTAATAATCTGCTTTACCTGTGCTGAAAAATCCTTTTCAATCATCCAATGATAATAATTAGGTTCCTGATGAAATACTTCCGTAACAATATGTCCGTTATATTTTCCAAAATTGAAAACAACTTGACCAGCAGCATTATATTTCAGCCTTTGAGTGACATCCAGATTAGAATCATCGGAGAGGAATTGCGCAATTTTTTTAATATCATTTTGAATTGGAGCTGCGGTCTTGAATCCATCTCCATCGATATAATCAGTGTCCTTGTACTTTTCCATTTGGCCTTTCAGTACTTCTATAGTAGCTTTAGTATCTGCTAAGGCATCATGAGCGTCAGTCAGATCTCCATTACAGTAAAGTCTATAAGCAGCTTTCAGAGTGCGGGGTTCCATTTTATAAAATATTTTCTGAACATCTATCAGATTTCTTTTACTGATATCGAAAGTAATACCACACCTTGAAAATTCTTCCATCAGCATAGGAATATCAAATCTATCAGAATTGTATCCAGCCAAATCTGCATTACCAATAAATTGATAAATCTGATCACTTAGTTGCTGAAATGTTGGTTTGTTCTTGACCATATCATTGCTGATACCATGTATTGCAAAGGCTTCTTCTGAAATGGGAATGCCTGGATTCACCAAAGTGAAAAGTTCTTGTGGAACAGAAATTCCTTTTGGATATTTTACAAGTGCTATCTGAAGTATTCTGTCCTTTAACACATTCAAGCCAGTAGATTCAATGTCAAAAAACACTAAATCTCTATCAGAATTGAATACAAAGTCTTGGTTCATGTGTATTATTGTTCGTTATGAAGATAATATTTAGGCATGTTTGTGCTAGTCATAAATTCAAAAATTCCGTCTCCTTCTTTATCAAAAATAAAGGTCGCATCTACATTGTTGAGTTCATTTATCAGTTTTAATGCTTTTTCGACACCCAAAACCATAAATGCAGTGGCTAGTCCATCAGCCGTAGCACAATCTTCCGCTATAACTGTTGCGCTCAAGATGTCGGATGGGCGGCTCAGTCCAGTCATGGGATCGATAATGTGGGCATACTTTTGTCCTTTAGATTCATAGCTATTTCTATAATTGCCGCTGGTAGCTACAGCTTTATTACTCACTTTTAGTGGTAATTCTACTGAATTCTCATCTGCATCTTCAGAAGGTCTATTTATACCTATCACCCATTCTCCGTTGCGATCATTGACTCCTTTGGTTCGAATTTCACCTCCAAGGTTAATCATAAAATTGGTAAGATGTATAGACTCGAAATATTTGTACAACAAATCTACTGCAAATCCTGGCGATATAGCATTGAAATCCAACTTAATATCAGGATTGGGCTTTTTAATACAAGCCAAATTTTCCGACGAGTCTATTATTTCCAATTTGCCAAACACTAAAAGCGTTTTCAAGGAGGCTACTTTAGCTGAGTCCAATTCTTCAATTTTGTTCTTTTTTCCATAACCGAATCCATAATATTGCACCAAGGGAGCGATACTAGGGTCCATCGCACCTTGAGACAACTGGTAAATTTTCTTTGATTTGCGGAAAATGGGTACAAAATAAGGGTCTGACTTCTTGTCTACACAAAATATATCCGTGGCTTTATTGAATGAAATCAAAGTACTCTGTTCCGAGTATAAGGACATTGAATTATTAAACTCCATCAAAATAGAGTCTATCTGCACTTGCAATGCTTTGGCATCTTGGCTCTGTACAGTGATATGATAGGTAGTACCCATCGTAGGTCCTGACAATTTGTGGTAAATTACAGAGTTTTTGTCTTTACATGAAAATGCAAACACCACTATTACAAGCCAAAAAAATTTATCCATTCAATCAAATATTTCCTATTGCAACAAGCCCTGTTGTTCTGCTTCATTTGATGCACTATTCAAGGTGACAATAGTATTATGTTTCTTTCGTAAACGTAAATTTAAAAATTCCACCATGAGTGAGAAGGCAATAGCAAAATACAAATATCCTTTTGGAACAGCACCTATCTCGGATCCAAACACATTCAAATGTGCCAAATGACCACCTTCCAAAACTAGCATAAACCCAATTAGAATTAAAAATGCAAGACCTAGTATTTGAATAGTAGGATGCTCATTAACGAATTTTCCAATAGGAATGGCAAAGGCAATCATTATCAAAACGGATACAATTACTGCCACAACCATGATAATAAATGACCCGTATAATCCATTGGTCATCCCAACTGCTGTCAAAATAGAATCAAATGAAAATACAATATTAATCAAAGTAATCTGAAGAATAGCGGCATTTAAAGTCATTTTATTCTTTTTATGCGTTTCATCCACTTGGTCATCCCCTTCTAATTTATGATGAATCTCCGTAACACTTTTATATAAAAGGAAAAGTCCTCCAGCTATCAGAATAAGGCTTTGACCCGAAAATGATGCAGAAATATATTTTGCATTTAATACGAGCCAAGGTTGACTCATGCCTATCAGAATAGAAATACCAAATAACAACACTATCCTTAATACCATTGCAAGTATCAAACCAATATAGGTGGCTTTTTTCTGGAGTTCTTTTGGGATTTTTGATGTGATCAATGAGATAAAAATGATATTATCTACTCCCAATACGATTTCTAGGAAAGTAAGTGTCAGGAAACTCATCCAGACAGCAGAATTAGTTAAATCAGGAAAAGCCATCAAACTAAACAAAACCATGTTACTCAATTTTTAAACAATCGCAAAAATACAATATTTTCTTTAGGACTATTTATTAAATAATAATGAGAAATAAAATTGAGGCTTTTTTTCAAAAAACATACATTAATCAATATGATCAATGTATGTCTAAATATTGAAATTCATTAAATTATAGTCAAATAATTTGCTCACAAACAAAATGACTACTTTTTGATTGAAAAATGATATTTTTGCATAAATTATTCATAAAGCATGTCTTTTTTTAGGAATAGACTTTTTACTAAAATATACTTCGCCATTATTTCCATCCTTGTACTTTTTGGGTTGGGAGTGTGTACATATGTTTTTTACTTTGATTACTCATGGGTTGATGCATTTTACATGACTACCATCACTATCGCTACTGTGGGATTTGGTGAGGTACAAGCATTGGATGAATCAGGAAAACTATTTACATCTTTCCTTATTATAGCCAGTATTTTTATATTTGGATACTCGGTGACTACGTTATCATCTTATTTGCTAAATGAAGATTATTGGGAGAATTTTCGATTAAAAAATAAAACCAAATTGATAAAACGAATGAAAAATCATGTTATTATCTGTGGATATGGAAGAAATGGCAAGCAGACAGCTAAGAAGTTAAAAAAATTCAATAAGGATTTTTTAGTAATCGATGAAGACAGTCAAGTTTTTCACGATTCGCATCTTAGAGATGAACAGATATTAATTGCAAACTCACTACATGAAAAAACATTGGAAGATGCCAATATAGCGAATGCTCAATTCTTGATTTTGACATTGCCATCTGATGCAGATAATGTTTTTATAGCCTTGACAGCAAAACAACTCAACAAAAACATTATCATTTACAGCAGGGCATCAGAAGAATCATCTGTAAAAAAATTGAAAATTGCAGGGGTGGAATCCGTCATCTTACCTGATAAAGTGGGAGGGGATCACCTTGCTTCCTTAGTTGTGAGTCCTGATTTGGTTGAATTTTTTGATAATCTGATGGTAGATGGTCATCCGAATGTCGTAGAAATCTACATCAATAATGCCAAGGAAGGGTGGGTGATAGAAAATTTGGAAATTGAAGAAAAAACTGGTTGTCGCACTATAGGATATAAAACTAAAGAGGGAGAATTTAAGGTAAACCCACCAGCAAAACAACCTATATTCAATGGAGACAGGATCATCGTAATCGGGTCAAAAGACCAAATAGCCATATTGAATAAAATCAACTATTTTCTTGGTTGATCTGTGTTTTGCCTAACTAAATGTTTAACATCTTCAGAAGGCAAGCCAATAATAGTAAGATTACAATGACTAATATGGTAAATTCTCACTATTTTATCGCTTTGCGTTCGTGCGGGATTACAGATGCGATTTACAAATGTGCTTGACTACTGCGTTGGCTATTCGTCTCCGTTTATGGTCTCCATTATTTCTTTAAAACTGTTTAGTCCTGCTTCAATGTTTTCAATGATTTCATTTGCCAATACATCGGGATCGGGTAAATTGTCTAAGTCAGTCAGGCTTTTGTCTTTTATCCAAAATATGTCTAAGTTGGTTTTGTCACGCTCTATGATGTCTTGATACGTAAATTTTCTCCAACGTCCCTCTGGGTTTTCTTCGCTCCAAGTTTCCACTCGTTTGTTACGGTTTTCTGGATTATAGCATTTTACAAAGTCTTTCAAATGCTCAGAAGTCATTGGGTTTTTCTTGAGAGTATGGCTTATGTTACTTCGATAATCATAAATCCAAACGTCTTTTGTCCAAGGGTCTTTTGAAGCGGGTTTGTTGTCAAAAAACAAAACATTGGCCTTTACGCCATGTGCATAAAATATCCCTGTTGGCAAGCGCAAAATCGTGTGCAGTTCGGCGGTTTTCAACAATTCTTTACGCACGGTTTCACCTGCACCGCCTTCAAACAACACATTGTCGGGCAATACTACGGCTGCTTCGCCTGTGAGTTTGAGCAGCGTTTTTATGTGTTGCAAGAAGTTCAGTTGCTTGTTGGCGGTGGTTGCCACAAAGTCCTGACGATTGATAATGTAGTCTTGCTTTTCTTGTTTACCCTCTTCGTTGGTAATGGTCATACTGCTTTTTTTACCAAAAGGCGGATTGGCTAACACATAATCAAAACGCTGACCATTGTCTGAAATCAATGCATCTGCTGAAGAAATCAAGGGTTTGCCATCTATTTCGCCAATGTTGTGCAGAAACATATTCATCAAACACATCCTGCGGGTATTGGCTACAATTTCGTTTCCGTAAAAGGTTTTGTTCTTCAAAAATTCTTTTTCCTCTTTGTCTAATTCCTGGTCTTTGATAAAATCATAAGCCGCCAAAAAGAAACCGCCTGTACCACAAGCAGGGTCGTTTATGGTTCGCATTGGTTTGGGACGAACACAAGCCACCATTGTTTTGATTAAGGAACGGGGCGTAAAATATTGACCTGCACCGCTTTTGGTATCTTCTGCATTTTTCTCTAAAAGTCCTTCGTAGATTTTTCCTTTTATGTCTGTTCCCATTAAGCTCCATTGCTCTTTGTCAATCATATCTATGATTTTCAGGAGTTTGGAAGGGTCTTGAATTTTGTTTTGGCTCTTTACAAATATTTGCCCTAAGGTACCTTTTTCACTACCCAAACTGCGAAGCATTTGGTTGTAAAAATTTTCTAACTCCAAGCCACGTTTTTGCGAAAGCGTTTGCCAGTCGCAGGTTTCGGCATTGGGTAATTCTTCGCCTTGGGCGTTTTTGAGTTTGGGGAATTTTAATCCTTTGCTGTATGGCGGTTTGTTGAGTTCATCTGCCATTTTCAGGAAAAGCAAATAGGTGATTTGCTCCAGATAATCACCATAACCCACACCATCATCACGAAGGACGTTGGCGAAATTCCACACTTTTGAGACTATTGCTGATTCTGACATAATGGTTATTTATTTTTATTTAATCGTTTTAGGGTCTTTAATGTTTGCATCATTACCTTATCCCTTAGGGATAACATATTTATAGAAAAATCATAATCACACAATGGGTACGACCCCATCGGGGTCGCATATTGTACCGTCCTTATTTTTCTATAAATATTTGACCCCGTTGGGGTCATTTTTTCGTTTATCATTTGTAATCTATAATTATTTGAATCCTTCTGATTTGTTATTTCTTTTAAATCAATTTGAATAAATATTTGTTTTTGTATTTTATTTGAAATTTGTTTAAAAAGTCAAGATATTCATCTTTGAATGTTTGTTTTTTATGGTGCTCCTTTTGGTTCATAACATATTTTACTACATTATCAATGGCGGAATGACTATAAGAAAATGCCCCATAACCCTTTTGCCAATTGAATTTGAATTTTGTAAAATTCTTTTCCTTTATAAAATCATTGCTTGACTTTTTTAATTCTCTTACCAAATCAGACAAACAACAACTTGGGTTCATACCAATGAAAATATGGATATGGTCGGGCATACCGTTAATTGCAAGCATTTTTTGTCCTTTGTTTTGAACTATACCTGTTATGTATTTATACAATTCATCTTCCCATTCAGGCGAAATCAAACAGTCTCGGTGTTCAACAGCAAAAACAGTTTGAATGTAGATTTGTGAAAATGTACTTGCCATAGTTTTTTAAATTTTATTTTCTAATTTTTTATTACATAGGGATAACATATTTATAGAAAAATCATAATCACACAATGGGTACGACCCCATCGGGGTCGAATATTGAACCGCCTTTGTTTTTCTATAAATATTTGACCCCGTTGGGGTCATTGATTCTTTTATCAAATTTGTTCTATAAACATTTGACCCCGGTGGGGTCATGTCATCTATGATTGTCATTATTTTATAAATATAAATTATTTGGATTCATTGATTCAATGTTTTTGGTCATTTACGGTGCGTTATTACTGCTATTATTTCTTGCTTTTCTTTCCTGTCTTTCCGGCAGGCAGGTTAACGGTTTGTTTCTTCTTCTTCTCTTGTTCTTTTACCAATTTCTCGGCTTGTATTTTTTTGAGCAATTCGCTGGCAGGTTCGTAGTCTGCGGCGGCTTTGCATTGGGCTATTTCTGCTTCGCTCAATAGTTTGCCTTCAAAGGCTTTTTTAAGTATGCTTTGGCGTAAGGCTTCGGCTTTTTCTATGCTTTCGGTTAGGCTTTGCTCCATTTTGTCGCATACCGATAAACGGCTTTCTATTTCTTGAACGATTTGGGTTTGTTCTTGGATTGAACTTGGAAAAATTGTTTTAATTGGAAGTATCTTATTGACTGATAGTCCAGGTTGTGCTGTACCTGTTGAATACTGATTCAACTTCATTTCTGTAAGTTTATAATACAGACATTTAATATCTATTTCCTTTTTGGCAGATACCACAACTGCGTGTTCTGTTGCGTGAAATTTACCATTTACTAAGTGTACATTTCCACACAATGCTCCTTGTCTTCCTACTATTGGAAATAATCCTTCGTGAGTTAAAGATTTTACATATCCTCTAAGTCCATTACCACCATAACAAGGGAATAATCCATTTTCAAATGCAGCGTTTATTTCATCTGCTTTTATGAAATATCCTGCTTTCATATCGCAAACATCCGAAATCTTCACCCATTTCCACCCCTTCGGCAAGTTGTCTGAACTGTGATTTTTTTGATTGCTGTGATTGTCTTGATTTTCCTCATTCGTAATTGAAGTAAACCCACCCTCAAACGCCTTTTTTAACACCGCTTGGCGATAGACTTTGAGTTGCTCTTGTGCTTTTTTGAAATTGGCGATGCCGTTGTCTAAATCGGAAAACAGGGCTTCGATTTTGGATACTATGGCTCGTTGGATGGGTAGGGGGGCAAAGGGAATAGAAAGATTTTTAAGAATAGTTTGGCTGATATTTGGCTGTGCTCCACCAGTACCTTGTGAAATCAATTTTTGCCTTTTGTTCAAGAGAAAATTAAACAAGTATTTTGGTTCAATTGCACTACTCTTAAAAATTCCGCAAATAGCTTGATTAGTTGCTGCTTCAACACCTAAAAAAGCAAGTTTGCCAATCGTTGCACCATACAATGCAATCAGTAATGTTCCCTCGGGAAAAATCTTTGCACTTGAATTTTTTATCGCTTCTTCTGAAATATGTTCTTCTGTATCATAAATTATGCCTTTATCCAATTCTCCCGATTTTACCCAAGGAATTGAACCTTGATAAAATTCAATATTATTTCTTGAAGGTGTTCCTCCCGAAGTAGTAAAGCAGATTTCACCCAGTTCACATTCAATCCAATCTTCTCTCATAATGCTGCTCATAGGTTAGATTTTTTTGATTAAATGTTGGGCATTATCCCGAAGGGATAAAATATTTATAGAAAACGAAACGCGCGAATGGTACGACCCCTGCGGGGTCGAATGTTGTACGTAACCAAATTTTCTATAAATATTTAACCCCGTTGGGGTCGCATAGCATTCTTCTTTCATTATGCAGCCAGTACCTCGTTAAGTTCGTTAATAATATCGTTCATTTCAGCTCCAAAGAGTTGGTACATTTTGCCTCTTCCGCCTTTTTCATCAAAGGGTGTATAGTCAAGGTCTTCCAATTCTATGTGGTAGCTGTTTACTATGTGGTTTTTAATGTCACGCAACCAGTCCATTTGTTCGGGGGTAAAGCGGTTGTGTTGCCCAGCATTTTGTTTAAAAATCCAGTTTTTAAAATTCTCGTCAATGGTTTTATCAAAGGGTTTCAGTTCGCTGTCAATGCCACAAGCCCTGCGTATCAACGAAATCAAAGCCGTGAGTTCGTCCACAGGTTGTTTGCTTTTCAATTCTTCCAGTTGTGCATAAGCCGCCCACACATAGTCGGGGGCTAGCATAGGTTTGTCTAACTTCAACTTGTCAAACACTTCCTTTATCATTTTAAAGGTAATGTTTCTGCGGTTGTAGGGTTGTTGATAAAAAATGGTAAGTGCCTTTATCTCGTCTTGGTTAGCCAACAGATACTCGCTAAAATCTTTTACAATTTCCTTTGCCTTATCCACCGAAGTGGTGTCCCATTCCGATTTGGTTATGGTGTCTATGTTGTGGCTGTCTATGATTTGCTCGTGTTCTTGGCGTACTTTTTCAATGTAGTCGTTCAGTTTGCCATTAAAGATAGAAGCAGCCGTTTCAATGAGTTGCTTTTGAGCTGTTTGCTTGGCTTGTTCTATCAAAGCAGGGGTGCGGACTTGCTCGGGAATGGCTTCAATAATTGGTTTTGCCTTTTCTTCAATTTCGTCTTGGTCAAAAGCCGATAGCAATTCCTTGCTGATTTGTTTCAGGTTTTTGCCCTTGCTGTATTCCAGTAGTTTTTCTTTTTCCTTTTCGGTAATTTGTTTTTCCAAACGGATAAGTCGGTTTGCCAATGAGAGAAACAAATCTTCTTCAGCTACACCCATAGTTACTGCTCCCAAAAGGTCTTTAAGTGCTACGGTGGGTTTGCGTTCCAGCGGTCGGCTGTCGGTTTTTTTTGATTTAATTAAGCCTACGGCATCTACAATAATAAAGTGGGTTTTCGCACCTGCTGTTTTAGATACCATTTGCAAAGCATCTTTGTTTATGGTGCGTGTGCCTCTGCCTTTCATTTGCTCAAAGTAGTTCACACTTTTTACATCTCGCATAAAGAGCAGCACTTCCAAAGGTTTTACATCTGTGCCTGTGGCAATCATATCTACCGTAACGGCAATGCGTGGGTAGTAGGAATTGCGAAAACGGTTCAGCACCGATTTGGGGTCTTCCTGTATTTTGTAAGTGAGTTTTTTGCAGAAGTCGTCTCCTTCGTCAAACTCTTCCCGAATGATTTTGATAATATCGTCTGCGTGGCTGTCGGTTTTGGCAAATACCAAGGTTTTTGGTACTTCGTATTCTCCGTTTTCGTCTTTTCGATTCGGGAAAATTTCAGTTTGCAACGCTCTTCTAAATTCACGGATAATGTTTCGGATTTGGCTGGGGTTTACTACCTTTTTATCCAGTTCGTTTCGGGTGTATTCCGTGTCTTCGTCCTCCTGTGTCCAACGGGTTTTTCGGGTGAGTTTGTCTCGCCTGTCCACATACCAACCTGCCTGAATTTTTCCGCCCTTTTGCGAAATATCCGTTTCAATGGTATAGACATCATAGGGCACATTTACGCCATCCACCACCGATTCTTCATAGGTGTATTCGCTCACCACATTTTCCTCAAAAAAACCAAAGGTGCGTTTGTCGGGTGTAGCGGTTAAGCCAATCAGGAAAGCATCAAAATAATCCAATACCTGTTTCCAAAGATTGTAAATAGAGCGGTGGCACTCGTCAATCACAATAAAATCAAATTGCTCAATCGGCACTTTGGGGTTGTAGTCCACCAGAATGGCTTGTTTCTTTTCCCGTTGTTGCTCCATCCAAGTGGATTCGTTCGGGTTGGTGTCTTCTGCACCTTCTTCCAGTTCTTCGCCTTTCAAAATGGCGTACATCCGCTGAATGGTAGAAATACACACCTGACTATCAGAAGCAATATAGCTTGAAGTCAAACGCTGAACATTATACAACTCTGTGAATTTTCGGTTGCTTTCATTGGGTTGAAAAGCCATAAATTCCTGTTCGGCTTGTTCTCCCAAATTTTTGGTGTCCACCAAAAACAAAATGCGTTTGGCTTTGGCGTGCTCCAATAAGCGATAAACAAAAGTAGCAGCCGTAAATGTCTTTCCTGCACCCGTTGCCATTTGAATTAAGGCTTTGGGTTTGTTCTTTTTAAAAGAAGTTTCCAAATTTTTAATCGCCTTAATTTGAGCAGGGCGAAGCCCTGCCTCATTTAAAGCAGGAATATCTAACAATCTTGCTCGTAAACTTTTGTCTTTTTGCAGCCAGTCTGCGAGTGTTTCAGGCTTGAAAAACCAAAAAATATTTCTGCCTCTTGGTTTCGGGTCTCTCAAATCTCTGAAACGGGTAATTGTTCCTGTGCTTTCAAACACAAAAGGCAAAGGGTCGTTGTCTAAATATTTTAGTTTTGCATTGGCGTATTCAACGGATTGATCTTCGGCTACTGTGAGCTTATGTCCTTCGTCTGCCTTTTTGGCTTCAACAATTCCAACAGGTTTTTTGTCCACAAAGAGTACATAGTCTGCAAAACCTGAAGCCGCCTGATATTCTCTCACGGCAACACCTTTACCTGCACCTAAGTCCACTTCGTTTTTTGATTGAACAATCCAACCCGCCTCTTTCAACATAAAGTCGATTCTGTCTCTGGCTATCTGTTCAGGATTTTGATTTTTATCTGTTGTCATTTTTATCTTCTTTCTGTCGAATGTTGGCAAAAAAACAGCTCTTTTAGTTTTTTCATCGTTGGTTTTTGTGTTGGTATAAACCAAATGTGCTGTTTGCACGATTGGCTTTCAACGGTGACGCACAACTTATAAGAATATCTACGAATCCACTTCCACAAAGATAAATCAACTTTCGCTTATTTTTATATACTTATAAAGTTTTTAACCAACATGCTATTAAAATTTTATATGTACATTTCCCTTTATTTTTGCCATCGATTAACAATCAGCAAATTCATTCACTTCACCACATTTTGAATATCGGATCTATTAAATTTTAATGAATTTATAGGTGAAATTCGCATTTTGACCCGTAATATTTATGAAATACAATCCTGCAGGCAATAGATCTATTTGAATTGTGCTAGCTTCCAATGTATAATTTATAAGATAAGAATCCATAATGTTACCCAAATTATTGTAGATTGAGATATTATGATTCGAAAGATCTATCGGTATTATCAATTGATCTCTTGCAGGTACCGGATATAGTTTAATAGAAATTTGGCTATTGTCTGTTGTCGATGTGGATCGTATAGTTGTAAAACACAACTTAGGGCAACCTATTGCATCTCCAGAGTTATTATATGGTATGATTGTGACACAAATTTTTGTATTTTCAGGAAGGTTGTCTATGTGTTTAAATGTGATATTCCCCACGTCTTCATCTAGATGGATTGTATTACCATTATTTGATGTCAACTTTACCTTATATCCTGTTGCATTTTGTACCAAATCCCATTTTACTTCTATTGATGTTGGAATTGATACCCCATCAGCCAATGGATAAATAATATTAGAGCAAGAAGGCACTGGTTGTGCCATTCCTACATTAAACTCTTTTATTGCTGTCTCATTATTATGTGTGACTTCAAATGTCCAAATACCTTGTGGATTGTTTGGTAGTGTCTTTGTCCAATACCAGTAAGAGCCATAATCATATGCCTGAGGAGGTGAATGATTCCAGGAACTAAAGATGGTTCCATCAGGTTTTTTAATCATGTAAGTGGTAAGAGATCGCCGTTGTTGTCTAAAATTAGCAGAAAAGCGCAATGTTTCGCTGGGCTGGATATTTACAGCCTCACACAATACATCATTATTTGCTGGACATCCATCTTGCATATAAGGATTACAAGTATGGATTAATAAATCCAAGATTTGCGGAGATAGATATGTATGTTGTGATTCCCACCACGATTGGTTACCATTTAATGAGTTGCAAGTTCCGCCGAAGGGGTCGATCAAAATGGTTTGGGATGAATTTTGGTAAAGCTCAAAATGTAAATGTGGCCCAGTAGAATTTCCAGAACTGCCTACAATACCTAGATATTCACCTTTAGCGACAGTCTGACCGATTGCTTTTGAAGTCACAGAATTCTTTTTTAAGTGGCCATACCATGCCACTGAACCGTCTACATGGCGAATATATATTGCATTCCATGAGTTATTATTTAGTTGGCAACTCATGTCATTATTCCCATCAAATTTGTTTATTATCACACCGCTTTGTGCTGCTATAACCTCCACATGATCCTGAGCTTGTTTATACCAAGGATAAGGCCAAATGGCAATGTCAGTTCCTTTGTGACCGTTATAAGTTCTATTTCCACAATCATAATCCCTTATACCATTACCCAAGTCATGATCCACAAAATTGCTAATCAGGTAATATCCAGGTGCTTCTAAATTTACTGATTTTCTTAAAGGCCATCCTAAAGAAAGTATTTGATTTTTATTGGTTTCAGATTCCATATTGAACCCTAACGCCCGCATATTGTCAATATTCTCCAGAATAATATTTCTTCGTTCAAGCTCATCGAGACAAGTACGATGATTACTGGATTCAAACATACCGCCTCCTTGATGCACCTCTTGAGCGGCAAGACTTAAAATAAACATAGAACAAGAAACTAGGAATAGATGGCGTATATATTTCATTTGATGTTCAGTAAATTATTTGTAAAAGTTATAATATATATTACATAAATGTAAAAGTATGAAATCTTTTTAAAATTTCATTGAGTATTAATTCTTTATGTTAATCCAAGATAATTTTCTACTAAAACATCCATTCACAACTTTTTTTATTCATGTGAGTTATACCATTGACAAAATATGTACTATGCGCTCATTTATTCTATCCACTATCATTGTGCTGACATTGTTTTCTTGTTCGCGCAATCCTGTAACTGGCAAAAAAGAAGTCATGCTCATGTCGGAAGGTCAAGAAATTGCTCTCGGACAGGAATCAGATCCTAGTATTGTAGCTCAGTTTGGACTATATGACAATCCAACATTGTCAAATTTTCTTGCCCAAAAAGGTGGACAAATGGCTGCAGTTTCGCATAGGCCAAACTTGAGTTATACCTTCAGGGTATTGGATTCACCTGTGGTAAATGCCTTTGCGGTGCCGGGAGGTTATGTATATTTTACAAGAGGCATTCTAGGCCATTTTAATAATGAGGCAGAATTGGCCGGTGTCTTGGGTCATGAGATTGGTCATATCACAGCAAAGCATTCAGCTAAGCAATATAGTACACAGTTACTCACTCAATTACTTTT
This sequence comes from Saprospiraceae bacterium, assembly GCA_041392785.1. GTDB lineage: Bacteria > Bacteroidota > Bacteroidia > Chitinophagales > Saprospiraceae > OLB9. The sequence continues at coordinate 54,022 of JAWKLK010000010.1, forward strand.
TATTGGAGGATTGGTGGTATCAGAAGATTTTCGAAAGTTTGCAGATGTAGCACAGCAAGGAATGGGATTGTTGTTTTTAAAATTTAGTAGAGACCATGAGAGCGAATCAGATAAACTTGGTGTTGACTACAGTACCAAAATAGGGTATAATGCACATGAGATGGCTGATTTCTTTAAAACACTAAAAAGATTGAGTGATGGGGCAGGAGCTATTCCAACATTTTTATCCACGCATCCTGATCCGGGAGATCGTCAAGTGACGGTAAACAAATTAGCAACAGAAGCTCAAGCAAATTTAGATGTTAATGCATTGAAAGTCAATAGGAATGAGTATTTAAAGATGATTGACGGTATCACCTATGGTGAGGATCCAAAACAAGGTTATGTGGAAAATAATGTATTTTACCATCCTGAATTGAAGTTTAAATACCAGTTGCCGAACGGATGGAATACAGTGAATACGCCTGCGCAAGTAAGTACTGCTCCAGCAGATGGCAAAGCATTATTGGCGTTGAGTGCTACAAATGGTACATTAAATGATGTGAGAAATAAAACCATAACAGAAAATAATCTTCAAGTCATTGAGCAAGCCAATACATCTGTGAATGGACTTAATGCCATCTCTATGCTTAGCGATGTACCATCCACAAACAGCAATGGTCAGTCTACTCCTGCGCTTAGAGTTTTAACTTACCTGATCGAATATAATGGGCTGATTTACAAGATGCATGGCCTAGCTGAGCAAACTAATTTCAATGGATATTTTTCAACATTTCAGAGTGCAATGCGTAGTTTCTCTATCTTGACTGATCAAGCCAAGATCAATAAACAGCCAATGAAAATAAAGATAGTTACCGCAAATAAAACCGCAACATTACAGCAATTGTTAACGGAACAAGGGATGCCATCAAACAGGCTAAACGAATTATCAATTTTGAATGGAATGGAGTTAAATGAAACGCTAACATCAGGAACCATGTTCAAATCTTTATCAGGAGGATATTAATAGAGTTGAAGGATTTATAAGAATTTTATAATTGAAAATCAATAAATTAGGTAGAATTTAAAAAATATTGAAAAAAACATATTCATTTTTTTGGATGAATAACTATAAAGTCTATATCTTTGCGTCGCTTTTCTAAAAAGCAAACGTTTATTGAAAAATGCGGAAGTAGCTCAGTTGGTAGAGCGCGACCTTGCCAAGGTCGAAGTCGCGGGTTCGAGTCCCGTCTTCCGCTCACAGAAATATTATTTATTCCGAGTCTTTTAGCCCGGGTGGTGGAATAGGTAGACACGCAGGACTTAAAATCCTGTGGCCATTGCGGCCGTGCCGGTTCGACCCCGGCTCCGGGTACCAAAAGACTAGGAAACACTTCCTCTATTGTATTTCTCAACTTTTTTTTGAACTAAATTTGTCCTTTTTACATTGTATTGTCTTTCAAAGCACTTAAATTTTTAAAATGAGACAAATCTTTATTTTAGTTTGGTTACTATCCTTTACCCAAATATCTTTTACTCAGAAAGATATGAGCCAGGGTTCTATTACTTTGGAAATCATAGATGTTCAGTCTGATGATCCACAAATGCAGCAATATGGCGCAATGATGAAAGGTTCTAAAAACTCAATGACCTTCAACCAATCCTACCACCTCAGCGAGACAGAAATGATGGGAGGAATGATGACTATAGTTGTAAAAGTAGATCAAGAGAAAAAGATGATGGATATGCTTTTTTCTATGATGGGAAATAAGTATTGGGTAGAATCTTCTACTGAAACTCTAAAAACACAAAAGGAGAAGGACATTGCAAAACTGACAAAATTGACATTTGATAAGACTAAAACCAAAAATATTCTTGGCTATGAATGTTATGAAATGACGATTGAAAATCCTGAGATGGAAGATATGAAAGTGACTGGTTACATAACTGAAAGTATAAAATCTAAGGCTAACACTATTAGAAATTTCGAAGACTTGGAATTACCCGGTTTTCCTCTTGGTTATAGTATTAATGCTAAAGGAATGACACTGATCTTTGAGGCCACATCTATTTCTGAAAATGTTGATGTAAATAAATTTGATTTAAATACTACTGGTTTTACCAAAATGACCATGGAAGAATTCCAAAGTAAAATGGGAACTTTTGGTGGTTAGAAATTAATAATGACATGAGATCAAGAAAATTGGTTGAATAAATTCTTGATCTTATGTTCATTAAAGACCTACATTATCCTATACTATATTGGGAGCTTAAATATCTATGATTAGGACTTGTTGCCTTGATAATTTCGGGATTATGACTATCAGATTCTATCAAACCATCGCGTAGTTTTACAATCCTGTGTGCATGAGCTGCAATATCTGGTTCATGTGTCACTAAGATAACAGTATTGCCATTGTCATGAATTTTTTCGAAGATTCCCATGATTTCTATGGATGTTTTAGTATCGAGATTTCCTGTAGGTTCATCGGCCAAAATGATCGCCGGATTGTTGACCAATGCTCTAGCAATTGCTACTCTCTGTCGTTGTCCTCCAGACATTTCATTAGGTTTATGCATCATTCGATCTTGCAAGCCAACTTTTGATAGTGCATCTTCTGCCATTGCAATGCGATGAATCTTATCTATACCAGTATAAACCAATGGGAGTGCTACATTATCCAAAGCCGTAAGTCTAGGCAAAAGATTAAAAGTTTGAAATACAAAACCAATCTGTTTATTTCTTACTTCAGCCAGTTCGCTATCCTCCATAGTACTTACATCGATTCCATTGAGTACATAATTACCGGATGACGGGCTATCCAGACATCCTAAAATATTCATCAAAGTTGATTTACCTGAGCCTGAAGGCCCCATTAAGGCTACATACTCATTTTTAAAGATTTCGATACTGACACTCCTGATAGCGTGAATCACCTCATCACCCATCTTGTAAACTTTGGATAACTCTGCTACAGAAATGATAGATCTTGGCTGCATTTGAATAAATTTTTAATCAATGAAATACAAAAGTACATCAATATAAAAAGAATACGGATAAATTTAGACGTATGATATAAATGCATCGTTAAAAACTGTATTTTTCAGAGTTTATATGTACTTTTACCCCGTATTTTATTGATTCCAAAGCATGACCAAACTGAAACATATCGCCATAGCAGGTAACATAGGAGCTGGTAAAACTACCCTAAGTGAATTACTTTCAAAACATTATGGATGGCAAGTACATTATGAAGACACCACGACAAATCCTTATTTAGGTGATTTTTATGAAGATATGCAACGTTGGTCATTCAATCTTCAGATTTATTTTCTCAATAGTAGATATAGACAAATCCTCGATATCAGAAAAGGAGCTGACACGGTGATACAGGACAGGACTATTTATGAAGACGCTAACATCTTCGCACCAAATTTATATGAAATGAATCTGATGTCAACAAGGGATTTTCAAAATTATCAAGATCTTTTTGAACTCATGTTGCAGCAGGTGCAACCACCAGATTTGCTCATTTATCTCAAATCCGGCATACCAAAATTGGTACACCACATTCAGACGCGCGGTAGAGATTACGAAGGAAGTATGAGTTTAGAATATTTAAAAAAACTCAATGATCGATATGAAACTTGGATTTCTAGTTATAAATCGGGTAACTTGCTCATCATCCAAAATGACAACATGGATTTCAAAAATAATCCTGAAGATTTGGGACTGATCATAGAAAAAATCGATGCTCAGATTCATGGACTTTTCAATGAGATAAGTTGATGTACGCAGAAATAAAATCTTATTTAGATAGTAGAAATGTTCAACTCATTGCCGTCTCAAAAATGAGGACTATAGATGAAGTGATGGCATTGTATCAATTGGGTCAAAGACATTTTGCAGAAAACAGGGTTCAAGATCTCATTGAAAAATATGAAACCTTACCCAAAGACATTCATTGGCATCTCATAGGTCATTTACAAAAAAACAAAGTAAAATATATAGCGCCATTTGTTTACATGATTCATTCTGTGGACGATATCGAGCTCCTCAAAAAAGTGAACCAACATGCTGAACAAAACCACAGAATCATCAAAGTTTTATTACAAGTTCACATCGCAGAAGAAGAAACAAAATTTGGATTTTCAGAAGCAGAAATCTTAAGTATTTTTACTCCAAACATTCAATCATTTCATAATGTTGAGATATGCGGACTTATGGGGATGGCAACCAATACCAATAATCAAGAAAAAATCAAAAGTGAATTTAAAAGTTTAAGTCAGTTATTTGAAAATATTAAGATTAATTACAATTTTAAAAATGTGCACTTTACAGAAATTTCAATGGGTATGTCCAGTGATTATAAATTAGCGATTGATGAAGGTGCAACAATGGTGCGAATAGGCACAGCTTTATTTTCTTAGCCATACTATCATTTTTTTCTTGAAATATTGAGTACAGTTTTGAATATTATGACTTATTAAACTAAAATATTATTATGCGACAGTCATTTTTCATTTTGCTTTTACTTTTTTCTACAGTTAATATAAATGCGCAATCTATGCCATCAGTATGGGCTGTCATCGACGAACATACAATTGCTTCAGGCACAACCGAAAGCACGGGTTTTTATGACATTACGAAACTAGAAGAATTAAGGCTTTATTTTGATCAATCCAATTATTGGACTTTACTTACCAATAATTATAAATCAAAAACAGAAATTCTTGCTACTTTGGTATACAAAGGTGTCACTTATGATAGTGTTGGAGTGCGATTCAAAGGACAAACTTCATATCTAATGGCAAACGGTCAGAAGAAATCCTTCAATATTTCAATGGATTATATAAAAAATAACAAAATAGACGGATACAAAACTTTGAACATAAATAATGCTTTCAGTGATCCATCTATGATGAAAGAAGTATTGTATTATGCGCTCGTAAAATCCCATACGGAAGCTTTAAAATCAAATTTTATTAGATTGTATATCAATGACACATACTGGGGTTTGTACAATAATACGCAGCAACCAAATAAGGATTTCATTGAAGAATGGTACACCGATAATGATGGAATCAATATGAGAGCTGATAGTGAGACATCTTCAGCAGGTCCAGGTGGAGGTCCTGGTGGTCCAGGAGGAATGTGGGGAGATGGTACTGCCGCATTGAATTTCTTGGGCAATGACACGACTGAATACCAAAAGTATTATACATTGAAGACTTCAAACGTAGAAAATACTTGGGAAAAATTGGTTTCACTCACGAACGCTCTCAATAACTATAGTGGCAATCAGTTAAAAGACACCATTATAAACTATCTGAATATTGACAAAGTTCTATGGCATCTTGCTTGTGAGATTGCTTTTGGAGATGATGATAGTTATATTTATAAGGGAAAAATGGATTATTATATTTACTATGATCAAGTATCTAAATTATGGACAACTTATGATTATGATGCGAATAGCACATTCTTGAGTGCTCATACTACTTGGTCACCTTTTTATAATGAAACAAAAGTCAATTATCCATTATTGAATAAATTATTGGCCATACCAGAATTCAGACAAAGATATCTGGCATATATGAGGACAATTATAAATGATTCATTCGGTAGTAAGGCGACTAATCTTATCAATCAATTTTCCACTTTGATCCAAGCATCTGTATTTGAAGATACTAAGAAATTATCATCAAATTCAGGGTTTAGTACTGACTTAACAAATTTATCATCATTTCTATCCAATAGAAAAGCATACTTGATGGGTAATGATGAAGTAAAAAGGGTAGGGGTTGCACCTGATGATGTATCCTTCAGCAGTGATGGCATACTTTGGGGAAAAGTAAGCCCAAATTCCAAAGTAGTGATTTCCGCAGAATATCCATCCAAAGATGTCAAATCTGTATATGCATATATTCATACAAATCTCAATGGTAAATATACAAAAATCATCCTTAATGATAGCGGTACTGATGGAGATACTAATGCTGATGATGGTATATACAGCGCGACAATACCAAATTATTCCATTGGCACATTAGTTTCTTTCTATCTCGAAACGATAAAAAATGATGATTATAATACAGCTACCTATTTTCCATCAGGAGCAGGTCACCACATGTATTTTTACAATGTAGAAGGATCTACTACAAATTCGACCACAGTTGTTATAAATGAATTAATGCCATCTAACTCAGAAATCACTGATGAATTTGATGAAACAGAAGATTGGATAGAACTGTACAATACCACGAATGATGCAATAGATTTGAGTGGCTATTATATTTCTGATAAACAAGACAATTTGCAAAAATTTCAATTTAAAGCAGGGACAATCATAGAGCCTAATGGTTATTTGATAGTTTGGGCTGATGAAGATGGAAGTCAAGGCGATCTTCACGCTAATTTCAAGTTGTCAGCTGAAGGGGAAATAGTGATTTTGTCTGATAGTACTGGTGCCGTTTTAGATAGTTATGCCTTCGTTGATGCACAACAAAATAAAACATTTGCAAGAAAACCGAATGGAACAGGAAATTTTGAAATATCAGAACCAACCTTTGGTACTAATAATAATACGACTGCAACAGCTGATGATAATGCTGAAGCAGAATTTTGGAAAATCTATCCAAATCCTGTTTCAAATACTTTAACTGTAGCATTTAGTAAACCATCCGCCAATTTAAGCATTTATACATTAGATGGCAAATTGATGTTCGCTAATACCTCGTTTGGACAAAATATCCAAGTAGATGTGACAGAATTTCCATCGGGATTATATATTGTGAAATTGGATGATCAATCCAAAAAATTAATGATTTCGAGATAATAGATGAGTTTAGTAGATATATTAGCTATTGGTGTGCATCCCGATGATATAGAATTATGCGCAGGGGGAACAATTTTAAAACATATTGATCTAGGTTATACCGTGGGTATCTGTGACTTAACAAAAGGAGAGCTAGGCACCCGAGGAAATGGTGAATTGAGATTGCAAGAAGCCGAAAAAGCAGCTGAGATTTTGGGTGTATCACATAGAATAAACCTTGGTATGGAAGATGGTTTCTTTGAACATTCCAAAGAAAATATCCTAAAAATCATTGAAGTCATCAGACATTTCAAGCCTAAAATTGTCCTTAATAACGCGGTTCATGATAGACATCCTGACCATGGCCGAGCATCGAAACTTATCAGAGACGCCTGCTTTTATTCGGGGTTACTCAAGATTGACACCAGTTATGAAGGTCAGCATCAAGATAGACATAGACCCGATGCAGTATATCACTATATCCAAGATAAAAATCTAAAGGCAGATTTTGTCATTGACATCACCGACTATATGGATAAAAAACTAGAGGCCGTCATGGCTTATAAATCTCAGTTTTTTGATCCTAAAAGTACCGAGCCTACTACGCCCATATCTTCTCTTACATTTATGGAATACATTAAAGCAAAGAATAGGTCTTATGCACGAGAGATCAACGTCGAGTATGCAGAAGGCTTCAATGTGGACAGACTTATGGGCGTCAAAAATCTTTTCGACCTTATTTAAGGTATGTACTTTTGATGTTATCAAAAGATGGCAATTTCTTGTAATGCCATTTTTGTACTAATACTCCATTTTGCCAAAGTACAACACCCGGATTTGAACGCATAATCGTTTTCAACAGCTTTTCGTCAGCTGTATAGATGGCAGCACTGATTCCCGAGGCAGTAAGGAGGTCTTGTGCCGTAGCACTGTCCAATCCACTTGTGACTATGGATGTTGTGATGTTTGCTTTTGACGCTTTTTCCTGCAATGGTTTGACTACATCCATCATAGAACTTAAGAAATCTTTGTCCCATTCTATTTTGAATGAGTCTACTTCTTTTGTGGTTACTTCTTTAAAGTTTTTGACTATTTGAATGCTATCTCTAAATCCTACCACCATCACAGTATCATAAGCAAATATACTATCTCTTACCGTGACTTTTTCTGGATTTACCTTGTATTTAGGTTTGTATACCACAATCATAAATTGTGGTTCAGGTTGTGTCAAATAGGTATCAGTCACATCGTTTCCATCGAAGTCTGAAATCTGAAAATCAAAAATCTTGGTCAATGTCATCGCTGGTTGCGACTTGATTTGTTCCACTACTTCGTACTTCCCTTCATAATCTCTAAAATTACTCATATATTGATTGAAAGGAATTGTTTGCAATGCACCATCTGCTTTATTTTTTAATACCACTTCTAGTATCTGTACTGCATTACTAGCCTCCACTTCCTTGGCTTTCTGTGTAGCTACATTCGTTCCATTCTTAAAAGGTCGAAAATCAACATGTGGCTCATTCCAATAGAAATTATACACACAATAGAAAATAAGTAAAATTGTGCTCAACCATATGATAGTATTGCGTTTGCTTTGGTCTAGCCATTGATGCATCAACTTTGACTTGAAAATAAAGTAAAAGGCAGGAATCAATAAAAATAAATCTTTGAAAAACGAAATCTTCGGTTCAAGTAATATAAAATCACCAAAACATCCACAATCTGTGACGCGCATATTTGATATTTTATACGGGCCCCAAGCGGAGAAATTAAAGAAATTCTGATCGCCGGGTACATATCCTGTCAAATAAGTAAATCCTGTCAACATGGTAAAAAACACAACTAGGAGGAAAAATAACCACGATGTCAACTTTGGCCGATCTCCAAGTATCAACATAATTCCAAGCACCATTTCAAAAATTATCATAAATATTGAAAATGCAATAGAATATTCTGACAAGATTGGAAAAATTGGAGCAATAAAACTTAATGCTGTCCCATCAAAAGTGGTGTAAAATTCTGCAAAATAATCTTGCAACTTGAATGCAGTACCCAATGGATCCACTGCTTTTACCCAGCCAGAGAATAAAAATAAAATGCCTGTAAAATACTGTAAGAATGTAATAAAATAAGAAGATATTTTATTTCTTGAAACATGATGTAACCCTGTCACTACTATACTGATGATAGCAATAATGATTACAAGATTGATTATTGTCATCGGGAAGAAGATTTAATGTTGCAATCGCAAAAATACATAACTTCTTACTTTTCAAACAATAACACTATCATAATAATGTCAATTTAATGTTAAAAAAGAAATTCTCTAACTATACTATGGCCCTTCTCTTCATTTCCTTATGTAAAAACTCAAGCTCACGTCCCATTTCGCCTGTGACGGAAGTATTTTCTTCTGTTCGGCGGATGAGGTAGGGGATTACATCTTTAATTGGACCATACACTACATATTTCGCGGCATTATAACCAGCATTTGCTAAATTAAATGTGATAGTGTCACTCATACCATAAAGCTGACAAAATAAACTGTGTGGATGATCTTTTGTAAGTCGATGCTCATGCATTAATTTTGTCAATAGAAGGTTGCTTTGTGCATTATGTGATGCACAGCATACTGCGATAGATGTGTAGTTATCGATACAATATTTGATGCCCTCATTAAAAGCTGTATCTGTGGCAATTTTGTTTGGCTGTATTGGATCGATATAACCCATGTTCTTCGCTCTTTCTCGTTCTTTGTCCATGTAAGCACCCCTTACTAGTTTAGCACCAAATAATACCCCATTTTCAGTGCAGATCTTGTGATCCCGCTTAAGATGACTCAATTTATTGATATTATACATTTGATAGGTATTATATACTGTGACCCTATCTTTATTATATTTTGTCATCATTTCCATTGCAAGACTATCGATAGGGTCTTGTATCCAACTTTCCTCAGCATCTATAAAAACTCCAACATTCAGTTCGAATGCTTTTTCACATATTGTATTAACCCTTTCTTCCAACATGGCATAATTTCTTTTTTCGCCATCATTTAAGGTCTCTTTCTTCTGTAATTTTTCCAATACTATATTATCAACCAAACCAGTGAGTTTGGTACTGACTATCGGAACTGTATTATTGGATGCTGCCCATTCTATAGCCCGTAATGTCTCAGCCAAAACAGCATTATGGTCGTCTTCAGTGCTCTTTCCTTCGGCGCCATAATCCAAAATAGTCAATATGTCATATTCATACAATTTGTCAATGGTTTTTTGACTATCCAATAGAGTTTCTCCACCAATAAACTGTTCAAATATGGTATTTCTGATGATTGTTTTAGTAAAAGGTACATGCAATTTAATTGCCCAAAGGCCTAAAGTGGAAAAGAGTTTTACCAAATTGTTGTTATTCATCAAATTGAACAACCACTTTGTCTTTTTCAGTTCCTTATCAGTTTTGAATGCAAAGGCAACTTCTGTATTTCCAAAATCTAAGTTTGGAATGGGTTCGGGATCATTCATTTATGTATGGTATTCATTTACTGTTCCAAATGTTCCAAGCGGCTTCAGCCTGATATTCCAACATTTTCAGCCCATTAGACACATGAGCACCTTGTTGTTTTCCAAGAGACAAAAATAAGGATTCTTTAGGATTATAAACAAGATCAAATAAGAAAAAATTTTCATTCAAGTCATCGTAAGGTATTTTAACTGCTTTATTCACATCTGGATACATTCCTATCGGAGTAGTATTTACAATTAGGTTATGACATCCGAAACCATTTGACATTAACCATTCATAGTCATGATTTGAATTTCTTGTAATGACTAAGTATGGAATACCTTGGCATCTCAGTACGAATTGGACGGCTTTAGCAGCACCTCCATTTCCCAAAATAAGTGCGGCTTTGATAATTTTGAAATCTCCGACAAAATCCTTCAATGCTTGTTCAAACCCTATAACATCGGTGTTGTATCCAGATAATTTACCATTTCTAAATGCAATAGTATTGACAGCATCGATGGATGTAGCAATATTATCAACATTATCTAGATATTTGATTATCTGTGTTTTATATGGAATTGTTACATTCAATCCTTTAAACACATTACGTGATATTAGATTGGGAAATTCAGATATATCTAAAATAGGGTAGGATCTGTATTTTGCATCTAAAGAAAGTTTTTCAAATTTTGCTTGAAAATACGCAGGAGAAAAAGAATGTTGCAAAGATTTGCCTATCAACCCATAAAGCAACGACTCAGATGTCATATTTCTACATAATTTTTTAAAATAAATTCATCAGTAGATTTTATCAAATCAGGATAAAAATTTAAAAACTCAGTTTCATATTCATACAGATTCAAAAATAAGTGATCAACCGCATTAGGAAGCTGGTTTTCAAACTTTACTCTGGTCTGGAGTTTGATGAAATTTGCCACTAATCGGTCTTTGTTCATACTTGAATTTAGAAAATCAAATTTAATCATTCTTTCAAACATCGCTTGGAAGCTTTGTGGAAAATACTTATGATAATCCTGAAACACCTTATAGGAATCATCGATGAAAACTTCCAATCGATCAATATAATACAAATCCCAATATTTACATAAAAAGAAGTCAAAACAGATATCTATCACAACTGGCGCATATTTACCTTGATAATGTGACATTCTGAGAATAGATTTTTTAACATCGGGATGATGGTCTGTAAAAGCGTCAATGTTTTGATGAATTTTTATTCCTTGTATAATGTCTTCAGGAAGATCCACGGTTTCAGAAGGCTTAAGAAAATCCGCCAAAAAATTTCCAACCATCCAAGGAGGATTCTTTTGACTAAGCGCTATGTGTGCTAAAAAATTCAATTCTGATTGTAATAAATACAAATGTACATATTATAGTCTATTTTTTATAATAAATAATCCCCCATAATTAATATTATGTTAAATAGAATTCAACAATATTCCTATACTTAGTAACGTTTATGCTACATTTAATATATTTTTGTATGTACAAAAGAATCGGAATCGTTGCTATCATTGTTGCAGTTATATTATCCATACCTTTTATAGCAATGCAGTTTACTGAAGAAGTTTCATGGAATGTTTCAGATTTCATTGTAATGGCTTCCATATTGTTTTCAGTTGGTTTAGGATTAAATTTTATTATTAAATCACATTTCAGATCATCTATAAAAATATGGTTTCTAGTAAGTATGATTGCTGTATTCTTCTTGATTTGGGTTGAGTTAGCTGTTGGTTTATTCGGTACTCCATTTGCTGGTTCGTAGACATTATTATACTAAAATTTGAAAAATTCACCCAATTACCTACCTTTGGGCATATTTTGTCACCATTTAGATTAAGTAATTCATTTGAAAAAATATATTCCTTCAATTATAACCGCCTGTAGTATTTTATGCGGTGTTTTAGCGATCCAATTGGGAGATTTTTATTGGAGTTCTATATTAATCATTTGCAGCGTGATTTTGGATACTTTAGATGGTTTTTCCGCAAGATTGTTGAATGCTACTTCAGAATTTGGCAAACAAATGGATTCATTCGCAGATATAATAAGTTTCGGTATGGCTCCGGCTTATATGTATTTTTTAATGGCTCCAGATGATAGCTTTATATCTACTATCGTCCCTTCGATCATTGTCTTAGCTGGGGTGATAAGGCTAATAATTTTCAATTTATCCCCTTCTAGACCCTATTTCAAGGGATTGCCCATTCCATCTTGTGCACTATTTTTTTTAGGAATAATACTCGGCTATCATAATGAAAATCATTTTATTATAGATTTTTTTAGTATTAAATTTAACTATGTTTTCACTGCATTAATGATGAGTGGATTGATGTTGGCATTTCCACTAAGGATGTTTAGCTTGAAAGGATTTTCCATGACAGACCACCGATCAAATATTTATCTTTATGCGTTAGTGGGAATTTCCGTAATACTTTTGTGGTTCTTCTCCTACCCTGCTATTCCTCTTTTGGTAGTTACGTATGTTTTACTTTCAATAATCTATACAGCTACGACAAAAGTTGATCCTAAGCTTGACCAAATGCCAAAAGTTATGTAATTTTGCACAAAATTTATTAAGTTATGGCCATTTATATAACAGATGAATGCATCAATTGTGGCGCTTGTGAACCGGAATGCCCAAATAATGCCATTTATGAAGGTGGCGTTAATTGGAAAATGAGTGATGGTACGCAACTAAAGGGCTCTTATACATTGGATGATGGTACTGTGGTCAATGCTATAGCTCCCCAACCTCCTGTATCAGAAGAATATTATTTTATTGTTGCAGATAAATGTACTGAGTGCAAAGGATTTCACGAAGAGCCACAATGTGCTGCTGTGTGTCCTGTAGATTGCTGCTTGCCAGATCCCAATCATGTGGAATCCGATGAAATATTGTTGGATAGAAAGGCAAGATTACATCTCTAATCTTTTACGTTAGTCATTCAACTCTTTCCTAGAAAATTTGGTAACGAATACCAAATCCTAATAATGTATTGACTGATGTTGTTGATGTTTCCGTAGGAAGACTTACTTGAACATTTGAGTATTCATTTTCTGTTGAATATAGGCTATTCAGATTGTGACTTATATTTGCTGATAGTCTTAACTTTTTATGAATTTTATACGTTAATGAAAAGTGCAAAATGTGGTTCCATTTTGGGAAATATTCATTAAAACTAGATTCTGTGAGAAGTAAAACATTTCTGTCATATGAAACACTTGAATTTAATAATCTACCCAACTCATAACCTAAATTAACATCTACCCTTGGTAAAATGTCGTAATCGATATTGGTTAATAGTGACATATAACTCATTGTACTATTTATAGAATTAAAATTCACTGCCGTAAATGCTGGGTTATTTGTATTGTCCAAAGTTGAACTTATTTTATTTTGGTAATCAACCGTAACGCCATAAAAACTCAAATCTGATTGTTTAAAAAAATTAAATCCGATCCCTACCCCACCTGATAATTTACCTTTAGCCCAAAAATCATACAAAACGGATGCATGAAAATTATTTATAGTATTACTTTTACTAAACATATACATACTATTGACATATAGGTCATTATATCTGTTTTCTACATTTAATACTTGATGCAATTTTTCATCTTTAAGGATATGTTGCTTCTCTTCCGATTTCACAAAAGATAGGTTAATAGAAGGAATCGAAGCCATGCTATCTGTGAAGTGTTTTTGTTGGATATTAGGGTAATCAGAATCAATGGATTCCACCACTAATTCAGAACCTATCATGACCCTTTTGTTAAAAATATCATATCCATTCATTGTAATTTCTTCCCTGGAAGGTGCATTGAATACAGAATTATTGATTTCAAAAATCTGAGTTCTAAGCAATTCAGTTGTTTTCCTTTCCGGTTTTATTTTTGATTTATGTATTGTTGCAATCTCACTGGGATGCCATTTGGTCTCATGGTTTAATTGAACTCCATCAATCACATCAGATTTAACTTCTTGTGATTTTGCATTTATCAATTTCGCTCCTACTTTTTGAGCGATTACTGGTTCATGTCTTATATCATCAGCAGCCTTATGAAAATAATCACTTTGAATAAAATATCCAATCCCTAAGATTCCAAGGATGCTAAAAAAAATCAAAAGAAAGATTATGGGTCTTTTTTTCTTTTTTTCCACTGGAAGTTCCTTGTCCAAAATTTCGGACATTACTTCCCATTGCTTGTTTTTCAATATTGAATCCTTCTTATTGTCCATATTTCAAATCTTTGTCCAATGATTCTAACCATTGTTTTAAATTTTTCCTGGCTTCTGAAAGCAGCCATTTCGAAGTGCCTTCAGAAATTCCCATTTGTATTCCTATTTCTTTATGGGAGAAACCATCGAATACATACTTATTAAAAATTAATCTTTGCTTTTCAGGTAAAACATCGATTTTTGATAGTATCAGCATGAAATCCAATTCCATTTCATCGACATAACTGCCAATATTGTTGCTCCCCGTTTCTACTTCTAAAAACTTAATTGTTTGCTTTTCTCGCCTGAAGTGGTCAGACATTTTATTGTAGGCTATTTTTTTAATCCAACCTTCGACATTGCCTTGTTCCTGATATGAATTTATTGCCGCTTTAAAGACCGAGAGGAAGGTATCATTAATGATACTACAAGCTATATCTTCTTCTTTAACATAGCGTTTTATATACAATAATAGTTTATCGAAATATCTTTTGTACAATAATTCCTGAGCCTTTCTGTCATTTTGTTGACATCCCGACATTATTTTTGCATCACTTAGTACAAATGGATTTGAAAACATTTGATCACCTATCTACCATACTATACGATATCAATGATGATTTGGTTGGCAAAAAGTGAAAAATAATCTCTACTGGTACAAAATTCTTTCTAGCTGTGCTTCTTTGTAATCTATCGATTTGAGAACTTTATTATCTGAATTTCGATATACAAGATATTCACCATCCTTCTCAACTATGTGAGATTCCGTGTTCTTCTCAGTGAGATAAAAATTTTGCGTTCTGACAGCGGTTTCTTCGTCTGGACACGCCTTACTCATATTTGATGCCTGCACTTCATCGAAAAGAGATTTGAATTTGTGACCTAATCCAAACTCCAAAACTGCTCCAGACAAAACATATTGTAAATCACAGAGGGCATCGGCCACTTCTACAATGTTTTTATCAGCAATAGCTTGTTCAAGCTCTTTCAACTCTTCAGACAGTAAATTGATCCTTAGTGCACACCTCTTTTCATCAGGAATGGTGGGTACTTCTAGTACTGGCATTGAAAATAAATTGTGGAATGCTGCCACATCATTCAAGCCTTGTGGCTCGTCAAAATTAAATTCCATATCAATTTTTGATAAAATGAATGCGAAAATAGGTGAAAATTGTTTAATTATGCGGTGAATTCCTTAATTTTCATAAAAATAGTTCAACGTGAATAGGAAGTCCTTTATTAAATCAGCCTTTGTGAGTTCGGCAGCAATGACTGTTGGGCTTATGTCGTGCAAAAAACCAACAGAAAAGTCTGATGACGTAAAAAAGCAATAAGAAATATAAATGGAAAATGGTGACAACGTGGCCACCAAATTTTCCAGTTTTAGGCGAAGCCTGTTTGGCATTCGCATCTTGGGTAGAAGAACTATCACAAGGTCAAATGACCATATCTGTGTATGGAGCAGGAGAATTGATACCGCCATGGAGGTATTTGATGCAGTGAGCAGCGGTGCCGCTGAAATGGGGAATGGTGCTTCATATTATTGGGCTGGAAGGCACCCTGCGTCCCCATTTTTTACAAGTGTCCCATTTGGTCTCAATGGACAGCAAATGAATGCTTGGTTGTACTCAGGGGGCGGCATGACCTTATGGAATGAGCTTTATGCGAAATACAATCTCAAACCTTTTCCATCAGGAAATACTGGTGTACAAATGGCAGGATGGTTCAATAAATCTATTGACAATATCGCCGATTTCAATGGTCTAAAAATGAGAATGCCGGGTCTAGGTGCTAAAGTGATAAGTAAAGTAGGCGCTACTGCAATACTATCATCTGGCAACGAGATCTACAACAATCTAGAAAGAGGAGTCTTGGATGCCACTGAATGGATCGGCCCATACCATGATTATATAATGGGATTCCATAAAGTAGCAAAATACTATTATGCTCCAGGATGGCATGAGACAGGGTCTACTTTAGAAAATATATTCAATCTGAGAGAATACAATGCGCTACCAGAATACTTGAAAGTGATATTAGAAACGGCATCCGCAAGAATGAATCTTTGGGTTTTATCTGAGTTTGAAGCAAAAAACAATGCTTATCTAAAAAAAATAAAGGAAGAGAGTGATGTGGAGATTAGAACATTTAGTAGCGACATTCTCACAGTTTTAAGAGATCGATCTAGGGAAGTACTTCAAGATGTTGCTAAATATGATGATTTTGCAAAAAAAGTCTATGATTCTTACTTTGATTTTTATGCTCAAATTCAGAATTGGTCAAAACATTCTGAGGTAGCATATCACAATTTACCCAAACTTTAATGAAGATTATTTAAAAAATATAGCTCTGGCTATAGATTTTATGAAGGATATTTCAGGCAAATGTGGTTCTTCAACTTGTGAACTTTCTAAATCATTTGATAAAAAATGCATTTGGGATTCATAAGTATCTGGGTCAAAACCTATTAAAAATACTGTGCAATATATGCTTACAGCCAAAATAAGACCTAGGCCTAAATTTGTTTTAAACTGCTTAAAGCTATTCATAAAAACATACCATTTCATTTATTCAATAACAATATCGTAAGAAAAATGTTAAAGAAAATTGAATATATTTTTAAAAAATTGAAGTTTGGAGGCATTGCCATTTGAAATATTGTTTGAAGATAAGGACCTGATCATTGTTAACAAACCCAATGGGTGGTTTGTCCATAGTTCAGCATTTGATCGGCGAGCAGAACAAATACTAATGCCTGTACTCAGAGATTTTTTAGGGAGTTTTGTATATCCTGCACACCGGATTGACAGAAAAACATCTGGGATCGTTATATTTTCAAAAAATCAGGAAACCCATATTCGTATGAGAAGCATTTTTGAACAACAGGATGTAACAAAAATTTACTTGGCCATCGTAAGAGGCTATATCACCTTTCCGCTATCCATCAATTATACATTAACCAATGATAATGGTAAGATACAAGAAGCTTTGACAGAAGTATTTCCAATTGATCATGCCGAAATATCATTGCCATTTGGAAAACACAATACATCCAGATACAGTTTGGTTGCCGCAAAACCCATTACCGGTCGCCAACATCAAATCAGAAAACATCTGAAACATATCTTTCATCCCATCTTGGGAGATAGACCTCATGGTTGTAACAAACAAAATAGATTCATGCTGGAACAATTCGGCCTCACCGAAATGCTACTCCACGCCCATAAAATAAGTTTTACACACCCGCATACATTGAAAACAACAGAAATAACATGCCTTCCCCCGACCAAATTTATTCAGATGGCAAACAATTTACAACTTAGGTTGGACAAAATTGATCAAGTCGAATTTCAACAAAATATAGATCCGAAATATTTACAAAACGATCATGGATAGAAGATATTTCAATAAATTATTGCCGAGTACAACACTATTGGCATCTGGAATGATAGGTGTTAATACATCAGACACTTTTTTTAGTAGACATAAAATAATAAAACCACAAAAACTTATGCCAGGCGATAAGGTAGCCTTAGTCGCTCCAGGAAGCCCTGTGAAGCCCGAGAGATTTGAAAATGCTATTAAAAATCTAGAATCATTGCAGTTGATTCCTGTTCATACAGAAAGAGTGTACTTGAAACATGGCTTTCTGGCTGGAACAGATGCCGAGAGATTGGCAGATTTGCACCAACATTTTAAAGACGAAGAAGTTAAGGCAATTTGGGCTCTTAGAGGAGGGTATGGATGTACTCGTCTACTACCCTATTTAGATTATAGATTGATTAAAAAAAATCCAAAAATATTATTGGGCTATAGCGATATTACAGCTTTATTGCTTGCTATCAATGCAAAAACAGGATTGGTGGGATATCATGGGCCTGTGGCAAGCTCCAACGTACTTTCATCGTACTCTATGGAGCAAATGAAGCAAATTCTATTTGGACGAGATACTGATCACCATATTATTACATATCAAAAGCAATCAGACTCTTCCAATGATGATATCCCATATGTTATTAATTCTGGAAAAGCTTCTGGTCAATTAATAGGTGGTAATTTATCACTCTTGGTTAATCTTCCTAACACAGTATATGCGCCATCATACAAAAACAAAATTGTATTCTTAGAAGATGTAGGTGAAAAGCCTTATAGAATAGATAGAATGCTCACATTTTTATTACAAGCTACTGATTTGGCAGAAGCAAATGGGATCATATTAGGTGTTTTTTCAGACTGTAATGCCACATCTGAAGAATCTTCTTTAACCCTGAAAGAAACATTAATAGATAGATTAGGACACCTCAATATGCCATGCTTCTATGGATTTACATTTGGGCATGTGACTGATATTTGTACATTTCCTATTGGGTTACATGCTGAGTTTGATACTGAAAGCATGCAGGTTACTCTTTTGGAAAAATCTGTATCGGAGTGACCTAAGGAAATCAGGCCATTCCCATTGATTCCAACTTATAATACTCTTTGAAAGTAATCATCCTTCCAGATGCTTCATCCCAAAGTTTATTTCTAATTAGTTTTAAACTCTCCAAAAAAGTCAAAGTCGTAATATAATTATTCAACCATGGATTGTCATTATGCGCTTTTTGAAGATTATAATTTGGAATCGCAGGATTGAGGTGATGAATGTGATGAATACCAATATTTCCAGTTAACCAATTGAAAAGTTTGGGAACCTTATAATACGTGCTGCCTCTAAGAGCTGAAGTAATGTAATCCCACTTGTATTTCCATTCTTTATACGCTATTTCATGCTGATGTTGTACATAGAAAAACCAAATAGCAATAATAGAAAATATACCTAAAATGGTGAGATGGGTAGCAAGGAATGAAGGTATGTCTAGAAAATAACCCAAAACTATAAAAACCAAAATAAGAATAAGGTTATTCACATAAAGCTTCCACTTTTCGTTTTTGAAAATGTCCATTTTAATCATTGGAAATCTATTGTGTATGACCACATAATAAATTGGACCCAAAATAAACATCACAATAAATGATCTGTATATGCGGTATTTGAACCTTTCCCAGTTACTCAAACTGCTAAATTCTCTTACTGTCAAAACATTGATGTCTCCAATATCCCTTAATTCTAGCTCTCCATTATGGGCATGATGTACATTATGCGATTTTGCCCAGTAGTGATAGGGAATTGTGCTAAACAAACTACAAACATACCCAATAGTATTTCTTACCTTAGAATTTGATACAAAAGATCTATGTCCACAATCATGCTGAATGATAAAAATACGTACTAAAAAAAAGGCATTAATCATTCCTAATCCAAATGTGAGCCAATAGGAATAATCATATGCAAAATACATCAGTATCCAGATGGCAACAAAAGGAATGAAAGAATTAATAATCTGAATAGCAGCTTTGTATTTGTCCGTCTTGGTGTACTTTGTAAATTCCTTGATTAATTTATTGTCAATATTTACCTTTTTGTCCATAAAATATTAAATAAAACGTGAATGCAAATCTTGGCAAAGATAAGAGATAAAACTGCAATTCAAAGTAGATTTACCTTTAATATCGACACTCTGAGAAATTTTTCTTATTTATATTTAAGTTTATGATCTAAATCATATTATGAAATTTGAATTATATTTACCTTTGTAAAAAGTATAAAAAACTTTGGCAAAGTATCTTTTTATAGGTTTTTTAATTATTGCAATATCAGCACAATACATATACAAAATTGCTGTTATTACTAATTATTTTTTAAACCAAGAAGCCATCACCAACATGTATTGTGTGAATAAAGATAAGCCATCTATGAAGTGTAATGGTAAATGCCACTTAAACAATAAAATAAACATTCAAGAAAAATCGCAGAACGATAACGCTAATAACCATCCTTTGGAATCGTTAAAGAAAATTTTTGAGAATTTTGCCTTTTGCTATGAATTACAAAAATCTTCTACATTTGATAAAGGCATAGCAATACGGGAAGAAAAATATTTTGACATTAAAAAACTTCATTCGTACTTATTATATTTTGATCAACTAAAACCACCTCAATAATAGCCTTAATTTAATCCTATAATATAAGGATTTTTATCTATATTATTTTTTGGTTCAAATTGGCTATTAACATGCGGCGAATAAGCATTGTAATCTTGCTCTTAGCATTAGGTTATTTTTCAAGAGCTTGCGATGTATGTGGATGTACTTCAGGCACACAATTTCTTGGAGTCTTACCATTTTATCAAAAGCATTTATTAGGTATACGATATCTGCATAAAAGTTTTGACATCTATCATCCCAAAATTTTTATTGATGATATTGAGACAAATAGTAAAGATGTATTGACACAAGTAGATCTATGGTATAGATTTCAGTGGAATACAAGGTTTCAACTATTGACGTTCGTGCCATACAGATCCTATTATCAAAAAGAGCATACTAATATATTCACAAATTCAGGACTAGGTGACATCTCCATTTTGGGAAATGTAACCTTCCTTGATGCCTATACTAATAACAACGTTAGACACACATTGCTATTTGGCGCTGGTATAAAATTGCCAACAGGTGCAAATAATACAATGCAAAATGGCGTATTGTTATCTCAATTTAAACAGATGGGTTCAGGAAGCGTAGATATTCCAATGCAGATGCAATGGTTTGTTCGTAAATCAAATTTTGGACTAAAGCTTGAAGGTCAATATAAATATAATATGACCAATTCAGATGGTTACAAATATGGCAACAACTTAAGCAGCGCAGCCGACATTATCTTTTGGAAAGAGTCTGCTGATTGGAAAATCATACCACAAATAGGTTTAGCCTATGAATCTGTTGCAAAGGACCATAACAATGGCTTTCCTGTAGCTTTAACTGGTGTTGAAGCACTATATGGAAGAGCGAGTATTGATATGTATTACAGAAAAATTGGAATTGGTATCAGTTTACAAGTCCCAATAAGTCAAAGCCAAGGTGATGGATATATTGTAGAAAATCTTAGAACCAATGCTAGACTATTATATCTTTTTTAATTTTACTCATTATTTATAAAAAAATTTAAATTTCATAAAATGACACGTTTATTATATTTTTTAGCAATTATTACTATTATTGGATCTTCATTTATCAGTTGTAAGGATGATGACGATGATACTACAGCGACAAAAGGAGACGCTACCATTTTCTTTGATCATAAATGGGGTGCCACATTGGAAGATTTTACACTCAATTCCAAACTAAATCACCCAATGTTAAATCAAGAAATGACATTTACAACTTTTAAGTATTATGTTTCTAATATAAAATTGAAAAGTGAAGATGGTGGTGAATGGTGGACACAACCTGAAAGTTATTTTCTGATTGATGCTACATCAGATGCGGCTTCTACCATTTCTTTGAAAGATGTTCCTGCTGGCCATTACACAGAAATCGAAATACTGTATGGCGTAGATAGCCTACGAAACGTATCAGGTGCCCAAACTGGAGTATTAGCTCCTGATCTAGGGATGTTTTGGTCATGGAATAGTGGATATATCATGGTAAAAGCAGAAGGCACATCCCCATCATCTTCCACAGGATCATTTGCGTTTCACTTAGGTGGCTTTAAGGGACCAAATGCCACTCTGTTAAAAAAGACATATGTGTTCAACCAACATCTTGAAATTGATGGGGTGAGTACACCAAAAGTGACTTTTGTGGACAATCCGGCTAGACTTTGGCATGGAGCACAAGGTTTGGATATTATTTCAAATCAAATGGCACCAGGGGAATTAGCGAAATCAATGTCTGGAAATTTTTACAATAATATCACTTTCAAAGAAATCACAAAGTAAGACTTTCTATTGATTCCATGTAAGGGTTATATGTTGGTATCAGCATATCCCTTACATGGTTTTTCCATTACCATAAAATAGGTATATTATGTTCCATTCTTATTATTCAAAATGGAAGTATATAAAAAGAACTATGTTATTTGTAGGTGTTATGATGGTATTATTACTTTCTTCATGTCAATCGGATGATAATGAAACGGTGATATTAGAATTACCTTCACATTTTCCTGCCCCAGTCTACGACTTTTCAAATAACCCTATTACATCAGAAGGATTTGAATTGGGAAAGAAGCTCTTTTATGATCCCATACTCTCAAAAGACAGCACTATTTCTTGTAGATCTTGTCACGCACAAGTGCACGGTTTCGCTGATCATAATGTAGCATTCAGCACAGGATTTGGTGGAAGATTGGGTTCAAGAAATTCACCTCCCACAGTCAATTTGATTTGGAATACATCATTTATGTGGGACGGAGGAGTGAATCACTTAGAAGTGATGCCTATTGGACCTATAACTGATCCAAATGAGATGGCTGAAACTTTGACTGGGATTATTGCGAAATTGCAAAATCACCGAAAGTACCCAAGTCTTTTTAGTAACGCATTTGGTTCAAAAGAAATTACGAGCCAAAAGCTCCTCTATGCCATTGCACAATTTCAAGGATCTATTATTTCCGCCAATTCCCGATATGATGATATGATTCAAGGAAAGGTTTTATTTACTGATGATGAAGCAGCTGGACACAACGTGTTTAAGGAAAATTGTGCTGCATGTCATGTACCGCCATTATTTACAGATTTTAGCTTTAAAAGTAATGGTACCGTTCCGAAAAAAATGGAAGAAGGAAGAGAGCGAATCACTCTTGACCCGCTAGATTATGGAAAATTTAAAGTCCCTACCCTACGCAATATTGAATTGACTTATCCCTATATGCATGATGGGAGATATTTCACATTAGTACAGGTCTTGGATCACTATCAAGATTGTCACACTAATGAAATGGAAGTTGATCCAATTCTGAGCAGAGGAATCACTTTGACTGCATTGGAGCGAAAGCAATTACTCACATTTCTTAAAACATTGACAGATGCTCCATTATTAAGAAATAATAAATTTTCAGAACCCTAAATTTTTATTCAAATGAATTTTAAATTAATGATTTTATCGATAATTTTCATTTTACCATTTATCCATACAGGATGTAGTGATGAGGAACAAACAGTAACTGCATCTGTCAAAATTACAACACCTAACAACAATAGTGAGTACACTTTGGGTACCAATATTTCATTAAAAGCGACCATTACTTCAAATGATGAGCTGCATGGTTATATCATAGAGATATCTAACAGTGATGGCACTCAGGTTTATTCTACTGACGAGCATATTCATGGAACTTCTTTTCTCTTGGATTCCACATGGGATAGCACTAATCAATCAGTGGGCATTTATAGAATTAAAGTCATTGGCGTAATAAATCACTTGGGTGACAGTGTCTTTGATGAAATTCAAATTCAGCTTATAGAATAGAAAATTAGAAACTAACTATATTAAATTAGTGAAAAAAAATACCATCGTATTCATTTTCTTAATTGCTCTGCATTTTGATGTGGACACATATATTTGTGTTCGAAATTGATCGTCCACAGAAAATCTAACTATATGATATAGACATTTGCTCGACGTTGCCCGTCTATCAAAATAAACAAAAAACGCTAGTTCAAAAAAAGGTAACTGAATTGTACAGCTTTGCTGTATTTGAGTGATACGAAATCACTCAAAAATGAAGGCACTGATCTAAACCTAGATCAGCTAGGGGTAATTCTAAGTTCATTCCCGAGTCAAAATGCTTTTTTCTATCGCCTTGATTATCAATAGTTAATGCATATTATTCTTACTTGGCGATAGACGCACTTTTGACTCTCCATTCTCTATCGCTTGTTTTTTGAACCATATCCAAGACCAATAATTGTCTCTAAATTGAATGATTCTGACTTTTTCAGCAGGCTCTATTTAAACTCTACGCACAAAACTATTCGATACTAATTGGCTGTTTGTTACTAATTTGTAAGGTCATCTTCCCAATTGACATGATTAATTTGGGGTCTGTTTTTGGTTCTCAGACGAGTAAATTCATTTCTCCAAATTGCATAAATTTATAAGATTGATGCGTTTTACAAAATGCAAATATTTTTTTATCTACAATTGGAGTAAAAAAAAATCGGGCATGTTGCCATACCCGATTTCAAAAAACCCAGAATCATTTTTATATACGCATTACTCAATAAAAATCATTTTCTTGGTAGTTGTAGAAGTATTGGTCTCAAGTTGGTAGAAATACACCCCAGCGCTAGGCAATTGGTGATTGTACACTTGAATACTATTAAAACCTTTATTGAACAACCCTTGTGTCTGGAATGTCAATTTACCATTCATATCCATAACTTTGAGTCCAACTTGCTGTGAAGATGGTATGTCAAAATTAATCGTTGTAGATGCATTGAATGGGTTTGGTGTATTTTGGTATACAGTTATATCATTTTTCGAAACTGAACTTCTAGAATCTAACCTCACAGGGAGAACTTTCATATCATCTGTATAAATCTCTGCTTCGAAACCACTATCTCCTATAGTAATATTTGTGGTGGAGCCTTCATTTTTCGCTTCAAAAACGAAGTTTGCAATAGCCTCACCTTCTATTAATTCTACTCCTTTTCCTGCATTATAACTAACTCTTATCAAGCCTTGCTCAGCATTATTTGCATTAATGTGTTGCGCTTCAAAATATGAACTTTGAATTCCCACAAACTTCAAAATAGAAGGATCAAATTTTAACTCAAACTGCATTCCTGACGAAGTCAATGATTGCGAAGGCGTTATGCTGAAATGTACTTTTTCACCATTTGTAAATTCAATTATTGGACTTTGCAATCTTACATAAGAATTTCTAGACTCCAAATCTTGGATTACTGATGAAGTCTGAACACTGTTATTCAAATCTCCAACTTTCACTCCAATGAAATTGACATTTTCTTTATCTTCAAATAATGAATCAATATTTATATATTTTGCAAAATCATATGGAAATGTGGCATCGGCAAATATGTGATTTTCTGGCACAAATCTCCAAGAAGTATTATTCTCAAACTCGGTATTGATACCTAGAATCACTTTGCGCAATGCAGACAAATCTGCTACTGTCACTGATTTAGAATTATTGATATCAGCTGCTAGTATTTTGTATGGGGATAACAATGGTTCAATCCCTAAAATATGTCTTTGGATCATTACAATATCAAAGGTAGAGACACCATTCAAAACATCATTGTTTTTAGACGCTTCTACGATCTTGGGATCAAATACATCTACACCTTTGATGGTATACTTACCTTCTACATCAGTCATTTCTACATTACCTACCGTAGTGGTCATATTCATCAATTGCACTTCAATATCTTGAACAGACTTATTATTATCTGTTACTATTCTACCTGATACTGTTGGCAATAATTCTGCTTTATCAGTACAAGCATTTGTAAGTGGAGAATCCTGCAGTACTAAAACCACATCGCAATAATCACTATTACCGAAAGAATCAAATACATACATTTTGAGTGGGATGCTTGCAATTTGACCATTTGGAAGATCAGAACATGAAAATGTTTTTGCGGTCAATAATCCATCGGCATCAAAAGCATATTTTGATATGGATGCTCCACAAGCACTTTCACTTTTCAGATTGAAATCACTAGCCCAAACTTCAGCTGATCCATCAGAGTCCATCACCCAAGTCACTTCTCTATGACATACTGGAGTAGGTTTTTTGGACCCACTTACATTGACGGTATATGAACAAGAGTAATCCTTATTACAAACATTTGTAACTGTAAATGTAATTCTATGTGTTCCTGTTGGTAATGTATGTGTGGTAGAATTACCCGATCCGGACAAATCAATGGAATTATTATCCCCAAGGTCTAATTTCCAAGAATATTCCAAATCTTCAGGGGTAGAACATTGATCAGATGCTTCAGTCTCAAACGTATATTCTACTTCACAACCTGTATCAGTTTCTACTGATTTATTAGTACAATTGATAAATTCAGTAGGCTCGGAACCAGTTAATTTAATGGTTTGAATGTCTTCTGCAATGACATTGTTTGATTGATAAGTACACCAATCAATAACTTTCCAATGTCTAAGAATTTTAACACAAACTCCGTCAACCCCTACAAATTTTTGATCTGTGAATGTGACACCTATATCACGGCAAGTTGTATTGGTTACAGAAGGCTTACTGCCAGTTATATTTGGATCAGCATCAGCAATATCGCAAGTAGCTAGTGTTAATGTACCTGGAAACGTCACATTGCTTGAAGAGAAACTTGGAGACACCACAGTTACTGTTTGACGACAATAAACATTAGGATCCGAAATTAAATACCATTCTCTGACGATAGTTCCAGTTTTACATTTATCATTAATGTTGTTTGACACTATTCTGCTACCAAATTTCAAATTTGAGCATATTCCTGAAACAGTTGGTTTGCCACCGAAGTAAGTAGTATCAAATGCTGCTGTACCACTTGCCCATGCTGCCAATTTTATATCACCACATGTCACGGTTTTATTTGAAGGGCAACTAATAGCCGGTGCTCTTTTGTTTTGTACCGTTACCAGCGCAGTACATTCATTTGAATTTCCAGCTGCATCATACACTTTTAATACAACAGTGATGTAACCTGCAGTTACGTCTTCACAACAGAAATTGACATATTCGCCAAATGAAGTATCATCTTGATGTCCACTACAATAAGAATTCGATCTCTTTATTTCAAAATATCCCATTGCACAATTATCCAAACTGTGGTCATCCACTGACTCTGCATATAACTCTGCCCAACCAGATTCATCTAATGAAACAACCGTAGTGCCCTCACAAATCGCAGTTGGCGGAGTAGTGTCCACTACATCTATTTCAGTATAACAGTCAGAAGAATGTCCACATTCGTCTGTGATAGTGTATTTCAACCATGTACGCCCCAAAGGTAAATTTTGTATTGTGAATGGTCTTGCCGTCTGACTTATTGTTGATGCATAACTTGGTGATGTACCAACTACGTTAGTAGCTCCATCAGATGTTACAAATGTTGCCCCAACCGGAGGCCTTCCATTGCTATCTGCTAATTTGAAAGCTACTGTCCATGTAACCTTAGAGCAATCACTTACATTAATTGGAGGAATTACCTGCCAATTTGCAGTACACGAACCTGAGTTTACAGGAACTACTGCAGCTGGATTAATAGTTGTGCCATTTTGTGCAGTCAAATCCGCTGGACAAGTAACTACTGGACCTTCAGTGTCTTCAAATTTGATGAGCTGATCGCAAGTTTTCTCAGCACCTGTGCACCAGTCTATGATATACCACTTTCTGTACACTTTAAAACCAGCTCCACACAAATCAAAGAATAAATCCTCATAATAATATTGAATATTTGAGCAAGACAGATTTGTTGGATATCCAGTAGTTGCTGGAGACGGAAGACCATTTGCTAATTTTTGATATGGTGCAGTACAAGAACGAATATAATCTGCAGGACACATTACTGCTGAGAGACTAGCTCTCTGAACATAATAATACTGAGTCTTAGGTAAAGAAACATTTCCACTAGCATCAGTTGCTGTCCACACCCTACGAATTACTTTTGCATAATCTTCACTGCACTGAAGCTCATCTACATAATCCACTTTGTTATAGGTAAGTGGGCCACCACAACCATCCACAATCCCTGGCTTATTAGGAGCATTTGCGGCAGTTTGTGCCAAAATTGCATCTTCATTACCACATGTTACTATACAAATGGATGCAGATACATTTGATTTTATATTACCACTTCTATTATCAATGAATAGGTCATAAGACTCTCCTGTTGGGGGTAAGCTACCTAAAGGAACTTCATTTAAACTTACAACCAAAGTATAATTCACACCCGTAACCAATGATCCTGACCAACTTTGAGCTGTTGTGGCCACTAGATTTGTACATGGGTTAAGCGGATCGAATACGCCAGAATACAATGAAAATTTCACACTTGTTGTGGGCAAACTGATATCCACAATTCCACTGGCATCCAACGCAAAGTTATGCGTGGCATATTGCACTCCATTAATTGGGGTACCAGGACATCCTGATACAACAGAAGGTCTGTTGAAAGATGGTGAAGCATTCATGATCGCTCCTTCTATTAAAGTGATTCTTTCTTCACAAGGACAATTTTCAGGGTCTATAACGGGTGCTAATTTATCTTCTATTTTAGCATATCCCCAACAAGAGTTTCCACAACCTCTAAGATCTACCTTTACTTCTAGCGTTGTTCCAATGTGTGTGCTGTTAATATTAGCCCATTTGGCATTTCCAACAGTCGTCTGAGACAACTTGGTACCATCAGGCAGTTTTGCCTCTACATCGAAGTAATCTTCAGCAAAAGGAAGGCCTTTCAGAATCATTTCAGGCTCAATGTACATATTACAATCTTCGTCTAATGAAATTTGTACATTATTATTACAAGCGAGAATGACATCACAATTTACTTGAGCAGAAACAGTATATGAATTTATAGTGAGTAAGGTTATTAATATTGAGAATGCCACCGTGCTTTTCTTTGTCATCAAATCTATAAGATTGTTGACAGACATGAAAGTAAAAATGGGTCTTTTCATTTTATGAAAATTTAATTTGAATTTAATAAACTTATTTGGGTTTTTTATTTTTGCAAAAAAGGGCTTCATCAGCAATGCTCTCGATTGCTGATGAAGCGACCGATTATTTTATAACAATCATTTTGCGGATAGCAGAGTATTTTTGTGTATCTAATTGGTATAGAAGTACACCACTTGCGTTTAGTTGCTGTACATCTAAGACAATTGTATTATAACCTTTCGGATAATGCCCTTGCATAGTATACACAAGTTTTCCTGCTAAATCAGTAACTTTTAATTCAATATTACTAGCATCAGGCAAGACAAAACCAATTGATGTGGTATTGCTATAAGGGTTTGGAACGTTTTGGAATAATTCAAACTGGTTATTGAATTCCAATCCTTTCTCTCTCAAAATTAAGTTATAAGAGAAAATATCTTCGCCTTCCGAAATATAGATTTCAGAATTTAATTTACTAGCTCCAACTTTTATCCCACTTATCGGGGCACTATTTCCTGAATAATTGAAGATAAGTTTAAACAGATCTTTACCTGAAATGTCTCTAGTATGTTTGGCGTTCCAACTCATGAGCAAACTTCCATCTTTTGCATTTGTGAAATTTACATGGTCTTGACTCACTGGCATATTTAAGGCTTCTATATCGACCAAAGTCAACTCATTGGCATTAAACACCAGCTCCATCTGCATACCTAATATTTCTAGGTTTTGCTCCGCTTCGACAATGACCTCCAACTGTCTGGTAGAGGGATTGAATATATGGTTTGCAATTAATGCCTTAGATGATCTTGTTTCTGTATTGTCTGTAAAATCAGTGGTAGCAGAAGCATTCACATCTCCCATTTTAATTCCTTTGAAATCAACATTTTGCAAATCTGTACTCAAATTCGGGATATTCTTATTATTGGCAACACTATACGGGTTGCTTAATACATCCATCTGTGTACTTGCTGGTAAAAATCTCCAACTTTCAGTTTTAGGAAATGCTGAGTAGATTCCCAAAATTGTTTTCCTAATGTCTGAAAGGTCTGCCACCGTTACACTTTGAGAGTTATTTACATCTGCAGCAATTAGTTGTGCAGACGAGCTAAATTCTTCCACACCTAAAATGTGTCGTTGAATGTAAACCAAATCCAAAGTAGATACGCCATTCAATACATCATTATTTTTTATAGGTCTTATGGAATAATTTTGTCCAGCTTCCATTTCGTCAAAGGTGTAAGTGCCATCAATTGAAGTAACCATCGTTCTTGGATATTCAGGCAATTGAGCATCAAGTTCCAATTCAATACCTTTCAATGGTATGTCTTTGATGTCTGTCACCAAACCTGAGATGGTATGTTTTTGATCAATCACTGGGTCTGAGCATGAGCTATCATTATCTTGAACTCTTAATTTCACCGTACAGAAATCATAATTACCTTTAGCGTCTATCGCATAAACATCATAGGTGAATTCTTTTGAACTCTCACCAGCCAAATCAGCACATGTTATTGTTCTGCTGATATCAGAACGATTTGTTCCTGAAAATGAAGCTGTGATTTGTGTTCCTTTAGAACAATTATCCGTTGCTCCTTTATCAAAATCAGAAGCCCAAATTGTGACAGATTTTGTCTGAGGCATAATGACAGTTACAATCTCAGAAATACAGTAAGGTGTCGGTTTCTTTGTATCTTCTAATGTAAATATATTCGAACAAGTTGAAGAATTCTTACAAGCATCCTCTACCCTCCAAGTAATTTTGTGTGTACCATAATCAAAATCTCTATTTATGGTTTTACCTGATCCATTGGTAATATCTATGACACCGTCATTATTAAAATCAATGGTATAAGTCCATTTTAGATCTTCTTCTGGTGTACAGTCATCATCTGCAACAGCTGTTACCTTTACATTTGCCTTACATTCGCCAACTTGTGTAATTGCAAGATCAGCATTATTGCATCCTTTCTTAATGTCCGGCCCATCTACATTGTTGACCATAATCAATTGAGTATTTGTAAAGGTTCCTGAATCTGGATCAAATCCATTTCTTTGACACCAATCTATCACTGTCCATTTTCTAAGAATTTTGACACACACATTATCAGCAAAATTAAATACAATGTCTTCGTAATTCATTGCAATTTGAGTACATTGGGCATATCCATCTATGGTAGGTTTGCTATATGCTGAACTCAAATTTTCTGGTTTCAAGTTTGCAACACAACTAGAATTTGTAGTGTAAGTATCAGGCCAATTTATATCTCCATATTCTAATGGGGAGTCATTTCCAACTTTTATCAATTGTCTTTTCTTAACTCTATTACCAAATGGATCAGTTGCAATAAACCATCGTTCAATAGAACCTACATTACACTCATTTAAATCTCTAACTATGGAGTCACGCACCGTTACCGAACAATTATCTGCAGCGGTTGCACTTCCAAATCGAGACAAATTAGTTAAATCACTATAACAATTTGTTGATGCTGTGCCCGGTACAGTCAAAGTAGGCAAAATATTATCTTGTACTTTTGCATCAACCATACAGGAGTTTGAAGCACCATTTGTATCCCAAACCGCAAGTTCTACAGTTACTGTTTTATTGACATCGCTACATGTAAACTTGATTTCATTATTTTCTGAAAGCGTAGACCAAGCAACTGCATTGTCCATCCTACGGACTTTCAAATAATCAAGGGTACAGTTATCATGGCTGCCATCATCAAATGTCAGAACTCCGGCGAATGCCATTCCGTCTGATGGTATAGCCACTACTGAATTCTTATCACAGACAGGTGTCGGTGGTTGGTTATCTACGACATCGATCTCAACTGTTACAAAACCAATATTGCCACATAAGTCTTCAGCGTAATACCGTATCCATGACCTTCCTAAAGGAAGATTTTCTATTCTATAGTTACTGCTTCCAGGAGTACCAAGCACTGCTGTCTCTCCTTCTATGGTTTTAAATTCTACATTCTCACCTGGATCGTTACAGTCTGTACCTGTTTTAAACTTCACATACCAAGTCACGCCAGGAGCATTTAGTCCACAGTCCCGCAATAAATAGGGAGTTTTGACAGTCCAAGAGTCACCATAACAGGTGTGTTCTTTGGTATTGAGAATGGCAACAGATGCTTTTGGTGTACCAGCAGGAACACCTGGCTCTTCATTTAAGGTATAAAAGCAGATAGGTGAACTATAATTTTGCTCGACATCAATAAGCGGTGCTTGTGTGTCCATCACTGTAATAAATTGATTTTGATGTCTTATCTCACCAGTACAGTGGTCTATGACTGTCCATCTACGTATCAACTTATAAGCCAATGGATTATTATCACATATTGGTAACTTAGTATCTGTATATGAAACTGCGGATTTCAAACAAAGAGTACCAGAAGGCCATCCCGCAAAATCAGGAGAAGGTACTGAGTCTAAATAAACTTTCCCACCTAAAGTAAAAGATTGTTCTAAGCCATTTTTAATATATGGTACTTTCTCCCATGTTCCACATGCTTCTAATGATGCAAATGGCCCCGTGGCAGAATCATAATTCAAAGGAAACTGAACATCAATTATAGATGCTCTTTCAACGAAGATCTGTTGTTCACAATCCGATGAATTCCCGTTTTCATCTGTAACAGTCCACGTCCTTGTGATAACAGAACTGTATGGACCGTCGCATAAATCGGTAATAGCCTCATCAGAATAAGCAAGAATCACATCACTACATTTGTCATAACCCATGAGCAACCATGTTTGTGGTGTTGTGGTTAGGGATGTTACAATTGTACCTTCAGGAAATTCTGGCATTCCAGTTACAGAAAAATCTCCTAGATCATTACATTGGATAGTGACATCATCAGGACATACTAAATCCAAGATAGATTTATCTTCAATTTTGGCATAACTCCAACAAGAATTACCACTACATTCATGAATGATTTTCACTTCAACAGTTTTGTTGATATAGCCATACCCAATAGTACCATTTGGTATGATAGTGTCAGTTTCTAAATCCCTAATCATGATATCAAAGGATGATTCAGGATAGATGGGATCCGCATAAAACTGCTGAGGTCTAAAACTGAGTTCACAATTGGGATTCATAGATACTTGTACTAAATTGTTGCAAGCCATTCTGAGATTGGCTTCTGAAACAATGTCGATGCGTCTTACATCGGCAAAAGTACATGCGTTGTTTCCAACGATTGCATTACCACTGACATGAAGATAATACACACCTGGTGTAGACGGCCATGTTACCGTCCATGAATTTGCAGAGCCTGAACCAGTAAAAGCTGCAGGATTTAAGCCAAATTCATCAGTTGTGATTTGCCACTGTACACTAGCCGTATAAAGTTGACTTAATGATAATGGAATAGTATACGTCTCTGTCGTTCCGACACAATTACCAAAATCACCATCAATGGACACATCAGCCTTACTAAAAATAGTAATAGGCAAAATAGCATCGAACTCACATCCCTGAGTTTGGCCTATGTAAGACCTTCTGATACCTGAAACTTTCAAGTAATAGGTACCAGGATTACCTCCCCAATCCACGGTACAATTGACAGCAGTGCCAGATGCTACCGTGCCTGATGTGCTCGAAACAATCGTTCCTCCTCCATCCAATGCCCAAGTCAAATTCGAATATTCGCCAGATGGGAAAGTGTAGGACTCTGTTGATACCTGACAAACATAGGTATCCCCCGAAATGGTCTTTTGAGCTGTGGTGGGATAAGCACAACTATTGGATGCAGAAAGCACGTGTACCACTGATCCATTTGTCAATGTCACTGTCCAAGGTAATCCACTAACTCTCAAACCTTCAATAGTGTACACACCACTACCCGGAGCTGTCTCTGGTATAATGGTATTATTGAGATAAAGAATTGGGGATGCAGGTGGTGGCGATGATAATGGATTGTAAAATCCAATGGCATTCATTAACCGCCAAGTCTGACCTGCGATACCATTGATGGTTATTGACTCAGCATATTGTCCATTAGTAGTAGAAGTGGCATTGTCAAGACAAGAACACTCAGAGCTACTATAGACTTCGCTTTGTGCAAATAAGTTGTTTGCTGAAGGCCATAACACTGTAAAGCCGAAAGCAAACATGAACAGAACTCGACTACTAGCGGTCCGAACAATTGTGTAAGTAAGGGTTTCCTCATCGATTGATGGATTTTGTAAAATTCGTAATTGCGATAAAAATTCAATTCTGCAAATACATAAATAGTCCTTAGACTACTGCCGCATTTGTGTAAACTTTGGTTCTATGAAACATTTTCAAAATTGCTTTTTAAGAAATGCTTCTCCATACTAATTTCAATTTTTAGACCAAATTCAAAATTATATGATGAGAGATTTTTATATGTTCATCACATTACTTTTTTCATTAATGCTTACCACAATTATTATCAAGTCAATAATGAAAATGATGGACGAAAATATTTTTTAATTTTTTTTTTAAGTTTTTTATATAGAAATGATAATATGAGAAGTTCATTAATTAAAGCGAAAATAGAAATTTATCATATATTCAATAAACATAATGCATATATTATTGTATATCTATTGTTTATTTTAT
Source organism: Saprospiraceae bacterium (assembly GCA_041392785.1). Lineage (GTDB taxonomy): Bacteria > Bacteroidota > Bacteroidia > Chitinophagales > Saprospiraceae > OLB9. The sequence goes on from JAWKLK010000010.1 coordinate 88,695, forward strand.
ATATTTTATTCTAATACAACGAATTTATTTAGGCAGTATGGACAAGCTAAATCGATAAAATCATATGAATATTAGGATGAAAAATTGAACTAAAGTACTGAATTACACGTTTGAATGAGCAACATATTTTACATATAATGAATCAATTTAAATCTTATAATATAGGTTTTAGCTCCAGTAACAATCCTCTCGGTTTTATAAAACCATTATTGGTTTTGGCAGTCTTTTTCACTGCACTATTTTTCTTGGCGAAAGGTGTATTTTGGATTTTAAGTTGGGTTGCTCCATTTTTATTAATCATCACCTTGATTCTAGATAGAAAAGTTGTCATAGATTATCTTCAATTTGTTTGGAAACTCTTGAAAGAAAATAGTTTGGTTGGCATATTAATGGTATTGATAACCATTTTTGGATTTCCTATTGTCTCCGGATTTTTATTTCTAAAGGCATTAGGAAAAAGATCTATAAAAAATACTATAAATCAAATTGAAAAGGAGCGAAATTCATTTACTGAGTATGAAGAAGTAAACATTGAAGAAAATGAAGACTTTCTTGAACTTCCTAAAAACATAAGAAAACCTGAGCCAATTCAGAACGACAAGTCCACAAATGAGTACAATGACATTTTTAAATAAAAGTGACAATATTCATTTATATACTTTGCCTACTGACAATAGGATATGGGTCAATGTTGTATTATGTCTCAAAAAGGCTGGACAATGATTCTCTCAAAAAGTTGTCAGAACATACTGAGAATATTTCCATCATTATCGCAGTAAGAAATGAAGAATATTCTATAAAATCCCTTATACAGTCAATCCTTGAAAACAATATATCAGAAAACAATTATGAAATTATTATTGTAGATGACCATAGTGAAGATCAGACTACATCCCAAGCTTTAAGTTTTGAAAAGACAAGAGTATTTTCTCTCCCGGATGGTTATAGAGGTAAAAAACAGGCAATTTTGTTTGGATTGCAACATGCCATATATAATAACATTCTTGTATCGGATGGTGATTGTGTAGTGGGTAAAGATTGGGTATCGATGCATCTATCTGCATTGCAAAACAAAATAATGAATACAGGCATTGTACATATCAAAGAAGATAAATCACTGATTTCATCATTTCAATCAATGGATGTTGCTGCCACCATGTCGATAACAAAATGGGGCATCGATCAGAAGTTTTTTCCTTTGGCCAATGGTGCCAATATGAGTTATAAAAAAGATGTCATTCTGGACACAGATAGCTTGAAGAATAATCTACATATAGCTTCTGGCGACGATATTTTTATCGCTGAAAAAATTTTCCAATCTCAACCACATAAACTAGGGTTTATTTCGCACCCTGATGCCGCCGTATGGACAAAATCTGAACCTACATGGAAAAATCTACTTCAACAACGCATTCGTTGGGCATCAAAGCAGACCTTGACAAATTCCAAGCGTTTGTTAATTTTTCAAATCACAATTGGTTTGTATATGACTATGTTGGTGGCACTCTTGCTGTATGCTATTATTCACCCCACAACACTTCCATTATGGGCATTACTTTTTGGTGTAAAGTGTATTTTTGACTATTTTCATTTAAACCAATATAAAAACATCTATAAAACCCCTACCCTAACATACTTCCTACCAGCTTCTTTGATCTTTCCATTTTTCTATGTTTTTCTAGGTATTATGGCGTTTTTAAAAAAAGACGTCAAATGGAAAGGAAGGCCTATTTTGCCAAAATAATCAAAATATAACGCGAATACCTGCTCCAGCATTAAGTCCAACAGTAGGATATCCGAAATATCGCTCAAAACGATTATTCAAGAGATTTTGACCCTTGACATACATTGAGATTCGATCTGAAAAATGATATTTCAACTGGACATTTAGATCAACTTTGGTATTGGTATTATCAATAGTTGTTTGATCAATAAGGTACTTAGATGGCGTTGCGAAATTAATTTCACTTGAAAAGTCAAGTTTTCTATCCAGAAGTCTCCAATTATAAGTAGCAGATAATTCTGTCAAAGGCATATGCCATGCATGATCCTGAATATCTGTACTATATATATTTTGTTGAATTTTACCACCAATGGACATTGTTTCGCTAAAATTGAAATTTAAATTTCCTGCTATATAAACAACATTCACATCATCGTAAACAATATTGAAGAACCTTTTGTCGGCATCGTCATTTAAGAACATAGCCATATTTTTAACCGACTTTACACCAATTTGAGCTTCGTAATGTATAAAATTATATTCTCCTCTCAAACCTCCGAAGAATGATTGTGAAACGGATGTCTTAAAGTCAGAATTCAAAGGTGAGAAATATGGGTTATAAGTAGAAAGACCTTGTAAAGAATTAAGAAAATGGGATTGCTTAACTCCACCGAAAATCTGAATTGTCTGCCCTAATAAAGGATAATCTACCATCACATTTGGGAAAATAAATGTTTTGCTATCCGCTCCCAAAAGATCCACACCAACGTTGAAGTAAAAACGTCCAAAATTCGATTTTATCATGGGTATAAAATTCCAAATCTGTGATTCTCTCCCACCATCTATATTTTGAGTGACCAATTGATACAATCCATCAAAATTCAATCGAAAAGCAGAACTAACTGGATACCAAAGACTACCAACAAGCTGCAATGAACTCTCTTTAACATCTGTATTTTTTGACACTGTATTCCCCAATATTAATGACGCCTCATACCCTAACACCCCATCACTGAATTCCACACTTCTTAAACCTAGCTTACCATTGGCATGTATTAGAGTTCTATTGCCATCAAGTGTTGTGTCGATAGGATTGTGAACAAAATACAATTTTCTTCCTCGATATTCTCCACCAATGGATGCAAAAAGCTCTAAATTCTCCTTCATTAATTTTGTACCAAAAAGATCGAGACTTCCATCGGTGTAGGATTGCAAATCACTATTTTTAGTATTGTCTAAAGCTTCAAAGAAAAAAGTGCCACCCAAAGTATATTCGTCTTTTTTTATTACATTATATCCGGTGTGGATTCTCGGATTAATTAAAAAACTATAAGAAGCATCTAAAAATCCATTTCTTACCTTAAAAGGCCCATCCGGGTTCATTGCCAATGGTTTAATCTGTGGGTCCGGATATTTCAATGGCAAGGGTACGATAGTAATGTCATAATTATATTTTGGATTGTAAGGTTTCACGACTGGCTGGGGCGCATTTACATGAATTATATTTGCATCTGCCAGATTTGCTTCAAAGGCTTTTACGACTTCTACTTGATTAAAATCCAAGTCTTGTTTTATTGTATCAATTACTTGACCATCTAATTTACTTAAAAAGACGTAAAAGACTAAAATTGATACAGTTAATATAATATTTCTATACATTATTACTTACTTTGACTTTGTTTCAAAAAATATATTTTATCAATTTCCAGGAAGTAACTCTAGTGTATTCCCAGAGACATTTTTTATTCTACTGTTTTGCTTTTCTAACTCTTCAAGAGATCTTAATTTTTCTTGAGCGGAAGTAATCAAAGCCGTATCATCTTTAAAATTTTCAATAACCGCTTCCAGCGCAGCTCGAGCATTAAAGAAATCTTTTTTGGTTACATAGATATCAGAAAGTAGTATAAGAGATTTTGCTATCCAATAAGGGTATAAAGCATTGGCTTCATTTGCAGCATTTGCAAGAGTCTCCGCCAAATTAATATCTTTTTGCTTAAAAGCAATTTCTGCTAATAGATAACGAGATTCTGCAGCTTGATTGTTATTAATGTATTTTGGTACTCTTGTGAGAACATTTGTCGCACCAACCAGATCATTTGCCGCGAATTTCAATTTTCCATCATAATATAAGGCTGCTCCCTTATCATCTGGACTAGAAAGCGGGTGGTCTACTATCACCTTCGAATATAATTTTACGCCTTCTGCATTTGATATTCTGAAAGCACTCCTCAAAGCTCCCAATGCAGCTTGGTATTTCTCCTGATTGTCCGTAATATCTTTATAGTATGCATCGTAATATTTATAAGCTTTGGAATAAGATTGTGTAGAATTATAGGCGATGATGGCTGCCTTTTTGATGGAATTTTGGTAGTAATCTGATGCTCCAAATTCTAGTACTTTTTCATAATCTTCTAGCGCACTTTGGAATTTTTTCAAAACAGAATAAGACTCTGCCCTATAGTAATGCGCTACAAATCTATTCACACCATTTGGAAATTTAGAGATGTATGTTGAAAGGCCTTCAACTGCCTTATCATACTCGCCCTGTAAAAATCTCAATTCGCCAACTTTAAAATTCAATGAATCTGCAGCATTTACATCCAATGAATAACCTGGAATAGTAGAGAGGTATGCCATATATTCTTCTGACTGACCTAAATCTTTAATGTAAATCTCTTGCAACCCAATTAGTGCGCCATCTGCAGCTTGTGCATTTGGATTATTTGCCATGACATTTTTATAATGCATAGTAGCCGATGTCAAGTCACCCTTATTATAAGCTATAAGCCCAGCTTTCAATTGGGCATCATTGATCAGATTACTTTTAGGATATTTAGCATGCATTTCAGAGAATGCACTATAGGCATTATCCATATTAGCTAAATCAAAATATGTCAAACCCAATTGGTATAGTGCATCATCTGCGTATTCACTATTGGGGTAATCTTTCTTTATATCCATTAAGGATAAAATTTTCTCATAAGATTCTCCAAGCAAACCTTCAATAATAGCTTTCTGGTACATAGCGTATACAAAATTACCTTTTTTACTTTGTATTGCCTGATCATAGAAGACAATTGCATCCTCATAGGCCCTTCTTTTGAAAACACAATCTCCAGCCCTAATAAGTGCATCTGGTAAAATCGCAGTCAGTATCTGAGTATTTTTGATATCTTCTCTGATAAGATTTATCCCTACTATAGCATTTTTAAAACTCAGTTCTGCTTGATCAAAAGATTTCATTTCTAACATATTGTACCCACGAACGTAATGCCCCATAAATGGCGATGATTCTTCGGGTAGTTTTACACCATTTGACACGTCAAAGTACTGCTGAAGAGTGGCATTTGATGTTGCATATTCGCCTTTTTCATGTTGGATCTGTGCTAACCAAAAATAAGATTGCGACTGGACTTTTTTGTCAACATGATAAGTGTTGGCCTTTTGAAAATAGGTTATGGCTTCAGGTATTTGACTATTTGCATATAAAATAAAAGCATACTTCAAACTCTGATTCACGTAAATATTCTGCAACTTTGATGAGATAGGTTTTTGAAATGATTCTATCGTTTGCACTGCTCCACGAAAATCTCCAGTATTCTCCAAAAGTTCTATAATGATATTTTGACCAGCTGTGTAATAAGGGGATTGTGTGTCCATTTTTGTTAATGTATTGATAGCTTCTCTTTCGAAACCTGCTTCTGCGGAGAGTTTACCATAATTAAAAGTCGCCTCATCCTGCATACCTTTATCAAAAGGCATATTGCTGACTTTCTTAAACGCCGCTCTAGCAGAGACTACATCCCCCAATTTATAATAACAATCAGCAAGATAATAATTTACCACTTGTCCAAGTTTTGAATCAAGCAATGTTAGCTCCTTAAAACTATTTATTGCTCCATTACAATTACCCATCTGATAGTGTGTAAATCCTACTTGATAAAATTCTTCCACCGTAAGTTTTTCTGTATTGGCTTCATAATATTCAAGATGAGGAAGCGCTTTTTCAAAATTATTCAATTTGAAATAAGATTGGCCCAAAAGAAGTCTAATTTCCTTTCTATTTCGCAGATTGGCATTTTTTAAAGCTGATTCAGCGTAAGAAATAACTTTCTCTGGTTCGTTTTTCGCAAAATGGATCTGTGCTATATAATACGGTACGAAAGAATTATACACGTCTGAATCAAGTACTTTTTTAAAGCTGGAGACGGCAGCATCATGGTCTTTTGTAAAATACTTACACATACCATAATAGTAATTAGAAGGATAATAATACTCGTTTTTTATTTCCTTTATTCTCGAAAATTCTTCTTCGGCAGATTCAAACTCCTTGAGTACAAAATGTGCATAACCCTTCTTGAATGATGCTTCAGACATATCATATTCTACCAATGCATTGAGGTCAATAAGCTCATACGTTTCTATGGTTTTCTTATACAAGTTTTTGTTGTAATAATAAGACCCAAGCTCCAACACTGCGGGGATGGCAGATGGATGTGGTAGCTGTTCTTGAATAACTTTGGTCAGTTCAGATTCTGAACCCGTTCTATCTGTTCTAATTTCGGATATTGCTTTGATTACATCAGACTCCTGAATAAGGTTTTGAAAATCAAATAAATAGGGAAGCTTAACTTCATCTTTGAATAATTCGCTATACCGAGATGCATGCACATAAAGAGACTCATCAAAAAGCTGCCTGGCAAAGTCATTGTATTGAAAGTTATTATTTCTAATATCTTTACTTTGGGCCATAAGTGATGTGCCAGAATACAATAAAAAAAGGAAAAGTGCAAAACGCTTACTGCTCATAAAGTTTCAAAATTTTCTGATAATAATGCGATATCTTTTGTTTAAGCTCAAAAATTAACGCAAAGTTACAATAAAAATTTCAAATTCATCATAATGAATATATTATACTTTACATTTAATGCGTATATGAAATATAAAAATTTGATATACCAGGTACCGTAATCGGTTTTGCAGCTATATGCAGTCAAGGATTTTTTCCACACTAAGAATTGAACTCTTAATTTAGTACTTTCCAATCATATGAAGGAGGAAACAAATGTGCCACCAATAGCGAGGACTTAATTGTTTATCGTTTTATTATTCATTAAATCCTCTGCCAACATTTTAGCTTGAGTTATTACTGTTTCAACTGCTTTTTCTTGTAAATCTGGTGGATAACCGTGTAGTCTTAAAATTCGTCTGATGTTTCTTCTTAATGCTGATTGTACACTTTCTTTTATTGTCCAATCAATTGTTGTACTGTTACGAACTGTTTTTAAAAGTTCTTGTGCGATATGTTTTAATATATCATCGCCCAATATAGCTACTGCACTATCATTTACTTCTAAAGCTGTGTAAAAAGCATATTCTCTATAGTCCAAACCTAAATCTTCTCCCTTTTTATTGGCGTCCCTTATTTCTTTACCTAGTGGTATCAAATATTTCTCTATAAACTCTACACTATCTATTTGCCCATTATGATAGCGTTGTATAGCATCTTCTAATTTTTCTGAGAAGGACTTACTTTGAATTAAATTGTATTTAGATTTACGTTTTAGTTCTTCCCTCAAAAGTTTTTTTAACAATTCTACTGCAAGATTTTTTCGCTCCATGCCTTGCACTTCTTTCATAAAAACATCGTCTAAAATGCCAATATTAGGTTTTTTGATTCCTGCTGCATCAAAAATATCTACTACTGTATCGCTTACTATTGCTTCGCTTACTATTTGTTTAATTGCTAAATCAATTTCGGCATTTGTCTTTCCACCATCTTCTATCCTTGTTCTTTCATCAAATTTAATGAGCCTTGCTCTAATTGCTTGAAACAGGGCAACGTCATCTTTGATAGCATCTATTCTTTCGTGAGTAGAAACTAAAGCATACGCCTTTAATAGTTTGGCGGTAGTGTCTATAAAATTTTCTTTACCACTTTCCTGACTAAGAATATAATCTTGAATAATTCCGATATATTTTAATTTTTCTTCTGGTTTTAAACAATAGAACTTTTTCCAATCAAAGTATTTCAATTGATATTCTATACCTTCATAATATTCTAAGCATTTGGCTACTGCCAATTCATCGTCAAGCGTAGGCTTGCCTTCGCCACCGCTTAAGGTATATTCTGCCAAGGCTTCTTGTAAATATTGTGCTAATCCAAAATAATCAACTATTAATCCACCTTCTTTGGCATTATTAAATACTCTATTTACCCTGGCTATCGCTTGCATTAGATTTGCCCCTTGCATGGGTTTATCAGTGTACATTGTATGCAAAACAGGTGCGTCAAAACCAGTTAGCCACATATCTCTAACGATAACAATTTTAAGTTCGTCATTCTCATCTTTTAACCTTTCGCCTATGGCTTTTCTTTTTTCTTTGCTTCTGACATGGGGCTGATATCCTTTTACATCAGCACTAGAACCTGTCATAATTACTTTTATGACACCCTTATTATCGTCATTGCTATGCCAATGTGGACGTAAAGCAATTATTTCATTGTATAAATCCACACAAATACGTCTGCTCATGCACACAAACATAGCCTTGCCATCAATGATACTTGTTCGTTTTTCGAAATGAGTAATAAAATCCTGAGCTACTTTTTGCAATCGGTTTTTGCTACCTATAACGGCTTCTATGCTACTCCATTTTGCCTTCATTTTTTGAGCTACGCTCAATTCTTCCGCTTCGGTAAGTTCTTCAATTTCTTTATCAAGCTGTAGCTTTTTTTGTTCTTCTATATTTATTTTGGCAACTCTGCTTTCGTAATAAATAGGTACGGTAGCACCATCTAAAACAGCCTGTTGTATATCATACACATCAATATAATCTCCAAAAATCGCTTTTGTACTTTTGTCGGTACTATCTACGGGAGTACCAGTAAAACCAATGTAAGAAGCGTTTGGTAAACTTTCTCTAAGCCTACGGGCAAAGCCATTTAACAATCCATATTGGCTACGGTGGGCCTCGTCTGCTATTACTATAATGTTGTTTCTGTTGCTTATTACCTTTGCTTTTTCTCCAATGTATTTTACTTTGGGTTCAGATGCCACTCCTTCATCAGCATTATCAACTTCATCATCGTTTTCTAATCCAAATTTTTGAATGGTAGTAAACACAATACCACCCGAAACTACATTTAAAAGTTCCTTTAAGTGTGTGCGACTATCTGCTTGTTTTGGCAGATGCCTTAATAATTGATTACAATTTTTAAAGGTGTCAAACAATTGGTCATCAAGGTCATTCCTATCGGTTATTATGAGCAAAGTAGGGTTTTGCATTTGCTCATTGGTAATGAGCTTACCAGCATAAAAAACCATACTCAAGCTTTTACCACTCCCTTGTGTATGCCATATTACGCCTGCTTTTTTATCACCTGTTGCTTTAGTAGCTTGTAGAGTGGTTGCTACTGCTTTATTTACTGCAAAGTATTGGTGGTATTGGGCTACTTTTTTAATGGTTATTTTCTCGTTTTTTTCATACACTATAAAATTTTGTACAGCATCGAGCATAGTAGTTTTATTGCAAAGTCCTTTGAGTAAAAACTCCATTTGCAAATCGTGGCTATTTTCTATGTTTTTGCCATCTATGCTTTTCCAAGGCTTATAATATTTAAAACTACTACTTATGGTGCCATAGGCTGCACTCCATCCATCGCTTATTATATTTATGGCATTGTAGGTAAATAAGCTTGGTATAGTATTTTGATAAGTTTGTATTTGATTAAACGCACTGTCTAAATCGGCCGTTTCGCTTACTGCATTTTTTAGTTCTATGACCACCAAAGGCAATCCATTTACAAACAAAATAATGTCTGGTCGTTTGTTTTGACTGCCTTCAATAATCGTAAATTGATTGATTGCTACAAACTCGTTGTTCTCGGGGTTTTCAAAATCTACGATATATACTTTTTCACCACGAATGCCATCGACTGTGCGTACTTCTACATCTACGCCTTCGGTTAGGTATTTATGAAAATTTTCGTTATTGATTAAAGTGTTCGGGCTTTCGGTACGCAATACTTTTTTGAGAGCATCTTCTTTGGCATCTTGGGTAATGCTTGGGTTGAGCTTATCAATAACATCACGCAAACGAGTAGTCAAAACCACATCGGTATATTGCCTTTCTGGATGTTCGCCATCAGGAGAAATATCAGTACCCAAAACATAGGAATAGCCTAAATTTTGAAGATAGGAAATTGCAATTTCCTCTATTTCGTTTTCCGTAATGCTGTTTTTCATATCAATTATCTGTAAATTCAAGTTTTACAAAAAAGTCTCTACCTTGTGCATAATGCAATAATTCCTTTTTATGGAAACGACCTATAATCAAAGCCGGGTGTGTATTGAATTTTTTAGCAAATTTTTGAATACTGTCAATAGTTAATGGAGTAGTTTCTAACACTTCTTTTTCTTGTTCATTTGAGAATGTCCATTCTACAGCAAAGTCGTTTGCCTCGGCTTCTTTTTGTAAATCTTCTTCCGAATATTCAATATCTTCTAAGAATATTTCTTTTTTACCATGCAGTATAATATGACCTGCCTCGTGGAAAAAAGTAAACCAAAAACGGTCGTTTTGCTTATATCTGCCTGTTAATTGTATCAAAGGATTGTCGTCTATCCAGCGGGTTGCCCCACTCAAAGGTGCTTTCTTAATACAAGGCGTATATACCACTTTTACACCACAAGCCAAACATTGTTTTTGTAATTGCTCAAAAAAATCATCGGGCTGTGTAGTCATTATAGTTTTAATTTCTTTTAGTGCTTTTTTGAACTTCGTTTCTGAATATTCTCCACAATTTAGTTGGCTGGCTTGTATTTCGCCTTGCCTTATCCAGGCTGAAATCGCATAGGGTTCTTTGGTATGTGCTAATGAAATTCGGAAAGCTACTTTTAGCTGTTGATTGAAAAAATAATCCTTCCAAGCATCGGGTGAACTCACACCAAAAAAATGAAATAATTCGGCAACTTTTTCTTCGGATTTTGTCTTAGCGTTCAGCCATCCACATTTTACCATATCAGCAATGGGGAAACACTTTGCCCATCCTTTGGCTTCTTCAATAGCCAATGCTCTTTTTTCTCGGGCTTTGTATTCGTCAAATCGGTATTGTTTTGTCAACCAAAAATCAGCAGGGATTTTTAGTACACTTTCAAATTGAACTGCCATTTCAGGAGTAATAGAACTATCTCCTTTAAGAATGGCTATAATCGTTTTTTCTGGTTTTCCTGTACGGATAGCAAATTCTTTGGGACCCATTTTTAGCTCATCCAACTTTTCAGCCAAGGTTTCGCCTGGGTGAAATGCTATGTCTGTATAAAATTCGTTTACAGTTGCCATAATTGCTTTTTTTTAATGATAATCTGCTATTTCAACAATTTCTATTCCTATAATTTCAAACCAAATGTATTGTCCGGCATCATTGGTAGGTATTGGATTTTCTTGTGGAATGAAAATTAGGCGATACGGATGGTCAAGGTCGCAAGCCCATTGACCTTTACGTGTTTCTTTAAGCTCGTGATACCTACCTGGCAAGTGCCTTACATCTTCCAGCGTTTCGGCATCACGCAAATCAGTCAACCTTTTTAAAAAGAGTGTGGCTCTTCTTTCACCCATTTCCTGCTTGCACTTTCGCGGGTCGTTGGCTAATTTTCTTAATTTCTTATTGTCAAATTTTATATCCACTGCAAAGGTAGTGATTTTTATTTTAATTTACACTTTCTGTAAGTAATTTTAATTTTATATTTCTATTTTCCCACTCATCAACTTGGGTAATAATGTATCTCGGGTTTGGGTTAAGGTTTGGATTTCCAATGTATTGTTAACAATTTTTTCATCTATTGAATTAGCGACTTTTTCAAATTCCTTTATCAAAACTTGACCTGGGATAATGATTTCAATATTTTCAAAATTAGTCTTATTCAATGAACCAAATACTGTGCCTTCACTTTCAAAGCCTTTAAAAATTGGCTCAATATTCTTCATTGAATAATATGTAAAAGAATAGGCATTTGATTTGTGTATTACTGCTGATAATCCTCTACCAATACAACATTTTTCAATCGCCATATTTACATCACCAACTGGTGCTCTTACACAAACAAGCGTATCTAATTTATTGGCAATTCTGTTTGGTTCAGTTGTAAATACTCTATTTGTTGGAAATCTAAAACCAAAGTCAGTTCTTCCTTGATAGAATATCATTCCTTCATTGTCTTGGTTTAAAGTTTCGCCTTTAGGCGATTGACCCATAGTTAAATTAAATTCCTCCCTTAATTTCCCCATTCTCCAACCTTTCGGCAAACCATTTTCCAAAACACCATCAAAGTTTGGAAAGTTGAAGTTTACAAACCATTCTTTAAACAGGGATTGTGCCATTGCTTCAAGTGTTTGGTTCATTTGTAGGTTGAGTTCTATTTTGTCGCAGAGGGATTTCAGAATATTTCCAATTTGAAATTGAATTTGCTCTTCCGGCAACACAATAGTTAAATTTGATAATATCTCATTGTTCAAGCTCGCCCTCGTTGTCATAGACGCAAACTGAGATAACATACTTCTAAATTTGGGAGAACGTAAATAAAAACCTATATATTCAGGCACTATATTGACATTCCCTTTTGGTCTTAATCTTTTAGTAAAACCATTAAATGTCGCATTTGGGTAGTCTTTTAACGCTACTGAACTCAATCCTAATTCAGAATCGTTCTCACTTGTTCTTGTTAAAAAGACATCTCCTTTTAAAACAGAACAACTTTTTCTTTCTTTTCATTTGTATCTACTAAAGAAGTTAAGTTATCAGGTAAAAAGTAATTTTGAAATACATCTTTAAAAGTTACAAAATCAAACCCTTGCCCGAAGAATTCTTTACTTTTCGAAAGACCTGAAGAAAAGTCATAGATTTCTCCCAACTTATATGTTTTCCATTCGCTCATAATATATTTTGGTTTGGGTTTATGGATAGGGCAATCGTTGGGGCTAACCTACGTGTTCGCCCATTTTCTTTATCCATTTTACAAATTGGGCAGACACGCAGGTCTGCTCGTACGACGCATTTATTTTCCATAAAATTTATCCTCCTGCCATTTGGCGGGGTTGTTTATAATATAATTAGAAATGTTGTTGTAAGATTGTTCGTTTCGGATAATGTGTTCGTAATAATTGCGTTGCCACAATTTTCCATCAAATGGTTTCCACCCCAAATTTTTCACACCGCGGATGTATTCATTGGTTGTCATTGTTTTGAACCATTGCACCACCGTATGTAGGGGCGAACCTACGTGTTCGCCCAATGTCGAATTTTTGCCCAGAACGGATTGTTTGCCCAATGTAAAATTTTCGCCCAATGTAAAATTTTTGCCCAAAACGGATTGTTTGCCCAATGTAAAATTTTCGCCCAATGTCGAATTTTTACCCAAAACGGATTGTTCGCCCAAAACGGATTGTTTGCCCAATGTCGAATTTTCGTCCAAAATTGGGTTGTTTTCACCAACCATATCAGGGCAGACACGTAGGTCTGCCCCAACAATTATTCCGACGATTTCAACAATACAATGAAAATGGTTGGGCATCACAATCATTTCATCACATTTTATATCCGGGAATTTATTCATCAATTCATAATACCATTTTTCAATTATTTTTCCTGCTTCATTCAATATCATTTCGCCGTTTTCAATTTTACCAAACATACATTCCCTATTTTGTACACAAATGGTAATAAAATACAATCCCGTTTTTGAATAATCGTATCCTTTCAGGCGTATAGATTTGCGTTTATGAATTTCGGGATTATAATTCATAGCCAATTTTAGAAAGATTTAGTTTGATAGCTTCATCCAATTCATTGGCTTTCTGCATTTGCTCTTTTAATGTTTGGGTTAAGGTTGCCATTTTTTCATCAAAGACGACGCCATCATCGGCTACTTCTTTGAAATCAATGTATCTGCCTGGTGTAAGTATGTAGTTGTTTTTGCGAACGTCTTGTATGTTGGCAGATTTACAAAACCCTGCAATGTCTTTGTAGGGCAAACACTCAGGTTTGCCAATACTACGCCAATGGTGGTATGTGTCCGAAATAATTGCAATGTCTTTTTCGCTTAACTCTTTTTGCTTACGGCTTATCATTGTGCCTAATTCTCGGGCATCAATAAAAAGTATTTCGTTTTGTCTAGCACGCCATTTTTTGTTTTCACCTTTGTCTCTAGCCAAAAACCACAAGCAAGCTGGTATTTGTGTATTGTAAAACAACTGCGAAGGCAAAGACACCATACAATCCACCAAGTCGTTTTCAATCAATTCTTTTCTAATTTGTCCTTCAGTGGCAATTTCAGAGCTCATACTTCCATTAGCCAAAACAATTCCTGCTGTTCCATAAGGTGCCAATTTGCTAACAAACAATTGCAACCAAGCATAGTTGGCGTTTCCTGTTGGCGGAATGCCATATTTCCATTTGTGTGTTTCGGCTTTGTTTATGTTGTAATCACTTACGTTGAAAGGCGGATTGGCAATTACATAATCCACTTTCAACTCTGGAAATGCATCATTCATTAAGGTGTCGCCTAATGCAATATTGGCATCAATACCACGAATAGCCAAATTCATTTTGGCTAACTTGTATGTAGTTGGGTTGCTCTCCTGTCCGAAGATGGAGATTTTTCCTTTTCGGTGTTCGTGCATTTCAATAAAGCGTTCACTTTGTACAAACATTCCTCCACTTCCGCAAGCACCATCATATACTCGTTTTTCGGGTTCGGGTGCAAGCATATCCACTAATATTTTTACAATGCTTTGCGGTGTATAAAACTGTCCACCTTTTTTGCCTTCGGCATCTGCAAACTGCCCCAAGAAATATTCAAACACAAACCCTAAAACATCTTTGCCTTTTCCTTCTTTACCCTTACTTAGAGTGATAGAACCAATCAAGTCAATGAGCTCTCCAAGTCTTTGTTTGTCAAGTGCAGGTCGTGCATAGTCTTTTGGCAAAACACCTTTTAATGATACATTGTCACGTTCAATGCTGTCCATTGCTTCGTCAATATCCTTACCGATTGTAGGTAATTTTGCTCTTCCTTGTAGCCATTTCCAACGTGCCTGTGGTGGAACATAAAATACTCTCTCGGCTGTGTATTCGTCCTTGTCTTCAGGGTCTGCACCTGTTTCGGCTTCGGTTGCTTTCAATTGCTCAAAGAGTTCGTCAAAAGCATCAGAAATATATTTTAAGAATACCAAACCCAATACAACGTGTTTGTATTCAGCCGCATCCATATTGTTACGAAGTTTGTCGGCTGCTTGCCAAAGGGTTTTTTCTAATTCTAAATTCTCCCTCATTTGTTGTCTGTTATTCTCAATTTTTAATTCGCAAAGTTAATTTTTAAATACCAGTTATTCTTGTAAAACCTTGTTTAATATCGGTGGATGTGTTAAGGCAAAAGCAAATGTGCCTCTTTGCGTAGGCTTTGAACGTGGAGAATGCAGCTCTTTTGTTTTTGATGAAGTCTTTTTGGGTACCGTAATCTACTTCCTATGTCTGATAATTGGAGAATTAGACATTTGTAATCCTAATTTTATACTAATATTTTCCCTATCCAACATGACACATTCCCCAGGTAACAAAGCATCTAATCCTAACTCTCCAATTTTAGACCGATGTAATCTGAGAACAGGAAAGCCAACAGAGGCACACATTTTCCTGACTTGACGGTTTTTTCCTTCAGAAATGGTGATACTTATCCAAGATGTGGGAATAGATTTTCGATAGCGAATGGGTGGGTTTCTTTCAGATAAGTTTGGAGATGTGATCAGTTTTTCTACAATGGCAGGTTTTGTTATATAGCTATTCTTTTCATGTGAAATTGTCACACCTTTTTTCAATTTTGTTAAGGCAATTTCATCAATATCTCCTTCTAATTGAGCTAAATACGTCTTAGTAACTTTGAATTTTGGGTGCATCAATTTGTGGTGTAGAGTGACATCATTTGTCAGTATTAGCAGTCCTTCTGAATCATGATCTAGTCTCCCAACAGGATAAACATCCTTTGGTAACGTAAGATAATCGGTAAGCGTTCTTTTGTCTTTTGAAGACAAACCAAAGTGAGATGTTGTCAAATATGGTTTATAAAACACATAATATCTCGCCTCAGCATCCTTCATATTAGACATTGAATCTGAAATGCATCACATCGCCATCCTCTACCACATATTCTTTTCCTTCAACATTCATTTTGCCTGCTTCTTTCACGGCAGATTCAGACCCATAGTGTACAAAATCTTTGTACTTGATCACTTCTGCTCTGATGAA
The DNA here is from genome assembly GCA_041392785.1 of Saprospiraceae bacterium. Taxonomy (GTDB): domain Bacteria; phylum Bacteroidota; class Bacteroidia; order Chitinophagales; family Saprospiraceae; genus OLB9. The sequence continues at coordinate 104,720 of JAWKLK010000010.1, forward strand.
CCCTTTTTCAAAGTCAGTATGGATCACACCCGCAGCCTGAGGAGCTTTCCATCCTTTATGTATTGTCCATGCTCTTACCTCTTTTACACCCGCAGTAAAATAAGTACTTAAATTCAACAATTTGTAAGCAGCGCGAATGATCTTATTTACTCCAGGCTCGTCAAGTCCCATAGCATCAAAAAATTCCATTCTCTCTTCCTTAGACTCGAGTTCAGCAATTTGAGATTCTATTTCAGCGCAAATAAAAATGATCTCTGCACCCTCATTTTTGACAGCTTCACTGAATTTTTTTGTATGTTCATTACCAGTAGTTACAGCGGATTCATCGACATTACACACATACAGTATCGGTTTTGATGTAAGTAGGTACAAATCGGTATACAATTCTTCAAAGTTTTCGTCAACAGCAAAACTCCTTGCTGGTTTTTCAGTTTCTAGGTGCTTCAATAGTTTCTCAGCCCACTCTACATTAGCTTGGTCATCTTTTTGACCAGATTTAGCCAGTTTTTTCAGTTTATCAATACGCTTTTCCATTGTGTCGATATCTTTAAAAATCAGCTCTAGATCTATTATCTCTTTGTCTCTCACAGGATCAACACTTCCATCCACGTGCACCACATTTTCGTCTTCAAAACATCTCACCACATGTATAATGGCATCTACTTCACGGATATTAGCTAAAAATTGATTTCCCAATCCTTCACCTTTGCTTGCACCCTTGATAAGTCCTGCTATATCTAAAATTTCAACACTAGTAGGCAAAACTCTTTGTGGTTCTACCAATTCCGCAAGTTTATCCAATCTAGGATCAGGAACTACTATGACACCAAGATTGGGCTCTTTTGTAGCGAAAGGATAGTTTGCCGCGAGCGCTTTAGCAGAAGTAAGAGCATTAAACAATGTAGATTTTCCTACATTTGGAAGACCTACTATACCACATTGTAATCCCATGTTTTACCTAAATTTTTTAATAAATCCCGCAAAGGTAATAAATTGTTTATTGATCTGATACAATCTTGTGATTCCATTAAATATTCTAATTAGCGGAATAACGGAATGCATGTTAATTTTGTACCTTTTTCATCTTTAACAAAATATTAATAAGATATTATGTTGGAAGCTGGATAGTTTATAAACGATTATCTTAACATTTACGTTTGTGTTTAAAATCTTATCGGATGTCAAAATCGATTAAAAATATTTTCAAGATTATTGGGTTTGTCTTTATTGGACTTATTGTAGCAGGCTTTATATTGCCTTTTGTCTTCAAAGATAAAATTTATGGGTACATACAAAAAAATATCAATAATGCTGTGGATGCCCAAGTATCTTTTTCTGATATTGACTTATCATTTTTTAGATCATTTCCAGATGTGAAATTGACCATTGATAGTCTCAAAGTATTGGGAATCAATGATTTCGATGGCATTACTTTATATAAAGCCCCTAAAACACATCTAGATCTAGATATCAAATCAATCATTGGTAAAGGGCTCAAGCCTAAAATCAACGAAATACATCTCGAGTCACCAACAATTCATGTGATAGTCTTAAACGATACTTTGGCCAATTATATCATCACACCACCAGACACTACTTCAACACCATCCGAACCCTTCTCTTTAGAAATACAAAAATTTCGCATTGATAATGGTAAGTTAATTTACGATGACAAAATGCGAAGTGTTGATGTGTATGCTACACAAATCAATCATACTGGAAAAGGTGATTTCACCAAAGACATTTTCGACTTGACAACAAAAACGACTATTGATACATTAAACGTGAGCATGGATAATATGCGATATTTGACTAGAGTAAAAGCTGGTTTGGACGCTGATATAAATATGAATTTTATTGAACAGAAGTTCACTTTAAAAAACAATATACTCAGACTAAATGATCTTGATGCGCAAGGCACTGGAACTGTCCAGTTTGTTAAAGATGATGATATGATGGTCGATGTTACCTTCCAAACCAAAGGGGAATCCTTCAAATCTCTGCTATCACTCATACCCAATGCCTATACTTCGGATTTTAAAGACGTAAAAACAAGTGGAACGGCAAAAATTGGTGGTGTGATAAAAGGAAAATACAACTCGACTACCCTACCTGGAATAGACATCAATATCTTGATAGACAAAGGTTATTTCAAATACCCAGCCCTCCCATCAGATGTCAGTAATGTCAATGCTAAACTGCGTATTTTCGCACAGCACCCGCAGTATAAAGATATGACTTTGGATATTCCTACATTTAGCATGCAAATTGGCAATGACCCTGTAAAAGGCAGATTGTATGTTGGTAATGCTATGGGTGACCAAAAACTTGATGGAGATTTCGAAGGTAAACTAGATATTGGGGTTCTCTCAAGGGCTTTTCCTATGCCTGATTTAAAATCATTAGCAGGATTTATGGACGCTAGATTATCTTTCAAAGCTAAAATGTCTGATATTAATAATTCAAATTATGGTGAAATTGCTTTCGATGGTAAAGGTATAATGAAAGACTTTCAAGTAAAATATGGAACATATCCTGAAGTCTCTATCCCAAATCTTTCGTTTAGTGCAAAGCCTGAAGAGTTCTATTTAACTTCCGATAAAATGCAACTTGGTAAAAGTGATGTTGCTATCGACATGAAGGTAGAAAACCCTTTGGCTGTGTTTTCCACATCTGTGGATTCAAAAGTGAACATGAGTGTCGATTCCCGCTATTTTAATGCAGATGAATGGATGACCCAATCCACAACAGAGGAGCCATCAGGAACCGCAGTACCGATAAATCCATCCACCTATTCAAATGCATCTGCCACCATCAAGGCTAATTTGGAAAAAGTGGATTATGATGGCAAGCAATTAGAACATGTTAAATTGGATGGCAGCTTGGCCACCAATGCTATTAAAGTAAATACCATGGAAGGTAAAATGGGAAAATCAGACTTTAAAATTTCTGGGTTTCTCAATAATGCTGTGGCCTATCTTTTGCAAAATGAAACTCTCTCTGGGGAAGTGTCGTTACAATCTCAAGTTTTGGATTTAAACCAGTTCATGGAGACTTCTACTACCGCAAACAACGAACCTATGCAAGTGATTCCTGTACCCAAAAATATCCATCTTAATCTCAAAAGTGACATTAAAACCCTTTATTATACGAATCATGTCTTGACCAATCTGGAAGGAAAAATGAATATCCATGACCAGCAGATAGATATGTCAGATGTAACAACGCAAATTTTGGGAGGAAAAATAGCAATGCAAGGTATGTACAATTCACAGGACATAAAAAAACCTGAATATTCTATAAAGCTTGATTTACAAAAAATACAATTTAAAGATGCAGCAAAACAGTTTGTCACTTTTAAAAATCTAGCACCTATCGCTGAATATATAGAAGGATTTTTCAATACATCACTTATCATGTCTGGTACCTTGGGCAATGACATGGTGCCACAACTATCTACCCTAGATGCATCCGGATTGTTGGAGACATTGAGTGGAAGTATTTCAGGTTTCAAACCACTTGGTGACTTAGCCACTAAACTCAACATCCCTCAACTGAAGGATGTTAAACTCACCAATACAAAAAACTGGTTTGAAATCGTAAAGGGATTTGTTGAAATGAAGGATTATCATACATCTTTCAATGGGATAGACATGAAAATCAATGGAAAACATGGATTTGGAAAGTCTATGGATTACACTTTTGACATGGTGATACCAAGAAAATTGATGGAGAAAAATAACATTACTTCTACTGCCAATACAGGATTGTCATTACTGCAAAATGAAGCATCGAAATTGGGTATCTCCATTGGCAACACTGACTTCATTTACCTTACCGTAAAAATGACTGGTGACTTTAAAAATCCAAAATTTCAGATTATTCCTAAACTTTCTGACAAAGTATCCAATGATGATCTTGTAAAAGCTGCCGTAGCAGAAGCTGAACAAAAAATAAAAGATTCGATCAACCAAGTCATAAATAAGCAAGGGGAGATACTCAAAGATACCGTTTCAAAAATAGCCAATAAAGAAATAGAAAAAGCCAAACAAAAGGCCCAAGAAGAAGCACAAAAGGCCTTGGATAGCCTTAAAAAGGAAGCGGAAAAGAAAGTTATCTCTAAGTTAGATACTTTGACATCAGGAATAGTTTCGGACAGTTTAAAACAAAAAGCCAAAGACATACTAGAAAAACAGTCTAATGAAGAAATCAATAAAATAAAAGATAAAATAGAAGATTTCAACCCTTTCAAGAAGAAAAAAGGGAAATAAACATCAATTTTATAGATTTTTTTTTCTTTTATAACAACTAATATTGTCTAATGCCTATATTTGCTATTAGATAATTAAAATTGATTTACAGCCATGTTTAGAAGTATCCTTTCTTTAGCATTTTTTCTTTGCACTATTATTGTTTTATCAGGTCAGCAAGAAGTAGAATTTCTAGAAAATGAATTGTATAGATTTGAGTCAAAATTTTCTGATTCTGGTGATAACTCTTTAGCACTTACAAATGCTCAAAAACAAGCTATTTATGCTTTGGCAAAAGAAAAATATACTAAATTGAAGTCAATCGAAAATATGAAAGGCGATAAATATGATATGCACCTTGAAGTGGTAAGAATAAATAATGAATTTGAAACCCAATTTGAGAAAGCATTGTCCCCGTCTCAAAGATTATTTATAATATCTAAAGAGCAGAAAAAAATTAAACTTTCTACCAACCACTAAGGAAATGAAAGAGTGTACTTCTTGTACTGTTCTTTTGTAAGAATTCTTTTTAGTGCACTGGATCGAGCAGCCCTAATTATTACTAATTTATCATATTTTTGTGCATTTGTCAATGCGCTTTTTTGGACTACTTCGGTATCTTTCTCATACTTCAAAGACGATTTATACAATTCTTTAGATTGTGTTGGGGTGAGTTTCAAAGCTTTGGTTAGCCCATCGGTATATTCTTGAGCCAACTCTGTAGGACTTTGTTTTTGCTTAGGATTACCCGCTTGCGCAGATATTGCTACATTTGTTACTAGACTTATGACTAAAATAATAAAATACTTCATTTGATTACTATTAATATGATTATGAACCGGTTATATAGAAAACCATAAATCCACATTGGCTTTCATATTTTCCTGGTTCAAAAATGAACTCCTTTGCTTTCCTGATAGCAAGTGAGACCAAACTTTTCTTAGCTATTGTACTACCATTAGGCTCAAATTCTGCTTTAACTACATCCCCATTTTTATTCACACATATATTTACAACAACTTTTCCATTTTCATCTGCGAGAATCAATATAGATGGAACTTCTTCCACTTTTCTACGGCCCAATTCTTGACCATAAATGTCAATGTTGACATCATCATCAATTTTAATTTTATTTATGAAATCGTCTTCCTGAGGTAAATTTGGGTCAATTACAGGGATATTTGTATTCACTTGAATAGTATCACCAAATGATCCTACTTGTTCACTTGTTTTGGTACTTTCAGTACTGTCATTTGAAGCTGTCAATACTTCACCGTCTTCTAGTTGATCTTCTCCATCCGAAGTATTGTTTGTTTTTGTGTCTGAAGAAGTATCCTGCTGCTTGGGCTGTGTTGGATGCGTCGATGTAGGGCTAGAAATACCACATAGATTTCTAGCTTTCACAGCTGCCGCAGCATTGCCCATCTTCATTGCTGATTCATAATCATGGCAAGCCTTCAATAATGAACCATCTTTTTCATATTCTTCAGCTCTAAATATCAAATAATCTGCGTTCAATCCATCTAAGGCAATGGCAGCAGTCAGTGAAGATATAGCAGCATTATGCTCTCTCATTTGGGCAAATGACCTACCCAAAAGTGCTGCTGATTCGGCAGTGATGCCTTGTAAATCTATACTTTGTAATGCATCCGCTTTAGAACCTTTGTATGCTGCTAATGCGAATTTACACTCTCCACGATGTACAAGAGCACTTTTATATTTTGGGTCTTTAGATATCACTTGATTGTATAAAGGAACAGCGTCATCATATCTGCCTGTGGAAAACAAATATTCGGCTTTGACATACACAAAGCCAATCTCTTCCTCAACGGATTGAGCATTAACCTGATGTATTATAGTAATGCCCAAAACCAAACAAAGTGTTATAAAAAACCTATTTATTAACTTCATGTGAATGAAAAAAATTAATGATTACAATAATAAGACACTTATAACCCTAAAAAGTTAGTTAAAAGTGTGCAAAACTTATATTAATGGACATTTTATACTAAAATACTATTTCTTCGCCTTTTTAGGAGGTTTTGTTACATTGATTGAAAATGCATTTGGAATTTCAGCAATAATCCATGACTTCACCTGTTCTAAAGAAATATGCTGTAATTGATCAGAATTTAATGCAACACCATCAACTTTAGGAATTTTTACATTCACTTTTCCAAATTTAATAAAAGGGCCCCATCTACCATTTTCAATCGAAATTTTTTCGGAAGGCCACTGTTGAATGTATCTGTTTGCTTCTTTCTCTATTTTTGCATCTATGATTTCTATGGCTTGGTCTGCAGTGATAGATTCCAATTTATATCTAGCTGGAATACTCACAAAAAGATCATTCCATTTCACAAAAGGACCGAACCTACCTTTACCTTTTGTTATTGGTAAGTTTTGGTAATGGCCTATTGGAGCATCTTCTTGAAGCTTTTCTTTGATAAGATGTACGGCCTCATCATAATCAATTTTCATTGGATCTTTGTTCCTTGGAATATTAACAAATACATCGTTGTACTTCACATATGGACCAAATCTTCCTGATGCTACTATAACATCATTTCCTTCCCAAACACCTAAAGTTTTTGGCAACTGAAATAATTCCATAGCTTCATCAAAAGTGATAGTTTCAAGGGATTGACCTGGTTTTAAGTTTGCGAATTTGGGTTTTTCATCTTCTTTCAATTCATCCCTGTCGCCAATTTGTATCACTGGGCCAAATCTAGTCATTTGAGCAATGACGGCATGACCTGTTTCGGGGTCGATTCCTAAATTTCTTTTACCTTTAGCTCTTTCGGCATTCTCCATCGTTTTATCTACGGTTTCATGAAATGGAAAATAAAATGCCTTTAACATTTCGCGCCAATTGACGCCGTCTGAAGCTATTTTATCCAGTTGATCTTCTACATTGGCTGTGAAGCTGTAATCCATTATCTGATCGAAATGCTGATTCAAGAAATCTGTAACAACCATACCGAGATCAGAAGGATATAAAACATTTTTAGTCGTTCCTGTGATTTCCTTTTTAACTTTCTTTTCAATGGCGTTTCTTAATGTGAGCAAAGTATACTCTCGCTCCACACCGTCTCGACTTTCCTTGGTCACATACCCTCTGTCTACTTCCATGATTTTAGATATGGTTGGAGCATATGTGGAAGGCCTTCCGATACCTAATTCCTCCAATCTCTTCACCAAACTTGCTTCAGTAAAACGAGCTGGTGGCCTAGAAAAGGATTGAATTGCTTCGATTCTATCTTTTTGCAATGTTTCACCTTCCTTTAAAGGTGGCAACATTCCCTTTACTTCAGTGTCTTCATCATCGGTAGACTCCAAATACACTTTCAAAAATCCATCAAAAACTATTACTTCCCCAGTCGCTTCAAAATGTTTGTCTTTAACTGTAGAAATATTTATTTTCACTATAGTCCTTTCAAGATCAGCTTCTGTCATCTGCGAGGCAATAGTACGCTTCCATATCAATTCGTACAACCTTTGTAAATCTCGATCAGCACTTATATTTTTTCGTTCCATATAGGTAGGACGAATGGCTTCATGCGCTTCTTGCGCATTTGCCGTTTTAGATTTATAAGTTCTGATTTTGAGATATCTATCTCCAAATTCTGATTTTATCTCTTTAGAAATACCATCAATTGCGGTTTGACTAAGGTTGGTAGAGTCAGTCCTCATGTAGGTAATGAAACCCTCTTCATAAAGCCTTTGAGCCAAACTCATTGTCCTATTTACGGAGAAATACAACTTTCTACTGGCTTCCTGTTGTAATGTAGATGTGGTGAATGGAGGAGCAGGAAATTTCTTAAAAGGCTTTTTCTCAATACTTTGAATTCTGTAAATAGCATTGGCGATATTGTTTAAAAAATTTAAAGCTTCAGTTTCATCTTTTAATTTTTCACTCAATTCAGCTTTCAATTCCACATGCTCGCCTCTTGAATTCTTAACATTAAAGTAGGCTAAAACTTTATAGAATGATGACACTTCAAAATTTTGAATCTCTCTTTCTCTTTCCACTATAAGTCGCACAGCAACTGATTGTACACGACCAGCAGATAATTTATTTTTTACCTTCCGCCAAAGCACTTCAGACAACTCAAAACCAACGAGACGATCTAATACGCGACGTGCTTGCTGCGCATTGACCAAGTCCAAATCAATGGTACGAGGATTGAGTACAGCTTTTTGAATTGCGGGTTTTGTAATTTCTGAAAATACAATGCGCTTGGTAGTTTTTACGTCAAGGCCAAGTTCTTGCGCTAAATGCCAAGAAATCGCTTCTCCCTCTCTGTCTTCATCCGTAGCCAACCATACTTCAGTAGCTTTTTCAACTTGGGCTTTTAATTCTTTGACAACTTTATACTTCTCAGGAGAAACGACATAATGCGGTTCGAAATTTCTATCGATAGCAATGCCTTTACTACCTTTTTCTAAGTCCCTAATATGGCCATAACTTGATTTTACAATAAAATCCTTACCTAGATATTTTTCAATGGTTTTGGCTTTGGCAGGTGACTCAACGATCAATAAATTCTTTGTCATGCAAACTATTTAGCATTGTTAACGTACTTTATTCTGAATCATTGATTCCACTAATAAAGCACATAAATCTCAATTCGAAGTTGCAAAAGTATTAATTTTCGTAAAATATTCTTTTGTTTTATCAAATTTTGGAATACAATACCAATTTTAGGTTTCAACTTTTTATACTTTTTGCAACTCTCATAATGTTTTATTGTTTTCTAAGCCGAAATACAAGGTGAATTCGTGAAACAAATAGATAAGCTCATAGCCACTAGCTTTATCGGCCCTTCGATACTTTCCTTTTTTATAGCCACTTTTGTCTTGGTTATGCAGTTTCTTTGGAAGTATATCGATGATATTTTGGGTACGGGTTTTACCATATTGGAGCTAATGGAACTTATTTTTTATTATTCTATTACCCTTATTCCATTGGCTGTACCTATTACCGTGTTGATATCCTCCGTTATGGTTTTTGGAGATATGGCAGAGAAATATGAATTATCCAGTATGAAATCTGCAGGAGTCTCGATGATCAGAATTATGTTGCCAAGTATATTCATCGCGGCAGCTATTGGATTGTTTTCATTTGTTGCATCAAATTATCTCAAACCAGCAGCAAATTTACAATTCAAGAAGAGATTCATTTCAATGAAAAAAGAAAACTCTGTTCTTGCCTTCGAAGAGGGAATATTTAATGATTTTTTCAATGAAACTATCATCAGAATAGATAGTATTTCTAATAATAAACAAGATATCAATGATATTTTAATTTATGATCACACGCCTCATAATAAAAGTTTAATTGGTCTATTGAGTGCCAAAAAAGGAAAGATGTTTAATGCAGATCAAGGAAGATATTTTGTAATGGAATTAGATAGTGGTATCCAATATCAAGAACTGGAACCTACTGTAAGACTTGGTGATTCAAAAAAGAATTTTCCCTTCATGCGCACGTATTTCGATGAATGGGTACTTACCTTCGATATGAGTAAGTTTGATAATGTTGACGGAATACTCAATTTCAATCAGAATAGAGAGGATATGATGAATTCAAAACAACTATACTTGGCAATAGATTCATTCCAAAACCAAGTAAATGCTAATAATGATAAATTGAAGGATGTGATGCATAAAATCTTTGATAATGATGAAAAACCCATATCCACTGTTCAAAAACTACCTTCAAAAGGAAAGCCTGACTCAATATCATCAGAAAGGAAACTGATCCAAACTTTTCGTAAACCTAAAGAAATTAAAGAAACTAAAGAAGACATCATCCGATCAAATCCGATTCCCACAAGACAAATAAAAGTAATATCATTGAAAGACAGCATTCCATCTTTCGATTATTTTGGTGAGATCATCCATCCTGATTTTACCCGTGAAGTATTGCAAAATGCACAAACAAACATGACTAGGGCGAGAGATGAGATCAGTACTTTTCTGAGTATGAACAAAGATCAGTACAGACTAAAACAAAAATATCTATTAAGACTAAACCAACATTTCAGTTGGGCTGGAATATGCATTATTTTTTTATTTATTGGAGCACCATTGGGCAGCATCATCCGAAAAGGTGGATACGGTTACCCATTATTGGTCGCGATAATGTTTTATATGATATTTATTATTTCTACCATATTCGGAGAAAAACTGGTGAAAAGTGAAACAATAGGTGGTATTCAAGCTGCTTGGATGCCTTTCATGATATTACTGCCATTTGCTATTATCCTCACTTTTGCTGGCTTGCGTGATGCCAAATTTGAACTTTCTATTATAAAGAACTATTTTTCTAGAATACAAAATAAATTTTAATATCATAACAAAAGGCTTCGATCCGCAAGCATCAACCTTTAATGAGTGATGTTGTTAAAGTTTAAATAAACACAACAAATGGGTGAAGATATCAGCAAAGTTATAAAGCAAGAAAAGTTTAAAGATAGCTATCAAAAAGCTGTAATAAACCTCATCTATACTTCTAACTACTTTAGGGATATCCACGCCTCTATTTTCTCAAAATTCAATATTCAATCACAACACTTCAACATATTACGAATTCTGAATGGTCAATATCCTAATCCATGCTCACCAGGATATATAAAAAATGTTATGTTGGACAAAGGACGTGATTTGACAAGACTGATTAATAAACTTGTAAAATTAGGATGGGTACACAGACAAATTTGTGAAACGAACAGACGAAAAGTCGAACTGACACTCACTCCTGAAGGAAAAGAAAAAATTGATAACATGTCTGAAATTCTTTTATTGAAAGAACAAAAGCTGAAGAAAATGTCAGATGACGATTATGAATTACTCAGCACTCTTCTTGACAAAATGAGATCTTAGCCAATAGAAAAATATGATAGTTTTCAATTTGGTTCAGTTGATCCAGCAAACCTGGACAGTTGAAGTGTGGATTACAGAAAAGGAAAGTGAAGGTTTACCATCCTACTTGAAATGGAAACTCACACCGGAAAATTTCACATCATTTTTCGATCCAAATATAAATGGTCAATTACGCACCTTGGTTGACAAATGTGACACATTGAGTCATAAATCATTGGAGGTATATCTAAATAGAAATAATAAAAAAAGAACAAGTTTACTAGTATTATTTGAAGACCCAAAACAAAAGAAATGGGTGTCAGATTATATTGACAAGCGGTTGGCGGATATTCTGCATATGATCAGAGAATTACAATTTCCTCTCCTAGTAGAACAAAAGAAAATAGACCATATTGATAATAAAAATTACATTTCATTTTGTGACACAATAATACCCGATGTCAACATAAAAAAGACTGCTTTGGGAATGCACTACACATTGCTGCTTAGGAATACAGACGGCCAGGTGTTCAAACCTTACTCCGAAGAAACAAAGATTTTGACAAATCTAATGCCGAAAATTATTATAAATAAAAATCTTTATTCACTAGAGTATATCAATGGCAACAAACTAAGACCTTTTCTAAATAATGCATCTGTTTACATCAAAGACGAATTAAGCTCCCAATTTTTTAATACTTTTTTAGCAGATTTAACATCAAAGGTTCAGATTGAAGCAGAAGGATTTGATGTATCATATTATAATCAATTGGATAAGGTTTTGCTTACATTGTATGAAGACATTGGCGAAAAAAAATGGATGTTAAGCGTTGAATTTTATTACGGAGATTACTGTTTTATACATGGCTCTAAGTCAAAAATGCAATCAAAAATTTCACTAAATGCTAATAAATGGATAGTAACACAAATCCAACGATCCCATGACCTCGAAAAAAAATACATTGATGAATTGAAGACTTTAGGATTAGTGGAAAATTATAATTCAAAGTTTTATTATGGAGATGCGTCACTTGAAATATTTGAATTTTTCAATGAAAACAAACACAAATTCAGTGATGCCATAATAGTACAATTACCCAAAATAAATAATAAGCAGATAGTCAGTGCACCCATTTCGATTCACACAGATTTTACCCTTAAAGATGATTGGTTTGATCTGGGAGGTACCATTCGAATCGGGGACATCAGTTTTCCCATAACCAAGCTTTTTAATTCCATCAAACACCAAAACAGATATTTTGAATTACCGGATAATACGATGGTCATCCTTCCTGAATATTTATTTTCAAAGTATGAAGGCGTAGTTCGCCATGCAATCTCAGGGGAGATATATAGAATGGCCAAACACCATAAACCATTGATTACTTTTGAACAAAATATTCCAATTTCTGATCCATCTTCATCACCATCATTTGTACCACATACAAGTCTCAAAGCGAATTTACGTCCATACCAAATAGAAGGTGTACAGTGGTTGGTACAACACCGTGATGGTGGCTTAGGGGCATTATTAGCAGATGACATGGGATTAGGCAAAACACTTCAAACATTAACTCTTTTGCTTGATACAAAATCTAAAATTGCCAAATCGAATTTTGAAGGCAGTAAACAATTAGATTTATTCCAAAATCCAGTATTTCATGATCGAAAACCTTTGAGAGCTTTAATAGTTTTGCCATCTAGCTTGATACACAACTGGAGATCAGAGATTTACAAATACACACCTACTCTACAATCAGTTATATTCATTGGCGATAAGAGAGAGAAACTCAAATCTACATTGTTGCAATTTGATATAGTTTTAACCACTTATCAGACACTTTACAGAGAAATAGAATGGTTAAAAAATGAAACCTTCAATTATATCATTTTAGATGAAAGCCAATACATCAAAAATAAAGAAAGTCAAATTTTCAAAGCCATCTCTCAAATAAAAGCTAATCACAAATTATCGCTGAGCGGCACTCCCATAGAAAACTCGCTTGATGATTTATGGTCACAAATGCAGTTTATAAATCCTAATATTCTAGGAGATTACCATTTTTTTAAAAACCATTATAAAACCCCAATAGAAAAAGACAATAATATTCAAATTTTGGAGACCTTGAAAAAAATTGTGCAACCATATATATTACGCCGTACAAAACAACAAGTTGCGCCAGATTTGCCTGAGTTGATCCAACAGCATCACTTCTGCGAAATGCCATCAGATCATCAGAAAAAATATATGGAAGAAACATCAAAAATTCGCAATCACCTTTTGGGTTTGACAAAAAACCAACAGTATCGCTTTCATGTTTTCTCAGCTATGATGGCATTGCGGCAAATAGCCAATCATCCTATTCTAAAGGATGAAAGCTATGAAGGCTCGTCAGGTAAACTGGAAGAATTAATACAAGTTTCAATTCCTATTTTACAAAACAGAAACAAAATTTTATTTTTCTCATCATTTGAAAAACATTTGACGCTGGTTGCTGCCGCCATCGAAAAATTGGGGTTTTCTGTACTGACTGTTTCTGGGGAGACATCACAATCGAAAAGAACAGATATCATTGATAAATTTCAAAAAAGTACTCATTTCAATGTCTTGGGCATGACTCTGAAAACAGGAGGTGTAGGACTAAATATAACCCGCGCAGATTACATATTTATTCTCGATCCATGGTGGAATCCTTTTTCAGAAATGCAGGCAGTGAGTAGAGCACATAGAATTGGAAGAGCCAGCAGCGTCATTGTTTATAGATTTATTTCAAAAGATACGATAGAAGAAAAAATAGTCCAACTCCAAAATCAAAAGCAAATTCTTGCTGGAAACTTTCTTGAGCATCCAGATGTACCGCCATTTTCAATAGAAGAGATGGAATCGCTATTGCAATAAAAATCGTAGTTTAACAATTAATATGTAATTTATATTACTTTTGCATTTTTTAATTAAGCGTTTGCTTAGTAATTTTAATAAATAGAGTAAATTATCCATGAACAAGTTATCTTATACCATCTTATGTTTTGTATTCATTTTTATTTCATTGACTTCGTGCAAGAAAAACGATACAGGTGTTGCAGTTGATCCCAACTCCACAACAGCGACAAAAATAGATCAGCCTAAAGTCGTGTATGTTGATATAGATACATTACTTACGAAATACAATCTTTATATTGATAAAAAAAATCAACTGGAAGCAGAATCAAAAGCAGCTGAAAAATCATTGGCAGGCAAGATTGAAGCATTTCAAAAAAGAGCAGCCAAATTCCAGAATGATGTGATGGAGATTCAACAGAAAGCTAATACAATCGCACCCATTGAGTTAAAAAAACTTGAAGAAAAATTTGCTGGTCAGCAACAAAACCTTGCTAAAGAGGAGGAAGCCTTGATGAAACAACGCGAAAGCGCTGCCATAGATTTAGAAAAAAAATTAATGGATACACAGAAGGACCTACAAGACAAACTCGATGTCTATCTTGCAAAAGTAGCAGAAGAAAAGGGATATGAATTTGTCCTCATGAAAGGAACTGGTGGATCTGTAATGTTTGGAAAATCTTCATTGGATATTACTTTGGAGACAGTACAAAAACTCAATGCAGAATACGAAGCTCAAAAAGAAGCCAAAACCGAAAATAAATAGCATTTTTTTCAAAGATCGCATTAACAAATATAGATATTCTAAAAATACAGCTTATTTTGTTAATCAAATTCCCATAAAGAAATCAAGCCAAAATGTACCAATGTAAAAATTATAGTATGAAAAATAGAATTGCTTTGATGGTTATGCTATTCATTTTGACGGTGCACATTGGTATATTGGCACAGAATAATGTTCAATGTGGTTTTGATATAGGAATGAAAAGTATGGAAGCATTGCATCCAGGTTTTATTGAAGCTTCAAACAAAGTATTCAAAGAAATTAAACATATTTCTGATCAGAATCATACAACAAGAAATGATATCATTGAGGTTCCTGTGGTAGTTCATATTGTTTGGAAAAATGAGAGTGAAAATTTAGATGATAGTCTTATTACATCTCAATTGGAAGTGTTAAATGCAGCCTTTAATCTCCAAAATAAAAATAAAGACATTTTGCGGCCTATCTTTAAAGATCTTCAAGAAGATGCAAAGATTAGGTTCACGTTGTACGAAGTCAAAAGAATAAAAACCAGTCAATTATTTGAACCCAGTATTCTAGGATTGCCTGATGAAGTAAAGCAAACACTTTCTGGAGGAAGTGATGCCTTAGACACTGAACAGCATATCAATATTTGGGTATGTAAATTGCAACCTATCGCTTTTTTAGGTGGACAAATTCTCGGGTATTCTTATCCACCCAGTGGACTTCCAAATTGGCCAGAAAACGTTTCAGCCCCTGAAAAAGAACTGGACGGAATTGTCATTGATTATAGAGCATTTGGAAGGAATAATCCCAATCCATTTGTGGTCTCTGGAGTAAGTTATGATCTCCATGAGGGATTGACCACAGTGCATGAAATGGGACATTACTTAGGTTTAAGACATATTTGGGGAGATGGCAATGCTATTTTCGGTGGCAATAGTTGTACAGAAGATGACGGAATAGATGACACTCCGAATCAGGGTGAACAATCAAATTTTCAATGTGATTATTCACAAAACACCTGCAATAATGGTGTGGGCGATCTACCTGACCTCATCGAAAACTATATGGATTATTCGGGTGAAGCATGTCAATGCATGTTTACTAAAGAACAAGTGCAATTCATGAGAACTGTCATTACCACAAAAAGAAACTCTTTAGTAGGTACAAAAAATGAAGTGTCTCTTAATCACTTTAGTTTAGCGCCAAATCCTGTACAGAATATACTTTCTATAAAATGTCATTCAGAACCTCTTGCGATACGCATTTATGATAGTATCGGTCAATGTCAAATCAGTGATTTTACTAGTACAAATCTTGACGTCAGTCAATTACCTAGTGGATGGTATACTTGCCAAATTTCAACAGACAGTGGTGTATTCACTGAATCTTTTATTAAATATTAATTATGAAAGTTGCAATAGTTGGATGTGGAAACATGGGCTTAGCCTTTGCGAGGTCGTTCATTCAATATGATTTGATATCAAAAAACAATTTGTTATTAATTGAAAAAAATTCCCATCGTTGTGAACATCTAAGAAACCTTAAGGAGGGTGTGGTAGTAAGTACCATAGATGATCAAATCAAGTTGTATGATTTAGTGATCATTTCTGTAAAACCACAAGATTTTAAGGAATTAGTGCCAGATTTAAGACAAGTTTTGGGCATTGAACAAGTGGTGTTATCCATCATGGCTGGGATCACTATCTCTCATATCCAAGAAGCCTTAGATCACAAGTTAGTCATTCGTGCCATGCCAAATACACCAGCGATGATAGGGATGGGAATCACCGGATTTACTGCAGCAGCAGGCATATCATTCCAAAAACTTCTCAAAGTTGAAAATCTTATTAACGCCACAGGCAGGTCAGTCTATTTTGAAAATGAACATGAACTGAATGCTGTTACCGCAATCAGCGGCAGCGGACCTGCTTATTTCTATTATATCGTCAAAAGTATGGTGGATGCGGCAATAAAAATGGGTTTTGATGAAGGTACAGCTTCGCTTTTTGTAAAACAAACCATGTTGGGCGCTTATCATCTCATCAATAATGCCGAATTAAGTTTGGATGAATTGATAAAGGCGGTGGCATCTAAAGGAGGCACCACCGAAGCGGCGCTCAAAGTTTTTCAGAACAATCAGTTGGATAGCACCATTCAGGAAGCGCTGTTTGCTGCCAGAGATAGAAGTGAAGCGCTATCTAAAGCTTAAAGAATCATTTAATTTTCAAATTACTCAGTTAAAATGTGGCAATCCATTATATCACTCATCGATTATAGTAATTGCTAGGCGTGTTTCACTGGAGTTTTCGGTATATTCAAAAGAAGCTTCAAAACCAAATACTCCCAGTATCTGACCCAACGAATCTTCAACCACTATAGTGCTTTCCTTTTGCCATCTATTTTGCTTTCTATCTGTCAAATAGGCTTTTAGAGTTTTACTTTTCCCTTTTAAGGATCGAGGCCGAAATGTATCCCCATCTTTTTTATACCTTACCGTCAATGGAAAATGGATCTCTCTAGCCCCTAAAAGCAATGTATTTACTCCCATTTCTTCGGTATAATAACCTTGCCTGACAATAATAGTTTTACTTCCAAAAGTAAACTGTCCTTCACCCAGAATATCTAAACTTAAATTTTCTAAATGCCCGTTTGAAATCTTCCTTAGAAATAGTTTCAACTCTGACTTTAATACTTCATGCGTATTAGATCTTATGACCGCACCGCTCGAAGTAGTTTTTGATAAAATATCAATGCATTGTTCAAAATTAAAACCTAAATCTTTTAAAATATAAAATAGCTTTGTATCAGCATTTTTGCCCAAACATAAATGATCAATCTCTACAATATTGGCATTACTTTTAACACAGTTTACATACAACCATGCTATGTATTCTTGTACTAAAATCTTCTCTGCCTCCAAATGGTGCAATGTTTTCTCCAATCCAAACTTAGCTCTGTCTTCTAGTGAATGTATCATAGGTACCAAGTTATGCCTAACTTTATTACGCATGTACACATCCGAATCATTAGATGCGTCATGACGAAAAGTCACACCATTCGCATTAGCATACTGCAATAATATCTCTTTTGAGAATTTTGTGAGTGGTCTGATAATATTAGTATGGGTGTCTCGCATTCCAGTCAAACCAGTCAATCCACTGCATCTCATCATATTCATCAGCATATTCTCTATTCGGTCATCTATATGATGTGCAGTGACTATATAATCATAGCCATTTTCATTTAGAACTTTCTGAAAAAAATTGTAGCGAGCTACTCTAGCATTTTCCTGTTTATTTCCTTTCAAAATATTTGTCCAATCCATCGAAAACTCAAAATATTCCAAACCTTTCTCATCAGCATAACTTCGAACAAAGTTTGCATCTTCATCTGATGCACATTGCCTCAACTTATGGTTTACATGCGCTACACCATGAAGCAAGTCCCCTTTCAAGAAAAAATCAGCCAAAACCATTGAATCAACGCCTCCAGAAATGGCCAACAAAAACTTCTTTTCGTTAGGACTTTTAACTAAAGTATGGATGTTTTGGACAAAATTCTCAACAATTGTCATCTTTAATCTCTTAGCTTCCACATAATGGTGAATCTAAATTTTGGATCATAAACTGGATAGTTAACCAATTGGAAATCAGGTAAATCATTTATATAACCCAATATATTTTCCATAGAAAATTTAAACCAAAACACTGATGCCCTTCCCATAAAAAAGACATTTACATTTGGAAAATCATGAGCAACGGATTGGCTAATTGGAACGAAGGTTCCTACTGCCGGCTGATAAGTAAAAGATGGCAAATCATTTATATATCGCATTCCGGCACCAAAATGTGCTTCTAAGGCTTGTCTAAACCATTTCCCTCTAAAATATAACATATGATTCGAAAAAAATGTGGGAACCGGATAAATATTGTGTGATACTACCTGATAATGTAGGGCGTTTACAAAATGCAATTTCCACAATTTAAATTCGTTTTCAAGTGAGAACTGAGTATGCGAAAATATGGAAGTCAACTGATCAGGAACAAAATTTTCCTGTCTATATATTGCATTATTTATAATTGTTTGAGTAACGTGTAGATTTAAATTTATTTTAGAAACTGATAGTTTACCATTCAGTATACTACCAAATGGATTTTCAAAACTGGTGGAATATTGCTCTGTTGTATTTAAAATAAGTCTCTTATCTTGATATGAAATGTCTGAGCGAAACAACTGAAGAAATCCATCCAACTGAATATTTTTTCCCGAAAAAAGAGACACTTCACCTTTTAAATCAAAATTTCCTGCATTACCACCTATACCGAAAGCAGCAGTAGTCTTAATATTGAATAATTTCCTAATCGGAAGATTACCATCAAAAAGCAAAGTAAGATCATGTCTGTTTATTATATTTGATTGATCTGTTATCGTACTGAAACCATGATAAATCCCAACCTTGCCTTTTACTTTTCCTAATTCACCATACAGCCAAAAAGAATTTCCAATTGTAGAAATATCAGTTAATCGTCGTAATCCTCTGGTATCAGTGATCAGATTCCCAAAGTAACTCAAAGAAATCGAGTCCGATACATTGTGGTCTACGAACTTTACATACTTTTTATAATATTGGAAATTGTGATACATTCCAAATTCTACCTTATCTTCTGAAGATTTGGTAAATCTCAACTTGTGATCCAAGAAGACATTCTGGTCAATTTGCTTTGTAGAATCTTCTGTTAAAAAAGTTGTTAGGGTTTCCTTAAAAGGAGTTGTATAGTCTTGATTTGGTAGAATGCCTCCATTATTTTGTTCGGTATTTGAATTTCTTATAAAACCAAAAGTGGCAGAATAAGCATTAGATTTTGAGTTGAATTGGTAGTAAAGTGCAAAATTTGTAGATAATACAGCTTGCTGATTATATAAACCTAGTAATTTATATCTATTATAATCTAGAGTTATACTCTGTCCATCTGATAAAGGTGTATGAAAAATGGTGCCAATATTAAAATTTTGGAGGCCACCTAAAAAGGAAAATCTCAATAATGTCAAAGGTATATTTGCATCAAATATTTTTAAATCTTGATGTCTAAAGCTATATATATCGTACTGGTCATACCCCAAGATAATTCCACTAGAAATTATAGGTTTATATGTCAAATTCAATCCTGCACTACCATCTGTTCCAAGGTGTATTGTGTGGCTAAAGTCTATATTTTTACTGCCATACTTAAGTACTCTTTGAGAAATCACCGAATCACTCAACTCAATTTTTTCAGCAACCTTATCATAAAGATGATAACTGACAAATAGAGAATCCTCGGTATTCTTGTTAACCAATGTATCCAACTGCTTATCTGTTGGATTTTCCAAATTTTGTGCATTAAGTGATTGAAAATGTAGCGTTGCCAAAAGCACTATTATCAGAATTGTCTGATATCTGACACGAAATAAATACCTACATATCATGAAAATAAAGACTCTACAAATGCTCTACTATTAAAAACTTGTAACTGTTCCATACCTTCACCTACACCGATATATTTGATTGGAATTTTGAATTGGTCTGATATGCCCAATACTACACCACCTTTAGCACTACCATCCAATTTTGTAAGTGCTATTGCGGTGACATCAGTGGCAGCAGTAAAGTGTTTTGCTTGCTCAATTGCGTTCTGGCCTGTGGTGGCATCCAAAACCAAAATAACCTCATGTGGTGCATCAGGCAATTTCTTTTGAATAGATCTCTTTATTTTAGTAAGCTCATCCATAAGTTGTTTCTTTGTGTGTAACCTACCTGCGGTATCAATAATTGCTATGTCCTTTCCCGTATTCATAGCATATTGAACCGTTTCATATGCTACAGCTGCAGGATCTGTATTCATACCTTTTGAGAAAAAATCCACTTGACTTCTTTCCGACCAGATTTTCAACTGATCCACGGCAGCCGCTCTAAATGTGTCACCAGCTCCTAAAACCACATTATATCCACGCATCCGCAATTGGTGTGACAGTTTTCCTATAGTAGTGGTCTTCCCTACCCCATTCACACCAACCACAAGTATAATATGTGGTTTTGATGATTGGCTTGGTTCAAAATCTTCCACGTCATCTGTGTGATTTTCGCTGAGTATATCTATGATGACCTGCTTCAATATACCATTCAGTTCATCTACATTTAGATACTTATCTTCAGCCACTCTCTGCTCCAGTCTGTCTATTATTTTTACGGTAGTCTCTAATCCCACATCAGCAGAAATCAAGATAGATTCTAGTTCATCAAGAAACTCGATATCAACTTTGGACTTACCGGCAACTGCTTTGGTGATTTGAGAAAAAAAACTTTGTTTAGTTTTCTCCAACCCTTTATTAAGGTCTTCTTCTTTCTCTTTTGAAAAGAATCTCTTAAAAAAACTCATGTATTCAATTTATATTTTATAATAGAAAAATGAACGATTTTGTTTAGGTTATATTGGCTTGCCTAGCTAATAAAATAGACCAACCCAAACTACCAGACACAAATTATAACAACAAAAGGGCATCCTTACACAAAATAAGAATACCCTTTTGATTAAAACTTTAAAAAATTATTTGCTATCTTTAAAGAAATCTGTCACTTTGTCTTTATGGACAATAGATTCTTTAAAACTATATTTTCCAGTTATAGGATCTTTAATTGATTTGATTACTCTTACGTGATCCCTACCAGAACCTACATTAGCTGCCCTTTGAGCAACCCTTGCGTTTTTCGATACCTTAGCCATTATTATTTAATTTCTTTGTGAACGGTATATTTCTTTAAAAACGGATTATACTTTTTCAACTCCATACGTTCAGGATCATTTTTTCTGTTCTTCTCACTAACATAGCGAGACATACCAGCAACACCTGAAGATTTCTGTTCAGTACATTCCAAAATAATCTGGATTCTGTTACCTTTTGATTTTTTTGCCATTGTGTAAACTATTTAAAAATACAATGATTAAGCATTATGATTAGCCTGTAAAGGATGTACACCTAGTTCATTCAGATAGGTGTAAAGACCTTTTTTATCTATAATACGCAATGCGTATGCAGATACTTTTAATGTTACCCATTCACCTGTTTCAGGCATAAAAAACTTTTTAGTGAATAAGTTTGGTAAAAACCTTCTCTTAGTCTTGACATTTGAGTGCGATACTTTATGACCTTTAAGTGGTTTTTTGCCCGTTAATTGACAAACTCTTGACATAACAATACAATTTATAAATTTCTTAGAACAATTTTGTGACTCCGGAAGGATTCGAACCTTCAACCGCCTGATCCGTAGTCAGGTACTCTATCCAATTAAGCTACGGAGCCAATTTGGGTTCAATACTTCTTTTGTCTGAAAATCAATGGTTTACATTAAAACCATAACTGTATAAGAATACTATTTTTCTAACAGGGTGCAAAGATAAATAGATATATTAAATATGCAAATTATTTTTAAAATAAAATAGTGGGTATCACGAAGAATACCCACTATTTGTCTCAATTTTATCTTACAACTTAATAAACCTATGCACTGATTTTGCATTTGCATTGACTATCTGGAGATGATAAACTCCTGATGGAAGATTTGATGTTTCTAAAGTTATGATTTGTTCAAAATTTCTATTATAGTTATTCTCTATTTTTTCAAGAACAAGAATTCCTTGACTATTGTATACTTTCATGTTTGTATTAGTAGTATAACCGGCAACTTGAACTTTAAGATCATGAAAGGTTGGATTAGGTGAAGTAAGAGTTCTGATACCTTGATCTTTGTCTCGCTTCACTGAAACAATACTTGACAATTGGACTTTTCCATCAAAATCGATTGACTTAATCCTGTAAAAAGTCAGCTGATGCGGAAAATCATCAAATATCTCGTACGTCTTAATAGTCTCTGAATGCATTGAGCCAGATACCTTATCCACTTCTTCCCAGTTGTCCAAACCATTTGAAGACCTTTCAATGATCTGCCATTCGTTGTTTGATTCAGATGATGTGCTCCAGAATATAGAATTCTTTTGTCCCATAGGTTCAGCTCTAAATTCACTTATAGTTATTGGTGCCACTGTGAAAGTTTCAAAATAAGGGCAGAATGAATTAATTTCACATCCGCCGCCGCTTTTTGTCATTGTGTAGCAAAAAACATAGCTGCCTCCAGGCGTAAATTCACCTGGATTAAATAAATCCAAAGGAGCAGGATTAGTCAGCACGGTACAAGATGGAGAATTATACATCACAGCATTGGTCCAGGAAATACTATTACATGTGTGAGAGTAGAAACACGCAAAATCCATTCCCACATTGGTACCGGTTGGCGCTGTCAGAGAAAAACAATAAGTCACCGAACCACTCCCACCGCCAAAGCTAGTATTGACAGGGTAACAACGTGGATCCGTTGATGAAGTGATCGCTCCTTCAGTAACATCTCCGTCAGGTGAAGAGCAAGACCCAGCTCTCAAGGAATTGGTGTGACGCATGAATTGAATAGTGTCTGCTTTTTGGTAGGTCGTTTGTGCATGCCCAAAGTATAAAAAGAACAGAGCATTAACTAAAAATAAAAACTTCTTCATGTTAACATGTTTTAGGTTAAAAAATTACATTCCAAGAAGTTTTTCAATAAGATCTATTGGGTTTAGATCGATATTGTACACAAATCATTGTAAAGTTAAACTTTATTTTCAAATTTTTAATATATTTTGTAAAAAAAATTAAATTTCATTAATTCCATCTTGAAATTACCTTACACATTTCTTTTTTGAAGTTTATGTTTAATTTGACTTTCACAAGAAATCCACATGAGTCAAATCATTTAATAATTTAATAACAATCATATTGCATGAGAAAAATTAATTTCTATCTTTGTTCCTCAAAACATTATAATAAATTTACAATTTTTTAACTAAATGATAATCTTATGAGGATGCATGCGATTCAAAAGAAAATGCTTCTTTTCGTCCTGGTTTTATTAATTGGGATGTGTGGCTATGGTCAAAGAATAATTACTGGAACTGTACTAGATGGAGCAGATAATTCGCCATTGATTGGTGCCAATGTCTTGATTTCTGGCACCTCATCAGGTACGATTACTGATTTGGATGGCAAATTCTCACTTTCTGTAGATGAATCTGCCAAAACTTTAGAGGTAAGCTACATCGGATACACCAATAAGCTTATAGAACTTGTAGGCGAAAATAATTACACTATTACCTTACTAGCTGGAAAAGTCATAGATGAAGTACTAGTAATTGGATACGGTACGATCAAAAAATCTGATAAAACAGGGGCTGTGACGTCTGTAAACTCAGAAGAATTAAATACAGGAAGATTATCAGATCCAATCGAAGGGCTGCAAGGAAAGGCTGCAGGAGTTACTATCTCAAAACAAGGAGGTGACCCAAATGGTGGATTCTCTGTAAATATTAGAAATGCAGCTAGTTTTGCATCTGGCACAGGACCTTTATTTGTTGTTGATGGAGTGCCTGGTGTAGACCCTACTACTATTTCACCATCTGACATAGAATCTTACAATGTATTGAAAGATGCCTCATCTACAGCTATATATGGTTCGAGAGGTGCTAATGGTGTTATTATTATTACAACCAAGAGTGCTGCAAAAAAAGAAGGTGATAATTTAGTAATTGATTTTACATCTCAACTATCGATTGATAATGTGGCAAAAAGATATGACTTGCTTTCATCCGATCAACTTAGATCATTTGCTGCATCAACAGGAAAAACATTTACAGATGGAGGTGCCAATATTGATTGGCAAGATGAAATTTATAGAACAGGAATTACCCATGACCATACATTATCATTTATGAACGGTACGAAGACATCAAATTTTCGAGCGTCTTTGTCTCATATGAAGATTGAAGGTGTGATTAAAGGTTCTTCCAAACAAAGAAACATTGCGAGATTAAACTATTCACAAAAAGCATTTGATGATATCTTGACTATCAACACAAGATTAGCGGGAACGATCGAGCACAATGATTATGTCAATTATGGAGGTGGTAGTTCACCAACCAATGTTATTTACCAAGCTTTGAGAAGAGCACCAACAGACCCTGTGTATAATCTTGATGGGACATTCTATGAAACAGATAAGTCATTTCAATATTATAACCCACTTGCTATCATCAATGATATAGAAAATTTCAGAGATGCTAAAAGACTTTTGGGTAATATTAGTTTTGATGTAAATTTCCATAAACATCTAAAAGGTTACCTTAATTTAGCTTACACTAGAGACGATGATCTTAATCTATATTATGAACCAAGCTTCACTGCTTCAAATTTGACCAATGGATTAGGTAGACGCAGTTATAATGATAAGCTCAATAAACTTTTAGAAAGCACACTTACCTATCAAAGGGTATTTAAAGAAAACCATAATTTCTCACTAATGGGAGGTTACTCATGGCAAATATTTCAGTATAATGGCTTCACTTCTGCTGGAAGAAATTCCACTTCTGATTACATAGGCGCGTATAATCCGGCTGTATTTTTGGACAATGAAACTGATATAGATTCAGGATATAAAAATGAAAATTTACTGATATCATTCTTCAGTAGAGCATTATATGATTTCAAGGGAAAATATTTTGTGTCAGCAAGTTTGAGAAGAGATGGATCAAGTAAGTTCGGGGAAAATAATGAATGGGGTACGTTTCCTTCAGTATCATTTGGCTGGAATTTAGCTGAAGAATCATTCTTGTCAGAACAATCGTTATTTGATGTATTAAAGCTAAGAGTAAGTTATGGTTTAGCAGGTAATGAAAATATTCAACCAGATGCAGAAAAAGTCCTATTTGCACCAGGTGGAAAGGCTATTAATCCTGAAACTGGACAAGAGGTTATCAATTATATTATCTACGGTGGAACAAATCCAAATCCTAATCTCAAATGGGAAACAAATGCCGAGACCAACATTGGTATTGACTTCGGATTATGGTCCAGTAAATTATCGGGTTCCTTAGAACTTTACCAAAGAAGAACTTATGACCTTATCTATCCATTCCAAGTGCCTGTGCCACCAAACAAACAACGCACAACTTATGGCAATGCAGGAGAAATTAAGAATCAAGGTATAGAATTGACAGCACAATATTTTGCAATCAACAATTCAAAACTTAAATGGAAAACATTATTGACCTTTAGCACCAATAAACAAGAAACTGTTTCCCTTGGAAATGATGAGTTTAAGCTTGGCGAAATTCCAACTTTATATGTGTCAGGGCGTGGGTTAGTAGGTGGTATAAACAATGCACAAGTGATAAAACCAGGATTGGCTATTGGAACTTTTGTGATGCCTGAATACGCTGGTTTAAGTGATGATGGAAAATTTCTATTCTATACGGCAGCAGGTGGTGTCACAAGGGATGTTTCCAAAGCTGAAAGGAGAGTTGTAGGTAGCGCTCAACCTGATTTCATGCTTGGTTGGTCAAATTTCTTCAATATTGGCAAAAATTTGGATGTTAGTATGTCATGGAGAGGTATATTTGGCTATGACGTATTAAATGTAACAAGAATGGTATTCAGTAATCCATTAGATCTACCTACTTTAAATGTACTTGAAGAAGCGTTGGATGAATATGAGAGAGGATTGACATCAAATCCAACATTAAATAGTTATTACCTAGAAGATGCTAGTTTCTTGAGATTGGACAATGTTTCGGTAGGTTATAATATAAATGTTAGGAATAAGTATCTAAAAAATATTAGGGTATTTGCTACAGGCACCAATCTTTTATTATTTACTGGATATAGTGGTATCGACCCAGAAATTGCGTTTGGTGGAACAGAATTCGGTAGGGATCAATATGATGTGTATCCACGTACTCGAACTTTTACGATCGGATTAAATGCAAAATTGTAATTTGAAACGTTATAAATTAAGAATCATGAAACAATATTTAATATTAGCATTTTTAGCATCTTTTTTGGCCTGTACCAATCTTGACGAAACCATTTATGATAGAATTCCGGAAGATAAATTTCCAGAAAATGCTGACCAAGCCGCATTAAAAGTAGTACCTACTTACAAAGAGCTAGCAGATTTAATAGATGATGCTGGTTGGTGGTTTTGGGCACAAGAAATAACAAGTGATGAAATTGTATTCCCAGTGAGACTCACTGACTGGGAAGATGGAGGCAAATGGTACCTTTTACATCAGCATCAATGGACAAATAATATTGATGCAGTAAATAGTATGTGGTCACATTTGTATGACGGAGTCACAGAATCAAATAGAGCATTGGACGAACTAGAAGGACTAGGTGACACAATTACAGTTGCAAAGCTCAAGACTTTAAGATCTTTTTATTATTACCTACTTATAGATAATTATGGAGATGTTCCATTGGTCACTTCATTTACTAAAGCGGAAGCACAACCAACAAAAAATAGTAGGAAAGAGATTTATGAGTACATTATAAACGATGTCAAAGAAGCCTTACCGTACTTACCGGTTAATGCGCAAAAATATGCCGTATCAAAAGGAATGGCATATACGCTACTTGCAAAACTGTATCTTAATTCTGAAGTGTACACTGGATCTCCTGCTTGGGCTTTGGCAGAATCCTATTGTGATAGTGTCATCAATAGCGGCCTATATTCGCTTGAGGCAGATGCATTAGCACCTTTTAAAACAGCCAATGAGAACTCTATCGAAAATATTTTTACTATTCCATTTGATGAAAAAAATCTCCAAGGATTCAGAATCCACATGAGAACCTTACACTATCTTAGCAATCAAACTTATGATATGCCTGTAGGGCCTTGGAATGGATTTGGAGCAACAGAAGACCATTATAATTCGTTCGAAAGTGGTGATGCAAGAAAAGCTGGATTTATTGTTGGTCCACAGTATTCTTCCACAGGAATTGCACTTTTTGATCAAACAGCTAATGCACCATTAGTAATAGATCCAAAAATACCTAAACTGATCATAGATGGTTCATTTTCATTTCAACAGATCAGGATGTCAGCAGCGAGAGTGGGAAAATATGAAATTAAAAAAGGTGCTCTTGAAAGCTTAAGCAATGACTTTCCACTATTTAGATATGCTGATGTCTTGCTTATGAAAGCTGAAAGTCTAGTAAGACAAGGTAAGAATGGAGATGCTTACATCAATCAGATAAGACAAAGAGCCAAAGTATCCAATTTTTCTAATGCGACCTTAGATATGATTTTAGCAGAAAGAGGAAGAGAAATGTTTTGTGAAGGTCACAGAAGACAAGATTTAATCCGCTTTGGTAAATTCTTAAATCCTTGGTGGGAAAAACAAGCTTCTTCATCTGATAGAACCATATTCCCGATACCACAATGGGCCATAGACGCAAACCCCAATTTAAAGTAGTATACTATTTCATAATTAATTAAATTTTTTACAAATCATGATGTCTTTTAATTTAAAATTTTTATTACGTTATTTGCCATTAGTACTCTTATTGAGCTTTGTTGCAGTAAGTTGTGGTGATGATGATGATGATACAACTCCTACACCAACTATTGAAGATGGTGTTTATGTATTCGGAGAAGGTACCGCAGTCACCACCATTGGTTCTAAGGGTTTAATGAAAGCTGCAACCAATGAGGCAAAGATGAATGAAGCTCGTACAGGATTATATGACCTTTATATCGCTGTTAAAGCTGGTTCGCAAGGCTTTAATATCGGTAAAGTAGATGGTGGTAAAACTACTACCTTAGGTCCTGGAGCTAATTTTGCAAAGGTAGAAGATGCAGACAAAATCACAGATGAACCAAGAGGTTGGCTTTCTAGAGGATCTACCCAAGAAACAACCACCAAATTTACTGTACCTGAAGATGGCTTATATCATGTGGTATATGACGAGCAACTTAACATTGTTACGGTTGCAAAAGCAGATTGGGGAATTATCGGTGGTGCGACTCCAAATGGTTGGGGCGGAAGCACAGCTATGACAAGTAGTGCATTTGACCTAAATGCTATGTCTTTTGAAGTTAAGGATTTGATTCTTTTGGTTGGAGAATACAAATTCCGTTATTCAGATGGATGGAAAATTGTATTAGATGGAGAGAACGTACGTGCTAATACAAATTTTGGTGGCGCTGCAAACGCACTTGTGGCTGGTGGCGGAAACATTCAAAACACAGTGGTTGGTGTTTATACCGCTAAAATTGATTGGTCACTCGCCAATGGTATTACAGCTACAATGACCAAAACTGGTGATTATACACCACCTGCGTACCCAAGTGAAATGTACATTGTAGGAGATGCTACTCCATATGGTTGGGATACTCCTGGTACAAAAGCTGATGGTATAATGCACAAACTTGCTGGAGGATCACCTACAGAAGGTATCTTCTGGAAAATTTGTTCTCTTGAAGGTGGTAAAGGATTCAAAGTTTCCGCTGCAGAATGGAAAGAACCAAACCTTGGTCATTCAAATATTTCAGAATTTGATGGAGAAGGAGTTTCAGTGACCGCTGATGGTGGTGGAAACTTAAGCGTTGCAGAAAGTGGTATGTACATAGTTGTACTAAATCTTAGGGACAATGGTAAAAAACTATCAGTAAAACCCGCAGAGGTGTATGGTATTGGTGATGCATTTGGAAGTTGGGATAGTGGTGTAGAAGCATATAAATTCACTGCAAACAATACAGATAAAACTTTTGTATCTCCTGCCTTTGTCAAAGATGCGGCAGTTCGTATGTATGCTGCACACTCTTGGATTCCTGATTGGTGGAATGCTGAGTTCAGAGTGGACGGTGGTAAGATAGACTACAGAAATGATGGTGGAGACCAAGCAGCTGTAAATGGTACTGCAGGTCAAAAAGTCACATTGAAATTTGACGATAACACTGGTTCAATCCAATAAAAGGTATTTAACCTAAAATATAAGCCGAGGCAAATAATTAATTTTGTCTCGGCTTTTCTTTTTAACATTTATTTGATAAATTCTAGTGCTTAAGCAATGTCTCCACTAACATAGGAACACCTTCACCAGCCGTGGCTCGAATTACTTCCAAATTTGGAAAATTATGAACTCCAAAACTCAAATTTGGACTGGGATCAACAAAATATATCTTACTGTCAAGTCTCGAATAAGCAAGAAGACTAGCTGCGGGATATACTTGCATGGATGTGCCTATAATGATCAAAATATCAGCATCATTACAGTATTTCGCAGCGATCGAAATATTAGGTACTTCTTCCGAAAACCACACGATATGTGGTCTTAATTGGAATCCTTTCTGGCACTTATCCCCTAAATTCAAATCATGATCCCATTCATAGATTAAACGCGGATCTCCTGTACTTCTCACTTTTGTTAATTCGCCATGTAGATGCAACACTTTTGAACTTCCAGCTCTCTCATGTAGGTTATCGACATTTTGGGTAATAATTTGTAGATCGAATTTTTTTTCAAGTCTTACAAGTGACAGATGAGCAGTATTGGGTTCAACTTCCTTCAATTGCCGACGGCGAATATTATAAAAATTCAAAACCAATTCTGGATTGCGCAACCATCCTTCAGGAGAAGCTACATCTTCTACCCTATGGTTTTCCCAAAGCCCGTTTGTATCCCGAAAAGTACTAATACCGCTTTCAGCACTCATACCAGCACCTGTCAATACTACTATTTTTTGCATATCTAACACTTCTCAAATTTATCAATTTCCTTGCATAAAACCAAATACAAATTTACTGGTTTTGTGTTTAACTATATTAAATTTTTTTTCAGTAATATATAAGTTCATGTACTCCATAAAAGATTAATCATCGTCTTGACTTCCTTCTTATCTCATTCAAATTTTTATTTCTACCTTTACATTTAAAAATAGAAGTATGGATAGATGGTCTTTGTATATTCTTGGCATTTTTATCCTTTTTTCAGGTTGCAGTAATCCCAATATTCCTGATATGGTTATTGTACACGCCAATATATATACCATTGATTCCTTGGACATAGGTGCAGACGCTATTGCTATAAAAGATGGAAAAATCTTAAGAATTGGAAAAAGCGATGAAATCCTTGCTATGTGTGATAAAGTCACAAAAGTCTTGGATGTACAAGGTCAGTTTGTAATGCCAGGATTCATTGAAGGCCATGGTCACTTTATGGGTTTGGGAAATAGTCTAATAAACCTTGATTTAATGTACATGAAAAGTTGGTCTGAAATTGTCAATGCTGTGAAAGAAAGAGTAGAAACATCACAACCTGGGGATTGGGTCTTAGGTAGAGGGTGGCATCAAGAAAAATGGAATGAAAACCCAAAAAAAGCTATCTTTGGTTATCCCCTTCATGATGAAATAAGCAAAATATCTTCTCAAAACCCTATAGTTTTATATCATGCAAGCGGTCATGCTCTTTTTGCGAATAAAAAAGCAATGGATATCGTGGGAATAAATAAAAATACTCCTGATCCTGTTGGAGGCGCCATTGTCAGAGATGGTGAAGGAAATGCTATTGGCATTTTTGAGGAAAGGGCAATGGATGTCTTTTCTCTTGCATATGAAAACTATAAGAAATCGCTTCCAAAAGAAAAGTCTGACTCCCTTTGGCTCAAGGCATACAGGTTGGCCGAAGATATTAGTATGTCTAAAGGTGTGACTTCGTTTCAAGATGCAGGAGCAAAACTAGATGATATAAGAAGATTCAAGCAATTAGCAGAGAGTGGCCGAATGCATCTCAGACTTTGGACTATGGTTAGAGAATCTTCAAGTGTAATGGATTCCACACTTTCGGAATGTAAAGCTATAGATATCGCAAATCATTTTTATACTTGTAATGCCATCAAGTCAGAAATAGATGGTGCATTGGGATCATTTGGCGCTTGGCTACTTGAACCCTATAATGATAAAACTAATTTCAGAGGCCAAAATACTACTGACATCTTTGAAGTAAAAAAAATAGCTGACTTGGCTATCAAACATGACATGCAACTTTGTGTCCATGCTATAGGCGATAGAGCTAATAGAGTCACGTTAGATATTTATGAATCAATAATGGCAAAAAATCCCAACAAAACAGATCTCAGGTGGCGAGTCGAACATGCACAACATGTGCACCCAACAGATATTCCTAGATTTGCTAACAACGGTATTATTGCTTCCATGCAAGGCATTCACTGCACATCTGATGCACCATTTGTAATAAAAAGACTTGGTGTAAATCGATCAAAAACAGGAGCTTATGCTTGGAGAAGTTTTTTAGATCAAGGTGTACTCATTGCTAGTGGGACTGACACACCGATTGAAGATATCGATCCCATTAAGAATTTCTATGCGAGTGTGACCAGAAAACGATTAGATAGCAAAGATGCATTTTTTCCGGAACAAAAAATGACGAGACAAGAAGCACTTTTCGCCTATACGCTTGGCAATGCCTATGCGGCAAAGGAAGAACATTTGAAAGGATCCATCACAGTAGGCAAGCTCGCTGATATAGCAGTTTTATCTCAAGATCTCTCTAAATGCACTGATGATGACATCCTGAAAACAGAGGTACTATACACTATCATTAATGGAAAAGTAGTATATAAAAGGCGCTAAAATTATCTAAGTAATATATTTTGGGTCTGCTGAAAAGGTCAGAATCATTCAATATAAAGAAAGCTATTGGTCCAGAATATCTTTCAAAAAACAAGTGATAGTAAATTTAGAGTCAAAAGCGCGTCCATCTCCTTTGTAGCATATCAAAATTTAACTAATGATAATCAAGGCGATAAAAAAACATTTTGACTCGAAAATGAACGGTGCTTTGCAATCGCCTTATTTTTGAACTGATCTTTTCAGTTTACTTTTTTTGACAAGAAAAAAGTAAAAGCTTTGCCGGCTCAAGGCAAAAGTTAATATGAAGTGCAGATGATTCATGAGTTTTGCTGAAATTACTGGGCATCGAAATCAATAAATTTAAGTATACAGAACTGATAATCAATAATATATATTATACCAACCAGGCCCTAATTTAGGAGTTTGACACTTCTTGGTCAAGTACATCCAATACATTTAGATAGTAAGATTTTGCTTCATCAGGGCTTTTAGAAATACTTACCAATCCAAATTTTCCATATTGTGAAAGTGCACTTATCAGGTGAAACATAACACCTTCACTTTTCACTTGGTCGTAATGTAGATTATGCAATGTTGTTATTTCTATCATATCAAGTGGCGTTAATCCTTTATACCTTTCTTCTTGAATATTATCTGTGGCAAAATAAAATCTTTCTGTCCCATCAGACAGGAAAAATTTGCCTTTCTCCCAGTCATATTGACCATCCGTCAAAAACTGAAGCATTAAAAAGGGATGTGTGGTACCTCCTTTACGGATATTGAGTTCAATTGCAAAATGT
The DNA here is from genome assembly GCA_041392785.1 of Saprospiraceae bacterium. Classification (GTDB taxonomy): domain Bacteria; phylum Bacteroidota; class Bacteroidia; order Chitinophagales; family Saprospiraceae; genus OLB9. The sequence goes on from JAWKLK010000010.1 coordinate 137,821, forward strand.
TGCCATTCACCATCTATTAATGCACTCATAAAGTCAATTGAAAATCGACCCAAAACCCCAAATTCTTTTAGTCTTTCTGCCACCAAAACTGAATGTTTGGCGATATCCACTGCATAGGCTTCCGAAGCTGGAAAAGTAGCGCCAAGGAAAACCTGACCACTTTCTCCTCCCAAACATTGGTCATGCGTAGAAACAATAATGATCTCGCCTCCTGGAGTGATTCGGACCTGTACCGAAGGCGACATCATTGATGGAAAATCAAGAAATTCTTCCACTATTCCACCCATTTTTTCAATTTTCATTAAAAAGGTAGAATAATTCAGACCTTTGGCAACAAATTTTATCATTGCCTTAAATGTGGTTTTGATAAAAGTAATCAAATCTTCGCTTTCATCCATATTCGGATAAGTATAGATAGCGTTACCATCACCAGAAAAGCCTTCGTTTAATTTAATCACCGCCTTCTTCAATTGCGGTTTCGATATTTTCAATGCAACTAATGCATCTACAATTTGATCAAATGAGTAAATATCTTCAAATCCCAAAGGCAATCCTATCCCTGTGCTTTTGAATATCTTTCTAGATCCACTCTTATTACCCAAATCAGCCAAAGAAGGATCACATCCGTATACCGGTATATCTAATAATAAGGAAAGTTTTTTTTCGTGTTCAGTGACATTAAAAAATACTAAATGCGAAAAGGAGTCAGAAACTACACTGTTTTTAATCCTTTTTATGAGTCTTGGTCTATTCAATACTTTTTCAGTAAGTGAAATATTCTCAGTGTCATAACAACTTAGCAAAGTCAGTCTTTTTTTTGCATCATCTACATCAATATTAGGAATATTATATAGATAATAATCGATAATTAATGGTGAGATTGGTGTACTTGTCACATAGGTCAAATGAAGGGCTGGAATCTTCAATAACATCAACATACATAACAGACGCTGCTCATAGTATATTTGTCCAGCTATCTCCTCGAGCATACCTTGATCTAAAGTCAAACTTGGAATGACTACAACAGTATTTGGAACATCTTGATTACCAATCCATTTATGAAAACTACTTTTGAGTCTTTCTTGAAGTAGAAAGAAATTTGTGTCATCTATATCAGCCGCAGTGTACATTTTCAAGTATCAATTGCTATATCTCAACGAAAATAACAAATTGATCTATAACAACAAATTATTTACCAATTATTTTTTATTTTGGTAATCATCTACCTAATCATACCTACAGGCATATCTGGATCATAATCACCCATAATAGCAGGATTTTGGGCATTCGATGTGTAAGACTTTACATTTTTTGAAACAAAATCATATAGTTCTGTTACAGTGATCAACCTATCATTGTTATTATCTGCTTCTCCTTTCATACCGCGGATGAGAAAATGAGAGAACACACCTTGTCTAAGACCTCCATATTCAAGTGATACCTCTTCTTTTTTAGATGACATCATCACTGCCGTGCCACTCTTCGCACTGTTATATGCACTATAAAAATTCTCTAAAGCAACTGTAAATGGCGATCTTGCTTGTGCTAACATTGAACCTGAATGGCATGCATCAGTGATAAACAACTTATGCTTTGCGCTTGAATTATTCAATATTGTCAATATATCATCATAAGGAATATGTCCATTATATCCGTTAAAATCACTTGGGACAAAAGCTCCATCCAAACCATGTCCTGACATATAGAGTAAAACAACATCATTTTCATCTGCCCGCGATGCTAACGACTGTAGTTCATCTTTAATGGCTTTTGTAGTAGCAGCATCGTCTATTAGCACTTTAACATTTTGATCGGGAATTGCTCCTCCTTCTGGACTTTTTAACAAGGCATAAAAATGATAAGCATCATCATCAGTATACTTCAGCGATTGCATATGATTGTATGTAGCGATACCAACAACTAGTGCATACACATTAATATCTTTAAAGTTATTTGTTTTTGGTTTTAGGTCTGGACGAGTTGTATTTGTTACGGGTTTCTCCATTTTTGGTTCCTCATATAGATACTTCTTAAGAGGAACACCATTATCCCACAAAGCACTGTAAACATTACCATTAGCAAAATACATGATACCATCACCTTGAGGTGCATGATTACTCCAACCACCCTTGTACCTATCACCATTTGCATATGTACATTCTCCTTTGTCCCTGCCCTTGACCGCCAATAAATTCGCCAGTATACAGTGACCCATCACCATACTTCAAAAAACCAGATTCATTGTCACAATATTGTGTAGTGCAATCCTTGAGTGGTTTGGTGGTTTGTGTCAAAGTCAATTCATTGCTTTCATTATTTTTTCCTATATCATTCGCATCTTGATCATTCATTATCTCTATTTGAGAAAGTAGATTTCCAGCACTATAAATTTGAGCATACAATTTTCCATTGACAAAACAAGTTACTTCACCATGTTTTTTATTGTTTACCCATGTTCCATCATAGTAAGAATTATCTTTTAAAGTAAGCCTACCGCTGCCATTCAGTTTTCCCTTTGCAAAGGTTCCCTCATAAACGTCACCATTTAGAAAATCATACCTACCCTGCCCATGAGGGGCTTCATATTTCCATTCACCAAAGTATACATCACCGTTATAAAACTGCATCCTCCCCTTGCCTGCTATTTTTCCCAATACGAACTCGCCCGTATAAACATCTCTGGTTTTGAAGATTTCTTTTCCAAGACCATGCTTCTTTCCTTTCTCAAAATCTCCTTCATATTTATGACCGTCCTTATAAACTATCACACCCTTTCCATGAGCTTTTCCTTGTAAAAAACTGCCTGTGTACTTGGAACCATCTGCATACAAATACGTACCTTTGCCATTGTAACAATTACCAGAGATGCAAGTCGCATTCAATTGTAATATAGTCATGTACACAAAACTTACCAGTAATGCCAATCTATTTAAAAGTTGCATTTTTAAAAATTTACAGTGTGAATAATGGTAAAGTGTAAAGGTAATATTAAAATTTTTATAATACATTTCAATAACACAAAAGTCTAAATATTTATTTTATGAAAATTTATTTTATATCTTACTTAACAATTGCTAGCGTTATTATATTTAGTCTATCATGCAAACAGCAAGTAGAAAATGTCAGTTTAAATGGATCATATGGTAAGGCCATCGATACGGTCTCCGCACAAACGGTTGCCACTGTAATCAGTAAAATTGAAGGCAAAGATTCTATCGATTACATTGTGGTAAAAGGTAAAGTAAGTGAAGTCTGTCAAGCAAAAGGATGTTGGATCAATGTAATTTCAGATGCGGATACAACTTCCCAGGAGATTTTTGTTGAATTTCAAGACTATGCGTTTGTATTGCCGAAAGATATTGCCGGTGCTTCTGTATACATTCAGGGAAAGATGTTTAGAGACGTGACCAGTGTTGAAGAACTCAAACAAAATGCAGAAGATGAAGGTTTTACGCCTGCAGACATTGCTAAGATTAGTGAGCCACTTATTGAAATTTCATTTATGGCTGATGGTGTAAAAATCGTCAAGTAAAATGAGCTTTAAAGTTGTTTAATTTTTACCAATATACATAATAATCAGTTAAATATTCTACTTAACATCTTTTTCTATACGCAGTGTTTGTTTTCTAGCTAGTTTATACTATGCCTGAGGAAGAAAATTCCGAGTATCATATCCATTTTGAATAATTTCCTTTCCCTAGAATGCCTAATGCAAAATTCAGTTTAAATTTCAATCAGATATATCATTAAATTAATGCTAAGAATTAGAATTAAATATGATAACTCAACAAATTTAACTCATTGTATTACAGTTATTAATATAATAAATTAATTATTATGATAAAAATTTCAATATAATTTCGTAAAAGAGAAATTATTACTTACCTTTGCTACGAGCTTTAGCTCTTTTTAGAACCAAAACATAACCTGAGATGAATTGTATTAGAAACCTGAAGGTAGCTAGTTTTTTACTTTTTGTAATACTACCTATTTTTAACTATGCGCAAACAAAGCAAAAATTTTCGTTTAAGATTCCACAAGAAAAAATTAATGCACTGTTCAGTGCTCCTCCGGTGGAAGAAAATTTTAATATTTTTCTAGGAATTCCATTAACATTGTATACACCTGAAGGTAAACCTATTTCATTATACTTTTTTGAAAATAAAAGTATGAGCAATGAAATGAAAACTATATTACCACAGGTAAAAACACTGTCTGGTTATTCTACTGATAATACACAGTATTTATTAAATATAATTCTTGATGGCACTTCCATATCAGGATTTACTATCTTGGAGAATGGATTACCTATACAAATTAAAAAGGAATTAGACCAATATGTATCTTATTATGTCGAGGCAAAGCCTTTTCAATGTGAAGTTACTGATAGTGGCCTAAGGAATTTGCAAAGTGGTAATAGAACCGCTTCAAATGGATCATCACTTAGAACTTATGATTTTGCTGTTGTAATTACAGACGAATTCGAGGCACAATTTGGAGGTGCCGCTGCTGCTATAGGAGTAGTAAATGAAATGAACGTAATTTACAATCGAGAGTTAGCAGTGAATCTCACGGTAACTGTCCGTCCTGAAGATAACACCTTCAATGTTATACCGCCAGGAGGCAGTAGTGCTAATTATGGTGGTACTGTAGTGAGTGCTTATTTTACTTCAAGTGAATATGACTTAGGGCATGTCTTTCATTACTCTACACCTTTTTGGTCTGGACAAGGGAGGTTTAGGCGTAGTTTGTAGTAATTTAGGTTCTCCTATCCAAAAGGCTAGAGGATGGTCCCAAGGAGAAGATTTATCCTATTCTTTTGTTTCTACTGTGGTTCACGAAGTAGGACACATGTTTAGTGCTACACACACTTTCAATTCAAATGATGCTACGACATGTGGTCCAAATATTGCCGCAAGTACTGCTTATGAACCAGGTTCAGGAACCACCATAATGGCGTATCCGGGAGTATGTTCATCTGGTGGAGGTATTGTGGGTCAAAATATTACTAATTCATCTGGAGATATCCTTTATCAAAGTTCACCTTATTTTCATATTGCTAGTTTAGAGCAGATGGTGTCTTATATTAATGGTAGTGGAAGTGCGTGCCCTGCTACAACGTCCAGCGGAAATACACCTCCAATAGCTGAAGCTAATCCATGCTCAGCCACATCACCTATAACGATTCCAATCAACACACCTTTTGAATTGATTGGCGCATATACTGATAATGATGGGGATAATGTGACATATTGTTGGGAGCAGTTTGATGCAGGCCCTCCACACGGTGGTCCATCAGTAGCATGTACTTCAACCACAGGACCAATTTTCAGAAGCTATCCTCCTAATTCATCACCTAGCAGAACGTTTCCATCCTTACAGTATGTTCTAAATAATGCAAATGTTCCCACACCTGCATCTGTTGGAGAATGCCTACCTTCAGTAGCAAGAATGTTGAATTTCAAACTGACTGTCAGAGATAACAATGCTGGGGGTGGAGGTATCCATTGTGATGCCATTCAATTAGCGGTCAGTGGCGCTGCAGGTCCATTGGCAGTTACTGCCCCAAATACAAATGTGACAATCAATGCAGGTAGTAATACCACAGTAACGTGGAGTGTGAATAACACCAATACAATATGTGGTACAGTAAATATCTTATTGTCCACCGATGGAGGATATACGTACCCATATACACTTAGCACCAATACAGCTAATGATGGAACAGAATCTGTAGCTATCCCAGCAAATGCTCCAAACACAGCAATGGCTCGAATCAAAGTAGAAAGCAGTTGTTTTTCTTGTGTAAAATTCTTTGATGTATCAAATGTCAATTTTACAATTTCAAGTACATGCCAGGTTGCAGCCAACAACATTTGTTCGGATTCCCCCATCTCTGCACCTGCTGGAGATGCATTGCTGAATTTAGGCTTGACACAGGCATACGGTAATGCTATCACGTCAAAGACGCTTACTACTGGAGGAAGTACGGTAAATATTGCTTATAATCTATCTCCGGCCGCCCCTGGACCTGGTACTTGCACGAATGCAAATTTTGGATATTCGCACGCTGCTGTAAGGATAAAGATATCAGAAGCAGGGAGTTATACTTTTAACTTAGGTTCAGCAAAAGTCTTCTCTGTTTATGATGGATCATACGCGACTGGAACACCTTGTACTAATTATTTAGGCTCAACAGCTTTTGATGCCGATGGTGTGCCAGGTGGCGGTATTTCAATTTCTAGTCAATTAACTTTAACCTTAAATAATACATGTGGAGAATATACTTTAGTCTTATTTGCCGCTTCTGGAACAACAGAAACTGTTACCATTACATCTCCATCAGGCGCAATCGTTTACGAGAACATCCCTCAAACAAATCCAGATTACTCTTATACTTATATAGCAGTTAACACATCCACTAACGTTATAGATGCTGTTAATGCCACATCAGATTTTACTTCCCTACCAGCAGGGGATTTTTGTGTATATGGTATTCACTATTATTCAGGTTCATCAAATCCACCTGGAAATGTGAATCCTAGCACTTTTATTGGTCAAACCATAAATGCTTTACTCGCCGCAGGAAATTGTATGTTGGCATCATCAAACTGTAAGCCTTTATCTATAACAGGTACTTGCCCAGACTTAAGTGCTACACCTGCTAATGTGAGCATTGTAAACAGCACCTGTATGAGTGGCTGTACCGTAAGTGGTGGAAGTATTACTGCTCCAAGTGGAACACCATGCCCAACAGAATCAACCTTACAATATTCAACGGACAATGGCTCCAATTGGAGTACAACATTGCCAACATATAATCAAGAAGGTCCGGCACAAACCATTATCACACGATGTTTATGTGATTTAGATGGTACAACTGCGAGTCCTTCTTCAGCAGCGATGACTACAGCACCTGGCACTTGTACTTTCCCTACACAACCCACCATTACAATAGTTGATAATGTCTGTCCAAGTACTGATGGAACAATTTCAGGAAGTGGTTGTGGTGCATTCACTACATTGGAATGGGCCACAAATGCGACAGGTCCATGGAACACCACAGCACCAACCTATACAACTACCTCCATTACTGTATTTGCAAGATGTATTGATGATATTACAGGTTGTGTAAGTACAGTTGCAATGGAAACCACAGCACCAGTTTCTTGTGGAGCCGATTGCCAAAATATTTTCATATCTGAATATATAGAAGGCACTAGCAATAACAAAGCTATCGAAATTTACAACCCTACATCTACGACCATTACATTGACAGGTAATGCAATTTTAAAAATTTACTTTAACGGTGCTACTACATCAAGTTCTATGATCAACTTGACAGGAAGTATCCCACCATATGGTGTATTTGTGGTAGCGCACTCAAGTGCAAATGCAACCATTTTAGCTGAGGCAGATCAAACAACAGGATCACTCACTTTTAATGGTGACGATGCTGTTGAATTGGTATTTTCGGGTAATACATTAGATGTTATAGGACAAATCGGTTTTGACCCAGGCACTGAATGGGGCACAGGAGTAATATCAACTATGGACAATACAATAAGAAGGAAGTCCACCATAATGCAAGGGGATGCCATAGGATCAGATGCTTTTGATCCGAGTATTGAATGGGATGGATTTGCAACTGATAATTTTGATGGGCTAGGAACTCACACTTCTGAATGTCAATCTTGTCCAGATCTCTCAATTACACCTGCTAATGTGAGCATTGTAAACAGCACCTGTATGAGTGGCTGTACCGTAAGTGGTGGAAGTATTACTGCTCCAAGTGGAACACCATGCCCAACAGAATCAACCTTACAATATTCAACGGACAATGGCTCCAATTGGAGTACAACATTGCCAACATATAATCAAGAAGGTCCGCACAAACCATTATCACACGATGTTTATGTGATTTAGATGGTACAACTGCGAGTCCTTCTTCAGCAGCGATGACTACAGCACCTGGCACTTGTACTTTCCCTACACAACCCACCATTACAATAGTTGATAATGTCTGTCCAAGTACTGATGGAACAATTTCAGGAAGTGGTTGTGGTGCATTCACTACATTGGAATGGGCCACAAATGCGACAGGTCCATGGAACACCACAGCACCAACCTATACAACTACTGCCATTACTGTATTTGCAAGATGTATTGATAATAATACAGGTTGTGTAAGTAATAACACATCATCTACTACATCTCCAGTATCTTGCAGTCCATTTACTTTTACAATAACCGATCCATGCTCTTGTAACAATGATGCAACTGTAGCCGGAGACGATGGCACATTTAACGAAGTCATAACAGTAACTGGTCCTTCTGGTTTTAATTTAACTGCAACATGTATAGGTTGCACACCATCAAGTATTACTTTTACAGAAGGTCCCGTTGGAACCTATACTTCAATTACATTTACCCATGTCGACAATGTAGGTTATAATGCAAATATATTTGCTGATGGATCAAACATTGGGTCAATAGGAAATAAGTGCGCTTATCCAGATGTAGCAATTGAGAATATTGGGCCATTTACAGACTGTACAGGCCAACCGGATGTCGAATTAATGGCTATCATTACAGGTGATGACGGAACTGGTAATTACGCGTGGTCAGGTACAGGAGTAACAGCAAATAATTTTAATCCATCAGGATTATCATCTGGAGTTGTTGTAATTTCATTAGATTATACTGGAGTAAACAACGGCAATATATCCCCAGATGGTGGTATTACACCAGCCTATCCAGGATGTATCCAACCAGATACCATTCAAGTTATTGTTACTGAAGCTGTAGCCCCTCCTATCATAGATAATATTGAAGTTTGTGACGGTGCTAATACTACAATTTCTGTCACTTCCGCAGCTCCGGTATTGACTTCCAATACTTTTAATTGGGATTTTGAAGGAAGTATAAGTGGGCTTGGTATTTCTCAAAACTCAATGAATGTTGCTAGCGATGCACCAACACAATCTACTGGCAGTGGTTTGACAAATGTCGGATTCCAAGGAGCTGGGTCAGGTTGCTCAGGTGCCATTACATCTTCGGGTTATGATGTCGCAAATGTAAGCCTTGCTGATGCTGTAACCGATGATGAATATTTTGAGTTTTGTGCTGGTACTCCATTAGCCGGCGTATCATTTGTAGATGTTACAGCAATGGAATGGAGCCATAGAATTTCTGGAACAGGCCCAATAAATTGGGCATTGGTGGCATCAAATGACCTAATAACACCTTTACTTACAGGTACTATTGTAGGCACAAGTTGCGTGACAGCAGGTGGTGCGTTTGCCATACCTTCCACTTCTAATTGTTTTAGAATATACTATTGGGGTGCTACTGGAGGATCGGGAACCCTTAGGATTGATAATATGGTTATCACAGCGAATTATAACGTGCCGTCTGGTACTTATAACTTTTACCTTACAAACCCAGATTTAGATCCTTCAGCCATACCAGAATCAACTGGTGTTTCATACGATCCAGGTACCACGGCAGCAACTAGTCCTCAAACTGTTTGGGTCACTTGTGTAGATTTGGCAAATGGATGCGAAAGTAGCGCTGATGCAGTAGTTATTACTGTAAATGCAAACCCAACATTAAATATTTCACAACCAGAACCAGTTTGTTCTCCAAATACCATAGATGTTTTAAGTGTAGATCTAGGAGAAGATCCAGTAGGTGGAAATGCAACTTATTATTCATCTATGTCAGATGCAGAATCTGCAATGAATGCAATTACAAGTGGATTAGATGCGGTAAGTACGACATCAACCATTTTTGTTAGGTATGAATTAGATAATGGATGTTTTACAATAGATCAAATAAATGTTGTCATTAACTCAAATCCACCACCACCAGCGGTACCATCAACCATTACAGTTTGTACAGGAGGTAGTACTTTGATAACCATAAATACAAACCCTGTCACTGTAACCACAACTTGGGATTTTGAATCTGGTATTACGGGAGATGGAGTTTCTTCTAACTTAGTAATTGCAGGTAATGGCAATGTTCAAACTGCTGGATCTGGACTAACAAGCGTAAGTGCCCAAGCCGCTGGGTCAGGTTGTACAGCTGCGATTACATCAACTGGATATGATATTACAAATACGAGCCTTGCCGATGCAGTAGCTGATGATGAGTACTTTGAATTTTGTATCGGTTCATCTATGGCAGGATTTATGTTTAATGGTGTAACAGGGATAGATTGGAATCATAGGATTTCTGGAACTGGCCCAATTCAATGGGCTTTAGTAGCATCCACATCACCAAATACTGCCTTACTTTCAGGTACTATCACAGGTTCAAGCTGCTCAGCTGCTGGTGGAGCGATCACTTTAAACACTGAAACATGCTATAGAGTGTATTATTGGGGGGCAACGAATACTGCAGGTACTTTAAGGATTGATAATTTTGTTATTAGCGCACAGTATCAGAATCTAGCAGTTTATAATTGGTACAATGACAATCCAGATACTAACCCTGTGGCAATTCCAATAGCAACTGGCAATAGCTATGATCCAATGACAACATCCGCAAACTCCCCTCAAACTATATGGGTAAATTGTGATAATGGTTGCATAAGCCCATCATCGCAGATTGTGATAAATGCAGGAGTTACTCCTTCAGTGAATCCAGTAGCCAACCAACAACTTTGTAACGGATTTCCAACTACTGCCATAGCTTTTAATGGAACACCAACTGGGGTAGAATTTAATTGGACTAATGATAATACCAGCATTGGTTTAGCTGCAAATGGTACTGGAAATATTGCTTCTTTTACTGCTGTAAATACAACAACTATTAATCAAGTTGCCACAATTACAGTAACTCCATCCTACACATCAGGGGGTGTTACATGTGAAGGAACACCTGTTATGTTTACAATTACTGTGTATCCTACTCCGATGCCAGTGATTTCATACACGGATGATTCAGGTTTAGTAAACAATGATGGGATTATTTGCCAAGATGCAACAGTAACACTAACCGCAACAGGAGGTGGGTCTTATCTTTGGAGTAACGGTGCTATAACTTCAAGTATTTCAACAAGTACAGCAGGAACTTACTCAGTAACTGTAACAAATAATGGCTGCGTCGGAACAACTTCAGGAGTGGTTATAGTGAATCCATTACCTACACCAAGCATTTCAGTGAGTGAAATGTCAGGCACAGTAGTCAATGATGGAACCATATACACGGGTTCTTCAGCCACCCTAACAGCGACTGGTGGGGGAACATACCTGTGGAGTACAGGTGCGACAACTCCAAGTATTTCAGTAACACCTTCAGAGACAACCACTTATACAGTTACAGTAACAAATGCCAATGGTTGTAGTACTACATCTAGTACGACGATAACTGTCGTTGATCCACCATGTTTATTGGTATGTTCAGGAGATCAGTCTATCACTCTAACAAACGGGGCATGCGAATACCAATTACCAAATTTAGTAACCGGTGCAGGTTTATGTAATTTGTTTACTATCACACAAGTAAGTGGTCCTGAACCGGGAGATATATTACCTAGAGGCAGCTATGTAATCACCTATGAATTGGTTTCCAATCTTGGAGAGTTAATAGATGAGTGTACATTTACAGTCACTGTTAGCGCCAATCCAGTTGTGATAAATAGCTTGACTTGTAATGGTCACATAAACATTTCATCAGATGAAAATTGTGAGGTTACTTTACATCCTAGCATATTTCTAAGTGGCAGCTCATATTCATGTTACGCAGATTATCAAGTCAATATTTGGCCTTTCAATAGTGAAGCAAATGCGATCAATAACGTAGATCAGAACTCTGGTATCAGTTTACCAACAGGCTCACATACCTATGAAATTGTAGGGCCTTCAGGAAATAGATGTTGGGGTACATTGAGCATAGAAGATAAAATAGCACCGACAGTTGAATGCAATTGTTCGGGACCTGCACCAGATGTAAGTGCATTTAGAGAGATAGGCAAATTTGGAAATAAGAAATATTACCTATCGAATTCAACGTATACATGGCAGCAAGCATATGCCCATTCACAAGCAGTAGGAGGAGAAATGCTATGCATCACGAGTGCGGCAGAAAATGCGTTTATAGTAAATACATGGACATTGCCAGGCTTTACCGCTCAGCGAACATGGCTGGGAGCCACAGATAATGAGGCATACGGAGGCACAGAGGCAAACAATACCAATAATGGCTGGGTGTGGGTAAGCGGCGAACCGTTTGTGTATACCAATTGGGCCAGTGGTGAACCAAATGGATTAGCAAATGAAGATTATGTAGAGATGTTTGGCAATGCCGGTACCCAACCGGGCAAATGGAATGACAATACGAATACGTTTGGGCCATTGCGCTACATAATGGAGGTAGAAGACTGTTCATTCAAATGCTACGACTTATCCATAGTACAAGGAGAGACAGTAGAAATGCTTTACGGCCTAAGTCAAAATAAAGCAGTCCTCACCACGCCACCGACAGCAACGGATGGTTGTGGAGAAGTCACAGCAACATTTGAAGATAGTGTCCAAGGAGAACATTGTGGCGACAAAGAATTATTGAGGTCATGGACATTTACAGACAGTTACGGCAATAAGTCTTATTGTACACAGACATTTACATTCGGAGCAATCACAGTAAATGATCTTACACCGCCGCAATACTTAGTAGAATTGTCATGTGGAGTCAATACAGACCCTGCGAATATAGCAGCATTGAAAGATGTAGATTCAAGACCACAGCCATCTAGCAGCACGAATATCGGAGCCTACTATGATGACTGGGCACAGACACCGACAGTAACAGAGTTACATGAGGGATATGCACATGGTTACTTCACATACCAACAGATAGGATATGATGGAAATTACCATGCACAGAAAGTAGATCCAAATATCTGCGAAATCTTTACAACGTATACGGACACAAACTATCCAGCATGTGGAGCAGGATGTGGCGGCAATATGAAAGTAGTGAGAGAGTGGAGAATTTTAGACTGGTGTTCACAAGATGTATTTGGTTACCTACAAGTAATCAAAGCAGTGGATGACAAAGCACCGACTTTTGCAGTGAAAGATGCGACAGTGAGTGTAGATCCATGGGGATGTGTAGCTACCTATAGAGTAGACAATCCGTGGGAATTGCAAGACAACTGTGCAAAACCAGAGGAATTGACATGGACATTAGAAGTACCAGCGGGCGTAAGCTTGAGTGGAGTACAAGGGTCTTATGTATTGACAGGTTTGACAAAAGGAACGCATACTATTACGTATATAGCGACAGACTGTTGTGGTAACGTAGGTACAGCAGAAGCTACGATCACAGTGATTGATGCAAGTGCACCAGTAGCAGTAGCAAAACAATACATAGTGATGAGCTTGACAGGAAGCGGCACGGCAGCAGACGGAGCGGCAAAACTGTATGGCCACCAATTGGACAATGGTTCGTATGACCACTGTACAGATGTAGCATTTGAAGTAAGAAGAGTAGATGGCGGCTCATGCGGTAACGTAGGAGTAAACAACCACAATAACAACAGCACATTCAATGGCAACAACTTCGCAAGTGAAGTACCAGGAGCAGTATGGTTCCACCCAATGGATAGCAAATACACGAATGCAGATGGCAACTTCGATACAGATGGTGGCGAATTCGTAAAATTCTGTTGTGATGATATCCCAGAGGGAGAAGAATATGGCTTACACGATGTAGAGTTGAGAGTATGGGATGATGGAAACATGAATGGTGTATATGGTGACAACTTGATCATAGACGGCATGAAAGACAATTACAATACCACATGGGTAACAGTAAGAGTAGAGAACAAATTGGCACCAGTGCTAGTATGTCCAGCAGATGTTACAGTGACATGTGATATGGAGTTGAACTTAAGTGTAGGCAAGGATACGAAGGTAACAGATGTAGACTTGACAATGACAGGTTATCCAAGTGCATATGACCTATGTAAAGGCTTAGACATCACCTACAGAGATGCATGGATAGGTACTTATGATGAGATCTGTAAATCAGGTACAATCAGAAGAACATTCAAAGCAACAAAAGGAAGTGTAAGTGTAACATGTGTACAATACATCACAGTAACCACAGTAACCTTCCCATTCGTGGTGACTTTCCCACAAGATGGTCAAACGACACCATGGGATAAATGTGGATTCAGCTCAGATGACTTAAACGATCAAAACAATTCCTTGATCAAGAGACCAGTGGTAAATAACGGACCATGTGATATCATCATGGAGAATGTAGAAATCGACACATTCTTAAATGAGAATGGTGCATGTAAGAAATGGAGAGTAACGTATAATTACTTGAACTGGTGTACACAAGAGACAAGTGGACCATGGGTACACTACTATACATTCAAAGATGTAGAGGCACCAATCTTAACATGTAACAACCAGATGTTTGCAGCTAATCCATTGGCAGCGAATCCGGATGGTGCATGTTATGCAAGCGTAGTATTGGAAGCATCAGCGACAGATACGTTGATCTGTGCAGAGGAGAGCTGGATCAAATGGCAAGTATTTGCAGATCTATGGGCAAATGGCACAGTAGACAGATTAGGATCAAGCTTCATCAACAAAGCGTACAATGGCATCTGGGTATACATCCCAAGAATACTAAACGGATCAGTAAACCCAGCATGGACAACCATGCAGAATTTACATCCAAACTTAGTATTGGCAGATGATTTGTATGTGACGTATGTGAAGCCGACAGCAGCAAGTGGTGGCAAAGCGACATTACCAGCCTTCAACTTATTGGCAGAGAATATCAACCACAAAGTACTTTGGAAAGTGACAGATGGTTGTGGCAACGTAGATCAGTGTGAGAGTACAGTGATGTCAGTAGACAAAAAAGCACCAACACCATACTGCGTAAGCGTACACACAGCAATAATGCAAACCAATCCTAAGATGGTAGAATTGTGGGCAGTAGACTTCAATAAAGGTTCATTTGACAACTGTACACCACAGTCAAAATTGTACTACACATTTGAAGGCACACATCCAGTATTGAGCAGATTGAATCAAGAGCATTACTTCAAAGGCTTAGGACAAAATGCAACAGTAAATGAGTACAACCAAGGTAAAGCATACAGATGGTTACCAGCATCAAGAAGTGCAGGATACGTATGGTTGACAGCAGGCACACATGCAGTAAATGTAAGTGTATGGGATGAGGCATGGAATACAGACTTCTGTACTGTAAACCTACAGGTTAATGATACAGCAAATACATCAAATATTGCTGGTAGAGTTATAAGTATGATGCAAGTTCCAATGAAAGATGCTGAAATATCAATTTTGTCTAACACTGGTACTGCTCAAAAAGCATTAACGGTTGAAGATGGATCTTTCCAAATTTCAGCATCAAATGGCGGCAACTATGAAATAACGTCCCATAAGAATGTGGACTTTATGGATGGTGTGTCAACATTTGACTTAGTTTTGATACAAAGACATATACTAAACATAGAGACATTAAATGATGCCTATAAAATGATTGCAGCTGATGCTGATAATAATGGGACAGTGTCTGTGAATGATTTATCTGAGATCAGAAAATTAATTTTGGGTATTCATACTCAGTACCCAAATAATGAAAGCTGGAGATTTGTTAAAACAGGTCAGTCGATGGATCCTGAGCATCCATTCCCATATATTGAAAATATTGTTGTTCAAAACCTAAATGCAAACATATCAAATGTAGACTTTATAGGTGTTAAAATTGGCGATGTAAATGGTAATGCCAAAGTGAATGATTTTGGAGAAACAATTGAAACTAGAACATCCAAAGCTGTTAACTTTGTTGTCGTGGAGATGATGATACATGAAGGCGAGACAGTAAGAATACCAGTAACAGCGAGCAACTACAATGAGATCTTCGGATACCAATTCACAATGGGTATGAGAGGAGCAGAATTTGTAGATGTAGAATCAGGAGCATTGTCAATGAGTGCATCAAATGTAGGAGTATTCGCAGATAAATTGACAATGAGTTATGCAAGCCAAGAAGCAGCAACAGTAGCAGAAGGAGAAGTATTGTTCACATTGGTATTGAAATCCAAAGGAGCAAGCAGCCTAAGTGAAGTGTTGAGTCTAGGTTCAGAAATAACACCTGCAGAATCGTACATAGGAAAAGATATGGAAGTAGGAAAAGTAAGTTTGGAAGTAAGAGGCGCAAATGCAGAAGGCTTTGCAGTATACCAAAACGAACCGAACCCATTCAGAACAGAGACAGTGATCAGATACAACATGCCAGAAGCAGCAGCAGCCACTATTACAGTGTATGATGTAGCTGGAAAAGTAGTAGCATTGAGAAATGTGAATGCAGTGAAAGGTATGAATGCTGAGAAATTTACAAGAGCTGACATCAGCGCAAGCGGAGTACTTATGTACAAAGTAGAAAGCGGTGACAACGTAGCTAGTAAGAAAATGATCATCATCGAGTAATCGGTGTGTGAATAAGTAGATTGAGTAATTAAGAAGAGCTCGGATTTAGTCCGAGCTCTTTTTGTTTAAAGTAAAATGTTCTAACATATCAATTTCATATTTCATGAAACCAAACATGGGCTTGTATGAAACGGACGCAATTGGATTTTGCTGAACTGAGACTTCACTTTTTTAATATGTTAAATATTAAAACCAATATTACCTAACTTTTTCATGAAACATTATTAATTTTTAAAAAAGAATAACTGAATACACAACATTATAACTATATTTTCGTTATATTGATTAATGATTCGTTTTTGATAATATATATTAGAATATCATGACTTTAAATAATTTAGAAGAAGAGATAATGCAAATTTTTTGGAAGTTGGGTAAAGCGTTTCCTAAAGAAATTATAGCGTATTTACACGAACCCCAGCCGCCTTATAATACAGTTTTGTCGACTATTAGAAAACTTGAAAAAGAAGGGTGGCTATCATATAGAGTCTTTGGAAAATCGCATCAATACTACCCTATTATTGAACAAAAACAGTTTAATAAATCCGTTTTTTCAAAATTTTTTCAAAAGTTATTGAATGGTGACCGTTCCAAACTGCTTTCATATTTTATGGAAGAAGAGGATATTGATATTAAAGAATTAGAAAGTTTAGTGAAGTCTCTAAAAAATAAACCATGACAAAGCTACTTGATTTGATTGAAGGGATGCCACAATTACCATACTTCGCTAAAGCATCCTTCATACTATTCATCCTTTATGGTATTTATTTGATGTTCTTTTCAAAAGGAACGCACTTTTTTGCAAATAGGGTATTTTTAATTGGCACCATAGTCATGACATTGGTTTTACCTCTTATCTCGATCAAAGCATATCCTATTGTGGTAAAAATGGTTGCCATACCTAATAATGTTGCGACCGTTTTCCAAGGAACTAAAAATGAGATCGACCTATTTTGGATATTGACCACTATATATTTGTTCGGAATATCGTGGATGTTTTATCGTTTTTAAGACAGTTATTACAAATATATCTATGTATTCAAACTTCTGTAAAATCAAAAAAGGATTATGTGTATTTTGTTGAAGATTCTAACTACCCAATCTCAAGTTTTTTAAACTATATCTTCCTTCCAAATACAGAAATAAACCCAATAATGGTGGAACATGAACGCATACATATAGATAAGCAACATACCTGTGATGTATTGCTGGCATCATTTTTTAGATGTGTGTTTTGGTTTCATCCATTTTCTCATGCAATGATACGGAGTATAAAATTAAATCATGAATATGAATGCGATGCGCTTATGGTAAAGCGATTCACCGTCGAGCAATACGCCCAAGTTCTACTCTCACAAGCACAGTCAGTTAGGCCTAACTCTGTAATAAATCAATTTTATTCATTTACAAAAAAAAGAATTATTATGTTGTCACACCTTCAATCCAACCGAAAACCAAATCGAAATTTTATATGGATGTTTCCCACTTTTATTATGGTTTTTGCGATGTTTAGTTTTAAAAAATACTATGTATCCATAGACAATCAAAATGCCCTTGTATCGGCGACTGATTCTATTCCAAAGGGCCAACAATATGTGGATACGATTATAGGAATGGATCCCGTTACTTTTAAGGAAACTATTACCTTGATTCCAAAAACATACAAGATTACCGATACGGTTGAATATTTAACCACAGTAGATGGTACGCCTTGCACTTCCCAACTTATCGCCTCTCACGAATTTCCCGTAGAATATTATCTCCGTAATATTGACAATATGGTAGATGCCAAGGATACGATTATTGTATTAGACCCCGAGACCATGCAAGAAACTATCAAAATATCTGAATACAAAATCTCCAAGCTTTATAAGGATATGATAGATAGTGAGCTTGAAAAATCAGAGCCCAATTTCAAACTTATTGAAAAATGGACCAATGAAGGTAAAAGAAATGCAGGGCGATGAAATATCTAGCATATTTAGTTGGTAGTTTTTCTTCAGAATAAATTATCATGCAAGTATTTGAAGATTGATTATTTATTGATTTTTAGTCACCGAGAATTAATACATTCGAAGTAACTAAAAATCAATGAATAACATCTTTTCCGATGTGTTTTGAACTAAAATGATCTTAAAACGTTTCAAAGTGAATAGAAAATATGGCAAATTTATTTAATTTGCAGTTTTAGTCGTTTTGATATTTTGGAGTTTTACTGTCTGAAAAAATCACCTATTCGGCTATTCGACATCTATTCTTGACAAATAATGGACACATTAAACCCGAATTATACATAACAAATCATTTATAATTCTGGATAAAATTGCATCAAAAGGCAGTACTAGTGTGGTCTAATAGGCAGGCTTTCTTTAGGAAGGATCACAAATTGGTTGTAGCTTAATCTACTTGATCTTCCAAAGCCAAATAATATATTAATTATAATGTCTATATGTAAAAACATTAATATGTTTATTATTCACATTAATGATTAATCTAATATTAAATAAGTAAACGAGATATTATATGATAAGTACAAAAGTATATGATGAAAATAACAAACCATCATCTTCTGTCAAAAACGATATTGTAAATTTTCTAGCCATGCATTTAGAAAAATATGGCGACCCTAAATATCAGATTCACAAGGCATTAGACTACTCAGTAAAAGACCATGCATCTTTTGGAGGTTTTACTTTGACAATGGTACAAGATGATGCCATTGTAGGTTCAGCAGTCATTAACAAAACTGGCATGGGAGGTTATATTCCTGAAAATATTTTGTTTTATATTGCGACACATGTAGATCACCGTGGCAAAGGAATAGGCAAACAACTTATGCAACAAGTCATTAAAAACTGTGATGGTGACATAGCGAGTCACGTTGAAAAAAACAATCCTGCTATACATCTTTATGAAAGGTTAGGATTTACCAACCCCTATTTAGAAATGAGATTAAAAAGACAATAAGTATGGCTGAGTTAGTAATAAAAACAAAAAAAATTCAAGAGAATATTAAGTTTTTAAGCTCCTATTTTAAATCTCATGATATCCAATGGAGCTTGATAACAAAAGTATTTTCTGGGGATAAAGAATTTATCAAGAAGATTCTCACAGATGATGTAATTGAGCACATAGATTCTATTGGGGATTCTCGATTGACCAGTTTAAAAAATTTGAAGGAAGTCAATCCAAACATGCATACAATTTATATAAAACCTCCGGCCAAAATGTATGTGGATGAGGTAGTGAAATATGCAGACATCTCTTTAAATAGCTCCCTAACCACCATCAAAGCACTCAATGAAGCTTCAAAAAAGTTAAATAAAATTCATCAAATCATCATAATGATTGAGCTAGGAGAACTTAGAGAAGGCATTTTGCGAACAGAAGTTCTCCGATTTTATGAAAGTGTATTTAAACTCTCGCATATAGAAGTAGTAGGTATTGGGTCCAACTTAGGATGCATGTATGGCGTGGCTCCAAGCTATGACAAGCTAATCCAATTATCATTATATAAAGAACTCATTTCTGCAAAATTTAATAGGGATCTCAAGTACGTTTCGGGTGGGACTTCAATCACCCTACCACTGATAGAAAGTAAAATGATCCCAAAAGGAATAAACCACTTTCGCGTTGGAGAGGCAGCTTTTTTTGGAATAAGTCCATTGGATAAAAAGCAATTTAAAAGCATGTTCACCGATGCGTTTGAATTCCGAGCTAATATCATCGAAATTAAAGAAAAGAAAGTTGTACCTGAGGGTGTACTTAGCGAAGGAAATATAGGCCACATTGCAGAATATAACGACGACGACATCAGTAAAACTTCTATTAAAGCTATCCTTGATTTCGGATTATTGGATGTAGAGAAAGACGATATCACTTCCGATGGTAATCATTTGAAATTTGTCGGTATGACATCAGATATGCTTGTAGTAGACATAGGAACAAACACTACAGCTGGTGGTCAAAAAAAATATAGTGTAGGTGATGTGATCAGTTTTAAACCAAATTACATGGCTATCGCAAGATTATTAAATTCAAAATTCATTACCCGTAAATTCGAAGACTAAAGATGTTATTAATTTAATGTAAGTGATTACTTTTGCACAAACTTTAATCGACGTATGTACGTAAAAAGACGGTATGGGTTTTGGCTGACCTTTAATTGGAGTAAAAAGCCATTCATTTTAGGGAGCATCTATGCCCTCCTATTGACCATCATGTTCGAATTTTTCTACCACAAACTAAACTTTGATTTTTCAATAAGTTGGCAGCCCATCAGCGTACTTGGTATCGCTGTGGCATTTTATTTAGGTTTTAAAAATAATGCCAGTTATGATAGAACATGGGAAGCCAGAAAAATCTGGGGTGGCATAGTAAATAATTCAAGAACTTTTGGTGCTGCTGTCACTAGTTTCATTCAAGGTGAGAATGCAAATTCTATCAAACAAGAATTAATCTACCGTCATATTGCATGGCTTACTGCATTGAGATATCAATTAAGACTCTCAAGAGAATGGGAACACGCAGAATTGAGAGTCAAAGGTTTGTATGTTCCTACTATAAGTGAAACCTACTTCCATAATTTGGAAGATGAGATTAAAGAGATTTTAAGTGAGGATGAATTTGATGCTTATGCAGGTAAAACAAATATGGCAGCACAGATCCTTCATAAACAAATGACAAGACTCCAAGAGCTGAAAAACAATAATTATTTTGATGACTTCAGACATATGGAGTTGTACGAACTCTTAGCTGAATTCTATGCAGATCAAGGTAGAAGCGAGCGTATTAAAAATTTTCCTTTTCCTAGACAATATGCCTCTGTGGCTTATTGGATGACGTTATTATTCTCTCTATTGACGCCATTTGGTCTTCTTAATATTTTTCATGATCTGAAAAGCCATACTGTCTGGTTGACCATTCCATTTTCAGGATTGATTATATGGATATTTTATCTTATGGAAATGATAGGAGACTATTCAGAAAACCCTTTTGAGGGCACTTACAATGATGTACCAATCACATCCATTTCCCGTAGTATAGAAATAGACCTTAGAGAAATGTTGGGAGAGAAAAATATTCCAAAACCTATAACACCTACTGATGGGTTCTTAATGTAATGCATACTACAAAAGAACATAATGACAGAATAGCGAAGATAACATTTGCAGGTGTTTATCCCCTCTATTTGGCCAAGGTAAATAAAAAAAATAGGACTAAGGAAGAATTACACACTGTGATTCAATGGCTTACAGGCTTTGATGATAAAGATATACAAGATTGCATAGAAAGCAATATGACTTTCACTACTTTTTTTGAAAAGGCCAATTTGCATCAAAATGCAACATTAATTACTGGTACCATTTGCGGATATCGCATTGAAGACATTGAAAATCCGTTGACAAAAAAAGTACGCTACTTAGATAAGTTGGTCGATGAATTGGCAAAAGGAAGACCATTGGAGAAAATACTAAGAAAGTAATATATCAATATAAACCAAGAAAATAAGCGTCATATAACTTTATGAATCTTTTAACGTCATATAATAAATTTTAACTTCAAATATTCTTAAAAATAATTTATGAGCTATAATATTGGCACTAAAGAAAACCCGATGGTTTTGCAGACACCACCACTTACAAGTGAATACACCATGCATGTGGATCAAAAAGACGGCAATGACATCCTTATATGTACCGTTGGGAAAACTATCTTATGGTATAATTTTAACATCATCAATGACCTTCATAAAATGCTTAAGGAAAATGGTGATTGGGTAGAATTGGGAAGCGCAGATGAGCAAAAACCTGCAAAAGAAGGCACGGTAGAATTTTGGGGCCGCAGCGAAAATAATCCAGTCGGCGGATGGTACGGCTTAAAAAAGGGGTTTAGAGGCAGAGTTGGCATGTATATTCCACCTTTGATGGAGGCACTGGGTTTAGCTGAAGTGACACACAATCCTAAAAACAACAAAATGAAAGCTAAATAAAGGCAGTTTATACTTTTTTCTAAAAAGAGCGCTTGCAATCTATATGGAAGCGCTCTTTTTTATGAATCAAAATCTTATACACAGCATCATCGTGTGAATAACATTTCTCTGAATTTAGTTAATGGCCAAATTTCATCATCAATTAATAATTCAAGTTTATCACAAGAATATCTGATTTTTTCAAAATATGGTAATACTTCATAACAATAAGCATGTGCTTTCTCATCAACATGGTCTAAAATATTGGACTGCTTCCGTGTTTCAATCATATCATGTACATTTTCTCTGATCGTCGTGATATGCATAGAAATAGTTTTAATCAGTTCCAATTGTTCTTTGGCATATTTAGCATAATCACTCCCAAAGATATTTTTAAGACCTTGTACATTTAAAATCAATGTATTTTGATATTGTATTGCCGTGGGTATAATGTGATTTGTGGCTAAATCACCTAAGATTCTGCTTTCAATTTGGATCTTCTTGATATATTCTTCCAGCTTAATTTCATATCTAGCCTCCATTTCCATTTTTGTAAGAATATTATGAGATTCAAACAGCTTGATGGTATCCGGTTTCACCAATATTTTTAAAGCTTCCGGTGTGGTTTGAAAATTAGATAATCCCCTACTCTTTGCTTCCTTTACCCAAGCATCACTATATCCATCTCCCTCAAATCTAATATTTTTGGATGATTTAATTAATTCTCTCAATACATTGAAAATGGCATCATCTTTTTTCATATTCTTATGTTCGATAAGATGATCTACTTCCGCTTTGAATTTTCTAAGCTGTTCGGCCATAATTGTATTGAGCGTCGTCATAGCTTTGGCACATGTATCACCTGAACCTACAGCTCTAAACTCAAATTTATTTCCAGTAAATGCAAAAGGCGAAGTTCTATTTCTATCCGTATTATCTAATAAAATTTCAGGAATCTTTCCAACTACATGAAGTTTTAACTCCGTTTTTTCTTCAGGACTTAGACTTCCATCCGTAACTCGCTCCAATTCATCCAAAACTTCAGTCAAATGTTTGCCTATAAAAACTGACATAATAGCTGGAGGAGCTTCATTTGCACCTAGTCTGTGGTCATTACCTGCTGTGGCAATCGTGGCACGCAATACATCAGCATAATCATGGACAGCCTTTATAGTATTGATAAAAAAAGTTAGAAATTGCAAGTTGCTTTTTGGTGTTTTACCAGGGCTCAACAGGTTAACTCCTGTATCTGTACTCATAGACCAGTTATTATGTTTTCCTGATCCATTCACCCCTGCAAAAGGTTTTTCATGTAATAACACTGCAAACCCATGTCTTGCTCCCACCTTTTTCATCAGATCCATCAATAAGGAGTTGTGGTCTACTGCGAGGTTTGCCTCTTCAAAAATTGGTGCTACCTCAAATTGATTTGGTGCTACTTCATTGTGTCGAGTTTTTAGTGGAATTCCTAACTTCAGCGCTTCCATTTCCAAATCTCTCATATATTGGAGCGCTCGCTCAGGAATAGAACCAAAATAATGATCTTCCAATTGCTGGCCTTTATGCGCTTGATGGCCAAGTAGTAATCTACCTGATAATATCAAGTCGGGCCTAGATTCAGCCAAGTCTTTATCTACTAAAAAATATTCTTGCTCCCAGCCCAAAGTTGCAATCACTTTTGACACATTTTTATCAAAGTATCTTGCTACTTCTGTTGCAGCCATATCTAGAGAATATAAAGCTCTCAGTAGGGGCACTTTATTATCCAATGCCTCTCCAGTATATGCGACAAAAATAGTAGGAATGCACAATGTACGGCCTATGATAAATGCAGGAGAACTTGGATCCCAAGCTGTATAACCTCTGGCTTCAAAAGTATTCCTTATCCCACCATTTGGAAAGCTGGATGCATCAGGTTCTTGCTGGACAAGCTGACTACCATCGAATTTGTCCATTCCTGACCCATCACTCATCAAGTCAAAAAACGCATCATGCTTTTCTGCTGTACTCCCTGTAAGTGGTTGAAACCAGTGGGTATAATGCGTTGCACCTTTTGAAATTGCCCAAGATTTCATCCCAGAAGCAACTTGATCTGCAATTTTCCTATCAATTTTCCTATTTTCTTTGATGGACTCATTAATTACTTGGAATGCATCCTTGGTGATGTACTGCAACATCACTTTATCGCTGAAAACATTTTGGCCAAACAATTCTGATCTTCTTTCTTCGGCTTCTTCTACAACAATTGGCTTTTTTATACGAGAAGCCCTCAAGGCATCTATTCTAAATACTGGCATTATTATTTATGTTTTTTGATCCCGCAAAGGTAATCCAAAACACAAACAAATAAAATTATTTTATAAAATTTTAAACAACACCTATCATTTTTTAGGGGTGTATTTTAAAAATATTGTATTTTTCTAGACTTTCACTACCTTAATCACAATGGTATTAATATAATTATTAATTTTTATTAAATAAATTCCTTTTGGATAGGTCGTCAAATTGATAGTATTGTCTTTTTCATCAAGTTGTATATCACCCTCAATCAACCTTCCTTCAAGACTAAAAATATCTATGTTGACCTTGCCTAATGATGCTGTCAGCCCTTTGATATAACATCTACCAAAAGTTGGATTGGGAAATACAGTGATGGGTTCACCTAAAAAATCAATCACATCTGTCACAAAAACTGGCTGAGTCAATACACATCCATTTGCATCTTTCACTGCTGTAAAATACGTACCATCAGGTAAAGATTTAAATTGATTTGATTCTACAAAAACAAATCCGCTGTCAATAGAATACATATAAGGAGTTACACCACCTTTACCTTGTAATGTAAAACCTGATGATTCCAATAAGACATCTAAACTCAACTCCAAGGGTTCAGTAATAGTAATATTTCCACTTACTGTATCATTTTTAGCATCATAAATTTTATATGGATAGATACCTGCTACCAAATTACTATATATTCTATTGCTCGTATAATCACTATTATTGAACTTAATCATGTACGGTGCAGATCCATTCTGGAAGACAAACCTAATATTACCATCATTTTCTCCAAAACAAGACACATGTTTGATCGTAGGGTTGACAGTGTTAAAAACATTAATGCTTATATTCTTTGTTATTTTGCATCCATTACTATCTTTTATATAAACTTTATAATTTCCATTTGCATTAAAAGTTAAAGTCTCGTTTGATTGATAGGTGGTATCATTGACACTAAATGCGTATGGTGGGGTTCCACCTGTTACATTTAAAATAGCATCATATCGATTCACTGAGGTTGAAGCTAGGATTTGCTTTGGTGCTGTGATCAAAATAGAATCCAAAGTAACAATGAGACCGCCTTTATCCTGAACAGAAAATTTATATGTTCCAACTCCTAGATTAAAGGTGCTATCTGCCTGAAAATCTAATAGATTCAAAGCATATTCGTATGGCGCAAAACCACCAGCAGGAATGACAGAAATAGTGGTTTTCTCATTATAACACATTATAGAGTCATAGGAAATTTGTAGTGTAAGTGGTTGAATAACAATATCCAATTCTGTTTGAATACTACAACCCAATTCATCTTGAGCGGTGAAAATATAATGACCATTTGGTAAGTCTTCGAAAAACATAGCCTGTTCAAATATCCCATCATTCACTTTTATAAATACTTCACCTGTGCCTCCTGAAGTCTGAGCTAAAACATTATAGAACTCTTGAGAAACATCTAGTTGAATCGGCGTAGGTCGGTCAATAGAAATGTAAAAATTATGCACTTCTTGAAAATTTTCATCCAGCAATGAAACATTATGCTGTCCACTTTCCAACCAAATTATTTGAGAAGACAATGTATCTTTATTGTCAATGATCATATTTGTACTTGCATCCCCAAACCGCAATATCTCTACCTTTGCTAAAGAATCTTCTGCACATAAAATAGGCTCAAGCATCCTATAACCATAATGGATAAGATCATTACTGACTATATTGACAATTAAGTCAATGTGTGATTTCCATCTATTATTTTGGTCTAATAGATGCAATGTTATTGTATCAACTGTTCCTGCTGGCGCTGATGAAAACACTTCAATATTGCCATTAAAAATATCTTCATAATGAAAAGTGTCATACTTTACCAGTACTGTGTTAACATTTAATAGGCTGGATTGGCTAGGTGTTCTTTGAACGAAAAACTTTGAATTACCTAGAGAATCTGTCAACAAGATATCGTTTTTTGACAAGGTATATCTAGACCCATTTTCAACATAAATCTGATTCTTATTAATTATTATAGCTGAAGATGTATCTGTAGTAACAAAAAGATATTGGGGATCGTTGAAAGGCATATCAATACATGGTGAATTTCCTTTAACACGCCATAAATACACGTTGTCGTTATCCAAACTCATGCGAAGTGAATTTGTAGGATTTTCAATCACATCTGCATTACTAAAATCATTTGTCTTTGAAATCTCAAAAGTGTAGTTTTGAATACCACTCACATCATCCCATTCAAACGTCACATTATTGCTAACAGAAGTACCGTTTATTGGTGTATTAGTTTTAAGTGGTGAAGCAAATTGAACACCCTTTAAGATAATTATATCTAATTTATAACTTTCTACACCTGCCATGACATTTACCTGAAATGTATAAATTCCTGGCAACAATGCACTTAAATTAGACAGATTAATCATTATTTCACCTGGTACAGCTACAGAATCAGAAGGTAAATCAGCTATGATCTCATCAGGAAGATTTATTAGGTTTACAGACACTTGTGAAGGTGCTGAATTCGATTGCCCTTGGACATTGACAAGAAACGAAACTGCATCTTCTTGACATACCACTAAATCTTCAGAAGGAGTAGAAATGCTAAATGTTGAGATTATTTTAAAAGAAAAATCAGACACATCATAGAAAATATTGTTAGCTGATTTAACCATTATTCTGGCAGTGGTTGTTGGAAAATTAGGTGTAATTATAGATGTACTTCCATTATTCGGAATTCCAGTGGCTATAATATGTGGATATGTCTTACCACCATCTAATGATAAAAGTACATCGACTTTAGCGCATTTGATTGGATCTAGATCAGTATTTGCAACATTCCATGTAATGGTTTGTGCACTCCCTACCTGCCATGACACACCAGTTGTACTAGGATACGTTACTACGAATGGACCCGTTGCACCATTGACAATAATACTTACTGATTCCTCATCGATACAACCACCGAATTGAGAATTATCCCTAACAGTACATTTAAAATTCAAGGTTCTACCTACACTAGGCAATACTTCCCATTGACCATATTTCTTTTGAAGATCAGGAAAATAACGTATTGGAGAAATTGATGGTAAAATAGATCTGAACATAGGTCCTGAAATATTGGCGGATGTCGGCGGCATTGTACCGACTTCTCTATCAAATTGTTCCCAACAATAAGTCAATAAGTCGCCATCAGGATCAGTAGCTTGCGCTTCAAGAAAAAATGAAGTTGATTTTGGAATAACATATAGGGATTTCGCAACTGTCACATCCGGTGAATTATTTAGTGTTTCTTCGACGACTCCACATGTTTTACCGTTTCCAGCAACAATAAAATTGAAAATTTCATTCAAACTGTGATTATGAAAGTAAGCATGACTATTATTTTGGACATTAGGATCGCAAATACCGGCATATCCCATGATGGTGCTAGCGCTTCCTGGTTCATATGATGAGCTTGAACTCCTTTGGCAAGAATTATTTTGAGTGTGGTTTCCTCCGAATTGATGCCCCATCTCATGGCAGACATAATCAATATCAAATGCATCACCTTTTGGGGTAGGATTTCCTGTGACTCCCTGAGCCTTACTTCCAGTACACACACTGCGAATACTAGCAATGCCTCCATCACCAGTACTAAAAACATGCCCGATGTCATAGTTTGCTTTACCAATAATCTGATCCACTATATCTTGGTTTTCATCAAGCATCGCTTCTGAATTGTTGTTGGAAAATGGATCTGAATTGGCATTAAAAAAGATAAGTTTATCTACATTGTTTATGAGTATAAGTTTTATTCCCAAATCCGTTTCATAGACAGAATTTATCCTTGCCACCGAATTATTATAGGCAGTGAGTACTTTTTCAATCGTGCCCCCATGATAATTGGCATATTCAGCTGTGCAAGATAAGGCTAATCGGTATTTTCGCAATTTACAATCACCGAGAGAATTTCTATTGCCTTCAGTCATTTTATAATGATCATCCATGGCACTGCAAGTAAAGTGTCTTCTTGCGGTATTTTCCACTTCGTAAAGTATGTAATCACTAGCTGAATCCAAAGAAATCGGGTCAATATATAAAAAATCTCCTGCAACACTTCTATAGGTAACATTGATATAATATGGTGAAACAGAAACATAAATAGTCCAGTCTCTTGAATCTTTGAAACTTCCTTTATACGATTTTATAGCAGGATATTTTGCGGCTAATTCGTCACTAAAAACCTGATAGGGCTGCAATTCCACTTCCTTCAATTGACCATTTTTGAAAGGTAATGTAGTGATTACATATGCAGTTCTATCATATGAAAATTCAGATAAGAAATTTCTTGAATCTAACCTATATGTTTTTAAAATTCTGTAATCCCATTCAGATTCAATAGCATTGGCCAAAGAACTTTCTTGCCAAAATTGTTGTGCCGAAAGACTC
Source organism: Saprospiraceae bacterium (assembly GCA_041392785.1). Classification (GTDB taxonomy): domain Bacteria; phylum Bacteroidota; class Bacteroidia; order Chitinophagales; family Saprospiraceae; genus OLB9. Next base: position 166,987 of record JAWKLK010000010.1, read on the forward strand.
AATTGGAATACACAAAAACACACGAATATAAAAAGAAATCTGAATGTCATTGTTCTGATAATTTCGCGTAAAGCTACGCCAAAAAAATATCAATCCAAAAATTACTATTGTCCAATGCGGCTATTAGTCTGTTTGCAGACTAAGACTTATCTTTTTTCCTGACTTTATCAAAAAGTTCTAGACCATCTCCTTGATTAAAATTTAAACCAAGTTTTGCTAACTCGTCGTAAATTATCTTGCCTTTTGCAAAAATATAGATATGGTAATCATCATAATGCATTATTCCTACTAATTCTTCAAGAAAATTTCCTTTTTCTTTCACAAATAGTTTCGATTCAGTACCTTTTTGCTTGATGTCCATTAATAGTTCAAATGTTTTCGATTGTACGAAGTCATTCATCTTTTTTTTATCTGATGCACTCACATCGTTCACCCCTTCAAAAACATAAATATCTGCAGCAGTAATCTCTGATTTCAAATCAGATGTTGAAGTAATTTTATTCTTGAGCAAACTTACCGCATCAAAATAAAGTACGCCTGAATCATTCTTATATTTTCTGAGTAGATGCAAGATGTCATTTTGACTATATATCTCAGACGAAAATGCAATCAAGATAAATGTTGAAATAATTATGGCATGTCTCATTTTTCTTATTTAAATGGATTTATATTTTGGATTCGATTTTTTTATAAGTCCCAAAATCTCATTAGAAAAAATATCTTTGAATTTTGACAATGGTATTTTCGATTTTATATGGACTCCGTTCAAATGTTCTCCGTCAGTAGCTAGAAAAACAGCATCCTTGACTATATCTTTCTCTGATCTTATCATGACACGATTTTTGTACTTTAAAAAAGTAAATGTAAAAAAATCCTTAAACTTGTCCATATCTTCAAATTGTTCACAATAATTGTCCAATATTTTAAAAGTATTGTATCTACTACTGTCCAGTTTTGTATTTGCAAAAGAGATAATTTCAATATTCTTCTCTATAACATCCATAGTTGATTTTGACAATGACTGCATATGTACCCAATCAAATAAATACCACCTATGTAGCGTAATCACCTTTCCATCGGTAGTGTTTTGTATTTGTTTAAAGGCGCGATCTACACTGGATTGTGCCATACTTGGTTTAAAGCTTAAAATTAATCCTGAAATGATAATGTACTTGATCAACATACGTATGGGTGTCTTGTGCGATAAAGAATTAGGTTGAAAGATTTCTTATTTCTTTTTCACTTTATCCAAATGCTCTGCACCTTCAATATTCAATTTTGAAGCTAACTTGGATATTTTATTCAAATCTATATTACCTACAAAACTGATCATAGTAAAATCCTTTTCCTCCCCTACTAATAACAGCAACTCCGTGATATTACCATTTGTTTCTTTGGTCACAAAACGAATATTTTGATCTTTATCTTTTACGGTTATTAGTTCCTCATACCCAGTGACTGACAATCTTCTATTTGATTCTTTGTAAACTTGGGGTGCGTTTTTTTCAGTTGACAAAATTCGCAAACCTTTCAAGTCTTTGACTATATCCTTGAATTCATTTTGATCTGAATCAGATGTCATTTTCGCTACCATTTGAAACATCTTTGGTGCAACATATACGACCTTAAAATCTTCATTATTTTGATAATCTTTGAAAAGTTTTTCGATTGCATCTTGACCGAAACTTATATTTGTCACTAAAAGTGCTATAAAAAAACTGAATACTGCCTTCATATTATGAATATTATTGAATTTTATTGTTTGAAAATAAATGCTTTATCGACATGTTCCATGTTTTCTAGAACAATATCCTGACTAAGGTTAAATTTTTCGGCTATCAACATCAATGCATCTTCAGTAAGCTTTTTTGCTTCTTCAGGATCTTGAATTTCGCCTTTTGAGATTTGTGCAATGGAATTTGCATTTTCATGTTTATCAGTATAAGTCTTTAACATAAAAAGACTAGCCAAAACAAAAGTTGCTACCGCTGCAACACTTACCCAAACTTTAGGGAAAATCCTTCTTACAGGCACAGATGGTGTATACTCAATTGAAGCCTGTGCTTTTAAATATCCGAACATGGGTGCAAAAGGTGCATGCGCTTCATCAATTTTTCCGGAAGCAAAATAAGTTTTCAAAATATTTTCCTCGGCCACAGATGTCTCGCCTTCCCAGTATTTATCTAAAATATTATCTATATCTGACTTATTCATACTTCTTAAAATTTCTTTTTAACAATTCATCCTTTAGGGATTTTCTAGCTCTGTGTAATGAGACCTTTACAAATTCTAATGACGTTTCAAGCATATCAGCAATTTCTTTGTATGAATATCCTTCCACATCACGTAGATGAATGATCATTCTCTGCTTTTCTGGCAATGCATTCACGAGATCCATAACAAATCCAAAGCGCTCAGACGATTCCAACTTTTTATCTTGGGTCTCGTCTTGATCTCTTAGATGATGAAAATCGTCAATGTCATTCGTTTGCACTTTGCGACCTCTTACTTTATCTATCGCAAGATTTCGAGTCACTGTCATACACCATGCTTCTTTGTTGTCAAGTGTGGAATATTGTTCTTGCCTGTTCCAAATCTTGATTAACAATTCTTGCATAATATCTTCAGCATCAAAAGTGTTACCTACAATATTTAAAGCAAACCGATATAATTTATCCTTAAATGGTAAATCGAGAATGCTTATCTTCTCTCTCTGCATGCTATGTACTCGACGGTATTTAATGAAAAAATGTTACAAATATGATATAATTTTTTTATTATATAGAAAATCACATAATAAAATATTAATATGCGTTATCTTTGATGATTAATTGAAAATGTACATTTTTGGGAGTTATTTTCAGACAAAGCGCAAAATCTACCATAATAAACCTTGCAGCAACATTTGTGGGATTTATCAGTATGGTGTACATTTATCCCTATAATTTTGAATTTTACAGCTATTTTCAAACTTTATTCAGCAATGCATCCATTCTGCTTCCCTTTCTAGGCCTTGGTATCCATGGCACGATAATAAAATATTATCCAACTTTTTCAAGCTTAGGACTTCAGAGTAATTTTTTACCGTATTTTCTTAAAAGGACAATATATACTACAATAATTGGATTGGGTTTAGTTGTCACTTTGTTTTATTTTGGAAAAGATGACATTTCATTAATTTTCAAAAATATCAACAATGTTATTGAATATTGGTATGTAATTTTATCACTTGCTATTCTATTAAATCTGACCACAGTATTTTTGTATTATTCCAATGCAAAATTGCGGACCGTAATCCCAGATTTGATTTTCACAGCTGGGATTAAATTTGCTCTTCCTATTGGGATTATTTTGTCTTATTATTTTAAAGTTCAACTGCAAACATTTGTTTTATGGATATTGATTTACTACGTCGTAGTTTTTATATCCATGGTTTTATATGCACTAAATTTAGAAAAAGTAGATTGGAGAATACCTAAATTATCTATAGAAAATACAAATGAAATTAATGGATTTATGGGCTTTTCCATGCTGAATAGTTTAGGTTCAACCCTCGCTTTTAGAATTGATATTGCAATGATCGCAGCAATGGTTGATATCCCATCTGCAGGATTATACACTTATATCTTAACAATCAGCAATGTCATAGATTTGCCAACAAAATCATTAAATCAAATAGCTGCTCCCGTTGTGTCCCAAAGTTGGACATCCAAAAACCACCAAAATATTGATGATATCTACACTAAGTCTGCTATCTTAGGTGGAGCAGTGAGCATGATGCTTTTTCTTTTTATCTATGCAGCTTGGCCATACATTTTAGGACTGATCCCAACTGAAAAAATACCAAATGGATTATTGACAACGGGACTTCTATTATTACTGTTAGGGCTCGCTAGAGTAATTGACATTATCACGGGTGTTAATTCCATTATTTTGAGTTATTCGCACCTATACAAGTATAGTTTATACTTCTTATTATTTATGGCAGGCTTAAACATATTGATGAATTATATATTCATTCAGTGGTATGGTATCACGGGTGCAGCCTTATCTACGTTGATTTCATATACTTTTTTACAATGGTATAAAATATATTTTGTACTGAATAACTTTAAATTTAAACTCCCTGTTAGTATTTTTTACATGACTTTACTACTATTAAGTGGTTTAGTCATTGTGACAATTATTAGGCTTCCAGTTCATCCAATTATTGGTATTATTGCTAACAGTATTTTTAGTTGTGTTTATTTCGGAATTGGAACTTGGCTTTTAAATCTTCATAATTTAATCAGACCAACAGTCAGAACTTTAGTGAGTACTTTTATAAAATCGTGAGATAGCACTTTACCCAAGTTAATTTTTAGAATAAAAAATAGGTTATAACCCATTATATAAGGTTATAACCTATTGAAAAAGAATGAAGTATTTAAATATACTACTTAGTATACACTTCGTCTGATACTGTCAATCTATATCTTCCTCTAGCACGTCTTTTTGCCAAAACTTTACGGCCATTTTTTGTAGCCATTCTAGTTCTGAAACCATGCTTATTTACTCTTTTTCTGTTGGAAGGTTGATACGTACGTTTCATGAAATTCTAACTTTTCTATGCTTAAAATAAACTCTTATTCAAAAAAGATTGCAAAGATACTATTTTGTTTAATATTTAAAGGAAAATAGTACTCTTTTTTCTATTATCCATTCATTGATATTATAAATTCATCATTACTTGTGGTACCTGACATGTGTTTTTTAATGAAATCCATTGCTTCATCTGGCTTCATATCAGCAAGATGATTTCTCAAAATGAATAATTTTGGTAAAATAGATTCTGGTAGTAATAATTCTTCTCTTCTGGTACTTGATCTAGTAATATCGATAGCTGGATACATGCGCTTATTAGCAAGGGATCTATCCAACTGAAGTTCCATATTACCAGTACCTTTGAATTCTTCAAAAATGACTTCATCCATTTTTGATCCTGTATCAATCAAAGCTGTAGCCAATATAGTCAATGATCCACCACCTTCTATATTTCTTGCAGCACCAAAGAATTTTTTAGGTTTGTGAAGGGCATTTGCTTCTACACCACCTGAAAGCACTCTACCACTTGTAGGCGCCACAGTATTATATGCTCTTGCTAATCTGGTAATTGAATCTAACAATACAACTACATCATGTCCTGATTCCACCAATCTTTTTGCTTTTTCTAATACAATCCCTGCAACACGAACGTGATTTTCTGCTGGCTCATCAAAGGTACTCGCTATTACCTCTGCATGCACCGATCTACGCATATCAGTCACCTCTTCTGGTCTCTCATCTATCAATAATACTATGAGATAACATTCAGGGTGATTATCAGCTATAGCATTCGCAATATCTTTGAGGAGGAACGTTTTACCGGTTTTTGGCTGAGCTACGATCAATCCCCTTTGTCCCTTTCCGATCGGTGTGAAAAGGTCTATCATCCTATTGCCATAATCCTTACCTGCAGGATGGGAGGTCAGCTTGAATTTTTCATTTGGAAATAATGGTGTCAAATAATCAAATGGCACCCTTTCCTTTAATTTTTGAGGATCTAGGCCATTTATACTATTGACTTTCAATAACGCAAAATATTTTTCTCCGTCTTTTGGAGGCCTAATGGTCCCATGTACGGTATCTCCTGTCTTCAAACCAAACAATTTGATCTGAGAAGGACTTACATATATATCATCAGGTGAAGATAAATAATTATAATCTGAAGATCTTAAAAATCCATATCCGTCCACCATCAATTCTAAAATACCTTCACTATCAATGACTCCATCTAGGTCAGGTGTAAATTTCGGTACATCAGGCTTTGCTTCAACAATCGGCGGTCGTTGGAAATTTCTTACATCTTGATTCGGCCTATTCTGTACTTCATTTCTCACTGCATTGCGTTCTGTCATCGGCACGTCATTTGCAGGCGTCGCTACTGCTTTATCTTCAGTTTCACTAATAGGTGATTCCGCAATCGGTGCCACTTTTGGGGTGTATTCTATTTTCTGAGGTTGGCGTTGTACTCTTGGTCTGTCTTTTCTCAGATTTTGAGAATCAATTTCATTTTCATCTGGCAATTGATTATCAGGTTTTTCCTCTCTTACTGGTTTACTATCCACAGCCACTATCTCTGGAGTTGGTTCATCCAACTCTTTCTTTGCAGGCCTCCCTCTCCTTTTAGTTTTGGGTTCAATAGCTTCTTTTACTGGTGAAACTGGTACCGATTCTGAACTTTCATCTTTTCCGACTTCCACAGCTTCTTGTGTACGTACACGTGGGTTTTGTGGAGTAGCCTTTTCAAATCTAGCAGGCATCTCAGATCTTGGTGCCTTTATAACTTCATTCGAGTTTTTTGCAACTATGGCCTGCTGATCCAAAATCTTGTAAATGAGTTCTTGCTTGCTATATTTTTTAACGTTTTGAAGACCTAATTTTTCTGCTAATGCTTTAAGGTCAGGCACTAACATATCATTTAACTGTAAAATATCGTACATCGTAGAAAATTATCAATTTAAAGTGGAAAATAGATTATTGATTTAAATAAAAAGGATCAAATCATTTTACGACGTATGTACAAAAAACATATATGTACAAAAAATCTAAATTGTCAGAACCTTTACAAAGAAAAATTATAATTTTGATAGAATATCCTGTCGGACGACAGTCAATTTGAAAATTAAAGCACAAATTTAAGATATTCTTTGTAATTCAAATCATTATCTTTGCGAAAAATTTTAAAATTTTATTTACAATTCTTATCAAATACCATATAAATTGTTTTAAATGATAGAGTTACGATTATTTAGAGAAGAGAAAGAAAGAGTGATAGCAGGGATGAAAAAAAAGAAAGTAGCTCCTGAAATGCTTGTTTTAGTCGATCAAATTATTGAAAAAGATGATGACAGAAAAAAAACACAGACTGAATTGGATGGCCTGTTGGCAGATTCAAAAAAGATTGCCAATGAAGTAGGGTCATATATGAAGGCAGGGAATTCTGTTGCTGCAAATGAAGCAAAATCTCAAGTGGCTGATCTTAAAATTAAAATTTCTGATGGTCAAAACAAGCTTAATCAAATTATACTTGAATTAGAAGAATTAATTATTCAACTTCCCAATATTCCACATATATCTGTGCCAGAAGGAAGCCATGCAAATGATAATGAAGTTTTCAAAGAATCATTGCAAAACATGCCTAACTTGGACAAATCAGCAAAACCACATTGGGAATTGGCTGAGCAATACGATCTTATAAGTTTTAAGGATGGTGTTCTTTTGACCGGTTCAGGTTTTCCTGTGTATAAAGGGAAAGGTGCGAGATTAGAAAGAGCTTTGATTAATTTTTTTCTAGATGAGGCTACAAAAGCTGGTTATCTTGAAGTGCAACCACCATTATTGGTAAATGCAGAAACAGCAAGAGCGACAGGTCAGTTACCAGATAAAGAAGGTCAAATGTACCATTGTCAGATTGACAATTTTTACTTAATTCCGACAGCCGAGGTGCCATTAACCAATTTATACCGAGATAAAATTCTTAACATAAAAGATTTTCCTATACAATTGACAGGTTATACACCATGTTTTCGTAGAGAAGCTGGATCCTATGGTTCCGATGTAAAAGGGTTGAATAGATTGCATCAATTTGATAAAATTGAAATAGTGCGAATAGAGCATCCGGATAGATCATATGATGCATTGATGGATATGCTTATACATGTAGAAAGTTTATTAACTAAACTTGAACTTCCATTTAGGATCTTGCGTTTATGTGGAGGTGATATGAGTTTTGGTTCAGCATTGACATTTGATTTTGAGACCTATTCTGCTGCTCAAGGAAGATGGTTGGAAGTGAGTTCTGTTTCAAACTTTGAAACATTTCAATCTAATCGTATGAAATTGAGATTTAAGGATGAAGATGGCAAATCAAGGTTAGCACACACCCTAAATGGTAGTGCACTTGCTTTGGCAAGAATCGTGGCAACGCTTCTTGAAAATCATCAAACAGAAGATGGTATTAAGATTCCAGCTGCTTTAAGACCATATACAGGATTTGATATTATTAATTAATTACTTCTTTAAATTAAAAAATGGGTATAGGATATTTTGTAATCATTGGGTTGTTTGCCCTCTTAGGAATGGTAGTCAGTGGACGGCTAAAATCAAAATTTGCACATTACAGTAAAATTCCTACAGCGCGAGGGTTGTCAGGAAAAGATGTTGCGGTGCAAATGTTAAATCATTATGGCATAAATGATGTCAGGGTAGTTGAAGGTCAAGGATTTCTTTCGGACCACTATAATCCAGCTACGAAAACTGTGGCGTTATCTCCTGATGTATTCAATGGAAGATCCATCGCTTCAGCAGCCGTAGCAGCGCATGAATGTGGACATGCTGTCCAACATGCAACAGCTTATAGTATGTTACAAATGCGATCTAGGTTGGTTCCAATAGTCCAATTCAGTTCAAACATACAACAATTTTTATTTATGGCACTTATGGTAGGTGTCGGTGCAAATATGGGAGGAAATGTATTAGCAATGGTACTTATTGCTACATTTGGCATCACAGCTTTGTTTAGTTTAGTGACGCTTCCTGTGGAATTTGACGCTTCAAATCGAGCACTGGCTTGGTTAGATGATTCAGGAATTATGGCTGGTGTAGAGCACGATGGCGCGAAAGATGCCTTGTGGTGGGCTGCAATGACTTATGTGGTCCAAGCTTTAAGTGCCTTGGTTATGTTTTTATACTTTTTACTTAGATTTCTTGGATCAAGTAACGACTAAAAATAAAAAATTGATAGATATTAAGTCGTTTGATTTGACGACTTAATATCTTTTTATTAATTTTGGGACTTAAATTTCATTAATTATGTTAGCAGAAATTGACGAGCATGTCCTGCAGGTGTATGAGCATTTTGACAAAGCGTTAGAACACCTAGATTTTGAACTTAATAAAATTAGGGCGGGAAAAGCATCTCCTGCCATGCTGAATGGTCTTATGGTGGATTATTATGGAGCTCCCACCCCTCTATCTCAGGTCGCCAATATTAGTACTACTGATGCTCGTACAATTGCAATACAACCATGGGAAAAGAAGATGCTTGGCGCAATAGAAAAGTGTATTTTTGAAGCCAATTTAGGAATTACACCTATGAATGATGGTGATGTTGTGCGATTGTCTATTCCTCCAATGAGCGAAGAAAGACGTGTACTCCTTGCTAAACAAGCCAAAGCAGCTGGTGAAGAATCAAAAGTGGCTATTAGAGCCCATCGTCATAAAATTATAGATTTTATAAAAAAGAAAGTAAAAGATGGATTTCCAGAAGATTCTGGAAAACGCAAAGAAGATGAAATTCAGAAGAAAGTAGATAGCTACATGACCAAAATAGATCAAATAGTCGATAATAAGGAGAAAGACATTATGACACTATAGTGAAGCATATGAGTAAATTTAAACCGTACTTTTATATTTTTATTGGAATCTTTGCTTTTTGGCTTATTTTGACATTAATGATAAGCCCACAATTTGAAACGAAATTGGATCACAAATTTCAAGTACAAAAGCCGTTTGTCTACAATATTTTAAATGATTTGAATTTAAAAAGAAGGATATCCTATTTAAAAGAAGATGAATCCTTTAAGTTGACATGTAAAAAAGTACCGAAAGGTCAAAATGCACAATGTTCCTACAAATCAGAAAAATTTGGAGATGGTAATTTTGATATCCCAAAAAGCAATAATGATACTATCTTAATTTTGCAAAATCCTGAAAAAGGCTACGCAACAGAAATACAGTACATCTTTGTAAAATCTGATAGTTTGAGTACTGATATTGAAGCTACTATTCAGGGCAGAACATCAAAACTCAGTTCATTATTCAAGTGGTTTAAGTCTAGAACCTTAAAATCGCAACTCGAAAAAGAATTAGCTAATGTTAAAGAAATCACCGACGAAAGGTCTGGTCTAAAACTTTACAATGGATTCTATATCAAGGAGCAAGCACCAAATACAAGATACTTTTTATACAATTCGGGAAGCGTAAAAGGTGAAGAAATTCAACAGTTTTATACCCAAACTTTGGCAACACTATATCAAAATGTGATCAATAGTGGAGTTGCCCCTTCCGGTCCAGCGTGTAAATTGTACTTTTCTTGGTTTAATGATACTAATTTGACAGAAGTTGGAGCAGCAGTACCGACAATTGCGGAAAATAATATTGCTGCTGCAAAAACATTGACCATTCCTTCTCGTCGTTCAGTAATAGTGGAATATGTGGGAGATCAGAGAGGGCTAGGTTTTGTCCATACAGCCATTGATGATTATTTAGCAGATCATAATCTTGCCATTGTTCCTCCCGTCATAGAAGAATATGTTTCTGACCCTTCCACAAATCCGGCTTTAAGTACCTGGAAAACAAATATTATATATTATGTCAAGCCAAAATAGTTTTTGTGGCTGATGTTGATGCACTGCATGAATGGAAAGTTGAGGCAAATCGTCTAGGAAAAGCAAAGATTCCTTTCTTATTTTTATTGGATTTCGAGCTAAAAAAACCATGGATTTGCGCCTTATCAAAACTACCAGAAGACGTGCTTTTTAAATTAGGTCATAAGAAAAATTACAAATTAACCTCAAAGAAAAGTAAACCGCTTCATTTCACAATATCTCCAATAGAGTATCAAGAGTATAAGGATAAATTTGATTTCGCATTGAATGAGATTTTATATGGTAATTCTTTCTTATTAAACTTAACAATTAAAACAGAAATTTTTACAAATTACTCCTTGAAAGAACTATTTTATGCTGCCCATGCAAAATACAAACTCTATTTTGACAATCAATTTTGTGTATTTTCACCAGAAACATTTATAAAAATTGAAAACAATCAAATAAAAACCTACCCAATGAAGGGAACAATTGACGCCCGAATCCCGGATGCCAAAAAGCAAATCCTAGAAGATAAAAAAGAAACCGCAGAACATGCAACCATTGTCGACTTACTCAGAAATGACCTTAGTCAAATAGCAAACGATGTAAAAGTAAATAGGTATCGATTTACACAACAAATCAATACTATCCACAATTCAATACTACAAGTAAGCTCTGAAATTATTGGTAATTTGAATTCAAATTTCAACTCCCAAATTGCTGATATCCTAATAAAACTTGTGCCTGCTGGGAGTGTAAGTGGAGCACCAAAATTAAAAACATTAGATATAATACAAGCGGCCGAGCAAGAACCAAGAGGATATTATACTGGAATTTTCGGAATATTTGATGGTAAAAATCTTGATTCTGGAGTGATGATACGATACGTTGAGAATCAAAATAACAGATTTTTTTATAGAAGTGGAGGTGGCATTACGTATAGAAGTGAGTCACTGAAAGAATTTCAAGAATGTTTGGACAAAGTGTATGTGCCGGTTAATAGAAAGTATTAAAATTTATAATGGAAAAGTGTTCAACATTGCAATGCATAATCAGAGATGCAATGCGAGTAGAAAATCATTATTTGGAATGCACCGTTCTATAAATCTCAAAAATTATATTCGCATACCTTATCAATACGCACAAGGACTAGTAAAATGCAGAATAGTCTATTCAGAAAATGTAGAAACAGTGCATTTTGAAAATTATAATAAGAAATCTATAGAAAAAATAAAGATTGTACGTGATGATGATATCACTTATGATCATAAGTATTTAGATAGAAAAATAATAAATGATCTGTATGCTCAAAAAGGAGAAGCAGACGAAATTATAATTTCTCGGGCAGGATTTGTTACGGACGCTTCAATTTACAATTTGGTTTTTCAGACTGGCAATCAATATTTTACATCAAGTCATCCACTTTTGAAGGGAACTCGACGAAACCACCTACTAAACTCAGGTAAAATTTTAGAAGCTCCCATCAATGAATCAGATTTGCTGCATTATGATTATATTCATTTTGTTAATGCATTGACACCTCTTGGTGACTTGAAATTGCCATTACGCAACAATATATTTATATAGGGTATTATGATAAAGACAATACGATTTATACATACACATTTTCCAATAATAACGAAATCATTTACTTCCATTTTTAATTTTTTCATAACTTATATCATTAAGTATAGAAAAAAAGTCATCACACACAATCTAAAACGCTCATTCCCAGAGAAAAACGAAGAGATAATAAAACAAATTAGACAGGATTTTTATAGGATTTTTAGTAACAACTTTCTAGAAATAATTGACTTTATTTCTCATGACAAAGCACGAATTTTAAAGCATCTAACTTGTGACATTTCCAATCTTGACCTTGAAAAAGGAGGCATTATAATGGCATCACATTTTGGTAATTGGGAACGTAACTTAGGCTCTCTACCAATATTTATTTCTACACCTGTTTTGGCTTTTTATAAACCTTTAAAAAGCAAATATATGAATTCGCTTATGCAAGAAATACGGGGAAAATTTGGGGTTTTAGTAGAACCTATTGATAGAACAGTTAGAGTTTTAGCAGGGAATAAAAATAAATCAATTTTCTATTTATTTATTGCCGATCAGGGTCCAGTGAATATGAATGGAGTTTACTGGAATACCTTCCTAAATCAAAGAACTCCATGGTTGAGAGGCGCAGAAAAATTAGCTTTGAAATACCAATTGCCGGTCTATTATGCCCACCAATCACCATTGGAAGATGGCAAATACCACTTGCATTTTTCACTTATTTCAGATCAAACTACAGCTATGGATTCTTCAGACATTATTGAAAGTTATTCAAGGCTATTAGAGGCAGAAATAAAGCAAAACCCTAGCTATTGGCTATGGTCGCATAGAAGATGGAAAAGGGCAAATACCGAGAGTCAACAACCTATCCCCTAAATACTCTTAAGATTACATTTATGATAATACTAAAAATTATCATCGTAGTGATAGGAAAATAAAATGAAAAGCCATCTCTCTTTACTTGAATGTCACCTGGAAGATGCCCTATCCAATGCAATTTGTCACCGAAAAAATACCAAATAACACCAATAATTGATATGAAAACGCCAATAATTATTATGTATTTTCCATTATCATTTTGCATCAACTCCATAAATTTTGTGGGTATACGCCATTTTCTATTAGGGCAGTTATTTTGGCTTGAACGGCTGGTTTATCTTCTTGATAGGTTACACCAAACCAATCAGATTCAGTATCAATTATCCTAACTTTGACAATATTATTATGGATTAAAAAGTCTATCAAAGTTGGTATGTAATATTCTGATGACAATTCATTTCCGTACGTTTCAAGAAACTTACCAAACTCATTTGCAGCATATGTAAAATAGTTACTTTGAAACCCCCACATATTCATTGATACTAATGTGTTTTCAGAAAGAAAACCTCTACCATTTTCTGAATCTGGGAAACTTATTGTGCCATCCAAGTTTTTACCAATTTTGGTTCTTTCTATAACAGTGTCCAGATAACCTTCGTCATCTGCCTTGCATACGCCTCTATTTACAGTACCATGTTCAGAAAGAGTATTTCTCAGATAATATGCTATGACAGCATAGTCGTCTTTTGCATTGATGTCTGTCAGAAAATCATGTAATTGCTTGAAAGCCGCTACACCATAGTAGTCATCAGCATTAATGACGCCAAATGGCTCGGATATTACATTTCTTGCCACCCAAACTGCATGAGCTGTTCCCCAAGGTTTCTCACGTTTCGGATCCACATCATAAGTAATAGGCAAATCATCCAATTCTTGATTTACAAATACCAATTCTATTGCATCCCCCAACCTCTGTCTAAAATATGTTTCAAAATCTGCTCTGAACCATTCACGGATTATGAAAACCACCTTCCCAAAACCAGCTTGGATAGCATCATAGATAGAATATTCTATGATAGTTTCGTGGTTTGGACCGAAACCATCCATTTGCTTTAATTTGCCATAACGACTCCCCATACCTGCTGCAAGTACTAATAGCGTTGGCTTTCGGTCTGCACTCATACTTATAACTATTTTATTGCACAAAGATAATAGATATTATAATTGTGTCCAAAAGTAAATTTAGGTTTTATATAGGAAGTTAAAGATTGTTAACTAAAAACAAAGTTATATTTTCTTAATGTTTTATATATTGATAATGTATAAATTAAATAATATTTTGATGAATCAGTAGAAATGAAAAATTTTTATTAAAAAAATACATGTTAGAGACAATCATCATACCTTTGCAACATTATTTTCACAATATTAAATTTATTTCAAAAATGAAAAATCTTTTATTATTATTCGCTTTACCATTATTCTTATTTTCTTGTAAATCAGGTTTAGATGCACACAAAGCAGCTATCACTGACCTTGATACAAATGGACTGCTGCTTCTACAGCTGTAACTGATTTCGCTAACAACCTCACAAAAGATGTTACAAGTCAAACAGAAGCTGCTAGTGCCCTAATGTTAGATGAAGCCGCTGTTGCAGGATTAAAACCAGACATGGCAGCAAAATGGAACGAAGCAACATCAGCATTCAAAGCTGCTTCTGCTGCTTACCAACCAGTTCAAGCTGAATTGGCAGATTTTAGTACTATGTGGACTGAAAAAGCTGCTGAAGTATCTGCTTTAAAAGATGCGTTGACTTCAGGAAAATTTGAAGGCGATGCTGCTGCTAAAATTACAGAACTTTCTGGTTTAGTAAGCCAAGCAAATGAAAAAGTTACAGCTTGGACAGCTAAACAAGCTGAACTTAAAAGTGCATCAGATTCAGCACTTGGTATGTTGAAAGCTGCTTATGATATGGTAGCTCCTAAGAAATAATTATAACTAAAAGTTATAAAAAGCCTGGACTTCAACGAAGTTCAGGCTTTTTTTTTAACGTAATATTAAATTGGAATGTGGTAACTTTTTTATTTCACATTGAGTTTTAATACTACAAAAAATATATTTTACAATGAAATATATACTTTTCATTACAATTTTATTCGGGAGTTTTGTTTCAGGTGCTTGGGCCCAAACCATGACAAGCGTTGATGAAAATGATCCAAAAGCAAGAGCCATTCTGCAAAAAATCGATTCTCAATTCAAGAAATCTAACTCATTGGAAATACCTTTTACTTTGACTTTTGAAATTCCTGGCAAACCAGCACATACTGAAAAAGGAATTTATTATGAAACTGGCAATAAATACAAGATTCAAACAACTTCACAGGATATTTATTGTAATGGCGCAACTAATTGGGTGTATATAAAAAATAGAAAAGAAGTACAAATAACTGATTTTGAACCTAATGCAAAATCTGATTTCCTTTCTCCAAAACAATTATTAAAAGGGTACGCCAATGGTGATTATATATATGCCATAACTGAGGAAAAGGTGCACAAAGGCAGGTCAGAAGTAGAAATTGAATTCAAACCTGTAAAAAAAGGAAGTTCTTATACAAAAATTAAATTAAACATTGACAAAACAAAAAACAATTTATTATCTTTACGTGTCTTTAATAGAGATGGTTCAAGACAAACCCTAACGTTGGGTAATGTCATTTCAAATAATAGTTACGATGCTTCGTTCTTTAATTTTGATCCCAAAACAGTTGCGGGCATTCGTATTGAAGATCTGAGAATTGATTAAATAGAACCGATTCAGTTACTCAGTTTACCAACCAGCGATTCTTGGCTTCAACCTCCAGGAATCGCTTTTTTATTCTAAATATATGTTTAATACACGTGTAATTTTTATTGTAATATTTAGTTTTGGGTTTATAGTCACCTATGCTCAGTTTGGATTGCGTTTGAAGACCAATATCAATAAGTACTCAAATATTAATGGGTACATTCAAGATTCTTATGAAGATAACCTAAAATTTCATCCTAGATCTTATGAAGTGGGACTCGATTATTGGTTCCGATTGAAAAAAAGACGCGTCGAATTTTTACCTGAATTTTCTGTGTCGTTAAGTAAAAGTGAAACCAATTTGGATCCAAGTTTCAATTCTAAAATGGTAGTATATGGTTTTGGATTTCATACACAAATCTATGCTTTAGACATGGAAGGAGATTGCAACTGCCCCACATTCTCCAAGCAAGGCCCATCCATAAATAAGGGTTTGTTTTTTCATTTTACACCAAAAGTTGCCTTACTCTCTGAGAAGACATCTATACTTTCTGAAGACCAAACCCAACAAAAATGGATTTTGGGAGCTGGTGTTGGCTTAGGTTTAGATGTTGGCGTCAGTGACTTACTGACCATTACACCTATTTTGACTTATGCCCTATTTTCATCTTATGAATCCAATGTAGCTCCAGGAGTAACCGATAATCCATCACAAATACAATTATCTTTGAGATTTGGTTTCAGACCAGATTACAATCATAGAAGAAGGTAAATTTTCAGTTATAAGATGAAACTACTCCGACTCAATAATGATTTCAATGATATCCTTCATGAGTTGGAATACACATTTGACAACTACTTTATCACAGGCAGAGCTGGTACAGGTAAGTCTACCCTACTGCAACTCTTCAGGCAGACTACACACAAAAGGGTTGTAGTTCTTGCACCCACGGGAATCGCTGCATTAAACGTACGAGGTCAAACCATACATTCTTTTTTCAGTTTTCCCCCGCGAATTATCAACAAATCAGAAATAAAAAGAAGTCCCAACTTTCATTTATTTAAAAACATTGATGCCATCGTCATTGACGAAATTTCAATGGTTAGGGCTGATATTATAGACCACATTCATCAATCATTGGTACTGAATCGTCAAAACAACTCTCTTTTTGGGGGTATACAGATGATTTTTTTTGGTGACTTATACCAATTACCTCCAGTCGTGTCAGGCGTTTTCGAAAAGCAATATTTTAGGACAGTTTATCACTCACCTTATTTTTTTTCCGCAAAAATCTTCGAGCAGATTGATCTCAAATTTATTGAACTCAATAAAGTTTATAGACAGGAAGAAAAAGACTTTATTCAATTATTAGATAAGATTCGAACTGGAAATATGGATGAAGACGATTTCTGGTATTTGAATGAAAGATTTTGTGCTCCAGAAAATGAAGATGACCATCTTTTAATAACATTATCAAGTAGAAATGATATTGCATCTACCATTAACAAGAATAAGCTCGAATCACTACCCCATCCTGTTGTACTTTTTCAGGCTAAAATACAAGGAGAATTTAGTCCGCAGCTTTTCCCAACAGATTACTCGCTTCATTTGAAAATAGGCGCCCAAGTCATGTTTGTAAGAAATGATCCATTCAGGCGTTATGTAAATGGAACCATAGGTATAGTAAAAAGGATAGATGAAGGTAAAGTTTATGTAGTGGTGGTGCATGATCATACTGGAGTTGAGAATGAAATAGAAGTTGAGCCAGCCGATTGGGATATTTTGAAATACGAATTTAATTCAGTTACTCCAAAAGAAATAAACATTAAAACTCTTGGAACCTTTACACAACTTCCTCTAAAATTGGCTTGGGCTATTACTATCCATAAAAGTCAAGGCAAAACTTTTGATAAAATAATGATTGATCTTGGATCTGGTGCCTTTGAAACAGGACAGACATATGTAGCATTAAGTAGGTGTAGAACTTTAAATGGGGTGTATCTTAGGAACCCTATCAAATATAAAGATATTATTGTTGACCCAAGAATACAATCATATTATAATGGATTAAAATACTTAAATTAAATATATATCGTTTTAAGTAATTTACTATTTTTGTGTAAATGAATTATATGCAGCGTACTTTTTTATTTTTATTCATCAATTATTTCTTTTTTCCTTGCTTCGCAATGGCACAGAATAGCAACGTAGCTGATGAGGTAAAAAAGATAATTCAGTTTGATACTGATATTAATTGCAAAAAAGTACCAGGTTTTATTATTGGCATCATAGACAATGATTCTACATATTTTCTCTCCTATGGTAGTAAAGATCCCATAACAAAAGAAAAAATTACCACACACGATGCTTTTGAATTAGGAAGTATTTCTAAAACCTTTACCGCTGCAATAATCACTATTTTATCACATAGAGGACAACTAGATCCAAAACAAAAAGTCAACACTTATTTACCCAAAGAATACGAAAATCCAAGACTTTCAGATATCACTATCATAGATTTATTAGATCATACATCTGGTTTTCCAAAAATGCCAAAGGATTTGGGAAAGAAGGCAAAAGAGTTTAATAACCCATATCAATACTATACCAAGCATGATGTGCTAAAATATTATAAATCCTTCATTCCTAAAGAAAGAAAATTTGAATATTCACATACAAATTATGCAATTTTGGAAATAATTATTGAAATGGTTACTAAAAAATCATTTGACGAAGTACTAGTGGATGAAATAAATACAGTTTTAAACCTTAACACTACGACTTGTGACGGTATGTATGAAAGCGCACCAAATTTGGCAAAAGGGTTTGACAAATCGGGTAAAGTGTGCACACCATGGTCATTTTCATCTTTCATTGGTTCAGAAGGAATTCGCTCAAATTTAGAAGATTTATTGGTATTTGTAAAGGCACAATTAGGAATGAGTGAAACCTATTTAGACAGTATTTTCTATGAAACCAATGCTGCAAAAGTAGCTACTTTTAATGATCGCCTTTCCATATCAAATGGATGGCATACTGTATCTATGAAAAATGGAGATTTGGTTATACATACCGGGCGGACAGGAGGACATAATTGCTACATTGGCATGGTAAAAGAAACAAAGACTGCAGTTATTGTCTTATCGAATTCATATTATGGAACAGGTGATTTAGGTACACTTATCTTGCGTATGATAAATCAAAGTTGGAAACGAAATGCAGATCAATAATGGCAAAAGATAAAATTTTATCCTGGGATGATTTTCAGTCTTTAGGAAATCCAGAAAATGCACCCGATGACACTCCAATTAAACAAGATGATAAACACTTTGCATCAGAATTGCGTATCCATCTCGATAGAAAACAGCGCGGGGGCAAAGAAGTGACGCTTATAAAAGGTTTTGTAGGGGATGATAATAAACTCAATGACTTGGGAAAATTATTAAAATCCAAGTGTGGTGTGGGTGGTGCTGTCAAAGATGGCGAAATATTACTACAGGGCAATCATAGAGACAAAACACTACAAATTTTACTGGAATTAGGCTATAAAAAAACAAAAAAAGCGGGTGGTTGAAAAAAAATTTTATTTGCTTTACAATACAGTAACAATATTCTAATGAAATTATATTTTGTATTAACTATTTTATAAAAACATTATTTTTTAAATTGAATATTTACTAAACAAAAGGCAAGGAGTTCTAATTTTTATTTGTAATTAAATATTTGTTAAATTAAAATAAAGCCCTTACCTTTACAATCGATCAAACATCAGTTCCCGATGTAGGTCGCCGGACAGACGGCTCCCCACTTACGAAATTAAAAATGCACTAGTGCATTTAATCATGTTATTAAAATAATTGTATTAATGAAAAAGTTTGTACATTTCATTGCTTTATGTATTTTAGTATGGGTTACACCATTATATGGTGCTACTCCAAAACACCCAATCTTAATAGCCTACGAATTATGTCACTCTGTTGATAATGGCACGCAAAGTAGAATTTTTCACACTGCTCCTATCCATGGTGAAGGCATTTTTAGTACGGATTGTAATAACCCAACCGATATTACTGGAAGTCCTTTTAACGGTTTCTTAAGTGGAGGAGTTTCCACATACTATTCTGTTGACCTTGCTGCTGGAGAAAGTGTAGTTTTCTCTGGTCCAAGTAACATAGTAATTGCAACAGATTGCGCAGGGGGTACCACGCCACTAGCACCCATTTGTAATTCCGGAGGTGAAACCGTAATCATTAGAGTCACACCCATTAATCCAGGAACTTACGCCATTTCTGCAAATATATACACCCTTACTGCTGACTTGACCTTTTCAGAAAGCAGTAATGTGGTAGATGACGGGATAGTTTGCTTCGGAGACCAATTTTCATTATTAGCAACAGGAAACGGATCATCAGGATACAGTTATTCTTGGACTGGACCTTACGGTCCCACAGGATCAAATCCTATCTTAACTCATAATAGTAGCGCACAAGTGGGTACCCAAACTTATACAGTGACAATAACGGATATCAATAACTGTACAGCAACTTCATCAGTCGATATAATACTTGCAGACGATATAGGATTTACAATAAATCCTGATGATAATTCACTATGTGAGGGTGATCAATTGACTATGGACATTTCCTGGAGTGTTGGCTCTGGTGGCTCGTATGACTTTGAATGGACTCTTCCTGATGGAAGTACAAGCACAGATGCACCTCCATTGGTTATTGATCCAGTTGACCCCAGTCATACTGGCACCTATACTTTGGTCGCTACAGAACAAAGCACAGGCTGCTCATCCTCTGCTACGTATTCTACAGTTACTGTAAATGCGCTTCCTTCTGTGGATGATATTACAAATTCAGACAGCGACGATATCATCTGTCATAATGCCACATTCTCTTTATCAACAGTTACATCTGGTACTGGTACAATAATTTCTTGGGATTGGGAGGGAACCAATGGATGGACAGGAACTGGCAATCCAGTTAATATTACCAATACTACAGTTTCCACGGAAACAGTAACTTATTCTGTCACTGTAACAGACAATAACGGTTGTACAAATACGGGCACGCATGATGTGACCCTATTAGAAGAAATTCTATTTACTATTACTTCCACTGAATCAAGTGGTACTGCACCTGATGATGATAATCTTTGTGAAGGGGATGACCTTTCTTTTGATCTCAACTTCACATCAGGAGATACAGGTGACTTTTCTTACAACTGGTCTAGTACAGGTGGATATACTGGTACAGATGCTCCGCCCTTCACTATCAATGGAGTTGATAATACACATGCTGGAACATATAATGTAACCGTCACTGACAATACCAGTGGCTGTTCTAGTACAGCCACATATGGTACAATAGTGATACATGCTCTTCCCACCATTACAATAAATCACACTGAAATGAGTGGCATAGCACCCAATGATATGAATGTGTGTGAGGATTATGATAATCTTCAATTTACAGTGACATTTAACACCGGAAATAATGCAGGTGCTATGTATGAATGGGAGTTAGCGAATGGTAGTACAAGCACAGATTATCCTTTGGTCATTAACCCTGTTACACCTGCCGATGCAGGAGATTATTCAGTGACGGTAACAGATGCCAATGGGTGTACCGCAACCTCAATATTCCAATCCATTACTGTAAATCCATTACCAGTAGCAAATCCAACAACTTTGCATGCATGTGAACTCACATTAGGTTCTGGGCAAGGAGAGTTTATACTGACAGATGCTGAATTAAGCCCAGACTACCCTACTACAAATCAAAATGAAATATCTGATGTGGATGATGGTGCATCAAATGTTACAGTAACTTACCACAATAGTATGGCAGATGCAGAAAATGATGTTTTACCTTTGTCAAGTCCACTGACTAGAGGAAATGGTTCCATTTGGGTGAGAGTAGAAGACACTACTACTGGCTGCTATGAAGTAGCTGAAGTGACACTCATGGTAGAATCACTTCCTACCGTCGCCAATACTACTTTGAAAGCATGTGAAGATTTACCACCAGGATCAGGTACAGGATCATTTATTTTAACAGATGCAGAGGATGCTCCGAGTTATCCCACAAATCAAAATGATGGTGCCGAAATTGATAATGGTGATGTGAGAGATGTGACTTTTCATCCAACTTTACTTGATGCACAGAACAATACTGGAGAAATAGATAAGAATACGCCTTTTACATCTCCAAACGGAACTATATGGGCGCGAATAGAAGATCCCACCACGAAGTGTTATAATACAGCCCAAATTACATTGGAAGTTATTTTACCTCCTGCGGGTAGTATCACTACACTTAGAGAATGTGAAGATCCAGCTGGATCAGGTATGGCTGACTTTACATTATCGGATGCAGAATTGGCACCCGACTTTCCAAATACTAATAGTAATAGTATTGCAGATATAGACAATGGACAGACAAGAACGGTAATGTATTATGCGACACAAGCAGACGCAGAATCGGACAGTTCACCCATTGGTGATGGCAGCTATCCCGATAATACTATCATCTATGCAAGAATAGTAGATGATGCTACAGGCTGTTTCAGAGTTGTAGAAGTAACATTGGATGTATTAGAAGCTCCAAATCCAGAAATTTTACATGATGGAGTTCCCGACGATTTTACTATTTGTGAAAATGATCCATTCAACCTAACATTGTCATTGACTACTGGTCTAGCTCCTTACATGTTTAACTGGACGTTGCCTGATGGCAGTACTAACATGGGTTCATCAATTTCAGTTGCTCAGGCTGATCCTGCAACACACCACGGCGTATGGGTTGTGACAGTCACTGATGCCAACGGATGTACTGGTACCGATGATATTGGTATCACTGTCAATCCTGCCGCTATGCACTCTACTTGTGGTGATGCATTCGATGCAGGAGGCGGCACAGCTGGAGCTAGTGTTTCAGGTAATAATGAATGTGGATCTATGTCAGGCATCTGTGGTGCACAAGGTGAATCAACAGTATATATTTCTTACACAGTTCCACCTGAAGGATTACAAACTTTATCTGCTAATCTAGGCGGATTAGCAAATGGTGTTGTTATGGCAAGTGAAGGAAACTGTGGTGGTTCAATAGGTAATTGTTCAGACGAAGTTATAATCGATTGCCCTACAAAAGGAGCAACCTATTACTTTGCTGTTAGTTCATCCCGTGCTGATGCGGGAGATTTTAGTTTATCTATTAGAGCAGAACAACCGCTGGTCACAATTTCTGGTCATACATATGTAGACCTAGATGCTAGCGGAACATATGGAGGAATTGATTCAGGTTTAACTGGAGTTCCTCTTGAATTGGTTGAGGGGTGCCCAGGTAATGGTACAGTGGTTGCAACAACCACTTCTGCGGATGATGGCAGCTATTCTTTCCAAAATGTGCCTCCAGGTATGTATACAGTACAAGTTCAAGCAGGTGCACCTGGAGCTCCGATGGATCATCCAAGTCCTGCAGATTGCTGTATCACAATAGATCCATGTATGCCGGATGGGCCATATGAATGTGATCTCGGTTGGCCTCCACCAGACTGTTCATCAAACCCTTATTCGGTGGATAATATATGCGACCAAGCATACAATAATCCACTTTGTAATCTTACGGTTATTGAGCAATGGCCTTGCGGTCAAAACCCTTCTGAAATGGGACCATGGCTGAATGCTGGTCACTGCGGTGGTGTATTTCATAATACATCTTTTTACGGTTTTGTAGCAGGTACAGGTGATTATCAGATCGAATTCACCATTTTTGCTTGTGCAGGGACAGGAGTGCAATATGGTATTTACTCAGAATGCGACCCTAATGCAGGTCCTATCTGTGATGGAAATGCCAATACAGGTACAATAGTGGTGGATGCTAGTCAACTTACTCCTTGTCAGACATATGTATTTTGGATTGATGGGTTTAGTGGGTCTGTATGTAGTTATTTTGTGCATGTTATTGGCGATTTTAATGAGTGTCAACTTCCACCTATTGAAGACATTGTTATTGATTCTGATTGTGCCCCCTTATGTCCATCTATCACATATCCTCTTAGAGTGAACGCAATCGCTGATTCTGAATTATCTAATGTCAGTGGAGTTGAGTTTCATTGGAAAATTACAACCCCATCATCATCAATATATGAATTTGTAAACGATCAATTAACTATTGATTATACCTTTGCTGAAGCTGGTACTTATGAAATATGTATATCTTCCTATCACCCTTGTCCAGGATTGTCTACGCCTTTGTGCAGAGAATTTGAATTCATTCCATTGGAAGACGATTATATGGAATTTAAAATTTGTACAGCAGATTTTCCATTTGTAGGTGCTTTTGATGAATTTGGAGAAGAAATATTTGATAAGCATGATAATCCTTGGGGATGGATTGGAGGGCCAATTACACTCGCCATGGTGCGGAGCGGTAACTTCCAGTTTACGAGTCCGATGGTCAATAAATGCGGTTGTTCCTATGAGCAAACGGTACGAATTCAAGAAGTAAAAACTGGGGTTGGGTACCAACACATAGCACTCTGTCCGAGTGAACTGCCTTTTACAATAGCAGATACAACATTTAATACAAATGTTGATAGCTTCCTCATAAGCTTGCCTGGAGTAACCACCAATAATGGCTGTGATACAGTCATAAGTCTTACCACTAGAATATTGAATATGGGTGGCCAAATAAGGCAATCACCTTGTATGGAAGATGGCATTGAACTCAGTTTCAATATGGGTGCAGCATTTTTAAATGCAGATAGAGATAGCCTTAAGTTTATTTGGCATGATCCATCTGGTTCAATTATCACAGATAATGACTCTGATTCAACAGATGTCATTGTTCCTGTATCACAAACAGGGTTATATTTATTAGATATACGTGTTTATAAATTTGGAGATTCGTGTACCTTCAACTTTACACATAATATGACGGTGATAAAACCTTTACAACCTGAAGCTGATAATTGGCAACTCAAAGTATGTGAAGACGAAGGCAATATAACCTACGGCATATTAAGCCCTGATCCAACCAAACAATATATTTGGAGTGTTCCAAATACTGCAACAAAAATTCAAGACGACAGTACAGGTACCATCATTATCCAATGGAATGGTCCAACTGGAGGTCAAGTCTGCGTTTTTGCTAGAGACTTCTGTGGGGACAGTCCTCCAGAGTGTGCCAATGTGGTATTCGTGGACATGACAGATCCTGCCTTTTCTATCATAGAAGAAGTTTGTAAAGATGCTCCTATTACGGTAGTGGCCACTTCTTCACACATAGCGGGTACAGTGTATAATTGGGACTTTGATGGTGGCACTACTACTGGTCCTACTACAGGCCCCGGACCATATAGCGTATCATGGAATACTCCAGGTCAAAAAATTGTAACCCTTTCTGTTAATGAAAATGGTTGTATTTCAGGTCCAGCTATGGATACAATAAATGTCATTGATCCTCCAGTACCTCCTATATTTGGTTGTACATCAGATCAAACAACTGTGACATTTTCATGGGATGACTATCCTGGAGCACTTTCCTATACAGTCAATGTGATAAGTGCACCTGCAGGACATACCACGTCACAGGTTGGAAATAGTTTTATTGTTGGAAATTTGGCAGTTAATACAAATGTTGTAGCAGAACTAGTTGTGACTACACCAGGGCCTTGCCCAAGTCCTGCTCCAGTTCAGACAGATTGTACCACTCAAAATTGTACACCGCCTACTATTACTTTTGATCAGGTTGCATCATTATGTCTGGTACCGAATACACCTGTAATTGACCTAGCAGGAAATATTACGGTTACACCTAACGATCCTGGCACAGGTGTTTTCACTAGCTCACCAGTAGCTTCATCAGTTACTACTGTTGGTATATTTGATCCAAATATAGCGGGCGTTGGTTCACATAAGATTACATACACGTACACAACGGACCTAGGCTGTGTCGCAAAAGATGATATTACCATTGTAGTCAAAGAAACCCCACTCGCAACATTTGTCACGGACAAAGATGTTTCTTGTATTCTTGACCCAATAGTGGTGACATACACAGGAGGTACTACTGGTGCCACGTATGATTGGGATTTTGGTCCTTATGTCGTAGGAACCTATAATGGTCCTGGCCCGCATAGTGTTATCTGGGATACTGCCCTTGTGCATACCATAAGACTTGTAGTTACAAAAAATGGCTGTCCTTCTGTAGAAGTTACAAAAGACATCACCATTGAACCAGAACTTGATAAACCTGTCATCACTTGTGCAGATCAGAGAAAAGATGGAGTTACTTTCGGTTGGGAAGCAGTGGAAAATGCAACATCTTATCAAATTTTCATTAATGGTGCACTGCAAGGTACTCAATCTACATTAACATATGATGTGAATGGCTTAATGGAAAAAGAAACAGCGACAATCAGGGTCGTAGCGATCAGTGATAACGCATGCCCAGATTCCGAAAACACCAAATCATGTATTGCAACATCGTGTCAACCTATTACACTGACAATTCCAAATCCGAACCAAAGCTTGTGCCTCGATGCTGCTGCTACAAATATTCCTTTGACAGTAAACATAATTGGAAATACGGGTACTGGAAGCCCAACTCAAATTTGGTCTGGTACAGGTGTCAATGATGCAACGAAGATCTTTGATCCAAGAGTAGCAGGAGTTGGATCACATGAAGTCAAAGTCGTAGTTTTATATGATGATAATGCATGTGCTGATTCAACAACCATGCTGATCACCGTCAAACAGGTACCTACAGCTACCTTCACAAGCCCTGATGTAATTTGTATAACAGATGCACTCACAGTTACCTATAATGGGAATGCTGCCACTGGAACTTATAGTTGGGATTTCGGATCCGATGTCATTGGTACCTACACTGGCAAAGGACCCCATGATGTTGTTTGGACAAATCCTGGTGTTAAAGACATTACATTGACAGTGACTAGTAATGGATGTACGTCAACTCCTTTCACTAAAAAAGTCACCGTTGATCCAACATTAGAAGCACCAATCATTGCTTGTACAAACCCAAGGAAGGATGGCGTTACATTCTCTTGGGATCCCGTACTATATGCGAATAGTTATGATATCCTTGTAGGTGGCGTATCTCAAGGTGTACAATCTGGTACTACATTTGATATCAATGGCTTAAATCAAAATGATAAGGTAACCATTGAAGTCATAGCATTAAGCAATAATGCATGTCCGGATGTGATGGCTTCACAAGAATGCGAAGCAACGGATTGCCCAATACCAACATTGACACTTCCTGCAGATATGACTGTATGTAACTATGCAAATGCAGCAAAAGTACCACTCACAGTGACAGTCACCGGCAATACTGGTGTTGGCACTCCTGTAGAAACTTGGTCAGGACCTGGTGTAGACGATATAACAAAAACATTTGATCCAACAATTGCTGGAGTAGGAACACATACCATCACATTAGTTTATAAGTATGACAATAATGAATGCGAAACAACAAAAACATTCAAAATTCTTGTCAGAGCACTACCTATAGCTAAGTTCACTGCTCCTGATACTATTTGTGTTTCAGATCCTCTAATAGTGACGTATACTGGCACTAAAACTGCCGATTTACAACTGAACTGGGCAAATGATCCAGCAGTCAGGACAGATCTTGGTAATGATGAGTATAGCTTCCACTATGCACTTCCAGGTATTTACACCATTAATTTGGTAATAGATGCTAATGGTTGTACTTCTGAGCCTTTCAGTAAAGATGTCGTGGTGACTGATATTATTCCTGCTCCTATCATAACCTGTTCAACAACATTGAGTTCTGTAAAATTCTCTTGGAATGATAACAGTTGTTATGATGAATTTGAGAGAATCGTTAATGGCACCAATGAAGGGCTTTCCACTTTGCGAGAATACGAAGTTACTGGATTAAATGAAGGAGATAAGGTTACATTAGATTTAAAAACAATTTCTGATTGTCCATGTCCTGTTCCAGATGTCTCCAAAGAATGCGTTGCCCAAGCTTGTCCACCGGTGGTATTGAATCTCGCCGCCGCGCAGACACAAATTTGTTTTACTGACAATATCACAACGTCGATTCAAATTACTGCAACGGTGACTGGAAATACGCCAGATGGTAAAGGCGTTTGGTCTGGTCCAAACATTGATCAAAACGGTGTATTTAATCCAAAAGCGGCAGGATTAGGAATTCATCAGTTTACCTATACTTACACAGACAGCGACTGTGAGTTCAGTGAAACAACTTCCATCAATGTGACACCAGTACCTGAAATAACTTGGGAAATTGAAAATCCTGCATGCTACAATCTTACAACTGGATCATTTATTTATTCTGTTGATAATGGAACTGGCCCATATACCACAAAAGTTGACAATATCACTGTCAATAATGGTAATGCTTCTGGCATCCTAATTGGCCAACACCAAGTTGTAGTGACAGATGCAAATGGATGTGTTGTGACAGATAATTTTGAAATAACAGCAGCAAATCAACCAACGGCAGATATATCAGGACCTGTAATAGTGCAGCTTGGTAGTTCTACAACGCACACGCTTGTACTCAATGGCATCAATTTACAAGTTGTTGATTCTATCTCTTGGCTACAAAATGGAGTTAGAGTATGTGCAAGTGATGTGAAGTGTTTACAACTTGATCAAACACCTGTATTAGGTGAATATGTCATCGATGTAACCATCTATTATAATAGCGGCTGTAGCATTACAACACAGCATAAATTTATTGTGTCCGATAAATATACTATTGATTTCCCAACTATTTTCTATCCAGAAAGTAAGAGTGGTAATAGCTCATTCCATATTTCCACAGGAGATCCAAGTCTTTGGGTGAAAAAGATGCGTATTTATGACAGATGGGGTAATCTTGTTTTTGAAGCTAGTGAATTCAGTGGCTACATAGATCCTGTAGCTTGGAATGGAACTTATGCTGGAAAAAATGTTGAACAAGGAGTATATGTTTACGTATTTGATTTGAGTACAGAAGATAACCCAAGTTTTATAAAATCTGGTGATATCACTTTAATAAGATGATGATTTCGAATAAAAAAAGGGGTTTTTTGCCCCTTTTTTTATTTTCGCCCAATTCTCATTAAATTCTTTTTGACTTTTTCTATTTTTATCAAAGATCAAATGTATTTTTACACATATTTATATGATATGTTGAAATATGTGTTATACATGGTTGTATTTTTATCTGTAAATATCCAAATCCAAGCACAGATAGGATTTCAACCAATTCAGGGTGCTGTATTCAATAGCTTAGGCCGCGCAGGTGTGACCTTCGAAGGGATAGAAGCCATTTATAGCAATCAAGCTTGCTTGTCAAGTATAAAAGGATTAGCCGCTGATATAACTTTTGAAAGGCGCTTTAATCTCAAAGAATTGGATATAATTTCTCTGTCTGTTGCTAAGAAATTTAACAATTACGGAATTTTCGGGATAAGTATTTCACAGTTTGGCTTTTCTAAATATAATGAACAAAAAATAGGTTTAGCATATGGAAAACTCCTAAGTAAAAATATTTCAATTGGAGGACAATTTGACTATTTAAAATTGAATATTGAAGGATATGAAACACAAAGCTTCATAACTTTTGAGATAGGAACTAAAGTTCAACTTTCTAATCAATTTTCAATAGGTGCTCACGTCTTCAACCCAATAAACCAAAAAATAAACGAGTATGACGATCTATATACGAGATTCAGAATAGGTTTACAATATAGCCCATCAAACAAAGTTTTACTTATGGCTGATGCAGATAAAACCACCTATAAAAATGTACTTTTCAAAATTGGGGTCGCTTACAGAATATTACAACCGATACAAATTTATTTAGGATCTGATATAACAAATCAAATTTTCGGCTTTGGCTTCAAGTATTCGTTTCAATCTACATATCATATTGCAGGTGGATTTTCGACCAATAATTCTTTGGGACAGACCAGTGCAATTTCACTACAATACTTGAATAAAGAATAAAGGTTTTTGAAAATATTATTTTTAACTTCTCGAGTTCCCTATCCATTAGACAAAGGAGATAAACTTAGGGCATTTTACCAAATCAGAGAATTATCGAAATATCATGAGGTGATACTGGTATCTATTTCTGAGGATGACACACCCATTTTTCAGTTAAAAGAACTCAATACCTATGCGACCAAATTATTTTTAATTAGGATTACACCATTTGAAAGGTTTTTTTCACTCATAAGAGCATTTACCACAAAATTACCATTCAGTATTGCATGGTTTTATTCAAAAAGAATTCATAATCTCATTGACACCATTTATTATAATGAAAACCCTGATATCTGCTTTTGTCAGTTGACAAGAATGGCACCCTATACACAAAATATCATAATTCCAAAGGCTATCGATTATATGGATGCCTTTGGTATAGGTATGCTTAAAAGAAGCAAAGTGGTAGGTTTTCTAAAAAGATACATTTACACTGCTGAGGCAGCAAGAATGTTGGAATACGAGAAAAAAATAGCTCCCGAATATGCACATAGATTTATAATATCTGAACAAGATAAAATAGCATTAGAATTACCTTCAAATGTACCCGTTCAAATTATTCCCAACGGTATTGATGATATCTTCTTTGAAAATATTGAGGAAGATAAGATTTTTGATTTAGCTTTTGTGGGTAACATGTCTTATTTGCCTAATATAGATGCAGTAGAGCATTTGGTGTATCACATTTTACCTAAAATAATGTATAAAAATATCACATTGCTTGTAGCTGGGGTTAATCCACATCCAAGGATAAAACAACTACATTCCAATAATGTAATTGTAAGTGGATGGATGAATGATATACGCCAAGCCTATCATCGCAGCAAGGTATTTGTGGCGCCCATTAATTTTGGAACAGGTCAGCAAAATAAGGTTCTAGAAGCAATGGCTATTCAATTACCAGTAGTAACAACAGAAAGTGTCAATAATGCAATTGGGGGATTGGATGGATTTCATTTAATGGTGGCAAATGATGATAAAAGTTTTGCACAAAAAATTGATTTATTATTATCAGATGAGGCACTTAGAAAGAAATTAGGTAAAAATGCAAGCCAATATGTGAAGGAAAAGTACAATTGGGAAGAAATTGGTGTTCGATTAAATAGTATCTTTGCAGCATCAACATAACATTGTATGACACAAGATTTAGAAATATCCGAAGATGTCACATTGCACTCTATTGAGGAAGCATTGGAAGATATTACAGCAGGCAAGTTAGTAATTGTAGTGGATGACGAAGACAGAGAAAATGAGGGAGACTTCATTTGTGCAGCTGAAAAGATCACTCCCGAATTGATCAATTTTATGGCTACACACGGAAGAGGGCTTATTTGTACTCCCATTTTGGAGGAGAGGGCAAAAGAGCTTGAAATAGACCTAATGGTCAAATCAAATACTGCTATGCATAATACAGCATTCACCGTATCAATAGATCTGATTGGTCAAGGATGCACAACGGGAATTTCAGCGTATGATAGGGCAACCGGAAT
This sequence comes from Saprospiraceae bacterium, assembly GCA_041392785.1. Lineage (GTDB taxonomy): Bacteria > Bacteroidota > Bacteroidia > Chitinophagales > Saprospiraceae > OLB9. The sequence goes on from JAWKLK010000010.1 coordinate 198,165, forward strand.
TAAAGCTATGGTTGACCCTAATATAAAAGCGAGTGATTTTGCTAGACCTGGACATATTTTTCCACTTATAGCTAAAAATGGAGGCGTATTAAGGCGAACAGGGCATACAGAAGCTGCGGTAGATTTAGCAAGATTGTGTGGTTTTTATCCTGCTGGAGTGCTAGTAGAAATTTTAAATGAAGATGGAACAATGGCTCGTTTGCCTCAGCTTCTTTCTTTAAGTAAAAAACTCAATATTAAAATCATCACTATTAAAGACCTCGTTGCATACAGAATGAGGCATGAAAGATTGATTAAACGAGAAATGGAAGCCGATTTAAATACTGAATTCGGTCCTTTCAAAGTAATCGCGTATAAACAGATAAATAATGGTGATATTCACCTGGCTATAACAAGAGGTATATTTCATGAGGAAATCCCTGCATTGGTAAAAGTTCATAGTAATTCTGAAACTGGCGACATCCTTGGAATGCTCTTTGATGGGTACTCCGCCAAGTTGATAGATTGTTTAAAAACAATTAATAAAGAAAATAATGGTGCGCTCCTTATAATGAGACACGGAGACAATTCATCTTCTGTTTTGAATAAATTAAAATCTATCGACACTAATGTTAATAACAATCCAATTACAAGTGAGGAGCAGCGAGATTTTGGTATTGGTGCACAGATTCTCAATGATCTCGGTATATCAAAAATAAGACTAATCTCTCATCATTCGAAAAGACGTATCGGATTGGTTGGCTATGGTTTAGAAATTGTAGAGAATATAGATATCTAAGTTTCTACTTTACTTTCATGTCTGTCACCAAACTCATCTGAATTATCCTTTAATTCAGATAAACTTAGTGTAAAACGTTATTATTCAACGACTTATACTTATTATTCAACGACTTCTACTTTAACTCCTTCAGAATGACTACTAAATTCTGGTGCATATAAGCATTGCGCTGTGGTGATTCCGCCAGTATAATCACCGGCATGGCTGACCACCACAGGGTATTCGAACACATACTTCCCTTTACGCAAAGTATCAAAATAAAAATGAGATGCTAAGTCCGTTACTGACTCATAATAGTATAACCCATCTTGATGCCTATGACCACTTAGTACAGAAATTGGTTCAAAACCTGAAGGTCTTAAATCTTTTAAGTGTACAAAATCCAAATCTCTATCGGTCTCTAAAATGATCCGCACTTTCACCTTATCTCCTATTTTCAGCACATCATTTGAAGTGATTTCTGTCAATGCATCAGAAGCTTCCTTAGTATTAATTTTGTAATACTTTTTGGATATTTTGAAAGGAGTGCCAGAAAACTTATCTACTTTTTCTAAAACCTCAAAATACTGATAATAAGCGGCACCCCAAGCTATAGAATTATTTGGGTTCTGCACCGTAATCTTTGCCATGTCTTGCTTCAGTTCATCACCTTTAAAAGATGTTTTTACATAACCTGTTCCAGCTTCTACTTGTGATATTTTTGTATTCAAATCGATGTTACCAACCGTTACTATTGTCGGTTTGACTTCAGAAATATTTGACGTGATTCCGTTTTGTTCTCCTTGTATGAGTAATGCATAGATAGCTGATACGGTGGATTTTGACGTGTGCCAGATATTAGTTTGTTTATTTTTTAATAACCAGATTTTCATCTTATCAATCTCACGCAAATTACTCTGAGTGACTATGAACAATTCCATGATTCTTGCGTGACGCTCAATGGGTAATTGTGACCAATTAAAACCATTGCCCTCATTCCAATAAGTACCCAACTCAGGATTAGAAACTGCTTTTTCCGTAAGTGAAGCCACAATTTTCTTCCAAGTCTGATCACTATTTCTAAACAAAGCCAGCCCTAAATTTGCTTGTGTAAACAGGTTTCTTGTATTCCAATACTTTGAAGCTTGTCCCATATAGTAATTGAAAACATGCCTATGGTTTTCACTGACAAATGTTTTTGAAAACAAAGATCTGACATAGATATAAAATGCTGACACATCATCTAAATGATCGTCATCCAATTTTCCTCCATGTTTTTTCAAACTTTCGACTAATTTATTGTATTTGATCAACATCTCTTGATCTACAAAGTCTAAGGCTAAATCCTGGATAGATTCTATATCTTCGACACCAGATATGTCAATACCCATAGATTTAAGTTGAGCCAAGTTTTCTAATACATACAAAGATGTGTATAGATCATCTCTACCACCCATAATCCAAGGAAAACCACCATTAGAATGTTGTGAATTTTTCAAATGTGTTAGAATACTTTTTTTCTCATTTGCAAGATTATTCAAATCAAAAAGTACGCTAATATTCTGTTTTTGTTCAGATTCAGACATCGCTTCCTGTACCCAAGGTGTTTCTTTCAGAATTGCTTGCTTCAATTCTTCATTCTTTGATAAATTGCTTAATAATGCATCTTTACCTTCCCTTCTCCATGTGTCAAATACTTTTTTGATACGTGGATGTGAATGGACAATATGGGATGCTACAGAATTTGTAAAAAACCTATTCATCAATGAAATGGTAGTATTTGACTCATTGCTAAGATAAGGCATAGCTTGAATGGCGTACCAAACAGGATGAGATGTAAATTCAACGGTATATCTAAAATCTTTTTTTGATGTACTAACATTATTTGTAAATGCAGAGAAATCAAAAGTTCTCGTTTCGTTACCATTCACCCAAATTGGCATTGTCTCAGTCACTAAAATTCGGTTTGTAAATACTTGTAACGTGCCCTCTTCAATATCCAAATGCGAGCCAAAATCTGCAGATATTCGGTATGTCAAAGCAGAATATTTAGCTTCAGGAATTTGCAAAGCCCATGTATCAGTCTTCGATGCTGATGGATAAATTGTTGTATTTTTGACAGCTGCATCTTTCAAGATTTCATCTGTGACTTCAACCATTGACAAAGCATCAAAAAACTGTAGAGAGACAGTACCGACCTGTTTTTCACTTGTCAAGTTATTTACTTTGGCTTTCACATGGATGAGATCTGAATCCCTAAAAAACCTTGGAAAGTTGGGAAATACCATTATGTTTTTTTGGGTCTTCACTAATGCCTCTTTATATCCGATTTTCAAATCTGGTGTGTGTGCCAAGACCATAAGTTTCCACATAGTTAAAGCATCATTCATTTTGAAAGCAAATTCTATATTTCCATCTTTATCAGTAAGTAATTGAGGAAAAAAGAAGACAGTTTCATTAAGATTAGTTCGGATAGTTGGATGGATAGATGATGATTTTGTTGACATGTCCGGATCAATTGAAGCATCATTAGATTCCGATTCAGAAAATGCTGTAGAAGAGGCCTTAGCTGGCGCCCCTTTTCTCATTCGTGGCTCTGGTGCCCCCATGGCTTGTACTGCCATATCTCTTGATTGAAAATACGAATCTTGATAATAAGGATACAATGCGATCAAGGTGGGATAATGAATGTGGATCGGTTCTAATATTTCACTAGTCTGATTGTAATTTGATGAATAAGCATTAGTAGTAGAAAAACCAGCCGTGATTATGCTAAGGTACGAGGATGATTTCGGATAAAAGTCATAATTCCAACTGTGTTTTTTGAATTCATCTAAGGAAGCATCATACATGGAAGCAAGGACTTCAACTAAAAAAGCATCTTTTTCCTCACCTTTGATTCTAAGCTTATAGACTTCATTCTCTCCAGGCAAAGTTCTATCCCTTAAAGAAACAAATTCTATATTCAATGATTTGTTTATCCAAGGTATAGAGATATTTTGACTTTGGCTAAAATGTCTATTATGATATATATAGTCAATTTGCACATTTATGTCACCACGGTATGAATCGAGGATTGGCAGGGTTATTTCCTTAACCTTGTCCACTTTTTCTAACCCATAATAAAGAATATTCCTATCTTTTGAGATCAATACTTGGACATATTGTTCTAATCCAGTTGCATTCCCAAGTGTCAATTTTAGCTTTTCACCAGGTGCTAAAATACTTTTTTGGATTACTAGATGTATGGGTTCCGTTTTAGGGAATTTTTTTCGTTTAACATCAGTAATTACAATGTACTGAACGGCCTGTATTTCATTATCATTTGAGTCCATTACCTCTACTTTGTATACACCAAGATCCCAATTATTTGGAATAGAAATCTTTGATGGCGTCATCACCTGTGATTCATACATCTGCTTTTCAGTGGGCCATTTTTCATATGGGCTTTGTGTAGCATCACTTGTGTTGTGTATTCGATAGTCAAACGGACGGTTTTGGTTTTCATACGATGGAAGTGAGATGTCTTTAGGTTCCATGAGTTTTAAAATCCGAACACGAACAGGTATCTTCATGTTAGATCCATTTGCATTATTTGCCTCAATAGTTGCATCCTTTAATGCGCCTTTGTCCATGTGCGTTGCCACGTCTATATGTAAAAAATAGGGCTTAAATGCTGCTTGTACATTGACTTCTCCATTTTGTGTTTCTCCCCTGCTATCTGTCACTGATGCTGTAACGGAGTAATTAAAACTCGCCGTTTTATTAGCCCTTGTTCGTTCATCTGGATCAGCAATGAAAGATATGTCAAACTTTCCATCCGAGTCAGTCTTCATTGTTCCAGTGGCAAGACGTACCGCAGTTTCCATAGGCATTCGCCTAGAATAATACCAAGGAAAACGCATTTTACGGTGGATGACATATTCAACATCTGCATTGTCCACAGGTGTTCCTGCAAATGTCATAACAGTTCCAGTCACTTTGATGGATTGCCCTATGGTATAGGCATCATTTATGGAATCAAAGACGATGTTATAGGTGGGTCTTTTATATTCCTCCACAGATATAGAAGTTTGCCCATACATGCCATGCGCTTCAGTCACAATTGTAAAAGCGCCATTCAGGAGACCAGAAGGTAAAACAAAATGTCCTGAAATGGATCCGTACTCATTTGATTTAAGTTGATGTGAAGCTACATTTTGGTAGTTGGCATCTTTCAATGTGACGGTCACGTTCCTATTTTTAATGATGGTTGGGATTTGATCTTTATCACTATTTAAAACCAATCCTTTAAAATAAACAGTCTGCCCAGGCCTATACAACGATCTGTCAGTATAAAACTCTACAAATTGATGAGAAGATGGGCTATCAGGAATGAAATAGTCTAGATATGTACTAAGGTCCAGAGTATCCTTATCTTTAATCAAGGTCACCATGTAGGTTTTTTCTCTCTCAGAAGAAACAGCCTTCCCATTCTTATCTGATTTCAAAGTTGCGTGCAACTTTCTATTATGCGTACGCATTCTACTATTATAGACCTGCTCATATAATTGAATAGAAACATCGGCTACTGGGCTGCCTTTCCATCTATCTAGCACTTGGATTACCCTATCTTTCTTTATCATAGAAGAAATAAATGACAAGTCAGAAACATGAGTAATCAAGTAGGACTTTACAACTTGATGTGTATCCGCACTTTTACCCACTAACACTACAGCATAAACCCCATAACCAGGATTCGGAATAACTATAGATTTTTTTGTGGTATTGTAATCACGTGTTGGTTCTAGTTTGAAGTCTAACTTTGCATTTGATTCTTTTGCTAAAAAAAGTTCAACAATATTCTCGTTGTATCTACCTCGAAATTGTTCAATTTCTTCAGTATTTGTCTTTATCACATGCACGGTCAAACCATCTAAATTTTTGTAATTCAACTGAATTGCTAATGGTTCTTTACTATGAAACACTTGTAAAGCTTCTGCATCACAAGTAGCGGAGATAATAGAGTTTTTAAGTTGTAGACACTTATATGCCCCAGAAGATGTAGGATAAGCTTGAATACCTTTATCACAAAGAAGCAAGGCATTAATATGATTCAAGCTATCAAATGAATTTCCTTCCACTTTTGAAGCTATCTCGTAGATTATTTCAGCATAAAACGGAATATTTTTATGTCTCTCAGCCAAAATTTCCAATGCTTGTATATAATTTTTAGAATCATGATTTGAAATGCTGTTTTCATCCACAAATCGCATTCGTTTTAGGTCATAATCTGCCAAAGCTTCCTGGTTATCCTTAAATAGTTCGTATTTAAGCACTTGCTGATACAGTTTTAAAACACCATAAGATGTTGTTTTCTTATCTTGATCATCCCATTTGATATTGACAAATTCCTCAACTTTGGAAAATGCGCTATTATTTTTTATAACATTATTCTTACTTGTAGCTCTTATTTGATACTGATTAGAATTGAAGTAATTAAAAACCCTGTCTGCGAGAACTTCATACAGAGAAGGTCTTACGGCGATATCCAATTTTTCTGTACTCTCTAATATTACTGCATATTCCATTATCCCAATATCTAGGGATTCATCATGCTGCAATGATTCCAAATACAGTTCATGGATAACATCTGCAAAGTTTTCTTTTGACCAAAGTTTAAAATCCTCATTTCTTTCGCCCTCCACGAAGGTTCTTTGAGAAATTTGATATCTGTTATTATTGAAATAACCTTCGTACAATTGTGCCAAATAGGAAGAAAATACCTGTTGAAGAGGTGATGGAGCGTGTTTTTTCTCATTTTGTAGAAACAAAATAGAATTTGCCACACCATCTTCTTCTGTCTGAATACTGAGGCGAGTATAAAATATCACCGCTTTGGCCCACTGAGGATGTACCTTTGCTTGCTTTGCTGTCTCCAAAATAAAACTAACGTGCTTTAATGCGGATTTTGGAAGTCCTTGCTCCATTAAGGAATCCACTTGATTCCATGCGGAATTATAATCAAAATCCTGTTTTTCGATTTGATGCATTGAAAAAAATAGTGAAAGAATTGAAAATAAATATTGCATTTTTATACGCTTTAAAGAGAAATCTAATGAATACCAACTGTAGGATGTTGTATGATCAAAAAGAACGCATAATTAATTGTTAAAATTCTAAAAAATCCCAAAATTTACTTGAGTAAATATTTGGCTGATGGTAATAAAATGAAAATCAGAATATTTTAGCAGCTATCTGCATAGATTCCCCAAAATTAACCATATTGATTTTGTTGTGTATATGGTTCTTTTCTAGGTAGGAAAGTAAGTTTTCTGTAGCCATATTGCCTGTAAGGTCATCTTTTGCCATAGGACATCCTCCATACCCATGTATTGCAACATCAAATCTTCTGCAGCCATTTTTCCAAGCAGCTTCTATTTTTGGTTCCCAATTATGAGGTTGTGTGTGAAGATGTGCGCCAAACTCCACATCTGGGTAGGGCGGTATCAATTGTCCGAATAAATATGCAATACTTTGAGGGGTAGCTACACCTATGGTATCAGATAAGGCTATAATTTTAATGTCCATGTCAGCTAGTCTATCAACCCACTTTTGACAAATTTCTACATTCCATGTATCACCATATGGATTTCCAAAACCCATAGATATATAAATGACGAGTTGCTTATTATTTGACTTGCATAAATTTTGTATGACTTCTACTCTTTGGATAGATTCTTCAATTGTAGCATTGGTGTTCCTCATCTGAAATGTTTCAGAAATAGAAAATGGATATCCTAGATATGAAATTTCATCAAATTGAATGGCATCCTCCGCACCACGAATGTTGGCAATGATAGCCAAAAGTTTTGATGTGGTATTTTCAAGTTGCAACATCGACAATACCTCTGCGGTATCACGCATTTGAGGAATAGCTTTGGGTGAAACAAAACTGCCAAAATCGATCGTATCATAGCCTACCTTAAGCAAAGAATTGATGTATTCTGCCTTAGATTCAGTAGGAATAAAATTATGAAGACCTTGCATGGCATCACGAGGACATTCTATAATTTTCACCATGGGCGATTCAGAAATCATGGCCTCAAAGGAATATTTGTCGTCAAAAGTAAGAATAATACACATCATTCATTAAAAAAAGCTGTTATTTTGCATAAATTTAATATTTCATGAGACCATACTTATCCATTATAGGGTTTTTAATTTTTACTTTTGGAGTCATTTCTGTAATCATGTCCCTAGTTGGCCTAAAGGTCACTTTAATGAATTTCATTTATGGTCATGGAGTTTGGACTTTTGTAATACAATTATTATTCATATTTGGTGGTATGATACTTTTTTATGTATCGAGAATTGATCCAGCAGAATAATAAAATGAAAATTATGTTTGGCTTACTATTACAATTGTGTTTCGCACAATCGATGTTGTTTCAGTGATAGTTGGATATTAGGTTTGCTACCATTATTCTTTGACCATTTTCACCAATGCACTCAATTTTAACATACACTCTATGGGTGTCATGGTATTTATGTCAAGAGATTTAATTTCATTTTTCAAAGATGCACCGATTGGGTCTTCTGCATTAAAAAGGCTAAGTTGGTAGTTGGGTTGGGCTTGGGGTGGCACAAATTTATTGGAATCAGCACTTCCATTTTCGACATTGATGCTTTTTTGCTCCAAATCTTGAAGAATTTCCATTGCTCTCTGAACGATTTCTTTAGGCATACCTGCCATAGCTGCCACATGAATTCCAAAAGAGTGGGCGCTACCTCCGGGTTCCAATTTTCTCAAAAATAAAACTTTATTGCCTATTTCGCGAGTAGCTACATTAAAATTTTTAATACGATGATACACATCTGCTAAATCATTTAACTCATGATAATGGGTAGCAAATAGAGTTTTTGGGGTCACTTTACCATTATGAAGAAACTCCGCTAATGCCCATGCTATGGAGATTCCATCATATGTAGAAGTTCCTCTTCCTATTTCATCCAACAGTATAAGACTTCTCTGCGAAATATTATTCATTATACTGGCAGTTTCATTCATTTCAAGCATGAAGGTAGATTCCCCTGAAGAAATATTGTCCGAAGCACCCACCCTAGTGAAGATTTTATCTACAATGCCAAGTCGAACTTTTTGCGCTGGTACCCAAGAACCCATTTGAGCCATCAAAGTGATAAGCGCTACCTGACGCAAGATGGCTGATTTTCCAGACATATTTGGTCCAGTTATCATCATGATTTGTGTATCATTTGTATCCATATTCAGATCATTTGGGATATATGACTGATCAGGCGGCATTTGTCTTTCTATAACTGGGTGTCTTCCTGACGTGATCTCGATAATCTCGGAATCATCAAAATCAGGTTTACAATAATCATGTCTTATTGCAATTTCGGCAAATGAGAGCAAACAATCTAAAGCAGCGATAGCCCTTGCATTGGCTAAAATATTGTCCAAATATTCGATAGCTACAATTACAAGCTCATGGTATAACTTTTCTTCCAAAAAAGAAATTCGCTCTTCAGCAGTCAGGATTTTTGATTCCAATATTTTGAGATCCTCAGAAATATATCTTTCAGCGTTGGATAAAGTTTGTTTTCTTACCCACGAATCAGGAATCTTGTCGTGATCTTTGTACTTATTCGTAACTTCTAAATAGTATCCAAAAACGCTATTATACCCAATCTTTAATGAGTTTATACCTGTATTTTCAATTTCCTTTGTCTGAATATCAAGCAATAGTTGCTTACTATTCGTTATGACATTTCTTAGATCGTCCAATTCTCCATGCCATCCATTCGCAATAACATTGCCCTTTGATATGATGGCAGGAGGTTCTGTAGATAATTGAATTTCAATGGTTTGCTTTAGGGAAGTGCAAGTTTGAAGTTTGTCACTTAATATTGAAAGTAGATGATTTTTTGAACCTGCAAGCAAATCTTTTATTGCAGGAATCAGATCAAGAGATTTTTTCAATTGCAGTAATTCCCTTGGAGAAATTTTCTCCATTGCCAATCTTGAAGCGATCCTTTCAATATCTCCAACCTGCTTTATTATTGATATAAGTTGTTCTGTATCATGATAGTGATTTACAAAGTATGAAACCATTTCTTGACGCGCCAAGATGCGTTCTTTATCCAAAAGAGGAAGAAGAATCCAATTTTTCAATAATCTTGAACCCATTGGAGTGACAGTTTTGTCCAAGACATCATATAATGAAACTCCGCTATCATGCGCACTCTGCACAAGTTCAAGATTTTTTACCGTAAACCTATCAAGCCAAACATATTGTTCTGAATGAATTCTGGTAATGGAAGAAATATGTTTCAGCTTATCATTATTGGTAGTGGACAAATAATGCAGAATTCCTCCTGCAGCAACTTGTGCTAAGTTAAGCTCTTCTATACCGAATCCTTTTAGATTTGCAACATCAAACTGCTCTAATAATTTACCTCTAGTATAGTCTGGCATAAAAACCCACTCTTCTAGACCATAATGATAAAATCTATTACCAAAAAACTTTAAAATTTCACTGTTATATGCCTTTGAGTAAATGATTTCTGATGGGCTGAATCCATCTACCCATTTTTCAATCATACTATCATTTCCTTCTACCACCATGAATGCGCCGGTAGAAATGTCAATCAATGCCAAGCCATGATTACCCTTTGGCGTAAAATGTATAGCAGCTAGATAATTATTGGATTTTCTGTCCAGAATATTATCTTCTATCACCAAACCGGGAGTAACTACATCAGTAATCCCACGATCAACTATTTTCTTTTCTTTTGAAGGTTTTTCCAATTGTTCGCAAATAGCAACCCTATACCCTGCTCTGACCAGTTTTGGTAAGTACAAATCAAGAGAATGGTAAGGGAATCCTGCTAACTCGATATCCACACCTCCATTATTCCTTTTTGTCAAAACAATGCCTAAAACTTCTGCAGTTCTTACAGCATCATCTGAAAAAGTCTCGTAGAAATCACCCACCCTATAAAGTAGTATCGCATCAGGGTGCTTGGCTTTAAGCTGAAAATATTGCGCCATGAGAGGCGTGATTTTTCCAGACTCCTCTAATTGTTTGGTAGAAGGCTTTGTCAAAATTTGAAAAATTGTAAAATTTAAGACAGAATGCAAAAGTACATAATTTGATTTAGTATTAAATGCTTCTTTTAAAATTAAAAAAATTATCCATATGTGTCAAATATATTATAAAAATATTTAATTTTGTGCTGGTTTACAATTTTTAATATTTAATTTTCGTTTCAAATCAAGCTAAAAATCAACAATTAATGATTAATTTGAATTTCGCCTTGTTTCAAACACCTGTAGAAACGGGAGTAGCTGACACATCCGCTGAATCTGCGCAATCGCAAAATATCTTTGATATCATTGCTCTTGGTGGGCCAATTGGTATTGTGATTATGTCAATACTTTTGATCTTATCATTTGCGGCGCTCTATATTTTTATTGAAAGATGGCTGACAATACAAAAAGCAAGTAAAATTGATGAAAATTTCATCAATAACATAAGAGCATCTGTAAGTTCTGGAAATTTTGAAGGAGCGAAAGCATTATGTCGTTCTACTGACACGCCGGCTGCGAGGATGATTGAAAAAGGTCTTATGAGAATTGGAAAACCACTTAAGGATATAGATGCTGCTATAGAAAATATTGGAAATCTTGAAGTATTCAAGTTAGAAAAAAATCTGTCATCACTAGCAAGTATTTCAGGAGCAGCACCGATGATAGGGTTTTTAGGTACAGTTACAGGTATGATTCAGGCATTTTATAATATGGCATCACAACAAAATGTAACGCCATCAGTTTTGGCAGGTGGAATTTATCAAGCTTTGATAACGACTGCTGTTGGTCTTTTTATTGGAATTTTTGCCTTCGTAGGATACAACTTGTTGACTGCTAAAGTAGAAAAGGTTATTTTCCAAATGGAGAAAACCACCATTGACTTTATGGATATCTTACAAGAACCTAGTCATTAAAACAATTAATTCTCAAGTGAAGTGAGTTTAAAAAAGAGAAATAAGATAAGCGCTGAATTTAATATGTCGTCATTGACTGACATTATTTTTTTGTTGCTTATATTTTTTATGCTGACATCAAAAATGGTTCAGATTTCAGTCAAATTGCCAAAATCAGATTCCACTGCTGTAGCTCCTTCAAATTTGCCTTTAATAATGGCAGTAGATGGCACCATCACAGTTGGAGGCAAGCCCAGCAGTTTGGAGACACTTGAAAAAGACGTAGCATCCGCTGTAAGAGTGACTGACAACAAGGAATTTGCCACCTTGAGCATTATTTCCGAGGTGGGTGTTCCATGGGAAAATGTGCATAAAGCTTTACAAATAGCCAGCGGATTGCAAATAAAGGCCATCATTGCCACAGAACCAACAAATTAATTGCAATGGCTATTAAAAAAAGAACAAAGGTTATAGCTGAATTCAATATGTCTTCGTTGACAGACATTATTTTTTTGTTGCTTATATTCTTTATGCTGACATCATCCATAGTGACTCCAAATGCTTTGGACTTGAGTCTACCTGGTAAAAAATCAGCTCCGCCACCTCCTAAAGCAAAAAGTAAAATTATCGCTATAGATGAACGTGGAAGTTACACACTTAATGGAACCCCGATCAGCATCTCAGGTATAAAAAGTCAAATCCAATCACTAAAAAGAATAGATGGAAATAAAGCAGCTATTGTGGTTTCACCATCGGCAAAATCTTCTAATGTTGACGTGGTGGCTATTCTAGATCTTGCAAATCAAATGGAAATCAAGGCAGTGCTTACAGAGCCAAGATAAAATGCAAATTACAATTTTGCAAATATAACCAAAAACTCTTCAACATATATTCAATTTTACACACCAAAATGGTAGTGTAATCATTATATATAATGAATATATTTAATATAAAAGGGAAAATAATTTTATGTATCAGGACGATTGGACAGAAGTAAAAAGTGATACCAATGACAGGAAATCCTTCATAATTAGTGGAGTAATCCACTTATTACTTTTATTACTTCTATTGATTCCAATTACGAAATTTGCAGAAATTCCTGATGAAGAATACCAAGGTATATTAGTCAACTTTGGGGATCCAGATGCAGGATTTAACGAAAATGAACCGGAAGAAGAAAGCTCAAAAGTAGAAGAAGAAAGTACCGCCAACAGTAGCAATGAAGATATTTTATCATCTACTGTCTTGGATGAAGAACAACCTGTGAAAGCAAAACCACAACCCAAAAAGGAAACAAAACCAAAAACAGAAATTAAAAATTCTGCGGAAAATAAGCCGAAAGAAACTAAAAATACAAATACAGAAACCAAAACAACGGAAGACAAGAAAAAGCAATACAGCGACTTATTCAACAAAAGTAATGGAACAAACAACACATCTAGAACTCAAGGCGATGAATCCGGCAAACCAGATGGAAAAGCTTTAGAAGGTATCAGTAAAGGTAGTGGTCGAGTTGGAGGTGGACTTTCTGGTCGTGGTGTCATTTACGAACCAAATTTTTCTGATAAATCACAAAAAACAGGAAAAGTTGCTCTTACTATTTGTGTCGATTCTGAAGGTAAGGTCATCAAAGCTGATTTTACACAAAAAGGAAGTACGACGACAGACACTTATTTGATAAATCTTGCAAAAAAGACATCAATGCAGTACATTTTTTCTAAAAGTGATTTGACAAGCCAATGCGGCACAGTGACTATCGATTTCAAAGTACAATAAAAAGATCATTCAAACTTGTATTCAATCTCTTCACTTTCTGGAGATGTAATAATAATCCGCTTTTGATTAGGAGATTTGATGACTTCTCCAATGATTTGGGCATCAAGATCAAATTCCTTGCACATATCAATCATTTCACTTGCTGCACTAACACTTTTAACATACAATTCCATCCTATGGCCCATATTAAAGACTTGGTACATTTCTTTATAATTAAGTCCTGACTCGTCACGAATAATTTGGAATAGTGGTGGTAAATCGAATAGATTGTTCTTTATTAGGGTTGTATGGTTTGACATAAACTTGCTAACTTTGGTCTGACCTCCCCCACTACAGTGAATAATTCCGCTAATTCTGTCTTTAAATGCAGCGATCAATGGCTTTAATACTGGCATATACGTTCTGGTAGGCGATAATACCAATTTTCCAACTTCTATTGCCATTGAGTCTGAAATATTGATGGAATCAGTTAATAATTTTGATCCACTAAAAACAAAATCGTTTGGAATGCTAGGATTATAAGTTTCAGGATACTTTGCGGCATAGCTATGATGAAATACATCATGCCTTGCAGAAGTAAGACCATTTGAACCCATGCCACCATTATAGTACTTTTCCCATTTTGTTTGCCCACTACTGCTCAAACCTACAATCACATCACCCGGCTGAATATCAATAGAAATTACATCACGCCTTGGCATTCTTGCAAAGGTAGTAAATCCCACATCTATAGTCCTGACGATATCTCCTACATCAGCTGTTTCACCCCCAGAATGAAAAATATCTATTCCAAAATTCTGTAATTCATCAATGTATGTCTGGGTATGTGTAATGATTTCCTTTAAAACATCACCCGAGATCAATGACTTATTGCGTCCTATTGTAGATGAAAGTACTATATTGTTTAAGCATCCAATACAAGCCATATCATCAAGATTCATGACTAAAGCATCTTCTACTATCCCTTTCCAAACAGATATATCACCAGTTTCCGCCCAATACATATATGCTAAACTAGTTTTGGTACCAGCTGTATCCGCATGCATGATGTTACAATACTCCTTATCACCACCAACCACATCGGGTATTACTTTACAAAAAGCATTGGGAAAGATTCCCTTGTCTAAGTCCTTTATGGCATTATGCACTTCATCCTTTGATGCTGAAACACCTCTTATCTCGTAAGTACTATCTTTTGACATGTCAATAATTTATTTTATCATCTGTGGAAATATTACGAATCACTCGTACTTTACTTGAGAGTTACCTCAAAGTCTTGATTAACAATGGACTGTCCTACTATTATCTCAAACTTATACTTTCCAGGTGTCAAATAATATAACCCATCATCGGGCATACTAAATGAAAACTTCAAATTTTTATACCAATCAGAATCTTGTATGGACTTTAAAAAATCATGATGCAACTTTGGTTCTACTTGTAATGGTATCTTATAATTTGACAATCCTTGCTTTAAAGTAATTTTTCCTTTTGCAAGCACTTTCTGCTTTTTGCTATAAATGTTATAAGCCGCTTCTATTCGCTTCTCGGAATACACTTGGACAGACATAAAACCAGTATCTATTGGTGTGAATACATTGTTTATCCTTCCCCAATTTGTATTGTAGACAGGATGGTCTATGTTCAAGATGTTTAATGACGCATAGTCCGACGATTTCAATAAATAAATCGAATTCAAATCTACTTTCCAAAGAGATCTTCCATGTGTAGCAATAATCAAATGTTTGTTTTTTTTCTGGATGACAAGATCATGCACTGGTACATTTGGAAAATTTTCTGTTGCAAATGGTGTGAAATCTACACCTGCATTAAAACTTATATAAAGTCCTAAATCATTTCCAACATACACTATTTCAGGATGTACCGGATCTTCTTTTACCACGTTTATTGGAGCATTTGGTAGGCCGTTTCCAATTTTCTGCCATGATTGCCCATAATCATTAGTAATAAATAGATAAGGTAAAAAATCATCATCACGATAACCATTTGAACTTACAAAAGCCCTTTCTTTTACATGCTTTGAAGCTTGAACTCTGCTAATCCATTTTGAAGATGATGGAATCTCCAAATTTATCCATTCGTCTCCACCATTTTTTGTAAGAAATACATTTCCATCATCAGTTCCAATGTATATAAGTCCAAATTTAAAAATTGATTCATCCAATGTCGTTATGGTTCCAAAGGGTACATTGCCAGATTTCATACCATCTGTCAAGTCGAAAGAAATCTCTTCAAACGATTGTCCTTTATCCATGGATCTCAATAATTTATGTGCGCCCATGTATAAGATATCCTGATTATGTGGAGATAGTAAAATTGGTGTTTGCCAGTTCCAACGATAAGGTTCATCTCCCAAATCATGTTTCGGTGTGATGAAGTCCCTTTTCATACTTGATTTATCAATCCTGAAATAATTACCAAATTGATATCCAGTATACACTAAATTAGGATTTCTATCATCTACTTGAACTTGCATACCATCGCCACCCAACAACATTGTATATGGATAGTGGCCTGTAGCCTCCCAATTTCTACTGAATTCATAGTTATGTGTACCAGACCAAACACCATTATCTTGTGTCCCACCATAGACAAAATAATTATCTTGATTATCTACTTGAACGGTATAATACTGTCCCACAGCAGGATTGTTGCATTTTAACCAGTTCTTTCCATCATCATAGGAAATATTTAATCCTCCATCATTACCACTGATCAAATGACCATCTAACTTCGAGTCAATCCAAAGTGAATGATGATCCACATGTAGATTGTCAGCATCTAAGCTTCTCCATGTCGCTCCACCATCCGTGGATGACAATAAAGGCACGCCATAAATGTACAACTTCTGATAATCAGACGGATGTACATGAATTCTCCCAAAATAATATCCATAAGAATAGTATATGTCATCCAAATAATTCTTGTGTGTTTTCACCCATGTTTTTCCATAATCAATACTTTTATACACTTCAGCCCCAATCACTGGTGTATCAAATAAATTTGTATTGGCATTATCATTATACGAATAGATATCTTTGATCGTGGTTTTTCTCTCCTGCAAGAGTTTTCTAATATTATTAGGATTGTATTTTTTATGAAATCCATTATTGGCAAGATATGCAGCTATATCTTCGTCACTTTGTTTTAAAAAATCTGCAACTGACATTGTCTTCAACATTTCATTATCGAATCCTTTGATTCGATTCTGCTTTATTACATCTTTTGGCCTACGATGGTTATTATCAACAATAGCGTAAATGTGTGTTGTATCATTATGTACCGCTATATCAATACCAATTCTACCTTTGCCTTCACCTGTAGGAAACCCACTACCATCTTGGGTGATGATATTCCAATTATCTCCCATATCACTTGAAAAATAGATATTCGAAGCCGTACCACATCCATCAAAATTCCAAGCTTTCCGCATTTTTTCCCACGTTGCAGCCAATATTACATTTGGATCTTTGGGATGAAATAAAATATCTATGACACCGGTTGAATCATTTACAAACAATACCTTTTCCCAGCTTTTACCGCCGTCCATACTTCTGTATAAACCACGTTCAGAGTTTTGAGTATAAAGATGACCTAATGCAGCAATGAATATCATATTAGGATCTTCGGGATGTAATAATACCCTGCTAATATGATGACTCTCTTCTAAGCCTAAGTGAATCCATGTTTTACCAAAATCGAGACTTTTATAAATGCCATTTCCCGCATAAGAAGATCTACTTGAATTTTGTTCTCCTGAACCTAATATAATGACTCCACGGTCCCAGTCTACATCGAAATCACCTATAGTAATAACTTTTTCACTCTGAAATCTTGGTTCGAAGGTGATACCATTATTGTTGGTATACCACAATCCACCACTAGCATAAGAAATAAAAAATTCAGTTGTATTATTAGGATTGACATCGATATCCGTCACCCTTCCACTATGGACAGTTGGACCAATGCAAGTTGCTGAAAAATTATGGAGTTTTGGATATGATGATGCAATAGTATCCGAAATTTGGGAAATACCAGCCTTGTAGAAAAAAAATAATACAACAAGAAATGGTAAAGTTGTCTTGGGATTCTTAATGTGAATCATTCTAAATATTTGAAAATAATGTCTCTTACGTAGCAATTGCTTCGTATAGGGTCAAAATTACAAATATTATATGAAATTCTTGAAAATTTTACTTTTTCATCATAGAATCTACTCCATCCGTAAATTCTTGCACAGAAGGAGAATACCCTGTCTTTCCAAGTGCTTCAATCATGAATTGATTTTTCTCCAAATCTTTTTTAAGATGAAATACCCAAATAGTAGGATATCCATTTACTCCAAAAGCTTGTTGTAATGACGTGTTTTGAGCTCTGATAGCATCAGGGATTTTCTTTCTACTAGGAAAGTCCAATTCCAAAAGAACTACATTCTCCCTTGCCCATGTTTTGAACTCTTCTTTGTCGAATACGGATGCTTTCAGTCTCTTACACCATCCACACCAATCACTTCCAGTAAAATTGGCCATGATGGGCTTTCCAGTCTTATTAGAAATAGCATAGGCTTCATCAATATTCACGAGCCAACCTTCAATCTCTGCTTTGTAAATTTCTTGGCTTGATTCTGACGTTTGAGCATTCATAATCACAGGCAAAGACAGAAAAAATATCACAATGATTTTTAGAATTGACTTATTATTCATTTTGGCAATTAAAAATTTATTTTATGACAACAAAAGTATGTTTTTTGTATCATTTTTGGTTCTAAATAAGAAATAATTAACTAAAAATGATATAAAAGATTCTTTGGTTTTGCTGTTGTAGTACAAACAATTAAAGTTTACAAAAATATTATATCTTTGCGCTAAAATAAAATGTTGATGGACATTATTTTGGCTTAATTATACTAAATTGGGCTTTATGACAGTTAACTTATTTAAACGAAAATGTAGCATGAATTTTAATAACAAGCATTTTTTCTATTTAATAATATCACTTGCTTTACTCTTTGGATGTAAGAAAGAGGAAACGTATTCATTTTCTACTCCGAGTACATACAGATTTAATAGTCCTTCTCTTACAAACAGACAAGTATTTGCTATTCAAGATAGTAAGTACACCCAACTGATAGATTCTCTAGGGTCATTTGACAAGTCTAATGAGGAAATAGCAGATACTTTGAATGTATTTATCAAACAAAATTTTATTGATCCTTTCATTACAGAAATCACATTAACTGACAGTAAAAATGTAAAGCTTGTGATAAGTCAGTATGACACACTGACAAAAGCATTCACTGTGTTAAGAGAAGAAAATTTAGGGTATACTCTGGTTGGTAATGATGTCGAAATAACTGGTTATCCAAACCTTAGCATCAATATTGATACGGATTTTATGGAGTTAAGATTATGTAAATCATTTTCAGAAAGATCCATATTTAACTCTGATAAAAATGAGTATCATGAAGAAAACTGCACAACGCGTGATGGAGAATCAACAATCAACAATATTGTAGTTTCAAATCCTTCCATTACATATGACACCATTGGATTAGAATATGTGGATTTTATTTACTCTAAGTATTGATAGTTTAGTCTTGTTTATAAAAACTAAATGTCTCTGCATCGAATAGTCCAAGGTCAGATAATTTAATTTTTGGAATGACCAATAAAGCCATAAATGAAAGTGTCATGAATGGCGAGTACAAGTTACACCCCTTTGTTTTAGTCCATTGCGTCATTTCTTCATACATCAGCCCAATTTCCTCTGCATTTTTATCCGTCATTAATCCCGCTATTGGGAGTGGTAATTCAATAATTTCTTCCCCATCTACGCAAACCAATCCCCCTTTTGAATTAATAAGTGATGCAATAGATTTCAAAATATCCTTATCTTCCACTCCAACCGCAATAATATTATGAGAATCATGAGCGACAGTACTGGCTATTGCACCTTTTTTCAAACCAAATCCATGAATCCAACTTACAGCCGCTTGAGATGGATAGTATCTGTTTATAACACAAATCTTTAGGACGTCATGTGATACCTCAGTTTGTAAATATTCTCCAGATTGATTTGGCTTCCAAGAAAACTTCTCTGTAACCAAAGCTCCATCAATAGCATGGATAATCTGATGGGATTTAATTTTTTTATTGATGACACGAATATCAATATGAGAAGTATCCTGGATATTGAAATTATTAATATAGCCCGATCGATACTGAGGTAAATGTACGTGATTTCCATCAAAAACACTTACCCCATCAATGATTGTAGTGACAACATTGAGTGTTTCTGCACTTGAAACTATAATGAAATCTGCAGGATCACCTAATCTTAGAGTTCCGACTGAGAGATTATAATGTTCAACTGGATTAATACATGCCATTTGAAGTACATCAAATAAATCATAGCCCAAAGCCAAAGCTCTTTGAACTAAAATATTTATATGGCCATGTAAAAGGTCATCGGGATGCTTATCATCACTGCAGAACATCAGGTTGTCCTTATAATCAGGAATTAATGGGTGTAGTGCTTCAAAATTTTTAGCTGCAGAACCTTCTCTGATGATGACTTTCATTCCATGTTCTAATTTGAATAGTGCTTCATCAAAGGTAAAGCATTCATGGTCTGTTGAGATACCTGCTGAAATGTACTTAACGGCATCAGTACCTCCTAATCCAGGCGCATGCCCATCTATGGGTTTACCTTGAGATTTAGCTGCTTCGATTTTTGCGAATACATAGGGATCATTATTCAACACGCCAGGATAATTCATCATCTCTGATAAATAATAAATATCTTCGGATTGCATAAGCTCCCTAATTTCATCGACATGGATGCTTGCTCCTGAATTTTCAAAAGAAGTGGCTGGTACACAGCTCGGAGCACCAAAATGGATTTTCATTTTGGCATTCCTCGCATTTTCGATCATAAATTTAATACCATCCATTCCACACACATTGGCAATTTCATGTGGGTCGCTGACCGTCGCAATGGTACCATGTTTTAATGCAATCCTAGCAAACTCTAAAGGTGTAAGCATAGAACTCTCAATATGGATATGCGCATCAATAAATCCAGGCAATATCCATGTATGATATTCATTATTATTCTCCTGAATGCTAAAAATTTTGCCGTCAATAACAGTTATGTCTCCTGGAAAAATTCTTCTTGCTCTAATATCAATGATATTTCCTGAAAATATTTTCATATCCAAGTGCTATTTTAATGATGGTGGTCACCATGTTCGCCACTTTCATGAATATGACCATGCTCAAGCTCCATAGGAGATGCTTCCCTAACCTGTAAAATTTCACCAATAAAATGCAATGTCCTACCTGACATCGGGTGATTAAAATCTATAAGTATACTTTCTATCTTTTGTTCTAAAATAACTCCATGAAAACTTCTACCTTCTCCATCTACCATATCAATAGGTCTACCTGTCACAAGCTGCTCTCTATCAACATTTCCATTTTCATCCTTAAAATTTTCAATGGCGATATCAATGACAGCACCATCCTCGTATTCACCATAAGCATCTTCTGGTGCTAAGGTAAATTCAAAACTGTCCCCAGCAGTTTTATTTTCTAAGTGTTCTTCAAATGATGGCAACATCATCCCAATACCAAAAATAAAATTTAGGGCTTGACCACCATATGTTTCTTCTATTAATTCGCCATCCTTATTATCTTCAAATAGCCTGTAATGCAATGAAACTACTCTTTCTTTTACTATATTCATTTTAAATATTTTTACAAAGGTAACTTATATTGTTTAGGTTACTAGCAATCTTAATCATTTTACGTCTTTGAAAATGTATTCTAATGAGGATGATTCAGGTAAGTAAAAGTTTTATCATGGTTTTCCTTGATTTGTCAAATTAAAAAAATAAAATTATTCAATAAGTATTTCATATTAAAAAAAAACTATTATCTTTGTATCATCCAATTTCGGCTAACATTCTTATTTGGAAAGTTTAGCTGAGAAATTTTCTAGTATTTCCCTATCATAGTTTTGGTTTTTTATTTGTCATGTTGCATTTACATGTCAATTATTCTTTATTAAAATAGTAATCAATATTAAAAAATGAAACAAATTTTCACACTCATTCTTTTTTTTAGTTTTCACCTTTTGTTTGGACAATTAGACTGCTTCGTCTCTGCGACGCAAATCAGTTGTTCTTCAGATTTTATCGATGCAAATGTGGAAAATGGTACGAATGTGATCACAGGTGGTTATTGTGGTTCTACTATTACAGGATATACAGGTTTTGAAAAATCTTACAAATTTACATTGCAACAAAAAGCTACAGTATATCTTAAAATTACTGACCTTACGGCAGATTTAGATTTGTTTTTGTTACGCTCATGTCAGGTTAGTGACTGTATAGCAAGTAGTACACAACCTGCAACTGTTAACTCCGAATTTATTGCAGTAACCTTAGATCCGGGAACTTATTATGCGATTGTAGACGGGTGGAATGGTGCCGTCAGTAAATATAATTTAAGCTTAAGTTGCACACCGAATGACGGTCAGGTGATTTGTACCAACGCAAAGCCATTAGAATGTAACAGGACAGTTACGGATTCAACCACACTTGGATTGAACAATGCAGTGGGACCGTATTGTAGCAATTTGTCCAATTATATCGGAAAAGAAAAAGTATATTCTATCAATGTTACTTCATATTCTCGTATTCAAGCTACATTGAAGGGATTTACACAAAATGAAGATTTATTTTTATTATCAGAATGTGACAAATTGAAGTGCCTTGCATCAAGCACAAAAACTGGACTTCTGCAAGAGGACATAGGTATCAACCTTCAACCAGGAAAATATTATCTTGTTGTGGATGGCCTGACGAGTATCAATACAAAATACCAGCTTTCTCTTACTTGTACACCTATCAATAACGCTGCAACTCTGGACTGTAATACGGCTATTACTGTCAATTATTCAGGCAATGGAAGTGATCTGAAGTTTAATTATGTTTTCTCAGGGGCGTCAACTCACCGATTCATTCAATGGAGATACAATTCAACCATATTATCTACGCAATCCAATGTAAATCTACTATTTCAAGGGGCAGGTACGTATAATATCTGTGCAGATTATGAAGACCTTGCTACTGGACAAATTAAATCTTGCTGTAAACAGTCGTGTATTGCTTTACCAAATAACTGTGAAGACATTATTCAGTATCAATACACAAATGGCTACTATACTTTGAGTCTTGCTGGAAACCAAAGTCAATATCAAAATGTGACATGGCGAAATGATACTGATGGTCTTCCACTAAATCCAAATTATGTTCCAGCAAGTTGTAGGATAATCACTGCTACTGTGAGTTACTATAATTCTGCTTCTGGTTGCTGGACCTTATGTTGTAGAACAATAAATCTTTGTCCTCCTTTAGGATGTGAAAATGATATAAGTTTTTATTATAATTCATCATCGAATGCATATCAATTTTCTTTTTCAAATCCGTATGCTACGAATATCGTTTGGAAATTTGAAGACACAAATACTACCCTGCCAAATGGACAATTCTATGTACCATCTAACTGGACATGTCAAGAAAGAACAGTATCTGTATATTATAAAGATATATCAACAAATTGTTGGAGAGTTTGCTCAAAACGTGTTACAATTTGTCCTCCGATCAATTGCCAAAATGCAATTTCATATGTGTACAATAGTATCGCAAACAAATTTGTGTTTACCCTCGCTAATTCATATGGTACAAGTCAGATATGGAAGTTTGAAGAAACAAATACCATTTTACCGAATGGAGAATTTTTCGTTCCATCTAATTGGTCTTGTAGGGAAGTAACCGTATCAGTTTATTATTTTGATATCAGCTCCCAATGTTATAGAGTCTGTTCTAAAATTGTAACAATATGTCCACCGATAAACTGTGAAACTGCCATCCAATATACTTATGTCCCAAGTGGTAATAAATATCAATTCACATTGAATGTTCCAGGGGCACAATTCCCATCTTGGTATTTTGAAGAGGGTGGAACAAGCCTACCAAATGGTACATTTTATCTCCCATCAAACTGGACATGTCAAGAAAAAACCGTTGTGGTCCATTATTATGATTCGTTTAGTTCATGTTGGAGGGTTTGTTCGCGCATCATAACGATTTGCCCACCTGTGACTTGTGAAAATGCTATCGATTATACTTTCAATACAGTCACAAACGCTTACCATTTTAGTCTAAATATTCCTGGTGCTACTTCAATATCATGGCAATTTGATGATACACATACCAGTATTCCTAATGGAACATTCGTAATTCCTGCAAACTGGACATGTCAAGATAGACCTGTGTCAGTATATTATTATTACCCAGGTTCAAATTGTTGGAGGGTGTGTTGTAAATGGGTAAGTATATGCCCACCAACAAATTGTAATGATGTTATACATTATAAATACAATCCAGATGGTGATGCCATTGTCCTATCTTATTCGGGATCAAATGTATCTCAATTAACCTGGACAAACGAGACCACGGGTACTCAAATTGGTACTGTAGGTTCTACCCAGGTAGTTTATTCACTTACTGGCCTTTCATGTGCTACACATACCTTTAGTATCAAATACTACGAAAATGGTTCATGGAAAATGTGTTGTAAAAACATATATGTATGTAATCCTAATCACTGCAGCAACACCATTACGTCTCAATCAAATGGCAATACCTTAACAGTCAGTGTACCTTCAGTTTATCAAGATATCGAATGGATAAATCCTAACACAAACACTGTTTTAGGAACTGGCAATACTTTACAAATTCCTATTGTGAATGGTACTTATTCAGGTTTAATAGCCGTAAATTATTATGATCCAGCAAACTTGCATTATAAAACTTGTGCAAAACAATTGGAGGCAAGTTGTCCAAAACCTTTACCTGATTTTTCATTCACAATAAATGGAGATGTAGTGAGTTTTTCAAATGCATCATTAGATGCCACAAGTTATTCTTGGAACTTTGACGGTGGATTACCAGTTTCAGGCAGCAGCCATATAGATGCAAATCCTACAGTATCATTCAGTCAAGGCGTCTTTGATGTTTGTCTCACAGCCACAAATGCTTGTGGAAATGCACAAATTTGCAAATCAATCACCATTACACAGGGCCACGATTGTTCATTCTATATTCCCGAAATGACATGTGGCACTGTAGGCACCGAAATCATAATACCAATAAAAGTTGCTGATTTTGAAGATGTTATTACTTTCAATTTTACATTAAGAAACAACAACCCTGCGGCTGTGTACTTTAAATCAATAGAGCAAATCAATCCGGCAATCCAATCTGGGTACAATCATCATATAGAAAACGATCACTTAAGGTTTTTATGGTCAAGTGCGTCAGGAAAAACATTAGATGATGAATCCATTATTTTTTATGTCAGGGCGCAAGTGGTTCAAGAGTCTTCTACTCCAGTGAATGTTTTCTTTAGTAACGATCCTGTGAAAATTGAAGCATTCAACGCATCATTACAAAAACTAAATGTTCAGACCTCAGCTGGAAATGTTTGTATAGACGCTATCCCAGAAGCACTGGTGATAAATGGCGAATTATTAACTTACAAAAATCACACACCAATCACAAATACTGATGTTTTTATAACAGGAGACATGCAGGACTCAGTTATTACAAGCAATACTGGTGGGTATACCTTGGATGGGGTGACGTATAATTCTTCTGTAAATATTTACCCTTATAGAGACCATGATACTTATAATGGAGTCAATGCATTGGATATTGTAGCATTGCAAAGACATATTTTATCGGTACAACAATTGACATCACCATACGCTATAGTCGCAGCAGATGTAAATAGAGACAATGTAATAAATGCATTGGACATTGTTACATTGCAAAAGTTACAATTAAGATTGATTGAGCAGTTTCCTAATAATACATCTTGGAGATTCATTCCAAAATCTTACGCCTTTACTACAAGTAATCCGCTTAGTGAAGCATTCCCAGAAGTAATCTCCTTTGACCCAATTACTTTAAATGTAAATGATTTGGATTTTTATGGAATCAAAATTGGTGATTTGAACGACACGAATGATGGAGGACTTCAAATCAATGGTGATGATCCAAATACTCGCGCCACACTTGACAGCTTGAAGTTGGAAGCGTCCCAAATCTATACTACCCCAGAAGGCATTATAAATGTACCTGTCAAAGCAGAATCTTTCGAAGGACTCACATCCTTGGAAGGAAGTATTCATTTTGACACAAATACACTGAAATTTATTGGTGTAAAAGATTTTGGACTACTAGGTATGGGTGAAGACAATTTTGGAAGACCTACCAAATATGGTTCAGATGTCATCACATTTACTTGGTCAAATGGAACCTTAAATGGTGTGGACATAAGCAATAATAAAGTTCTTTTTGTGTTGCAGTTTGAAGTAATTGGCGACGTAGGAAAATTTGCTGAAATTGAATTTAACAACTATCCACTTGCAATGCTATCTTCTGATAAGGATTTGAATGAAGTCCATGTCTATGCCCCTAAAACACATGTTGATATTTTAGCACCTTTAGCGTCAGATGCAATAGTCACTTCATCGACTTGTTATGGCGAAAATTCAGGCAGCATTTATTCTGAGATTTCAGGCGGTACTGGCCAATATACATATCAATGGTCTAATGGCAGTACAGAAGCCAACATTACCAACCTAGCAGATGGTGTCTATGAATTAAGTGTAACCGATAAGATTGCTGGATTGACATTTTCATCTGAATATAGCATCGAGTCTCCTGATAAAATTGAGGGAACCATAGAATTTAATTCGGATTTAAACAAGATTTCTATCAGTGCAACTGGAGGCACGGCACCTTATGTCTTTATTTGGAATACTGGAGAAAAATTTTCTGAGATCACGGTATCAGAAAATGGCTTGTATTCTGTGGTTGTAGTTGATTCAAAATTATGTGTATCACAGAAATATGAAATTTTGGTCACAAATTTCATTACATCGACTTCAGATGATAGAAATAAGAATTTTGTAATTTATCCAAATCCAGCATCAGATAAATTATATTTCAACAGTGAAACGAATATTTCAGGTGAATCATACACTATATTTTCAATGAATGGACAAGCTATGCAATATGGTACATTCCAAAATGAAAATTATATAGTTCTTCCTGAAGTGAGTGATGGTATGTATGTATTACATATTCCTTCTTTGGGTAAAAAAATAAAACTAGTGATTAGAAAGTAAGATTGCTTTTCTGCTTTGATGAAGGCCATGATTGAAAATTTCATGGCCTTTTTTCATTATAAACTTTAATTTCAGTTTGGAGTTATTAAAAAGACAATAATATAAACCCATGACAACGACCATATTGATCATCATAGCAACATGTATAGTTTCCTTTTTAGGCTTCAAGAATTATGCGATTTTTGATCAACTCAAACATTTTCCGTCAATAGAACATCAAGATAAAAGTTATTACAGATGGCTTACGGGTGGGTTTTTGCACGGTGATGAGATGCATCTTTTTGTCAATATGTATGTTTTTTACATGTTTGGAACATATGTAGAATATTTTATAAAAAGTTCATCATATGCACAGTTTGGGAGTATTATTTTCCTTGTATTATATTTACTCATTATCGCAATGGCTAATATCCCAACATACTTCAAATATAAAAATAGTACATTTTTTTCAAGCGTAGGTGCATCGGGAGGAGTGACAGGGCTTGTTTTTATTTATATATTGTTAAATCCTTGGGAAATGCTTTATCTCTTTTTGCAATTCCTATCCCAGCAATACTGTTTGGAGTGCTTTACTTGTGGTATTCGAGTTGGGCTGCTGATAAAAACAGGGATAACATTGATCATTATGGCCATTTTTTTGGAGCATTAGCAGGCATTGCCACATTCACAATAATATATCCAAGAGTTCTTCCAGCATTTTTTGAAAAACTTATTTATAATTTTCCACTTTAAGATTTTTCTTTACGCGAATAGTAACTCACCAAAACATAACCTAGTATTAAAGATATAAATATAATTATTGGGAATGCATACGGGCTCTCTTTAAATGGAATGTACTTCAAGTTCATCCCATAGAAAGACGCAACCATACTTGGCACCAACAAGATTATGGTAACCATAGTCAATCTATGTATAATAACATTCAAATTATTGGAAACAATAGATGCATACGCCTCCATCGTACCTCCCAAGATATTGGTGTAAACATTTGACATCTCAAGTGCCTGAGAATTATCAATAATAATGTCTTCAAAAAGATCCATTTTGTCTGTAGCTATTTCCAATTTCACTAGATCGATCCGCTTCATTTTCATTTTCAACAATTCATTGGTACTAAGTGATGAGACAAAGTAAACCAAACTTTTTTCAATTCTAAGTAACTGCTGTAATTCTGAATTCCTCGAAGAATTATAAAGCTCTTGTTCTATGAGGTTTCTTTTCAGATTCAGTTTTTTAAGGCATTCCAAAAAACGATATACATTCTGTTCGAAGATTTGTAAAGTAAATAATTTTTTGTCTTTTGGGTTGAAACCCTTTACTTTATTTTCCAAAAATTTATCTAGTATAGGGTTTTCATCTGAGCAAATAGTCACAATGTGTAAAGGTGTCAATATAATACCAATCGGGATGGTGATGTAAATGGCTTCGCTTTCCTTTCCTTCGTCGTTCAGCACTGGGCTGTTTATAAGAATTAAGATATTCTCATCTTCTTTTTCAAATCGTGAGCGCTCATCTACGTCAATAGAATCAGTTAAGAAATCTAACGGTATTTCTAATGTTTTGGCTAATTGATCTAATTCTTTATGTTCAAATGGAGGATAAACATTTATCCAAGAAGCTTCATTTGCTCCAGTTACTTCTTTTACGAGACCATTATTTTTGTCAATGTACTGAATCATAAATCGGACAAGGATGTAGGTTTAGAACAATTGAACTAGCGTACAAAGGTAATAAAATAATATTAAACAACGACTGCATCATAAAATTTGTGTGTATAACAAATTGCACTAAGCAGCGGCATTAACAAATTTTTCTAGAATGCCCCACGCATTGCTCTTGTATAAGCACCTCAGGTTGGCTATAGCGTTAGCACCTTTTATACTCCATTTTTGACCAGAGAGTTTCATTCGTGTTTGTAATACACTCCTATGTGCTGCTTCTATTGGGCCTGATCCTATTAATAATCCTCTGTCCCTGTACGTTTTATAGAACATCCTTTCTTCATGTTCCTCATAATAATGAAGGGTTTTTCTTTTATTTCTCTTGCATCTTCTGCTTTTACACCTGAGCCTTTTTTATATTTTCTATCACCTGATGTACCTTATCTTCCATCAAAAGTTTACATTGTATGTCAATCCAATTTTGCCTCTTGTTCTTTTAAAAACAACTTCTATTAAGATTACTAATTTCTTCTTTAGCATGAAAGTCAAGAATTTGCGTCGCCTCCTGGATAATTATCTTCAGCCCACTTCCATATCCATTTCGCCCCGTCTCCTATTATTACCTTTTTCTATAATCGCATAAATGCCTTTCTAATTTTGCAAAAACACTTCTACTCCGCCCATGTGACTTACACACCGAATTTTTAATTTCTGACCTTGTATTACTTGTTTCAATATGTTATTGTCTGTAATATCCTAGCAAGTTTTGTCTCTTTCCATTTTTCGTCTCAGGCCAGAAGCATACTTCCCATCGGTCATCACATACACTGCTTCATCTTTTTTTACACCGTCAAGCTTCGGTATACAACGTCTCATATTTCGCTCTATAAGGGTCGAGTTGTGATCCGTAATACTCACTTACTTGTATCTGCATACCACTTATGTTAAGCCCCGCTGCAAGCTTTTCAAGCAATTCACTCGCCCGTCAAAAACTTTACTTGTCCCAATAAACAAAGTAAGACTTGTAAAATATTTGCGTTATGGCAACTTCTTAGTACCAAAGCACAAAACGTGATCCTTCCTAATCTCCACTTCCAAAATACGTGTTTATTTTTTTTGAGTTCCGACTCTTTGGTATTTTACCCTGTGATTGTACAAGCAACGTTCTAGCTGAAACTCCTACTCATTTCTATGAGCCTTAACTCATACTCAATGGGGCATTTAATTCCAGATTCTTGATCTAAAATGTACTAACCTCGGTTCTAACATTTCTCTGTGATGGATTCTAAAATTTGATCTTTAGTGTCCACCTTTTCGTTTTTTAATGATTAATAATACTCAGGTGACGCAAATTTAATGCTCTTTTTGTTTTTGTGCAATTTGTTATACAATATCTGTGGCTCTAAAGCTCCACTTTTCTGGAGGCAGGCTTTAATTGGTCGTCTTTGCTCTTAAAAAGATTGAAATTGGCTTATCAAAACTGACAACATTGCTACTAGTAATAACAAGCAATTACATAACTTGGAATCTTTAAAGAGCATTTCACTTAGATACCATGCGATGAGCTTCTAATAATGCTATTGATTTATTTTATTAATCGACTATTCATTTTTGAACTTTTCAATTTATACTACCTATGCCAAAAACGATACCATTACTTTTTATTATAATATATCCTTTGACCTGTTATTTAACCCTAATAAAGATGCTTCTTATATATGCAACAATTGTTCATTTCCTTGATACTAAAATCAAATCGTTTCAAATATGCATTTTAAATAATTTATTGTTTATCCAAATATGAGGGTATCTAAAATTACCACATTAGGGGTACAATTTTTTTCATATCGGAATTTAAATGCATATCAAACTAAAATTTAATTCGACATCAAGGAATTTTCATGCACTTTTTGTGTATTTAAATGAGCTAACACGACATTTTTTCAGGTAAAGTAGATGTTACAGACTTTTTGTCTTGCTGGTACACTTTTGGAAATGTTATAATGATTACTGGTTAGCAATGGATTTTTTAGTTAATATATAATTATCTTTGCACCTTTGTTCACAAAAAACAATTCATAATATTTTTTAATAAAAGCCCATGTTTAATATATTTAAGAATCTATTCGGTTCAAAACAAGAAAGAGAAATTAAAGGATATCAGCATTCTGTCAATAAAACTAATGAATTTTATAATTCTTACAAGACTTTGTCAAATGATGAACTCAGAAATAAAACTACAGAATTTAGAGAAAAAATTCAAACACACTTGGCACCCATTGATGCTGATATCAATAAGCTGAGAGCAAGAGTTGATGAAACACAAGATTATCTCGAAAAAGAGAATACCTATAATGAAATTGATAAATTAAGAAAAGATAGAAATAATTATCTAGAAGAAATTCTAAAAAACTTACTTCCTGAGGCTTTTGCAGTGGTGAAAGAAACAGCACGTAGATTCAAAGAAAATGAATTTATAGAAGTTACTGCCACACAACATGATAGAGAATTGGCAGCAAAACATAGTTATGTACTCATTGATGGAGAGAAAGCAAGATATAAAAATTCTTGGGTCGCGGCTGGTGGAGAAATTACTTGGGATATGCTACATTATGATGTGCAACTCATAGGTGGCATGGTATTACATGAAGGTAAAATAGCAGAGATGGCTACAGGAGAGGGAAAAACACTGGTAGCCACACTACCTGCATACTTAAATGGACTTACCGGAGAAGGAGTGCATGTCATCACAGTGAATGATTATTTGGCAAGAAGGGATAGTGAATGGATAGGACCAATATTACAATTTTTGTTACTGACCATAGATTGTATAGATAAATACAGACCGCATTCGCCAGAAAGAATAGCAGCATATCGATGTGATGTTACCTATGGTACAAATAGTGAATTCGGATTTGATTACCTTAGGGACAATATGGTGAGAGATGTTGATGAACTGGTGCAAAAAAAACACCACTTTGCCATGGTAGATGAGGTAGATTCTGTATTGATAGATGATGCAAGAACACCATTGATCATTTCTGGGCCTGTTCCACAGGGATTAGAAGAACAAGAATACATCGAACTAAAGCCTAAAATCGAAAGGCTTTTCAACGTACAAAGGCAGTTGGCAACGGAACAATTGGCAGAAGCAAAAAAACTAATCAAAGAAGGGAAAACTGGACATCAAGAAGGTGAAGGAGGGCTTGCGCTATTCCGAGTTTATAGAGCGCTTCCAAAATATAGACCTCTTATCAAATTTTTAAGTGAAGAAGGCATCAAAGTGATCTTGCAAAAAACAGAAAATGTCTATATGCAAGAACAAAGTAAAAATATGCACATCGCTGATGAACCTCTGTATTTCACTATAGATGAAAAAAACAGAAATGTGGAATTGACAGAAAAAGGAATTGAATTTCTTTCTAAAGGGGAAAACGATCCTAATTTTTTCATTATGCCCGATATAACAAATCAAATTCAAACGTTGACAGAAAGGGAGCAAAGCGAGAACATACAGCTTAACAATGAAAAAGAAGCACTCATTCAAGACTATTCACTCAAATCTAGGAGGTTGCATGCTACTAGTCAATTATTAAAAGCTTATACCCTATTTGACAAAGATCAAGAATATGTTGTCATCAATGAAGAAGTGAAGATTGTCGATGAGCAGACAGGTAGGATGATGGAAGGTAGGCGTTATTCTGATGGCTTACACCAAGCATTAGAGGCAAAAGAAGGTGTCAAAATCGGGGACATCACCCAGACGTATGCTACCATAACTCTCCAAAACTATTTCAGAATGTACCATAAGCTCGCTGGGATGACAGGTACCGCCGAAACAGAAGCAGGGGAATTATGGGAAATATACAAACTAGATGTTGTTGTAATTCCTACGAATAGGAACATTATTCGTCAAGACAAAGAAGACCTTGTTTATAAAACTGCCCGAGAGAAATTTAATGCTGTCATCGATGAAATTAATAACCTTACGAGTCATGGCAGACCAGTTTTGGTGGGTACCACATCAGTGGAGATTTCAGAATTATTATCTAGAATGCTTAATTTAAGAGGCATTAAGCACAATGTATTAAACGCAAAACAGCATCAAAGAGAAGCAGAAATTGTAGCTGAAGCAGGTAAACCATCCAATGTTACGATCGCTACTAATATGGCAGGGAGAGGAACCGATATTAAACTGACTCCAGAAGTTAGAAATGCAGGTGGATTAGCAATTATAGCTACAGAAAGACATGATTCAAGGAGAGTAGATAGACAGTTACGTGGTAGGTCAGGTAGGCAAGGTGATCCTGGTTCTACCCAGTTTTATGTATCCTTAGAAGATAACTTGATGCGTTTGTTCCAATCTGAAAGGATTGCTGGAATCATGGACAAAATGGGGCATAAAGATGGGGAAGTTATTCAACATTCAATGGTCACAAAATCCATAGAAAGAGCACAGAAAAAAGTTGAAGAAAACAATTTTGGAATCAGGAAACGACTACTAGAATATGACGATGTGATGAACATCCAGAGAGAGGCTATTTATAAAAAGAGAAACAATGCCTTACGAGGTGATAGACTCTCTGTCGATATTAATAATATGTTTATCGGAGCAGTGGAACACATTGTTTCCGAGCATAAACAGACAGGTGATTTCGAAAGCTTTCGTTTTGATTGTCTGACATCATTAGGTATGGATCCAGATATGAGTATTGAAACCTTTAAAAATATGTCGGTGGATGAATTGATAGACAATATTTTGGATACTGTTCTCCATAATTATCATCACAAATCCGAACAAATATCACAGGTCTTACTTCCTACTATCCAGCAAGTATACGAAAATGAAGGTCATAGATATAAACGCATAGCAATCCCATATACGGATGGTAGAACCAACCCATTACCTATAGCAGCAGATTTAAAAAATGCTGTAGAGTCTAATGGCGCCACTATCATGAAGGATATAGAAAAAACCATAACTCTTGCCATTCTTGATGACCATTGGAAGGAACATTTAAGAAACATGGATGAACTAAAAGATGCCGTACAAGCTGCATCTTTCGAACAAAAAGATCCACTGGTAAAATACAAGATCGAAGCATATGGTCTTTTTGAAAATTTAATACATAAAATAAATAAAGATGTATCGGCTTACTTGCTAAATGGTAAAATTTTAGTGCAAGAAAGAGTCCAAGAAGCAAAGGTCCAAAAACAAGACTTATCAAAAATTAGAACAAGTAGGGATGAAGAAGATATGAAGGCTGCTGCCGAGGGAGTTTCAAAAACACAAGAGAAAGTATCGACGATAAAACGGACTGAATCCAAAGTAGGGCGCAATGATCTTTGTCCGTGTGGTAGTGGCAAAAAGTACAAACACTGTCATGGTCAGTAATGAATATCTATTGCAAAAATCAGTAATGAGTTGGATGATATAAAAATGAAAAGGTGTTTTGTCCTAGCCCAAAAAGGCGGGAGAGACACCCTTTCTAATCCAAATGTTGGTTGCGTAATTGTCCATAAAAACAGGATTATTGGCGAAGGTTATCATAAATTTTATGGTGGGCCACATGCGGAAATAGAAGCGCTGAATTCTGTATCATCAGATGATATAAAACTCCTACCACAAGCCACTTTGTATGTGAGCTTGGAACCATGTTCTCACTTTGGCAAAACGCCCCCTTGTGTTCATAAAATTGTAGCATCACAAATTCCTGAAGTGGTTATCGGTTGCCTTGACCCCAATCCAGTTGTTGCGGGAAATGGTGTAAAATATTTACAAGCACATGGAGTGAAAGTTAGATTTTCAAATACAGATGAAGCAAAATATATAATCAGGAAGTTTACTATAAACCTACAGAGAAAACCCTACATAACTCTAAAATGGGCGCAATCCGCAGATGGATTTATAGGAAGGCAAGACCAGAAAGTTTGGTTATCAGCACCACAGACGTCCATTTTAACACATTATTGGAGATCACAGTCCGATGCTATTGCTATTGGTAAAAATACATTTTTAACTGATAGACCACAATTAACAGACAGATACCATCAAATTGATTTTCAACCACGCAGAATCCTTTTTGATACCAATCTATCTTGCATAAAAGAACTAACGGAGAGTACAGAAAGTAGCTATATCATTTTAAATGAAAAATTGGATTCTGTCCGAGGACCTCATAAATGTATCAAAGTAGATATGAAAAATTTACAAAAGATTATGACTATTTTGTTCCAACTAGGCATCACAAGCATTATCATTGAAGGAGGAGCATTATTATTAAACTCCTTTATCAAACAAAATATTTGGCATGAAGCTATCATTATAAAAACGGCCAAAGATCTTTCAAATGGAATTAAAGCGCCTCTTTTATCAGGAGTCAGATCTATGCAATATCAAGTAGGCACTGACACAGTATATCAAATTATGAATAATAAATGACACAAAAACAAAAGATACAATTTATTCAAACCACATTGAATAATTTATTTCCAGAAATTCCAGTCCCTTTGGAACATAAAGATGCATATACTTTGCTAATCGCTGTCTTATTATCAGCTCAATGCACTGATGAAAGAGTCAATCAAATCACTCCAAATCTGTTTGCTCTTGCTGATAATCCAGTTGCCATGTCAAGGTTATCTATTGACGCCATTTTTGAAATCATCAGGCCATGTGGACTTGCTCCTACAAAATCCAAAGCCATTCATCAGCTTTCTCAAATTTTGGTAGAGAATTATTCAGGACAAGTGCCAAAATCTATGGAAGCACTCGAATTATTACCTGGCGTTGGGCATAAGACAGCATCCGTAGTCATGTCTCAAGCTTTTGGTGTGCCGGCATTTCCCGTAGACACGCATATACATAGGTTGGCACAAAGGTGGAAACTCACCAGCGGTAAAAATGTAGTACAAACAGAAAAGGATT
This sequence comes from Saprospiraceae bacterium, assembly GCA_041392785.1. Lineage (GTDB taxonomy): Bacteria > Bacteroidota > Bacteroidia > Chitinophagales > Saprospiraceae > OLB9. The sequence goes on from JAWKLK010000010.1 coordinate 233,557, forward strand.
TAAAAGCACTATTCCCAAAAGAAAGCTGGAATACCTTACACCTTCAAATCATTTATTATGGACGAAAATTTTGTCCTGCCAGGGGCCACAATTTAGAGAATTGTGTTATTTGTAAAACATTACAAGAATAATAAACTACTTTGAATCCGTTTTTACTAGGTGAAACACTAAGTCATAATATTTTATCTTACCTTTTATTTTCAGTGTATCCACATTATTGAAATACATGACATCAAAATAAAGATCTTCAACATCTGTTCCCTTAAAGTGTAATTTATTATTGTTTTCAATAGTAAAAGTACGAGGAACTTCATCATCGAAAACATTTGATTTTAATTCATTATTTGCACCAAATAGAAAATACCCTCCTTCCATCAATGGATTGTTTCTTTGATTTATTTCCGCGGAAAAAACATCCCATTTTCCAATAACCACTGAATCCAATGTTGGTTTATCTACTTTACAGCTATAATAGAACATTACGCTCAGTAGAAGTAGAAAACAGCTGATTTGTTTCATGGAACTAACGCTTCAAAATCTATGTAATACGCAAATATAAGAACTAAAATTCAATAGTAAAAATTTGAGTGTTACCTAGACATTGCGATTTAAACAATTGAGATCTTCGAAAGCTGTTTTCATTCTTGAGATGAAAGCCGCTTCACCACTTCTCAACCAGACTCTCGGATCATAATACTTCTTATTCGGCTTATCTGCACCTTCCGGATTTCCTATTTGGCCTTGTAGATATCCTTTATTACTTTCATAATAATTTCTTACTCCATCCCAGAATGCCCACTGCATATCCGTATCAATATTCATTTTTACGGCACCGTAATGTATAGCTTCTCGAATTTCTTCACGTGAACTTCCAGAACCACCATGGAAAACAAAATTCACAGGATTTTTACTAGTATTGAATTTATTCTGAATATAATCTTGTGAATTTTTTAGTATTATTGGTTTCAATGTGACATTTCCAGGTTTATATACACCGTGCACATTTCCAAATGCTGCAGCAACGGTAAATCTGTCAGAAATAGATTTCAATGATTCATAAGCAAAAGCAACTTCTTCCGGTTGTGTGTATAGCCTCGAACTATCTACATCTGAATTATCCACACCATCTTCTTCCCCTCCTGTCACACCTAGTTCAATTTCGAGTGTAATACCAATCTTTGACATTCTTTCCAAATATCTTTTGGAGATCTCAATGTTTTCCTCTATAGGTTCTTCTGAAAGATCAAGCATATGGCTACTATATAATGGCCTACCACTAGATTTGTAATGTTGCTCATTGGCATCCATCAGTCCATCGATCCATGGTAGCAATTTTTTTGCACAATGATCCGTATGTAAAATTACAGGGACACCATATGCCTCCGCAACATTATGAATATGTAAGGCACCTGAAATACCGCCAAGTACAGCGGATTTCTGTTGATCATTGGATAAACCTTTGCCTGCAAAAAATGAAGCCCCTCCATTTGAAAACTGAATGATGATCGGAGAATTGACTTCTCTAGCCGTTTCAAGTGCTGCATTTACAGAATTTGTTCCTATTACGTTGACCGCTGGTAATGCGAAATCATTTTCATTGGCGTAATTCAACAACTCGGTTACTTCATCACCAAATAAAACTCCAGATCTAAATCGTTTTGACATATTATTTATATTAAGAAATTACTCAAATCTTCCCAATTTCAGCCAGATACCTTTCAGCATCTAGTGCCGCCATACACCCACTTCCTGCCGCAGTCACAGCTTGTCTATATATTGAATCTTGTGCATCGCCTGCAGCAAAAACACCTTTGATATTCGTAAGACTTCTTCCAGGTACAGTTTTAAGGTATTTGTGGTCATCCATATCAATCCACCCTTCGAATAGTTCAGTATTGGGCTTATGTCCAATCGCCACAAAAAAACCAGTGACAGGCAGAACCTCAGTTTGACCGTTGACATTATTTTTTATACGCACACCTTCTACCTTATCTTCTCCTAATATTTCTTCAGTTTCTGTATTCCAATGTATTTCAACATTGGATGCTGCAAAGACTCTGTCACTCATGATCTTTGATGCCCTCATTTCATCTCTTCTGACTAACAAATGTACTTTCTTGCACATTTTTGATAGATAAGTAGCTTCTTCTGCTGCAGTATCACCAGCTCCAACCACTGCGACCTCTTGCCCTCTGAAGAAAAATCCATCACACACTGCACATGCAGAAACACCTTTACTCATCAATCTATGCTCTGATTCGAGTCCAAGCCATTTTGCACTTGCGCCTGTAGCTATGATTACCGATTCAGCTTCAATAACATGCCCTGTTTCAGTAGTAATGATATGGATATTGCCTGAAAAATCTACATTTGATATCATTTCATACCTGATATCAGTTCCAAATCTTAAAGCTTGATTTTTAAAATCTTCCATCATTTGTGGCCCTACTATCCCTTCTGGATAGCCTGGATAATTCTCCACATCATTTGTTATGGTCAGTTGGCCTCCAGGCTCTTTACCAGTATATAAAATGGGATTTAAATTTGCTCTAGATGCATATATGGCCGCTGTATACCCAGCTGGACCGGATCCGATAATCAAACAATTTGTATGTTCTGCACTCATTAAAGTATGGATTTACTGTTCATTAAAAAAATCATACCTATAAATGATATTTCATCCTAAAAGTTTAATATGTTAAGTAACCTAAATTACTGATGGTGTAAATAAAACCAAAAACACCTTAAATATTCAAACCAGAATGATAGATCATATGAATTAAAAGAATTTAAATTGAAAAAAAATCGACAACATAAATAATCCCAAAGCTAGCGATACTTCTGATTTGAAGGAAATTAACTTCAGGATTGGTCATTTAATACATAATTCAAATTAAACTTTAAGCTTCGTCTTGACTCTGTCCGAAAGTATTAATAAAGGTACCTTAGCCTTCATTGCTGCAAATTCACTAGCACTTTTATGAAAAATAGATTGAAAAATATTTCTATGTTTAGTAGACATAGCCAAGATAGCATTTTCAGGAGAAGATGCCTCCTTTTCAATTTCTTCAAAAACGTTTTCAGTTTTCTGTACTTCAACAGAATGCGTTAAATTTGGAAAATAATTGTCCAATAAGGCTTTACAATCACTCACATTAAATGAAGTGTCATCATTTTTTGTATAATGTAATACTTTGAAATGATATCCAAAGAGCATAGCTATATGAGCCGCATACAATACATGTTGGCTGTCATTTTTTATATTGTCAGATAAATAGGTCAAATTTCCATTATCAGACAATGTGGCATGAGGTGGTATTAAATACAATGGTGCATAGCATTCATCAACCAAGTCCATGGTCAGTGACCCAAATACTTTTTTAAATGTATCACCTGCTCCCGTCGTACCCATCACTACTGCGGACTCTGGAGTCTTGGACATTTCGATGATTTCGAGCTTTGGAAATCCTACTCTAAATTCACTTTCAATAAAAGGTTCTATCACAAAATTTCCCAACCAGTCCTGATTCAAGCTTTTGGAATAGGCATCCAATCGATCTTTATGGATGCTTTCGACTTCATTATCGAGAATAGTGTATTGATTTACATCTACAGAAGTAGGATAATACACATGAGTAAGCTTAATGATGCCACCCATTTGCTTAGCTAATCTATTTGCAAAATTATAAGCATTCATGGATGGCTCTGAAAAATCGGTAGGTACAATAAATTGTGGCAAATCGCCATAACTCTCCATTCTAAGTATTGATTGAATTGTATCTCTCAGACTCTGAGTGTATTGTCCATTGGGTTTGATTTCATATATATCCTCGTTATTCACCCTAATAGCAGGCACAGAAACAACTTTATCATTTATAAAATCCGAAATATCATTTACTTCGGTCACATTAAAATCAATGTGTGCCTTTTGCAATACTGAAACAAGCTTTGCTTTTGCCAATTGCTGACCTGGTGTGCCAGTTCCATAAATTTTAATATCAATCATGATGTTTGAATAAAGAGTTTACAATATCAATTTTTGAGATAATTGCAATTACTCATACTCTGCATAAGATTCTTTATCTTCGGCAAGATGTTTAATTATATCGTAAGTTGTAAGTATGCCTACCACTTGTTCATTTTCTACTATTGGAATACCATGAAATAAGTTTTCTTTAAATATCTCTAGAGCCACATTGATCTTGTCAGATGGCTCAAGTTTTGCTAGGCCTTTTGTCATAATGTCTCTAGCTTGAAAATTATTTAGACGAACCTCTTCTTCCATTTTTTGGTTTTGGTCATTTGCAAAACCACGTCTGAATAGAAGAAAATCAGATTTACTGATTAATCCCACCAAAACACCTTCTTCAATGACAGGAAGATGATGAATTTTATGAGAATCAAATAACTTGGCAACGTGCGCAAGGCTTTCATGCGCACCAACGCAATAGGGATTGCGGGTCATGATGCTTGAAACTGGGTTTAAAATGTTCATACTCTATTGTTTTATTTTTCCCCAAAGGTCAATAAATATTTATTATTAAAAGAATGATATTTATCATAATAATCCATGATATTTGTGAATTATAAAAGTTGTATCAAGTCAATCTAAAGAGTAAAAAAAGAAATTTTTCAGAATGAATCACATAACAAAAAATAATAATTCACTTCTTTCTCTCAGTATTGAAAATGTAGAAATTTTAAATTCCATATTCTCATCCGCTGTAGAAGGGCTAATAATTATTGATCATCAAGGAATTATCCGCAATGCCAATCCAGCTACCTGTAAGTTGTTTGAGTATTCAGAACAAGAATTATTAGGTCAAAACGTCAGTGTACTGATGCCAAATGAAACAGCACAATATCATGACGGATATATTAAAAATTTTCTTACAACAAGGGTTCCCAAAATTATAGGAAATGGCAGAGAAGTAATAGCTAAGAAAAAATTTGGTCAACAATTTCCTATTTGGCTGAGTGTGAGTGAAATACAACTAGAAGATAGAACTTTATTTACAGGATTTGTACATGATTTATCGCAAGTTAAAGCCGCAGAGAATAAACTTAAAATGCTCAATGATGATCTAGAACTCAAAGTTACCGAGAGAACTTATAAACTTGAAGACGCAGTAAATAGATTACTTTCTACTAATAAAAAATTGACTGATGAAATATCAAGTAGAAAGGCAATCCAACTAGAGCTAAAAAACAGAGAGGAAGAATTAAAAAAATCATTGGTAAAAGAAAAGGAACTAGGTGAATTAAAGACGAGATTTGTGTCTATGGCATCACACGAATTCAGGACACCACTAGCCACTATTTTGTCATCCGTCAGTTTAATTCAAAAATATGATAAAACTGAACAACAAGATAAGCGAGACAAGCATGTTCATAAAATAAAATCGACGGTCAGTCATTTGGTCTCCATTTTAAATGATTTTTTATCCATGAACAAGCTTGAAGAAGGTATAGTCCAAGTCAATATGGAAAAATTCAACGTTTTGGATGTCATACATGAAACAGTGGAAGAAATGAAGACAATAATGAAATCCCAACAAACGATAGACATCATAAATCATTGCAAAAATCCATATATTATAAATGACCAGCGGGTGTTAAAAAATATTTTAATAAACCTTATTTCAAATTCAGCAAAATATTCAGGCGAAGATGGAAAGATCTTATGTCACATCGACGAAGAAAATGATGTAGTAAAAATTGGTGTAGAAGACAATGGTATAGGAATCCCTCCAAAAGACCAAGTCTACCTTTTCGAAAGATTTTTTAGAGCTGCCAATGCCATGAATATCGAAGGTACAGGTTTGGGTCTCAATATTGTTAAAAGATACCTTGAAATGGTTCATGGTACCATCAGGTTTGAAAGTATCCCACATGAACGAACCTTATTTGAAGTTTCATTACCGAAAGATTTTCCTACATCTCCGATTAAAAGCAAATAATATTCACGATATTTGCACAAATTTCAATGATGAATTCAAAAATTTTAGTAATCGAAGACAATTTGGATGTAAGGGAAAATCTTGCAGAATTATTGGAATTATCGGGATATGAAGTTCAAACGGCTGAAAATGGCAAATCCGGTGTGCAAAAAGCTAAAGAATTTAATCCAGACTTGATCTTGTGTGATATCATGATGCCTGAATTGGATGGCTATGGCGTATTAAGAATATTATCTACCACGCCCTCCACATCGTCAATACCCTTTATCTTTCTTACTGCAAAATCAGAAAAGGACGATTTCAGAAAAGGTATGGGTTTAGGTGCAGATGATTACATCACAAAACCATATGATGATGTACAATTACTTGACACAATCACCATCAGATTACAAAAAAGTGCCAAAATAAAATCTTCATTTGACAAGTCATCACAAGGACTGCAAAGATTTTTGGATGAAGCTAAAGCCCAAAAGGAATTTGAAAAACTTTCAGAAAATAGAGAAACGCGACATTATCATAAAAAAGATATCATATATGAAGCTGGACAACATCCTAAATGGTTGTATTTTATCGTTTCTGGTAGCGTCAAAGTATATCAAGTAAATGATTTTGGAAAGGAATTTACTGTAAATGTATATAAACAGGGTGAATTCTTCGGTTACCTACCTCTTCTGAAAGAAGAAACTTATTATGATAATGCTTCATGCTTGGATGAAACATATATTCGGCTAATTCCTGTTGAAGATTTTACGCTAATTCTCTTAAATAATAGGGAATTTGCCGCTAAATTTATCAAAATGTTAGCCAACCAATCTGAAGATAATGAAAAACTGTTGTTAGAATTAGCCTATAGTTCTGTAAGAAAAAGAGTGGCTAATGCTCTAATAAAATTCAGCGAAGTAAAGGAATCTCTTATTATGACTTTGTTGAGAGATGATATAGCGTCTATGGCTGGGACAGCAAAAGAGACAACGATTAGAACATTGTCTGATTTCAAAAGTGAAGGCTTGATCTCAATTGATGATAAAAAAATTGAAATATTAAAACTAGATAAATTGAAAAATATGCCACAATAATGTGATATCAATCACATTGATTAGAGATTTTGATCATAAGTTCAATCTAAAATGTAGTATTATCTTTGTCAAAACGGAACATGTTTTTATGAGTTTAAAAAAAAAAGAGTCTGTTGCACATATCATGACTAAAAATCCAAAAACTGTTAATTTACAAAACAGTTTGCTGGAAGTCTATAATATCATGAAAAATCACAATGTGAGGCATGTTCCAGTGGTGTCTGGTGAAGAGCTTATTGGTATTATAAGCCAAACCGACATAGAGCGAGTAACATATGTGGAAGATGGGTTAAATGATCACATAAGAACGGCTTTTTTTGACATGTTGCGCATTGATCAAGTAATGACTCGTCATGTAAATGCATTGCAAATTGGGGATTCAGTCAAGGAAGCCGCCGAAATATTGAGTATGGGTTCATATCACGCTTTGCCTGTATTGGAAGATACAAAATTAGTAGGAATTTTGACCACAACAGATTTAATAAATTATCTATTAAGACATTATGAATAATCCTTATTAAATTCTTTAGTAAAGATTGTTGATCTAATTGTTTTGATTTTTAGAAGGCGATTTTCAAAATCGCCTTCTTTTTTTATATTGATCATCAATACATAGCACCATCTTTGCTTACTCTTTTTCCATAAATGGGTACCTATAATCTACAGGAGGAACAAAATTTTCTTTGATAGTGCGTGGACTAACCCATCTGAATAGATTTAAAATTGAACCAGCCTTATCATTTGTGCCTGATGCTCTAGCTCCACCAAATGGTTGCTGACCTACCACCGCGCCAGTTGGTTTATCATTGATATAAAAATTACCAGCAGAATGTTTTAATCTATCTACAGCCTTTTTTAAAGCATACCTATCATTACAAAAGATAGCTCCAGTTAAGGCATATGGGCTTGTAGTATCTACCAGGTCCAAAGTCTCCTCGTAGTTTTTATCATCATAAACATAAATTGTCAAAATTGGGCCAAAAATTTCTTCACACATTGTAACGTACTTAGGATTTTTCGCTCTTAACACAGTTGGGGTAATGAAGTATCCTTTTGAATTATCATATGTTCCTCCGAAAACTATCTCTACATCTGACTCCTTTTTAGCATCATCGATATAGCCAGATATTTTATTAAACGCCTTTTCATCAATGACTGCATTTATAAAATTCGTAAAATCAAGAACATCACCTATGGTTATCGAATTTAGATCAGTAACCATCGATTCCCTTACGGCTTCCCAAAGACTTGAAGGAATATAAGCTCTAGATGCAGCTGAACATTTTTGACCTTGATATTCGAATGCGCCTCGAGTTAATGCCACTGCCACAGTCTTCGGATCAGCTGATGGGTGCACCATCACAAAATCTTTTCCGCCAGTTTCACCTACCAATCTAGGGAAAGACTTATATTTAGCTAAATTATTTCCTATTGTTGCCCAAAGTTTTTGAAACACACCTGTACTCCCGGTAAAGTGCAATCCAGCGAAATCTCTATGTGAAAAAATAGTATCGCCAGCTGTGGGGCCATCAACAAAAATCAGATTTATCACTCCATCGGGCAAACCAGCCTCTTTATAAATCTCCATTATGACCGCTGCAGAATAAATTTGAGTCTCAGCAGGTTTCCAGACCACAGTATTGCCCATCAATGCAGGTGCGAAACATAAGTTCCCTGCAATAGATGTAAAATTAAACGGAGTTAATGCAAAAATAAATCCTTCTAATGGTCTGTATTCCAACCTATTCCATGTACCGCGTGGACTTTCAGGCTGTTGACTATATATTTCTGTCATATACTGCACATTAAACCTAAAAAAGTCCGCTAATTCACAAACAGCATCGATTTCAGATTGGTAAATGTTTTTTGATTGACCAAGCATTGTTGCAGCATTCATTTTTGCCCTATATGGCCCAGTCAACAAATCCGCTGCTTTTAAGAAAATCGCAGCTCTTTCTTGCCAAGGTGTATTTTCCCATGCATCTTTTGCTTCTAATGATGCTAATACTGCTGCCTCCACATGACTTGCGTCTCCATAATAGTAGTGTCCCAATACATGAGCATGGTCGTGTGGTGGGTGTAATGATCTTTTGTCATTGGTTCTTACTTCTTTTCCCCCTATATACATAGGAATATCTACTTCAGTATGTAAAAGCTCTTCGAGAGCAGAAACCAATACCTTCCGTTCAAAACTCTTTGGACCGTATGATAGTACTGGCTCATTTATAGCCGTTGGTACTTTAAAAAATGCATTTGACATAAGATATTATTTGTTCATTTGTTGCATATGATTGACAATGTTTGCAGGAACAAATGATGAAACATCGCCTTTGCCTTTGATGATCTCACGCACTATCGTGGAACTAATGTGTGAAAACTCAGGTTTGCTGATTAAAAATAGTGTTTCCAAATCTTCTCCAATAATGTGGTTTAACTGGGAAATAGTTTTTTCATATTCGAAATCTGCCGATGTCCTTAGTCCCCTTAACAAATAATTTGCTCCCACTGACTTGCAATAATTTACTGTCAAACCTTCAAAATGAGAAATTGACACATTGGGAAATTGATCAAAGACTTCCTCCAACCATTTAAGTCTAACTTCTAAAGGAAAAAGTGATTGTTTTTGATTGTTTACACCTACTGCTACAATGATAGAATCAAAAATCGAAGATGCTCTCAACACAAGATCCACATGACCAATAGTTATGGGGTCAAAAGAGCCAGGAAATACTGCTACTTTCATGCATGAAACATTGCCAAGGCAAAGATACAATAAAACTTACCCTATTGCTGTGTATCAGAAACAAAAAATGTCAAAACACCCGCAAGGATCATTGAACAACCTCCTACTATAAGTGCATAAATAGGTGAATTTTCAAAGAATGAACTTAAGATAAAGCCTAATAATGATGCTGCAACTAATTGGGGTATTACAATAAAAAAATTGAACACTCCCATATAATATCCCATCTTATCAGCTGGCAACGAACCCGATAAAATCGCATATGGCACAGATAAAATAGAAGACCATGCAAATCCCAAGCCAATCATAGGTAACCATTGTAATAGTAAGCCTTCACCTAAGAAATATATCGAAATTAATCCTAAACCACCAAGGGTCAAAGATAGAAAATGCGTAAATTTCTGGATGTTTTAGCTGCTATAATTGGGATCAAAAATGCAACAATTGCAGCTATAAGATTGTAATTCCCCCATCATACCACTTACCGTATTGGCTCCATCATTATAAATATCAGATGTTGGATCTGTAGTACCATAAATATGTTCTGTGATTGCAGCAGTTGAATATATCCAAAATGCAAATAATGCAAACCATGAAAAAAATTGTACCACAGCTAATTGCTTCATAGTTTTGGGCATTGTCAAAAAATCTTGCAAAATATTTGTAAAACCATTTTCCCTCATCCCTATTCTTTTCATCAGCCCACCAATAAAATACAAAAGTCCGAATAATGTGATGATCCCTATGCTTAGTATATACAAATCTTTCTTTAGCTGATACACGTATATTAAATATGATACAATAGATCCCAAAATCAATCCAAATACGCCTAAACTAAGCAAATATCTGTCAGAAACTGAAGTAGATGTATTAATATTCACTTTTTGCTTATCCTCACTTTCAAATGCAAGCATTTCTTCTGGAGAATATTCCTTTGAAGTTAGCACTGTGTATAATACCGATAAAAAAAATACTAAGCCTCCTAAATAAAATGAAAACTTTACTGTGTCCGGTACGACACCAGCTGTAGCAGTATTGGATACGCCCATGGCATTAAAAATTGTAGGCAACCAAGATGCGATATATGCACCTGCACCAATAAAAAAGCTTTGCATAGCAAATCCCATGGTTCTTTGTTCATCAGGTAAGTTGTCTCCCACAAAAGCTCTGAATGGCTCCATAGAAATATTTATTGAAGCATCTAATATCCACAACATCCCGGCGGCTATCCATAAAGTAGCAGAATTAGGCATTAAAAAAAGTGCGATGGACGCAAGAAGAGCTCCAATAAAGAAAAAAGGTCTCCTCCTACCCCATTTCTTATGCCATGTACGATCACTAAAGTATCCAATTATAGGTTGTACTATCAGTCCTGTCATAGGCGCTGCTACCCATAAAATTGGAATTTCCTCTATTTCTGCACCCAATGTTTGAAAAATTCTACTAACATTTCCATTTTGTAATGCAAAACCAAACTGAATACCGAAAAAGCCGACACTCATATTTATTATGGAAGTGATAGATAATTTTGGCTTATTTGACATGTTAAATGTTATGAGTTATTACTATAAAATTCCACGGTTCTAATTCAATTGATGAACCTACATCAAAGTTACAATTTTCATTTGAGAATATATTGATACCTGAAATATTTTGTTGTAATGTTATTTTTTGCCTTTGATTAGAGATATTGATTAAAAATGACATGGCCATACTATGCACCCTTTGATGAGCAAGAATTACGGATGAATTATACCAATGAATTTCTAATTGTCCATGGTCACTGGGCGTCAAGTGCTGTAATAAGCTCCTACGTGCCTTATTTAATTCACTGTATAATGGCTGAAGAAAAAAATGTTTTAACTGAATCAAGTCCTTATCAAAAAATCTGATTGTCTTCGGATTGGGCTCTTCTTGTCCACTATATATCATAGGCACACCACCAACGGCATATGTCAATACAGCAAATGCTTTGTATGCTTCGCCCATTCGCAAAATCTCTGAACCTGACCACGAATTTTCATCATGATTTGAAGTAAATAACAGTTTATGCTGTATACCATTGAGATTGGTGTCAATATATTTTGTAACAGCAGATGGCCCTGACTCTTTTCTCGCTACTTTATTTATGATATGATGCAAATTCCAACCATAATGTACATTAAACCCACCTTGATCAATATGAGCTCCCTCTTCTGACTCTGCAATAAAAATTAAATTTGGATTAGATTTTCTTAATTGGCTGTTAGCCTGAACCCAAAAAGCAGTAGGTACCAACATTGCCATATCTTGTCTAAATCCGTCCAACCTAAATTCATCAACCCAATATTGCATTTCGGAGATCATGGTTACCCACAAATCTTTGTTATGATAATTCAAATGTGCCACATCATTCCAACCCATAGGCTTGCCATTGGCATCAAAAGGCTCACGTATATGACCATTTTCGTCTTTGTAGTAAAATTCTGGATGGCTAGTGATCCATTCATGGTCCCAGCCCGTATGATTAGTCATCCAATCCAAAATGACACGCATACCCAAAGCATGGGCCTTCGAAATCAATAATTTCATATCCCTTTTATCTCCTATGTTTGGATTAATTTCGCGATATGAGGATGGCGCATAATAGCTGCCTAATGTTCCCTTCCTTCTGGTTAAACTGATAGGAAAAACAGGCATCAACCACAGTACGTCAACACCCATATTTTTAAGTCTTGGTAAATGTGCGATAAAAGCATCTAAAGTTCCTTCTTCTGTATACTGTCTTATGTTAACTTCATATACGTTGTAAATTACTGGAAAAACTGACAATCTCATATTGATCTCTTTTTGACAAAATTACGATATTTTCGACAGAAACAAAAAAGGACTTGAAGCATATGTTCAAGTCCTTTTTTAGTAAAATTTAAAAATGATTACTTAAGAATCTCTATCTTCTTTTGCACAGTACCTTGGGTAGTGAATGCTTGTAAAATATACATACCATTTCCTAAATTATCAGAAATGATGGTGTGCTTTTGAGTGTCTATATTGGACTCAGACATCACAGATCTACCTTGCATATCGTACAATCGATATCCTTTGATGATATTTCTCCCATTGAAATGCAAGTAGATATCACCTGATGATGGATTTGGAAATACCAATAACTTATCTTCTGTTGGTATGGGTTCTGTCTTTTTAAGATTTAGCTTTATATCTAAATAGGCATCAGGAAGCTGAACGGTTTCTCCCGAAGCATCCATGAGTACGATATTAGTCGCGCTAATCCTACGAACTATAAAATCTGCTGATGTTTTGATGCCTTCTAATTCATCTTCTACAATGTATGAAGACTCTCCAACATCTCCAAACCCAGATACTTCTCGGCCGTCAATTCTAGTTACGCCCATATGTATAGTACCATCTGATGGTTGTACGGACAATTGAAGGCTAGCATCATGATCGTGAAACCATGCATTATCATAGAAATGGCTTTGGAAACTTGTACTATCCACAAAACTTGGTGCAAGCTTGATCTCGAATGCCATTCCATAAAAATTCTTAACCAAGGAAGATGGTGTTCCAATATGATATTGTATCGTCAGGACATCCCCAGAATCCACCTCAGCGGCGTTTGACGACATATAAAATGGAAATTCCTTTACAGCAAGAACCTCATTAGGCACTAAATTATGTACATCTCCATAATGATCAGAGATTGCATTGAAATCCATATGATCCACAATGCCATTGCCATCTCCATCAACAAACTTCATGTTTGCTGTAGCGTATGACTCAGGCAACCAATCTTCAGATAACCTTCCCGTTGAAAAAGGCACATCAGGAGAATCTGAGACCGTACCAGAGTATCCAAAATTGCGCCCAAGTACTAATAAATCTCTGACAGAAACTACCCCGTCATTATTCATGTCACCCGACCAAACACAATCTGGTCCTTGACATAAACATAATGTATCCTCGACATCATAGATGTCCACATAAATTTTATAGGTCTCACATGGGTTGTTCTCCACACAGTATGTAATATCAAATTCATCACTGCCATAATAGCCTAAATCTGGTGTATAAGTGATTAATGCGGCCGATGTAATGGTACTACAATCAACCAAAGCATCCTGTGCGTTTTGTTGGACTTCTACAACGCCAAAAGCAGGAGGTGCTGAAAGGGAAAATGTATATCCAACTACAGGAACATCATAGGTCAAAGCTGTGGGCTTATTTTTCATGGTTTCCAACCTGTACACAACTTCTTTACGAGGACTAAAATTGCCAATATGAATAGCAATTTTCCCTGTAGCTGTATAATAACCATAATTGATGGTATAGGTAAAATTCTTTGTGCCTACAAAATTAGTTGGAGGTATATAAGTAAAAACACCTAGTGTATCGTGTTGTAATTGTGATGAATAGGATGCAATATTATATTTATCAACCAAATCATTGGCAAAAACATCAAAAGTAATTGCCGTATTTTTGGTAGTATAAATGACATCATCTACAATACTGGATGTATTACTTGGAATATCGAAAATCTCTATGATAACCGTCCTGAATATACCAGAATTATTCATAAATTGGATTGTATCCACTCCTGAAATTGAAGTTGGCTTATAAGTATATTTTAATGCAGAATTTTGAATGAGTACTCCAAACTGTGCATTGTTCATCAAATTAAAATCACTATCAGGGACATCAAATACAACATCTTTTGAATTCTCAACAAAAAAACTAACTGTGTCACTTGCACTAACGTTAACATTTTGGTTCAAATAAATACTCGCCCTAGATGAATTGCCATCAGTATCTTTAATCGTATATATTATAACATCTTCTGATAATCCTTCACTTGGCGTGTAAATGATGGAGTCCCCTTCGATCGAAGCTGAACCATTCTTAACAAAACTAATAGCAGAAATCCATAGACTATCAGCGGTAGAATTATCATTGGTCAATGGAAAAATATGAATCGGGCTTTCATCGAAAACAGCATAATCATTTTGTGCAGTAATCAGTGAAACGGAAAAATGCAATACAATTCTCTTGTATTTAGGTTTTATTATAAACGGAGGTGCAAATTCGTAATATTCTATATTGACTGCTGTAATACCAGCAAAATCTACGGTAGTAGATGATATATTCAACTGATATAAGCCTTGACTTATCTGAGTGATTCCACCCGATATTTGGCAATTCACTTCAGGATGTGCAACTGGTGCTATATATGAGTTCACTGTGGCGGTATACACATCGCCTTGAGCTAAATAAACGTGCTCTTCTGAAGAGTTACTTTGCGTCCGTGCCCATTGGGGGAACAGCACTCCGCAAAAAATAAAAATTGTGTAAAATCTTAACATCATGGTCTGTTCAAATTTACTTCTAAACAAAAAGTATTCAAAAGCATCCACAAAGTAAACGTAAAATTCTTAAATTTCAAAATTATATTGACAAAATTATTATATTTTTAATGTTAATATTTAAGTATTTGATTTTAATACACATAAATATGACAATTAAGCCATAATATACATAACATATTAATTTAATTTATAAAAATACTTTATATATTAAGTTACTATATTATCACCAACTAAAAAACTTCGTCACAAAAATTAAAACAAAATCAGAGTTTTATGTATTTAAAAAAATAGTATTAAACATCTATCATGATGCGATCTAAAAAAGTAGTCAATGCCTTGTTATTTTTGGATGTCTATGAAAGAAATGCATTTGGAAAGTTCCTACAATCGCCTTATTTCAATAGTAATCAAGCTGCAGTTACATACTTTCAGATTATTGATGGTTGTATAAGAAATGAAAGATATGACCTAGATGATACGCAAATTTGGGATCAGGTGTATCCACAAACTACATACGAGCATCAGAAATTTCTCAAACTCAATTCGGATTTGGTAAAATTATTGGAGTCCTACTTAGTCCAACAAGAATTGGCAAAAGAACCAAGCATAGCGGCCAATCTAAAACTCAAGGCTGCGCATAGACATAATATCACACCACTCATCAATGGCATCATTGGCGAAGTGGATCGGCTGACAAAATTAGACAATAATCGATCAGGTCAGTATTTTTACAATAGGTTCCAATTAGAGCTCTCTCAATTTAACACAACAACTGAAAATGAAAAGAAAAAATCAAAGTTTGAAATAGAGGCACAGCTAAATATTGCTCAAATCTCCGGACACTTGGATAATTTTTATGCTATTGAGAAACTAAGGATGTATTGCACCTTGCTAAGCTGGAAAAAAATGTATCAACTCAATACCGAGTTATCCCACATAGACTTTGCATTAGAAATAGCAAAAGAGCACGACCACAAAGAAATACCAGCGGTAAAACTATATTACCTTATGCAAGCGACCTACAACTCACCGGATGATACCAAATTTTACTTTGAATTACGCGATTTGATGAAGGCATCCTTACACCTCTTTCCCGAATCAGAAGCCAAAGAAATCTACAGTACTGCCATCAGCTACTGCATCAATCAAGTCAATAGAGGAAATCTCGAATTCCAAAGGGAAACATTTGAATTATATAAAGAATTTTATAACCAAAATTACTTCTATAGTACAGAATCAATCTCAGAAACATCCTTTAGAAATATTGTACAAATCGGGTTAAGAGTGAATGAATTTGGCTGGGCAGAAAACTTCATTTACACGTATTCAAAGTATTTAGACCCTAAAGACAAGGACAACGCAGTATATTTCAGTTTGGCAAGGTTGGAGTTTTACCGAAAGAATTATAATTTAGTTATAGAGTACCTAAATAATGTCACTTACGAAGATGTATGGTATAGTTTAGGTAGTAAGGCATTGCTCCTGCATTCTTATTATGAATTAGGTGAATATGATGCGTTAGAATCTCTTTTACAATCGTTTAATATGTATGTAAGAAGAGAAAAATCCTTAACTAAAGATAGAAAATCACATCAACACAATTTAATTCGCTTTACAACTATTCTAATGAGACTAAACCACAAAGAAAAGGCAAAACTTCAAGCGCTAAAAGACGAAGTGCAAAACACCAAAGGCGTGGTGTCCAAGCCGTGGCTCTTAGAAAAAATTCAGGAAAAAATAGAAAAATAGGGCAAAGTATTTGCCCTATTTTCCTCAGATACCATCTGCTTCATCTTCTACGATGTAATCAGCTAGAATACCTAATAATATTAATAGTTCTTTTATAAGATAAATCTATTCCATATCTATCTAATTACTCATTTTAAAATAGGGGTTAAACAAATATCGTAAAAAACATTTACATCTTCACAAACTTTGCTTTATAGGCTGTCTTGTCACCAATAATGTGTATTATATAAAAACCTGAAGGTAAGCTACTTACATCAATCTGTCGATTTGATTCAGCTTGCAATCCAGTTGTCATAGCAATATTACCACTTTCATTATAGATGATGATTTGCGCATCTTTAAATGAAGTATTTGAGCTAGTAATATGGATAATATCGTTAGTAGGATTCGGATATAAGCTGATAGAATTCTCATCCGGGTCGTAAGTAGAAACAGGTTTACCTACTGGTGTAGTGACTTCATTCGTGATGACTGGTTCATTGAAATCGAAGAAAATACCTGCTAAATTACTGACATCTTGGTTGCGTTCGGTACTGCGATTCAACGCAATCTCAAACTTAATAAATCCATGTGACAAAGGCTCATTTCTGAAACTGTCCACCAGCATGATATGATCGAAAGTAACATTCAAAACGCCATTTTCTACACACCAAGTATATTCATGTGATGCGGCCACAGGCACTATAGAAGTAACATCAAACTTCGAACTTATGGGATCTTGGATTTTCACGGTAAATGCAGTATCGGTACCTGTATTTTGGAATCGAATCAAATATTTAACTTTGTCTCCTTGCTCTATATATTCCTTATTTTTCACGCCATTTACAAAAATGGATTTGTCATTTGGATCATAGGAACCCACATTTTCCTCACAATCTAGATACGTAACTTTTGATGTAATGTCATCACAGTCTTTTGTGTTAGATATGGCTCCGATTTCCATACAATGTTCTTGTCCTAATGTAGCATCACAACTTAGATTGATTTTTAAATGGAAACTTATACATTCTCCCGCTTTCAAATTTTTGATATCTAAAACTAATTCGTCCCCAATGTGTGAAACTATAGGCACACTCGTCTCTTTTAGGTCAAAATATGGATCCAATTTTACCTTAGCTACTATATCTTCTGCTTCTATATTGCCATTATTGCACACTTGCCCATAATAAGTATTGTCAAAACATCTGCGAAGAAATGGTGCCGAAATCGACGCTTGCACATCCGCACAATATTTTTTGGCCTTAAGTGGAATAGATAATTCGGTATAGTCATCATCTAAGGTGATATCATAAATCTCCTGACAAATTTCATATAAACTTTCATTTATGACAAGTGAAACTTTGTTTTGAGTTGTATGTAACCTAAATGATGCCTCTCCATTATCATCTAGTTCGCGCACATAAAGGTCATTTACCACCACTTTTCCTAATGGTACAGATGGCTCAATATTATCTTTTTGGCAGTTCTTATTGAGATCATCATACACGATGACTTTGAGCCCATTAGGTGTCGCCAATTGTGGCTTATACTTCAATATACCCATTCCTGTGGTAGCCAAATATATATAATTATCATAACTTACATTAAGGTCATTAATGCTCACTAACTCAGGAAAATCGGGTGTAATATTTACCCAATTTTGACCATCGTCTGAAGACATTTGCACTACATTTTTAGTATATAAATATATATTGCCTAAATGATCCGCTTTTATAAAGATATGTTCGCTATTATCAAACCCATCTAATTGTTTAGAAACAAATGTTGTTCCATAATCATAAGAAGTTTCAAGAGTATATTTAAATGGCCAGCCTTCAACTCTTACAACATACAATATTTTGCCATCAAAGGATGTAATAAATTCGTCAATATATGGATTATCTAAATTAACAGGTTTACTTTCTAAGGTAACCACATTGTATTTTGATACATTTTTGAAGCTGTCATAATAATAAATATCCATTTTATCTGAATATTGAGTAGAATAAGCTTCATATCCAAAAAGACCTAATCCAGTAAATTTACTATCCCAAGTATCTCCAAAATCATTAGAAAAATAGATAGAATCACTACCAATTAGAAATAATTTTCCATTTTTTTCTATTATATTCGAATTACTGTAGAAGTTTACTTTTTGATTTGGTTTATTCCAGTTTTTGCCATTATCCTTTGATTTATATATATTAAACTCAGATAAAGCTATAATTTCTCGGTTAGATAAGTACAAAAATCGCGAAATTAATTCATACATATCAGCTTCAAAATTTACTTTTTCCCAATCTTGTATCGGATTTTTGGTGATATATCTCAAATCGCATACATTCACAAAAATATATTCATCAATACCAGCAAAAACATTAATAGCGTGATAAGTTCCTATTTCATTATTTAATTTTTGTAAGGTAGAGTCTTGAATAGTATACATAAATATTTCTGGATTACACACTTCGTTAAAAGCTCCTCCTATTACAAACTTGTCACCTTTTGTAGAAGAAATATACGAAATATAATCTGAATTAAAATCCTTACGAGTAAATGATTTACCATCATCATCTGATATATAAACACTTTTATTATTTACATAATATAACTTGCCATCATGTCCTAAATTAAAGTATGAAAAATAATCATCATTGGGAAGTGCTAAAGGCTCCCAAGTAGTACCACCATCATCTGTGTAAGCCGTATTACTAAAAATTCTATTATTCTTCCTGATAAACAAACCTCTAGAATCAATTGCCTTTTTGTTTCCCACAAAACTCAAGTCTGCTGTAAATTCCCATATTTCATAAGACGCATCATGGTTATTTGGTACAAAATGTATTACATAGTTTATCCCATTTTCATCCTGGCTAGGGAGTAATACAGGTGCGTAAGTCCACCATTCTTGCGTCTTTTTTAGGTGTAAAAGTCAATGCCTAACTTCTTACTTACATATTCGTGTTCGGCAAATTCT
>JAWKLK010000011.1:0-248445 GCA_041392785.1 Saprospiraceae bacterium
TCCACTCAAATGAACATGAATAAGATCAATGTTTTTACGAAGAATGGCTGTGGAAGATGTGAATTTACCATTAAATATTTACAAGAAAATAATATTCCCTATGTAGAATTAAACACATCAATGCATCAACCAAATAATGACTTAATGTGGGAACAATTGGAAAAAACTGATCACAACAGCAAAAGTGTACAATTACCAGTAATAGTGCAAAATGGAAGAGTTTATCAAAATATTGAGTCACTGCCAGCATTATTAAAATCATTCAAATAACAAAATTTCATTAATTTCTAAAAAAGAATATCAATTATGATAGCAATCATAGTCCTGATTTTTATAATCGGCTATTTGACTATTGTCTTCGAACATCCGTTAAAATTAGACAAGACTGTTCCTGCGTTATTGATGGGTGCCCTTATGTGGGCGGTCTTAGCTTTAGGTTTTCATAGTGGTGTTTTGGATGTAATAGATGGTCATGGTCATATTTTTTCTTTAAAATCCATTACGGATAGTGCCGCTATTGAACTTCAAGATGAAGGATTCTCAAGCGTATTATTGCATCATTTGGGTAAAATATCAGAAATTCTTATATTTCTGATTGGGGCCATGACTATAGTAGAGTTGATAGATATGCATAGAGGATTTGATGTTATCAAAGATTATGTCAAAACCAAAAATAAACGAAAATTACTTTGGATTGTCGGAATTATTGGTTTCTTTCTTTCTGCAATAATTGACAATCTGACAACGACAATCGTACTCATCAGTATTTTGCGAAAATTGGTAAAAAACCGAGAAGATCGAATTTGGTTTGTGAGTTTAATAGTCATCGCCGCCAATGCAGGTGGAGCTTGGTCACCCATAGGCGATGTGACTACCACTATGCTATGGATTGGAAAAAAAGTTTCTACCATACAATTGATGGAATACGTATTTTTGCCTTCAGTAGTGGCATTTGTTCTACCTGCATTTATTGCTTCTAGATTAAAAGTATTTTCAGGGGAAATTGCCACTCCAAAAGAATCTCTAGATGAAAAAACTGAGAAACTATTGAGTAGCAATCGCATGTTATATTTGGGTCTCGGCATGATCGTGTTTGTTCCAATCTTCAAAACAATAACACACCTTCCTCCATATGTTGGTATGATGCTTAGCTTGGGTGTGGTATGGTTGGTATCTGAATATATCCATCCTGAAGAAAATTTCACGGCTGAAAGAAAACACGCGTATTCTCCTCATAAAGCTTTGTCAAGGATTGAGATATCAAGTATTCTATTTTTCTTAGGAATTTTATTGGCAATTGCTGCCTTTGAATCCGCTGTGATTGGAACATCAAGCATGTTGCATTCAGGGGCGGAAGCCTTAAATCACATCATTCCAAGTCACAATATTGTCATTACCTTACTTGGGGTATTATCTGCCATAATTGATAATGTACCATTAGTAGCAGCTGCAATGGGTATGTATAATATGCCTATGGATGATTCATTATGGCATTACCTAGCGTTTGCAGCTGGAACAGGAGGCAGTATGCTGATTATAGGTTCAGCAGCAGGTGTTGCCGCTATGGGAATGGAAAAAATAGATTTTATCTGGTACGTAAAGAAAATAACATTATTGGCAGCTGTTGGGTATTTTGCAGGATGCATTGTCTTTATTGCTATGCACTTGTAATACAAAATTGAAATTTTGAATTATAATTGATTATTGATCACAAGATTCATTAATTCACAATAATCTTTTGCCAGACTTTCCCGACTAAATTGCGTATGCTTTTGGGTCTGATTATCTGACATTTTATTTTGCTCAGTGGGTGTGATATATTTTTCTATCAGTGAAACAATTTTATTGCTATCTCCATAGGAAACAAAATAATTGGCATCCACTTGGTAAAATAATTTTTGCGCATCACTATGTGATGGGCCTATACATAAAATAGGTTTTCCAGCACCGATGTATTCGTACATTTTGCCGGGTAGTATCCCTGATTGGTTTTGAGATTTATTAATAACTATAAGTAAAAGATCAGCATTTATCATAGCTTCGATAGCGGCATCGTGGGGAATGAATGGCTTAATTAACACACTTTTGTGCAATTGCATAGCTTCAATAGTTGCAATTACCTCAGTATCAATCTGACCAATTAATTCTACTACAATATTATTGAAAATTACAGCATTCTTAGCCCTTATCGTGGCCAAAGCTTCCCAAAAATCTACGGGATTCCTATCAGCATTCATCGACCCAAGGTACCTGATCACAAATGGCGAGTTGAGTTGTTTTACAGCTTTAACATTGAAGTCATCTACATCATATCCATTTGTGATGACAGACACCTTTATGGACGGGCACAGTTGTTTGAATTCCTCAGCCATAGCCCAGGTTACAGCAACAACATGATCCGTTTGCTCTAACACGCTTTTTTCTAGATAATGGTGATAGGTATCTGCCATTTTGGTTAATTTCAGCTTATCATACATATCAATTTTTGTCCAGGGATCTCTGAAATCAGCAATCCATGGTATACCGATTGCCTCTTCAACTTTTTTGGCAATTAGGTGCATAGAATGTGGCGGTCCTGTGGATATGATGAGGTCAACAGGATGTTGCTTCAAATAATTTTTCAAAAACTTGGAGGCAGGGTTTATCCAAAATTTCCTTGCATCAGGAATAAAAAAGTTACCCCTCACCCACTCTGCTATGCGTTGTGTCCAACCTGCCTTTTTCTTACCTTCAGTTAAAAAAGCATTGTAAACTTTGGCATCTGATTTTTTTCCTGTAAATGTTTTATACCATGTATAAGGCTCCCAAATGGGTAAAGTTATTATTTCGGTGTCATGTCTTATATCCTTTAAAAGAGATATATCTTCTGCCCCAATCTCTGGATTTGAAGGCGTAAAAATAATAGGTTGCCAACCAAAATTTCTGAGGTATTTTTGCATTTTTAGCCACCGATGCACACCGCCGCCTCCAGAAGGTGGCCAATAATAGGTGATTATGAGTACTTTCTTCAATTTTTGCGAAGTATATAAATGACCGAACTGGCTTTATCCACATCTTTCAATCCAATCCACCAAGCGTGCATACCCACAAAAAAAGCTCTAGCATATTGGAAATTTGAATGCTTGTATTTTTCAGAAAGCAGAGAATTATAAAAAGGATCATAGGGCATATGACGCTTTTCAATTAAAACAAAATCATACTTATTAGCCATGGTTTCAAAGGCTCGAGGTGTCCAATGCCATAAATGTCTTGGTACATCATATCCAGCCCAAAATGATTTGTAATGCTGGCCATCTGTTGATGCATAATTTGGCAAAGCAACTATCAAAACACCCTGATCGTCCAATACTGATCTAATCTTGTTCCACCATATTGGTAAGTCATGCAAATGTTCCATAACATGCCAAAGCGTGACAATATCATATTTTATTTGCACATTTTGAGCTAAAAAATCATCTGGAGTGATAGGTTTTATCCCAAATTTAGAATGGGAAATTCTAGCAGCTGATGCACTTACTTCTACTCCAGATACACTATATCCTTGAGCTTGCATATACCCTAAAAAATATCCTGTACCGCTTCCAATATCCAATAATTGCTTCCTTTTAGAAAATCGAGAAATTAGCGCATATTTTGATTTGAGCATCCGTTGCCTGATGATGTGGTACAAACTAGATATCAGGCCTGATTTTGTGTCAGAATGCGAAATATAATCTTCACTTTCATAGTATTTTCCTATTGTATTGATAGGGGGCGCATCTTCAGTAACCGCAAAACCACATTCTTCACAAAAGCCTATGGTGAAAACTTCCTTTGATATTGAATGGTCTTTAATTTTTGTTCGCTGCTTTGCGATATTGCCACAAGCCAAACACTGTTCGTCCATACTGATCATGCCAAATTTTAGATAACAAAAGTAGGTGTAAATGATAATAAAGCCAAAAAAATTGACGTTGATTATTATATAAAATAATTCAATCATGCAATATAGAATATGTTTTTTATTCTCATTTATTGTCCTAAGTATAATTTCATCTGTATCACAGACTAATATTTCCGATGATGGAAATCTAGAAAATAGTTCACCATTGAATCCATTAAATGCAATAGTCCTACTAAATTAGACCAAGCTCATTTCGAAAAACAGCAAGCGAATACTATCAAAAGAATGACAAAATAATGGCGTAGTTTATTTTGAAAAGCCTTAAAATGTCACCAAATAGTACAGTGCATTGAAAACAATATCGCTAAGGATCCAAAGGAATTAGATATACAGAGTCATCCACGCGTATGGTTGCACTTATGAATATTTTAAATGCATTCGGCATCTTCTTGCTCCAAATACATGGGCTATTCTCTTTTATCCACCTTAGCAGCATTGCTCGCATTTATAGTTTTTAAAATTCCATGGAAATATCGGACAAGTCGTAATACATTGATTTTATCTTGTTTATGCTACTATTCGTTAATATAATTTTTTCTTATTGATGATATCTTCAAGCAGTATAAGTACTGCAAGGTATCATACTCACAGAAAACACTTTCCTTTATGATGCTCCAGATATGAAGTCCACAAATCATAGATTGCCAAGTGTAAATCAAGGTCATTATGATGAAACGGTAGGAGATTTTTATAAAGTCAAAACTGATGAGAATTTGATCGGATGGGTTCCGATATCTCATTCTATTCAAATATAATCTTACTTCAAATAAGAATTGGGTCTCTCTTATTTTAAAATTTCCTTGTTAAAACTTCCGTGGACGAGAATTATTGGCATTTTGTCTAAAAATTACATATTATAAATATTTTTTATATATATTTGCCTTGTTTTTAGTAATTAGTTTATCCATGAAGATATTATCTGATTTTTTTATCTTTTGCTCTGGAGCGATCACCTCCGTTTTAAGGCGTTGTCCATCAGAGTATAATAAATACCAAGGGATTGGTGCCACGATATTCTTTACAGGTGTGTTTTCTGCTATTTCAGCGGGGTATGCCATTTATACGGTTTTCGAAAATTATTGGGTTTCCATTCCATTTGCCTTGATTTGGGGAATGATGATTTTTAATCTTGATAGATACATCGTTTCTGGCATGCGCAAAAAAGATAGTTTTTTCAAAGAAATCATGATGGCATTACCTAGGGTGATCCTTGCAGTTTTTATCGGGATAGTGATTGCTACACCGCTAGAATTGAAGCTATTTGAGACAGAAATAAGATCCGAAATCTCATTGATGCAGCAAGAAACCTATGCCAACCAAGATGCACTATTAGCTTCGAGGTATGAGGGCCAGACAAAAAAACTTGAAAAATCATTGACTGTCTTACAAGACCAAATCTTGAAAGCAGAACAAGACAAGACGCGATTGATGGATGAAGCCATAGCAGAAGCCGATGGAACAGGCGGTAGCAAAATCAGAAATATGGGTTCGATCTATAAATTGAAAGTCGCCGCAGCTGACAAAGCAGAAAAGGATTTCGCAGCATTGCAATTGCAGCTGACACCTCAGATGGATTCAATAAAATTGTTATTAGCCAATGTGTCTTCCGAGAAGTCTGCGGATAAGATGACTTTGGACAGAGCCCAGCTTACGGGATTTGCATCTAGAATGAAGGCATTACATAGACTTTCCGCAAAGGAAGAAGCTATCTATTACACCGGGATATTTATTACATTATTATTCCTTTTGATAGAATGTGCTCCTATACTTGTCAAACTCATTTCAGAGCGTACACCGTATGACCAACGATTGGAGATACTTGAAAATGCTTATTACTTGGCAAATCTAAAAGATGTCACACTCAGCAGATTGGCGGTGGATTCAAAAATTCAATTCGAAAATAAAACCGCTGGGTATCGCATCACTGAAATGATCAATGCTGAAAACGAAGTCTTCGCCCATGCTCTGCGCAAAGAAAAAGAGAGCATGATGGGGCAAAACGAAGGCTGGTTTCAGCTCCTTAAAAAGAGAAGAATCTTTGATTTTTAGGGTGTTTTAACCCGTACTAAGTTAACCCATCCAAGGATAAAGCAAAGCCCACCTATTGGTGTTAATGGTCCTAACCATGACCAATGATCAATACCCATAACTGATTTTGTAGCCAATAAATATAAAGAGCCTGAAAACAACAAAACCCCTATTAACATTAAGACAAATGACTGTCTAAAAATGGTGTTTTCGTGCATTTTAAAAGCCAGTACCAATAATGCAACGCTATGCATCATATGATAAAGGACGCCTGTTTTATAGATGTCCAGCTGATAGGCATCCAAATGTGGTTTCAAACCGTGTGCACCAAACGCTCCTAGTGCTATAGCCGATGCCCCTACAATGGCGGCGATGCGTAAACTTGTTGTTGTATTCATATCCTATTTTTTTTATCAAACAATTCTCCAATCAATGGGTTCTTTTCCATGATTTGTAAGATATGCATTTGCCTTGCTAAAATGTCCACATCCTTGAAAAGCATTTCCAGCTAATGGTGAAGGGTGAGCAGCTTGAAAGACAGCATGTTTGGTACTGTCAATTAATGTTGATTTTGACTTGGCAAAATTGCCCCACAACAAAAACACAACATGATCTTGTGAATTCGATATATACGTGATTATACTATCGGTAAATGTCTGCCACCCAATATTTCTGTGCGATCCGGGAGTCTTAGCCTCCACTGTCAAAATAGCATTTAAGAGCAACACCCCTTGGTCTGACCATGCCGTCAAATCCCCATGGGATGGTATGTCTATCCCAAGATCTCGACGCAATTCCTTGTATACATTGATCAATGATGGTGGTACTTTGATGCCTCTTGGCACAGAAAAACTCAATCCCATAGCTTCATTGGGATTGTGGTAAGGATCTTGGCCTAAAATGACCACTTTGACATCTTTGGGTGATACACTGTTGAGTGCCTTAAATATAAGTTTGCCGGGTGGATACACGGTTTTCCCAGCTGCAATACTGCCTTTTATAGTGGAAGATATCCTATCAAAATAAGGCTTTTCAAATTCAGATTTCAGGCCTTCTCGCCACGCAGGATGTATATCTACACTGTCAGGATTCAATTTTTAATAATATTGCATCAAAAAATTATGCAAATATAATGAAAAGTATGTACTTTTGTCGCCGAATTTGAAAACACATACAGATGTGTATTTCTCAGGTCCCGTAGCTCAGCTGGATAGAGCAACAGATTTCTAATCTGTGGGTCTCAGGTTCGAATCCTGACGGGATCACATAAAACCCTGATAATTAAAATGTTATCAGGGTTTTTTTATATTATTATTGTGAAAAATACTATCAAATCGCAATTCACTTCACTAAAATAAAACATCACTGATACTTGGGTCTTTATCAAATCTTGATTTTGCAAAAGGACATAAAGGCAGTATTTTGATTTTCTTCACCCTAGCAAATTCTACAGCTTTTGCCATAAGCACATTGCCATATCCTTTGCCATTAAATCCATTTTCTATACCTGTGTGATCAATAATAATTTTGTTTGATCCAGACCAAACAAAAGTCATTTCACAAACTAAAGACGCATCAATGTAAAGCGCGAAACGACCTTTGCGCCCATTATCTTCTACTATTACTTCCACCTGATCAATGTTCTCCAATACTGAGTGCTCCTGATGGACACATTGCAACTTGCTTTCTTAATTGTCCTGTCGATGCATGTTCCATATTGATCCATGGATGTTCTTTAGGACGATATACCTCTGGGAGTGATCTGACGCAGATACCAGAATGGATGCATTTTTCGGCTTGCCATACTATTGTAATCTCATTGTTGGTGTATTCTTTTTGACTCATTGTGTATTAATTTAAGGTGATAAAATACAATTAAATTGCTGGTACAACAGTTGATCTTGAACATTTAGCCTTCATTACAACCACCGATACAACAAAGTGTTGTCAACTGTACCCGCCAAGAATTGACATTAACATATAAGTGAATGAATGAAATTCACTTTTTTTAAAAAGATATGACTAATTAGAAACTGAAAAAAGCAAATTATTTTTATATTTGCATACTAGATACACTATCTGTAAAATTGTACTTTAATATGAAAAAACAAGTTCCACCAAGAGTAGTTAGAATCATAAAATTGATTCAATACTTATCAGAATATCCACCAAAGAAAATTGAACAAATTGCACTACACTTGGAAGTGCATCCCAAGACAGTTTATAAAGATGTGGAATTACTCGGACAGCTGGGTTACGAAACAGAAAAAGACCATCATCGTGCTATAACTCTAAAGTATAGTGGTAAAAATAATTACCATTTGACTGATGTTGAAAAGAAATTGATTATCAGCACCTTACCAAAGGTAGGCCTAGACCGTAATGCCGTCCAAACCATTGTAATGAAGCTTAAAACATCAGTTTTTCCAGACTATAAGACACAAGCCATTTTCAAGCATTTATACATCATAAAAACTGTAATCGAGGCTATAAAGATGGGTAATCCTTTAAAAATAAAGAGGTATAAATCCACCAATCCCATGTCTCCAGAAAAGGACAGATATGCGTTGCCATTGAAACTTGAAGAAAAAAATGAAGCTTGCACTTGTTTGGACATTGAAACGAAAGAAATTCGTATCTATAAGACAAGTAGGATGCAAGATGTGGAAATAATTCCAAGGCAAGACATCAAACTTCCTGACATCATACCTGAAGTGGATGTTTTTGGAATAGCTGGAAAAATGGAATATAAAATCACACTTGCCCTGACCAAACGGAGTTCTGCAATCCTCACAGAAGAGTTTGGAGTTGACCCAAGAGATATAGAAGAAAATAGCCATAGTGAGTTTGAGAAAATTATTAAAATACGAGTTTGCGGCTACGAAGGCGTAGGAAGATTTGTCCTTGGCATGCTGACAGAGATAAAAGTGGTGGGCGATGATGGATTTAAGAATTATCTCAAAAAAAAGATAGCTGGGATGACAATTATTTGAATATAATGTAATTAAATAATTTTAAATTATGATATAAATGATTTATTTTTGTGAAAAATCAAATGACATGATCAGTAATCGTATCACAAAGGAACCAGGTAAAAAATCAGGAAAAGCATGTATTAGAGGAATGAGATTCATGGTAAGTGATGTCTTAGGATATCTGGCATCGGGAATGACAATAAATGAGATTCTTACCGAGTGGCCAGAATTAGAAAAAGAAGACATATTTGCTTGTTTGGATTATGCAGCAAAAAAAGAAGAAAATAATATATACGCTATATCTAATTGATTTACAGCGACTTAATTACTTTGTTTTTATAATACTGAAATTATTTATAAAAATCCCCATTGAGTAATTGTGTAGATTAAAATTAATTATTATATCTTTGCCATATAAAATATAACTGCTAATGTTTATTGACAACAATTTACCAAGATCGATAAAAGAATGTTTCACATCTTCTTGTGTTCACGCTTCTGATTTAGGTTTTGAGCGAATGGATGATATAAGCATTTGGAATTATTGTAAGGAAAATCAGCTATGTATTGTAACAAAAGATCAGGACTTTGAAGATTTATCCAATTTTTTTGGACATCCACCTAAAGTTGTTAAACTGACATGTGGCAACATAAAGACTTCGGATCTAAAATCATTGATAATAAAATATATGCAAAATATTGAAAGCTTTTTGGATGATAAGAATTCATCACTTTTGATCATATAAAAAATAAGCAATGGAATTGAAACTTGAGTAATTGAGTAATAATTTTTAATAATCGCACCAGCTTATTTTCTTTATATATAGTTTATTAAACTTAATTTTCTTAAATATGTAAAATAAAAGTATCAAACAAAAATCGAAAAAAATAAAAAACTTGATACTTCAGTTTATACAAAATCGACACTAAAAATCCCATAGAAACCTTTTATATAATTATTGCTAAGTAGTTTTATCATCATATTCATTATTATTTGAAAAAAAATAAATAGATTCTCCAAAATGGAGACTACCCTACTTTTACTTTGCATCAATAATAGAAATATAAAATTTAAAAAATGAGATTAAAGATAACAATGGAACATAAAGCAGGAATCATCATCCCTTGGGATTATCAATATGCTATACAGCAATGGATATACCATACGCTTTCGAAAGCAGATGAAACTATGGCTACCATGCTTCATGACTTAGGCTTTGCTTATAAAGGTAAGTCATTTAAACTTTTTTCATTCGGGCCTTGGACCAGCTATCCTTATGACAAGATAAAAGATGTAGGTTTGAGATTTCGCTCTTCGATTTCATCCATTGATGTTTCATTTTTGCTCCCCAATGTACTTACCGCTTTTGTGTCAGGATTATTTCAAGATCAGACTCATACTTTTTATTTTAAAGGTGGAAAATCAGTACCCATCACTGCCAGAAATATAGAAATACTTCCAGAACCAACATTCTATGATGGAGCAAGCACATATAAAATCGTGACAGGTGCTAGAATATCAGTCGGTGAAGAAGGCCTAGAACACCCTCAATATAAGGGCCCCGAACATGAAAATTATGATTTCTTATTCGTGCAAAACCTAGTCAATAAACATCGATCATCCCTTCTCTATAGAGGTGAACCAACACAAGAATACACCATCGACATGCAAGTTTTTAGCCCTGTGAAGTCTCAAATGGTGACCGTCCCAAAGGACAACAACGAGATAAAAATGAAAGGGTATAAGTTCGATTTTGAGCTAAATGCACCAGCTGAAATACATCGGACGCTGTACTATGCTGGTGCTGGTGAAGAATGTAGCGTAGGTATGGGCTGGGTGGAAAAGGTAAAGGAATAATAGGTAATAATCTGACGAGTAAACATTTAAAAATATTCAATGTAAAACATATAAAACACCAATCTATGGCATACCAATTTAAAATCCAACTCAAAGGCGTCAAAAAACCACCTGTATATAGAATAGTATTAGTAAATGAAAATATTACTTTCCATCAGTTTCATGAAATCATTCAAATCAGTATGGGCTGGTTTAACTACCACTTGTACCAGTTTTCGCCAACTGGCTATGGCTCTTATCCAAACATTCAGATGGATACACCTGAAGGAAATTTAGAATTTGCCCCCGTTAATAGTTTGAAAAAAGGACATAAGCACATGTATGACTCTTCCAAAGTAAGGCTCTCTGACTACTTCGAAGCCGAACAAGATAAAATTACCTACATATATGATTTTGGTGACGACTGGACACACAGTATTACCCTCATGAAGATAACATCACTAAAAGTAGATCAACCATACGTAACGAAAGGAAAAGGCAAATGCCCACCCGAAGACTGTGGCGGTATATATGGATACGAACACATGCTAGAAGTATTAGCCAACCCAAAGCATCCAGAATATATAGAATTAATACCCTGGCTAGGCATGGAGAAGGGAGAAGTCTATGACGTACATGAATTTGACGTGGATGAGGTAAATGAAGAATTGAGAGATATGATTAACCTTTAAAAGATTGTAGGATGATAAAGGAGATAGTAAATTTCACAAAGAATCTGAGTGAGGAATTTCAAAATGAAGGTGTTAAGCCTAAAGAAGGCATGCATATCCTAATTAAAGTAAAAAATGAAGACGGGCAGTTAAGTATCGACACAGATAATTACCAATACGAAATATTTTCCAAAAAAATGAAAGAAGAAACACCGTTCATAGAAAGATGTAAATTTCTTTCTCAAAATGCTTGGTGTATAGATACAAATAAATGTTTTGATCTTCCTACGAAAGCTATCCATTCATGTTCTCCATATATGGTTGCTTTCAAAAGAGAACATTTATCAGGAGGCGAAAAATATCTTGAAAATCAAGGAAAAAATAAAACACAAATAACAGAGCGATTTAATACATATTTTGAAAAGGCTCAAGCTTTATTTTCAACTGAAGATGAAAAATTGAAAAATCAAGTTTTTCAATTTTTCTTTACGCATAAAATATTTCAACAAATGTTGGATGTGATAAATGAGCAAAACCTAATGAAAACTCAAGCACTATTTAAAAATTTAGAAATAGAAAAAGAGACTCTAAGGAACACTAAAGAAAAGGAAGAAAAAGAGATCATTAAACTAAGATGTACACAAATCGAAGAAAGTATGCTCGCATTCAAATCATTAGATAATAGCGATTATATAGTTTTTTATTTGGATAAAAATATAGAGGAATACAAGACAGTTCATAGTAAGTATCTTAGAGAAAAATTATTTAACACCGAAAAATTTAACACTATTCCAAACGAAGAAGGAATTGTTTTTGGAACAAGCAATTATATGAATAGCTTTAATTCGAATATGCCATTTTTATCGCACCAAACTGCTAGTTTTGAGATAACTGGTCGTATATCAAATACTGATGCTAAGGCATTGTATGATTTTGATGATATTTTAAGGAGAGGTACATTGCCTAAACCATTGCCACTTTTCATTTATAAAGAAGAATTACAACTTGAAATGATAACTCTATTCAAAGAAAGTGGATATAAAATGGGATTCGTAGAAATGGTTGAAAATCTGTGGGATACATATAAAGACGATTTTAAAAATTATTATTTTCTTTATTGGCAAAACACAAAAGATGGTATTGTATTTTCTGACTTTGATTTTGTAAGTCAATTTGAATATCAATATAAATCAGAAATTTATAATTTATTCAATATCAAGGAAAAAGGAAGTAAAGAAAAAGAAAGCAGGTTACTGCAATACCCAAAAATTAGTACAATATTTGAGTTTGAAAAATCTGTTTTTAAATCTCTTTTACAAAGTAAATACTTACGACTGGACTACTTTTCTGAATTAAAATCTGATGATTATGAAAGCTTGAATAATACCTTTCAGGCTTATGCAAAATACCGAAAAGCAGTTTATGATTTTGTATATAAATCAAGAAGGCAGAGCATAGATGCTCACATCTTTACGGATATGGTGTTTAGCCACATTAAGGACGATATTAAAAATAATAATGAGTATAGTGTAAAAGACAAACTAAATATATGGTTTAGTCTTTACGAACAATTTGATCAAAATAAAAATAATAATGTAACCATGGCAAGTAAATTAAAAGATTATCAAGACTTTGTCTCTAAACTAGCAGTAGGACAAGCTGACTTAGACAAAGCACAAGACTCACATTTTGCATTCGCGGCAGGGCAAGTGATTGAATATGTAATTCAAAAAAGTAAAACTGACAATAAGAGTTACCAATTGCTTGAACCTTATCTTCAACAAGCCAAGTGTAATGAATTCAAGAGGGCTTTGGCAAATGACATAGCAAGATACAAGCATGCTATCAATGATAATGAGACTCGATTTAAAAATGTATGTGCTTTCGTACAAACATACGATACAGATAGAAATCTTAAAGAGGTGCTACCTGAAATATTGGCGGGTGTCTTCGCAAAAAATGAGTTTTACTCATCTCAATATGAAAAAAAAGAAAATTAATTTATCAATTATTAAATCATAAAATTTTATAATATGTCAAACGAATTTAAAAACAGAGTATTTGGATGTGCTATCATCAAATCTATCAATTCTAATTATAATGCGGACTTTTCTCATCAACCGCGAACATTGCCTGATGGAACGGTCTATGCAACAGATAAAGCATTAAAATATAGCATCAGAAATTATTGGGACAAAGTATCAAATGAAAAAGTGTTTTATTTTAAAAGTCTTACAGAAGAAATGTCTCCAAGAACATTAGATGAAACATTGGAAAAACATTTTGGTAAAATTGAAGATGCAAACAAAAATAATTTAAGACTTAAAGTGCTAAAAAGCATTCTCAGTTGTATTGATGTGAGAGTATTTGGCGGCACATACGCTGGCAAAACAAACATTTCTATACATGGAACATGTCAAATCACCCATGGTGTTAATCGTTTTCCTGAAAAC
The DNA here is from genome assembly GCA_041392785.1 of Saprospiraceae bacterium. Taxonomy (GTDB): domain Bacteria; phylum Bacteroidota; class Bacteroidia; order Chitinophagales; family Saprospiraceae; genus OLB9. The sequence continues at coordinate 13,908 of JAWKLK010000011.1, forward strand.
ATTATCTACTCTGAGCAAATCATGTCTCCATTCAGAAACCCAAGTGAGAAGAATACTGAGAGCACTATGACAACATTAGGTACACAGTCTAAACTAAAAGAAGGTCACTATGTGCATCATTTTTCGGTAAATCCAAAAAATATTGAAGCAGATGCAACTCGTGTAGAATCTTTAGGGCTTACTGAAGATGATATTTTAAAACTGAAAGAAGGTTTGCGCAAAGGAGCTACTTATTATGATTCTTCAGCTAAAGCAGGTACAGAGAACGAGGTGTTGTTTTGGGTGCAGCTCAAAGAAGGTTCAAAAATTGTCTTGCCTTCATTTGGAGAGTTAGTTGATATTTCATTAGATAGAAATATAGATTTTTCGAAAGTTACATCAATTTTAGAAAAAGAACATATCAAAAAAGAAATAGAAAAAGTAGAAGTGTTTTATAACCAAGGATTAACTGAGCTTACGAATTTGCCAAACTCCGTCCAGAAATATGATTTAGAAGGTCAACAACAAGGATAGACTATGCAAAAGTTAATATCTGTAGATTTGAAAGCTGATTTTGGTTTCTTCCGTAAACCTGATGCCAATAATACAATAAATCTATCCTACAATATTGCTCATAAACCTGCTATACTAGGTATTTTTGGAGCTATAATAGGAATGGATGGTTATCAAGAAAGAGGTAAGATGCCAGAATATTATAATAAACTTAGCCATATTGGCATAGGTATTACCCCTTTGGGGCATGAGAAAGGAAATTTCCAAAAGACAGTCATTAAGTATTCAAATACCGTGGGTTATGCCAATAAGGGCTCAAATTATCTTACCGAAGAAGCAACTTTGATAAAGCCAACCTACAGGATATACGCTATACTTGATTTAGAAAATGAGCACGAACAAAAATTGTATGAATATCTGCGAAATGGCTATTCAGAATTCATACCCTATTTCGGTAAAAATGAACATTATGCTTGGTGGGAGAAGGAAAGTTTTAGGGAATATGAGTTTGAAAAATATAAAGAGAAAGATGATGACATCTTTGTAAAAACAGTATTTATAAAGGAAAATATAGTTAAAGACAACAAAGTGGCACCCGTATTTGATATGTTTTCATTTATGAAAGACGAAAATCCATATTTGTATTTTGAGCGATTGCCAAGGGATTTTGATCAATCTTTGTATCAATATAATGTAGAAGATTATGTATTGACGACATTTCGACTTAAAAACTCAATAGGGCTAAGCGATTTATATTTTTTAAAACAAGATAATTGCTATGTCCAACTATTGTAGAAGTGTTGAGGAGATTCTGAATGACACAAAATCGATTAGTGATTTTTTACTGAATGCAGAAACTTACTACGCTCACATATCTCCTAAAAATGCATCAACTTATTTGTCACCAGAAACATTACAGCAGCATACTGATTTGGTTCAAAAAAAGTTTGAAATACTGTGTAAGATACATAATATCGACGAAGTTATTAATAGCTTAATTAATGATTATTTGGTAAAGCACTCTTTTAATGATGATTTAGAAATAGCAAATTTCATTAAAAAATTGTTCGTTAATACGATCGTATTTCATGATTTTGGAAAAATTAATGAGAACTTTCAAGCAAGCCCTGATAAAATGAACAACCATCATTATAAAGGGAAAGAAAGATTTGAATCGGTAATTTCTACTCATCATTCAGCTTTAGGTGCTTACCTATACATTGTAAAACATTTAGAGGAAGTATCTAAGTTTGCACCAAACAAAAGGGGCATATTGTCGCTTATCGTTATGGTATATTCTTACCCTATATTCAAGCATCATGCTAGCAGACTTAGGGATGAATACTGCGACACTATCGGTTTTTCTGCTGAACAGGTAAATTGCATGAAAGAGTACATTAAAAACTATCAGTTTGATATTAATATAAATTTTTCAGACGTTTTTATTCTACAAGAAAATACGAAAAGAGCATTTGATCAACTTGATTTCCATTTAAACTCATTTGAACTTTATGCACTAACCAGATTAAGTTTCTCCATGCTTACTGCTTCAGATTATCTGGCATCTAGTCAATATATGAGTGGAAATATTGAACCATTAAATGATTTTGGAATATTAAACAAAGAACGTATTCTAAAGTTATTTGAATTTGTCAGTGAGAGTGACTTACTTAAAAATGGAAAACCAAATTACAACAAGAGTACATATCAAAAAATACTTTCTGATGATAAACTCAAAAATCCACAAGATCAAAGTGGAGATAATCTAAATGTACTTCGTCAGGAAATGGCATTAGAGGTAATTCAAAATATACGACAACACAATGATAAAAACTTGTTTTACATAGAAGCTCCAACAGGAGGCGGTAAAACTAATTTATCTATGTTAGCCACAATAGAATTGTTGAAGAATGCAGATGGAAAGCTAAACAAAGTTTTTTATGTGTTCCCTTTTACGACACTGATCACACAGACATACAATGCAATTATTGACACACTAGGATTGGCAGAAGATGAAGTAACTCAATTGCACTCAAAGGCAGGATATAAGAACAAAGAAGAAGATCAAGATGGGTTGTATAGTGACGAGAAGCAAAATTTTATTGATAACTTATTTGTCAATTATCCAATTTGTTTGCTTTCACATGTCAAATTCTTTGATTTACTCAAAAGTAATGAAAAAGAAGCCAATTACATGTTACATAGATTAGCAAATTCTATTGTGGTAATAGATGAGCTTCAATCTTATAATCCAAGTCATTGGGATAAAATGATGTATTTCATACGGCACTTTTCGAAACATTTTAACATCAAATTTATCTTGATGTCAGCCACATTACCCAAGTTAGGAGACTTAGAAATCATAAAGGAAGAAGCCAAAGACATAATTTATTTATTGCCAAATGCTAAAAAAGATTATTTTCTAAATCCAAACTTTAAAAATAGAGTTACTTTCAATTTTGACTATTTTGAAAGAACCGATATAAAATTAGATGAAATTGCTAGACAATTACTTTCTAAGTCAATCGACTACAGCAAAAAAGATTTTGGCCCAGCTAAACCAGAGCATAGTGTATATACTATCATTGAGTTTATTTTCAAAAAAACAGCAACTGAATTTAACGCCGAAATAGTAAAAATCAATGATGGGTTTTTTGATGAAATATTTATTCTTTCAGGAACAATATTAGAGCACAGAAGAAAATATATTATCAATTTTTTAAAAAACCCAGAAAATCGCAAAAAAAGAATTTTACTCATTACCACCCAAGTCGTTGAGGCAGGTGTTGATATCGATATGGATTTAGGCTTCAAAGACAGGTCACTCATTGACAGTGAAGAACAATTAGCGGGCCGAATTAATAGAAATGTAAACAAACAAGGGTGCACCTTGTATCTCTTCAATTATAATAAAGAAAGGATTATATACGGCCAAGATAAACGGCATAAAGAAACAAAAAAATTATCTTCTCAAGAATATGCACGAATTCTAGATGAGAAGGATTTTGACTTCTTGTACAATAAGGTTTTAGCTAATCTTCAATTTTGGAACGAAAGCAACCAGTTTGATAGACAAAACAACAAAGGTTTGTTGAAGTATTATCAAAAATATGTTGAAAAACTAAAGTTTCAATCAACTCATAATGAGTTCAAATTGATAGATCAAGAAAACTTATCTTGTTTTATTCCTTTGGAAATTCCAGTACGGGTTGAAGGTTTGAAAAGCGGAATTTTTGATGATGTTTTCAATAAAAACGAACTTGCATTTTTAGCACAAAACAATGTATTTCCAAATCAAAACAACAAAATTGAAGGAAGCCAAGTGTTTGATATTTACTTAGGATTTATTAAAAATAAAAGGGAGTATATAACTCAAAAAATTGGCGAAAAAACACTTCAGGGAATCATGTCAAAATTTATTTTTACACTATTTGCAACAGAATCAATAAAAAATCAAATCGTACTTTTCTCCGATGAAGTTAAAAGTGAGTACGGCTATAAATATGTAGAGAGCTGGGAACAGTTTTATGATGCATCTACTGGAATGGACGATAGGAGATTTCAAAGCAACGAAACACAATTTTTATAGCCATGCCAAATATCACCGCCACCTTAATAAATCTCTATCATGTTTGCCACCGCGAATTGTGGCTTCATGCCAACGAAATACGTATGGAGCACACCTCCGACACCGTCACTGAAGGAAAACTCATCGGCGAAAATACCTACACGGATCGCGCAACCAAATACACAGAACTAGAGCTCGAAGGTATTAAAATCGATTATTATGATGCAAGAAATAAGGTGGTACATGAGATCAAAAAAAGTGATAAAATGGAAGCTGCTCATGAGGCGCAAGTAAAATATTATCTATACAAACTACGGCAACATGGTATCGAAGGAGCTACAGGCATACTCGAGTATCCTAGCCTTCGCCACACGGCTCAGGTGGAACTCAGAGATCAGGATATAGTCGATATACAGCGATGGGAAGTAGAGATTCTAGATATAATAAATCGAGAAGAAATGCCTGCTGTGATCCATAAGCCTGTGTGTAAGCGATGTAGTTATTATGAGTTTTGTTATTGTTAATACTTTTAATCCAAAAATTGGATATAGAATCTTATAAATTAGATTATTTTTATGAAAAATTAAAGAAAGATGGCGGCAAAAGATGATATGACGATCCCTTTATTACCTATGAGACACTACCATATTTACAATCGTGGTATCAATAAAGCTGCTATTTTTTATAATCAAGAGAATTTTAGGTATTTCCTGAGCAAATACGGCCAGAAAATGAATGGTTATTTTGACACTTTCGCTTATTGTTTGCTTGAAAACCATTTTCATTTGTTCGTCAGGGTCGCGGATAAGGAACAACTTTTGGCAAAAGCGGTAGATGATTTCATTATCATAAACCAAAGCTTTTGCAAGGATTATGTCCTGCCTTGGTTACATAGGATGAAGATCGATGTGGATCCCAAAGGAAGCTTGACAACGGCAGATTTGACAAATTTTACAAATTTGTTAAATCTATGGGATCGATACGGAGATACACAGCAAGATACATCTGAGCAGCCTGCTGATCTTAAGTCATGCAGCTTCATCGACCAACTTTGTTCATGGGTAGTTTCAGAAAGATTTAGGGGATTTATGTTGGGATACGCTAAGGCCATAAACAAACAAGAATCTAGGACAGGAAGTCTATTGCAAAAGGGTTTTAGAAGAAAGCATGTGCCAAATATTGAGCTTGACAAAAAACAGGTATTGTTTTATATACATCACAATCCAATACACCATTACTACACTGACAACTACGTGGATTACACGTGGAGTAGTTATGGTGCCTATCTGACAGATAACCAAACGCGCATTTGTAGGAATGAAGGTATAGAATGGTTTGGCAGTAAAGATAATTACGTTCAGTATGGCGCTCAATATCTGAAAAACAAAGTCACTGACAATCAATATGCAATAGATGAAGATTAATAATAAATAAGTATGAAACGCACCTACTATTTATTCAATGATGGCCGAGTGAGCCGCAAGGACAATACGCTGTGTTTCGTAGCACGGGACAAAGACGGACATGAACAACCGCCAAAATACATTCCTATCGAAACCATAGAGACAATGTATGTATTTGGGGCTTTGGATGTGAATGCCGCCTTGCTCAATTATCTAGGACAGCGACATATAAGTATGCACTTCTTTGACTATTATGAACATTATACTGGATCATTTATGCCCAAAGATTATCTCCTAGCGGGTAAGATGCAGATAGAGCAGACGAAGGCATATATCAAAAAAGATCGAAGATTGCACATAGCGATGAGACTCATAGACGGCGCCACGTACAATATGTTGAAAAATATGAAATATTATGATAATCGTGGAAAAGATATAGCTGACAAAATAAATCAAATAGAAACATTGCGCGAAAGCATATTCGATTCCACAGATATACCTACGCTGATGGGCATAGAAGGCAATTGTAGGCAAGCGTATTATAGCGCTTTTGATGCCATCATTCCAGATTTCACCATGGTCAATCGCACTAAACAACCACCTGATAATGAGATCAATGCGCTAATATCTTTTGGAAATATGGTAGCTTATACATTGACACTTGATATGATCTACCATACCCAACTCAATCCTACCATTAGTTTTCTGCACGAGCCTGGGTATCGGAGATATTCTTTGGCACTAGATATTTCAGAGGTATTCAAGCCTATATTAGTGGATAGAACCATTTTCAGGGTATTGAATAAAAAAGAGATTCAGGAAAAACATTTTGATCGCAAGTTAAATGGCTGTTATCTAAATGAGACTGGCAAAAAGACATACATGCGTGCCTGGGAAGAAAGGCTATCAGAGACCATCAAGCATAGAAATCTAAACAAAAACGTGAGTTACAAGCATTTGGTAAAATTAGAATGTTATAAATTAGCAAAATATATATTAAAAGATGAACCAGAGTACAAAGCATTTAAAATTTGGTGGTAGTAATCTTATTTGGAGTTGGAAACCTATGATGTTAAAATGAAGTCAATATGTATATCATAGCCGTTTACGATGTGGGAGAAAAAAGAGTTGTGAAAATGTTGAAACTCTGCCGACAATATCTCAATTGGATACAAAACTCAGTATTCGAAGGTGAATTGACCGAAGTACAACTCAAGGAGCTCAAGTACAAAGCCAAAGAAATCATGAAAGTCGATGAAGATAGTTTTATCATATTCAGCAGTCGCGAGCAGAAATGGATGGACAAACAGGTGGTGGGAAAAGAAAAAAATAGTCTCGACAATTTTTTATAAATTTGGGACAAAAGACGTTCTTTGACATATGGGGAAAAATTTTTTATAGTTTTTGGGCGTGCCCTTTCAGGTCAGGCTATCCGGCTTACTGCGTGCCGCCTACTATCCTTCACGCATAATTGTGAAGTCGTCGAATAGACATTCCTAGTCATGCGCATACATAGTGTGCATTCAAAAACTCAAAATATTTTATTATAATACATTGATTATGTAACTATTATGCATCTCGTCGATACAAAGGATAAATTTGAATATTGTACATCGACGCAAAAAAGCCAAAAAATTTAAAGAAATAATATATATAACTATCAGTAAAACAATTAATTTTGTCGAGGGTCAAAACGGCTTTTAATCGCACCATTTTGGAATTGAAATTCTATCTTGTATCCGTACCATTGTGGCAATTTATACCTTTTAATCGCACCATTTTGGAATTGAAATCATCAGGCATGTGATTTTCAGGACTGAAAAAATAACTTTTAATCGCACCATTTTGGAATTGAAATAAAGCTGATCGCTAAAGTCTTCTACATAAGACTTCTTTTAATCGCACCATTTTGGAATTGAAATCTTGCTTTCAGCATCCCTTTGAGATAGGATGTGCCCTTTTAATCGCACCATTTTGGAATTGAAATCCAAAAATAAAAGAGCCATCTATTATTACAAAATACTTTTAATCGCACCATTTTGGAATTGAAATATTTTTTAGTCCAATCCTTATTACAATGTGCATCACTTTTAATCGCACCATTTTGGAATTGAAATTATATTTTTGTGTCGCTTATTGACAAGTTATGGGCTTTTAATCGCACCATTTTGGAATTGAAATATTTTTTAGTCCAATCCTTATTACAATGTGCATCAAACTTTTAATCGCACCATTTTGGAATTGAAATTACCTTAATAGTCTTGAAGCATTTGGTGCAGATATGCTTTTAATCGCACCATTTTGGAATTGAAATAATTTTTCATAAAAGTATTGATATGATGTTCATTTAACTTTTAATCGCACCATTTTGGAATTGAAATTACATAGCAAATATGATATGTTCCCACATCTCAATCTTTTAATCGCACCATTTTGGAATTGAAATTTGCTCAAAATAGCATATGATTCCATGAGTTTTCTCTTTTAATCGCACCATTTTGGAATTGAAATATTTGAGTAGCGGCTACTGATAATACACCTTTAATCTTTTAATCGCACCATTTTGGAATTGAAATCCAGTAAGAATATTATTAATAACTGTCGTATTAAAACTTTTAATCGCACCATTTTGGAATTGAAATGATATGGTTGACATATTAAGCATTGATCCGCATAGTTCTTTTAATCGCACCATTTTGGAATTGAAATCGAATGTTCCCTTATTGAATATTGTCTTCAACATTCTTTTAATCGCACCATTTTGGAATTGAAATTTATTAGAAATTGGGCATTGATAATTAAAAGTCTTACTTTTAATCGCACCATTTTGGAATTGAAATAAAGATGAAGGTATAGATGTGGGCGTAGGTGGTTTTCTTTTAATCGCACCATTTTGGAATTGAAATTATTATATGTAGCATGCTATTCAGCACACATAGAAGCTTTTAATCGCACCATTTTGGAATTGAAATGCTTTAAAGCTGCTGATTTCGGTAAGTTTTTATATCTTTTAATCGCACCATTTTGGAATTGAAATAAAAATATATCGAAGCACTCGAAGATGAGCAACCGGACTTTTAATCGCACCATTTTGGAATTGAAATAGTAAATCTGCAAAAGGAGCAGAAGACCATTCTGCTTTTAATCGCACCATTTTGGAATTGAAATGGCGATATACTAAGCTATAAAAATGGAGTAAAAACCCTTTTAATCGCACCATTTTGGAATTGAAATTTTTTTGAATCCATTTTTCCTTTTGCGAAAATGGTGCTTTTAATCGCACCATTTTGGAATTGAAATTAGGTACTCTCCTAGATACCAAAAGAAATATCACCCTTTTAATCGCACCATTTTGGAATTGAAATAGCCATTGTAAATTATGTATCTTTGCTACAGATTCCTTTTAATCGCACCATTTTGGAATTGAAATTCTCTATCAATAGCGCCAATACACGCCTTGATGGTCTTTTAATCGCACCATTTTGGAATTGAAATATCTGAAAATGCTTCAAATTAATCTCAAATTTTGTACTTTTAATCGCACCATTTTGGAATTGAAATCTCGCTTTTTTGGAAGCGTCGGCTCCAAAACAGCGGCTTTTAATCGCACCATTTTGGAATTGAAATAAATATTTATCAGGGTAATGTTTCATACCTTGAACGCTTTTAATCGCACCATTTTGGAATTGAAATATAAATTAAACAATTATGGCATCTGAAAGCAAAGGGCTTTTAATCGCACCATTTTGGAATTGAAATTTTTATTATATTATTTAGTGAATAAAAAAACATCTGCTTTTAATCGCACCATTTTGGAATTGAAATTTTTTATTGCTCCCTGAATATCGTTGTACTTGATATCTTTTAATCGCACCATTTTGGAATTGAAATATGGTAAAATGGGAGGAAGGCCACCAAAAGAGCCTCTTTTAATCGCACCATTTTGGAATTGAAATTACTCCACGCACAGCATACATATCATAGGTATGTCCCTTTTAATCGCACCATTTTGGAATTGAAATAAAGTATATCATTTACCGATATAGATTTTGGGAAACTTTTAATCGCACCATTTTGGAATTGAAATCATTAAAGATGGTGTGTCGTAGCATAGCATATAACGCTTTTAATCGCACCATTTTGGAATTGAAATAGAAAAACGCTGATGTTGATTATGATAGTGGTTATGGCTTTTAATCGCACCATTTTGGAATTGAAATGGATGCGGCAAGTAGTTTGGCCCAAAAATGAAATGACTTTTAATCGCACCATTTTGGAATTGAAATATATATTGGTATATAGGTTTAATATCAATCCACTTTACTTTTAATCGCACCATTTTGGAATTGAAATTCTCTTGTAGGTGTAAATCCTCTGTTTGTTAGTTTTCTTTTAATCGCACCATTTTGGAATTGAAATCGGCTTAAAAGCATTGTGCCATTGTCGCAACGGTCCTTTTAATCGCACCATTTTGGAATTGAAATACGACTGGAAGATTGCAGGTTTTGATCCTTATGATTCTTTTAATCGCACCATTTTGGAATTGAAATAATAAATTGGGAACTGATTTCACTTATGTGATTTTACTTTTAATCGCACCATTTTGGAATTGAAATATGGCGAGTACTGAAGGTGTTAACAATTCAATAGCCTTTTAATCGCACCATTTTGGAATTGAAATAGAATACAGATGTATTCAAAAATGCGGTGAAGAAACTTTTAATCGCACCATTTTGGAATTGAAATATACCGCATCATCAACAATCTTCTTCTGCAAACCATCTTTTAATCGCACCATTTTGGAATTGAAATAGTACTTATAACACAGGTGGATTAGGTGGTAATTATACTTTTAATCGCACCATTTTGGAATTGAAATTTTGATGTGAATGTAAGGCTGCCACCTACTTGTATACTTTTAATCGCACCATTTTGGAATTGAAATAAGGAAAATATCTCCTAGAATATGAAAAGAAGGCAGCTTTTAATCGCACCATTTTGGAATTGAAATTAAACTTTTAAATTTTTGACAGGGGAATTTTTTTTACTTTTAATCGCACCATTTTGGAATTGAAATGAATAAATCTCTGCTTTCACTTTTGATGCTGATTCACTTTTAATCGCACCATTTTGGAATTGAAATTCTGCACTGGCATAGAGTAATGGGACTACATTCTCCTTTTAATCGCACCATTTTGGAATTGAAATCCCCATATTAATGTCCAGTTAAGGCACACCTGTTGTATACTTTTTATTAGCACCATTTTGGAATTGAAATAAGGAAAATATCTCTAGAATATGAAAGAAGGCAGCTTTTAATCGCACCATTTGGAATTGAAATTAAACTTTTAAATTTTTGACAGGGGAATTTTTTACTTTTAATCGCACCATTTTGGAATTGAAATGAATAAATCTCTTTCACTTTTGATGTGATTCACAATCGCACCATTTTGAATAAATTCTGCACTGCATAAAATGGGACTACATTCTCCTTTTAATCGCACCATTTTGGTTGAAATCCCCATATTAATGTCAGTTATTGCCTGTTGCAATTCTTTTAATCGCACCATTTTGGAATTGAAATTGCCTTCTCTTTTCCAATATTCAAGACCGCCGTTGCCTTTTAATCGCACCATTTTGGAATTGAAATATCTAAGCTGAAAATTGCCACCAGCCACCGCACACGCCTTTTAATCGCACCATTTTGGAATTGAAATGGATCAACCATGATAGGTTTCGGCCTATCCTTTGTCTTTTAATCGCACCATTTTGGAATTGAAATCAAATGAATTTAGGAGTTTCTTTTAAATGCCCTATCTTTTAATCGCACCATTTTGGAATTGAAATTTGCTAAGATTGACAGATTCGACACTTGCAGGACTGCTTTTAATCGCACCATTTTGGAATTGAAATACGTTGGATGCGCAACATGATATGCAAATGTATCTGCTTTTAATCGCACCATTTTGGAATTGAAATGTAAGTAACCCTATATTGCCCGTCTTCCGTTGGATTCTTTTAATCGCACCATTTTGGAATTGAAATAGGTAATGGAACAACTAAGACATTAACGTTTGCACTTTTAATCGCACCATTTTGGAATTGAAATACCCAATTGCGGATGTAACATGCAGCCTGACAGCTCTTTTAATCGCACCATTTTGGAATTGAAATATACTTTTTTGTTACAGGCAGAATTTCAGAAAATTCCTTTTAATCGCACCATTTTGGAATTGAAATTGTGTTAATTTTACATTCCAATCACATGCTGTTGCTTTTAATCGCACCATTTTGGAATTGAAATTGCCTTCTCTTTTCCAATATTCAAGACCGCCGTTGCCTTTTAATCGCACCATTTTGGAATTGAAATTTAAATGACATTATAAAAATGATTGATATCCTTGATTCTTTTAATCGCACCATTTTGGAATTGAAATATTGCAACAGGCAATAACTGGACATTAATATGGGGCTTTTAATCGCACCATTTTGGAATTGAAATTCAAATGTCTATACACCTATTTTGTCAGGATTGTATCTTTTAATCGCACCATTTTGGAATTGAAATAATTGTATCGCTTCTATTTTGTTGCTTATCTCCATGCCTTTTAATCGCACCATTTTGGAATTGAAATCCCGTAGGTAGCTTTGTGTATGGATTGTCGCTATCTCTTTTAATCGCACCATTTTGGAATTGAAATCGAATTTCATTGATATTTGTTTTAATGTTTTAAAAACTTTTAATCGCACCATTTTGGAATTGAAATACAGATGCAATAAATAGCTCTTTTATCTCAGAAAGCCTTTTAATCGCACCATTTTGGAATTGAAATCTTATGTCAATTGTCTGATCATACCAATGTAGTAATCTTTTAATCGCACCATTTTGGAATTGAAATTAACCTGATACATTGTTTACATCAAGACTCTTCCAACTTTTAATCGCACCATTTTGGAATTGAAATCTGCTAATTTCGACATTTGTACATTGATTAAACATTCTTTTAATCGCACCATTTTGGAATTGAAATAGATCAGCCTTGATATAAGTTTCTTTCTTGATCCTACTTTTAATCGCACCATTTTGGAATTGAAATTTTGCTGTTGTAGTATTGCATCGGATGCCTTTTTCTTTTAATCGCACCATTTTGGAATTGAAATGCAAAAGAAAGTCCATCATTAACAGGAATGAGCGTTCTTTTAATCGCACCATTTTGGAATTGAAATACTATACTTTGAGTAGTAGCCGTGCATCCGTTTTCCCTTTTAATCGCACCATTTTGGAATTGAAATATGCTGGTCCAAATGCAGAGAATATTCTTATAGATCTTTTAATCGCACCATTTTGGAATTGAAATTCTTCGGAGTAAAGTATTTTTCTAATAGCTTGTTTCTTTTAATCGCACCATTTTGGAATTGAAATCTGGATGGAACTCCCAGAACCACCAAAAAATTGAAGCTTTTAATCGCACCATTTTGGAATTGAAATATGTATCTTGCAAATTTGACATAACACCCTGAAATGCTTTTAATCGCACCATTTTGGAATTGAAATTTTCAAAAATTGCGTAGGATACAAGAAGCAGACGAACTTTTAATCGCACCATTTTGGAATTGAAATGACCATTCTTGGTCTGACTTGGATGGAAATTTGGACCTTTTAATCGCACCATTTTGGAATTGAAATACAAATGCGTATATTTGGTCATACGCATGCGTAGTCTTTTAATCGCACCATTTTGGAATTGAAATTAAGAGATGATCTCCGCTCCCGATTTTCTGCAGCTCTTTTAATCGCACCATTTTGGAATTGAAATCGTGCGGTGCTGCGAATAGTGATAGCCAGTTCTGCCTTTTAATCGCACCATTTTGGAATTGAAATATTTAGAGAAGACATTCATGTCTTCAGGCCATCCTCTTTTAATCGCACCATTTTGGAATTGAAATAAAAATACATTGAAGCCATCGAAGATGAGCAACCGGCTTTTAATCGCACCATTTTGGAATTGAAATCACTTCGGTAACACTCAACCGTTAGCGGTCATGCTACTTTTAATCGCACCATTTTGGAATTGAAATATGCAATAGCACAGACAGGCGGTGGTTCTGAAGAATCTTTTAATCGCACCATTTTGGAATTGAAATTGAGTGGTGTATATGGTAGAGTGGCATTGCCATCACCTTTTAATCGCACCATTTTGGAATTGAAATTTGTATCTATCTCCGCATCGGTAAGGAAGATATTGTCTTTTAATCGCACCATTTTGGAATTGAAATTAGGCTCTAATCAGTCTGCTACAGACTTGGTTTGTGCTTTTAATCGCACCATTTTGGAATTGAAATGCGCATCGAAAACAGGTTCAGATTTAGATTTAACCCAAATTACGCATTAGGGATTTTTAGTGGATACTCTAAAGGATAATCCCAGAGACCTGCAAACCAATTTCTACGTTTTTTTACAAGCGAAATTCGTAATTTTAGTACTCCATTTATTTTTTCAAAATACGCTCCTATTGCGAAAGTTCTGTATCTTAAAGTAGAGAGTTTTTTGTGTTTTCTCTTGTAGTACTAGATGCCTAAATAGTGACATTAGATTGTAAGCTATCATCACAAATTGTAAGGCTGCTTCTGTTGCAAAGAAGTCTTTTAAGTTAAAACTTTCTGCTCCAAAATCGTTTTTTAACTCCTTGATTCTGTTCTCTGCATCCTCTATTTCTATAATTTCTCCATACATCGGTAGCTGAATATTTTTCATTGGTGAAATAGGCCGAATACCTATAATTTCTATGTACTTCGTCTTCTGGGAATAGACTTAATTGCTTACCTGTGGCTTGTGGTCTTTCACTTATTTTTTGCCTTACAATGACGATCCTTCGTTCTTCTTCCCATGTATTTGCTTGATAATTTTTGTCACATATTTGGATGCCTTCATCTATTGTCAGCCATAAATCATTTGTGTTAATAATGCGTTGAGTTGGGTGTGTGAATTTGGCTGCCACTATATATTTCATATCTTTTGACTCAAGATAAGACATGACCTCATTACTGCAAAAACCACTGTCAAGTCGGGTTAAACCTACTGTTTTGTCACCAAATTTAGCTAAAGTATCCTCCAAAAATGCTACGAAATTATTGGCCGAATTTGTATTTCCGCTACGTAACCAAAAATTAGCTACCAAGCGCGCATCGTTTACAAATGCGATCAAGGGATGATGAGAGTTGCGCCCTCGCTTTTGGGGATTGTACCCCTTGGAAGCACCTTGTTGCTGACCATATCTGGTCATGATCGTGGAGTCTATATCTAAGGTGAAATAATTTAGATTTAGGTTTTTGAAGAACCAGCTTATAAAATGTTGGTTTACACGTTGATTGGTGCCTTGATTAAACTTATGAAAATATCGTTTGTAAGCATCATTTCCAGGGACATTATTCCATCCAAATATCTTACAAAGGGCGGTATCGGATCTTGTAATCTCTGTGTGTAAAAACCTATTTGCACCGCACCAAATACTCGTTAGAAATGACTCTATGATGACAGGTATAGAGTGACCTCGATTAGAGTTCTGGGCAGGCAAATCATCACAGGACATAATGAGCTCTCTAAAACCAATTTTGTCCAACATTTGCTTCATAAAAACCATTCCGCCCCAAGGCGTAACTTCTTTATTTGTAAAGGAATATGTCAACTTTTCCATGGGTATATGTCTATCGCTAAGCATTAGGATTTTATGACGCTAAGATAACACTTTTTTCTAATGCGTTTTTTGGGTTAAAGTCTTTTAATCGCACCATTTTGGAATTGAAATCAAGAAAATGTTTTAATGGGTTGGACTTCTGATACTTTTAATCGCACCATTTTGGAATTGAAATTCATTGAGCTGCAATGATCTTTCTATTTTTGTAGACTTTTAATCGCACCATTTTGGAATTGAAATTGAAAAAAAGCGAAACTTCATATATTTTTGTGTCGCCTTTTAATCGCACCATTTTGGAATTGAAATAGATATGTAGATGGTGTGTCACCTAAAATAATAAACTTTTAATCGCACCATTTTGGAATTGAAATTTATCAAGAATGGAAGAATTGGCACAGGCGATGATACTTTTAATCGCACCATTTTGGAATTGAAATATGACTTATTCAAAAGTAGGACAAAAGGGCTTAGAACTTTTAATCGCACCATTTTGGAATTGAAATCAAAATAGTCATCACTCTTACTCCATGTGCGTGGTCCTTTTAATCGCACCATTTTGGAATTGAAATAATAATTTAACAATTCGACAAGATGATAAAACATTCTTTTAATCGCACCATTTTGGAATTGAAATATGTTTCATACAATGCAACTATGATACATCTAATTAGTTTTAATCGCACCATTTTGGAATTGAAATTGTCCATGTATGGACAGGGTACACATGATAGAATATTTTAATCGCACCATTTTGGAATTGAAATGCCAAAAGATTGATAGCATATACACCTCCATCTATGTTTTAATCGCACCATTTTGGAATTGAAATGAATAATATGGAATGAAAACCCTACTTCCTATTCCCTTTTAATCGCACCATTTTGGAATTGAAATGACAATATTTTTTACTGCCTTTCGCCGCTTCGCAGCCTTTTAATCGCACCATTTTGGAATTATCAGCACGCGTTCTCGTTATAAACGAGAATTGAAGAATAATGCATCTCTCTAATGTGAGAATTGCACACTACAACTCGCAGCAACCTACTCTGAAAACCTAGTTTGACCATTTAATTTATGTATAGATCTACTTTAGGTTCATAAGTTCTTTGCTTTAACGTCATTAAGATGTATATTTGTATTTAGTATCAATACAGTCCCTAGTTTTAGCAAAAAGGTAATTTGAATATATTGATTCAATAGTTTTGTGAAAATATACGATCTGATGTTTATATTTAGGAAAGTAGTTGGAAGTCTTTATCTTCGGTTATCCCTATTTGGAATACTCACAATTCTGCCTTTCTATTTATTTTCAAGTGAACTTTCAAATGAAAAGTGGAAAGAGCTAAATCTGGTTTCAATAAATAAAATCGCTGAAAACACATTATACATAGATGATGACCTGGCTTCTGAGATGGCAGAATATGTTGCCACCAAGTCAAAGGAATCTAAAAATACTGAACAGGAAGCAAAGTCATTAAAGATATTGTGCGAGATATTTACAAAGAAAGGTGATCTCAACCAAACGATTAAATATACAGAAAGGATAAATCAACTGGCCAACGAATATAAAAATTCAAGTTATATATCTGCCTGCTATCATTACTGTTATGGATTAATCAATCTGGAGTCCAATGACTATGTGATGTCGGCTGATTATTTATTTGAAGCATTAACATTATTTGAAGAGGCAGGTGC
The DNA here is from genome assembly GCA_041392785.1 of Saprospiraceae bacterium. GTDB lineage: Bacteria > Bacteroidota > Bacteroidia > Chitinophagales > Saprospiraceae > OLB9. The sequence continues at coordinate 30,761 of JAWKLK010000011.1, forward strand.
TACGATAGAACAAATAAAAACGAATACCTTGATTGGGGTCTTGTTTTTTAAACAAAGATCTTTTGAAAAATCCATGCAATTTTATCAACAATCCCTTGACTTGTCGCAGTCATCAAATTTTGATCTGGGTGTGGCAGCGAGCTTGAATAATATTGCTGCAATTAAAAATGCCACTGAAGATTACAAAGATGCCGAAAAATATTTTCAACAAGCACTGGAGATTAATAAAAAATTTAACAATCACAATTGGATCATCATCAATTATCTGAACCTAGGTGTAATAGCTGGGAAACTTGGTAACTTTGAACGTCAAAAATTGAACTTTGAAAAATGTCTTGCACTCTGTGATAGTTTGCACATTAACGAAATAAAGGCAAAATGTTATTTAAGTTATGCAGAGACGTACATAGACCGTGGGAACCTATCAAGTGCATTCTATTATCTCCAAAAAGGTAAACAAATCATAGAAGATCATAATATCTTTCATGAAAAGATGTCAATGTATGATATACTTACATCTTATTATTTATTACGTGGTGACACTACTAATGCATTCTTGAACAGTACAGAGGCAAACTACTACAAAGATAGTCTCTACAGTCACCAAAGACTTCAACAATTGTATTTAAAAGAATTTGCCCACAACCTGAAATCAAAAGAATCTAAAATAAAACTCCAAATCGAGAGACAAAAATGGATATTGATAGTGCTATTAACCATCATTTCCTTAATTACAGCGTTGGCATATATCTATTTTCTAAAGTCTAAGGTAAGGCTAGAAAAAGTTGAAATCGAAAAATCCAATGCTCATAAAGCTCTAGATGTAAAAAATAAAGAATTAACATCAAAATCCCTTTTTATTTCAGAAAAAAATCAGGCTATCACCTGTGTCGCACAGCAGCTCAATGAGTTATCAAATTCTATGATAAATTTGGAAGATAGGCGTAAGGTAAAACAACTTTCAATGTCACTCAAACGCCATAACAATGAAGATGATTGGGAGGAATTTGAATTCTATTTTACATCCGTATATCCAGAATTCAATAAAAAAATACGAGCACTTCATCCCGATTTATCACCTGCTGAACTGAAGTTATGCACTTTTTTAAAGCTCAACATGACCTCAAAAGATATCTCTACCATAACTGGACAACAGATAACATCCTTGGAGGTCGCTCGCTCTAGACTGCGTAAAAAACTAGGAATCAATAATTCCAACACTAATCTAAGCACATACATAAATTCGATTTAAAAAGCTTGTTAAGGTTTTTCTAAGGTGCTTGTTAAGGTTTTGTTATCGAATATATAGCATGATTTGAGTTGTAATACTTTAATTTTGTACAAATAATCTATTCATTCTAATGGTACACATATCTTTTAAGCAAACCCTTAAGTTATTTCTAATATTATCCTATTGCGTTCTTTTTAAGAATGTGAGCCTTGCTCAATATTATCATGAGGACTTTTCTGAATATACAGTTTCGGACACGGTTTCTGTTGGTGTATTAAAATGGATAATTGGCGATTTACCACCAGATTTTACGACAGCAGATTTAGATAAAAATCCCCATTATGATTTTCTATCTTTCATGGAAGGATATCCTTGGCGGCTTATTAACCTAGATGGAGATACTGTAGCATTCAGTACATCCGCTTATGAAAATGAAAAAGCTGCCAATGACTGGATGATAACACCAAAAATTACAGTTCCCACTGTACTTCCAGGCCAAAAAATATTGTTTCAATGGCAAGCTATGTCAGGTGATGATTTCTTTACTGAAAATTATCAAGTAAGACTCAGCTCTACCACTAGCGAAACGGAATCATTCACCGAGGTACTCGCTGATATTTATCAAGAAAATGGCTCAACTTTTGAGACCCGTACTGTAGATATTTCATCTTATGCAGGCTTAGATATTTACATTTCATTTATTAATACCACCGCTGACGGATGGCTTTTGTATGTAGATGATCTCAAAGTTTTGATTTCAGATGGATATGACACACAGCTGATTGCAAACAATACATCAAGGTATGAAAGAACACAAACAGATATTTATATCTCAGGCACCATCTACAATAATGGAAATTATATCAATAGCCTAGAAATTGAATGGAATGATGGCTCTCAACACATTGCAATGATAGAAAATCTTAATATTGCCCCACTTCAATCTTACACATTTGTACATCCAATACCTTTTACATCTTCAATTACAGCTGAACACAATATTAACATGAAGATACTAAGTATCAATGGTGGGAATGCAATAGATAACGATCCATCTAATAATAACCTTCCGATATTGATCAGTACCATTGATGATTCACCACAGAAGAATATCCTTTTTGAAATATCTACTGGTACGTGGTGTGGGTATTGTCCGAGTGGTGATGTCAATTTAAAGGAATTAGAAGAAACGGTGGCTGATGGATCTGCCATAGGGATAAAGGTACATATTGATAATGATCCTATGACTATCAAGGAGTATCAGGATGGGATCAATCTACCTGGCGCACCTATGTTTAATGTGGATAGAGAGTTGTTTCTAGAGTCGGTAGAGCGTAACTATTTTGAGGAAATCTATTACAATCGTAGGGAACTGCCAAGCCCTGTAAGTGTTAGTGCCAAGGCAGAATATAACCCAGAAAGTAGAAATGTTTCAATAAGTTGTGAAGCTATATTTGCAACTCAATACACCGGTGAGCTAAGATTTGCCGCCATAATTCTAGAAGATAGTATAAATCGTACCACATCTGATTACAATCAAGCTAATAATTATTCTGGTGGTGTTCTTGGTGAGATGGGCGGATGGGAAAATCTACCTGGCAGTGTTCATGCTGCAGATGTTTATTATGATAGGGTTCCCAGAGCTCTATTAGGAGGCTTCGCAGGTCAGGAGATGAGTATCCCATATCAAAATCTTAATAATGGTAAAGCTACATATACATTCAATTATTTAGTACCAGATGATTTTAATCCAAAATATATGAATGTGGTAGTACTGGTATTGCGTGGAGATAATGGTGAAGTTGTCAATGCCCAAAAAGTTGTTTTCGAAGAAATCCTGGATACGCACACAATCACAGGTTATCAACCGACTTTCAAAGTTTTTCCTACTGTCTGTAATCAACAAGATGTCTATATAGAACGGGCGGAAAATGCAAAAGGCGATTATCAAGTAATTTTGTTAAATAGTAAAGGGCAAGAAGTGTCCACCAGATGTAGTTTAAATCACACATTAACTTCATTTCCATTGCCAGAAAATCTGCCCACTGGATATTATTTCATCAATATATCAAATAAGCAATCAGCAGCAACATATCCCATTTTTATATTAAAATAAAACAAATGAGGCCAACGATTCAAAAAAAGATAGCACTTTTACTTTTATCAATATGCATTAGCGTACAGATCCTGTATGCACAATTATCACCAGGTAGTAAGGCAACCGACTTTACAGTAGTTGCGATGCAAGATTCATCAGTGACTAGATTGTACGACTTATTAGATGCTGGCAAATTTGTAGTTTTAGACTTCTTTGCCACATGGTGTCAGCCTTGCTGGGAATATCATAATAAACATCATCTGAATGCTTTATACCAAAGCAATGGTCCTGGTTCAGACATCGATAATACACGTATACTTGGAATAGAACTAGATGGTACAACGGATGACAATCAGATGTATGGTATTGGACCATCTACTTTCGGTAATTGGGTAAAAGGTATTATTTATCCTATAGCGAATGTAGAATATGAATTAGCAGAAAACATTAATTATTTATACGACATTTACTATTTTCCAACAGTTTATCTAGTTTGTCCAGATCGTACCGTGCGTGAAATTGGTCAATTGGATAGTATAGCTTTGCGCCAATTATTAGTTTCTGATCCCGAATGTAGTCCAAAATTATTGAATGATGGCGCCATAAAACATATTGATGGAAATCTAGTGTCTTGCGATGGTTCTGTTGATTTCCAATTATCTATACAAAACAAGGGATTCGAGCCTATCACATCTTACGAAGTGGCCATTAAAAATGATCAAGATATTATTTTAAAAAAAAGCTTCACAGATTATATAATTACCTATGATACTTCCATTCAAACTGTGAGTATCTCTGGAAATATAGGTAACGACCCAATTGATTCCATTACAGTAGCCTTAATAGTGCCAAATGACACTTTGCATACAAATGATAATCTAAAGTTTCCAGTGAAAATATTAGATGAATCGACAGTAAAAAGTCTTCCATATTATGAAAATTTCGATGCATATACAGATTATAGCCAAACCAAGATAGTAAGTTCTGATATTAAATCTCTTACTATAATGGACTTTATAGATGGAGTAGATGGTGAATTTAAGGTAATCGGTGCAAATGGTAAACACACAAAAGCACTCATAATAAGGCCATACTATGCCTATGAAGATACAGAGACAACCCATGTTTTTTGTAATTTAAATTCAAATACCAGTGCACAATTTCTTCAATTTGATTTTGATTATGCCAGTAGTCAAGTATTTGGAAACGAAGATAAAATGGAAATGGTTTATTCAACAGACTGTGGTAAAACATGGGTACCAGTGTGGTCAAAACAAGGTAATGAACTCGCTACAGTAGGACAATCCTTTAGTGATTTTTACCCTAATTCTGCATCCAAATGGAAACATGTCAATGTAGACTTATCTGCAGTAAAAAATTTTAACAATCTTTGGTTGGGATGTAAGTTTTACACCGATTACGGCAATCACGCATTTATCGATAATATCTCATTGAAAGGCACAGATGTAGTTGCTGTATCAGACGCATCAAAAGTCAATCAATTCACAATCAATACATTACCTTCAGGTGAATACACCTTGATGTGGCAATCTCCTTTTACAGGTAAATTGACAATAACTTCCATAACAGGAAGTGTAGTATTTGAACAGAATATACAACAACAAAATCAACTGACACTCAATACCATCAACTTACCTAGTGGTTTGTACATCATCTCCACCATTAATAAGAATTCATATATCAATAATAGTAATAAAATTATTATAGGCAAGTAAGGAAAACCTTAAAAAAATCCTAGGAAGCACAAGACTTGTCCCAAGCAAGTGTATTGCATTTAAAAATAGCTGAATTAAAGAGCGGCTGTAAAAGGCGAGTTTTTTTTGTTTCCGTCGAGAAAATGACTTTTAAGTGTTAAGAAGACAAAACAGCGGCGGCATTTTTTGTTTACTTTTTTTTGCTGATGAAAAAAAGTGAAAGCCTTGCCGGCCTTTAGATTTGCATTTCCAATAAATTAATCATATTATGATTATTATTATGTATTATAATGGGGGTTCTAGGGGGTGTTGAAAAGTATTAATTTTGTGGAAAAGTTGAAACAAAGTGTGGCAAATTATCTTGCCGGCAAGGTAAAACCTATCTCAAGTTTTAATCCACACTTTGTTCAAAAGGTTAAAAAGACAAATAGAAAATTAGGGTAAAACCCATTAACAAGGTAATCGTCCTTCACCTTTTATCTCAACCTATTTAAAAATTCATAATTCATAAAACCATTATCATTATGTTAAAGTTCACTGTCGGTGCTGACATTTCTAAAGACAAAATCAATTTTGCCCTTCGTTTTTTAAATGACTACATTTTGGAGACAGAAGTAGAAAATACAACATCTGCTCTAAATAAATTTATTAAGCAAGTTCAGTCATTGGTTAAGAGTTTAGCCAATGACAAGAAGTCTGAATATCCCCTTGAGTTTATCATGGAGCACACAGGTATCTATGGTAATTTACTTATTGAATGTCTGACTGGACATAAGGTAACCATATATGTTGTTGCTGGGCTGGAAATCAAGAAAAGTACCGGGATCACCAGGGGTAAAAATGACAAGATTGATGCTCAAAGAATTGCGGACTATGGTGTCAGATTTGCTGATAAATTAAAGCCTTATACCTTATGTGATCAGACACTCACAGAACTTAAGGGGTTGAATACCAAAAGAACACAGCTTGTAAGAATCAAAGCTCAACTTACACAAGCCAGAATTGATAATAAAAAATTTCAAGGTAAAGCACTCCAAAAAAAAATTAGAAAATATCAATAAGCCAATAGTGAATGAATTGGATGAAGCCATTGAGAAAATTGAAGCCAAAATGTTGGAGCTAATAAAAAACGATAAATCCATCAATGAAAATTATAGGATCGCACAATCTGTACCAGGCATTGGTAAAATTGTAGCAGTAGCTTTCATATGCGCAACAAATAATTTCACAAAGTTTGACTCAGCCAAGGCATTAGGCAGTTATTGCGGCGTAGTACCATTTGGTAAGGAATCAGGGAGGTACAAAGGAAAAGATAAGGTGTCTCCCATTGCAAATAAGTCATTAAAAACACTACTACATTTGGGAGCACTAGCTAGCATTAGCGGAAAAAATGCCTTTGCAGTCTATTACCAAAGAAAAATAACAGAGGATAAGAAAAATAAAATACTGGCTTTAAATAATGTAAGAAATAAAATAGTAAAAACACTCTTTGCATGTATTAAAAATAATACCAAATACAAAGCTGATTATACGTTTTCGTTTGCAGCTTAATCATTAGAATGTGGATAACCTATAAATGGACCATGTACAACTAATTTTATCAACATAAAAAATATCAATTATGTATTAAAAAAATATCAATTAATGCTTGGTCAAACCATAGAAAACTTGTGGCAATAGTTTAATCAGAGTTCAAACGACCATCACTATAATCTAGTACAATCCAATTCGCTATTTAATCCCAGTACTTGAAATGATAGACAAATAAATAAAAAGGCTACACAATTGTCATTGCGCAGCCTCATTAACATAAATCCTTGAAAGGATTATTTTTTCTTACCTTTTGCATCTTTGGCTTCAGCTGCTGCTGCTGCCTTCAATGCTCTTGGAACTTCAATCAATGCTATCGGTGTTGCAGCATTATTTAATATTTCTATACCATCTGGGACAATGATATCTCTAACTCGCAATGCTTGACCCAATTCTAAAGAAGAGATATCAGCTTTCAATTCATCAACCATTTTTGAAGGTGTCGTTTTGATCTTAATCTTTCTCAATTGTTGAATCAATTTACCTCCTACTTTCACACCTGGGGATGTTCCTTTGAAACGCAATGGAACTTCCACTTTTACTGGAACTTTGTCTAGCAATCTTAAAAAGTCAATGTGTAAGACTTCATCAGTTACAGGATGAAATTGAACTGATTTCAAAATAGCTTTGTAATGACTACCATCTACTTCCAGATCAGCCAATTTAAAATCAGGGGTATAAATAATGTGTTTCACTCCAGCAGCAGTCACTGTAAAATGAATTACATCGTCACCACCATATAAAACAGCAGGAATACCACCGTCTTTTCTTATATTCTTTGAACCTTTTTTGCCCAGTTCGGACCTTTTACTACCTTGTATTTCTACTGTAACCATATCTACAGAATGTAATTATTTTGAAAAGAGCCGCAAAGATAAACTTTTATCTTTACATATCTCAAAATATTTAAACTTATTTTTTAGAAATTATTTTTCTACGAATAATGCCGCTATTGAACGGAATTCATGTGTATTCCGAATAGCTCGTGCAAAGAGCCTTGCACAAGACAAAACCCTAATTTTACTTGATTTATTATCTTTAATCGGAATACTGTCTGTGACAATAATTTCTGTTAATTGAGAATTTTCGATGATTTCGTATGCATTTCCAGACAAAACTGCATGTGTCAGCATAGCTTTCACACTTTTAGCTCCTTTCTCAATCAATGCATCTGCGGCTTTGCTCAATGTACCTGCAGTATCTACGATATCATCTATCAAAATAACATCTTTGCCTTCTACGTCTCCTATTACAGTGATACCTGAGACTTGATTTGCAACAGTTCGTTCCTTGTCGCATATCACCAAATCCCTTCCAAAATATTTGGCATAACTTCTAGCGCGTTTTACACCTCCTACATCTGGCGATGCAAAGGTTACATTGCTTAATTCTTGTTTGGCAAGAAAAGGAATAAAAATTGCTTCACTTTTAAGATGGTCAACTGGAATATCGAAAAATCCTTGAATCTGTTCAGCATGTAGATCCATCGTCATAATTCGATTGACGCCAGATGCTTGTAACAAGCTAGCTAGAAGTTTAGCAGAAATTGGTACTCTAGCTTTATCTTTTCTGTCCTGTCTTGCATAACCAAAATAAGGAATAACTGCTGTAATATAACCAGCAGAAGCACGTTTGGCACAATCTATCATCAAAAGCAACTCCAATATATTTGACGCTGGACTGAATGTAGATGAAATCAAAAAAGAGTACGTACCTCGCACCGATTCATTCAACTCTATTTTTATTTCTCCATCACTGAATGTTTGGATAGAAATGTCACCTAAGGGTGAGCCATAGAAATCAGCCATCTTTTCTGCCAATTTCTGAGAACCTGTTCCTGAAAACAGTTTTACATCATGCATGGGGTTGATCAGATTTTAATTTTGTGCAAAGATACATTAAATTTAAGTTTAATAGTGCTCCATGATATAATAATCAAACATTCCATTTCATAATCATTCCCTTTACTATCGCAAATTGAGCTGCCATGTAGGTTATCATAACCATCGCATTACTTCCCCACCATTCCCCATTAAATTTGGCAATGGCTAATAAGGCATCTGAAGCAAGAAAAAACATTGCTCCAACTAGAACATACATATGCCCATTGAGACTTTTTTCTCTTTGCAAAGATGTCCATACCATTGCACTTATTGCTACCATGTATACTATTACAGGAATCTTTAGATCACCGAGTCCATCGTATAAATATAGAAAGACTGAAACCACCAATATTCCTAGAATGATCGTACTCAAGAATGCAGATAGAATATGTATTTTTATATCCTTAATAAACAATGTCGTGTACAAAAGCTGCATGATGAGAAATGATCCCAAGCCAAAGATGAAAAATTGGTCATTTTCAAACAATAAAAAAATATCTCCAAACAAGGCAAAAACCAGCGCCAATAACATCAATACATCTTGCTTTTGAGACTTTAAGATATAATACCCCAACAATGACAATACTATCATAGGTTTCACCACCATTTTATAGGAAGACCATTGATATAGAACTATTATATTTGCTAGGCAAATTACAAGATAAATAATACTAAATTTACTTATCGAATTTTGCTTCATTTTGCATTGTCTTGGAGAGCATCCCAATATTCTGCCGCTCTGCGCGTATGTGGTATACAAATAGAACCTCCCACCAAATTAGCAATCGAAAATAATTCATAGATTTCTTCGGTGGTCACTCCTAAGGAATAACAAGTCCCAAGATGGTATTTTATACAATCATCACACCGCAACACCATTGATGCCACAAGCCCAAGCAATTCTTTGGTTTTTTCAGATAGTGCTCCATCCTGATATGCTTGATTGTCCAAACTAAAAAAGCGCTTTAGAACCTTATTATCTTGGTCTAAAAGCCTTTCATTCATTTTTGATCTATACTCATTGAACTCAGATACTAAACTCATTTTCAATTTTAATTTTTAAAAAATGAAATCACATATTTTCAAATATCTACACTCTATCCACCGTATTAGTGGTGCGCCAAAAAGATATTATCATTCTTACGGGTATAAGCAAAAGCACAATAATGGCTCCAACACCAAAGAAGATATATTGTGACCTAATCCACTGGATTACACTAAATTTTATATCACCATTATTTGCCTTAATCAATGCATAGGTTCCTTCTTCTTCCAAATACTGCTGAAATTCCATCATATTATCAATGGAAAGCATTAAAAGAGGAATGGGTAAAAATATCCAAAGGAATTTAAACCACTTCACCCTTGCAAAAGGGGTATGCTTCAACATGAAAATATATCGTGTCAAGGATAGAAAGATAAATATTGCTACAAAGTTAGATATATAAAATAAGTAGCCTTCGCGCGCTACATAATAAATAGGGAATAAAATCAAAGTACTGACCAACAAGGTCACCCCTATCCACATAAATTCTAACTTGATATATTCTTTCATTTTTTAAATGTGGTGCAAACTTACTACAATTTTATTGAAACATGCGCTATCTTCTATATAATATGACCATACCACATATAATGAGCATCCATCAATGACCATCATACTGAAATTAATACAACCATAATTATCACTTAACATTGACTTAATATTAAGCATCTACTTTTGCGGCATAATTAACCAAATTAAAATATTTTATGAGAATGTTGAACAAATTTCTTGCTCTTGCTTTCATAGCGATTTCTTTATTTGCATGTGACAAAGAAGACGACTGTACTCTTACTTGTGGCACTGATGAAGTTCTTACTGCAGAGTGTACGTGCGTAAAACTTAACACATCCAACGTAGTTGAAGTATCCTCTAACATAACTACAAACACTACTTGGACAAAGTCTAAAATTTATCATCTTAAAACTCGAGTCACGGTGACGAATGGCGCTACTTTGACAATTGAAGCTGGTACAGTTGTGAAAGGTGATGCTGGTTCTGGAGCAAATGCTACTGCACTCATCATCGCAAGAGGTGCAAAGATCATCGCAAATGGTACTGCTACTTCTCCAATTATATTTACTTCTGTTGCAGATAACATAGTTAGTGGCCAAATAGAAAGTCCAAATATGGAAAGTTCATTGAATGGTCTTTGGGGTGGATTGTTGGTACTTGGTAAAGCGCCAATTTCAGCAAAAGGTGCAGCAGAAGCAGTTCAGATAGAAGGTATCCCTGCTAGTGACACCAATGGTTTGTATGGCGGTACAGATCCGGCAGATAATAGTGGTGAAATTTCTTATGTGTCTATTAGACACGGCGGTGCCAATATTGGAGATGGTAATGAGATAAATGGCCTTACATTAGGTGGTGTAGGAAGCGGAACAAAAATTGAAAATATTGAAATCATCTCAAATCAAGATGATGGATTAGAAGTGTTCGGAGGAACAGTGAACATTAAAAATGTAATAGTATGGAATGCTGGTGATGACCAAATAGATTGTGATCAAGCTTGGACAGGAACATTGGACAATTTTATAGCAATATTAGGAGCAGATTCTGATCATGGACTTGAATTAGATGGTGGCGAAGGCACATTGACAGGTCAATTCACACTAAAAAATGGTTCATTGAAAGGTAAAGGGGCAGCAAGCACAATAAATGGTGAGTATGCTGACTTAAGAGATAAAGTTGAATGCAAACTTGAAGGACTTTATTTCTTCGACTTCAGCCCATCTTCAGATTTTGAACTAGATAACGCAGGAGTGTCAGATCTATGGAATACTGGCAAAATTACTTTTTCAAATTTCGAATTTAATGTCAGCAACCTTACGTCAGGAAATATTACTCTTGATGCGATATTTAAGGATGATGGTGGTAGAGATGCAGAATTCAACACAGCAGCCAATTCATTCGCTAAAATTGTAACAACAAGAACAAAAGGTGCAAACGCATCATCATTTACAGGTTGGACTGTAAGCGATAAGAAAGGTCAACTTTCAGGATTTTAATTAAAATACAATTGAATACCTCTAATACCTAGTGTTAGAGGTATTTTTCTATTTTACAAATATCAATAAAACAAAAATGAACAACAAAATTTTAACCATCTTGATATTTTTAATATCATTACAAGTCGTTTTTGGACAAAATGGAACTGTTCGTGGCAAAATGACCGACGCCACTACTGGAGAACCCATCATGTTTGGAAATGTTGTCATCAAAAATGGAGAAGTAACTGGCACAACTTCTGATTTAGACGGAAACTATGACTTCTCACTGGCAGCAGGCACTTACAATATCGAATTTTCATATATTGGACTGCGTACTGTCACCATCACCGATATTGTGATTAACGAAGGTAAAGTTACTATTGTAGACGTAAATTTGGAAGAAGATGCTGAAATCATTGAAGAAATCATCGTGACCGCTAAGGCAACTCGAAATACTGAGGTAGCTTTAGCCACATTGAAAAAAAACGCAGTAAATGTTATAGATGGAATTACATCTGCCAATTTCAAGAAGATAGGTGATTCAGATGCGGCATCGGCAATGAAACGTGTAACTGGCGTATCTGTGGAAGGCGGAAAATATGTGTATGTCCGTGGCCTTGGAGATAGATATACTAAGTCAATCTTGAATGGAATGGAAGTACCAGGCTTAGACCCTGATAGAAATGCCCTTCAAATGGACATCTTTCCTACCAACATTCTTGATAATATTATTGTATTAAAATCATTTACTGCTGACCTACCCGCTGACTTCACAGGTGGCGTAGTCAACATCACAACCAAAGATTTTCCAGAAGAAAAAACAGGCAATATTTCTTTAGGATTGAATTACAATCCTTCAATGCACTTGAAAAGTGACTATCTTACTTCTTCTACTAGTAGTACTGATTTTCTTGGTTTCGATGATGGATTAAGAGAGATTCCAACTAATCAAAACCTAAATATTCCTTTCAGGACAGATGCAATTTCAGATCCAGCAGGGGCAGGAAGCAAGTTTAGAAATATCTTATTAGGGTTTAATCCTAACATGGCAGTTAAACCTACAAATAGTTTCATGGACTATAACTTGGGATTTTCGTATGGCAACCAACACAATAAAAAACGGTTTGACTTAGGTTATAACATTGCAGCTTCTTATTCCAACGCTACAGAATTTTATACAGATGTAGAATACAATATGTATGGAAAAGACAGAGATCCATCTATTTTCCAATTAGAGCAAAGGATAGCCCAAAAAGGAGATTATGGATCCAATTCTGTTCTTCTTGCTAGTATTGGTGGTATTTCTCTGAAGACAAATACTTCAAAATTTTCACTAAGTCTTATGCACATTCAGAACGGAGAGTCAAAAAATGGTATTTTTGATTATTCAAGTACAAATTTTGGTGCAAACTTTACCGCTTTTCAACATAATATTGAATACAGTCAAAAAAGTATGTCAAATGCTTTGCTCAAAGGTACGCACATACTCGGTAAAGGAAAATGGAACATCATGTGGAACCTCTCACCTACCCTTTCTTCTATTTATGACCCTGACATTCGCATTGTACGTTATAGAACAGATGGAACTGCCTTGACCATTGGTACAGAATCCGGTATTCCTGAACGTACTTGGAGGTTTTTAGATGAAATAAACTTGTCAGGAAATGTCAGTGCAGACTATGGGTATATCTTTAATAAAAATGAAGCTAAATTGAAATTTGGAACAGCTTATACCTACAAAGAGCGTGATTTTGAAATTCAAAATTTCCAAATCTATCCAAATGGAATCACCTTAACGGGTGATCCAGATGAAATATTCCTTGAAGAGAATATTTGGAGTACTGAAAATCCAAATGGAACAACTTATGATCCACAATTCATACCTTTTAATCCAAATAAATTTAACTCTTCGGCTACCAATTTGGCAGGTTTTGTATCCAATGAAATGTTGATTACTCCTAAGATAAAAACCATACTTGGACTTAGGGCAGAACAATTTAATCAACTTTATACTGGGAGAAACCAGAGTGGAGAATCCTTTAATAACAAAGAAGTTTTCAATACTTTAAACTTTTTCCCAACTGCAAATGTCATTTTCAAAGTAAAAGAAAATCAGAATTTCAGAGTTTCTTATGCTCGCACAATAGCTAGACCATCATTCAAAGAGTCTTCTTATGCAACCATTGTAGACCCAATTTCAGGAAGAACTTTCATTGGTGGATTCTTCCAGGATATAGATGTAAGTACAGGTGAAATCATTTGGGATGGAAACTTGGTCAATACTGATATAGACAATTACGATCTACGCTGGGAACATTTTTCAGAAGGTGGACAATCTATCTCCTTAAGTACATTTTATAAGAAATTTACCAATCCTATTGAAATAGTGCAGTATGTACAAGCCGTAGGCAATTTCCAACCAAGAAATGTAGGAGATGGTTCTGTTTTAGGTGTGGAACTTGAATTAATAAAGAATCTAGGATTTATAAATGGATCGCTAAGCAATTTATCATTCAATCTAAATACTACTTTTGCCCATTCTGAAATAAAAATGAGTGCTTCAGAATTGAAATCAAGACAACTCACAACTAGAACAGGAGAAACCGTAGAAGACAGTAGACAAATGGCTGGGCAAGCACCATATTTGATCAATAGTGGCCTTTCATATAAAAACCCAAACAATAAATTGGAAATAGGTGTCTTCTATAATGTCCAAGGAAGAACATTAAGATATGTAGGAATCGCAGACAGACCAGATGTATTTACACAACCCTTCCATAGTTTAAACCTTAATGTAAATTTACCATTTGGCAATGAAGAGCAATTTAATGTTGGTTTCAAAGTCAATAATCTTCTAGGAAGTGGACGCAAAGAAGTCTTCAGCTCATATAATGCTGACGACGAAACATTTTCCTATCTGAATCCAGGCAGTTCGTTCGCTCTTAGATTTGGATACAAGATGTAATAAAGTTATAGAATTAGGCATTTAAGCAATTAGTGTTTTATATGGAACAGGTTTGTGCTTTATCATTCGCAGTAGTAGATTATCAAAAATACCCTCCTTCATCTTGTTTCGATTGTATCTGTAACAATATTCATCTAGATAGTATTGCAGATGTTTAGCGTGACCATGTATGCCTCTCAACCAAGATTTAAATCCCATAATTATTCGATGCATTACTGTAAAATTACTTCCTTTCTTCTTCGATTTCTCCGTTTTGAGATTTGGCATTTCTTTCTCTAAACTTCGATATGACGACCAAGCATCGGTTTTTATTTCTGCTGACTTTGAAATGGTTTTATCCATGAAAGTTTTCAAATTATTCTTTGTCGATCTATCAATTTGTTTAGCATATATGCGGCCAGCTCCTTTCCCACCTTTTTCTATGGCTATGACTATCAATCTTTTATTCTTATTTTTCCTCCCAACTACGCCTTCCTCTTGCTGACCGATCACGAACTCATCAACTTCTACTTTGCCAGTCAAAAGATTATCTCCACTACTAGCCATGGGCTTGCATGACTTTTTGCTTAAACATCCAACATGTCTTTTGTCTTAAATCAAGTTTTCGACTTAGTTCAGTAGATGCAATTCCTTTTTTACTCGTTGAAACATAATACACAATCCAAAACGCTTTAAGGATTGAAAATTTTACTTTATGAAACAGAGAACCAGCCGTTGGACTCTCTAGATATCCACATTTAGTACATTGCCGATCGTATTTGTTGATGCCTTTGCAATGCTTTTTATGTTTGCATTTGGGACATTCATAACCACCTTTCCACTTTAATTCTGATAAATAAGCATAACAAGAATCTTCATCAGGAAATTTGCTCTGAAACTCAAATATTGATAGGCTTTTAAATTTTGCTTCCATTATATTAACTATATTTGTAGCAAATATAGGGGTTAAATTCATTTATAATATGCCTAATTCAATAAAGTTATTTTGTTTTACATTGATATTTGTGAGCAGCATTAAGGTCATTAATGCTGCTTTTTTTTCCAAAATTACTATTCTGACCTTAAAATTCAATGACGTTTTATAGCAACCAATTAATTTGCAATAAATCAGCACCTTTGTAGCAAATTAGATTCTGAGTAGTTTTTCCATTGTATGATAAAGGTTTGAAAATTTAGAAAAAAAAACCACCATTAAGTACAACTATTTATTATAATTCTCCTTTTAAATAAAAGTTTAATAGAATCTAGTTTCGTTTTTATGTACAAGAGCATCTCAAGCATTTTTTTGGGCAGTATTTTTTTGTTCGGATGCAAGACCTCCGAAAAAGAAAAAACACCTATAACTGATCCTACCAAAAAGGAACAAAAAACTCTGACTGTAGACGGTATCATAGCCAAAGAATCCATTTTAAGTGATGCTATTCAGGTTACAGGCAGTGTATTAGCCAATGAAGAGGTGGAACTAAGATCCGAAATTTCAGGAAGGGTTACTGGTATTTATTTTTCTGAAGGTAGTTTTGTAAAGAAGGGCCAACTGCTCGTACAGGTCAATGATGATGAACTGAAAGCTCAAGCAAAAAAAATAGAGGTAGAAATGGAACTACAGCGGGAGAGAGAAGATCGTCAGAAGCAATTATTGACCGCAAAGGCTATTTCTCAAGATGAATTTGATATCACATCCACCAATGTCAAATTATTACAAGCAAATCTTGACATTTTACAAAGTCAAATTAAAAAAACACAAATCTTGGCACCATTTTCGGGTAAAATTGGATTAAAACATATCAGTATTGGTTCCATCATCACTACCTCTACTACCATTGCAAGTTTACAAGAAACCAATCCTATCAAACTAGATTTTAACATACCTGAAAAATATAACCATTTAGTAAAAACCGGTAGTCAAGTCACATTTACCCTGGCTAACTCGACCAAAAATTATACTGCAACTGTACACGCTAAAGAACCAAAGATTGATCCCCAAACAAGGACTGTTTCTATTCGGGCCAAAGCATCAAATCCAAATCAAGAGCTTGTTCCAGGCGCTTTCGCTGAAATAAAAATGAAGATTTCGCAACAATATAAAGCTATAAAAATTCCTACTGTCGCATATATTCCGGACATCAATGGTGCCAAGGTGCTTAGCGTCAAAGATGGAAAAGTCAAGCCAATTCCCGTCAAAGCAGGCACTCGAACAGAAAATGACATCGAGGTTACAGGTATTTCTGTTGGTGATACGATTTTGACTTCTGGTATCCTTCAGTTGAAGCCGCAGATGCCAGTGCATGTTAATCTAAAGTCTGAAAATTAATGAGTCTTTCGAATATAAGTATTGACAGGCCTGTTTTAGCGACAGTTATGTCACTAACCATAGTGATTTTTGGTATAATTGGATACTTCAATCTTGGTGTCAGGGATTATCCAAGCGTAGATGCACCTGTCATCACAGTAAGTACCACCTACACAGGAGCCAATGCTGATGTCATCATTTCACAGATCACAGAACCACTCGAAGAATCTATTAATGGTATCGACGGGATTAAAAACATTACATCTGTATCAAGTGATGGCCGAAGTACAATTACTGTAGAATTTGACCTCGTTATAGACCTAGAGACCGCCGCCAATGACGTAAGAGATAGAGTCTCACGAGCACAAAGAAATCTCCCTGTTGACGCTAATCCACCGATTGTATCTAAATCAGATGCTAGCGCCCAACCCATCCTATCTTTAACCGTTCAAAGTGATAAAAGGAGCCTGTTGGAATTGTCAGAAATTGGTAATAATCTCTTCAAAGAAAGGTTGCAAACCATTCCTGGCGTCAGCGAAGTGCGTATATGGGGCGAGAAGAAATACTCCATGAAATTGATCATGGATCCCAATAAAATGGCTGCTAGGGGCATTACTCCTTCGGATATACGCAATGCGCTTACTGCTGCCAATGTTGAATTACCCACAGGTAGAATTGACGGTGACAACACTGAATTGACCATCCGAACCATAGGAAGGATAGAGACGGAAGAAGAATTCAATAATCTTATTATAAAAGAGACCAAAGGCATCCTAACTCGTTTCAGTGATGTAGGAGTAGCTGAGCTCAGACCAGAAAACGAAAGGTCACTTTTGCGCGGTAATGGTGCTATCCCCATGATAGGAGTCGCTTTGACGCCTCAGCCGGGTTCGAATTACGTTGAAATATCAAATGAATTTTTCAGAAGATTAGAAACCATAAAAAAGGAAATTCCTGAAGATCTGAAACTTGGGATTGCATTGGATACTACTAAAGGTATTAAAAAAGCCATAAGCGAAGTAAAGGAAACTTTATACATTGCCTTTGGATTAGTTGTTTTAGTGATTTTTCTATTTTTGAGAAATTGGCGGAGTACTGTGATTCCTGTTATTGCTATCCCAATTTCTCTCATATCGGCATTCTTTATTATGTGGCTGTCGGGATTTTCTATTAATATTCTTACCTTGTTAGGGATAGTATTAGCCACAGGTTTAGTAGTAGATGACGCCATCGTGGTACTTGAAAACATCTATCAAAAGATCGAACAAGGCATGCCAGTTCGAGAAGCAGCATACAAGGGATCTAATGAAATCATCTTTGCGGTCATCAGTACTACTGTGACTCTTGTTGCAGTATTCCTACCTATACTTTTCCTTCAAGGATTGACAGGTAGATTATTTAGAGAGTTTGGAATCGTAGTTTCAGGCGCAGTGATTGTTTCCTCATTCGTATCTTTGACACTGACACCTATGATGTGTTCTAGACTTTTGAAATCCCACGAGAGCCATGGGTGGTTTTATAATGCTTCTGAACGATTTTTTATTGGTTTGAACAACACGTACGAAAAAACGCTGAATTTTGTATTCAAGATTAAATGGGTAGCTGTTTTTATCATGCTCGTTTCTGGTTTTATTTTGTATTTCTACGGTGGAAAACTTAAGTCAGAATTAGCGCCGATGGAAGATAAGGGTCGACTCATTGTAAGTGCTACTGCTCCAGAAGGTGCATCATTTAACTTTATGAATAATTTTTTGACGAAAGTCATAAATGATGTGGAAGCTATGCCTGAAAAAGAAGCCATATTATCTGTGACCGCTCCGGGATTTGGCGCCGCTGCAGCGGCTAATACAGGCTTTGTACGTATCACACTTGTAGATGCATCAGAACGAAAACGCTCCCAGCAAGAACTCGCTCAAGACCTTTTCAAGAAAGTGGGGAAATATACAGATGCAAGAGTATTCGTATCTCAGGAACAAACCATTGGAGATAGACGAGGTGGACTTCCTGTTCAATATGTCATCCAATCACCCAATTTTGAAAAACTTAAATCTATTATACCAACATTTCTCGACAAAGCCCGCCAACATGAGGCTTTTCAAGTAGTAGACATCAATTTAAAGTTCAATAAACCCGAGCTACGAATCGATATAGACAGAAATAGAGCACAGACATTGGGCGTATCTGTGATGGATATCGCACAAACCTTGCAGTTGTATTTTGCTGAGCAAAGGCTTGGTTTTTTTGTCAAAGACGGCAAACAATATCAAGTCATCGGCCAAGTACAAGACGACTTCAGAAACGAACCTTTTGACCTTCGCTCCGTGTATGTCCGCAATAAATACGGCGAGTTGATACAATTAGACAACCTAGTCTCAATGGTAGAACAAAGCAACCCACCACAATTGTTCCGATTCAACCGATATGTCTCGGCCACTATTTCCGCGAATACCAATCCTGGATTTTCTTTGGGTCAAGGTATTGAGGCTATGCGCTCCATAGGTGCCGAAGTCCTTGACGACACCTTTAGTACAGACCTTTCCGGACCATCCAAGGAGTTTGAAGAAAGCTCATCGACCTTGATTTATGCCTTTATCTTGGCGCTCATCTTGGTGTATTTGATGCTCGCTGCCCAATTTGAGAGTTTTGTAGATCCACTTATCATCATGTTTACAGTACCTTTAGCCTTGGCAGGTGCGGTATTGTCGCTTTACTTTACGGACTCTACATTAAATATATTCAGCCAGATAGGCATCATAGTATTGATAGGTATCGTGACAAAAAATGGGATTTTGATCGTAGAATTTGCCAATCAAAAACGCGAAGCAGGTCATGCTAAATTGGATGCCGTTATATCTGCATCCGTCTCAAGATTGCGTCCGATTCTGATGACCAGTATGGCTACCATCTTGGGTGCTGTGCCTATCGCTTTTGCCTTCGGAGACGCCTCTACCAGTCGAGTATCCATGGGTATCGCTATCATAGGAGGTTTGTTGTTTTCTTTGGTTTTGACATTATTGGTCATCCCAGTGATGTACTATTTCTTTTCACAAGACAAGGATTTGTATCACCATCATCATGCATAAACTTAACAGTGCACTCATAAACTTTTTGCCTATGCGCAGTGCGATTTTATATATATTTCTCGGCATGTGCTTCGGTACTTCTATTTTTGGACAGGAGCGAACCACTTTGACGCTTGATGATGCCATAGCCATAGGTATTAAAAATAATTTTAATATATTAATAGCTGTAAATGATATTGCTATTGCAAATGCAAACAATACCATGGGTAATGCAGGCATGCTCCCTGAAGTAGCTTTGAATGTAGGACAATCCTTCAATGTCAATGACTCGAAACTCGAATTCTCAGATGGAAGCCTACGCACGGGAAGTTCTGTCAATTCCAATGCTACTACGGCTAACATCAGCGCAGCATGGACGCTCTACAATGGTAAACAAATGTTTGTGACTAAAGACAAACTTGAGACTTTGGCACAGATAGCAAATACATCATTGAAATTTCAAACTGAACTCTTGATTTACCAAATAAAGACCCAGTATTTACGTGTACTCCAACAAAAAGATGCCATCAGTATCACCGAAAAAAATCTGGCTCTGACCAATGAAAGACGCAAATTATTGCAACTCAAACAAAGCGTGGGTACGGGTTCAGGATTGGCAGTCTTACAGGCTGAGAGCGACTATAACCAAGATAGTTTGAGTCTAGTAAACCAAACACAATCTCTAGAACAACTAAAAATTGAGCTCAATAATTTACTATCGCGGAATCCAATCACAGATTTTGATGTGGAAAACATCAAGATAAACGATGATCTTGCCACTTACGAATTCTTAAAATCCAAAATGGATGCCTACAATACATCCTTGTCTATCTATGATTTGGCAAAACAAATAGCTGAGTTGGACATTACATTTGCCAAAGGTAGTGCCTTACCCACAGTTAACCTCAACACGGGATATAACTTTGCGCGATCACAGACAGAATTGGGTGTTTTGAAATATTCACAGAATTCGGGTGTCAATCTAGGAATAACAGGAAGGTGGGTCATTTACGATGGAAATAACATCAAAAGAAACACGCAAATAGCAAAACTCAATGCCCAAAACACAGCATTGGAATACCAAAGACAAAAACAAGACCTTGATAATCAATTATATGCTGCATACACTTCTTATACCCAAGCCACTGCGCTAGAAAAAATCACAGCCTCCAATGTCGCAATTGCTGAAGAAACTCTGAAAACGTCTCGAGAGATGATGCGTCTCGGCTCCATCACCAATATTGACTTGCGCCAATCTGAGCTAAACCTTGCCGATGCCAACTACAGAAAGCTGAATGCCAAATATCAAAAATTATTTGCACTCTTGCACATTGAATTTCTTACAGGCGATTATGTGAAGTAGGAAACTTTTTATTTATCCTATGGAAAAAATGACAAAAAAATGATAAAACTCCATTTTATTAAACTTAACTTTGTTTTAGTATAATAAAAATGCATCTTTTTCCTGAAAGGGCATTTTTACAACTTCAAGCAACATTTCCCTATGCAATGCTGAAGTTGCTATACCAAGATGTATTGGAAAAAATTTTTTAATCATTAAATTTACTTGTTATGAGAACAACAAAATCTAATTTGATTCCACCGTGCAAAAACTATTTTCTATGTATGAGAAGCATCTACGTCATTTTACTTCAATCCTTTGGCTTTTTGGAATGTCAAGCGACCTTTTTTCAAACACTTCTCCGATATCTATCTCGAAAAGTAGTATCGGCTCACCTAATGACATCCTGTACTATCACGATTGGCAGGAAGGTACTAAAACTAGCCTTGTAAGTTATTTTGATAGAAAAGATTTAAGATATCCCAATCCTCAAAATGCCAATAATGTGCTAGTAAATTCAAAAATTCAATGGACCTCTACGGTTTACAATTTTCTAACCAACTCCTTTGTGACGAGTTTATACAAATTCTCTTCTGATAGTATCGCCTTAGATGGTCACTTCTATAGGACGCTATTGTCATCACAAAATGAATTGGGCACGGAATTTCAACCAACAAACCGGAAAATCAGAGAATTGAATAATAAAGTATTTGAGTATTTTGGTGGAAAAGATTACTTAGTGTATGATTTTAGCTTGATGGCGGGAGATACGGTCCGCATTGAAGATCCCTATTTTGCAACTACAAGTACCTATGTTGTGACGAAGGTGGATAGTAATACTCTACTCCAAGGTGATAAAAGGAAGGTACTTCAATTACATTGCTTGGATGCACCAGATTTTGATATGCAATGGATTGAAGGAATCGGATCAGTTTTTGGTCCATTTTTAGGTTCTTACCCATGCGGATTGCAAGATTTGAATATTTGGGTTAACTGTGTGTACATCAATGTTGAGATTGCATTTCAGAATGCCGAACGTCCATCCTGTTGGGAGACATCTTCAAGCTTAGACTACAATGCTGCCACTATAGATATCTATCCTAATCCTGCTAGTGATGTTTTATATATTGATATCAGTAGCGGTCAAAATACCAATAATGCACTCAAAGCGCATATCCAAAGCATCGATGGCAAAACAATCAAAGAAGTCAAGCTCTTAAATGCCAATAATACTGTGGATATATCCAGCCTTATCTCTGGGGTATATACTATAAAAGTGTCCAATCAGGATGATGTGGCTTTTGTATCTAAGTTTGTAAAATTGAAATAATTTTTATTACAAAGGTGAGGGGTACCACGTACGGATGTGGCCTCTCATCTTTTATAAAACCCTTCTCTTTATATGCAATCAAAGTTAATTTTTGTTTTATACAGTTTACTTTTATTGATAAGTAACAAAGCATACACTCAACATTCCTCCTGGAATCTATTATTAGAAAAAAATGTGGCGCGATTTATTGGGTCTCAAGTCTATGAGACAGACTCTTTCTATATCGTGGTAGGTACCTCGATTGATACTTTCGGCACTGATGAGCAAGGTTTTTCTGCTTCTAAAGTAGATAAACTTAGCGGCAAAGTGGTAGCGTCGAGACACTATGAGGAAATCGATGTAGAATTTGACTTTAATTATTGTCGAAAAGGTTTTATGATAGATGACGGCATCTATTTTCCACAAACCACCAATACAAAACCCTTTCTGTTGTCACTTTTTAAAATAAGCACCCATGATTTATCAGTAGAAAAACTCCTCAATATACCACCTCCCGATACCACCAGCAAATATGACATGTTTCTGAATGATTTTGGCCGGATAAACGATGATGCCTTTATAGCTGCAACGTATTATACAGGCGAGTACAACACACCTACATTTAAATCGGTGGAAATGTTGATCAAATATAATGTCAATACAAAAAAAGACACAATTCTAGAATACCTAGATTTAGATGAAATATACACAACACAAAAAATTGTAAACTTCAATGGTAATAATCTCATTTTTGGCACCATTGTCGGTGATCTATTAGCCACCGGCAAAATGGCTATCTTCTATCTAGATCCCGATGGCCATCAAATATGGGAATATCAAACCCCCTCCCTCAGCCCTATTCATGATGTTAAGGACATTTATCCTATAAATGACAAAGAAGTCCTGCTAGCGTCCTATGACTCTTATTTTTCCTATGCTGACCTCAATCTGTACAGCCGGTGGACCGTCACCAGATATGATGTCATCAATAAAAAAATCATTTGGTCTAATTTTTGGAATGAGCCCCACCTACCCTATATATGGAGTACTGCAAAAATCATCAAGACTAAAAAAGATGGAGAATATTTTCTCATGGCCAATGATTATGAAGGTCATGACACTGTCAGCTTCGCTAAAGGCAAGGTTATAAAATTCAATGATAAAGGTCAGCGATTGTGGCAAAAAAACTATTTCTATAACTCCCAAAGAGGATTGAGTAACGATTTCTATAATATCATACGCACTTCAGATGGTAATTATCTCATTGTCGGAAGTGAAAATTTAATTCAATCAGCCTGGCTCGTCAAAATAGACGAGGATGGCAACATCCTTCCTATAGACACCACGTCTGCATCACAAGATAAGGAGATAAGCCATGGCATCCCAGAAGTCTCCATCTATCCTAATCCCGCATCGCATACCATCATCATCAATCAAGGAGAGATCACAGACATGACCTACCACCTCATAGATATGTCGGGCGTAGTGATAAAAACACTCCCGCTACCCCAGGCGCACCACAATGTAATCTGGGATATCACAGATGTACCAACCGGCACCTATGCCATGACGATGACACAACGCGGCATCATAATAGGTAGTAAGCTTCAGGTCATAGTAAGATAAAAATATAGGATTGACAGTACTCTAATAACCAACAGATTATTACTTATAAAAAACTTGTATTCCTATAGATTATCGCAAATTTGCAATATTACATATATGAATCCACTCTTGCACATTGAATTCCTTACAGGCGATTATGTGAAGTAGGAAACTTTTTATTTATCCCATGGAAAAAATGACAAAAAAATGATAAAACTCCATTTTATTAAGCTTAACTTTGTTTTAGTATAATAAAAATGCATCTTTTTCCTAAAAGGGCATTTTTACAACTTCAAGCAAGATTTCCCTATGCATTGCTGAAGTTGCTATACCAAGATGTATTGGAAAAAATTTTTTAATCATTAAATTTACTCGTTATGAGAACAACAAAATCTATTTTGATTCCACCGTGCAAAAACTATTTTCTATGGATGAGAAGCATCTACGTCATTTTTACTTCAATGCTTTGGCTTATTGGAATGTCAAGCGACCTTTTTTCAAACACTTCTCCGATATCTATCCCGAAAAGTAGTATCGGCTCACCTAATGGGATCCTGTACTATCACGATTGGCAGGAGGGTCATAAGTTAATCCTTTGTTGTTACCAAGATCAAGGCGAGAAGCGGTTTTACAACTCCATTGTTCCAGAAGGTAAGTTGGAAGTGATAATCAATGGTTCTGGTATTCCTGATGATGCGGTATGGTATTACACACCCTCATCTACTACATTTCAGGAAAAAATATGGAAAGTAACAGCACTGCAAGATACAATCATCAATAATCAGACCTTTAAAATCATAGGAATAGACAAAGGACAAGGTATAATTCTTGAAAGCAAAATTCCTATTGCAATCACTGATGAAAAAATGATTTTCATTGAGAAAGGAGAATCCCATTTATTGTTTGATTTTAGTGCAAAATTTGGAGATACTGTTACATATAAAGTTCCATCTTTAGCATATTATTACGATGTGACCTTTAACGAAGGGTTTACCAAGCCCGAATTACCGACATTTCAAATGATTATAGAGAATATTGACACAGTAACATCATCTGAAGGAAAATATTTAAAAAGATTTGTTGGCCGAACACTTTTAGAAAATATGGAATATGAGCATGGTTTTTTTAATATTATACAAAATGTAGGTACAGTATCACATGGATTTTTTGGTTCCTTTGGCCCCTATATATCAATAGACAAAGAAGGATATTTTAGATGTTACCAAAGTGGAGACTTAAATTACAACACATTAAATAAAGATTGCTTAATCTCAAACATTGTTGACTCAAAAGATAATCAAACTATAAATATTTTTCCAAATCCTTCAGAAGATAAATTTACTATTGACTACTTGTTGAGTGAATTAAAAATAAGTATTTATACAATAGATGGTATATTAGTAAGTAAAGAAAAAATTACGCCTAATGCATTTGTCGATATAAGTAATTATAAATCAGGCATATATATTGTCGAAATGAGAGATTTTTCAGGAAAAATGGTTTCTATTAATAAATTATTTAAGTTATAAATCCATCCATTAATGTAAAACACACCGACATGAAAACAATCCATATTTTTACTACGCAAGTTTTGATATTGTGCAGCTATTTAGCACAGGGTCAACACTTTGAATTGCCGATTTTCTTCGCAGATGCTATCGGAAATAAAGACACCATCATCCTTGGATACGATATCAATGCCACTAAAGGCATTGATACTGCATTAGGAGAGCTAGATATACTTGGTACGCCATATACCAAACCCTTTGAAGTGCGAGCTTCCATGTATGACTACAATAAAATAAGATGGGAAGACCCAAGAATCTCCGAATCAAAAAAAATGATGATAGAAAGTGATTGTGTAGAGCCGCCTTTTTATGACGAAGAAAATTCTATGATGGTGCTAATGAAATGTGCCCATTGGCCAATCGAGGTTTCATGGGATAGCACACTATTTTTAGATTCATGCCGTGCTGTGTCCATCGTAGAATGTGCACCAGGCGGATGGTTTGATGTATGTGGTGGGAATAATTCTTTTTTAACTCTAGAAATGAGGAAGGAAAACATAGTTTCATTTATAGAGACAATTTACACAATTCCAACAGAATCAGATACGCTTTTCGCCCTATTTTTTCCATTAAGTCGAGCTTTAGATGTTGGTGTAGTAGAACCAGCAAAACATTTTAAAGTTTCTACCTTTCCCAACCCAGCCAATGATGTTTTGCACATCGACATTAGTGACTATCAGAATACCAATAATGCTCTCAAAGCGCATATTCAAAGCATCGATGGCAAAACGATCAAAGAAGTCAAGCTCATAAATGCCAATAATACTGTGGAAATATCCAGCCTTATCTCTGGGGTATATACTATAAAAGTGTCCAATCAGGATAATGTGTTTTTTGTGTCTAAATTCGTGAAATTGAAATAATTTTTATTACAAAGGCGATGGTAACCACGTACGGATGTGGCCTCAAACCTATTATAATTCTTTAGACAAGATGCATTAAAATCTCGCAGTTGTTTTATTCCTTACTTTATTGTTGATAAGTGTTTCCTGTCTTGCCCCCAGTAAAGTTAGTACGTTTTTAAATAGCTGAATATGTACATCTTAATAGTTATTTTATGACAATTTACCGCACTAAAGGGTACTTTAAAATTAAGGGGAAGTCCTTTTATCGGTGGATCACTGTCATCCGCCTTTTTGTCTTTTGCTAATAGTCATTGGAGACGGTACAAACAAAAAACTGCTTGAGCAAAATTTCCAATTTATAATAGAACAAACCTAAAATAACAAGTAAACATAAGTATAGAGCCGCTGTAAAAGGCGAGTTTTTTTGTTTCCGTCGAAAAGATGACATTTAAGCGTTAAGAAGACAAAACAGCGGCGACATTTTTTGTTTACTTTTTTTTGCTGATGAAAAAAAAGTAAAAGCCTAGCCGGATTGATGTGCAATTGTATTATAAAAGTTCAACCACCACCACCATAGGATCAAAGAATACTTTAAAATTAGACAAATTGGTTACAAAATTATTTCCTCCGCACTAAAAAGTACAAGTCGGGAAATAACGCAATAACTAAAAAATTTTACTCTAGTAACCTAAAGTATATAATTCAAGATACAAGAATTACATTTTTAATTCAATGTAAATCATAAAAAAATGGAGGCAAAGTTTCCTTTGCCTCCATGATTGCAAAACTACCAAGTCAACCTAAAAAACTTGTTTTTATTCCAATATAATCAATTTGTGTGTTTTATAGATACCACCTAATTGTATTTGCACATGATATACTCCATTGGATAACATACCTTTCTCGATAGTAGTGATCATGTCATTACTTGTCATTGTGCCATTGTACAAATTGTCTAGTACCTTCCTACCTACATTGTCATATATGTCTACCTCTACTTCTAGACCTGCATTGCCATTGATATGGATCTGAACATCACCTCTAGATGGGTTTGGATACAATTCAGTTTTAATCTTGCCTTTTCTCTCAACTACTATCGATATAGGCTGACTATAACTGTACTTGCCATCAAAATCTATCTGTCTCAATCGATATACATACACGCCATTCAATGCTATTTCAGTATCATCAAAACTGTAATTTTGCAAAGTGCTGCTGTTTCCAACTCCATCCACTTTACCTATCAATTCGAAGCTACTACCATTCAGGGCTCTTTCTATCTCAAAGTATGCATTATTCAACTCTGAAATTGTACTCCAATCCAAGGTGTTTACATCTCTTACTCTATCCCATTCTCCTGTAAAGTTTGACAACTCAATCGG
Organism: Saprospiraceae bacterium; assembly: GCA_041392785.1. Taxonomy (GTDB): domain Bacteria; phylum Bacteroidota; class Bacteroidia; order Chitinophagales; family Saprospiraceae; genus OLB9. The sequence goes on from JAWKLK010000011.1 coordinate 58,679, forward strand.
CAATGGAGTAGCATAGATTCCAGCATCAATGTCAGTAATCGTTACTGCATATCCAACTGTGAATACCAAAGTCTTTTGATTTGGAAAGTCAATAACATCACTATCAAGATCATCAAACTCTCCTCGATTTGGTTGAGTAAAGGTGTAATCTTCTGGTTTTACCACTTTGATAAAGTAATTACCTGGAGTACATATCTCAAAGTTGTAATACCCCTTCTTCGTCTCATCTACTGGATTGTTTGTCGTCATCATGGACTGTAACAATACTGTTGGATTTGCTTGGGAGTACAACTCTACCCTCACACCATTTATACCTACTTCGTCTGTATCTTGAATTCCATCTCTATCTGCGTCTATCCATACATAATTACCTACGTTAGAACATCTGAAATAACCAGCATCTACTGTTGTATTGTTCTCTCCTGAAACTAGTGTCACTGGTTCTGATTGTCCTGTCACAGTATCTGCATTACTATCTTTGGCAGGATCTCCGCCCAGTGTAGCTGCTGTAGGTTTATAAGCATCACTTGGTTTCACAAAGGTCACAGTATATGTTCCAGGTATTAATCCGTCAAAGTTATACGCTCCATTACTACTCGTTGTAGATGTTAAGTTCACTGAATTACCCAAAGCATCCGTCCCAGACAATAGTACTGTCACATTCGGGATACCTGGCTCAAGATTGTCTTGAATGCCATTTGCATTCCGATCTTCCCAAACAAAGTTACCAATTGATGCTAATTTGTAAAATCCTGCATCTAATGTTGGGTCATTCTCACCTCCTTCCAAGGTAACTTGTGCGGTCATTCCGGTTGTTGTGTCTGCATCACTGTCAATTGTATCTGTACCAGCATCTTTCTTAGTCGGTAAATATGTTAAAGGTGTGTCAAATTTAACACTATAGGTTCCCGGATCAAGATTGCTAAAGCCATAATACCCTGACGAATTCGTCAAAGTGAAGCTCACTTGTACACCACTGCTATTGAATAATCTAACAGTTACATTTGCTATTCCTGGTTCTCCATTATCCTGCAATCCATTCAGATTCAGGTCATGCCACACATAATCACCTAAACTTACCTTTTGGTAATAACCTGCATCTATTGTGGTATTATTCTCCCCTCCAATCAAGGTTACTCCTGCCGCTTTTCCTGTTGTGGTGTTGGCATCACTATCTTTGGTGTCATCAGGTGTATTCGCTGTGGTAGGAGTATATCCCGCTGGTGCTGTAAATTTCACTACATACACAACCCCTGGTTTTAAGTTCGTAAATTGGTACAAACCTGATCCATTTGTCGTTGTAGACGCTACTGTGTTTCCGTTTATGTCTTGTGCTGGATTACCCGATGCATCTTGCAACATTACTGTTACTCCACTGATTGGTGTTTCTCCTGTGTCTTGGACACCATTGGCATTCTTATCCTCCCATACATAATCGCCTAGGCTCGCAGGTCTGATGATACCAGCATCTAGTGTCGTGTTGTTGTCTCCACTTTGTAACGTCACACTTGGTGTTGTTCCTGTAGTGGTATTCGCATCACTGTCTTTATCATCAGTCGTGCCATCCTTCGTCGTAAATACCGTGCCACTCGGCTTCGTAAACGTCACCGTGTAATCTCCAGGTTTTAAATTGTTGAAGATATAACTTCCATCAGGATTTGTCGTCGTCGTCATGGTCACTGGTGTACCGTCTCCGGCTGTGCCTGTCAACGTCACTGTCAATCCTCCTATCCCCGGCTCGCCCGGATCCTGTATCCCGTTTCCGTTTCGGTCATCCCATACTAAATCTCCTATACTACCCAATTTATAATAACCGGCATCTACTGTCGTGTTATTCTCTCCGCTGGTCAATGTCACGCCTGTACTCTTTCCTGTTGTTACATTTGCATCACTGTCCTTCGTATCATCCGGTGTATTCGCTACCGTTGGTGTATAACCGCTCGGAGTCGTAAACTTAACAACATACACAACTCCTGGCTTCAAGTTTGTAAACTGGTAGTAACCACTGGCATTCGTCGTCGTACTCGCAACTATATTGCCATTGATGTCTAACGCAGGATTTCCCGCTGCATCTTGTAACATCACTACTACTCCACTGATCGGTGTCTCTCCGGCGTCTTGTACGCCATTGCCATTCTTGTCCTCCCATACATAATCTCCCAAACTCGCAGGACGTATTAAACCCGCATCAACTGTCAAGTTCTCCTGTCCCGGGGTCAACGTGATCGATCCCGTCGTATAGGTCGTACTGCTTATGTCACTGTCACTGTTATCATTCCTTTGGTAAACACCGTACCATTCGGTTTTGTAATGTCATCAGTAGCCACTTGGTGTCAGATTTGTGAAGCCATAACTTCCATCTGGAGCTGTCGTCGTGGTAAGTGTCACTGGGGTTCCATCTCCTTTTGTTCCTGTTAAGGTAACTGTCAATCCTCCCATTCCCTGGCTCCCCTGTGTCTTGGATACCGTTACCGTTCTTATCATCCCATACAAAGTCCCCTAAACTCGCTGGTCTGTACAACTCGCATCTATCGTCGGATCATTCTCTCCACTTTCTAAGGTTACTCCTGCCGCTTTTCCTGTTGTGGTGTTGGCATCACTATCTTTGGTGTCATCAGGTGTATTCGCTGTAGTAGGGGTATATCCTGCTGGTGCTGTAAATTTCACTACATACACAACCCCTGGTTTTAAGTTCGTAACTGGGTACAAACCCGGATCCATTTGTCGTTGTAGACGCCACGTCGGTTTATGTTCCAAAGGATTACCCGATGCATCTTGCAACATTACTGTTACTCCACTGATTGGCGTCTCTCCTGTGTCTTGACACCATTGGCATTCTTATCCTCCCATACATAATCGCCTAGGCTCGCAGGTCTCAAAAGCCAGCATCTATTGTTATAGGTTGGTTCACCAGGGCCCAAATTAATTGAGCTTGTAGTATTGGTTCCGGAAGAAAAGTCACTATCCTTGTGTCATCACCACTGTTTGATGTAGTAGAATTAAACCATTTGGTGGAGAAACTCGTACGTAATATATTCCCTGGAAGGAAGATTCGGAAATTCATAATACCCCTGACTATTTGTTGTCGTAGTAGCTATAACATTGTTATTTTGATCCAATAATTGTAATGTTACATTTGGTACGCCTGGTTCTCCTAAAGTTTTGCTGACCTCATTACCATTCGTATCTTCCCATACATAATCACCAATTTCCGCCATTTTAGAAGAGCATCCAGCATCTAATAAGGTTAATATCTCCAGGATTCAATATGTAATTTTGTGTCTTACCTGTAGTAATATTTGCATCACTATCTTTTGTATCATCTGAAGTATTTGCTATGGTCCGAGAATATCCTGTCACTGAACCCAAACTCAATATAATAGGTACTTTTACATACCATGAATTGCAAATCCACACTATTCGTTGTGGTTTGATCCATTAATACATTATCTGAAGCTCTGTATAATTTTACCGTTACTCCACTCACAGGAATATCTCCTGCATCTTGTATTCCATTTGCATTATTGTCTATCCATGTATAATCACCACTTGCTTGTTGCTCTACAGCAACATTGATAATCTGTATCCTTACAACCATTCGCTGCATACACAATTACTCTATACTCTGTACCAGTTGATGGACTCACCATTGGATTTGTCAAGGTACTGTTTGAAGGATTCCATAAACCCCATTTATAGTTTGTCCTGATGGAAGGCGTAGCGGTTGGGCTTCCTCCAAGTTGTGTTTGTTCTCCAATACATATTGTTCGATTCTGACTCCATCTGCGACTGGATTCAAATTCACATCAACATCAACTGTCACTTGAACAGAAACAGCACAACCTGCAACCGTAGCTGTCAACGTATAATTCACGTCGTTATGGTGTACTTACTGGCCTTGCAACATTAGGCTATTTAAGAAATCTGATGGTGTCCATAAAAAAGTTGCAATCTCGACTCACGGCATTAACATCATTTGATCAGGTCCAATTGTGACGCTACCACCTGACAAACTTTGCATACCGTTTCTGTATTCAGGCATGAACCTGCTTTTACCAAAACATCTTTTGAATAAATTGATTGACAATTATTCTTTGTTACAGTTAGGTAATGGTTCTAACTTGACCTCCACAAGTCGAGCCCCATTTTACTGTTTCTGTAGCATCATTGGCATCTCCATCTTGTGACGTACCACCCCCAAAATTCCATGAATAAGTAGCTCCTGAAATAGCAGGGGTCGCAGTAAATGCAGCAATTCATCAGCACAAATTTCATCAGGGCCACTTAACTTCTGAAGACGGTAAAGGAGTGACACTTACTTGAACATTTGCTGTGTTTGTACAACTACTTGTACCTTCGTTACTGTAACGGTATATGTGGTGGTAGTGGCAGGATTCACGGTAATTGATGCTGTGGTTGCATTATTATATCCTCCAGACGCATGTACTGTTACCTGTAGCTGTCAACGACGCACTGCTACCGTTACATATCGTTTGATTAGTTCCAGCACTTGCTGTGGGATATTGGTGGAACGGCAGTACTGCCGTAGCAGTGGTACTTGCGCAGCCATTATTAGTATCTGTCACTGTCACAATATAATTACCTAAGGTAGAAACCACATTTGTTCTACAGTAGATGTATCCATTTGGACCGCTCCATGCATATGTATAATTTGTTGACAGAAATGCTCTGATTGTAACTGCATTATCAATACATGTCAGCGGACCTCCAATATTATCAGATGCTGCAGCTGGATGTGTTCTATTTTCTTCTACCGTGGTTGCTGCTGTTGCTGTACACCCATCAGATGCAGTTGCTGTCACTATATAAGTACCAGGATTGTTACAATCTTTGTTGAAGCACTACCACCTCCGCTCCAGTTATAACTTACACCACTTGATCCTGTTGCTGTGGCGGCACACTTTGTTTTTGTCGCGAAGGGGACCATCATTTGTGGCACTCACATTTGGCAATAAGTATCTCTGTTACTGTAGTTGTTGAAACTGCAGTACAACCGCTGACCACATCCGCAACTGTGACCGTACAGGCACCTGGCGGCATTGCTTCTTGTTCTTAAGTTGTTTGCCCTTCTCCATTACTCCATAATATAAGCACTCCCAGTTGCTGGATTTGCCGTCAAAGTCACACTTGTTTTAATACAGTGATAGGGCCATTATTTGTCGCATCGATACTGGTGGCGTAATATTTTGTAGCACTGTCGCATTGGCAGTTGCTGAACATCCATTGCTCGGATCGGTCACAGTCACATTATATAATCCTGATGGCTAACTGCTACTGGTCCTACTACTTGATGTATAGCTATTTGGCCACTCCAATCATAGGTTAATTCAGTAGGAAATGCTCTTGATTGTAACAGCATTATCAATACAAGTCAGCGGACCTCCAATATTATCAGATGTTGCAGCTGGAAGTGTTCCCATTTTCTTCTACCGTGGTTGTTGCTGTTGCTGTACAATCTATTTGATGCAGTTGCTGTCACTGTATAAGTACCAGGATTGGTTACACCTTTGTTGAAGCACTACCACCTCCGCTCCAGTTATAACTTACACCACTTGATCCTGTTGCTGCAAGGGTAACACTTGTTTTTGCACAAGTAAGGGGACCATCATTTGTGGCACTCACATTTGGCAATGAAGTATCTCCTGTTACTGTAGTTGTTGAAACTGCAGTACAACCGTTGACCACATCCGTAACTGTGACCGTATAGGTACCTGGCGAAGTTACTGTTTTTGTTCTTGTTGTTTGCCCTCCATTACTCCATACATAAGTGACCCCAGTTGCTGGATTTGCTGTCAAAGTCACACTTGTTTTAATACAGGTGATAGGGCCATTATTTGTCGCACTGATACTGGTGGCGTAATATTTTGTGTAGTACCGTCGTATTACAGTTGCTGAACATCCATTGTTTGGATCGGTCATAGTCACATTATATAATCCTGGCTGGTTGTCCACATTGGTCCTACTACTGATGTATAGTTATTTAAATAATCCAATCATAGGTTAATCCTAGTAGGAAATACTTCGATTGTAACAGCATTATCAATAAGTCAAAGGACCTCCAATATTATCAGATGTTGCAGCTGGAAGTGTTCTATTTTCTTCTACCGTGGTTGTTGCTGTTGCTGTACACCCATTTGATGCAGTTAAGCGTCACTGTATAAGTACCAGGATTGGTTACAATCTTTGTTGAAGCACTACCACCTCCGCTCCAGTTATATAACTTACACCATTAGAACCAGCTGCAGTAAGTGTGACACTTGATTTTATGCAAATGCATGTAAGCGACCGTCATTTGTTGTGCTGACATTTGGCAATGAAGTATCTCCTGTAACAGTAGTTGTCGCTACGGCAGTACAACCATTATCAGTTATGGTAACGGTATAGGTACCTGTAGTAGTTACTAATTTAGTCCTATTGGTTCCACCACCACTCCATGAGTATGCCATACCAGATGGGTTTGCGGTCATAGTCACTGTTGTTTTTAAGCATGTCAATGGACCGTCATTCGTGGCCGTTGCACTAAATGATCCTGCTGTCACCGTAAAACTTCCCACTCAGTACAGCCTTCTTTGCTATCCGTAACAGTAACTGTATATGTTCCATTTTGAGCAGGTAGCATTTTTGACTTCCTGATCCTAATCCTCCACTCCATGAGTAGGTATATCCTGGTGTACCGCCAGTAGCTTGAACAGTTTTGCATAATTGGCACCAGCACACAACTCGTCATTGGGTATAACTAAGTTTAATTGTGGATTGACTGTGACAGTCACGCAATTACTAAAGTCATCACATGTATTTCCATTAAATGTGTTTCTTGCTCTTCTTCTAAAGTAAGTTGTTTGGTCAAATTCGGCATATATTGAGTTTGTTGCATTCGATATGTTTTGCTCAACCTGATGTACAACTTGTGGTACTTCTTTTGCCATTGATAAGATATCGTCTCATTACCTGTTGCAGCTGAAGCATCTGTCAAAGTACCAGCAGTCGTAAGTTATAACACATTTCTTTATTTGAGCTCATTGTTCCAGGAGATACAGTACATGATTGGCATTGAGCTGTTACGGTAGTGATTCCTGCGGCTACCCATGACTGTCCACAGTTTGTCCCATTTGGATTTGTCGCATTGCGACATTCATTTCTATGTTTACTGAATTAGCATTGCCTATACATTATTCAATGTAACATTAACAATATTTACACAACAAGTATTTAAAGATGCATCTGGGCTGTAAATGATAGTTTCACCAGATACCCCTCCTGCGGTTGCTCTTACCCCAAGATACCTATTGCAGTTAATTCTGAAATTGGTACTTGTATTGTTAAGGTTCTCGGTGCCACATCTGTCTGAACAGGTACAGAATATGTCTGTAGGTCACAATAGCCCGAAATATTTGTAAATACTCCTGATTGTGATATATTTTCATTCAAATTTCTGTATGCATAGACCACCATAGATTGAAGGCCGTTATTGTTGCTACAACTATTTAAAACAGAGTTATACAAAACATTGCTTGCTGTACCTGAAATCGTCCCTCGATAAACATAGACGTTTGAAGACCCAATTGAAATATTCACTTTATTTAGTGTAACGGTACGGGAAGGGTTGGTAGTGGAAATGGTAACTGTATTTCCGGATCATGATTTTTATAGACCACCTCTGTAACCAACTGATAAACCTGCGCACTATTAGGTATAGAAATATTAATATCTGAATTACCACCACAATTAAGGTTTGTACCTGCTGCATGCAGGGTTACTTTTTTTCCATCTTCACACGTAAGATTTACGTCTGGAACAGGTGGTGTAGCACTGATGCAAACAATTTGTCGGCACAACACTATTTGGACTATTACTACATGAACCATCATTGGCTACTGACCAATGTTCAATTATTATTTGGTCAACTCATTAGGCACACTCACAGTACCTAAGCTGCCTCTCCAATATCCCTGTGTTCTTTGGTCTGGAACGTCATTGGTATAGCCTGGGTGGACCCAACCGTTGTTCCATTTTTCTTGAAACTAAACGCCACCTTCATTATTTTGAGTAACCGTATTTCTACCATTATACCCATCATAGCTAACTGCATCGCTTATATTAAACGTTAAAGCTCCACTAATAAAATTTATTGATAGGGTCCAGGTATGGTATAACTAGTAGCAGCCACCACATAGCATTCTTAAAGACGCACCTCCGTCTATAGTGTTTATGCTTTGGGACCAAAGTAAGCTCCCTGAAGTGCATACTGCTGAAGGAGAACAAAATGGTAAGCACTTGAGTTGTCAGGGTTACACTGCCATAAATCTGTCCAATGGTAGTCAAAATAATTATTCCAACCATAGCCGAATAATAATAAATTGTATTTAACTTTTTCGAAACAAATCTAAAATGAAAATAATTTAAGTTTAACTTGGTAACGTTGAACATCTGCTAACATTTTTTAGGTTCTAAATAAAAAAGACAAAAAAGCTTGAATGTCTTTATCCTAAGTTAGACACAAAATCTAGCTCCGCCATTAGCTTCTCAAACCATTTGAGGACAATAGGAAGCATTATGTGGACATATTGAATACTCTTACACCATTTGACAGTTTTTTACATTTATTATCCAATTTAAATAACAAGTCCATTTCTTTGGTTTTATAATATACTTAATTAGGTAAAGGTTATGCTCCTATTTATTGTATTTAAAAGGGCTCTCGCATTTCTGCAAAGGCCCCTCACATAATGAAAGCGTTAATTTTTGACGTGCTGATTTGTCTAATTGCTTGATTTGTGAAATTGCCGTTCAACAATTCCGCAAATCAACAAATCTGCATTTTTATCAATTTCCATTTACCTGAATCGTCGCTGTTCCACACTTCACAGGTGGACATTTGGTGTAGTTGGGTACATGTCCCTGGGTCTGTCACTGTAAATGTCTGTGTACATCCTGCGTAGCACTATCTGTCACGGTGACCGTAAATGTTGCTCCACCACCTGCGGTACCAGGACTCCAGAAGGAATTGAGTTACTCCATAGGGGACATTACTATTAGGTGTGATGGTCGTACCTCCATTGATGGTCACATTGTATGAAGTGAGTAATGCATTGGAATTGGTCACATTGGCAGTGAATCTGATTCTATTATCGGTAATATTAGATGGTGTACCATTGTCGAGACATTCTAGATTTTGTGGTACGATCGCATTGATGTTACAACAGTTCATCGGTGTATCCAACGTCGTCTGGCAGACACCCGTACACCCTGTCGTGGTATTGGTCACCGTTACGGTATACGTGCCTCCTGTCAGGCCTGTCCTTGATGCTGTCGCTGGACCTGAGTCACTCCATGCATAATCGTATGTTCCTGCTGGAGTTGGATTCACTGTGATCGACCCTCCAGTGAGATTGGCACAGCTGGGCTGGCTGTTTACCGATACTGTACAAGTTGAATTGAAAGCCCTAATTCTAACTAAACAACATAACTCCCAGTCACAGCCATTACCATCTTTAGCTGTGTAATATATAGCCTCATAGCCATCTGATAAAAAGCTTTCAGTTCCAACAATATTTAGGATTGATCCGGTACCTATCAGAGTATTACTGGTACTATCATACCAAACTACATTAGTAAGACCAACATCAGCTGTTAGTTGGATAGTTTCGTTTCCATTAGTGCAAATAGTGTATAAAGTATCAAAACAAAATTCTCTAAATACATCTACATCACCAATGTATCCTTTGGAGTTTTGAGTTAAGTTGCCATCAAAATCCACCACATTAGAATTGTCGAAAACATCAGGACATCCATTAGTATTTCCAGTTTGCAACATACTCTGCATACCGTATATAAATGTTACGCCATCATTAATACAATCACTTGGTAACCTAATTGCATCACCTGTAACCCAAACCACTTGTTCCCTAGAATTTAAATAGGCCGAATTAGTCGTGGCATTCCAATCTTTGTATGCATAATCTATCCCTCCAGCAGAATTAGTTTGATTAAAATACCCTCCCACAAAATATGTGTAGTTTAATGCCCAGGACCCTGTTGCCTTACTGTATTCCATACCTCTGCCTGTATGTCCTCTTTCCGAAATATCTGTCACCATCGATTTCTCAACAATTAGAATATTTCCATTACTCGAAAATTCAATATCTGAGATAGGATCCATAACCCAAGCCGTTCCATCGCCACCGTTTTTTCCAGTGTAACCGCTTTGATGCTCAACTTCAAATTCTAAGTTGTCTGAAGTTATGTTAAAATTTCCAGAACTTAATAATCCAACTGATCGTATTGAATTCTTATTAGCAGTACCTCTTTCCTGGCTCCATACGCTGTAATATACCTTATTGTTATAATACCCAATGCCCCACAAACGCTCTCCTATGGGTGCAAATCCCGCTAATCCATCATCCGGATTCATTGGATCAAAACTATTCAATATTGTTCCTGAACTACTCAACCTATAAATCTTTCCATCTTCAAAATTTGTAATAAAAAATTGATTATGATCTTTATCATAAGTAATATTTCCTAATCCAGGGCCAGTGGTTATATTTAAATCTACCCAAGAGATTAAAAAACTTCTACCATAATTATCTGTAAATGTTTTACATGTATTGTCTCCAGCTTTAAACATTGGTAAATTATCTTGTTGGGGTAAAGTGGCAAATAGGGTAACGCCCCCTGTTAGCCCATCAATTTTATAAACAGCACCAGGACCTCCAAATCCATAGGGCATTAATCCTTTTGGACCTAGCCTATCGTAATTATCATTGCACCCTGGATTCATAATTGAATTATATCCAGAAAATGCCGTAACATAAATATTGCCATACTTATCCTGACATAATCCAAAAATAGTACCCAATTTGTCAGTTTTTTTCCCTGTTGCATCAACGGTACCATATACCCAGTCGGCATTATGATATTCAGGAGCTGGCCAATTATTAGGACTAAAAGGTGGATTATTTCTTACATCACGAATACCCATAACCGGTTCAGTAGCATTGGGTATGGAGGGAGTAATAAAAATATCACCAGTCCCACACGTTACAACAGATTGTCCATATTCAAGAGGAAGTTGGCCATAAATATTGTGGCATAAAAAATACATTAAAATTTGCCATTTGTATTTCGCTTTCATTTCTTATTATTATTTTTTACTATTAACTAAATTAAAATTTGATTACAGTTACTGTGGCACATCGCTTTTCGGGACAAGTTGGTGTAGACATAGCCGTAAATCCAAAATCAAAAGTATGGTTATTAGCACCCGCTATAGCTATATCTGTCGTCATTACTGTTACTTCTGCATTGTTGCCTACGAGCAATCCATCACTATCTCTATAATCACCATTTGTCGTTGCATCTGCATTGGCCGTGGTAAGACTATTAGTCCCTAAAGCTGCTTGCTTGCTACCGCCTTGTACGTTGGGTATCCTCACGATATATTCCATATTGGGCATGAGTTGGCTTATGCCATATATCGCTGATGCAGTATTGGTACCTGTACCGCTACTAAAATAGTAGTTTCCATTGGCATCTGTGGTGGCTGTGGCGATGACAGTTCCATTTTTAACTAGCTGTACTGTAATGCCTGCTATGGGTGTCTCACCAGCATCCTGGATACCGTCACCATCGGTGTCCAGCCATACACGGTTGCCGATTTCGATCGGAGCTGCACTACCTGATACTTCCATATCTCCTAGTCCGTTGGCCTTTGAGAACGTGCCCGATGGGGGTGGCGAACCACTGTTTCCTGTAAAATATAACTCATAATCCTTAGTATCCATACCTGTAGTGTTGTTAAACCATGTTAATCCTGCAGAGTCGTACTGACGTGGGTCTATAACTGCTACAGCTACTTCCCCAGACCCTAAAGCCATGGCTATACCTCCTTGTGTAGTTTCTTGGTGAAATCCATCAGGATTACAAGTAAAACAATCTCGATAATAAAACTCACCACCACCTGGCCCTTCGCCATTATTTGCACCTCCAGTAGCGGGTTTGGGGCTGTTCGGCCCTTCTTTTCCGTTATTTTCCAACTCGTAACTACATGATGTAGGATTATAATAAGCCCTTAACAAATCGCCACCTACAATCGTAACTACCAAGTTTGTGTTATGAGGGTTGTAATTAAGCCATCCAAGTTGGTGTCCTAACCTATCTATAAAGGCTAAAATAAGTGAGCCATCCGCATCAAACACGATATCTGACAATATGGGCTGTGGGTGAGAATCTAAATAATAATTAGAAGTAAAACCAGCATCATCTGACCATACAAACCAGCCTTTAGTAGCTTCTGCGGCTGCAATGTCACCAAAGTAGGTTGCTGCGTAGCCCTTATCATAATCTAGGGGTATGGTAAACAATGTAGAGTATGTGCCCGCCGTAAAATTGGTTACCTGATAGACATAGGCATCCAAATCACTTACCGTTCCACCATTTTCCCCGCTGCATACTAATCCTACGAATAAATTCCCCCGTGCAAACTCCAGACCAAACGGACGATGCTGTCCATTGGTACATCCCGGTGAGGGCACGGCCCAGGACGTTATCCTGGTAGAGGCGTTGGCTAAGGTGGGAGCCTGCGGATTTGCTGGATCGACTAAATCAATTCTGTATATTGTTTTGTTAAATAAATTCATGACAAACAAATACCTACCATCATCTGATATATCTATATCACCCAAAGATAATCTGCCTATCTGTGCGTATGCAGGAGCATCGAAGCTGGGTTGGTCGAGTCCATTACCCAAATCCCTCTCGGCATTAGTTCCTATCACAGGACTGAAAGGTACGAGGGGACCTAGTGGCCCTGGCCCTGTGTATGTTCCAGATCCTCGAGTAGCGATACCGAGAGCATCCAAATCTAACCAGTTTGTGACTGCGTTAGTATTGGGGTCTATCATATATATACCACCACTACCTAAAGGGCCTAATCCTACGTGTCGTTTTAAAAATGCAGATGTAAACAATTTTTTAGCTTGTCTACTAAAAGCGACACCCCAGGTAGATCCTATCTCGCCTACCGTTGCCACATGATCTGTGGGACCTGTGGCATCATAATTGACACCTACAAAAGCATCTCCTGCTGCTACATTTGCATTGGCTGGATCTCCATTGATATAGCACGGTACATACAGTTTAGGGTTTTCTGATGCTAAAAAATAATCTTCCGGTGCATTTACTGCAAAGTTAATATTGGAACTATTCCCATTAGCAAACTGGACTGACGATCCATAAGATTTCCCTCCACTTGAAGTAAAATCTATCACATTATTTAATGTACAGCCTCCAGAACTCGGGATTAGAAATTCAATTCTAACTGCACCCGTTCCACAACCAGCCAATGAATAATTGGGGGCTGCTGTACCAGAAGTAGTTGTAGTGCCACACAAAGTGTTAGACGAATTGTAAGCATTAACAACTACTCCTGTCAAGAGTGGCTCGTTTGCTTCTTTAAGCCCATTTCCATTAAAATCTCGGAAGACAGTACCAGTGACTTGTGCATTAATAGCTGATATACAAAATAAAACAAAAAAAAAGATAAAAAACTTCGCTTTCATAAATTATAAATTAAAGTGAATTCTAATTAATAGTAATGTACATAACATTACTTGATTTTTTACTTCTATTATCAAAACTATAAAATTACAGGCAGGAAGAAATTTAATTAAACAATTAAATAATAATAATTTCTAATACATTATCCTATTTAATATAAATAATTAAACATGGCGCAAATCTACATATCAAAATAAATTTAATATTATATTTGTAATCACTTGAGTACAATATGCTTATTTTTGATTATAATCTGCATTTTTTTTTTGATCAATAAATCAAATATCAAAAAAAACCATTAATTAGTGACCTCTCATGATTTTCGTTGACAACAATGTTGTAACTTATAACAGGGCCTCACATTTTTGCAAAGGCCGCCTAATTAGGGCCTACTGAAAAAGTCAGAATCATTCAAATTAAAGACAGTTATTGGTCTTGGATATGGTTCAAAAAACAAGCGATAGAGAATGGAGAGTCAAAAGTGCGTCTATCGCCAAGTAAGAATAATATGAATTAACTATTGATATTCAAGGCGATAGAAAAAGCATTTTGACTCGGGAATAAACTTAGAATTACCCCTAGCTGATCTAGGTTTAGATCAGTGCCTTCATTTTTGAGTGATTTCGTATCACTCAAATACAGCAAAGCTGTACCATTCAGTTACCTTTTTTTGAACTAGCGTTTTTTGGTTAATTATTTGGCAATGAAAAAAAGTAGCTGCCCCCCGCACATGGCAAATGTTTAAATGAAGTACAAATGATTTAGTAGTTTTGAAGAAATACTCGTGCATCGAAATCAATGAATTTATACATATAAAAATGTTAATCAATAATACATATTACTCCAACTAAGCCCTATGTAGTTTCAAGGAACTTCAGAATACAGAGACTGACAGCCAACAAACATCCGAAAAGCTTCATTGATTTTCCAAAAAGCATAAAAGAACGTCTAAAAAGCTTCAACAAACATTCGAAAAGCTTTAGTGAACATCCAAATAGCTTAAAAGAACGTCTAAATAGCTTCAACAAACATTCAAATAGCTTCAACGAACGTCCAAATAGCTTCAGCGAACATGTAAAAAGCTTTAACAAACATTCCAAAGGCAATTACATTAATAATGGAAAAACGACATAACTCTGAGTGATTGCTAATAATTCATTTAGTTATTGCACAAATATGTTATTGTCTCAATTTTGTTGTAAAAAACTAGGTTATTGTCTAAATTGCATTATAAAAAAAATTTGAATAAAAAAAATCACAAATATAGTAAAATACTATTTTTAATATATAATGTATTGACTATCTGCACTTTTAAAAGTTATCCACATTTTATGGGGATAACTTTTCATCTTATCCGTAGGATATTTTATTAATTATTTTTGTTTCTTTGCATAAGAAGTCTGTGCATTTGTGTTGTATAAAGATATATCACTTATTGTTAATGTTCCCATGATAAGTGATTTATGAATGTGGAACAATTTTTTTAATCCTTAAAAATTTTCATAAAATGAAATTTCGTAGGAAAAGTGCGGCTATAATGGCAGCACAAAACAGGCTTGCGGGATTGATGAATATCGATCCAGTTGTTGATTTGGGTAACGGACTGAGTGTGCAGTCATACCAGGCAAAAATTGATATGACCCAAGAAAAGCTCGATGCGTATGTCAATGCGGTAGCGAAGGCAGATGCTGCAAGAGTTATGCTAGGAGACGCTGAGAAGGAGTTAAATGATTTCAGCGATCACATCATGCGTGGGGTGTCAGTAAAATTTGGCTTGGACAGTGCTGAGTACGTCAGTATCGGGGGTATCCGTAAAAAAGACAGGAAAAGACCAGTTCGTAAAAACCAGTCTTCTCTTGTCGTATCCGAAAATGAAGGTTAATTTGAAGATTTGACTTCATTTATCGGCTAATGATAGGTCTCTCAAATTAATTGAGAGGCCTTTTTTCTTTTTTGGTCACTATTAAAAAAAAACTTAAAATTGTAAAACACATTTGCAATACGATTTGCAAAACCCATTGGTTCACTATAAATCTAAATGTAAAAACTGAAACATATCAGTCTTAGTGTGTTCTCTTAATTTGATACAGGTTGGAATAAACCTTTAATTTTAAATACAAATAACTCGACAAATTTATAATAAATTTATGATATCGCAATATACATACTAATACTTTTTTATTTTCTGACTAATTTGTGCTGAAAAAAGTAACTCGAATAGGATGATTATACTAGACATTATCGTTCATTAATTATTATTAACTAGGACATGTCTTACACAATGAAAATTGAACTATTGTTTTGAACATATCATCTTGATAACCAGCAAATTTTAAATCACCAAGGTTATAATTTAAAATCTCCTTGATAATGTTTATGCCCATGCCTTTCTTGCCATACAAGCCCAAGGATTGTTCGTCCGGTTTCATAGTTTTATTTTTTATTTCAAAATAAGCATAATTATCGTCCCTAGATATTTCGATTTCAATGTCACCATCCAAAGGGCTATACTTGACACTATTGTCAACAAGGTTTCTGATGACGGCCTGAATACCAATCCTATCCCCTGCAATAATTATGTCTTTAAATCTCGGAGCATACACCAAATGAAGTTTTTTTGTTTCAATAATAGGGTCATATTGATCCAAAACCAGAAGTAATTCATTGTATAAATGGCAAATATTATCTCTATCTGCTGCTACATTAGACGTTTTTTTAACCAAATTGTACACATTATCACTTATCTTAAACACACTAAGTGAAAGATTGTACAGTTGTTGTGTCTCAGGTTTATTTGGCATCTCAGACATTAAATCTTGAGTAAGCATCATTTGGGATAATAATGGAGTCCTTATATCATGACCCATTACATTTAAAATTTGGTCTTTATATGTATTCGAAATAGATATAGTGTCGGCATACTGTTTCAATCTTAATAAAAAGTATATAAAGCCACCAATTAAAATCAACAAAAGAGTCCCTATTATATACAATAAGTTTAATTTTTGCCGTTGTGCTACATTTTGATGTTCTAGCAAGGTGTTTTCCATTTCCTTTTCTTTTACATTAAATTTCACTTCAAACTCCGCAAATTTATCCCTATTTAGGTGTACCAAAAATGAATCTTGTAATGCCAGGTAATCCAAAATGATACTATCAACTTTCTGAGGCATACCAGTAGTATGGTAAAACCCTAATAAAGTACGGTAACCGTCGATTTTCATACTCAATCCACGTTTTTCCATAATGTTCAATCTATTAACAAAATATTGCTCAGCCTTAATATAGTCTTTCAAAGCAGAATACACCTCGCCTAGTTAAAAATTTGTTACCACTAATAAATCATCGCTGCTGATTTGATGCCCTATAGAGTCAGCCTTTAATATGTATTCCAGTGATTTGGTATAGTCCTTCAGATTATATAAATTCCTCCCATATGTGTAGTAATAAAATCCTAAACTTCTCTTTTTAGAAGGGAATTCTAAAGTGTCATAAATAATTTTCGATTTATTCAAATATTCCATTGACTTTTTATAATCCTTCGCATTTGTATAGGTCAAAGCCATTCCATTTTGCATAAATATTTGTTGCTCTGGGTTGGGATATTGTTTCAACAATGTCAAACCCTTCTCAAAATACTCATAGTTGGAAGTTCTGGTATGGTTATAATTAAAGGTGCTATTTTTAAGCTCTCCCAACCTATAAAGAGATCTAATTATATTTAATGTATCCTTCTTCTCTCCAAAAATTTGATATGCTTATAGAAAATATTGTAATGCTAAATCCAAGTTTCCTGTTCCTTTATAATAGTAATATCCTAAAACAATTTTCACTTTAAAATAACCCTTAATTCCAAAAACCCTATCTTCTAAAGTCTTTAACTCATTTTCATAGTCTTTGACCTTCAATGCATCCATTACGACCAACTCCCAACAAAGATTACATAGGATGTCTAATCGAATTGAATCACCCAAATTAGGTGTACTCAATTCCCTTTTTAAAGCATCAATTTTATTATTCTGACTTATGGACTTAAAATTCAGAATAGATAAAAAAAGAAAAATCAACAAGATGTGATTTCTATATTTCATAACTTTTGGCACGTGAATAATAAATATGACCGTTTACTTTTGCTTACAAAGTATTTTTACACATAAATATTAATATTTCAAAAAAATCGCACATGATGACTATTAATGATATAAGCATAATGCTCAATATTTCTTTAATTCAAGATTACACTTTCTAAAAACCTATAAAAACGAATCATCAAATGTCATACATATTAAACTTCTTTTATAGAAAATTAATAAACAAAAAATTTTTATGCATTTTAAATAATCATTGGGGTTATACGGGGTAAATATAATCGAATTATACATAAATTTGTAATTTTTGTACCATAAATTAGTAATGTTTAACTTATATGAAAATTCTTCAACTTTTTAACCAAATCAAAACTCTGTAACTACTTATATCAACTTGGTTGGTTTATCAATTTTTTTAATGGATCCTTACTACTATATAATTGCTTTACTTTTGATCGATATGTTCTACCGATAGGTAAGGACTTACTTCCAATATCTAATGTGGCTTTACTGTAATTGATACTTTTAATAAATTTGGACGCCACAGCATAACTTTTGTGGATTCTTATAAATTTTTCATCCTCCAAAATTTTCAACAAATTAGACATAGATGCCCTTACAACAATTCTTTTTTCAAAAGTACAAATAGTACTATAATTTCTATCGGATTCAAGCCATCTAATATCATTGATATCTACGATATTAGACAATGACCCACTATTGATCAAAAACTGTTTATCTATATTTTCCATTTTTCTTATATGTAGTAAATCAATTACACTTTTGAGTGTGTATTTATGAAATGGCTTAACCAAGAATACCAAATGTTCTGTATTGTTGATCTTTTTATAAGAACTGTCACTTCCATCCTCAGAAATAAAAATTACAGGTATTGATAACTGGTTCAAGGGCTCCAATAAATCAAGTCCTGTTTTTTCTCCCTTTAAATGAACATCCGCAATAACTAGTTGCGGTTTTAAATTTTCAACATGATCTAAACCGTCTTGATAATTATCTGCCACTGCTACAACATTATATCCCAGTTCTTTCTGAAGTGTTTTGATTAACCATTGTAAATAATAACTATCATCCTCAATTACAATAATATTCATATTCGTTATATATAATTTATACCAAAGGTACGAAATGTAATATTTTGAGTACAGATTACATTATTTTCTTGGATAAAATGCACAAATATGTGTACAAACTATCATTTTCGTATTATTAATTAAATTATTATATGATATAGAATTTTAAAAATACCATAATAAGTTACTTCTCATCAGTGACTATAGATACTTTCTTAACATTTTTATGTAAAAAAATAAAGCACAAAAATAGTCATTAAGAGATGGCTATTCAAATTGGTTTCAATATTTTAAATTGTAGTAAAATGATCATACTTCAAACCAGCAAATTGCAAAATGGATATTTCTAGTTAATCAATCGAGAACAATTAATCCTCCGTGATACTTTGCTATAAGTTGAGATTTTGAGTTCACTTTTGTAGCAGTATAAATCTTCTTTACATAAAAGCGTACACTATCTCTTGAAATTTTCAACTTAGTAGCTATCTGGTCGTATTTATTTCCTTCTAGTAACAAATGAAAAACTGACAAAGCGTGTTTCTGTAGTCGGACTTTGATTAGTTTCTGCTCTTGGGGTACAGTTACAACCTCTCTTGAGTTATTGACTATTTCCCATTCTCCGTTACTATCTAAAATACTTTTTAGATAAGAAGTATCATCAGTAATGAGTTGTACATGTATTTCACTCAAATCTATACTGTAGTTAGATTTCAAAATCAAATGAATCTTTACATCTTTATTCAATTTGTTTAGAATGTTTAGAAAATTAGACTCATCTTTTCCAAATTTCTTTAAATATAGAACTAGTACTTTTGCATCACAGACAAAGCTATTTTTCAATAGACTAAGAGGCTCATCGAAACCTAAAACACATACCTTGTCCTTCTTACTGTTCTTCAAATTTACCCTATTTTCATTCATAACAACAAATTGATCATTATGCATAATATAAAATTTTACTCAAATGTATGTATTATAGTAAAGTACATAGCAACTAATTTGGATATATGTGATTAATTACATATTATTGTATATAAACTACATTTATTGATGCTATTTGTTGTATTATTTCCCATAATAGACATAAAAAATCAAAGATGTAATTTATAATTTATAACTTGATGTGATGGAAAAACACATAAGACTACAAAACAAATCTTCCAATTTTAGTCAATCTTATTTTACATTCTAACTAATTAATTTGGCATGTTTCTTGCACAAATTATAATAGATCATTTTATAACACTTTTTCCTTAATTCTGAAAAAATGTTGCGGAAAGTACCCCCATACTTACCTGAAGTGATCCAATCCCATGGACAGCGTGCCCGACATTCTCATTATCGGCAATTGTTTAGACTTTGTTGATAAGTCGGGCACCATTTTTCACCATTCTAAGTACTTCTGCAAATGATCAGCTATTTTTCTATCATTGCTCAGTCTTGGCACTTTATTTTGACCTCCTAATTTACCAATGGATTTCATGTAATCTCTAAATGCATCCTTCTTTAAGACACTAACTTTCAGCGGTTTCAATATTTTCCCTGCTATCAGATCATCATAGTAAATATTTTGTACTCGCATGATTTCATCAAGCCTAGATTCAAAAGACGACAAATTTTCAATTGATCCATCAAATTCAACAAACCATTCATGGTAAGGTAAATTCCCATCAACAGGATTGACTTGTGGTGCTACAGTAAATTCTACGAGCTTGATATGGAATTCTTTTGCTGCGATTGTCATAGCTTCATCCACTTCCTTGCCAATAACATGCTCGCCAAAAGCTGAAATATAATGCTTAACCCTACCAGAGACCACAAGCCTATATGGATTGATTGATATGAATCTGACACAATCCCCTATATCATAACCAAACAACCCAGCATTGTTATGAATAATGATAGCATAGTCCTTCCCTACTTCAACATCTTTTAACATGATCCTATCGGGATTCCTATCATGTACTTTTTCCAATGGGATAAATTCAAAAAATATCCCAGAATTGGTGTTTAATAGAAGTCCATCTTGTCTATAGTCATCTTGAAAAGCTATGAATCCTTCAGATGCTGGATATGTCTCAATACTATCTATACGGCTACCTATAAGACTTTCTAATTTATATCTGTATGGTTCAAAATTCACGCCACCGTAAATGAACAATGACAAATTTGGAAAGACTTGCTTTACTGTGGATTTACCGGTTTTTGCTAATATTTTTTCATAATACATTTGTACCCAAGGAGGAATTCCGCTGATCAGGCGCATATCTCTTTTTACAGTTTCTTCTATAATCATCTCTAACTTCTCCTCCCAATCTTCTATACAGTTTGTCGATAATGAGGGCAATTGATTTTTGCGGATCCAGCTAGGTATTTCATGATTTACTATTCCCGACAACCTTCCTGTTGGGATCCCTTGTATATGTTCCAATTCAGGTGATCCTGAAAGAAAAATGACATTGCCATCAAAAACAGCAGCACTACCTTTTAAATGAAAATAATTAAACATCGCAGTTCTCGCTGAATTCAGGTGATTGGGCAAACTATCTTCAGTAATGGGTATGTACTTAATCCCACTGGTAGTCCCTGATGTCTTTGCAAAGTATTTGGGTTTTCCTTTCCACAAGACATTTGTTTCACCGGATTTTATTAGCTCAATATAGTGCTTTATCCCTTCGTAGTCTTTTATTGGAATTGCAGATTTGAAACTTTCATAATTGTGAATATCTCGAAAATGATGGTCTAACCCGAATTTCGTTTGACTGGCATTTCTTACCAAATGATGCATGATCGATGATTGATCTTTAACAGCATTTTTCTGCATTTTCAGAGTATTCGCATAGGCGAATGAGGCTACACGTTTTACTATATATGATTTTAATCCCATGTCAAGGTATATATTCTGATTGCAAAGTTATAAAATGTGTACCGGAAGATCATTAATGCGCAATAAAAACCTACCAAAACGATGAAATACCAATCATATTATATTATTTTCACTATATATAATATTATTAATCTGTATATTATGATTTATTATTTTTATGCAAGGCAATTATTACATTATTATTTACCTATCACTTTTATCACATTAACGGTATATTATGATACAGAATGACATGAATCATATCTGAAAAAATTTGTTGTTTGTTTCTTTGCGCCATATTCTAAAAAAATAATTTATATGAGATATCCATTTCAATACCAATCACCGGATACAGCACTCCAGCATATAAAAAGTGGTGATAGAGTGTTTGTCCATGGTAGTGCGCAAACTCCCACCACATTACTAAAACATTTGTCTTATCAAGCTGATAGATTGAGAGATGTAGAATTAGTATTCATCAGCGTACTCGGAGAAATTTTTGTAGATGCACCTGGAATGGAAGATGCATTTAAAATAAATTCGTTGTTCGTATCTGAACCAATTAGAAATGATGTCAATGAAGGTAGAGCAGATTATGTACCTGTTTTCTTAAGTGAAATACCTGAATTATTCAAACGAAATGTTTTACCCATTGATGTTGCGCTCATCCAAGTTTCACCTCCTGATAAACATGGATATTGTTCATTGGGCATCTCTGTAGATGTGGCAAGATCAGCAGTGAATACAGCAAAAATCATTATAGCCCAAGTCAATCCCAACGTTCCTAGAACTCATGGTGATGGTGTCATTCATACCAACAGATTTAAAGCCATGATTTACACTGATGAACCATTACATGAAAGAACGTTTGGCGATAAGGTAGGTCCAAATGAGCAGAAAATAGGGGAATATGTGGCAGAGCTCATCGAAGACAGAAGCACCCTTCAAATGGGAATAGGTGCTATCCCTGATGCGGTACTAAGTTGTCTAACCAATCATAAGGATTTGGGTGTACATACTGAGATGTTGTCAGATGGGATTTTAAATTTATTTGTACATGATGTTATTACCAACAAATATAAGACTATTCACCCTAATAAAATAGTATCAGGTTTTGCGCTAGGAAGTAAAAGACTTTATGATTATATTGATGATAACCCGGCATTTGCATTTTTGGATATTGATTATGTGAATGATCCACATGTGATTCGAAGAAATCCTAAAGTTATTGCTATCAACAGTGCAATAGAAGTGGATATAACTGGACAGGTGGTATCAGATTCTATAGGAACCTATCAGTATAGCGGTGTAGGTGGTCAGATGGATTTTCTTAGAGGTGCTGCATTAAGTCATGGTGGAAAACCGATTATAGCACTGCCATCTAGAAATGCTAAAGGAATATCTAAGATAGTACCTATGACACGACAAGGTGCTGGGATAGTAGCCACCAGAGCCCATGCACATTATATAGTGACGGAATATGGAGTTGCATATCTTTATGGTAAAAATCTGAGACAACGCGCCAAAGCTCT
The DNA here is from genome assembly GCA_041392785.1 of Saprospiraceae bacterium. Taxonomy (GTDB): domain Bacteria; phylum Bacteroidota; class Bacteroidia; order Chitinophagales; family Saprospiraceae; genus OLB9. The sequence continues at coordinate 81,834 of JAWKLK010000011.1, forward strand.
TATTTCAATTGCTCATCCTGATGATAGAGATGCTTTAGATAAGTTTTGTTGGGAAAGGTTTAAAAAATTTGATATTTAACAAAAATAATATTGTCTTTATAAAAATGGATAATAACTCATATAGTTGTTATCCATTTTTCATTTAATGAAAGTCAAAAAAAAATGCCAGAAAATAACCAAGACTTCTGACATTTTTTACCTTTTGTGCAAATGATTCTGGGGGGAATCAAATTAATTTACACACCAATAAATAGGTCTTGTTCTTCCTCCTGAGGAAAAGTGACCACCTTTTTTGTTTTGCTAAAAATCCCCACAAAAAAGGCTTTAAAGTCTTTCCAAAATTTGTTCATGGGTAAAAATTTAATTATATTAATATATACGTACAAAACTATGATTTGTTACCCTAAATGTTCACAACAATTTGTTAAGCGCCAATAATTTACAAAAAAATAATATAAATTAACAGCTTGCAAAATTTTATATAATAAAATTTTGAATAAGATCACATGATAAAACCAAAAATATTCGGATTTATCTTCCAAACAAGGTGCTAGAAAATGTATTAATTTTTCATACTTATCTTAAAAATTTTTCGATGTCTTCACCTTCATTATCATAAATATCATCCCAGAATTTATTGGATTTAGGATTAATTTTGGAAGGTGGCGGAGTGGCTTTCTTTTTTGGCTTAAATTTGCCAAATTCCTCAGTTTCTAAAGGTTTCTTCTTGAAATCTTTTCGTTTTTTATCGTCCTTCATTTGAAATTTTTACGTTTTAAAGGAGAACAATTAGTGTTCTAAATAATGATTTATGTTTAAAATTTTGAAATAATACTACTAAGACTATAATTTTTATTAAATGTTACATGTCAATCCTGCCAGATCTATCAATAAAATTACTGCCTGCCTGCTGGGTGGCCATCATAAGCACATTTTGAATATTTACATGCTTTGGCCTAGTCACAATAAAATGTATCATTTCTGCTACATCTTTTGAATTCAATGGTGTGAAGTCTTCATAGATTTTTGATTTAACTTCATCTCCACTGAATCTCACTAATGCAAACTCAGTTTCCTCGACATGACCTGGTGATACCTGACTCACGCGTATATTATGCTTAAACAGATCCAAACGCATGGACTTAGTTAAAGCATCGACAGCAAACTTTGTAGCAGAATACACATTCCCATTCGGATACACATCAAAACCTGCTGTAGAGCAAATGTTGACAATATGACCTCTTTTGCGTTCTACCATTCCGGGAGTTACAAGTTTTGAAATATGCAATATGCCTTTTATATTCGTGTCTATCATTTCATTCCATGCAGTCAAATCTCCTTCATGGATGGGTGTCAAGCCACGAGCTAGGCCAGCATTATTCACGAGGATATCAATATTTTGTTTTTCTTTTGAAAGACTATTCCAAGTCTTTTCGGCCTGATCAAAGTCTCTGATATCAAATGTCAATGGTGTAATATGTATAGCATACTTTTGTTGGAGAGTGGAAGCAAGTTCTTCCAATTTCTCTTTCCGCCTACCTGTAATGATTAGATTGAAACCACTCTTGGCAAAAATTTTGGCGGTAGCCTGACCTATGCCTGATGTTGCGCCTGTGATTAAAGCTAAAGTATTCACTTTGAATTATAATTATTTTAGTTTTTGAAGATTGCGCTCAAATGTCTTTTGAAAATCATCATAATGTGGGGTTGCAGGACCTGAAAATCCAGTATGTACACTCCTGATAATATTATTTTTATCTACCATAATCAAAGTAGGATACGAAATAAGGGTATCAAGCCAGGGTAAGGCTTCCATAGACTTTTTCTTATTGTAGTATCCGCCATACAGTACTTCACTGTTGATGCCCATTTTATTTTTAAATCGATTCAATGCGTTTAATGACCTTAGGGTATCTTCATATCTTTCGAAGCCAATGCTTATAATTGGAATATATTCATCACTATTTTTAGTAAAGTAATCTTGAAGGAACACTGTTTCATCCATACAATTTGGACACCACGTACCAAAGATTTGAATTATTTTTGGTTTTCCATTATATCTTTCGTCATTCAAGCTGACAACTTGCCCTTCAGAATTTAGAAACGAAAATTGGATAGGTTCATTCTCCTTATATTTTGTCATACTATAAGGATCTTTTAATGCACTAAACTTTGATTTTTTTCCTTCCCAAGTGACAGAATAATGGGTGCCCGATCTGAAAGCTCCGTTTATGGTTCCATCCGGAAGCATCTTTCCTGAAAACCAAAACGCATGAGCCCCATCAAATGCAGACATATACATTTTGTCACCGCTCACCAATCCTTCTAGATATCTGTAATCACCAGTTTCTGTCATAAAGGTTCCTGTCAATTTACTTCCTTCTTGTTTAAAGTAAGCATCCGCAAGATATTCTTCAGGATTACTAGGATCAAATATACAAGACCATTGACCGTCAAAGTTGCTCAACGGCTCAGAAGGCACCATATCAAAACGCATCTTATTGCCATGAACCGCTTTGAAAGGTATGGCATATTTATCCTTGTAATTGACAACCCAATCACCTTCCATGACACCATCTTCATAAATGGCTTTAATATAACTATCATAAATATCAAAATGAAAGAGTAAAGTATCTTTGGCTGTCTGGATATCCCTACCAAATTCAATGTGAGTCACTTCTATTTTTTCAACTCCATTATAAATAGTCATGATCAAACTTGAATCTGAATCATAACTTATGTCAAAATTAAATGGAAGTTCAGACTCCCTGTCAAACTTTTTTTCTATATCTCTATCATCACCATACTTTATGCTCGGCTGTCTGTCTAGAAGCAATACCCCTCTCCAAATGCCAGGTGGAAGTTTTGAAAAGGTCTTATAAGGCTGAACACAACCAAATGAACCTATTACAAGAAAGAAAAATAAAATGTAATAAATTCTCATAGTGTATTTATTCACTTTTTTCACCTACAAAATTATCTTCTTTATTCTTAAATAAAATATTGAATGTGGTCAAGCTGCCATAAATTCTCGTAATATATTGCTGGAGATTTATTTTTTCTTCTTCATCAAGCTTACTTGCATTGATCCTTTGTTCCATTACACGAAGCCTATCTCTCACCATGATAATCTTGTGAAAAAAAGTATCTACTGGAATCTCTTTAGGTTTTAGTGATGGATCATCTGGTTGTAATATCATCTTACCATGTCTCCATTTATCACCCAACGGAACGACTTCCGTAATATCAGACCATGCACGCAATATCTTCATCAATGACTTTTCTGCTTCCGAAAAACTCACTTGGTCTACCGGAGTAATTCTTTCTACGACTGTCCATGCGGAATACTCTTTTCCTACCAATTTAATGCCATAAGTTATAAAACAAACAGAATAGGCGGCTACATCGATTCCAATTACAACTCCATCGCCAAATGCGGGATGTTTCACTCGAGAACCTACACCTAAAATACCTTCCATATTATCTAATCCATTTAAAAATCAAGGACAAATATCAATATTTTTATTTTAATATAATCAAATAATTCAATTTTTTTATACAATAATATTCTAAAAATAAAGGCAATTTACATGCATTCGTTGTAAATTTGTCCAAATAAAGTCATAATATAATGAATATTGCATTAATCGGTTATGGTAAAATGGGTAAAGCTATCGATGCCATAGCCGTAGAAAGAGGCCACACCATAACATGTAAAATATCCAGCAAGAATTTATCCGAACTGAATCCTGTGGCACTCAAATGGGCTGATGTGGCTATCGAGTTTTCATCACCGGATGCAGCTTTGGACAATGTAAAAATCTGTCTTGAGGCAGGTGTACCCGTGGTTTGTGGCACTACTGGATGGCTCAATAAAATAAAAGAAATACACCAACTTTGCCATGAAAAAGATGGTGCATTTTTACACGCATCCAATTTTAGTCTTGGTGTCAATATCTTTTTTAAGCTAAATACTTACCTTGCAAAATTGATGGATGGCTTTGATAATTATAATGTAAATATTAAAGAAATTCATCATACTCAAAAAATTGATTCCCCAAGTGGTACAGCGATACATTTGGCAGATGATATCATTAAAAATATAGAAAGGAAAAAAGTTTGGACCATCGGAAGTACAGATAAAGATCCGAACAGGACCATTCATATAGATAGTGAACGACGTGACCCTGTGCCAGGTACCCATATAGTCCAATTCACTTCCGATATCGATGATATTTCAATAATGCATGAAGCTAAGTCTAGAGCAGGATTCGCCATGGGAGCTATGCTTGCGGCAGAATGGATACAAGGTAAAAAAGGTATCTTCAGTATGGATGATGTATTAGAGCTGTAAAATTATGGATCATTGATTACAAATAAATCCATCCAAGAAGTACTCGGCATTGCTAAAATAGAAGATGTGGTAGGTGATTTCGTAAACCTCAGAAGAAGAGGTGTGAATATGATTGGCCTTTGTCCCTTCCATGATGAAAAAACACCTTCATTTACTGTCTCACCAGCTAAAAATTTATTCAAATGTTTTGGTTGCGGAAAAGGTGGTGATCCGGTGAGATTCATCATGGAACACGAGAAACTAAGTTTTCCAGAGTCAATAAAATTTCTAGGTGAAAAATATGGCGTAGAGATTGAAGAGACACAACAAACTCATCAAGAAGTTGAACAACGACAATTGACTGATGCACTGTATATCCTTAACAACTTTGCCAAAGATCATTATGTAAACAATCTCTTCAATCATGCGCAGGGGAAAGCAATAGGTCTTTCTTATTTCAAGGAAAGAGGATTTAGAGAAAATATTATTAAAAAATTTGATCTTGGATTTGCATTAGAAAGTAGAGATGACTTAACTACACATGCACTTGAAAAAAATTTTAATTTAGAACATCTGAAACAAGTTGGTCTTACCTCTTCTGGAAATCAGGATTTTTTACGCAATAGAGTCATTTTTACGATTCACAATCTAAGTGGTAAGATCGTAGCATTTGCAGGGAGAACACTTAGCGCTGATAAGAAAATACCTAAGTATATAAATTCTCCTGAAACGGAAATTTATTCCAAAAGGAAAGTGCTATATGGATTACATTTTGCAAAAGAAAGTATTAGGAAACATGATGAGTGCTTATTGGTAGAAGGATATACTGATGTGATCAGCCTCCATCAAGGTGATATTCAAAATGTAGTAGCTACCTCAGGCACAGCACTCACTGACGATCAAATCAGGCTTATAAAAAGATACACCAATAATGTCTTACTGATCTATGATGGAGACCAAGCAGGCATTAATGCAGCACTGCGCGGTTTGGATTTGGTGTTACATGCTGACATGAATGTAAAATTAGTCCTATTACCAGACGGCCATGATCCTGATTCCTATCTTTCAGCCATTGGTTCAGAGAAATTTATGTCTTATATTAAGCAGCACGCAGAGGACTTTGTATTATTTAAAACAAATGTATTGCTCACTGAAACCAAAAATGATCCAATTGGAAAAACAAGGGCAATCAAAGACATTGTATCCACGCTAGCTAAAATAAGCGATCCTATCAAAAGGATGATGTATATAAAGCAATGCAGTGAAAAGTTTGGGATAAGTGAACAAATACTCAATAAAGAAACGAATGGTACCATAAGGGATGAGATAAAAAAACAAAATTTAAAGTCGAGTCCACCTCCTACTGAGATCAATGAAGATGACTGGATAGCATCCAAGACTGTTTTGACAAAAGATGATCCAATATTAGTACAAAATGATGGGTACCAAGAAAAGGCTGTCGTGGAAGTGGCTTTAAATTATGGCTCTAAGATGTATGACATGGAGAAAAACATTTCTGTTGCACAATATATTATAGAAGAAGTACGAAACATTTTAGATTTGTTTGATATTCCTTTACACATGTTGATTTTGAAAGAGATCGAAGAAATTCTAGCATCACAAGGTGTTTTTGATGTACAATATTTTATCGGCCACAAAAATGATGATATTAGACAATTCACAATTACAAGTCTATCTGAGAAATATACTTATGCAGATTGGGAAGCGAAGGGCATGTACCTCCAAACACAAAAAATGCCTGATCAAAACTATATCAATGATTGTAATAATGCATTACTGCGACTAAAATTTAAAAAAGCGAAAAAAATTATTCTTAAGCTAGAAGAGTATTTCAAACAAGCCAATGACAATTCTCGAGATTCTGAAGAATACCTGCTCAATGTAAAGGTGTATCAAGAATTATTATTACGAAGAAATGCCATGGCACACCAATTAGGAACTGTAACTTTTTAACACGTATGCATACATTTTATGCTGATATTATAGGAGAAGAAGTCTGTCTCATCGGTGAAGAGCACAAACATTGTAGCACTGTCATGCGCAGTAAAGTAGGTGATACTATCATCGTTTTTGATGGAAAAGGAAGTAAAGCAGAATGTGAAATTATAAAAATATCAAAATCTGAAACCATCTGTTCTCTTATTCAAAAAGTAAGGCTTTCTGATATACCTGCACCTAGCTTAGGCATATGTCCTACAAAGAATAATGCTAGATTAGAATGGTGCATAGAAAAAGCTACTGAAATAGGCACCAAAGAAATTATAATTTTCAAGTCTGAAAGGTCTGAAAAGATGTTTACAAAATTGGATCGCCTTCACAAGATTGTCATCAGTGCCGCTAAGCAATCCGGCAACCTATTTTTACCCAAAATCACTGTCTTGAATGATTTGAAAACATTGATTGGAGTGACTGATCACTATACTTCAAAATTTATTGCGCATTGTCATCAAGCACCTATTTCAATTACAGATACACCTATACATTCTGATGCAATCATATTAATAGGTCCAGAAGGTGATTTTACGGAAGATGAAATCCTACTTTGCGAAAAAAATAATTATAAGTCGGTACACCTTGGGGCAAGCAGGCTGAGGACTGAGACTGCAGCTATTGTCGCATTGACATTGATGCAGTTTAGTGTAAACAAAGTTTGAACAACTTATATACCTAGATAATTTTTTAATAATTTGCTTCTATTCACTGAACGCAACTTATTGATTGCCTTATCTTTAATTTGTCTAACCCTCTCTCTTGTGAGACCAAATTTGTCTCCGATATCTTCCAAAGACATCGGATGTTCTATACCTATGCCAAAGTACAATTTTATGACATCAGCTTGCCTATCTGTGAGTGTACTCAATGATCTTTCAATCTCTCGCCTTAGCGATTCTTTATACTCAAGGGCAGCATCTGTATCAGGCGTACTGTTATTTTCCAAAACATCAAGTAATGAATTATCTTCCCCATCTATAAATGGAGCATCCATTGAAACGTGTCTCGCAGCTACGCCTAATGTTGTTTCCACTTCTTCGGTTGGAATTTCAAGTAACTCAGCAAGTTCTTCAGGTGATGGCTCACGTTCAAACTCTTGTTCAAGTTCCGAAAAAGCTCTATTTATCTTATTTAATGAACCAACTTTATTAAGTGGCAATCGCACAATCCTAGATTGCTCTGCCAATGCTTGCAAAATGGATTGTCTGATCCACCACACAGCATAAGAAATAAACTTAAAACCACGTGTCTCATCAAATCTTTGAGCAGCTTTTATCAAACCTAGGTTTCCCTCATTGATCAAGTCACTTAATGACAAACCTTGATTTTGGTATTGTTTTGCTACAGAGACCACAAATCTAAGGTTCGCTTTTGTAAGTTTTTCCAGTGCTTCCTGATCACCTTCTTTAATCTTTTGCGCTAAATCTACTTCTTCTTCTGGTGTCAATAAATCCACTTTGCCAATCTCCTGAAGGTACTTTTCTAGTGATTGACTCTCGCGATTAGTGATAGATTTGGTTATCTTAAGCTGTCTCATTAAGGATATTTAATATTATAATACACTTACGGTATTTTAAAAAAAGCCGCAAAGTTAAAATTTCTTAACAAATAAATTTAAAATAGAAAATAGAATGCTGAAAAAGACTATTTGTTTAGGAAATAAAAACTTTTTTTTCCAAATTGCTAAAAAAGGTAGTAATTATGGCAAAAATTAGAGATTCTTCAAATTCTGACGAATATTTTTAATAATAAAAAATTAAAAATGCAGTTTTCTTTTGACTTTAATAGAATTTCTTTTTTATTGCGACTTTTTTAATAGCAAACTAAACATAGATCCTTATGACAAGGGTTAAGATTGACTTAGAATATATATTTAAAGCATCCCCAGCCATCGTTTATAGCTTTATCACCACACCTGCATGTTTGGTCCGTTGGTATTGTGATGAAGTAGATATCACGAATGATGTATATAGGTTTTTTTGGACAGGAAGTTCTGAAACTGCCTACATGATCGATGATATCGAGGAGGAAAGAGTAAGGTTCAGGTGGAAGAATGCACCTGATGCCGATGAATATCTTGAATTCAGAATGTATAAATCAGATATAACAAATGAAACCATACTTGAGATAACAGACTTTTGTGACGCAGATGAAAAAGAAGAGACTCAAGATTTATGGGATAGTTATATGACTGAATTGCGCAAAGAAAGTGGCGGATAAATTCAAGTCAAGTATGACTTTCTTGATTTTCATACTTTCACATAGTATATTTTATGCTCACTGAATTATCAGATACTAAAAGTACTTATCAATGTTTAGGTAAAACATTGGAAGGTTTAGAAGATATTCTTGAGAAGGAATTACATGGGATAGGAATTGAGAAAACTGATAAACTGACTCGAGCCGTGGCGTTTGAAGCCACCCTCAATCAAATTTATAAAGCCAATATTCTTGTACGAACATGCTTGAAGATTCTAGTAGTCCTTGAAGAGTTTTTAGTGCGCAATGAACAGGATCTATACATCAAGATAAAAGGCATGGCTTGGGAAGAATTATTCAAAATCGATCAAACTTTTGCTGTAGATTCAGTGGTCAATTCAGACTACTTTACGCATGCGAATTTTGTAGCACTGAAAGTCAAAGATGGTATAGTGGACAGATTTAGAGAGAAATATGGAGAAAGGCCAAATATTGACAAGTATAATCCAGATTTCCAAATACAAGTACACATAAGACAAAAAACCGTCACTATAAGCATCGATACTAGTGGTGATTCATTGCACAAACGTGGTTATCGAACTGTGCAAACAGATGCACCCCTCAATGAAGTATTGGCTGCTGGTATTGTTTTGATGTCTGACTGGGACACCCAAACCCAATTATATGATCCCATGTGCGGTAGTGCTACTTTACTGATAGAAGGTGCATTGATTGCAATGAATCTTCCACCGCAGCCCAAAGAAAGAAAATACTTGTTTATGAATTGGAAAGGATTTGACCATGCAACTTACCAAACATTATTAGATAGTCTATATAATTCGGTAAATAAAAATCTGATGCCAAATATATCTGGTTCAGACATCTCTGCGAAAAATATAGATATAGCGAGAATCAATATTAAAAATGCGGGTTTAAATGATATTATAACTCTGCATCAGGAGGATTTTTTCTATTCAGACCCAAAAGAGCATATCTGCATCATCACCAATCCACCGTATGACATAAGAATCAAACACGCAGACATAGATGCCTTCTATCAACAAATCGGGGATAAATTAAAATTGTCATATACCAACAGTGTAGCATGGATTTTATGTGGTAATTTGGAAGCAAGTAAGTTTATAGGCCTTAGGCCATCAAGAAAAATATCCTTATTGAATGGAAGCATTCCCTCAAAATTGAATAAATACGAATTGTATAAAGGCAGTAAAAAAGCTAAATATCAAAATTCTGAATCAGAAACGCACTGAAATAAACTATGCTGAACACAGAAAACACATTTCAATTCAAACAATTCACAATACATCAGGACAAATGTGGCATGAAGGTAAATACGGATGGTGTTCTTTTAGGAGTATGGTCAGATGTGGTCTCAAAAGTTAAAATTTTGGATATTGGTACAGGTACAGGAGTGATTGCTTTGATTTTAGCTCAAAAAAAACCAGAAGCAATGATTACCGGAATCGATATTGATGAAAATGCATGTCTTCAAGCTTATGAAAATTTTCGAGAATCCCCCTTCAAAGATCGATTGGAGTGTACCTGCTCATCTATCCAGGATTTTGCGATACAGTCAGAACAAACCTTTGATTTGATTATTTCAAACCCTCCATTTTTTTCTGGAGGCACTTTTTCATTGAATGAAAATAAGGCTAATGTGAGACATACTATAAAACTGCCTCATTCTGATTTGTTGCGTAGTGTCAAGCGATTACTGAAGCCTGATGGCCATTTTGACCTCATCCTACCCTACATTGAAGGATTAAAGTTTATTGAAATGGCTAGATCTTATGATTTATATCTCCAAACACAAACAAATGTCATTTCAAAGCCAAAAAATGGTATTGAAAGATTATTACTCCGATTCGGTAATATACCACGTGAAAAACAAGAAAATACCCTATTAATCCAAGAAGAACATCATAAGGTCAATGAATATACAGATGCTTACACACAAATGGTACAACCGTTCTACCCTTTTCTACCTTAGCAGTTTACCAGTCCGTAAATGACTTGTCAAATACATCTTCAGTCAATTGATTCAAAATTTCATTGATGAGGTCGTCTTGTATTGATGACAAATCCATAGTATTATCATAAACTTTAAAAAAAGTAAAAACTGAATCCCAACCTTGCACATTTTCTTGATTGGATGTGAGTTTTACTTTTACGCTGATTTCCAATTTGCTGAATGGCGTAGTATTATTTCCATCTGTTGATTCTTGTTTTATGATATAATTTGATATACTTCCTGCATATTCAATGTCAGGTTCATATTCATTATACACCAATCTGGTTCGATTTCTTATCTTACTTCGGAGTAACTCTGCGAATCGCTGATTAACGTCTCCAGGAGCATTCAGATCAGCTAAATCAAAATCTTGAACATAAAAAGTCTTAATTGACGGATCAATGGAAGTTCCCTTCAGACTATAGCAAGAACTCTGTGTCATTCCTAATAGAACGACACAGAGATATACAATATATACACTAACTTTTATATTCAAACTACTTCAATAAAAATTGGCCCTTCCCAACTAAAAAACCATTATTAAAAATTTCAGTTTTATATTCCCCTTTAGGCAATACATCACTAAGTGTCCAATCAATACAAGCATTGGTATCTTCGTTTTTGTAAGCTACATCACCCGCCATAGTATATCTTACTTGTGAGTTATCCATTTTGTTTGTCAAAACACCAGAGCCCTTATCTTCTCTTGAAATAGTTTCACCTTGTGGGCTGATGATTCTAACATAAAATTTCTTTTGACCTGATGCAGTAACATTATTTGTTTCCGTAAGAAAACAGATACGCAGCATATCTACATCTTTAGCTTTAGACCTTTCTTTAAGTTTACCGTCCTTTTTAATTTCATATCCTTTTACTTCTATAAAATTGACTTTGATGGCATTCGCCATATCCACTTTTGAATCCAATTCTTCTTTGACTTTTAAGAGGCTTTCTTTCTCTTGCATCACGGCCTGTTTTTCAAGTAAAACACTTTCTTTCGCCATAACTTCTTCCTCCACACGCAATGACAGTTGAGAATTTGATTCCTTCAACCCTTTATTTTCTTCTTGAAGTTGTTGAATATCCGCAAGATACTTGGCTACATTTGAATTGAGATTTTTAATTTCAACTCTAGCTTTGTCCAATTCCTTTTTTGACCAAATCAAGTCATTAATTTTCTCTTTTTGTGACTTCAATTCATTCTTTTGATTGTCTATCAAGGTATTCAACTGGGCATTATCACTTCTCATTTCTTCTAAACTGGATAAAGCAGCTTGGTAATCTTGATCCAATTCTGCTTGAACTCTTTGCAATTCAAGCATTTCTGTTTGTTGTGTCTCGCTCTTTTTTGAAAGATTGTTATATGTGTACCATTGATAGATATTCAAACCTAATAAGGCAATAATCGCAACCACTGCAATAGCAGTAAAGTTTTGTTTTGTTTGTGATGAATTCATTTTATATAAATTTTTGTGATAACGAGGCGAAAGTAAATATTTATTATGTATTTTTGAAATTTTATTAGAAAATACTTGGATACCATGAATTTGAAAATTCAGTAAAAACCCTGATTATGTTTTTAGATATACACCATCTTAAAAAATGCTTATTTATTGACATAGAAACCGTATCTCAATACAAATCGTTCACCGAATTAGATGAAGAAATGCAAGCATTGTGGGTTCAAAAATGCCAATATTTCCAAAATCCTCACGATGGTGTTTCTGACCCAGCAAAACATTATGAAGAGAAAGCAGGTATTTTTGCAGAATTTGGAAAGATTGTTTGTATTTCAATGGGATTTCTGAATTTTGAACAAGGTGAACCAAATACTATTCGCATTCGCACATTGAAGGATACTGATGAACGCGAAATTTTACTTGCATTTGTTGAAATTTTGAAAACTCATTATTATGATCCGGAATCTTCAAAAATTTGTGGTCATAATATTAAAGAATTTGATATTCCTTACATCTGTCGTCGTATGGTTGTCCACGCCATACCATTTCCACCCATCCTCGATATCAGTGGCAAAAAACCTTGGCAAACCGCACAAATTTTGGACACGATGGATTTATGGCGCTTTGGAGATTACAAGCATTACACATCACTTCGACTATTATCAGGTGTTCTAGGCATACCTTCTCCAAAAGATGACATAGATGGTTCTATGGTTGGCCCAACATATTGGAATGAAAATGATTTGGATCGTATAGCCATCTATTGTGAAAAGGATGTAATAACGGTTATTCAGATAATATTGCGTTATGCTGGAAAATCCAAAATACCAGAAGACAACATTATTATTTTAAACTAGTTGGCTTTCTACAGTAAGGTGAATTGACAAATTAAATGGAATAAAAATAACATTCATCAAGATTTACTCATATCATTTTGAATATCTGTCGATTATATATTATAATCTACACTTCCTCACTAAAATAAACTTACAATTCCGAGACCAAAATACCGATATAACATCCCTTATCATATAGCTTATTGATTTATATCAGGTAGCGTGCGAATGGTCATGAATGTTGAAACAAATAATTTTGCGGTTTCAATAAATAAATCAATATTTATAATGTCAACTAAAACAAAGAGCCCCAAGTATGTATATTCATTTGGAGGGGGAAAAGCAGATGGTAATGAATCTATGAAAAATTTGTTGGGAGGCAAAGGTGCCAATTTAGCTGAAATGGCTGGACATAAAAACCTAAAACTTCCTGTTCCACCTGGATTCACTATCACCACAGAAGTCTGCACTTATTATTATGACCATAAAAAAACTTATCCAAATCTTCTTAATGCACAAATCAAAGATGCTTTAGGGCAGGTAGAAAAATTAATGCATAAAAATTTCGGAGATGTAAATGATCCACTTTTACTTTCTGTAAGGTCAGGAGCAAGACGATCTATGCCAGGCATGATGGATACTGTATTGAACATCGGTCTCAATGATGAAACCGTTTTAGGTCTCATAGCAAAATCTGGGGATGAAAGGTTTGCCTACGATGCATATAGGAGATTAATCATGATGTATGCTGATGTCGTGATCGAAAAAGCAGGTGGATTAGAACCAGCTAAAGGTAAAGGAATACGTAAGATTATGGATGAAAAAATGGAAGAATTAAAACATAAAAGAGGAGTTAGCCTTGATACAGATCTCAGCGCAGACGATCTCAAAAAATTAGTAAAGGAGTTTAAAACCCTTACTAAAAAATATCTAAATCAAGAGTTTCCTGACAATCCTTGGGATCAACTGATGGGTGGCATAGGTGCAGTGTTTGCCTCTTGGAATGGTAAAAGGGCTGTAGAGTATAGAAAAATCGAAAAAATTCCTTCTGATTGGGGTACTGCAGTAAATGTGCAGGCGATGGTATTCGGAAATATGGGAGATGATAGTTGTACAGGCGTGGCTTTCACAAGAAATCCAGGGAATGGTGAAAATAAATTTTATGGAGAATATCTAGTCAATGCGCAAGGTGAAGATGTTGTGGCAGGTATTCGTACACCAGCACCAATTAATAATTTCTCAAAAAATGACCATTCCAAAGACCTCACTACATTAGAGAAATTTATGCCTTCGCAATATAAAGAATTAAATGAAATTCAAGAAAGATTAGAAAATCATTACAAGGACATGCAGGACATCGAATTTACCATCGAAAAAGGTAAGTTATACATGCTGCAATGTAGAGTTGGCAAAAGAAATGGTGTGGCTGCAGTCAAAATGGCAACAGATATGTACAAAGAAAAACTCATTGATGCTGACGCAGCAATAATGAGAGTAGCACCTCAACAGTTGGTAGAATTATTGTTACCCATGATCAGTCTTGAAGAAGAGAAGAAAAACAAACCTATTGCCAAAGGATTGCCTGCCGGTCCTGGTGGTGCTGTAGGTAGAGTTGTTTTTTCATCGGAAGAAGCCGTGCATTGGGGGCTTAAGGGAGAGAAAGTTATCCTTGTAAGAGAAGAAACATCCCCAGAAGATGTCGATGGAATGCACAAATCTCAGGCCATTCTTACTACCAAAGGTGGAATGACATCTCATGCTGCCCTAGTAGCTAGAGGCTGGGGCAAATGCTGCATTGTGGGTTGTGGTGATATTGAAATCTTTGAGAAAGAGAAATTTTTCAGAACTAGAGATGGTCACAAAATCCAAGAAGGCGATTGGCTTACATTAAACGGAACAAAAGGTCTTGTCTATTCAGGTGTTTTAGACTTGATTCAAACTGATTTAAATCAAAATCAATCCTACAAAGCTTTAATGAATTTGGTGGAAAAAAGGAAAACAATGGGGGTACGCACCAATGCAGATACACCCAAAGACGCCAAACAAGCACTTTATTTTGGAGCTGAAGGTATTGGACTATTTAGGACGGAGCACATGTTCTATGGAGAAGGTAGTGAAAAACCACTATTCTTGCTGCGTAAAATGATCATGAGTGACACGGAGAAGGAAAGAAAAACAGCCCTCAATGAATTGTTCAAATATGTAAAAAAGGATATTAAAGCTACGCTAGAAGTGATGGAAGGAAATCCCGTCACCATTCGCTTACTTGACCCACCATTGCATGAATTTGTACCACATGATAAAGAAAAATTGCACGAATTAAGTAAAGAATTAGGCGTAAGGATAAGTGTATTAAATAGAAGAATTTTAGCACTCCATGAAAATAATCCTATGTTGGGACATAGGGGCGTACGCCTTGGTATTTCTTACCCTGAAATCACAGAAATGCAAGTAAGAGCTATTTTGGAAGCTTCCGCCGAATTGACACAAGAAGGTAAGAAAGCCTTTCCCGAGATTATGATTCCAGTAGTGATGGGCAGACACGAATTGCGACATCAAAAAGAAATAGTTGATAGGGTGCATGAAGAAGTTTGTGTGAAATTTAGTATGAAAAAAATAGATTATTTGTATGGTTCTATGATAGAAACGCCTAGGGCGGCTCTTAAAGGCGATTCATTGGCTACCATTACTGACTTTTTTAGTTTCGGAACCAATGATTTAACTCAAATGTCATTCGGATTTTCAAGAGATGATATTGGGGGATTCTTGCCAAAATATTTGGATCTAAAATTACTTATGGCCGATCCATTTGTCACCATTGACCAATCTGGCGTCGGAGAATTAGTGCAAATTGGTGTGCAAAAAGGTCGTCAAATAAAACCTAAATTAAAAGTGGGTATCTGTGGTGAGCATGGAGGTGATCCAGATTCAGTTAAATACTGTCATAAACTGAAAATGAACTATGTGAGTTGTTCACCATTCAGAGTACCTATTGCTAGATTAGCAGCAGCGCAGGCCGCAATAGAAGATAATTAGTGAATTTTATTTTGAAAATGAAGCCACTCTTGTCAAATATCAAGAGTGGCTTTCCTTTTAACCCAAAAAACGCATTAGAAAAAAGTGTTATCTTAGCGTCATAAAATCCTAATGCTTAGCGATAGACATATACCCATGGAAAAGTTGACATATTCCTTTACAAATAAAGAAGTTACGCCTTGGGGCGGAATGGTTTTTATGAAGCAAATGTTGGACAAAATTGGTTTTAGAGAGCTCATTATGTCCTGTGATGATTTGCCTGCCCAGAACTCTAATCGAGGTCACTCTATACCTGTCATCATAGAGTCATTTCTAACGAGTATTTGGTGCGGTGCAAATAGGTTTTTACACACAGAGATTACAAGATCCGATACCGCCCTTTGTAAGATATTTGGATGGAATAATGTCCCTGAAATGATGCTTACAAACGATATTTTCATAAGTTTAATCAAGGCACCAATCAACGTGTAAACCAACATTTTATAAGCTGGTTCTTCAAAAACCTAAATCTAAATTATTTCACCTTAGATATAGACTCCACGATCATGACCAGATATGGTCAGCAACAAGGTGCTTCCAAGGGGTACAATCCCCAAAAGCGAGGCGCAACTCTCATCATCCCTTGATCGCATTTGTAAACGATGCGCTTGGTAGCTAATTTTTGGTTACGTAGCGGAAATACAAATTCGGCCAATAATTTCGTAGCATTTTTGGAGGATACTTTAGCTAAATTTGGTGACAAAACAGTAGGTTTAACCCGACTTGACAGTGGTTTTTTGCAGTAATGAGGTCATGTCTTATCTTGAGTCAAAAGATATGAAATATATAGTGGCAGCCAAATTCACACACCCAATTCAACGCATTATTAACACAAATGATTTATGGCTGACAATAGATGAAGGCATCCAAATATGTGACAAAAATTATCAAGCAAATACATGGGAAGAAGAACGAAGGATCGTCATTGTAAGGCAAAAAATAAGTGAAAGACCACAAGCCACAGGTAAGCAATTAAGTCTATTCCCAGAAGACGAAGTACATAGAAATTATAGGTATTCGGCCTATTTCACCAATGAAAAATATTCAGCTACCGATGTATGGAGAAATTATAGAAATAGAGGGGATGCAGAGAACAGAATCAAGGAGTTAAAAAACGATTTTGGAGCAGAAAGTTTTAACTTAAAAGACTTCTTTGCAACAGAAGCAGCCTTACAATTTGTGATGATAGCTTACAATCTAATGTCACTATTTAGGCATCTAGTACTACAAGAGAAAACACAAAAAACACTCTCTACTTTAAGATACAGAACTTTCGCAATAGGAGCGTATTTTGAAAAAATAAATGGAGTACTAAAATTACGAATTTCGCTTGTAAAAAAACGTAGAAATTGGTTTGCAGGTCTCTGGGATTATCCTTTAGAGTATCCACTAAAAATCCCTAATGCGTAATTTGGGTTTAACTTATGAGTTTATACAACAGTGGATTTCTTCACTGCATTTAAAAAATATCGACATACTGAAGCTTATTCTCTACCATATATTAAACTAAATTTGTAGTTTTTGCATTAAAGCAATACAATAAAAATTTAATAAAAAAAATGAAAGCAATATATGTTGTTTTATTGGCCATAACTCTTGGTATCGGCTTTTATGCTGGTAAAAAATCGGATGTGGTAGATACACCTACTCAAGAAGTTTCTGAAAATACAATAACAACTAAGAGTGTGCATGGCACAAGAGAAGTTACACCCGTCGCGGTCATTACTGATACCGAACAAGCTACAATCGATTTATTTGAAAAATCAGCTCCATCCGTTTGCTTCATCACGACTTTACAAGAGAGGCAAGATCTCTGGAATAGAAATATCACAGAAATACCATCGGGTACGGGATCAGGTTTTATTTGGGATTTAGATGGCCACATTATTACCAACTTCCATGTGATCAATGGAGGATCAAAGTTCAAGGTAGCTTTGAGTGACGGAGTAGCATATGACGCCAAAGTCGTAGGAGTAGAGCCTAATAAAGATTTAGCGGTATTAAAAATAAACATTGATGGTTCAAAATTGCGTCCAATTCCAGTTGGGGAGTCCTCAAAATTGAAAGTAGGACAATCAGTATTTGCTATTGGTAATCCTTTTGGTTTGGACCAAACGTTGACCACAGGTGTCATCAGTGCTTTAGGAAGAGAAATCACTTCTGTCGGTGGCCGTCCTATCAGGGATGTCATTCAGACTGACGCAGCTATCAATCCGGGCAATTCTGGTGGTCCACTATTAGACAGTTCAGGGAGACTCATTGGAGTCAATACC
Organism: Saprospiraceae bacterium; assembly: GCA_041392785.1. Taxonomy (GTDB): domain Bacteria; phylum Bacteroidota; class Bacteroidia; order Chitinophagales; family Saprospiraceae; genus OLB9. Next base: position 100,055 of record JAWKLK010000011.1, read on the forward strand.
ATGATATACAGTCCATCAGGTGCTTCAGCAGGCATAGGTTTTTCAATACCTGTTGACGAAGTAAATTGGGTGGTGAGCGATTTAATTCAATATGGTGAAGTGAAGAGACCCGTTCTCGGCATTCAACTATTTTCACCACAACAAGTAGCAAATTTAGGCATCGAAGGCGCTTTAATTTATAGCGTATTAGAAAATTCAGGAGCTGAAAAAGCTGGCCTGAAAGGCACCACTCGTAATAGATTGGGAGAGATTATCATGGGTGACATCATCACTTCAATAGATGGAAAATCAGTAAAATCTAGTAATGATATTTTCTTAATTCTTGAAAAATATAATCCAGGTGATAAAGTCAAAGTAAAATATCAGCGCGATGATAATCAAAAAGAAGTTGACATTGTGTTGGGAGGAAGTTGATATAAATGATCCAAAATCAATAAAAAAAGGCTTGCAAACCAAAAATTTACAAGCCTTTTTATTTTAAGTTGGTTGACCCACTAGGACTCGAACCTAGAATAACAGAACCAAAATCTGCTGTGTTGCCAATTACACCATGGGTCAATAGCTGAAAAGCGGCGCAAAGATATACATCATAAATGATATATAAAAACATATATAGGTAGAATTTTTTTATAAACGATATAAATTGATTGCTTAGACCGCATTTAAGTACAGCAATTGCCAAGTATTAAATGACCACATGTGCTTTTTTTTTAAGAATTTGGCCTCTTTCCGCTAGTTTTCAATATTTATCCCTGTTTTGGTCAAGAATTACTATTTTTGCCGATATGAATATTGCATCCACCATTGCATTCCGATATTTGGTAAGTAAAAAATCCACCAATGTCATCAACATTATCACTTGGATTTCAGTGGTTGGATTGGCCATCGGAACGGCAGCATTAATTTTGATATTGTCCGTTTTTAATGGTTTTGAGTCTTTGCTCACCGGAATGCTTTCAAACTATAATCCCGATCTAAAAATTGTACCTATTGAAGGAAAGTTTTCTGAAGTAGATTCTACTTTGTACAATAAACTTATTGCAACATCGGGAGTAAAGTCAGTTTCTTTAACATTAGAAGAAACAGCCTTCTTTACTTATAAAAACTCACAAGAAGTGGGGATTCTCAAAGGCGTGGATGAAAAATTTGAATCTGTCTCAGGTATCGATTCTAGTATGATTTATGGAGAGTATAGTTTAAATGATAAAAAAAATAGTGCAGTTTTAGGCTCTGGGATGTACACAAAACTATCTATCAATCCATCAGATATTTTCACGGTTTTGGAGACTTACACCATTTCAAATCCCAATTCATCTCCATTGAGTAAGGAATATGAAACTATTTCCCTCTACCCTTCCGGTTATTTTTCGGTAGGAAATGATATCGATATGGTGTATATTTTGGTACGAAAAGAAGTTGCTGATTCTTTGCTAAATAAAACTGGTGAACTAAGTGCTTATGAAATCAAAGTTAACGATGTAACCCAAATACATGCTGTCAAACGCGACATAAAAAATTATTTAAGAGATACTAATCTTAAATTAATGGACAGATATGAACAAGATGCATCTTTCCTCAAAATAATGAATATTGAAAAATGGATTAGTTATCTTATTGTTAGCCTTACCATGCTCATAATTGCTTTTAATATGGTAGGATCACTTTGGATGATAGTCCTGGAAAAAAAACTTGACATCTCCATTTTGAAGTCTATGGGTTTGACTTCAACAAGAATAAAAAATTTATTCATACGGTTAGGGCTATTTATGACCTTTGCAGGAATTATTGGCGGCCTTATACTTGCATTTATACTTTATTTTCTACAAAAACATTATGGTCTGATCAAAGTCCCTGATGGGTTCCTTATTGATGCGTATCCCATCGAATTACGGTTTGCAGATTTCATTATCGTAATTATGACTGTCATGACTATTGGTATCATCGCATCTCTGATTCCCGCCATCAGAGCATCGAAAATAGGATTTTACTTTAGAGCTGAGTGATTATTTCTTTCGTAAAATATCACTTATCCTTAGACTATCTGCAAAGAGGAGAATTTTCATATTCATATTTCTATTGACACCGTCTATTGCTTCATTGAAAATATCAGTAAGGATTGCTGCTTTTTCAACATCCACAATAGCACTCATTTTTTTTATCGTCTCCAAATCTTTGGTAGGTATCTGTTCTATCTGGTCTTTATCATAAAACTTAATCATAAGAATTTGTCTTAAAAAATGTAACCCAAATTCAAAAAACTGAATTAAATTATCTTTTGACAAACTTGCAATAGTATTGACAGCTTTACTTATTTCCACAAAATCACTTTTATAATTGGTACGTAGCCACTCAATCATAATATTGGAATAATCTGTCATTTCATTCTTGGCCAAACCAATGGCCGCATTCATATTTCCATTAGACAACGTAACGATCTGATCTATTTCGTCTTTTGTCAGGTCAAACTTTGAAGATATAGCATCAGCAATTTCAAATGGCTCAAATGGCGGAACCCTAGTAAGTTGACACCTACTCAAAACCGTTTGTAAAATAGCATCCTGATTTTCTGCCACAAAGAAAATATATGTATTTTCCGTGGGTTCCTCTATAAGTTTAAGCAGTCTATTACCTTCTTGTCCTAGATATTCTGGCAACCAAAGAATCAAAACTTTCTTTTCGGACTCAAATGACATCATATTCAGTTTTCGTATGATCTCATTGCATTCTTTTACATTAATATTTGGCTGTGTGGCATTTGCATCCATAGCAATTAGCCATTCAGAAATGCCTCCATAAGGATTATTGAGTAAAAAGACTCTCCATTCTTTCAAAAAATCGTCTGACGTGGTGTCAGCTCTTGCAGTGGTACCTTTTTTTACTACAGGAAATGCGAAATGAACATCTGGATGGATCAATTTTTCCATTTTCAAGCAAGCATTACAGTGCCCACAACTATCATTTTCAGAAGGAGAAAGACACATGATGTAGGATGCAGTTGCTAGTGCCAAAGACAAATTGCCACTTCCTTCAGCACCTAGAAATATACTTGCATGAGGAATCTTCTGGCTGCCAATCTGGTTGAAAAGCTGTTTTTTTTGACACTTGTTTTACCTGAATCTGGAGCAATTGTATAAATTCTTAAAAATAATAGCTACAAAGGTACAATAATTCCATGCATAAAACCTGAATTATGTATTAGGATTCGCAATGAGAAGTAGTTTATTTGGGCCAATGGCACTTAAAAGATATCAAATTTTTGTCATGTAGATAGGTCATTCATAATATTAGTCTTTTAAACTGATTTATTTATTTTGAGTCAACATTTTTAAATTCTTACATCAATTCCAAATACTCATATGCCTTTCCTGTAAATTCAAATCTTTTTTCACTTCCTTTATAAGATTGGAGGTAATCTTTTCCTTTAAGTGAATAGAGAGCACCTTTTATTTTTTGAATATCCATATGATTAGAACTACTTACAAATATTTTTTCTCCACATTGAATCGTTGTACCATCCTTTGAGCTGATTATTCTGATAATTCCATCATTTTGGCCATCTGCTGATTTTAAAATATCTAACTCTATTTGTGAAAATTCTGAATTTTGAGTTTATCCAATTAGTGTTTGTGCAATTTCGTGCTTATTTTTATTGGAAATAGTTTCGCTTACAATCTCTTTTTCAATATTTATTGGGTTGTAGTGTTTACATGATAGATCTTGCTGAATTTCATCTAAAATCTGATAAATTTCTGTACGATTAGAAATACAAATTATATGCCAAGTATAGTACTCCCCAAATACTAGACCACTTGCTAATAAAATCTAAAACACTAAATTTACATCAATGGCAAGTAGAATGAATGGTAAACGCAGAAAGTTAACCGCCGAATTTAAGACAAAGGTTGTATTAGAAGCACTCAAAGAAAAGATGACTTTAGCTGAGCTTTCGCAGAAATACGAGGTATCTGGAACTCTAAATAAGAATATTGGAAGAGTGATTTTTTAAAAATGCTCATGTTGCTTTTGGCACAAAAAAATGACAACGAGAATAAAGTTGAAACAGAGACGCAACGGCTATATTCCAAAAATTGGTCAATTGCAAATGGAGAATGATTTTTAAAAAAAGTGTTGGGATGATTAGTACCGAACATAAGTAAGAAATGCTAAGCTGTTGAATCTCCTTCTAGTATGCGAAGTAAATGTGTATTACTTTCGCTAAATCGATCGAGCCAATATTATACCAAGAAGACTGATGAAAGCGATTTGAATCTTGAGTTGATGGCACATATGGATAAGATGTACACCGATCATCCAGAATACGGCGCAGAGCGTATGCATACATGGCTTACAATGGATTTAGGATTTGCAGTGAATATCAAACGTATAAATCGCTTGTATTATGAGGTTATGGGACTTAAATCACTTATGCCAGGCCCACACACCTCTAGGATTAGCCCAGAGCATAAGAAATATCCATATTTACTTAGGCATCTGCCAATAACTGCTCCCAATCAAGTCTGGATGGCAGATATTACATACATCCCCATGCGCAAAGGGTATATGTATTTAATAGCATTTATAGATGTATTCAGTAGGAAAATCTTACACTGGGATTTGTCTAACTCCATGAGATCAATATGGTGTTGCGATGTATTAGAGGATTGTATAGAGAAACATGGTCGCCCAACGATTATAAACACAGATCAAGGCAGTCAATTCACCTCAGACGACTTTGTATATAGAGTAATAAATAATGGCATAAAACTTAGTATGGGTTTCTGGCCAAGGCCGAGCAAAAGACAATATATACATAGAACGATTTTGGAGGACAATCAAGTATGAACACATATATATACGTCCATCTCAAGACGCAGAGCAATTAAGAAAAGGAATAGGATGGTATATAGATTGGTATAATGCACAAAGAAGACACACAGAATTAAATAATAACACTCCAAACACTGTGTTCAATTCATATCATGAACCAGTTAAATCGGCCGCATAAATGACAATTTTTATAAATTATTTTTTAACTAATTTAATGGCTAAGTGGTTTAATTTATGGGGGGAGTATAAATAAATCTACCTAAAAAGAATGTGAAGCAAGAATTGAGAGATATGATGAAATCGAGCCCATCACAATAATCACTTAAACCCAAATTACGCATTAGGGATTTTTAGTGGATAATTTTAAAGGATAATCCCAGAGACCTGCAAACCAATTTCTACGTTTTTTTACAAGCGAAATTCGTGTAATTTTAGTAATTCGTTTATTTTTTCAAAATACGCTCCTATTGCGAAAGTTCTGTATCTTAAAGTAGAGAGTGTTTTGTTTTCTCTGTAGTACTAGATGCCTAAATAGTGACATTAGATTGTAAGCTATCATCACAAATTGTAAGGCTGCTTCTGTTGCAAAGAAGTCTTTTAAGTTAAAAACTTTCTGCTCCAAAATCGTTTTTTAACTCCTTGATTCTGTTCTCTGCATCCCCTCTATTTCTATAATTTCTCCATACATCGGTAGCTGAATATTTTTCATTGGTGAAATAGGCCGAATACCTATAATTTCTATGTACTTCGTCTTCTGGGAATAGACTTAATTGCTTACCTGTGGTTTGTGGTCTTTCACTCTATTTTTTTGCCTTACAATGACGATCCTTCGTTCTTCTTCCCATGTATTTGCTTGATAATTTTTGTCACATATTTGGATGCCTTCATTCATTGTCAGCCATAAATCATTTGTGTTAATAATGCGTTGAATTGGGTGTGAATTTGGCTGCCACTATATATTTCATATCTTTTGACTCAAGATAAGACATGACCTCATTACTGCAAAACCACTGTCAAGTCAGGTTAAACCTACTGTTTTGTCACCAAATTTAGCTAAAGTATCCTCCAAAAATGCTACGAAAATTATTGGCCGAATTTGTATTTCCGCTACGTAACCAAAAATTAGCTACCAAGCGCATCGTTTACAAATGCGACTGAGGATGATGAGAGTTGTGCCCTCGCTTTTGGGGGATTGTACCCCTTGAAGCACTCCTTGTTGCTGACCATCTGGTCATGATCGTGGAGTCTATATCTAAGGTGAAATAATTTAGATTTAGGTTTTTGAAGAACCAGCTTATAAAATGTTGGTTTCTACACGTTGATTGGTGCCTTGATTAAACTTATGAAAATATCGTTTGTAAGCATCATTTCCAGGGACATTATTCCATCCAAATATCTTACAAAGGGCGGTATCGGATCTTGCAAAATTCTGTGTGTAAAAACCTATTTGCACTGCACCAAATACTCGTTAGAAATGACTTCTATGATGACAGGTATAGAGTGACCTCGATTAGAGTTCTGGGCAGGCAAATCATCACAGGACATAATGGCCTCTAAAACCAATTTGTCCAACATTTGCTTCATAAAAACCATTCCGCCCCAAGGCGTAACTTCTTTATTTGTAAAGGAATATGTCAACTTTTCCATGGGTATATGTCTATCGCTAAGCATTAGGATTTTATGACGCTAAGATAACACTTTTTTCTAATGCGTTTTTTGGGTTAAATCACAGTTCAGACATTTTACCATCATGACCTAGTAGAAAGAATATAAATTAGGCGATATTACAGAGTATATTAACCTCGGAGTCACACCTTCTTATGATGAAGATGGTGTAATTGTAATAAACTAAAAATGTATTAGAGATGGCAAGATTTCGTATGAGCCATCCCTATCTACGAATCCAAAAAAAATAGAAAATCAGGTGGAATTTGAAGTTCGAACTTAATGACTTCTGATACAATTTATGATATGATAGCATCAAGATCATTCAAAATCCTTTTGTTTCGCATGAATGAACTCTTTATAGACCATTTTAGATTTGTACGGATTTTAATACATGGTTTTGGGACGAAACATCTATTTAAGTATAACTATAATTCAATTCTTTTCAAAAAGATAAAATGGAAATTCTTCAATTTTACCTTTGTCCGAATCTACATTTAGATATATTCTTCTTAAAAACCATATTATGAATTAGATTAGAACAAATTATAGTCAGATTATAATCCTAAGCGGATCAAAACTTTTGTCTTTATCTTCAACTCGCAATATCAGGCTTTACAAAAATAAGACATTGAATCTTTCAAATCCCAGTTAATTATTTCTTTACCTGTCTTGGACACTACTGAAACGAACTTGTAGAAAATATCGGACGCATTGAATGCTTATAGGCGTTATATTCATCTCGTTCGGAATATTCTTTTTGCAGCTATTCTTAAAAAACTTCTTATTTCGATCAAACTAATATCTATCTTTTTAAATATATTTGGAATGACTTGGTCTTTTTTGTGAAACATTTGTAAAAAAGAAAATGACCAATAGTAAAATTTTCCATGAAACACTACAAGTTTGTCAAGAAAACTAGTCCTATTTCACTAGCAGCGATTCCATCAATTCTTTTTTGTGTTTTTTCTCCAATCTGAAAAGAAAGCCTTTGCAGTCCTTTTTATATCCTCATTTAGATTTTCAGTATTAGGCTCAAATGCAAATATCATTTCAAACATTGTTTCTATGGCATGGAAACAAGTCTGTCTCAAATCACTTTTAAGCGTCCAGTTAATTGATTGGATTCATCATCAAAATCATTTTCAAAAAAGTCATTAGTATATTTCTCTGTATCATCTATCATTTTTTTCAGTATATTAGCTTTTAAAAAATGATAATCTTTTTGATAAGTCTAAAAGAATGTTTTGTAATCGAAAATCATAAAATATTGTATTTACAAATTATGAAAGGCTTAAAAATTATTACTACGCCAGAGATTTAAACAACTATCCAGCCATTTCATCAAAAGTCTCGCCCCCAGTCCATTCTTTTCCTTGCGCTCGAATAAATGCTTGCAATCCCCCATCTTGTTTAAAGAAGCTGCCTAAATTATAGTGTTCAAAATTACCCTTATCAAAACACACTTTGGCTACTAAATATGGCTTTATTGCTTTAGGTAAATCATTTTTACTTAGCACCCATATTGATTTATTATCATCAGAAATGGCAAAATCATCAATAATAGCGGTCAAATTTTTATTCGTGCAAAACACCATGCCCTTAACCAAATTGTTATGGTAATCAATCAAAGGTTGTCCACTGATCATAAACGGGCATAGTGGAAACTCTGTAGGAGTATCCCAATTTTGTAAAGCATGAGGCGTTAATGAAAACGAAAATTTAGGCATAGTAAAAATATCTTCATTTGATATATAATATTCACCCCTTCCCATAATCCATTGCCCAAGTGTACCACCACTACTACTTTTGTCATTACTTGCCCAAATTTGTAGATTTAAAAGAGTTGTTTGTCCCTCTTCATAACTAACTTGCCCCATCCACCTAAAATTAGGCTCTTGAAAGGTATCTTTATATAGCGATGGATTTTGCAAAAACTCTTCAATACTACATCCACATGCCTTTTCAATTCGTTTAATTGTGATAGGATTAAGTAAAATGTTCTCTAGTCTTGTGACCCACCTTAGATTTTCAGGTCTATTATTTCCTCTATTGGTATCTATGTGATCAACTACATGTTTTTCGGTTGGTGGCTTTCCGTGAAATGCCGTTGCTACAATCCTATGTACAGGATTTGAAAACGCAACCAAATATCCTTGTCTGAAATCAACATGACCAAATGTCCATTGATTATCCATTGGCCTCTTCCTACATCCATCCTTTGAAATTCTCAAGATGGCTCCATTATCACGAACGTAATATATTTCACCCTTGTAACTACATACTTTTTCAATCTTAAATGTATCAATCATTCTAAAATCAATTAAAATTTAAACACGATTCAAATACTCATATGTCTTATTTGTAAATTTATATCTATTGCCATTATTATTGATAGCTGTCAAGAATTCCTTTTCTAAAAGAGATTCTATGGCGCTTTTATATTGCTGTATCTCTTTATTACTATTGCTATCTAAAATAACCTTTGTTCCACATTGAATCGTTGCACCATCCTTTGAGCTGATTATTCTGATAATTCCACCATTTTGTCCATCAGCTGATTTTAAAATATCTAACTCTATTTGTGAAAATTCTGAATTTTGAGTTTGTCCAATTAGTGTTTGTGCAATTTCGTGCTTATTTTTATTGGAAATAGTTTCAAGAAGCTTTACAATCTCTTTTTCAATATTTATTGGGTTGTAGTGTTTACATGATAGATCTTGCTGAATTTCATCTAAAATCTGATAAATTTCTGTACGATTAGAAATACAAATTATATGATGGTTGACCAAAGGTGGTTTTACTAATTCAAATATAGCTTGATCTGCAGTCATCAATCTAAAATTCCTTTCAGAGCCCCATCTTGCACCCAATTCAAATAAAACATATACAGAATCGAGACTTTTCTCAGTGATAAATCCAATAAAAGCTTTAGAAGCACTAATTTCATTTTTTATGGTATTATCAACATTTGACCCACTTGGCAATTTAAATCTTGGAACTGATGTGCATCTTATTTTGCTTTCATCAATCTTAAATGCCTTAATGAGCAACTCAATAAATTGCTCAACAACTTCAATATCCTTAGATGAATGGCTTATGAAGATATCTAAACTGGATTCGTTTTGCTCAGATTTTGGAGACATATTATGATTCTGTTTTTTATATTCGTTTACAAAATATTTTGCTTCAATAGTAAATTCAGTTATTACAACCTTCCCATCATGTATGGGCATTGTTTCAACAAAATTTCTATCTTTCAAAGCTTTAGCTATCGCATATGCATGTGGTTCATATTCATCGAATCCTAGTTCTTGTAGTACCTTTAATGGATCAATCCCAATTTTAGGTTTATGATTTTTGATGACATAATCTAAAAATTGATAATAGAGTTCATCTTTTGATATCATTTGATTTAACTTTTTGGAATTTTTTTAACAATTCTTGTATCCATATTTTTAAAATTACTTCCTCTTCCCCTTCTTTCCCTCCACCGTAAACAAATCAGCAGAGTACTTCTCATATAGCCCAAACAAAAACTCCATCCGATTAGCTTCAGATGTAAAAGGTTGTGATCGATAGGCCTGATCAACAGCCTTATCCAGATCATTGTGCGCTTTGACAAGGGCGGGCGGCATGGTCAGTGGATCATACAGATCTGCCAGCGAACTATCAGGAAATTGTGCCCTGACATCTAACACCTTTTGCGCCTTATCTTCTATGGATTGTTTTTGTTTTTCTGTGGGATTTTCAGGCCATGGAAAATTGTTGTAAACAATATCTTTGGAATATCTATAATCACTTTTTAATCTACCACATACAGTTTTCACCCATGCCATATGCATAGCTGAAGTGATGATGCCAAAATGAAATAGACTTCCATTAGGAATAGTATGGCAACTGTTATTAGCAATATATATTTTACTAAAGAATCCTATAGGTATATACTTTCTATTTTCTGATGTTGTACTAGGTATTAAAATGTAAGTTTCAGGTTGATTCGTATCACGAAATAAAGTTGGTGTCAAAGCGAATTTCTGTGTAGAAGGTGCAATACTAGACAGTCTAAATTTTTTTACTGCTTCAATTCTTTCTAATACAAATGGCATATTTTTAATTTCATTTGGTTGAGCATCAACCAACCATAAACACCACCTTCTAATACCATTAATAAATTCATAGGCGGAAACTAAAGGTAAAATGAACTTAACTGCTTTAGGCTCAATTTGCAGCAGTTCATTTTTTTCTTCATCAGTAAGCAATAAGTTTCCACCATCTAAAGGCATATTCCCAAAACTCATTTTTGGTACCATGCATAAAGGTGTACCTCTTTTGTCGATCAAAATATCTTTGGCGTCAACTAGATATGGATTAATATTTTTAGCCTTCACTTCATGTGGCTCACCTTTGATATCTTCATATTCGTAGATCACTTTATTATTGGTATCAAAATTGGCAAAACCTATGATAACACAATAAACGGCCGCATTTCCTTTGGCTTCATTAGACCATTTAAAGGTGCGATGCGCAAAATGTATTTTAATATCGTACCTGTTCAACATGAGACCCCATAATATACTTGTCTGCTCACCTTGGACAATGGAATTAGTTGAAACAAAGGCAACTTTGATTTTGGTATCTTGAATATATTTTGCAGCTTTGATGTACCACCCTGTCACATAATCTAAGACACCACTACCCTTTGTGCCAAACTCTTTGACTATTTGATCCCTTTGCCTTTGAGTCATGATCTTTGACCCAATAAATGGTGGATTACCAATGATGTAATCGAATTTATGAATAGTACTCTGCTCTGGTTGGCCAGTAAGTATTGTATAAGATTCAGCTTGAACATTGACTTTGCCATATTGTACCGTAGGTTCACTTAGTAGATATATGTTTGCATGTTGAGCATATACGTCAATGGCATTTATTGGATTTAATAAAGATTGCCAATCTATTTCTAATGCGTCGCCATGAACAATTTTAGCACCTTTATTAAGCGGCAACCGTGCAAAATACTGCCCAAACTCATAACTGATCTGCATATTCATCTGATGATCTATCAGCCACATGGCCACCTCAGCTATCCGGGCCGGAAATTCTTCATACTCTATCCCATAAAACTGATCCACATTGATCCAGATCACACTTTCCACATCAGTCACCATCTGATTTTTATAAATCTCCCGCAATACATCGAGTTCCAATAGTCGCAATTCCCGGTAAGTAATCACCAAAAAATTGCCACATCCACACGCAGGATCCAAGAAATGCAACGTACTTAGTTTTTGATGAAACTTAGGCAACTCATTCTTTTTCGCCTTTGCAGATTCGAATTCTGCCCACAATTCATCCAAAAACAATGGTTTGATCAGTTTAAGGATGTTCTTTTCACTCGTGTAGTGGGCACCTAGATTTCTCCTTTCTTTGGGATTCATCACACTCTGAAACATCGACCCAAATATAGCCGGAGATATCTTACTCCAGTCTATATAACAACACTCGAGCAATGCTTTTCGCATCTTACTATCAAAACTAGCTGTAGGTAGCGACTCTTCAAAAAGCTTCCCATTCACATAAGGAAAGTCGTTGAGCTGTTCATCTAAATTTTTAAACCTTTTATCTTTTGCAGTATTCAATACTTGGAATAATTCCTGGAGCTTTGCGGCTAGATCACTTCCGTCTTCATTGGTACGTTGTTCCAGAAAATCTTGAAATTGCTGTTTTTCAAAAATCGATGTGTCTTCAGCAAACAGACAGAACAAAAGTCTGACCAAATATACTTCCAATGGATGACCTTCATATCCGATCTCTTCCAATCGGTCATGCAGTTTACCCATGAGTTCTGCGGCCTTGATATTCGCAGGATCTTGTTCTTTATACACCTTTTTGCTCACACCGATCAAATACCCAAACAGTCCCACATTTTTATACAACTCTGGCAGTGTAAACACATTAGTAGTCATTTCTTCAGTATCATACAGTCTAAAATGGAAAAAATCAGAAACCAAGATATATTTAGGTAGTTCCTCTGACTTGAGCCCATGAGTATAATCTTTAGCTTGTCTGAAAGCACGATCCAAATCTTTTCCGCGGCTTTTCATTTCTACCAGGATGTGCCCCTTCCACAGCATATCTATATACCCATCCCCTTCATCCAGCTTTTTGATTCGATGCTCGAATGTCCCAATCTTTTTCCTGGATATTCCAAAGACTTCAAAAAAAGCATCCAAAAAAGATTTAGCTTCAGCATCTTCACTAGTTGTATCTTCCCATTCTTTAGAAAATCTTACCGCGCGATCCTTTATTTCATTCCAGTTAAGTGCCATATACAGTTTATTTGAAAGGTAAATTTAAAACTATTTGTCAAATCACCATCCAAAAAGAAAACTCTTTTACCAGTTTTCAATGTTTATTAATTAAAAACTGAAAAACTAGTAATTCACAAATTTAGGGCAAAATAGTAGCAATTTATTTCGTCAAGTCAAATTTTCGACTTGAATAATACTGTCAAAAAACTTTTTGATTCTAATATTTTGAATCCTATTTTTTACCAAGTCTAAAATGTATAGTATTCCTGTCGAATTTCATTTTGTGGATAAGTTATGGAGAATAGTGATATATCAATTATGAACAAATTAGTATTTTTGTTAATAAATTTACATCCTGATGCGCATCATTAGCTTATTTGTTTTTTGGATTCTTTTAGTAGGATTTGCAAATGCCCAATTAGATAGTAACATTGTCTTTTATCCGTTGGGCGAAGACACTATAAAATTAAAGTTCTATTCGTCCCTGCAAAGTAATGACCTATATTTTATTCATGTTCATGAAAATGAAACAGCTTCTTTGGAAGCAGGTAAAAGATATGTGTCAAAATATGGCGGTAAACTTTTGACTCTGTCCCACTCTGATGTAGGCACTGTAAATAGAAATGTCTCTTTCAAATACAAGAAATCAACCTATCAATTTGATCCTAATAGAATTTTTTCAAAAGATAAAAATGTCCTAAAAAACACTATAAAAAAGATCAAAGGTTATGGCTCAGTCAATGATGACGTCATCCTTCTAGTTCAAGATTTTGGCCATACTATCTGGAAAGAAATAAATAGTGCTAACCTTATTATTGCTTTACATAACAATAAAAATGAGCCAGCATTGTATAAGAGAAAATGGTTATTTTTCAGTGATTTTACACCTGAAAGCTATAACATTACATCTTACATGAAAAAGTTTGATGTAGAAAACAGTACGACGAGATCTTGCTCTGACATCTATGTCAATCCAAACATCAATAATAGTGAATTTTTTATAGTGACACATCAAATTGATTTTAATCATTTTGTGAACAAAAGATTTAATGTGGTATTGCAAAATCAGAATCCTATAGATGATGGCAGTCTTTCAGTATATTCAGCGAAGTATCAAAAGAGATATATCAATGCGGAAGCCAAACATGGACGTGTAGATGAACAATGGACTATGCTTAGTCTTCTACCAAAATAATGTATATGCTGATATTATTATCCCCTTCCAAAACCATGAAATTTGACGTGCCTATCAAATTTTTACGTGAGCCAAATTTTATAAACTCAGCTTTGCTAATTCACACAAAACTCCGAAAAATCTCTGCGCCAAAATTGGAGAAGCTAATGAATATCAGCTCCAAAATTGCTATTGCCACAGAAGAAGATATCAAAAATTTTTATTCTGATGACTGTAAAGTGTCTCCCGCACTATTCGCTTATCACGGTGATGTCTATGTGAACTTAAATGCTAGTAATTTTGATGATGGCGATCTGGAATGGGCAGATAACCATCTTTGCATCTTATCGGCTTTATACGGTGTCTTGAAGCCTATGGACCCTATTAAACCATATCGATTGGAAATGAAAACAAAATTATCGGTAGGTCATTACAAAGATTTGGTATCTTTTTGGCAAAAACACATTCCTAGCTATTTAACTGAATTACTTTCTACTCATGATAATGGTTATATCATCAACTTAACATCACAAGAATACAGTAAAGTATTGAATTTTCCCAAATCTTTCCGTAAGATGATTGATGTTACATTTTATGAAGAGAATAAGGTCGGACAACTAAAAATAGTGTCAGTTTTTGCTAAAAAGGCAAGGGGAAGCTATGCACATTGGTTGATAAAAAACAGAATCAACTCTCTTAGTGACTTGTCACAATTCAAAGAGGATGGATATACTTACAGGCCAGAACTATCCAGCCCTCAAGAGTTGGTTTTTACAAGGGCACAAACGATATGATAATTCACCATTTTCTAATCACAGCCATCACCTGATCAAGAAGTAAATTACCTTCAGGAGAAAATGTCTTTCTGTCCTCTTCAGTTCTGATGAGTAATGCCATTTTGAAGTTTTCAGCCATAATCTCATCGGGGTGAATGATATACTGTGTGTTGTCCTTTATTTGCCTAAAGAAATCAGGCATGACTTGAGGCTGTAAAGTAGTACTTGCATCCTTACCACATTCTAGAAAGGCAGAACCACCCGATGTCGTATATTTAAACAAATCAAAGTGTAAATATTCAAAGAATCTAGGTTTCAATGGATTGTATGTCTTTGATGTACTAAAAATTACTGGAGATGCTTCTATCGAATCTCCCAAAGTAATAGTATATCCTAGATTGGTGCCATCTGGATTGGTCAAAATTCGATCTTTTAATTCTTCACACAACGATGGCTGAAATGGATTCGGATGGAAACCTATCAGAGCATACAAGCTATCCCTCAATTTTGGCTGGAATCTTGAAACTACATGAAAAAGTTCGTGCACCATAACTGGGATTAATGATGTAAAATCGTCAGTTTTCAATACATTTTCAGGCACCAATATCATATTGGCTCTTGTATAATAGACATCAGGACCATAATGATTAGTTCTAATTTTTACCAAAGAAAGTTTTTCTGGGTAGAGTTTAGGATTGATAACATTGCAAAGCGTTCTTATGGAATCAAATATCAAGTACAATTTTTGTTTTTCATCAAATGTCCAATCAAGAACCTCTGTTGATAGAAAAGTTTTATATTCCTTTAATAACTGAATTCTTTGCTTTCCTGAATTCGTAATTTTCATCTGTAAATGCATATCCGAGATGGAAATCTTTTCAAAAAAACCATCCATATCATCAGTAACAATAGCCTTTGAAGCCTCTAAACTATCTTTAAAATGGATAAAAGATGGAATACCTGCATTTACTTCTGATTTGGGAATTACACTTTGTTTGGACTGGCATCCGAATGTATAAAAAATTGAAATGACAATCAAAAAGGAAATTTGCTGCATAAAATGGCATTTATTTTGGACAAATAAAGGTAAAAAAAAATCAAATATACGCATCTACCAATTTTTATATCGATCTTTTGAAATTTTACTTTATATCATTCATCCCCAAAACGATGATTTTCGTAGAAATTTTATGAAATTTCCATTCGTTATGCAACTAAAACGTAAGCTTTCCCGTTAAGGTTGGAATTCAAAATTTTACAAAATGCGACTTATATTATTATTAACTTTATGCCTAATGACCTTGCACATGGATGCACAACAGACTCCATTATTGGATAGAGAATTGTTTTTTGGAAATCCTGAGACTTCATCGAGTCAGATAAGCCCAGATGGAAAATGGATTTCGTTTATGAAGGCCTATAATGGCATTATGAATGTATGGATCAAAAAGTTTGATGAACCTTTTGAAAATGCAAGACCTTTGACCAATAGTGCGCGACCACTGTATGGTTATTTTTGGACTTATGACAGCAAGTATATCCTTTACGTGAAAGATAAGGATGGGGATGAAAATATCAATGTTTTTGCCATCAGTCCTACTGCAGAAGGGAAAGATAATGGTGTACCTGAATCAAGAAATTTGACACCTAAAGTGGATGTCACTGCCCAAATATATAATGTAAGTCAATTCGATCCCGATATAATGATGATTGGGTTGAATGATAGGGACAAAGCATGGCATGATCTGTATCAATTAAGAATTTCGACAGGTGAACTCACTTTGAAATTTGAAAACAAAGATAGAATCACAGGATATGACTTCGATTGGAATGACAAATTACGTATGCTTAACAGAACAGACGATAAAGGAAACACCACTTTCTTACGTGTTAATCCTGATAACTCATTAACATCCATCTATGAAACATCAGTGACAGAAAGTGCATATATTAATAGTTGGAATCCGACAAATACTGAATTTTATCTTTGTCACTAATGTAGGTAAATTAGACAAGTCTACTTTGTATTTAATGAATCCTGAAACCAAGGAGATGACATTGATTGAAAGTGATCCAGAAGGAAAAGTGGATTTCGGTGGATTGAATATCGATAGGAATACAAAACAGATTATTTCTACTAATTATACTTTGGATAAAACTAAATACTATTGGAGAAATAAATCATGGGAAACCATGTACAAAGAGCTTACCGCAAAATTTCCAGGCAGAGAAGTCGCTTTTCAAAGTAGCACCAAGGATTATAGTAAATTCCTAGTGGCTGTTTGGGGTGATAAATACGCTTCTGAAGTATATTTTTATGATGCCAAAACCAAACAATTGATTTTCCAATATACAGGAAGACCAAAATTAAAAGAAGTAGAAAAATATTTGGCGCCGATGACATCCATAAGCTATAAAAGTAGTGATGGATTAGAAATTCCAGCTTATCTCACTGTTCCAGTAGGGAAAGATGCCAAAAATTTACCATTGGTAGTTTTAGTGCATGGAGGACCAAAAGGGCCAAGAGACTATTGGGGATATGATGCTGAAGTTCAGTTTTTGGCTAATAGAGGATATGCCGTTTTACAACCAAATTTCCGAGCCAGCGGTGGTTATGGAAAAAAATTCTTGAATGCCGGAGACTTACAATGGGGCAAGTTGATGCAGGATGATATCACGTGGGGTGTAAAACACCTTATCTCAAAAGGTATCGCAGATCCTTCAAAAATAGCGATCATGGGAGGTAGCTATGGTGGCTATGCCACACTAGCAGGGCTAGCATTTACTCCTGATTTATATGCTTGTGGTGTAGATATAGTTGGACCAAGTAATATATTTACACTATTGGAATCTGTACCAGCATATTGGGAATCAGGAAGGGCATTTCTTTACGGCATGGTAGGCGATCCTAACACTGAAGAAGGTAAAACCAGAATCAAAGAAGCAAGCCCGCTATTCAGTGTAGATAAAATCGTAAAACCTTTGCTTATCATACAGGGTGCTAATGACCCAAGAGTAAAACAAGCTGAAGCGGATCAAATTGTAATTGCACTTCGCGAAAAAGGTAAAAAAGTTGATTATCTCCTTGCTTCGGATGAGGGTCACGGCTTCGCTAAACCATTGAATAGAAAAGCCATGTATGCTTCAGTAGAAAAATTTCTATATGAAATTTTAGGCGGCAGATACCAAAGTGAAATGCCTGAAGATGTAGCAAGTACCTTGAAATCCCTTGAAGTAGATATCAATACAGTGACTTACACTCCAAAAACCGAATTAAAAGCAGACGCTGCATTGCCCATGTCTAAAGCAAAATTTGCAGAAGGAACGCACAGCTACAACGTAAAAATCGAAGTGGCAGGACAGACTATCCCTATGGAAATGGTAAGAACCATTCAAAAAGATGGAGATAATTGGCAGGTAAAAGAAGAAATGTCGGGACCAATGGGTGCATCTTCTGATGCTATGGTTTTGGGCCCTGATTTCAAACCGCAATCCAGAACGATGCAGCAGATGGGTCAAGAAATAAAAATGTCCTTTGATGATTCAAAGGCCTCTGTCAATATGATGGGTCAAAATATGGAAATTCCATTTGATGGAGCATTTATGGGTGATGGTCCTGGCACTGACTTGGTCATTGGTGGTTTTGATCTAAAAGAAGGTACCAAGATAGCTTTTTCTGTTCCTGATATTATGACCATGAAAGCCAAAAAAGTGCTACTTTCAGCAGCTGGATTTGAAGAGATGAATGGCATCACTTATCGCAAAATCGAAGTCACAAATTATGATAATGAAGCCGACAAAGTAACCTATTGGGTGAATCCTACTACAGGCATGGCGGATAAAATGGTTCAAGTTATTCCAGCAATGCAAAATGCTGTTTTGACCACTACCAAAAAATAAAGCTTCCTAAACTTAATATTAGTTTTTAGGGCCGAGTGCATCACTTGGCCCTTTTTATTTTAGCTGGATTACACATGAGGGTTTTAATTGTCTATCCAGTGGTTACAAATTTCCAGTATTATATAAAACACAAGTTTTAAGGTGGTCGGATTTCAAAAAGCAAAGGGTGATCAAATTCGAAATGTTTTTTTCTAATCAATTTTTATCATTATTCGTTCAGATTTGATATTAATTTTAGGCGCTATCGAATAAATTTTGTCAATTTTCAATGTATTTATTCCATAATCAAGACACTTTCTTGCTCCTTCTGTAGCAAGACCTTGATTCCATTCCTCCCTGCAAATTCTCCATCCAATATCAATACAAGGTGTAAAATCTGAAATAAATGTTTGCTCCGAAAGTCCTATGAAACCTATGAATGCACTATCATCTAACTTTTCAACAGCAAAATAGCAAAAACCTTTGTCCTGATATTGCCTTTGCATTCTTTTGACAAATTCAGTCGTTTGTTCCCTATTTGGAATATAAGGGAAGAATTCCATTACTTCTTCGTCAGAATTTATTTCATGCATTTTATCTATGTCAGCATTACACCAATTTCTAAATCCAAGTCTATCTGAAGAAAAAAGATAAGTATTCGTTATATTCATTCAACTCAATTTTAATATCCATGCATGTTATTGCAATATTATATATTTATTGTGGCAATCAACCTTAAATCAAACACATTAGATTTCTATCCAAAATTTAACTTACTGTAGACCTAAGTTGTCTACTTTGTCACCTATGGTCATCTGTTTCATTTCAGCTTCAAGCGACTTAAAATCTGCTTTCTGCACAGACCTTTTTAAAATCCCTTTGCTCAAAAGGTGTATTTCATCACAAGTATCTTCGAGAGTAGAGAAAATGTGAGAAGAAATAATGACTAACTTACCAAGTGCTTTCAATTTATGAATAATCTCCGTAATGATGATATTACTTTGGATATCCACACCATTAAATGGCTCATCAAGTATAAATATGTCATTGCCTTGAAACAAAATCGCGGTAAAAGCCAATTTTTTCTTCATTCCAGTTGAATAGGTAGAAGCATATTGGTCCAATGGTAAATGAAAAATATTCTTACTATCAATGTCACTTATCGATTTACGCCGTGCATTGCTAAGGAGTTGTATGTATTCTCTACCCGTGATTTTATTGAAGAAATATGGATCTGTGAGTAATAATCCAAGGTGATTTTTAATAGGGTTTATATCCGAAAATATGTCACCTTCAAAATCTTCTAAACCCGATATACACCTGAACAACGTAGTTTTGCCAGCACCATTCTCGCCAACAATGCCGTACACATTGCCATTTTCAAAAGAAAGATTGACCTGATTTAAAACAATATTTGATCCATATTTTTTTGTCAAATTTCGGATTTCTATCATTGCAATAAACTACTAAGGCGTTTTTCGGATTTTTTAAAAAAATATGGAATCATAACAATAAGCAGCGGTGGAAACCAAAGACTTAATGCAAATAGAAAACCTTGTATAATATTCATTTCGTCAGGAAAAGCTGAGTATTTTGAAACGATCATATTAATCAAATAAGCCCAACCAATAAAAAATATAAGAAAAGTCAAGCCTAAATTTTGATAAAAGAAAAAAGAAAGACTTATGACAATAGGTAATGCCAGTACAGACGAAAATAGGATTCCTGTTCTTATTTTCTCTAATAAAAATTGCTTTGGATCAAGATTGTAAATCCATACAAAGTATTCGTTTTCAGGTTTTGCGTAGTAACTTAATGTGGTTGCAAAAACCAGAAGCATAGCAAATACGCCAAGATTAAAGTTTTTAACAGATATAGCGATTAAAGTCAATACATAAGTCCCTAATAATAAAAATAAAGAGTTTCTAAAGCCCGTAGTAAATTCAAATGGCCTTTTTGAAAATGGCGTCCAAATGGTAAAATTCAGTGATGTCTTGAAGTGAACGAGTGCTAAAATAGCTGCTAAAATCCAGAGTAATGCAGCATAAGGAAAATAATGTTTGTAAATTAGAAAAATTAAAAATGGTGTCGTGCAAATTAGATTCTCGATAAGTCTGATTTTTTTCATTTGTGTGTCACCTAAGCAAATTTTTAAAAATTCAGTCCTCTTGGATTCAGATAGCCTTCCTATTAGTACTAAGGCAAAAAGTAGATAGACATAGACGGCAAACTCGGACTTTGCAAATATATAAATAGACAATATAATAAATCCAAATGCCGATAAAAGTACTGTAAAAATGGGATTTAATCCGACATCTTTAATGCGCCTGATAGTCATTATATATTGAAGTGCAAAATAAGATTTCACTTTTTATATCTTATTATTTGTCCCTATATTAAACATGAGAATCATGATGTTTATCAATTTATTAATACATTTATCTAGTACTATTATAGCAAAATTATGCAATTGCCTTTATCTTCCACTTAGTTTACAAAATATAATCTATGAATCCATCAAATTTTTGGATAAATAAAATGCAAGTTGCTTGCTATCATCAATAATCTGTTTTGACTGAACTGTCAAATGGCACCTTCATCTGATACATCAAATCATTGGATTTACTATCTGCCAGAACATCAACACCATATCTTATTTTTGACGTATCATCCAACACTAATGTGCCAAACATTCTGTCCCAGATTGAGAAGATATTGCCAAAATTGGTATCAGTCCACGGTCGTTCAAAATGGTGGTGAAACTTATGCATATTGGGGGTAATAAAAATATATCCCAAGGTATGATCCACCCAAACTGGTGTCTTAAAGTTGGCATGTGTGATATACGTAAATAATACAGTCACAACTTTGTAAAAAATAAAATACGCAAAGGGAATGCCTGCAACAACCACTGCAAATAAACCAAAGACTTCGCGAACAAAATAATCCCCCGGATGATGCCTCGTCCCGGTTGTCGCATCTACATGAGTATCGGAGTGATGGACGAGATGCAACTTCCACATCCATTTTACTTTATGTAGCAGATAGTGTACCCAATATTGTGCAATTAAATCCAAAATCATCACTGCAAGCAATAATTCTAACCAAAATGGAAGATCTACCAAGTGTAAAAATCCAAATTCATGCTGCTCCATCCAGATAAAGATGAAAGCTGTCAATGCTCCAAAGATACCATTGATGATAAGTGTTGTACTTAGAAATATCAAGTTTATGCCATCATGACGCCACTTATTATAAGTAAATTTTATCAATGGTATACCTGATTCAATTATCCAAGCAAGTGTTAAACAAAAGAATATCCAACCCAACAATTGCGGTTTTGATAAATGACCGAATTTTTCAATAAATGATTCCATGGCATCATTGATTATATCCACACAAATATAGAAAAGTATTTTCACAATATGTTCCCTTTTATTACGTTCTGAATCAAAGGTTTTATAATTAATTTATGAAAGACCTAACTCAAAGTTTGACATTTTGTCAATATTTTTAAAACTCAACCTCCTTTTATCATGAAAATTAGAATGATTTTTTCAATTTCGCTTTTGATGATCTTCCTTTTTTCTTGTCAAGAAACTTCATCAATTGATGATAATACAATCGAATTAGACAATTTATCTGATACAATATTGCGTGACATTAGCTATGGCAATCTTTCCATACAAGTATTCGATCTCCATTTGCCAGCAAATAGAGATATTAATAATACACCAATCATACTCATGATCCATGGAGGTGCATGGAAAGCGGGTAAAAAAGAAGATTTCAATTCCTATATAAATCTTATCAAGAAAAAATGGCCAGATGTTGCTATTATTAACATGAATTACCGTTTAGCAAGTAACCAAGAAAATATTCATCACAATGAAATAATGGAAGATATAAACTCAGTTGTCAATCACATTATAAAAAATAAATCGAAATATCAAATTTCTGAAAATATGGGTGTCATTGGTGCAAGTGCTGGAGGTCAATTGGCTATGATTTATGCATACAAGTATAACAAATCCATAAAATGCATTGCTAATATTTTTGGACCTAGTATTATAAATGATTGGAGTTGGTACAACAGTACTAACATATGGTTAGGTGGTTACGTGGGTGATATATTGACAGAATATGTTGGTCAACCATGGGACACATTAGCCTATAAAGCCGTGAGTCCATATTGGAATATTTCAAGTCAAAGTCAGCCCACCATCATATTTCATGGCAATTTAGACCCAATAGTACCTGTTTACCAAAGCAAATGGATGCATGGAAAATTAGAATCCCTAAATGTAACTACTCAATATCATGAATATTTTGCGTTTCATTCTTTTGACAACGCACAATCTGATGAAGTTATCAATAAATTAGTAGCATTTTTCAAAACATATCTGTGAAAAAATTATTTGAACTAATATTAATTTATTTGCAATTCAAAATATCTTTTAATTCAGAGACCATGTTGGTTTCTCTTGGAAGTTTGTAGAAAATTCGCAGTGCTTTGTAAAATAAATGCGCATTTCTTTACCGCTATTGCGCCAAAATGTGGTAAAATTGCGTTTATACTTTAGAAATAGTCAAAAATGCAACCGAAAAGTAGGATTAAGGCAGCCTTGCTTGCCTTTTTTACAGGATGGATGGGCGGTCACCAGTTATATTTAGGGAAGATTGGTGCCTTTATAGGTTTTATGTTCATGTTTATCATGTCAGTCAATATCGGCATTCCGTTATCATTTATCATAGGTATTATCCAAGGTATAAGGTTACTCCAGATGAGTGATCAGGATTTTAACAGAAAGTATAATCGTGCATTTGCAATGACATATACTGGGCCACTAGAGCGGAGGAGAGAAGAACAAATGCGTAGATTTGAACAAATCCCACAAAAGAAAGCAACGCCAATTGCACAAAATAAAGCAAATCCATACAAGCAAAGCGGAATAAAAAAATATAAAGATTTTGATTTAGATGATGCAATCTTAGATTTTTCAAAAGGACTCGAGATATCACCAAATGATATCGCTTTACATTTCAATATTGCCTGTGCCTATTCACTTACAGAGCAAAAAGAAAAATCTTTCTATCACTTAAGTAGAGCTGTATCTCTTGGATTGAATGGTGAGGAACGCATACTTACACATGATGATCTTGCTTATTTGAGAATACAACCAGAATTTGATGCGTTTAAAAAAAGTGGTTTTAAGGTACTACCAGCATTTTCAGCTAAAGCTGCATCATCTGAAGCTAATAATTGGGCTCCCAAAACTGATATGAATGATGGCTTATTGAAACAATTAGACAAATTACAAGAGTTGAAATCGAAAGGTGCTTTGACTGAGGAAGAATTTCAGTTTGAGCGCAAGAAAATTTTAAGACAATAAACAATTTGAATTTTGACAGCTAAAAATCTGATAACCCAAAGTATAGTCCCGCTTCAGACATCTGATACAGGCACCGAGGCATTACAAATGATGCAGGTTTATCATGTCCGCCATCTCCCTATAGTAAATCATGAACAATTATTGGGTGTACTTTCTGAAGATGACCTACTCATTCATAACACCGAAGACCCTATAGGTACGTATAGATTGACACATGTCAGACCTTTTTGCTTCGAAAATGAGCACATTTTTGAAATTATGACAAAACTAGGTAGGTTTCAACTTACCTTGATTCCCGTCATCAATGCAGATGAAGTATATCTAGGCGTCATCACCATGGAAGATGTGCTGCATTATTTTGCACAACAATTTTCATTTTCTGATACTGGCAGCATCTTGGTTTTGGAGTCAAATAAATTAAACTATTCTCTTTCTGAAATAGCAAGAATAGCAGAGTCAGAAGATGTCACTATTTTAAGTAGTTTTATAAGTCATAATCCGGATGACCCTACAACATATATTACTTTAAGGCTGAATAGACAGGATATAACCTTCTTGAAATCCACATACGAAAGATTTGGTTACACCGTGTTCGGATCCTATTCTGATGAAGATTTTAGAGATAATCTCAAAGAAAGGTATGATGCATTCATGTCATACCTTAGTATTTAGTTATTTATGTGGAAAGATAACAAGCATTCTCTGTATTTTGCTTTTGCTATAATTATATCCACCTCCACTACCATTTTAAGTCAAAATTCTCACATCATTATTCGTAATATTGTCATTTCAGGCAATGAAAAAACGAGTGAAAAAGTAATCTATAAAGAATTAGATTTTAAAAAAGGAGATACTATCCCTTTGGAGTCCCTTTCTGCACTTATGTACAAAAACAATGGCAGGTTAGAATCAAAAAAAATTTTTAATAAATCAAATATCAATATAAAAAATTGGGACAATGCTACCAATGAAGTAGACGTTTACATCACGTTGCAAGAGAATTGGTTTATATATCCCTACCCTATTTTGGAATTGGCTGATAGAAATTTTAATGTATGGCGGAAAGAGCATAATTACAATTTCAACAGATTGAATTATGGTGCAGGTATCAAGCACATCAACCTTTCCGGCATGGATGATGCTTTAGCTATAAAAGTTCATGGTGGATATTCTACAAAAGTTGATTTATCCTATGAATACCCATATTTATTGAAATCATGGGGTTTGTCTACTGATTTCAGTTTGACTAATAATAACGAATTCGGCTATATTTCTCAAGGGAATGTTTTGAAGTTTTATAAAAATGAAAACGAGCAAACTTTACTCAAGCAACTGAAAGCCAGCATTGCAATCCACAATAGAAGTTCATCTACCATTTTCCAAAGATTATCACTTGGATACATTCATGCCAAGCTATTAGATGATTTTGATATTACACTAAATCCAAACTACTTTGCCCCAAATAAAAAGAGTCTCTCGATTTTCTTTCTCGAATATCTACTTAAAATTGACAGAACTACGTATCCACTGTACCCTATTGAAGGGATCAGAGGTGAATTGTCATTAAAACATGAAGGATTTAAAAATGAAATTCAAACATCACATGCAGTTCTAAATTTGGAGACATTTGTCCCTATTGTGAAAAATCTTTTTATATCAAATGCATTAAGATTCAAGTATAATTTCCAATCAAAACCAATTCCATTTTATTTGTATAAAGGAATTGGCTATGATAATAATTCAATAATGGGTTACCAATTATATGTTTTTGAATCAAAGGATTATTTCATAGTAAATAATGCATTGACTTACAAATTATTGGACAAAGATTTCAATATGATGTCTTGGGTACCGAGACAATTTAAAACTTTAAATATTAAGGCATTCCTGAGTGCAAAATTTGATGTTGGATATGCCAATGATCCATACTACGGACACCTGAATCCATTATCAAATACTTTGCAGTATGGGTATGGCCTCGGATTTGATATAGTGCCTTTCAATATCTCCACATTTAGTGCCATTTATGGATTCAATAAATTGGGTGAAAAGTCTTGGTATTTTTCAGCAGATTTATCTTTTTGATTCCCTCTGAAAACGATAACTGATCAATAAATAGATGGTCAAAGCACTTATCAAAACATAATAGTATGTAAAAAATCTCCACATGGATACTATTAAATATGAGAGTTTAGAGGGTATACTTTGACCAAAAATAAGTAAGAATGATGCTTCAGCACCACCACTTGCTCCTGGTGTAGGAATAAACAGCATGGTAATATATATAAACCATTGTCTGATGTAAGTCTGGATGACATCAAAATCGATTCCAAATGCATGCAACAATACTAAAAGTACCGAAAACTTTGAAAACCATTGAATCAATAATACAGTGAAACTAAATAACATTCTCCATTTACCATGAATTATAGCCAAACGAAATGTAGATTTGATTTCTGAAATATTGGATGTCAATTTTGTCCTAAATTTATAGTATCGCGTATAATACGCTTTAGGCATGAAGTTTCCTATTTTTAAAAATTTGGGTAATCTTCGATACCTTTTTAATATAAAATACAATAAAATTAAACCAAGAATAGTAATTATGATCTTAAAATTGGTTGTCAAAAAGTGGTTTAAAAAATTCAACACCTTTGATACCAAAGATTCAGAAAAATAAGTTGCCAAAATAAATCCCATAGCATAGAAAATGATATCTTCTATAACGCCATAAGAAAGTAAAAACCCAACGTTTTTAGCTTTAAATCCTTTATTCAATAGTAAAGCTGCTTTCACTGGTGCTCCACCAACTGCAGTTGGGCTAAGCGCAGATGCCACTTCTGCAGTCACCACTATTTTAAGACATTCATCCAAACGGATACTCTCACCTAAAAACTTGGACCAAAACCAAATGCGAAGCGCATATCCTACCCATGGTATGACCATAAGCACCATAATAAGGGCGACATAACTAAAGTGCAAGGTTTTAACAATGTTTAGTAACTCTTTGTCTGTAGTATAGAGTACAAATAAGATATGCAAACAGACACCAATAGCAATGAAGATCCCAAGTTTCCTCAAAATATTACTTAGGTTTCCTTGATCTTGCTGACTCATAATTCTTCTTCGGAATCTATAACTTTATAAATTGGGTAGACACAAAATTATCTTTTGTGTAAGCTTTAAGAATATAAAATCCGTTTGCAAAATGTTGTACATTTATCTCCTTAGTATATCCTGCCACGTGATCTGATGCAACCACTCTCCCCATTTGATCATAGATTGATAGTGAATAAATTTCTTGATTGCATTCTACTGTTAGAATATTGTAAGTCGGATTTGGATATAGTCTGATATCATAATTTGTGGTTTGATAGGATTCCACTTCCGTTAATCTTGCAGCTTTAACTGCTGCCAATGCGTCAATGCGTCCATAACCATAGATAGGGTTAGGTACTTCGAGCGCTGAGAAGCCAAAACATGTATCTTGCGCTGTCAAAGGAACCGCTGTCGCTTCTAATATACCTTCAATAATATCAACATGACCAGCTAATGCAGGATTTGCTGAGATCATGAGGGCTACCACCCCGCACACATGAGGCGATGCCATACTTGTGCCACTGAAATTGGCGAATCCACCATTACGAATGACTGATCTTACTCTTGCTCCTGGGGCGACAACATTGGGCTTCATTCTGAAACTGCTATCTATTACTATTGGTCCGCGACTACTAAAACTAGCAATCGTGTCTCTGTCATTCGTTGCACCTACTGAAAATGAAGGTTCCAAAAATCCAGGAGGCCCGATAGCCGATCCACAAGAAGGCCCATCATTTCCAGCTGAAACTGATACAAATATTCCAGCAGCTTTCAAATGTTCTATAGCCATATTGAAAATTTCATAAGACGCCTCTGTGCATCCTTCTTCTACAGAACAATACCAAGAATTATTTATGACATGAGGTGCATAATCAGGATTAGGTTCATTACCTTCAGAATATGGAGCGAGCATCCATTCAAAACACTCTATGTAGGTGCTAAGTTTCCCATACCCTCTTTCCATATTTCTACATGCAATCCATTTTGCTCCTGGTGCCACACCAATTGCATTTATGGTATCTTGGCCTATCATGGTACCTACTGTATGTGTGCCATGATTATTATCATCACAAGGTGCAAGTATGGAAATTCCACATGGATTGGCGGTGCTATCAGGAAAATGTGTATCATGCTCATGGATAGCATCATGCCAATTATAGTTGTGGTCTACCAAGCTATCATTTTTATATCCGCGGTATTGTCGTTTTATTGGTTCCACTTCCCAAGCAACTCCTGTATCCAGACCCCCAACAGTAACCCCATTTCCATTAATTCCCATTTTCCACACACTATCCGCTTTTATCTTGATAATTCCCCATTCTGGTTGAAGATTTCTCAAGTTATTTTGCACTCTTTCCTCTGTAATATCCTGCATCCGAAGTGGTACATCATATATGATTTGTTTGACATCATTTCTACAAGACAAGGTGTACAAAGTGACAAGATCAGATGTTATTGCTATACCATTGATGAGATAATATGGGCGAAATTGGATTTTTTTCTCTTTTAGATATGCTATTAACGAAGATTGGCTTATATCTGATTGTGTCAATAATGCATCATACATTCGCCTAGCTTTGACGTTTTTAGGTAGAGATTTGGAGGGTAACCGTAAAGAACCCGAATGATTCATCATTACAAAATAAGTAAATTTTGGCTGATTTTGGCCCATTTTTTCACAGATGGGATCTATTTTATCATGACATTGTGATGTCAATGTGTCATGTAATATAACCAAAAAAAACACTAGTAAAATGGCTGCACGCATAAGATTAAATTGAATTGCGTAAAGATATTGAATATTTCTATAATCTGTAAATTAGATTCAGCATTCTAGATGACCAAAGTAAAATTTCCGTCTTATCTCCATAACTAGTGCATCAAATAAAAGTAAAAACTATTAAGCATCTAGGCTAAACATCCACAATTCTGGGCAATCAGGATCTTGTTTTAGGATATT
Organism: Saprospiraceae bacterium; assembly: GCA_041392785.1. Lineage (GTDB taxonomy): Bacteria > Bacteroidota > Bacteroidia > Chitinophagales > Saprospiraceae > OLB9. Next base: position 129,142 of record JAWKLK010000011.1, read on the forward strand.
GACAAAATGCAATTTTGACACCAGTTTGATTGATTGTTGATTATCTTTATGCACGTATGCCGTAATTTTTTCTATTCCAAGAACTCCAAAGGCAAATTCAATAACGGAATTACATGCTTCAAACATAATACCACCACCTTGAAAAGTTGGGAGTAATTCATAACCTATTTCACAACTCTTTTTTTTTTGGTCAAAACTAAAAAGGCATATTGTTCCCAATAATATCTTTGTTTCAGTCATGGTGATGGCCCAATATAAGGAAATGTCATTGATGATATTACTATTCACCTTTTGAATGAAGGCTTCAGCATCTTTCTCATCTTTACTCAATGGCCTGTCCAGATATTGATTGATTTCTGGATCTGATCTTAATATCAATATCTCAGGGCTATCTTTTTCGGTAAGTTGTCTGAGGGTAAGTCTTTGTGTTTCAAGGATAGGTAGAATCATCTAATAACCTTTTTTATTGATGACAAACTTTTTATCCCGCATGCGAACATTGTGAAAAATTTCATCAAATGTAACCAAATATTTCAAAAAAAAGTGTCATCCATTAAAATCATGGTAATATATCATTTATCTCTAAATCAATGGATACAATGTGGATATTGTATCGATGGTAATATTAAAAAAAAGACGTAAAATATTGCTACTTACGTCTTTCTATTAACTAACAAATCACCTTATTATTACAAAACAAATTCAAAATACTTCAAAGTATTCTAAAACAACTTTATTGCTTCATTATCTCTTTGATGGTGCAAAGGTAAGCAAGACTCCACATACAAAATAAAGTTTAACCATTAATTAACAGAATTTTATTTTACAAAAGGCACAATATAAAACAGTCAACAAAATTATATTTGGTTAAATAGTTTTATGTTGGACATTTTAATCTTATCATTACTGAAAATCCTTCGCCTTGATTGGTATCCACCGCTATTTGGCCATGAAGATAATTCACTCTCGATTTGATATTCTCCAGACCCATACCTGCTTTAATTTGTTTCGATGGATTAATTCCGATTCCATCATCTTCATATTGCAAAACCACATCATTTTCGTCAAAATTGAGTTGAATCAAAATTTCATTTGCACGTGCATGCTTTATTGTATTTGTAATCAATTCTTGCACTATCCTGAAGATGGTGATAGCTATCATCTTATCTATCTTTTGAGGTACATCATAATACTGAAAATCAATTACAGGGAATTTCTCGTCATCAAATCGGTTAATCAAATCTTTTAAGGCTGGAATCAAGCCTAGATTTTGTAATGAACTTGGCTGCAAATCACGAGAAATATTACGAACCTCACTCACCGCTGTATCCAAAAGATTGAATGCACGCACATAACTGTCATCATTCATCAAACTTACATTTTGAGATCTAACTCTGTCAAATTGCAATTTTATAGTGCTTAGCAATCCTCCAAGGGAGTCATGCAAATCTTTGGCAACACGTTCACGTTCTATCTCTTGACCTTCGATCACAGATCTCATGCTACTGATTTTCAGGTTGTCTTCCAGTTCTCTGATTTTTTGTTGGTTTATTTCCTCTTTTTGTAGGGATATAATTTTATCTTTTTGAATTCGCTGGTCATACATTTGCACTATAAAATATGACGCTAATAACGCAATCACCAATCCTACTCCCAACAAATACAATAACCTCCGTTGGGCTTTATTTTTTTCTTCTGCTACTTGTTTATCTATCTTCAAAATTTCTATATTGGAACGAATGTCTTTAGTTCCATATTTCAGAGCAAAATTATTGAGGGACTCAATCCTATTTTTATTAAGAATGCTGTCATTAAGTTTTGTGTACTTGGTTAAATATTCATAAGCTTCTGCATTATTATTTAGTTCGGAATGTGTCTTTGATAGGGTCAAATACAATTCTTTTCTTTGTGTATCATAAGGTTTAATAGGCAGCAGCATTGCGCTCTTATTCAAGTACTTTTCAGCTAAATGAAACTTTCGATTTAGAAAATTGATATAACCTATATGATATAAACTATTGGCTCCTAATGAAATATCACTTTGTTCTGTACTAATACTCAGCAATCTTGAAGCAATAATGAGAGCACTATCCAATTCATACATGTGCTCAAAAAAGTGTATTTTTTCTATGAGAATATTTTTCTCAAATACAGTGTTTTTACCGTAGATGTCAGTAATCACCCAAGCATTTCGCATATACTTAGCAGCCATTTCATAGTCATTTTTTTCTCGATATGCTCGTTGTATGGAAAGATACGTATTGATCAGCTGTGTAGTGTCTTTAAGTTTCTGATATTCTTCTATCAAAGGTAGAAAGTTGTCAATTGCAGCGTCATAATATCCAGCATCCAAAAAACGTCTTCCATATTCAAAACTAGCTTTCCTGTACCCTCCAGAATTGCTTGTGAGTTTATAATATTCCATCGACCTTCGGTAATATTCAAACGATTTTAAATAGTCATTCAATACATCTCCTTCAATGTTAGCCAATAAGAAATATGTATCAGCTAGCAAAGCATGATTGTTAGTAGCTCGCGCTTCCTCCAACATTTGTGTAAGGTGACTATAACTATATGTACTATCTATTTGGACTTGCCCAAAGATATTTCTAGAGCCTGATATAAAAATAGAAATAATAAATAAAAGAAATAAAAACCTTAATCGATGCATATGATTCTATCTAATACAAAATTAAGAAATAAAATACTAAAACACACAGTAATAAAATTAAAATAATTCTCCCAAGTCAAAATTTTCAAGTACATTTGCGGCGCTATTTACAAATCCTAGTGTTTTGTATCATTGGTAATCATTAAATATTAATCATGTCAACGTACTTAAGCGACGAGAAAAAAAAAGAAATTTTTACAGAGTTTGGCGGTAATGCAGCCAACACAGGTTCTATCGAAGCACAAATAGCTTTATTTACTTTTAGAATCAAATCATTATCTGAACATTTAAAAGATAATAAAAAAGATAACTCTTGTAAAAGAACCATGTTAACTTTGGTAGGAAAGCGTAAAAGACTTTTGAAATATCTTATGCATAGAGATATTCAGAAGTACAGAGACCTTATCGAGAAACTTGGTATTAGAAAGTAAATTTTTAAAAGGGCGTTTCATTTGACGCCCTTTTTCCTTTTGAAGAATCAATGTTACGTAACTATAAATAAAATACAAAGGTAGAAGCGGATGTTTTCCGTTTTTTTTTAAAATTATTATAGATTTAGATAATTTATATATATTTGCAGTATTAAAGTCTCAGAAGATAATTTTTTAGCCTCCATTAAATTGTAAACTTTTGAGCGTCATTACTTATATTTTTTGCAAAATTGCTTGCAGAATGTATTGTTCAACTTATTCAAATTAAAAATAATTAAAGTATGGGAAATATCATTCCTACGAGTGTATCATTCAATTTACCCGATGGTAAAACAGTAACTATTGAAACTGGAAAATTAGCGACCCAAGCCCACGGTTCAGTGGTTGTTAAGGTAGAAAACACTATGCTTCTAGCCACCGTAGTGGCTGCTGCAGAGGCAAAACCAGATCAATCCTTCTTTCCCTTATCAGTGGACTATCAAGAAAAATTTGCATCTGCTGGTAAAATTCCAGGCAACTTCTTCAGAAGAGAATCTAAACTTTCTGATTATGAAGTCCTTATTTCAAGATTGGTAGACAGAGCGGTACGTCCATTGTTTCCTGATAATTTCTTAAACGAAACTCAAATTATCCTTAATCTTATCTCTGGTGATCAAAAAAATATGCCGGATGCGTATGCTGCACTTGCAGCTTCAGCAGCACTTTCTGTCTCAGATATTCCTTGGGATGGGCCAATTTCTGAGGTACGAGTTTGTAAAATCGATGGTAAATATATTATTAATCCAGAAAGAGATACTCTGGCAAAAGCAGACATCGATCTGATAGTAGCAGCCACTATGAAAGATGTGATGATGGTAGAAGGAGAAGCCAACGAATGCCAAGAGCACGAATTGGTCGAAGCAATAAAGTTTGCACATGAAGCCATCAAAGTTCAATGCCAAATCCAACTTGATCTAGCTCAAAAAGTAGGCGAAAAAGCAACCGTAAAAAGAGAAATTGTTCAGGAAGAAGTCGATATCGAGCTTAAAAACAAAGTGGCTGAACTCACTAAACAAGCGATATATGATGTATCCGCAAGTTATGTAGATAAGCACACCCGTAAAAAAGGTTTCAAAGAAATCGAAACGCAACTTATCTCAACGCTCACCGAACAAATGGGTGAAGATTATATGACAGAAAAAGGCGGAAAAGTCAGCGCATACTTTGAAAAATTGAAAAAAGATGTAGTCAGAAAAATGGTTTTGGATACAGGCAAAAGATTGGACGGACGTACACTTACAGAAGTTAGACCTATTTGGTGCGAAGTGAATTATCTGCCATCTGCACATGGAAGTGCTATCTTCAATCGCGGTGAGACACAGTCATTGACATCATTGACTTTGGGAACCAAGCTAGATCAAATGTTGATAGACAATGCCTTGGAAAATTATAATGAAAAATTTATTCTACACTATAACTTTCCAGGTTTATCCGTAGGTGAAGTCAAACCAAACAGAGGACCTGGAAGAAGAGAAGTTGGACACGCAAATTTGGCAGGTAGATCTTTGAAGAAAGTTATGCCTGAATTGCCTTATACGGTAAGATTGGTATCCGATATCTTAGAATCCAATGGATCATCATCGATGGCTACCGTATGCGCTGGTTCTCTAGCATTGATGGATGGAGGAATCAAAATCAAAGATGCGGTATCAGGTATCGCTATGGGTATGATAGCAGAAGAAGGCAGGTCAGCCATTCTTACTGATATTCTTGGTGATGAAGATGCTTTGGGAGATATGGACTTTAAAGTGACTGGTACTAAAAATGGTATCGTGGGCTGTCAAATGGATATCAAGATAGATGGTCTACCCTATGAAAAACTGGAGCAAGCTCTCATGCAGGCAAAAGAAGGCAGAATCCATATTTTGGGTGAGATGAACAAAGTCATTGCTACTTCAGCAGAAGATTTAAAACCACATGCACCAAGAATGGTCGAAATGACAATAGACAAAAGCTTTATAGGCGCTGTGATCGGACCTGGTGGAAAAATCATCCAAGAAATTCAAGCTAAAACAGGAACCATCATCAATATCGAAGAAGTAGGTGATAAAGGTATCGTCACCATAGCATCTACCAATGCCGATGGATTGAAAGGAGCTAGAGAAGCTATCAGTAGAATAGCCTTCACCCCACAAGTCGGTGACGTCTATGACGCAGAGGTAGAATCTATTATGCCTTACGGAGCCTTTGTCAAATTCTTTGGTCAAAGTGGATTGCTTCACGTGTCGGAGTTAGATCACAAACGCATCGAAGATGTAGCTACTGTATTAAAAGTTGGTGACAAAATACAAGTAAAAATCATAGGTACTGATCCTAAGACAGGTAAATTGAGATTATCAAGAAAAGCTCTTATGCCGAAAGAAGAAAAAGCATAAATTAGCTAATAAACCAAATGAAAAGCCTATTTCCGCTTGTGGAGATGGGCTTTTTTTATCTATTATTTTGGAAGAGACAGAGAAAGTATCATTTTTCGTATTACAAGGCAACTCACATCTGAAATTAGGTTCAGTTTAGCTTCCATCATCAATATCTTTAGGAAGTCAATGAAAATTATACATTTTTTAAATTTCTAGTCACAAATATGAAAAATTAAAAAAAGTAGATATATTTGTAGAGAATTTAAACATTAACCATAATGAATCTGCAGACGAAAATTAAAATAACATCAATTTATTTTGCATTGCTTATTACCATTTGTTCTTTGAATAAAGGCAATACTCAAGATTTGAATATACACGGAGAATTCCCCAATAACAACTTGAAATGGCCATTTATATATGATTTGAAGATTCTAAATAATGATGAGTTGTTATGCTCAACCGAAAAGGGGCAGATCTTTAATAAGAAAATGGGAGTTTGGGATGTCATAAGTGTTCCCGATATTAACTCAGCATCCATAAGAGGAGTTGTAAAAGATCATGAAGGCAACCTATGGGCTGCAACAGCAGGTCAAGGTATATCAAGATTAAAGAATGGACAATGGGAAAACTATAAGAAGGGAACAAATAATCTACCCACCGATAATTGGAAATGCGCTGCTATTGATAATTCAGGAAATCTTTGGTTTGGCAGTTGGACCGATGGCGTAATTAAATATGATGGTTCGACATGGAAACTATTCACACAATCAAGTACGCCTACATCTGGGTTGGCTTCGGATGGAGCAACAGGAATTTTTATTGACAAAACAAACAAAGTTTGGGTGTATGCGGATGGAGACATTACTGTATTAAATGGAAACTCAATAAAAAAATATGATCTAGATAATTTAGTTGATTTTGGAATAAGAGTAAATGCTATATGCCAAGATAAAAATGGCTTATATTATTTAGCAACATCAAAAGGTATTGTGACATTTAATGGTACAAATTTTATAAATGAGAAAGAAAAATTTGGAAACTTTGAAGTTGGAGCAATAAACATCGATAAGTCAAATGTACTTTGGTACTGCGAGACTAATAAAGGTATTCATCGATGGGATAATGGAAAGAAAAATTATTTTGAAGGAACAGTTGATAATTTAATACCGTCACAAACATTCAAAATAGTTATAGATAGTTTAAACAGAAAATTGATGATAGGAAATAAGGGTTCGCAAGTGATCTTTATTGACGACTCAGAATTTTTATCTGCTACTGACGATAATAGTAATATTAATACACTGCACATAGGTATATTCCCTAACCCAACTCATGGTTTAATAAATTTTGAAAACCTTAATGGACACCTATATGATGTCAGCATTTCAAACCTTGTAGGTAATCAATTTAAGGAAACAATTTCTGAAAATACAATAAATCTAACTCAATATAATTCAGGAGTTTACATTATCAGGCTTACTGATACCGATGGAAGAAAATCAAGGAATATAAAAGTAATAAAAATTTAATATTAATAATCACATTGTAGCCTATTCCGTGGTTAAAACAAGAATTATAAAAGGAAAATAACCCTTATAATATCGACATTTTACATCCTTCACTTACGGATGCTTCTCCATCTTACTCAAACTTCTAGACTCGCTAAGCCAAATCATCGACTACCCTGGCTCAACACGAAAAATTTATCTCCAACAAAATTGTTGTCAAAATAAATTACAACGATTTTGTTGTGAACTAATTTACCAACAGATTTGTTGTAAGAATACAAAATGTAATAAAGTGAGAATACCATGCAAAACCATCATAGGTACCGCAGCCGAAGGAAATAAATATTTCCAAAGAAAAAAAATCGAAAGTCTCATCTTAAGAGCTTTGCGAAAAGGAAATTTTGTCCACTTCACAGCACCAAGAAGAACTGGCAAAACTTCCATTTTAAAAGAATTGGCAAATGAAACTTATGATGACTTGGCTTGTATTTATGAAGATATCGAATCTGATAAAACATCGGCTGACCTGTACAAAAGACTCATCAAACTGATCGAAAAGTCAATTAACAAATCAGAATCGTGGCGCAAAAAAATATGGACAACCATCACTTCCAAAAAAATAAAAGGGATTAATGTCCTTGATGGAAGCATTGCTTTGGATGATAATGAAATAGACTACAAACAAGTATTTTTAGATCTTGTCACCGCCATAAGTGAATCAGAAATTAAAATAGTCTTATTTCTCGATGAGTTTCCAGATGTCATAAATAATATCAGAGAAAACGAAGGTTCAGAAGTAGCCCTAAATGTACTACATACTTTGCGCAGCTTGAGACAAACTTCTGAATTTTCCCAGTCCTTTGGTCTGGTGTTTTCTGGTTCTGTTGGCCTTACCCACATTATAAGGAAAATAGGCCGCTCCAAGTTGCTCAATGATCTGAAAGTGATTGAACTTGAACCATTGACGTCAGAAGAATCCAATAATTTTATCTCTTTCCTTACAGAATGTGCTACCATGTATGTACCCATGGATACCAGAAATCATATCCAAACTAAACTGCGCCAACTCATACCATACTACATTCAACTCATCATCGAAAAAGGAGACGAATGGACCGAAGACAATAATAGGGATACGCTCACAGTCGCTGATGTTGATCTTATGTACCAAAAACTCATTACCGAAAATGATAAATTTATAGATTGGGTAGATAGGATAAAAACGTACTTTTCTGAACATTCTAAATTTCTATTACAAGTCTTGACTACGATTGCTCATAGAGAAGAAATAGTCATGCAAGAAGTGCTCAACATCGCCAATCAACACAATATAGAAGATTTTGAAGAGATAATCCACCAAGTCTTAATGGCAGATGGCTATCTTACCAAAAACGAAGGTGGAAAATTGATTTTCGCTTCCCCGTTGCTCAGAGATTGGTGGAAGTATCATTATAGCTTATCAAAATAAAAGAATCATGGTCGAATCATATCATATTACCACGCATCAGGTATCACAACTTTCTGCTGGCGAGATCAAGAAAGGGTTTATTGTAAGGAAAAATCTATTGAACCGGATGCTTATCAAAATTAATCGTACCAATAGAATAGATTCCATCCAACATACGGTTTTCGTAGGGCCGCGTGGAAGTGGCAAATCATCCATGCTCAATAGAATCAAGGTGGAATATCTAGAAAGCGACAGCTTTATTCCCATTTATTTGCCTGAAGAACAGCCAGGACTTTACAGATTATTTGATGTTTGGTTGGCGATCATAGATGAGATGGTGGCGCTTGGCTATGAAATACATCGTCCAGAAATCGACATATCGCAAGATGATTTTTCTTATCTTTCAAAAACAGGATACACGGTCATCAGCGAGTTCCTCCAAAAGGAAAACAAACAAATCATCCTTTTGATGGACAATATAGATCGGGTTTTTAAGAACATAGATGACGACAAGGCACTCTTGAGGGAATTGCTACAAAACCATAAAGACCTTATCATCATTGGTGGTAGTACGGAGATGTCAGAAGACTTTTGGGATTATGGCGACCCATTCTATCAGTTTTTTAAGGTGGTCAGGCTCGAAGACCTATCCAAAACTGAAGTACAAGACCTGCTTATCCACTGGAGCGAAGCTAATGATCTGCCACAAATCAAGGACGTACTTCGCACCAATCCTGGCAAAGTAGAAGCCATCCGACATATGACAGGTGGCAATCCGCGCACTATAATTATGTTTATTAGATTGCTGGTGGATAATGCGCATGCACAAGGCTTTGAATATCTCCAAGACATCATAGATAAAACTACATCCATCTATCAGGAACGTCTCAAACAACTCACACCACAACAGCGCAAAATCGTAGTCGAACTAGCGTCTATCTGGCAACCAGCCACCGTGGAGCAGCTCGTACAAACCTGTCTCATGCCAAGCAGTCTCATCTCTGCCCAGCTCAATAAACTCCAGAAAAGTAGAATCGTAGAAGCTCAAAAACCAAAAAAAGGAAAGACCGTCTATCGACTCAAAGAACGCATGTTTAACCTATATCTTATCATGACACAAGCTGGCGCATTGCAGAAAAAAAGAGCAAGATATCTGACTGATTTTTTGGAAGTTTGGTATGATGAAGAAGAGCAGTATTCTCACGATTTTGAAAAGGCAAGTGATATTGCAAATGATTCAACTGCATCATATTCATCCAAAGAAAATTTGCTTGACGATCAAATATTTATACATTATTTATTGAATAATAAAATAGTCGCAGCTAAGTTGATACAATCACTCAAGAACGATATATCCAATCCTTTAATGAATATCTATGATCTTTGGTTGGGAAATTTTGAGATGTATCAGCATCAAAGAGAATTAATACCTTATACACTCATGGCATCAAACCATGCAGGTACTTATCTAAAAGAATCTTTAGTTCATTATCAAAATGAGTGGATCATTCAGCTTTTTGACAAAAACTTCGAATTAAAACAAATATTTGAACCCATATATTTTGCAGCATTATTGTTGAAAGATTCGAATTTGGATTTAAGTTTAATAGTACCAGAGCCAATGTTGGGATTAGTGTTGGATGTGATTAAGTACGTGAAGGTGAGGCAAGGGTTTTATTATTAGTTATGTTCAGAAATGCCTATGCTAATTATATTTTTCTTTACCCATCCTCTCAATACATCCCATCCTTCACCCACGGCAACTTCTCCATCTTGCTCACCTCCAGACTCCGAAGCCAAAATCATCTACTACCTAGCTTAAAACCATGTAATAACACCAATTTTTTCTTTATGTGTTAAGGGACCCCATAAACAATGACCATCAGTATTGATTTAACGAGGCTTGGTGCAGATACAAACTTTATTTATGAAACTTTATTTGAATCACTTTTGTTAAAAACTAAGTTAATACACTAGTAAATATGACATATAGATATCAAAGTGATTATGATAAATTAAGTGAAGTGTGTCCTCCTAAACAATTCACAAACATCGAAGTTAATCCTGCTTTCAGATGGTTATTTGATGAAAATGACCAAAGAAATTTTGTACCCCAATATCATCGTAACCCAAAGCGTTTCATAGATGCAAATGATAAATTAAAGTGTACTTCAATGGGTTTATCTTTCTTTAAAGATCTACAAGGTGCTACAGAAAGATATAAGCAATTGTCAGAGATTTCTCCTAATGTTGGAAAAACAATTGGAACATTTACATCAAAAGGATTTATTCTTGAAACAGATGGTGTTAGTGGAGATTTTGGTCATAATAGTCATTTTACACATCATGCTTATGAGACTGATTTATTTAAAGAACGTTTTGAGATTGTAAAATTATGAATGATCTAATTACAAAATCTAAGAATGATATCCTTCCTTTTAAGAAGCTAGGTGACCTAATATATCATGAGGGTCCAATCTTATCTCTTTTTATCGACGATGATGCAAATATGTTTCTTTATCGGTGGGTAGATTGTGATGAGTATACAAATAAATGGATGCTCAGTAGTATAAGTAGTAATGAACTTTCTCTGTTTTATCATAAAAAATTAAGTCTTAGACAATATTATGAAAAATGTACTCAATGGGTAATTATTGTAATTGATAATTCATTGAAAATTAAAGAATTAGATACTTTAGTTGTTTTACCAGAAGACTATCTACCTACGAAAAACTCATTCTATATAGATAACCTATACACAGAGTTTTCAAACTCTTTGAAAGCCATGTATATTAATAGGCTGGCGGTTATTTCAGACAAGAAGATCGACATCTACGATATTCTTGCATTGAATATTGCTGGGAAAGAAAACAATGAAGAGTACATAAATGATTATATACAAGCTTTCACTCACAAAAAGATTGAAGATATTGCCAGTGAAGAAATGGTAAAAGAACTTACACAAAAGTTTCTATCAAAATCAAGCAATGTAACAGAAATAGTACAACTTTTTAGAGCTTTAAACCATAACGTAAGAAAAAAAATATTGGAGCTGATTAGTATATATCCTGGTATTACTATAACTGACATTTGTAACAAGCTGAAAATTGAACAGAGTGTGATATCACAACATGTCGCTATTCTTAAGCGAAGCAATTTATTGGTAACCCAAAGAAAAGTAAACTTTGTGCTCTACACTATTAATTATAAAAAATTAGAAGAGGTGCAAACAGCAATCGACACTTTGACAGAGGCGAAAGAAGTTGTTTATCACTAATCCCCTTCAATACCTCCCATCCTTCACCCACGGCAGTTTCTCCATCTTGCTCACCTCCAGACTCGTATCATTTCAAGTCCAACCATTGAACTATTCAAGAATAACTTACGTTACATCTAAGTAATAAAAGCAACTTTATGAATGTACAATATATCACAGACGATACTGGCAAAACCACTGGTGTTTTTATCCCTATCTCAGACTGGAACGGATTGAAATCCAAATATGCAGAAATTAATGAAGAAAGCATCATTCCCGAATCTCATAAAGAAGTTGTTAGAAACAGAATGGCCGAATGTGATAAAAATCCTGAGATGGGACTAGATTATGATGAAGTGATGACTGAACTACAAAGTGAATAATGTTGTGAAAGTGATCATTTTACCTTTGGCCAAAGAAGACGTGAAAGAAGCCAAAGTATGGTACGAAAATAAACTCAAAGGATAAGGGAAACGTTTTTTGTCGGAAGTTGATAAAAAAATAAACTTTATCAAAACTAATCCACTTGCATCAAATATAAGATATGATGAAATTCACACTACAATGTTGGATGTTTTTCCCTTTATAATTCATTACAAAGTAGAAATAGATCATAAAGCAATAATCATCATTGCGGTCCTTCACACCAGTTTAGATCCCAGAAAATGCAATCTAGAAAATAAGAGATATTATATCGTCCCGGTTCATTTGTCATTGACACATCCGTCATTTGTAATTACCTCAATACCTCCCATCCTTCACCCACGGCAGCTTCTCCATCTTACTCACCTCCAGACTCGCAAAGCCAAAGTCATCCACTACCTTGCCTAGCACGAGATACGCACCTTTACCTTTGAAAGGATATGCCTTCAGGCTCGGTGGAAAATGTACCGTATCAAAAAAATGGCCATCGACATCGGTCATCGTACCGAAATTCATGAGATCGCCTTTGGATGTCGTGACCCATTTGCGACAGACGTAGTAACCGACCATACGTACTGTCTTGCCGAGATGATTTTTCATTTCCTTTGCTTTGATGTCACCCCGAAACTTGGTCTGTAGGAGATCAAAAGGATTGCATAGCGGAAATCCAAGCAATTCTATTTCGTCAAAGGCTTGCTCGTGTTCCGTCTCTGAGAGTATCGGCAGGGTGAAATTTTCCTGCTCGGTATCGAATAGCATCTCACCGGCGTAGGCGTGTTTGATGAGTGGATTGTGGACGGCATTCTTCTCCCACATGAGTTCGTACTTGTTCATGCCTGTCCAGCGGAAAGCACCGATGCGGATGAGGATTTCGAGCTGCTCCTTGGAGATATTGATACGATGGGTAAAATCCTTTAAGCTACGATAATCACCGTGCAGCTGCCGCTCCTCGACGATGGCGTGGGCCAATTTTTGCTCCAGGTTGGCAAGATGAACGAAGCCTATGTAGATCGTGGTACCATAGATATTGGTGAGGTAGGTAGAGTTATTGACACAAGGTGCTTCTATCTTGGCCCCACACATACGGGCTTCGTGGACATACTGTTCGGTACTGTAGAATCCACCAAAATTATTGATCACGGCGGTCATAAACTCGAGCGGAAAGTAGGTCTTGAGATAGAGACTCTGGAAGGACTCCGCTGCAAAACTCGCCGAGTGTGCCTTGCAGAAGGAGTAACCACTGAAACTCTCGATCTGTCGCCACACTTCTTGGGTGAGCGTGTCGGGATATCCACGCTCCTTACAGTTGGTAAAGTACTTCTGTTGCAACTGGCGAAAGGTATCGGAGTTTTTCTTTTTCCCGGTCATGATACGACGCAATACATCCGATTCGTCGAGGCCTAGCCCAGAGAAATGGTGCACTATTTTCATCACGTCTTCTTGATAGACCATGACACCATACGTCTCTCCGAGATGCTCTTCAAAGACTGGATGTAGATACGTATAACTATCTGGCTTGTGAAAACGCTGTATATACTCGCGCATCATACCCGACTGCGCTACGCCCGGACGTATGATGGAGCTGGCGGCGACGAGATGTACGTAGTTGTCACAACGCAACTTGTGGAGCAGTCCACGCATAGCGGGCGACTCGATATAAAAGCAACCGATACAGTGCCCAGAGCGGAGTTGCGCCTTTACATTGAGATCTTCCTTGATAGCGGCTACATTATGTATGTCAATGGCTTTGCCCTGATTCTGCTTTACGAGGTCAACAGCATCTTTGATATGACCGAGGCCGCGTTGCGAAAGGATATCGTACTTATGGTATTCGAGATCTTCAGCTCCGTACATATCGAAGTGTACAATGGGAAATCCCTTGGGCATCAGTTGCAATGCGGTGTGATAATTGAGTGGTTTTTCGCTGATGAGAATGCCACCCGCGTGGATGGAGAGATAATTGGGAAACTTCTCGATCATCTTCCCGTACTTAAAGATGTGTCGGGCAAAAGGATGATGCTTCTCTACAGCTAGCGGTTCGTCTACGATGGTATCAATATCTGCTTTGGGCAGTCCCAGTACTTTACCGAGCTCGCGGATGATGGACTTGCCTTTGAAGGTATTGTATGTCGCAAGCAAGGCAGTGTGTTCTTTGCCGTATCGCTTAAAGATATAGTCGGTGACATCGTCACGGTTGTTCCACGAGAAGTCGATGTCAAAATCTGGTGGTGAAGACCGATGTGGATTGATAAATCGCTCAAAATAAAGGTCCAGCTCCAGTGGATCTACATCGGTGATATTGAGATTGTACGCTACAATGGAGTTGGCACCTGAACCACGGCCTACATGAAAATATCCGACCGAATGCGCATACCGCACGATATCCCATGTGATGAGAAAGTAGGCACAAAATCCCATCTCTCGGATGACTTTGAGTTCGCGCAGAGTACGCTCCATGGCCTTCTTGTGCTTTTCGCCGAAGCGACGTTTACAACCGCTTACTGCCAGCTTGGTCAATAACTTGAAATCATCGGCAGCATCACCCGTGAAGGTGCGCCTGTTGTGTAGCTTATCGGCTTGCATATCCGTATGACAGGTATCCAAGATATGCCGAGTATTGGCGATGATCTGTGGGTACTGCTCAAATATCTTCTCTATATATTCCTTAGCATAAAGAACTTCTGATGATTTAGCGCAATCTTTGGCATCTAGCTTACCGATGACGATGTTGAGATCGATACAGCGCAGCAGTTTGTGTGCCTTAAACCCATCCTGATCGGCAAAGGTCACGGGACTGAAGATGACCAGTTTGTCGGGATAATTTTTGAGATAAGACGAATATAGATGGTTGACTTCTTCAGGTCGGATGCCCGCATACTCATACCCACGGAGCAGCTCTACGCCTTTGGGTAGTTTGCGATAGATGATGTAGCAATGCTGGAGTTCAGGCGCTTCTTTGGGTAGTGGTTCGTCTGTAAGTGACGACTCCGTGAGTAAGGAACAAAGTTCACGCCATCCTTCATCGTTTTTGGCTATGCCGAGATACAGAAATTCATTATCCTGACGAAACTCAATTCCTAAAATCGGTTTTACACCTTGCTCACGACAGGCTCTGACAAATTGGTACGCACACGATGTATTATTGATATCTGTGAGCACAAGCGCATCACAACCGTATGT
Source organism: Saprospiraceae bacterium (assembly GCA_041392785.1). Classification (GTDB taxonomy): domain Bacteria; phylum Bacteroidota; class Bacteroidia; order Chitinophagales; family Saprospiraceae; genus OLB9. The sequence continues at coordinate 144,457 of JAWKLK010000011.1, forward strand.
CACCGCTAGTTTTGGCAATTCTTCTGGCGCGATAGTGCCATAGCGGAGTGAATAATATGTGTGACAATTGATGAACACCAATGGTAATGTTAAATTTTTATATAGGTCGATATATTATTAATACGCCGTGTAATACGGCGATATTATGTCGTATTACACGGCAAATATATGATTTTTATAATTTGCAGAAAAAAAATACCAAAAATCAAATGTTAATTGTGTATAAAAACATAAAACGAGATTTTAATTGCCTTAACTTTGTTGTAGAATTTTCTTTTCTTCCATAAAAGAAATTAAACCTATGTCTCGTGAAAATTTTTTCTATTATGTCAATTTGAAGTAATAATATAATACACTAATTATGAACAGATTATTAATATTCACAATCATTGTTATGTGCTTCTTACGTTGCGAAAAAGTAACAGAATTTGCTGTCATAGAACAAGAAGTATCCATCAGCCACGACACCATCGTCATGCACCAAGGCGAGACAAAAAATCTTGGTGTTTTTGTAAATGCTGGTTTTTTAAACTACGTAGTAGATAGTGATTCACCCAATCTTCAGATATTTCCTCTTTCAGGTACATCACAAGCATCAAGTGCTGCAAATATATCTATCTATTATAGCCAATCACAAACTATTTCAACTCCCTTTGTTTCAAATGTTGGGATAAAAACGCCTATCAAAAATTTTAATGTTGTAGTCATCGTCATCCCAGAAACGAGTAGCGCGGTAAGTCCATCTTTCCTCAATTTGACCAAGCAAAACACAAGTGCCAAATTTTATATTTTCAATACATCAATTTCAACTCAGCAATTTCAAATATCCGGCATTGCTCCCTATCTTTCACTTGACAAAACATCAGGAACCATAGACATTGGTGAATCCCAAATTATTAATGTCAGTTTTGATCCAAGCAAATTATCTGAAAATACAAGAGAAACATCACAAATCACAGTCAATATTGATGGCAAATTACACACTATAGATATAGCGGTCAGCACACTTATTCCAGGTCTAAGGTTAAATGGTAATCTTGTAGATGGCAAATATTCTGAAAGTTTAAAGAAGTTTTACTTTGTGTCATCAGATCCCAAAGGTATTTCAAGTTTTGATCCAGAGACTAAGCGCATTGATTTTGTTCCCTTGATATATACACCTACATGCATGACAGTGAGTCAAGATGGTAAGAAGGCTGCTATAGGCCATGATGCTCAAGTAACATACTTCGATATAGAAAGTATGAAACAGATCAAAACCTATAATGTAGATTGTAAAGTAATAGACATAATCTTAGCTCCAAATGAATACATCTACTCATTCCCTGAGGCTGATCAATGGTCAACTATTCGGTGTACAAATATTGCTACTGGCATCACTACAAACAGCCAATACGCATCAATATATGCTGGAGCCAAAGCGGATCTGCATCCCAATGGTATGTGGATATATGTGGTATCCACTAATATATCACCAAATGATGTTCAAAAATTTAGCATCGCTAAGGGTACAGCGGAGCTTTTGTACGATTCTCCTTATCACGGCACTTACCCCTTAGGAGATAACATAATAATAAATCCCAAAGGTGATAAGCTCTACTCTAACGGTACTTTCTTGAGTTGCGATGCGATAATGGCTAACGATCTCCTGTACCGAGGCCATCTTGACAATCACTTGCCATCAAAATACGCTTTATTTCATCCCGCAAAAGACGAATTGTTTTTAGCATCACAACAAAATTCTAGTTGGCCATTTGAGAGCAATAGTAATCAAATCACAAAAATTGATGCCGTCTCATATGAAACCAAGTCCACTTTCATTGCAGATGATATTCTTGGATTAGATGGAAATCCTACTGTGGGCATACCCATCATTGTGTTTATACATGAAAATACATTGTTTTATGTAGCACGAAATGAAGCCAAAAGCATCTATGAATTAAACAGCTTTTCTCTATGAGAAAATTTTTTATTTTCTTAATTGGCATGTTCTTCATTTACTATCAAGCCAAATGCAATAATTTGGGTTTGTTAGTTTCGGATACGCTAAAGCGCAATATCACAATCACCTATCAACCGATATTAAATATCTCCCCTGAAGAGTTGCTGCTCCAGTATATTGCCATCAATGTAGAAGTATCCAAACCAAGATCAAATGTCTCAATGGATTTGCACAATATATTTACTTATCTAAAAAGCAAGGTGGATGAGGACACTTATAGGTCTATTGAGCATTTTTCATTTTTAGAAATGGAGTTCGGCACTAGATTTTATTTGAAATCATTTTCCACAAAAAAAAAGAAACTCAAAGATCCATATTTAAACGAACTTGAAAATTATTCAGACTTACGTCCGTCAGGTTTATACATCAAACCTGCTTTGGGTGTAGGATTGTCTTATTATATAAAGGATGAAATAGATATCTCTGAAAATATCCACCGGATAAGAAAAAAAATCCAAGGAATACCTACTCTCGGTTTTTATTTGGGATATAAACAAACATCAAACAGAAGCAAGCTGGTTATTCATCCCTACATTGGTATAAAAGCAGGGGCAGATTTGGAAAATAAAGTTATTTACATTTCGCCGCTTATTAGTTTTGGGCTTGGTGTATATTTTTAATACATAAGACTCACCCTTTTTGTTTATGGAGTTAATTCTTTGTTGTAAACTTGGAAATAATAATACCCACAACTGCTACCATATAAAACTGACCTAACATACCAAAAAATGCCACTGTAAGCCTACTAGAATCGTGTAAAGGATAGATGTCACCAAAACCTATACTCGTTAATGTCACAAAACTAAAGTACGAAAGCTGCGTATAACGCTTGGAAATACTTTCACCCAATCCATAAAACCCATTAGGAATCAATATCTCCAATAAAATAAATGTAAAAACTGCAATCATACTGAGCAATAGATATCCACAAAATGATCCTATGACGACATTCAATCTTACCTCCTGTGCGCTGGTGATTTGTCTGAAAACTTCATAAAAGATAAAGGTGTAGAACAAAATATAAAACACTGTTAGCACATATAAAAACCATTGATGTGTAGAAAAATTTATAAAAAGAAACGGTATAATTATACTAATGCCGCACATAATATTGCGTAGTATTATGATGATGCCTTTTCTTTCATTAAAAATTCCAAAACAACCTAAGGCAATAATGACCATATTCAATGGCCATATCACTTCCAAATAAATGGTATCATTTGTAAAAAAAAAATTGAATTAGGCATATTATAAATGAATTTAACCCCTATATTTGCTACAAATATAGTTAATATAATGGAAGCAAAATTTAAAAGCCTATCAATATTTGAGTTTCAGAGCAAATTTCCTGATGAAGATTCTTGTTATGCTTATTTATCAGAATTAAAGTGGAAAGGTGGTTATGAATGTCCCAAATGCAAACATAAAAAGCATTGCAAAGGCATCAACAAATACGATCGGCAATGTACTAAATGTGGATATCTAGAGAGTCCAACGGCTGGTTCTCTGTTTCATAAAGTAAAATTTTCAATCCTTAAAGCGTTTTGGATTGTGTATTATGTTTCAACGAGTAAAAAAGGAATTGCATCTACTGAACTAAGTCGAAAACTTGATTTAAGACAAAAGACATGTTGGATGTTTAAGCAAAAAGTCATGCAAGCCATGGCTAGTAGTGGAGATAATCTTTTGACTGGCAAAGTAGAAGTTGATGAGTTCGTGATCGGTCAGCAAGAGGAAGGCGTAGTTGGGAGGAAAAATAAGAATAAAAGATTGATAGTCATAGCCATAGAAAAAGGTGGGAAAGGAGCTGGCCGCATATATGCTAAACAAATTGATAGATCGACAAAGAATAATTTGAAAACTTTCATGGATAAAACCATTTCAAAGTCAGCAGAAATAAAAACCGATGCTTGGTCGTCATATCGAAGTTTAGAGAAAGAAATGCCAAATCTCAAAACGGAGAAATCGAAGAAGAAAGGAAGTAATTTTACAGTAATGCATCGAATAATTATGGGATTTAAATCTTGGTTGAGAGGCATACATGGTCACGCTAAACATCTGCAATACTATCTAGATGAATATTGTTACAGATACAATCGAAACAAGATGAAGGAGGGTATTTTTGATAATCTACTACTGCGAATGATAAAGCACAAACCTGTTCCATATAAAACACTAATTGCTTAAATGCCTAATTCTAAAAAAAAATTTTATCAAAAATCAATAGTAATAATGCCAACAATAAAAACTCATATCTATATTCACTGAGTTTAAGATGTATATTTTTATGTTTATTCATTTTGAAATATATCAATTTACTAATTAAAAGTAATAAATAACTTAAATTTTGGACTGTATTAATCGGTAAGATTTTTTTTTACTGATTACCCATTTTGGTTGTCAAAAGTATACAATCTGACAGTATTATATACACAAAAGGTGTAAGCACCATCACAATTACATGTATGAAAAAACCTATTGGTCTCACAATTGCATTCTAATCCACTTATGGTTGGTGGCTGTACCATAACTCCATGAAAAACTAATGCCAAACAAGAAATCCAATTGATTTTAGCTTGTTTGGCATCATTTCGTTGTGACCCCGGGAGGATTCGAACCCCCAACCCTCAGAGCCGAAATCTGATATTCTATCCAGTTGAACTACGAGGCCATCATTTTGGATGCAAAGATATATTTTCTAATCCAATGCATTCCAATTTACGATTCAAACTCTGTAATAAATATTTTTAAAACATGATGAACTTCGATCTGCCACCACATTGTGCTTTACCAAAATAACCGATTCCCCAGTTTAACTCAAAAACTACGCCTGCAAAAATCGGATGAGAAGCTTTGTAGCCATCAGCATAAATAGATACATCATTTACCGGAGATGTATTATTGTCTTTTAACCCCAAATCTGTGATGCCATATTCAAATCTTAATCCCAAAATACCACTAAATCTTCCATCATTACCTAGAATATTAGCACCAAATCCTAATACTGCTGCGATATTTTTACTTTCATAATCAGCTGTTACATCAGCTTCTGCATCAGTGGTGTTTGTTACTTTATCTACTAAGGATAATTTTGGACCAATCTCGAAATAACCCAAATTCTTGGCATTTCTAAACAAAACATAGATATCTAGACCATTATAATCTATAGTTGAGTAACGATTGTCACCTTTATTGAAATCTTGCGAAAAACTACTTTTCATCACATCAATTGCAATTCCATTATAAGCAAAATTGATTCCGATTTTACCACCATAGGATAAACCTGTTCCAATCTTTGGAGAATACACATCAGAATTAGAGATTGCTGTATTTAATAATCCGGCAGCACCGTATTGCACTTTCAACCCTGTGTCAAACCACACGATCTGTTTTTGTCCATAAATAGTAGAAATGAAACCCATTAAAAAAAGAATGATGACTTGCTTCATGATAAGGTGTCTAAATTTTTAGTGTTAAAAAATATGTTAATTAAAATGTAAAGATACTATTTACCGTGTATTTGCGTTACGAACTTAGACAAAAAAAATGAATTATGAGATAAATTGAAATCCCAAATGATGCTATAAAATACTATTTTCCTTAGACAAAAACCTAATAAATGTCCTAGAAATGACAAATATCATCTAAATTCAAAAAATAATTAATTGTTAAAATTATGCCATTTTGGCAAATTATATTTTCTTTGCAGTTGATTTTAAGTATTATAAACAAATAAAATTTTAAAGTGAATACAGTTTCAGACTACAAGATGGATAAAATAGATCTTAAAATTTTAAGATTACTTCAAGAGAATAGTAAGATCACTAATCTTGAATTATCTAAAAGAATAGGTCTATCTCCAGCACCTACACTTGAGAGGGTGAAAAAACTAGAACAGTCTAGTATCATCCAAAGTTATCATGCAAAAGTGGACTCTAGTGCCATAGGCTTAAATGTAAAAACTTATGTTCTTGTTTCTTTGGCTTGGAACAAAAAAGATGCATTGGAAAACTTCATTAAAAAAATCAAAAAAGTACCCGAAGTTACTGAATGCTACGTCATCACTGGTGAAGCGGATATTCTACTCAAAATTGTGTGTAAAGATATCCCAACCTATGAACAGCTTTTATTCAAGTCCCTATCACAAATAGAAGAAATAGAGCGTTTAAAAACTTTGATGACATTGTCAAAAGTCAAAAAGGAAAAAGTACTTCCTTACGACTATGATAATGCTGAAGAGTAATCTGAGTTATTACCACTCGAAAACCATTCATACCTGTAGTGCTTGTCATGCATGTTTGAATGGTTTTTTATTTTTATTAGTTTATGCTGTTTAAGTTTTATCATCCTGACTCTCAGATAGTTCACTATTTATTTGGGACCATTCATTTACGCAATACGGATGCATATACTCACGCCAAAATTGCAGAAAAATATATCACTAAGGTCTCCACATACTGTGCCGAAATGGATTTAAATAATGACGGTGTCGACCTTCTCCCTTATATGACGCTTCAGGATGGTAATACAAATTCATCTTACTGGGGTGCAAGAAAGTTTAGCAAATTCAGAATGTTGTGTTTGAAAGCCTACGCATTGGATTTAGAATATCTAGATCATATGACACCTTTTTACATTCATAATATGATAACAGAGAGCATAATAGGTAAATCTGACAGTGATCCTCTCGATATGTATTTATGGAAATTTGCTATGGGAAATGAAAAAAAAATGATGGGACTTGAATCTTTGGAAGATCAAATCAATATTTTGCAAAAGATTCCTCTACCCTTTCAATACAAAATGCTACAATCTACTTTTAAAAATTCAAAGACTTATTACCAAAAAGTCCATAAACTTGTGGAGCTCTACAAAGACAGTAATTTGAAATCTCTTTATAAATCTACGAAAAAAAGCATGGGAGGCCTTCGGGATCTTATGATTTACAACCGTAATATACGTATGACAGAAAGAATCCAAATATTGTCAAGGACGGAGTCCTTGTTTGTGGCGGTAGGGGCTGCGCATTTACCTGGCAATAATGGCATCATTGCGCTATTGAAGAGATCTGGCTATAAAGTGCAAGTGATTTGATCATTCAAGGAAACCATACACAGACTCATCAACTTTTTTTGTAATATTTGGTACCAGGGCACGATGTGCAGGATATCCCACCGGCAACAATAAAAAAGGTTTTTCATTCTCAGGCCGTTTCAAAATTTTCTGTAAAAAATTCATTGGACTGGGCGTATGCGTCACTGTTACTAATCCAGCATGATGTATAGCCGCAATTAGAAATCCACATGCGATACCCACGGATTCAGTGACATAATAATTCTTATGTATATTTCCTTCATTATCTGTATCAAAAGCCCTTCTAAAAACTACTATCAGCCAAGGGGCATCAGTGAGAAAAGGTTTTTCCCAGTCTGTTCCCAACGGCTTTAGATCCTCCACCCAAGCGTCAGACATTCTGCCATGGTAGTTTACATATTCTTCTTTTTCAGCAGCTAGTCGAATTTGATGTTTTAAATCTTTATTTGACACGGCACAAAAGTACCAAGGCTGCTTGTTGGCTCCAGAAGGCGCATTATTTGCAGTAAGAATGATATTTTCTATAATTTTTTTGGGTATTTCCTGTGTTGAGAAATCCCTTATAGATCTCCTTGTTGCCATTCGATTATTAAACAAAATGGCTCTGTCAGACATTGTTTCATCATCCAATACGTCATGATGATATTCTATAAAATTATCCTCATGCATCCTCATTGACTTCCTTTGGGATGATCCCAGTTTGGGTACCAAAATAGTCTACAAATGACTGCATATCATTAGCCAATGATCCATTGTTTGTCGCACGAAAATACATATCTGCCATTGATCTTAATGATTGATATATAAATCTATCCATTTCCACCACTTGCATATCAGTAGTCCAGAGATCGATTTTCAACGTGTCTAAATAAGTTTTATCAAAAACCGCCAATGACATAGCTTTGCATTCTTGAAAACCTGTACCATTCGGGTTATCATCGGATTTCCACTCTATGGCTTCAGGAAACTTCTTGTCGTTCAGACTGATATTTATCTGAATTGTAGATGTTTTTTTAACTGGATTTGACATTATTTTAATTTATCTAGGGATTGTGAAAGGTCATGTATGATATCTTCAACAAATTCTATTCCAACCGATAGGCGGATCAAATTATCAGTAATACCTAGTTTCTCACATACTTTTCTATCTACATTAAGATGAGATGAAGTAATGGGGTGCAATACCAATGTATCTACATCACCCAATGTAGGAGCTAGAGTACATAACCTAAAATTATTAATGCATTGTAATGTACCTTGTAGGTCAGAGTCTATCCGAAAGCTCAGCATTCCGCCATAAAGTGACATTTGTTTAGATGCAATATCGTGGTAAGCATCCGATTTCAACCCATTGTAGTTTACCTGTATTACTTTTGGATGATTAGTTAGCCATTCAGCAACTTTTAGAGCATTTGAACTGTGTCTTTCCATACGCAATGAGAGTGTCTTCAGTCCATTATACACCAACCATGCTTCCCATGGACTGCATATTGATCCAGTTAGTTTTAATGAATTCCAAATAACAGATTGCCATTTCTTATCTTTTGCCACTATCACTCCTGCGATGGAATTACCATGTCCATTCAAATACTTGGTAGTGGAATGAATCACAAAATCAGCACCGCGTGACAAAGGTCTTTGAATCATCGGCGTACAAAATGTATTATCCACACATACCAAAACATCAAAAGTTGTAGCAATAGCACTTATTTCCGCTATGTCAAGACATTTCATTGTTGGATTAGCAGGAGTTTCCAGATAAATCAACTTGATATTTTTATGGAAATTCAATAATTCCCTCAATCTCTCATGATCAGACAAGTCTGCAAAATGCATCTTAATTCCTGATCTTGTTACCACTTTTTGCAATAACTCGGTAGTTCCACCGTACAGATCTTCTTGGGTAAGAATCTCCTCTCCCTGCTTTATTATGGATGTGATTAAAGTGTAGATAGCTGACATTCCACTAGATGTCATTAGTCCAAAACCATTTTCAACCAAATCATAGCACTCCAATGCACAGATATTTTCTGCCACATGTTCTACAGTAGGATTTTTGTATCTACTGTATACATAGCCTGACTTTTGACCCGTAAAAATTTCAATACTCTCCTCTACGCTTTCAAATTCAAATGCTGAAGTCGGATAAATAGGCAATGTGTGCGATTTCTGGCGAAAAGGATCAAATTCAGAACTTACGCAAAGGGAATTCAAGTGCTTTTTCTTCATTTTACTTTCCTTTACCTTGTATTAGAACAAGTAATGTATAAAATAATATTTTAATATCAAGACTCAATGACATATTTTCTATATAAAGAATATCGAATTTCAGACGTTGTAACATTTGCTGGATATTGGAAGCATAACCATATTTTACTTGCCCCCACGACGTAATACCTGGTCTGACTTTGAGCAAATGTTTGTAATGCGGTGCTTCTTTTGAGATCAGATCAATGTAATATTTTCTTTCTGGTCTTGGTCCTACAACAGACATATCTCCTTTGATGACATTGAAAAATTGTGGAATCTCATCTATCCTCCATTTTCGCATGATTTTTCCCCATCTCGTCACCCTCAGATCACTGTCACTTGACAATTGAGGACCGTTTTTTTCAGCCTCCACACCCATAGATCTGAATTTTATAATGTCAAATGGTTTTCCATTTAAACCTATGCGCTCTTGCTTATAGAAGATAGGACCAGCAGATGATATTTTTACACGGATCATAGCGTAAATAATTACTGGTAGCAGTAAAACTAAAGCTATTAAGGAAATGGTATAATCCATGATACGTTTTACTACCTTTTGCCAATTTGGCATTAACTCTTGTTCTATCTCAATCAAAACGGCACCATAAATATGATTCATTTTTACAGTACCTATCATGATGTCATAAGTATCTGGAATGACTTTTATTAGTAGGGATTCCGAATGGTCAAATAAGGTATCAAGGATGGACTTCAATTTATCATGTTCTGAAGTCTCTACCGCGATTATGACTTCCTCTATTTTATTGTCATAAATGACTTGATTGATATCTTTTATTTTACCTAATTTCGGTAGATGTTTCGACAAAATATTAGTACTTTTTCCATTACTGTCTATAAATCCAATAAACTTATGTCCTAGAGAGTAAGGCCTGCCTGTCATATCCTCGTACAAATCCATCGCATTTTTGTCGCCACCTATGATGACTGTATTGTAACTTACTAGTCCAGCTTTCAGCCTTCTACTAGCTACCGTCAGTATAATCATTCTGACTATTGATGTAATGCCAAAATGAATAAGAAATAAGGCTAAAAGTACTTGAGAATAGGATATTTTTTGAAACACCGTATCATCCTTTAATACTGTGAAAAACAAAATAATGACTCCTATACATGTGGAAAATAGCGTACTCTTTAGCGTTTCCAATCTAGAGTATCTATAAATGTCTCTATATTTATCAAAAATCGAATATATCAGTACCCACAAAATCGGAATTGTGAATAATCCATACCATAGCTTATTATCTTGAATTATTTCATCAAAATGTATTGCTCCAAATTCGATTTTCTTTCTATAAACAAAAAATAAAAACCATGCGAAGAAAGCAGAGAGAATGTCACCTGTTCTATAAATGAATAATTCGATCCTGCGATGTTCACTCATATCTTAAAAACTCCAATGCTTTAGATTGTCTATCTGAATATTGGCAATGTTATTATTATCTTTACGGGAAAAGCCAAGAAGAATTCTATAATCGTCAAAATCTTTTGGCGAAATAAGATCAGCAAAATCTATATAAATTTTATTCCATTCATTTTTACAAGGCACGAATACTTTGTATTGTTCAAGCTGGTTTGCTCCACTTCTTTTAAGAATCCCTACACTTATCACCCCGTCACCTTTATAATCAAACTCGACATAACTAGCTCCACCTGCCACATCTGTTTTACGGACTCCAGTACTAGTGGCCAATTGCAAAGTTGTCATGCCAGAACCAAGTGTAACTTTTCCGCAACTTACCCCTACCGTGGCATCAGTATTATCCTTTTGGATGGTTCCATTTGTACCTCCCACATTAAGTGTGAAAATAGAATTAATAGATTCGAAATTTTCATAATATTTTATTTTCGCCTTATCAGCATATTCAAATAATATTGGCATATCAATTACTTCCAATGGCTCCATTTGAATTGTTTTAACAAAAGACTTGTAAAACGGGTAGAAAACAGGATTTGCTGCAACTCCGTTATTTTTGATACCTGCCAGAATGGTTAATTCCTGACTTTTTTCAGGATTTGGGATAGGAACTTTGGCTGGTAATGGAAACACACCTTGAATCTGGCCATCCAAAAAAACATATAAATCTGTTATACTATTAGTCTCCACATTGCTGCCGCCATACGGAGCGACACCGATAGAAGTGAAATTGAGATACCCAGGAATTGGAGCTTCATTATCATTTAAACCACAACTCATTTGGAAGAAAACCAAAATTAATATAGTGTTGTATGTAAGTATCCGCATTATTTTGTTATAATGGTTTGAATTTCAAAAGCGACTTCCAATGCTCTGATTCCATCTGCCAAAGAAACAGAGACAGGCTTATGCTCTGCAATTGTATAATAAAAATCTGTCAATTCATCTACTATTGCATTATTTGTCATAATACTTGGGCTATCAATAGTAATACGTTTCAATCCTGAATTTGTAGATATCGTCATGCCATTTTCTTCACCTTCTAAAGCATCTTCTATTTGAACTATTTGTGCAGATTTTTCAAGGAAATCCATTGAAATATATGCGTTTTCTTGAAATATTCTGATTTTCCTCATATTTTTCAAACTTATCCTACTAGAAGTGAGGTTTGCCACAGCGCCATTGTCAAATTCTATTCTAGCATTACATATATCTGGGGTTGTACTTACTATACTTACACCATTGGCAGATATGTGCTTCACAGGCGATTTTATCATGCTTAACACTATGTCAATATCGTGGATCATTAAGTCCAAAACTACTGATACATCAGTGCCTCTTGGGTTAAAAATGGCCAATCTATGGGCCTCTATAAACTTGGGCTGCAAAGGCACATCCTTCATAGACAAGATGGCAGGATTATATCTTTCAACATGACCTACTTGCACTTTAACATCATGTTTTTGTGCTAAGTCAAATAATTTTTTGGCTTGTTCAATAGTTTCGGTTACGGGTTTCTCAATAAAAACATGCCTTCGCCTTTCTATTGCTATCTTAGCTATCTCATAATGAGCAGTGGTGGGTGCTACAACATCTATGCAGTCACAAGCGTCCACTAGTTCCTCCAAAGAAGTGTAAGCTTTGACATTATGCTCAGAAGCTACCACTTCTCTCAAAAATGCGTCTTCATCATAAAATCCAACTAAGGTGAAAGGTGTATTAAATATACATTTGAGATGGATCTTACCCAGATGGCCTACACCAACTAGCCCAATTTTCAGGGATTTTATTGAACTCATGCGAAAGTTTTTAAAATTATTGCCAATAAAGCTAAAAGCAAAATCAGCCCAAGAGCTATTGCTATCGATAGCTTTATGTTATATACAAATGTTTGAATTAAAACTGAGTGTTGCGGATACTTATCGTACACTTCATTCTGTAGACGATTTTTACTAAAAACCGCCAAAGGATCAAAATCAATGTGATGCTTCACCATCTCTTTGTAATACTTCATTACTCTTACCCGAAAAATGACATTCACAATCAATAAAGCTAATACAAATGCCATCACTAAATAATTCGACCAAGGTGTATTCATACAAAACATACTATGAAGTGTGATTGAAAATCAGTATTAGCAGACAGTTAAAGTAATAAGTACCAATCACAAATTTTAAATCTAAAAAGTCCTAATAATAAAATTTGCAAATTTACCCTTATTTGAGGCAGAAACAAAAAAAATAATGATTTAATGCCTCATTTGACAGCACAATAAAACAACTTGTCGTTTGAATTTTTATATTAAACTGAAGAATTCTGTTTATTATACTAAAAATGAAAATTTCTTTCAATTTGAACAAATAAATTTGTTTTGTCATCGAAATAATATCGTTATTTGCATCAAAATAACCGCTTATGCACAGAGAGATTAAATCATGGTATAGTCCAATTTTACAAAAGGAAATGGAAATTGTAGAATACGGACATTTTGGGTTTGTACTGTTGTTATTACCTACAGCAGCAGCCGACTACTTGGAATATGAGAGATTCTTGATGATTGATGTACTTCAAAAGTATATAGACCAAGGTAAAGTCAAGGTATACTCTATCAATTCAATTAATAGTGAAAGTTGGCTCAATAGTAAACTTAGTGGTAAAAGTAAAATCAGTAGACATTTACAATTTAATGAATATGTCTATCAAGAAGTAGTGCCATTTATAAAAAGTAGAACCAGCCAAGATACACCTATCATCACTTGTGGCGCATCTTTCGGTGGATTGCATGCTGCAAACTTATTCTTTAAAAATCCATTTGCCATCAATGGTTGTATAGCAATGTCTGGCGTGTATAACCTAGGTTATTACACTAAGCAGTATTGGGATACTGATTGTTTCTGGAATAGCCCACTTCATTACTTAAAAGAATGGAATGATCAGTTTACATTAGACAAAATACGACAATCAAATCACATTCATATTTTGACAGGATCAGGAGATTATGAAGATCCTGATGCATCCAGACATTTGTCAGGTTTATTGCATCATAGAGAGATACCACATGACCTTGATGTGTGGGGCTATGACATAAAACATGATTGGCCTACATGGCGCATGATGTTGCCATATATTATTGATCAAAAATTTTAAGGAACGTAAATTTTTTCAGTTAAAGTAGTTATTAATTTCTTGATTTGTGCACCTAATAAGCAAATTAAAGAATTAAAATAGAACTGCCCATCCGTCAAGTCATATAGGTTACGTAACTATATTACCTGAAAGTGTATTGTATATCCTAGCCACCATCAATTTTCGGTTATTGGGATGACCTCGATTGGGATCTGAATGTACTTTTATACAGATAAACAGTTCTATTATTAAACTAGGATCTCAAAATAAAAAACGATACTCTTACATTTAAGGTGATGCAAACATAATACAAATACATATTATAAAAAAACATTATATGTATTTTTTTAATAATTTTTAATTTGTATGTATATTTTATTGATTTTCAACATTGTACAAATATGTATTATTGACCATTTTTTTCATAAAAATTATTTACATATTTGTGTAATACTAATCTGCAATGTTCATATAATTAGTAGCTACTTAAAAAAGTAAGAATCATTCAATTTAAAGACAGTTAATGTTCCAGGATATCGTTCAACAAACAAGCGATAGTAAATGAAGAGTCAATAGTGCATCAATCGCTTTTGTATCATATCAAAATTTAACTAATGATAATCAAGGCGATAGGAAAAAACATTTTGAATCAGGAATGCGCGGTGCTTTGCAATCGCCTTTTTTGAATTGGTCTTTTTTTGACAGAAAAAAAGTAAAAACCTTGCCAGTTCGAGGCAAAAGTTAAAATGAAGTGCAAATAAAAAAGGGATTAATTGTATAACTAATCCCTTTTTTACAATGTGAAGAATGCTTAATACTTATGCACCACCACTGACTTTATTAAGTTTAACTGTCTTTACTAATCTATTTTTTTCGTCAAACATTTTAACAATATACATTCCCGTTTTAATATCAGAAATTTCATGCTCTGCATTATTATAGTGAAAAAATGATTTCACTTCTTTGCCAAACATATTATAAATAACAAGTTTTTTCACAACTTGATTATTTGAAATACTAAAGTAATCAGATGCAGGGTTTGGATATGCTCTGATATCAGATTTCAATTGTGAATTCTTTGTAGAAACTGCACTATTCACATAAACTTTAGTTTTGAAAACTTCATTTTTAAAGTCTTTATCACTAAAGAGTCTAAATACCAAAATAGTACTTCCTGCTTCGCCATTTGGATTTACATGCAATTGAAATAATGTGCTTCCCTGACCCATGATATTAGGATTACTAATAGGACACATATCATTATTTGCTAAGTAGCAAGTATTCTTATCACAAACTTTTGACTCCCACACAGATGGCCAAGTATTCTGATCTTTTTCCAATTTCCAATAAATAGTGTATGTACTATCCTTTGCATTGTTAATGTGAAAATCTAACACATTCTCAAATGCCTCTGAACCAAAGGACATCACCAATGGGGTCGGAGAATACGAAAACTGACCAAAAAGGCTGAATGATGTGAGAAAAATTAAAATAAAAAGTATGTGTCTGGCCATATCAATACATTTATTAGAGGCAAATATAATATAAAATCTTTATTGTAAAATAAAAATAATGTTAATTTGCTTCAATTTACAATAATTTTAACGAAAATACGGTTGTCTGTTGTTTTTATTTTAGTTATCTCCATTTAAAATATTCCTACTTATCACGAGTTTTTGAATCTCAGATGTACCTTCGCCAATGGTACACAGTTTTGAATCTCTATAATATTTCTCTACAGGATAGTCTTTAGTATACCCATAGCCACCAAAAATCTGTACTGCTTCAGTCGCAACTTGGACAGCAATTTCAGAAGCATAATATTTACCCATAGCTGAAATTGTAGTAACTTTTTGTTTGTTGTCTTTTAAGTACGCAGACTTGCGCACCAAAACTTCAGCTGCTTGAATTTTAGTCTCCATATCTGCCAATTTAAAGCCTATTGCCTGAAAATCAGCTATAGGTTTTCCAAACTGTTTTCTCTCTTTGGCATACTGAACTGAAGCTTCATAAGCGCCTTTTGCTATTCCGAGAGATAATGCAGCTATACTTATACGCCCTCCATCAAGTACTTTCATGGCTTGGATGAAACCTTCTCCTACCTCTCCTATCATTTGGGATTTATGTATTCGGCAATTCTCAAAGATTAATTCAGCTGTTTCTGATGCCCTCATACCCAATTTATTCTCAGATTTTCCAGCCCTAAATCCGGGAGTACCTCTCTCAATAATGAACGCACTGATACCTCTACTATCTAGTAATTCACCTGTACGAGCCAAAAGCACAAGCACATCTCCAGTTTTTCCATGAGTTATCCAATTTTTTGTGCCATCAATGATGTAATAGTCGCCATCTTGTTTTGCTACACATTGCATCCTCATTGCATCAGATCCTGTATTTGCTTCTGTCAGTCCCCAAGCTCCAATAAACTCACCTGTGGCAAGTTTTGGTAAGTACATTTTTTTTTGTTCTTCATTAGCAAATTGTAAAATATGTCCTGTGCAAAGACTATTATGAGCAGCCACACTTAATCCAATGGATCCACATACTTTTGCAATCTCACCAATAACACTGATATATTCTTGATAACCTAAGCCAGCACCTTGATACTCTTCTGGTACCAAGACTCCCATCATGCCCATCTGGCCAAGTTCTTTGAAAATATGTTTAGGAAAATGCTGAGCTTCATCCCATTCCATGACATGTGGCTTAATATTTTTTAAAGCAAAATCACGTGCCGTACTTTCTATTATTTCCAAATCTTTGAATCTATCAGACATTATTACTATTTATTTTGGCTTCGCAAAAGTAAGAAAATAGCCACAAACCACCCCACAATTTATAAATTATTCCAAAGATTACACTAAACTGATGCATTTGATTTTTTCGCGGTTACATGTACAATATAAAAATCTCGAGTCTTTAGTAAAATGAAAAAGCCGAGCCACAATGGCTCGGCTTTCTTTATTCAGTCTCAAAAACAAACTTACTTCTTATCACCCACTTCTTCAAACTCTACATCTGTCACCTGATCTCCTGCATTTCCCGTATTTTGAGCATTACTTTCATCACCAGCAAATTCTTGAGGATTAGCGCCTCCATTTTGTTGTTGTGCCTGATAAATGTCTTGAGATGCTGCCTGCCAAGCTGCATTCATCTTCTCAGATGCGGCATCAATTTGTGCCATGTCTTGCATTTTGTGTGCCTCCTTGAGTTCTGTAAGTGCAGATTCAATATTGGCTTTTTTGTCAGCTGGAATTTTATCCCCAATCTCTTTCAACTGCTTTTCAGTTTGGAATATCAAGCTATCAGCCGTATTGATTTTTTCTGCTTTATCTTTTGCTACTTTATCAGCATCTGCATTTGCAGCAGCATCTGCTTTCATTTTGGCTATTTCTTCTTGTGACAATCCTGTTGAAGCTTCGATTCTAATATTTTGCTCTTTACCTGTGCCCTTATCTTTTGCTGTCACTTTCAGAATACCATTGGCATCTATATCAAAGGTCACTTCTACTTGAGGAACACCTCTTGGTGCTGGTGGAATTCCATCCAAAATAAACCTTCCTACGCTTCTGTTATCTCTTGCCATAGGTCTCTCCCCTTGTAAGATATGAATCTCTACACTTGGCTGATTATCACTAGCTGTCGAATAAGTCTTCGTCTTTTTCGTAGGAATCGTACTATTGGATTCTATCACAATGTCATACATATTACCCATAGTTTCGATACCCATAGACAAAGGTGTAACATCAAGTAAGAGGACATCTTTTACATCACCACTCAAAACGCCACCTTGAATAGCAGCGCCCAAAGCCACTACTTCGTCAGGATTTACACTTTTATTTGGTTTTTTACCGAAGAAGTTTTCTACAGCTGTCTGAATTGCTGGAATACGGGTACTACCACCCACCAAAATCACCTCATCAATATTGCTCTTTGACAATCCCGCATCTCTCAGTGCATCTTCACAAGGCTTTAATGTTCGCTTGATCAAAGTGTCAGCCAATTGTTCAAACTTAGCCCTTGTCAATTTCATCACTAAGTGTTTTGGAACGCCGTCCACCGCTGTGACATAAGGAAGATTAATTTCTGTCTCTGCCGAAGAAGACAACTCGATTTTTGCTTTTTCAGCAGCGTCTTTGATCCTTTGAAGAGACATCGGGTCTTTGCGAAGGTCTACATTTTCTTGCACTTTAAACTCTTCTGCCAACCAATCGATGATCACTTGATCAAAATCATCTCCACCGAGGTGTGTGTCACCATTGGTAGATTTTACTTCAAAAACGCCATCGCCCAACTCTAGAATAGAAATATCAAATGTGCCACCACCAAGGTCAAAAACAGCTATGGTACTATCTGCATGTTTTTTATCTAACCCATATGCTAAAGCTGCAGCAGTAGGTTCGTTGATGATTCGCTGCACTTTAAGTCCGGCAATCTCACCTGCTTCTTTCGTAGCTTGACGCTGAGAGTCATTGAAATATGCGGGTACTGTGATGACCGCTTCAGTCACTTCCTGACCTAGAAAATCTTCTGCTGTTTTCTTCATTTTCTGAAGTGTCATTGCGGATATTTCTTGAGGAGTGTACATTCTTCCGTCGATTTCTACCCTTACAGTATCATTATCTCCTTTGACTGTTTTATATGCTACTCTACCAGCTTCATTAGTGATTTCACTATAACGATTTCCCATAAATCTTTTTATAGAAGCAATTGTGCGCTTAGGATTGGTAATAGCTTGACGTTTAGCAGGATCACCCACTTTTCTCTCACCATTATCCAAAAATGCCACAACAGAAGGTGTTGTTCTTCTTCCCTCTTCATTGGCAATGACCACGGGTTCATTACCTTCCATCACCGCAACACAAGAGTTTGTGGTACCTAAATCTATTCCTATTATTTTACCCATATTGTATTAGAATTTTAATTTTAAAATGATATGCTAATCTAATACAATTACAATTCCAATGAGATGTATGCTCTTTCAAAACTGAATGAGTGACAAAAACTGTCAAATTTTAGGACTATGTCTGATATTTCGTCAATTAATATGACAAAAAGGCAGAATTATTGAAAATTGAGTGCTCTGGTAAAAATTCCTTTTGAAAGAGAATCCAAAGTTGGTTTAGTTAAACCATGGTCTGCACTATAGAATTCGGTCATTGTAAAAAAAATACCTCTTCCACCATTTGACAAATTAGAATATGTAGGAATCTCACCACTAGAAGTAATCCCTTGATTTGCAAGGCCAATTTGAATATATTGTCGCAATTGGTCATCAGCAGATATGATTTGAAGATTCATTTTTTTAAACACTCTATTTATTGACGGGTCAGCAGTCAGATTTGATCTCATAAATTCATAAAAACTTCTTCCCAAAATATTTGCAGTATAACTATAACTAGCTCCAGTTATATTCGCTTGGGTGATGTTCTTTTTTATAGGCCAAGTAACCTGCTTACTGACAGTACCAGATGCACTAATTTCATCAAAGTGAACTATCATATTCACATCTGATATAGGCATTTTTTCTTCCGGATACCAAGTCACTCTGAAATTTGCCGTGTAAGGTAGTGATAATAGAGATCCAGCAAGTGGTGGATTGACATCATTGATCGCTAACGGAAACAAGGTAGTGGCATTCGCTTCGGTAAGGGTCGATCCGTCAGCCTTTTTGACTGTGAGTTTTACTGCTTGCTTCTTCGAATTATTAAGACCCAATTCAGAAGTTTTTATTTTATAAAGGTAATTCGGCGCATCTGCAAATGCTCCTGCACTCCTTATGTATCCTTCTTCATTTCCGTCCACCTTTTCCAAAATATGTTTTGCACCATCAATTTCTAATTCCACAACTATATCTTTGAAGTAAAGTTGATCGATGTCTTTAGCCAAGGTATAAGCAGATGTAGCGTCATCAATAAATGCTCTTTCCACTCGGATATATTGAGCTGAGTCAGATGGATTGAAAGCGCCATAAATCACCGCCACATCAGTCCCATCTTCTGTAAGATCCAGATCATTGTTGCAGGACATAAAAGCCACCATGAAACTCAAAAATAAAAGAATAGAAAATGGTTTCATCATCATTTTTTAAAAATAAACCGCAAATGTAATCAAAATATATATCTCACAGGTATCTATTCCTTAATGCAATCTTAAACTATGTCATGATAAAGACATAATGTAGAATAAAGTAATTGATTGAATGAGTTTGAAACTTACTCACTAGGTTTATGCCTAACCATTTCTGAAATTATCGGCCTTTCTTTCTCCAATTTTTTATCTCTCTCTAGATTCAATTGTTTTATTAATTCGTCTGAATTGAGTGGCATTTTTACATTATGTCTATGATAAGTTATCAACATAAATCTAACCATATCTTCTACATATCTTAAACCTTTCTCTCTAAGATAGTGGGAGAACCGCGAGCCTTCAACAAAATTCCATTGATATTCCATCCATCGACCTAAGCCAAAGTAAAGCTTTTTTGACATGGTTTCTTCGTCGATAGTACGTAAGGAAGCCCTACCCTCTTCAGTAGTATTATTATCAATGACTTGTAAAGCATCATCTATATCTCTTGGAATATAAAATCCGTATAGTTTTGATTTTGCAATATTTGTTTGGTACAAGCTATCTTTATTAGAATTTTGAGCCTGTAACAATCCAGCCAGAAAGATAAAGACGAGAAGATAACTACAAATTTTCATAAAAAAATGCTAGGTGAATAGTACTTCAAACGAAATTTGTGTTAAAATTGTTACATGGAGCATGTACCCATGTAAAAATATTATTTCTAGAATGTTTGATGTATGTGCAAACAAAAATGCTTAAATTGTACTATCTTCGCCACTGTGACCTCATAAATGTCATGTATTTTTTTTTGATATATGGAGCGCAAAAATGAATTTGGAAAATCATTGGAAGAAGTACATTCATCCATTGATACCACAAAAAAGAATGGATTTTTAAGAAAGCTTTTTGCCTTTATGGGACCAGCTTATCTTGTCAGTGTCGGGTATATGGATCCAGGCAATTGGGCTACCGATATAGCTGGTGGAAGTCGATATGGCTTCACCCTTATCTGGGTACTATTGATGTCAAATTTAATGGCTTTACTACTCCAAAGCTTAAGCGCAAGGCTTGGTGTTGTTGGAGGTAGAGATCTTGCGCAAGCATCAAAAGAAACATATAGTCGTCCGATCAATTTTATACTTTACTTATTGGCTGAGATAGCAATAGCTGCCACAGATCTCGCTGAAGTATTAGGTATGGCGATAGGATTACAGCTACTTTTCGGTATTCCATTGCTTTATGGAGTATTATTGACATTTGTTGATACATTCATTCTGATGTTTCTTATTCAGAGAGGTATGCGCATTATGGAGGCATTCATTTTGGCATTAGTGGCAATCATTGGATTAGCTTTTTTGATTGAAATCTTTATAGCAAAACCTGATATGGGCGAGTTGGTCAAAGGATTCGTACCATCACTACCGGATCAAACGGCCTTGTACATTGCCATTGGAATTATTGGTGCTACAGTGATGCCACACAACTTATATTTACATTCATCTTTAGTACAGTCAAGGAAGTTTACTAAAAATATGACTGACACTAAAAATGCTTTAAAGTTTAATTTTATAGATTCGGCGATTGCACTTAATATGGCATTTTTTGTCAATGCTGGAATCTTAATTTTAGCGGCATCTACATTTTACCGAGCTGGCATGTATGAGGTTGCAGAAATTCAAGATGCGCACAAATTTCTTGAGCCACTACTAGGTAGCACATTGGCTCCAATCTTATTTGCTGTCGCTCTAATTGCAGCAGGACAAAGTTCTACGATCACTGGAACCCTCGCTGGCCAAATTGTAATGGAAGGATATCTCAATTTGCGCGTCCAACCTTGGATACGGCGCCTTTTGACTAGGGCTCTCGCTATTTTACCTGCCGTCATCACAATATTGATTTTTGGAGAAAGCGTAACTGGAAAAATGTTGATACTGAGCCAAGTTATTTTAAGTTTACAACTGGGATTTGCAATCATACCATTGATTCATTTTACGAGTGATAGAAAAAGGATGGGCAAGCTTGTTATTCCTAATTGGGTAAAAATACTCGCGTGGTTGTGTGCAGCAATAATTGTTTCTCTTAATGTCAAATTAGTCCTTGATGAGGTCAGCGGGTGGCTGGCAACATCAGAGAACCCCATGATTTTATGGCTCACGGTTGTTCCATTGGTAATAGGTGCGGGTTTCTTACTTCTCTATGTCACTTTTATGCCATTATTGAAGGTTAGACTAAGCGAACCAAAAATCTCTACCCATGCTGCCATAAATATCTTCCCTACGTTCGAAAAGAAGAAATTCCAAACCATTGCAATCGCTGTGGATTACTCTGATGTGGACGAACAAACCTTGGAATATGCCACATCCATCGGAAGCACTTCATCAAATTATGTACTCATGCATATTGTAGAATCTGCCGGCGCAATGGTTTTAGGGGAAGATATCAAAGACAAAGAAACCGAAGATGACGAAGCAAGATTAGAGTTTTATGCAGAAGAATTGCGAAGAAAAGGTTTTAGTATCACTACACACCTTGGTTATGGCAATCCAAAAATTCGCATCCCAGAAGCCGTAGAAAAATATCAAGCTGATCTATTAGTATTGGGCGCTCATGGTCACAATTTTCTAAAAGATATGATTTTTGGAACAACTGTCGAATCGGTACGACATAAAGTTAAAATTCCAGTATTTATAGTTAGGCAAGAGTAATTTCTCTTTAGTCAATCTATTTTGCAAAATAAAAACAAATACGATCATTTTACTTTTCTACCCGATATACCAGAAGCACAACCAAAAAAATAGGTATGGTATTCAACTTCTAAATTATTTCTTTCAAATATTTGCTTTACCTGCGAACAGTTTTCAAAGCGATCAGTATAAGTCCACAACATTCTATAATCTTCAGGATTTCCCAAGAATAGTTTACCTAGCATAGGAATGATCCATTTTAAATAAAACCTATAAAAGAATTGAAGAAGAACGAAGTTGGGTTTTGAAATTTCTATAAAAGTAAATGCACCATCATCCTTTAGAACGTTTTCTACGCAATCAGCAATAGTATCAATCTGTTCGGCATTAAAAGTCTTCAACCCAAAAGCACACGTAATTACATCATAATGCTGTTTCCTTAATTCATTTTGTAAAATATTTTGGTTTAATATTTCCACTTTATTACTGAAATATTTGCGGTTTTTATCTGCACTTTGGTCCACCATATTAGATGAAAAATCTAAAGCTGTAATATGACCGTTTGGAAATTTTTTTAAAAGCAAATCCCAATTTTCTCCTAAACCAGACAACAAATCTAGAATCTCAATAGGATCTTTCGTACCTGTGACTTTATTGATAAATTGCTTACGCCATAAAACAGAAAATCCAAAAGATGTGATTGTGTTCATTCTATCATATGAATCAGACATACGATCAAATAATTTCCTTACAAAAACTGGGTCATAAATATCCATATTAAAAAACTATTCAATTCATTTAATGTATTTTTCCAATCCTATGAAAAAATAAAAATACTTTGATTTATTTATAGCAGTAATAGCAACTCATCTTTTACAAGAAAAATTATCCTTTTAAAACTCAACTGATAATGTAAGATATCCATGTCTACCAGCTTGAGGATATAAAAAGTTTTCAGTAATGGTATCACCATAGATGTAAGAATAAGTATAACCATTCGAGCTGTATAACGCATTCCAAATATTCATAATATGTAGTCCGAATGATATTCGACTTCCAGCAATCAGTCTAGGACTCCATGTTAGTGATGCATTTTGAAACTGATACGCTGGTAATACTCGTTCATATCTTGAAGTATTATCTAGAAACTGCTTACCAACATATGTCCACTGCCATTGAAAATGTAAGTTCTGCATGGGCTTATAATGTATTGCCCCTGATGTTACAATATTTGGTGAAAAAGAAATATCTGTATTTTTATACGTTACGGCAACTACATCATATCCATTTGTATAATCATATATAATTTCTTTAAATTCAGCAATTTTATTGGTACTCAAACCAATATTATAAGAAAACTGAATAGTTTTATACAATGCAAACAAAGCACTTGACTCAATGCCTAATCGATAACTTCTGTCAACATTTTGGCGCAAAGAAGCACCTACATCATTCAGGGCACCTGTAAGCACCAATTGATCAAAATATTGCATATAATAAGCATTAATGTCTGCTTTCATTTTCGCCGTCTCTAGCTTGTATCCCATTTCATAGTCAATAAGGGTTTCATGTTTAGGCTTTGCCAATTGATGGCTATCTATAAGGTCGCTTCGCGAAGGTTCTTTCTGGGCTACCGCTACGGAGCCATACCACAGACTCTTATCGTTGATTTTATAAGAAATGCCCATTTTAGGATTGAAAAATTGTTTTGTATATAATTCTGAGATTTGAATTAAATCATTGTCACTACCTACAATACTATAATCCACAAATCGCCATTGTGCATCACCTGAAAATTTCCACTTTTTAAACGATTTTTCGAGTCTAATAAAGGATGAAATATCGATTTTGTCCGCGTCATTAAAATAATAATCTTGGTTTTCTACATCATTTCCTACTATTTCGCCGTCAATCGAAACCAACCTACCAAAATGGTTACCAAAATATTTATTGGCATGCAAACCTACCTCCATTACATTAAAATTTTTCAAACCCCTTGTATAATCTAAAGCTACACCAATCACATCATTTGATATCCATCTTCTGCGCACAAGATCCTGATTTCCTTCAAAAAGACTGGCGTACTCAGTACCGTCTTGATTAAATTTCTGTTGTTCGTAATATCCGGATCCTTTTCGATAATATACCATACTTTTAAAGGTTGAATTCGGGCTTGGTGACAAGGTATACATTATTTGAGCATGATTTTGATTAAATCTGTCAATTTGATTGTCATAAGTATAATAATTGTAGGTGCGCCCTGAAGAAAATAAGTTGATAGAATCTAATGTTGTCTCATAAATGCTGCCTAAATTATTATAATAATGCGTCGTCTTGGCTTTCAGATCATTATCTACAACACTCTGTGGAACTCCCCACCATGATTGATAAGTTTTTTCGCCACCGCTGAGCCACTGGAAGCGCAAAGAAGATTTTTCCCAAAGGTACATTGCTGCTAAATTGCCAGATAATAGGTTAGAGTATGCTCTGTCAACGTATCCATCGGATTTTATAACACTTAATCTTCCATTGAATCCAAATTTGTTTTGTATCAATCCAGTAGAACCTTGTACTGTGAGTTTTTTGGTATTAAAGGATCCATAAGTCATCTGCGACCTAAAGGCAGGTTTTGATTCTATGTTTGAAAGATCAATACTTACAGTTCCACCAAAAGCACCTGTGCCATTTGTGGATGGACCCACGCCGCGTTGAATTTGAATAGATGAAACACTATTAACCAAATCCGGTAAATCCACCCAAAAAACTTGATGTGATTCCGGTTCATTGAGCGGCATCCCGTTGATGGTGACATTGATTCTGGTCTGGTCAGAACCACGCAAGCGCATGGAAGTGTATCCTATGCCTGCCCCAGCGTCGCTTGTGGCTATCATTGATGGTGTCGATTGCAATAAATATGGTAAATCTACGGATACATCCATAGATTGAAGTTCTTTTGCAGATATGTCTTTACGCGTAAAAGGACCTTCCTCTTTTACACGATTAGCAGAGATTTCTATTGTAGAAATTTGGTGTGCCGTCTGGCTCAAGACAATGTGCAGTGGTACTGCCGAATCCGTAATGGTAACTTCTTGGGATTCAAAACCGACAAGGTTGCATGAAACTGAAATACTGTCTTTATCTGTCACACGTAGCGTGAATTTTCCAAACTCATCGCATTCCGCATGGATGCTTCGGTCAGCAGTAAGAAAAACAATAGCAAAAGGCAATGGCTTACCGTCAATATCCGTCACCAAACCAGAAAGCATCTGACTTTGTGCCAATTGTAGTACAAAAAGAAACAAAAGAGTGAAGAAAATCTTAGACATTTATTCATTTTTATAATTTGAAAAAATGCCCAAAAGAGGATCTAAAATAAACCAAAAACATCCCTTCTCAGCATTATCTGAGCAGGTTCAACGGGTATATTCTCAGCCTTCATCGTAGTGAAAGCACCCCAAATGGACACGTAAAATTAAGAAAATAATATCATTCCGAAATAAAAATACCGATTTAACTTAAGAACAGCATTAGAGATTCACTGTAAGGATATTCTATTTTATATCCATTTGTGTACTCATTTTTCTTCCATCAACGTGGATATTTACTACTCCTGCGAAATATAATTTCCGAGTACTATAGCTATTTTGAATAATTTCCCTTCTCAACAAGTCTACTGGTGAATGTTAGTTTATCCAAATTTTACATTTGGATTGGAAGTGAGAAGTACAATTACTTTAAATAGACAGCTTAGATATTTAAAGTTTGATAAACAAAAAATTAGTTGGTCAATCTCCAGAATTAACAAATATTACCCAAGAAAGACTTTTTTAAGTATAACTTGGGTTTAAGAAATACGGCAAAAGTCTGTTATTTTGCCGTGATTTCAACGTCAACGAATTAAAAATATCACAAAGTAATACCGCCATCAACACTAATCGTTGCACCATTAATATAATCTGCGGCAGATGATGCAAGAAATGCATTCACATTCGCTATATCTTCAGGTGTACCTAATCGCTGTAATGGTACTTTGGACCGCATTTTTTCCAATACATCTTCTGGCATTGCATTCAAAATTTCAGTATGGATAAACCCAGGAGCAACAGCATTTGCATGGACACCTTTTCTTCCCAATTCCTTTGCCCATGTCTGAGTCATAGCGATAACACCAGCTTTTGCTGCTGCATAATTTGTCTGACCGAAATTGCCATACAGACCTACCACAGAAGAAATACTAATGATACGTCCAAAACCATTTTGTACCATATATGGTGCTATGACTCGGGTACAATTATACACACCTGAAAGATTGATATCAATTACTTGTTGCCATTGCTCATCCGACATTTTCAACAAAGTCGCATCTCTGGTAATACCGGCATTATTTACAAGGATATCGATACGTCCAAAGTTTTTTATGACCTCATCGGCAGCAGACTGAACGGAAACTTTATCCGAAGTATTTACTTGATAAAATTCTGTTTTAACGCCTAATTCACTCAATTCCGCTACTAGTGCTTCTCCTCGCTCAGTATTAATATCCCAATTAATTACAATTGCTCCTTCCTGTGCAAATTTCATCATTGTAGCCTTTCCCAGTCCTGCAGAACCACCTGTAACGATTGCTACCTTTCCCTCTAATGATTTCATATTTTATTTATTTAAAAATTTTATTATTTCATTATTTACAATTTCTGCTCCTTCCCATTGAGCAAAATGACCGCATTCAGGCACCATGACAAGTTTGCTGTTTTTAATATGTGCGTGTCCAAAGTTTGCAACTTCATCTACCTTCATCGTTGGATGTAGGAATTTATTTTGAATTAATGCTTCCTTTTCTCCAAAGAAAATTAAGGTACTTTTGTCAATCAACGACAAATCCTGCCATACTGGTTGGTCCAACATTGCCATAACACATTTTGGTATCATTTGACAATAATTATCAAAATGTGGTTTGCTTTCTAGGGCAATTCTATCTTGCACCATAAATTTTGCATCTTCTGGAAATTTTACAAAATTTATCGAAAAATTAAAATTTGTACGCTGATGAGACGTATTTTTTACTGCTTCAGATGTTACATTCTTTTCGAAAAATGCTCTTTCTTCCGTATTAAATTTCTCAAAACCAGCTGGTGAAATGAGCACAAGATTATTAAAATTATTTTTGTGTTTTAGAGCCATTTTCATCGCAATCTGTCCACCCATAGAATGACCTACCACAGTTACATTTTTTAAACCCAATTTTAGAATTAATTCATCCATTTTTGCAGCATACCAATCTATATTGTATGGATAATCCCCATGTTGAGACTGTCCATAACCTGGTAAATCCATGGCAATACAACGATAATTATCTCTAAGCACTTCAATATTTTTTTTCCACGCAGCTGCATAACTTCCCAGCCCATGAATAAATAATAGTGTTTGATCTCCTTTGCCTTTATCTACATAAGCAATCTTAAGATTTTCATCAAGCGTAATCATCTTATCGGGATAAGGAAATTGATTGCCAGTAATTTCTACAGTTTGACTCTTGGAAGTACTACAGGAAGTTGTGATGATCAAAATTATTGCAAATAATATTTGAAAATTGCGATACATAAACCTATGCCTTTTTGAGAATTGAAACAATATTGGATGCGCCTGATCCGCCTATATTTAGTATGAGTCCGTTTGTTGCATTGTTGACTTGATAACCGATAGCTTCTCCACACAATTGTTTGTACACCATGACATGCATAGATGCTCCTGTAGCGCCAACAGGATGTCCTTTGGATTTCAAGCCACCAGATGGATTTACTACCAATCTACCACCTTTACTGACTTCATTCGACGCAACAATATCCATTTCTCTACCTGGACTACATAAACCTATTGCACTGTAACTCAACAACTCTGTAATTGTGAAACAATCATGTACTTCAGCAACCTGAATATCATTGATGCTCATACCTGCCTTTTGCAATGCCCGTTCACACGCTACTGACGCACCTTCCAAAAAGTGGTTTGATTTCTTACTATTTACAATATCCAAATAATCAGCGGCTTCGTCAATAGCTGCAATTTCAACTGCTTTATCGCTATTTTTTACCATCTTTTTATTGGTAATAACCATCGCAGCAGCTCCATCCGAAATAAGTGAACAATCATGCAATCTAAGAGGATATGCCACCATTGGGTTTTTTTCTTCAGGCAAATTCAAAATTTCTTCTGGCGATCTTAATTTCTGAATATGTGCAAGTGGATTTTCCGCACCAAAATTATAAGCCTTGGCTGAGATATGTGCTAAAGTTGTTCTTAACGTTTCTTCATTTACGTCATATTTTTTCATCCAACCTTTTGCAAATTCCGCAAATAATCCAGGAAAGGTATAGTTTTGGCTTCCCTCTTTTTGCCAGTAAGATGCCTTGGCCAAAGCTTTAGTGACATCTTTTGTGTCAAGTGAATTCATTTTTTCTATTCCTACTACCAAAGCAGTATTTATCATTCCTGATCCAATAGCCATGACGGCCATGTGCGCTGCAGATGCTCCAGAAGCACACGCATTTTCCAATCGATACATGGGTTTATGCCTTAACTCAGGCATGATGTTGACACCATAAGGCGCAAGATGTTCTTGATTATTGAAACTTCCACCACTATAATTTCCAATAAAAACGGCATCAATGTCCTTTGTTTCTATTTGTGCATCTAGTATGGCACCTTTGGCTGCTTCTTCATATAAAGTGTACAAATTATGGTCATCCAATCTTCCAAACTTTGTATTATAACCACCGATAATATATGTATTCATCTGTTTATTTTTATTTGTTTTTAATGGTCAGATGGAATCTTTGATAAAAAATAATCATTGTAGTTTGTGTAAAATAAACCTCGATTATTTTTTATGTCGATTTCATGTGTTTATATTTATTTTTGTTTTAAAGACCTCATGGAATCCACATGATTTAATCATTTTGGTTTGTGTTGTTTGCATCATGGGGATTTCATCATTTCAAAAATTCATCAATTGCTATTTTAATGGCACTGGCTCCATCTCCAAATAACATAGTAAGGTGATTACCAGGCACTTCTATGTAGGTGCAATTTTTCATTAAGTTTACTGTTTCCATAGCATTTTCCCTTGGCAATATTGCGCCTTTTTCCGTGTACATGCCGGGTGCATTGATCAAAATTGATGGTTGGGACACGCCACTGATATATTCTAACCACTTGATACCGATTGTAAAAACATCTGTCACTGCTTCTGTTATATGTTGAAGATTTGATTTGGTTTTTACAGTATTTTCGTCTATGACTTGGACATCTGCCCGATAATAATTCTCCACATCTTTGTCCCAGTGTCCCATTAAGTATGGAGCATTTTTGATAGAGTTAAAATAATCATCCAAATTGACCCATTGCTTATTAAGTCTGGCCATAGATGGGGCAATCATATCTTTCGTATCAGGATGCATTCTCGCGGCAGCATCTATGAGAATTAATTTTTCGACTCGTTCTGGATGGTGAAACGCAATGTAAATACTCAGAAGGGCACCAAAACTATGGCCGCCTAAGATTGCTTTTTTAATATTTAAATTATCCATAAACCCAATGATATCCTTAGCATGATCTTGCATACTATATCCTATATCTGGTTTGTCGCTTTCTCCACGTCCGCGTAGGTCTATGACATATAAATGATGCTCCAAACCATCGTTCAAAATACCACCAAACGAGTGCGCATTTGCCGTGAGTCCGTGCATCAATATCACTGGATGTTCAATACCATTACTTTCGAGATAATGCAATCTAATATCGTTGGTCGTAATAAATTTTGACTCGAACATGTGCTTTTTTTATTTAAAGTTTTAGGTTTTTACCAACGAAAATAATTAATTTTTGGTTTTATATTTGCTATTGTATAAATCTCTAAGCTCCATCTTTAAAACCTTGCCAGCTACGTTTCTTGGTAATTCTTCAAGGATCATGATATCAGAAACTTTATGAAATCTAGCTTCGACATTTTCATTTATCCAAGACTTGATGTCGTCTGTTATTACTGAATATCCTTTCTTCAAAACGATGGCTGCAACTGGTGTCTCGCCCCATTGAGCATCTTCGACACCAAAAACTGCAACTTCTAGGACTGCATCATTTTTTATGATAACCTTTTCGATATCATTGGGATACACATTGACACTTCCACTTATGATCATATCTTTCTTACGATCTACAAGATACAAAAAACCATCTGCATCTCTATATCCTAAATCGCCAGTGAACAACCAGCCATTTTTGATAGTTTGCTCTGTGCGCACTGTATCTTTATAATATCCTTGCATCAGGATTGGACCACGACCCACAATTTCTCCAATTTCATTATCATTCAAATCATTACCCAATTCGTCCACGATGCGCATGTCAAAAAATGGTGGTGGCTTACCGACAGACCCAGTCTTTTTATGGAAGTCATTCTTATCCAAAATAGTTATAAATCCTTCTGTCAGTCCGTACAATTCATAAAACACATTTGGAATCCGATCATTTAATGCGTTTTTGTGCTTTGCATTAAGAGGTGCACCTACCGAAAGAATACACTCCAAAGATGGAATATGTTGACTAGTAAATGTATCATATTGTAACGCCGCAATTATCTGCGAAGGCACCAAAATAGTATGCGTCACTTCATATTTTTTTATATCTTTTAATACGTTTTGAGCATCAAATGATTTATGAAGTATAAAGGTACCACCATGAAACATAACAGGCATGGTAGTTAGAAAAGATCCATTAAATATAATGGAACCAGAATGTAGCACAACACTCTCTGGAGTCATCCTGAAATAACTTCCAAACAGTGCCATATAGTAGGACCTAATACGATGAGAGTGCATGATACCCTTAGGTTGCCCTGTAGTACCACTGCTATAGATAATATTAAATAAGTCTTCTGGATCCATAGATGGCATGTCTGGTTCATCTACAGAAGAAGCTTGTTTTTCTGTATAAAAGTCGGTATAATGGTGAGTACCACCTATTACCCAAAAATCACTTTTCTTAATTTTTAGTTGTTCAATAATAGGTGTAATGTAGTGCTCATTATCATAGGTTGTAATCAGCAAAGCCGTATCTGCATTGTTGATTTGATTCACCAACCCTTTGCCGCGGAGCAAAGGACTTAGTGGAACAATAACAGCACCTATCTTTGATATTGCCCAATATAATTCCCATAATTCTCTACAGTTTTGCAAAAGCAAAGTCACTTTATCACCTTTTCTTACACCATTTCTAAGAAGTGCATTTGCTATTTGGTTGACACTTTCATTGAGTTGAAGGTAATTCAACTCGTCTCCACCACACACAAATGCAAGGTGCGTACTTTTGTATTTTGCGTGATGGCTGAGGACTTGCCCTATATTCATATTTAAATTATAGATTGAAAATGAACTGTCTAAAAATGTCTCTTATAATTAAAACCTATGGTTTTAGACAGTTCATTTTTTTAAATAGTGATTACCTTTTTGCGAATGCATTAAATGTATAACGCAATTCTACACCTGCCAAAAACTGTGCTGGTGGAGATGCTACAAATTCGTATTGTCCATCTCCTACAATATTAGACATATATACACCAGCTGCAAAGCTCTTAGAGAAATTGTAACCTGCATTCACATCCATAAAAAATCCACCAAGAGGTCCAGCATTATACCCAGTACCTACTCTCTGTCCTTCTACAACAGGAGTACCTCCTATGATGATTTCAGTATTAGTAGCGGCAGCCACATTTTTGCCTGAGAAGAAGTCATAATTTTGAGTATATCTAGCTAAGATAGAACCATAAAGTGTTTTTGATTGGTAATTTAATGATACATTCATTTTGTGCGTTGGAGTATTGAGTGATAAGTCCGAAACAGTTACTTTACCATCCTTATTTCCATCATTTTTATCATCATTTTCATCAAGACTATAATCAAAATATGAGTAATTAATCCTTGTGCTCCAATTGTTTGTAAAATAATAATTAATACCAAAATCAGCACCATACGTATTTACACTACCAAAGTTTTTGTATGTAAGAATAAACGCGCCTGATGCTGCGAAGTCTGTAATAGGACGATCGCCAATTTTGGTAACTGTAGTGCCTGCTGGTGATGCTATATTAATAAGTGGACTCAAGAAGTTTTCAGAGATATTGTAATAAGCATTTATATCGAAAAATAATTTTTCAGATACTGCACCTTTATATCCTGCTTCAAAGGTATTGATTGTTTCCACATCCAGAGGTGCAACAGTACTACCGTCAGACAATGTAAATCCTTCCCCATTTCCTAAAATAAGACCTCCAAAAAGATTAGCTTTCAAGTTTAGAATTGTAGGGGCAACAATACCTTTGCCATAAGTCAATCTCCAAGTACCATTCCCCTTCGTGTACGTCAAACCAGCTTTTGGTATAAAATTAAATCCATAAAGATCATGATTGTCCGCTCTGGCAGCTACAATAGCTTTCAGACTTTTAGTTAATGGTTTCTCAATTTGTGTATAAAAACCTAATTGATTTATCTTTACTGCTCCAAATTTATCTTGCAAATAAGTACCTTTAGAGTCTGCATTATCAGCTTGATATTGTGCACCCAAGATTACTTTGAAACCACCAAATTCATTATTATATTGAGCTTCTGCGTTGGTACGATTGGATTTATCTATAAATAATGGTGGTCTTGCTCCTCCAAAAGAACTGACCTTGGCTTCTTGCTCTGTCTGACCTGCTGCCAAAAATCCATAGTAGTTTGTAGTTCGTTGATTTATCGCAAAAGTACTATCTGTACTACTCAATGTATGATATACTTGTGCAAAAAATCTAGGAGAGGTATATTTAGCATGTATGTATTGGATACCCCAATCCTTGATCTGATTTCTACCAGCATTTGTCACAGACAACATATTTGTATTGCTCATACCGTAGGCCAATTTTATATCAGAATTCCTTGTTGGCGAATAATATAGAGAAGCTTCTCCTCTTAGTGCATTGAAGTTATAATCTGGATCCAATTCTTTATATCCTTTTCCTGAAATATACACTGAGTCCGTCCACGATACGTCTTTCCCTTTTGCATATTCGCCTGTAATCTTAAATGCAAACTTGTCATTGATCACTTGTGCGTGTCTCAATCTAACACTTAAGGCAGAAAAGTTACCAGCAGTCAATGCAACAGTAGTACCTTGATGTGCTCTTGGGTCTTTGGTAATCGTCTGTATCAATCCATTATGGGCATTCGGACCATAAAGTGCAGATGATGGCCCTAGTACTACTTCCACTCTTTCAACATCTTCTTTCACAAGAGGACTAAGTGGCCCAAAAGGCAATCCAGTTGCAATAAGATTTGATATTCTGCTATCATCCATTTGGAGCATTTTAGGATTAAATGCACTATTGAAACCGCGAATATTGAATCCAGTAACAAAAGCTCCAACTCTAAAATAGTCAATACCTTTTTGGCGTGCCATTAATTCACCAGAATTACCTGCATATTGAAGTATCTCTTTTGATCCGATAACTGAAATTGTCGCAGGAGATTCGGTAAGTTTTTCTCTTCTTCGACTTGCGGATACGACAATATCTTCAGTAATAACGACACCTTCATCCATTGTAATTGTTCCCAAATCTACCATTTCAGTAACTTCTACTTCTTTGTTTTGTGTCGTGTATCCTACATAAGAAAAAGTAACATTGTATATTCCTGGTTTCAGATTATTTATCTCAAATTGACCATAAATATCTGATACAGTACCTGCCGACCCAGCTAAAATAGTAACTCCTGTCAAGGAATTCCCTTCATTGTCTACAATTCTACCCATGATGCCTTGACCAAAAGTGAAAGAACCATAGAGTACTAAGATTAAAAAATAAAGTAATTTTGAATACATCTGATTTGATTTAAATGTTATTAAATTAGTTAATAATAAATTGATTTTTGAATAATACGATACTCTTTTCAAGTTGAAGTGTATTACCAGTATACAAGAAACTGGAAAAAACACCAATTCTAAAAAGTTCAAATTTAAGGGATACTTCATCTGGTTTTGGGTGGCCAGACAACTTATAAATCTCATATATAATCCGCCTTATTTTTCGGGTACTCTGAGTTACTAAAGGCTCAATAAGTGCCTTGGTGTCCGGTTGGTAAATAATAGCCATGTATAATTCCCAATCAGACTTGTTCTGTAACAGAGATTCTTTAAATCGATCAATGATTTGACCGAGCTTTTTGTCAGCTGCCACGTCTTCTTCAACTTCAAAAATAGCATCCATTTTATTGAGCAAAGAAATGATGACTTCTTTTAATAGGTTGTCTTTTGTTTCATAGTGGTAAAAAATTAAACCACTTGAAATCCCTATTTCTTTGGCAATAGAAAGCACTGAAGTCTTGTGGTAGCCTTTTGAAGCAAATAATTCCATAGATGTGTGAAGGATTAAATCCTTGGATGCATCTTTTAGCGATTGTGCTTGTATCGTGGATGAATTTCTATTCATTAACTACACTGACTGACTAATTAGTCAGCAAAACTAATAAAAAAAAATCACCCACCAAATTTTTTTGCACAAAATTTTATAATCCGTGATTTTATATCAAAAAAGATATTTTATTAATTATTTATTATCTAAAATTGCGTCTTCTTAATAATATTATTTGAATATGAATCTTGCACAAATCACTTCAATTATCCTAATTCTCTATGCCTTTTTAATAATTTGGATAGTATATAAGAATTATACAAAAACTAAAGACATTAAGGATTTTGCCGTTGGGTCAGGTTTTTCGCCACTGGTGGTGGGATTATCTTTGGCTGCATCTATGACCAGTGCTGCCACCTTTATTATTAACCCTGGTTTTGTTGCAATGTTTGGCTGGAGCGCCTTTCTGGCTATGTCTGTTGTCTTACCCATTGCATTATTTATTTCATTAATAGTCCTAAGTAAAAGTTTTAGGAAATATGGAAATAGTATAAACGCTTTGACATTAGCCCAATGGATGGGCAAAAGATACCACAGTAAAACTTTAAGCATGTTGATGGCAGTACTTTCATTATTGCTCTTGACATTTGTTGTGTTGATTTGTGTTGGATTGACAAAGGTTATAGCTGGAGCTTTGGGTGCAAATGAATTATATGTTTTGATTGTCATGATTCTATTTGTCTTTGGATATATGATGTTTGGCGGCGCTAATTCTATGGTTTACACCAATACGATTCAGGCCATTCTCATGTTTATTGTAGCAATCATTTTGTTAGGCTCAGGAATGCAATATTTTTCTGATGGATGGTCGGGATTTTGGTCACAGATCGAGCAAATAGATCCAAATCTTGTGACAAATTTCAACCCAAAAAGCCCTTTATTTAGAGATGCTTTTGAAGTTATTTTCTGCAATTTTGTGGTAGGTGTAGCCATAGTTTGCCAGCCACATATTATTACAAGATCACTTATGTTGAAAGATGATACTCAAATCAACAAATATCTATTTTACAGTATAGCTGTTCAGTTGGTTTTCTTTTTAGTATTATTTGCAGGCTTTTATGCTCGTATGTTTTTCCCTGACCTGACTTTAGACGGACAAACCCTAAAAATGGATGGAATTCTTCCCACCTACGTCGTTCAGAAATTTTCACCAGTTTTTGGAGTAATTGTAGTAATGGGGCTTATGTCTGCAGGACTTTCGACATTAGAAGGACTAATACAGTCACTATCCACTACCATTACCAATGATATTTTAGCACCTATCTTGCGGCTCCCAGAAAATGCCTCATCCTTAAAAAACATAAATAGAATTACCATTGTTATACTTGCCATTTTATCAATTATTTTCAGTTATCAACAATTGATTAATCCAAATTTGAGTGTAGCCTTACTTGCACAAAATGGTGTATACGCATTCTTTTCGGCTGCTTTTGTACCCATACTTTTTGGTATTTTTTTAAAGAAAACACCAAAACAAGCCGCAATTGGTGCAGCAATTACCGCATTTGTAGTGCATTTTACTGTATATTACGGTGCTTTGACTCCTTATACGTCTGGGACAGTCAGAAATCCTGCTGTTGCAGCCACTTTAGCCATATTATCAGCTGTTTTAATTGGTGGCATACTTTATTTCTTATTTCCAAAAACTCAAAATCTGCATACTTCAAATGAATGAATTAAATAAAAATACAAATAAACGCAATGCCACAATTATTGCGTCTGGTTCTTATGTGCCAGAAAATATTATCACGAACCGTTATTTTAATGAACTATTAGATGAAGATGTGGATACATGGCTGAAAGATGTAGTACAAATCTATGAGCGGCGATGGTGTTCTGAAAATGAAAGTACGGCAGATCTGGTTGAAAATGCTTGTCTCATTGCACTCAAGCATGCAAATTTAAAGCCTGAAGACATAAATTTGTTGATCGTAGCAACGGACACACCAGAGTATATTTCCCCTTCAACTGCATCAGTGGTACAAGACAGATTGAAGCTCATCAATGCTGGCACATTTGATATCAATACGGCTTGTGCAGGCTTTGTTACGGCCTTGGATACTGCAACAAAATTTATTCAATCTGACGACCAATATAATTATGCCTTAGTAGTAGGTGCATATGCAATGAGCAAGTACCTCAATAAACTTGACAAAAAAACGGTCACGCTTTTTGCCGATGGTGCAGGTGCTGTTGTAGTCGGAGCGACATCAGAAGACAAAGGTCATATTAAAAGCAAATTGGCAACCAAGGGTGAATATAATGGTAGTATGGGTATATATGCTGGTGGCAGCCATATGACCGTAACAGAAAAAGCAATTCAAAACCACGACCATCAGTTAAAATTTGTACAGAAAATCCCAACACATATTAATCCTGAAGTATGGAGCAAAATGATCCTTGAGATATGTCAAAAAGGTGGTATATCTGTCCATGACATCGATCATTTTTTCTTTACACAAATCAATATTAACTCTATTTTCCAAACTGTGGATATCCTAGGTGTGGATAAGAAAAAAGCGGCAACGATTATGCATTATTATGGATATACTGGTTCGGCATGCATTCCGATGGCATTTGACGATTGGATGCAAAAAGGAATAGTAAAAGCCGGTGATATCGTCTGTTTTATGGGCTCAGGAGGTGGTTTGGCTTTTAGTGCGTCTTTGTATAAAATGTAAAATCATCAAGTAAAATGAAGCTGTGGCAACAAGATTGGATAACAAGATGGGCGCTATATAGTCCTGATAAATGCGCCATTAAAGAGCATGAAACCAGCCTGGAAATTTCCTACAAATCATTAAACTGTAAGGCCAATGGAATAGCACAATCTCTCATTTCAACATTTAACGTACAGAAAGGAGACAGAGTAGCTGTTTTGGCAGAATATAGCATCGATTATATTGCATTATTTTCTGCTGCACAAAAACTAGGATTCGCCATAGTACCGATGAATTATCGTCTTGCCTTACCTGAAATTTCAGAAATTATTGAAGATTCAACGCCAAGACTTATTCTAGTAGAAAGCAAGTATGCTAATTTAGTGCATGAAAAATTTTATCCAATCAAAGTAGATATAGATTGGCTAAACAAAATAGATGATGCTGATGAGTCTCCGTCAAGTGAAATAGATGAAGATGATTCTTTGTTTATCATATATACCTCAGGTACTACAGGTAAGCCTAAGGGTGTAAAATACACCCATAAAATGGCCTTTTGGAATAGTATAAATACATCTATATCATTAAAATTGACATCAGAAAGTCGCACCATCAATGTCATGCCACCATTTCATACTGGTGGCTGGAATGTATTATTGCTACCATTTCTCCATCATGGTGCTTTTACATATTTATGTAAAAAATTTGAACCAGACCAAGTCCTCATGCAATTAGCTTTACAAAATTGCAATATCTTCATGGGTGTACCTACCATGTTAGCGATGATGGCACATCAACCAGAATTTCAGAATACTGATTTATCTAATTTAGATTATATAATTGTTGGTGGTGAGTCCATGCCCATTCCGCTTATAGAAACCTATGCAAAAAAAAATGTAGCGATTCGTCAAGGCTATGGAATGACAGAAGTTGGGCCAAATCTCACATCTCTTCATCAAGATGATGCTATCCGAAAGAAAGGCAGCATAGGTAGACCAAATTTCTATGTCCGACATCGGATTATCAATGAACAAGGTCAAGATTGCAAGGCAAATGAAGAAGGAGAATTATGGTTATCAGGACCAATGGTGACACCAGGCTACTGGAATAACGTACTAGCTACCAAAGACGCGTATTCCGAAGATGGTCAATGGTTTAAAACAGGTGATATCGTCATTGAAGATGAAGATAAATATATTTACATCGTGGACAGATTGAAAAATATGTACATCAGCGGTGGTGAAAATGTATATCCAGCCGAGATAGAGCGTACTCTCAGAAAATCAACAGCTATCACAGATTGTGCTGTCATAGGCGTCAAGGATGAAAAATGGGGAGAAGTAGGTAAGGCATTTATTGTGTTGCAGCATCTTATTTCAGAAGAAGAGATAAAGCAATTTTGCAAACAAAATCTTGCAAAATTTAAAGTGCCGAAGTATTTTTCTTTTATTGATGAATTACCTAAAACAGCCAGTGGCAAAATAGATAGAAAAGCACTAAAACTTTTATAAATTATTAATTTTTTAATCATCAAAATCAATTTAAATGAAATCATTAAAATTTTTTGGACTTATGATGCTTTTGGCATCTTTTCTCTTGGTAAGCTGTAGCGATGACGACGACAAAGGTACTTGCTCAGACGGAATCAAGAATCAGGATGAAACCGAAATCGATTGTGGTGGTACATGCACAGCTTGTGCTACTTGTACCGATGGCATTCAGAATGGTACCGAAACAGGTATAGATTGTGGTGGCACATGTACCGCTTGTTTAGTTGGAGTTCAAGGCAAATGGAAATCTTATCCAGTGGCTCCGATTTTAGCTAGTTTTGCCGATTCTATCATCGCAGTGTTCAATACCAACAATACCTACAGTGTAGATCAATGGAGCAAAGGAGCTAAAGTGGTTTTAACTGGTACTTATGCGCAAACTAAATCTAGTGTAGGTAATATTTATACCATAGTTTTAAACCAATCTGCGCCAACAGCTTTAACAGCAGAAGGCATTTTTGAAGTTGCTGCTGATAATAATAGCATGCAATATGAAATAGTACAAACTTCACCAAACCTTGCGGGTGTTACTCCACCAACACCTTCAGGTGGATTTGGAAGCACATCAGGTGGTGCATTTGGCGTTATCAATATTCAGAATTACGTGCGAGTAAATTAATACTTCTTTAAAAAAGGTGAAGAGATAGTGGTTGTCACATGTCTCTTCTCTTTTTTATATAACTCATTTTAAAATATTCTACTTATGTCCAGACAAATACTCATTTTCCTAATGTCATTTTTTGTAGGCACCATCTTTGCGCAAGAGTCAGGCAATGAAGGTTTTAGAGGATTCGACAAGGTTTTACCCACTAAGTCAAACAAACAATTACAAGCCTATGTGTATTTTTATCAACAAAATGTGGCCATGAATATGGCTCCAGAAAATGACTTTTTAAAAGGACAAATAGTAGGCAGGTTGTTTGGAGCCAATACTACCACTACATCCAAAGATTTCAAAGCTTTTTATGCAGAACAGAGGGCAATTCCTTTCTTTGTTTATTCACCTAGTATCTTTGATGGAAAGGCCACCTTACGTGCCTCTTTTGAGATAGATTGGACTTGGGGAGACGTGGCATATGGCGTAGGTGGCAATTCAGGGTCTGCTATTTCTGCTGATCAAGTCAATATCCAAACCCAAAATTTGGAAATAGAGTTTGTCCCAGCTAAAAAATGGACAGTGAATCTTGGACTTCAGCGGATGTTTGATACACCCCACGATATATATAGAACCTTTTTTGACAAATTTACCACCACGGGATATCGGCTTGCATTTTTTGGAACAGATGGTGTGGGAGTCAGCGTACGTAGACAATCAGATAATAAAAAATTAAAACTTGGATTTTACAAGTTGTATGAAAACAATGTAGAACTGAATGATGATGTTTCTATGTTTGAGTTAAATCAACAATTTACTGTAT
The DNA here is from genome assembly GCA_041392785.1 of Saprospiraceae bacterium. Classification (GTDB taxonomy): domain Bacteria; phylum Bacteroidota; class Bacteroidia; order Chitinophagales; family Saprospiraceae; genus OLB9. The sequence goes on from JAWKLK010000011.1 coordinate 185,247, forward strand.
CCCCTACTTGGAATATAGGTGCATCGATATACTATATTAAAGATAATTCATCAGGTAAAGGAGGAGTAAGTATTCTCGGTCAAGGATATGGCAGTTTATTGACTAATTATAATGGTGCTTTCAGATTTCCCATTGGAGCCAATCCTTATCAGTCTGATGTCATTTGGTTAGGAACCTATTTTTCAAAAAATGAAGATATGATGATGGGTCGATGGTTTATGTCTGGATTTTTCAATTACAACATTGGATCTATACGCCAACAAACTCCTGCGAGTGAAACGTATGAAAAGACGGTTTCCATTGGTGGGTTTTCCGCAAATTTGCGTACAGGATATAGGTATGGACAAACCACAGGTGATGCAATTATTGCAGATTTGTTATACACCAGCGGTGATAAGAATGGCCTTACAGATAAAAAATATAGCGGCGTCATGACCTCAAACACATGGGGAAGTCCTGGCGCAATTTTCATTGGTCATGGTGGATACCTTTTGTTTCCACATGGCAATGTAGTCAATAGATTTGTAGCAGCGGTCACCGATATATCAAATATGGGATATGGTGTAGCAGGCGGTACTTTAAACTTATCAAGAGATCTCATCCCAAATAAATTGCATTCAAAGATTGGTGGTGCTGCAGGGTTTTCCACAGTTGCCCCAGTAGGTGGTGGCAAATTTATGGGTTGGGAGGCTAATGCAAAGTTGGGTTATGACCTTGGGGCCTTCATGACGGTAGAAGCACATGCTGCTTATATGGGTTTGGGAGATTTTTATGACAGCACATTGACCAACGGTAACGTCACCCAGCGACCTATCAATCCATGGTTAGGTTTCATGTGTATTAAATGGTTGATATTTTAGATTATACATATTAATAATATATTAAATGAGAAAATTTTTAGTATTAGTTTTCAGTTTATTCATCATCCCATATTTGCCTGCACAAGACAATTCATTCACTATGGGTGACATAGATTATGGCACTTCCGTGCAATATGTCAAACTGCAAAATAACATCGATCTAGCGTACACTGATCAAGGAAATGCCGTGGAAACCATTATTTTCATTCATGGTCTGGCTTCTTATATTCCTGCATGGAAAAACAACATTTCTGTACTTCAAGTCGACTACAGATGTATTGCTATCGATCTTCCTGGATTTGGAAAGTCATCCAAGGGAAACTATGATGTCTCCATGGATTTTTATGCCGATATGATTCACGAATTTTGCCAAAAATTGAAGATAACAAATATCACTCTGGCTGGGCATTCCATGGGTGGCCAAATTGCCATTTCTACTGCATTAAAATATCCTGATTTAATACAAAAACTTATTCTCATTGCTCCTGCTGGATTTGAAACCTTCAATAAAGGTCAAAAGCAATGGTTTAGAGATGTGATGACCGTTGATGGTGTCAAACTGACAACCGCTGAACAAATCAGAACCAATTTTGCTTACAATTTTTATAATTTTCCAAAGGAAGCCGACTTTATGATCGAAGATAGGCTTAATATCCGCAAAGCTGCTGATTTTGAAGCGTATTGTTATCATGTGACACAAGGAGTACATGCCATGGTAAATAGTCCTGTTTTTGATTTCTTACCACAGGTCAAACAGCCCACACTATGTATCTTCGGAGCTAATGATAATTTAATTCCGAATAGATTTTTAAATGGCGGACCAACATCAAAATATGCCAAAGCTGGTGCGAATAAGATGCCCAATTGCAGTTTGCACATGGTGAATAAAGCTGGACATTTTGTGATGTTTGAGAAGGCAAATGAAGTCAATAGTTTGATTAAAGATTTTATAAGGTAGTGTTTTTACATAAGTACAGTTAAAAAACTACCCAAAAATTGAAAGAAACTGTAACTTGTTGCGTACTTATAGGATAAAGATAGTTATGCCTAGTTTTAGGTCAGATGCTTGTGTCGGTCTGTCAGATAAAGAAATAATACAGTTTTCTCTACAGGATATTGACTTTTTTGCTTGTGTGGTGCTAAAATACGAGCAAAGACTGAGTTCATACATCCAAAAAATATCGCAAAGCACAGAAGCCGAAGCACAGGATATACTTCAAGAAGCTTTTATTAAAATTTGGAAAAATCTAAATGGATTTGACGAGAGGCTGAGCTTAGATAGCTGGATATTCAGAATCGCACACAATGAGACCATCAGTTTTTGGCGTAAAAAAACTTCTTTTGGCAAAGATAAAATTGTATCTACTGATAATGAAAAAATAAAATATCTACTCTCAGACGAGGAGATTTCTGATTTTGACCTCGAACAAGCTGAAAACATAATAGAGAAAATCCTTCCATCATTAAAACAAGAATATAGAGAAGTCTTAGTTTTAAAATATTTGGAAGATAAGAGTTATGAAGAAATTTCGGATATTTTAAAGATTCCAGAAGGCACAGTAGCCACAAGAATCAATAGAGCGAAAAAAGCTTTTAAATCATTTAGTCATGGCAAAATAGACACATCTATACTTAATTGATCATATCATGAGCAACGCACAAAAAATCCTCGATAAAATAAAAGGTGACCAAATTCAACCCAATCCCCGATGGACCTATACCTACAAAGAATGGCTAAAATGGATAGCTTATATTGTCTTCATTGGGATAGGCAGTATGGCTTTTTCTGTCATTTTATTTTCTATCTCTGTCAATGGATTTGACCTTGTCCAACATTTCAAGCATTCCGTTTGGGAATCATTCCTAGTATTACTGCCAATTTTATGGTTGAGTACATTGGTCTTCTTTCTCGGAGCCTCTGTCATAAGCGTGATGCAGACAGGGAGAGCATACAAGTACACTTTGGGTAAATGGTTGAGCTTAAGCATAGGATTAAGTCTAACATTAGGAACACTTTTTTTTGTTACAGGCGGTGCTAAATGGCTTGAACACACTTTTGAAACCAACATAGAATCTTACGAAAGTTTGCTAGAAAAAAAGACAGCCATCTGGAGTCAGCCAAATTTAGGAACATTATCTGGCGAAGTCCAAGATAGCATCGGTGATACTATCATTTTAAAAGATTGGAAAGGCGCAGTTTGGACCATTCATATTAAAAACACACACATCGCCCCATCTGTAGATTTATCTATTGGAAATTTGATAAAAATAAATGGTAATGCATTGGGTGATACTATATTTCATGCAGAAAAAATTCGTCCTTGGGGCGGATCACCAGGAAAATGTAAATAAATGTCAGAAAAAGTGAAAGAAAAAAACAACTGGCGCGTATTCATGATTAGAAACATTTGTTAATTTAAAAATTAAGAATCATGAAATATGTATTTAGTTTTTTGAGCGCAGCAGTCATTATTTTTTCTTCATCTTTTGTGGATAAATCAATCACAAATCACTCTAATGAGAATTTGTCTGCAAATGAAAAGGCTGGATTGATAAAGATGCGAGAAGAAGAAAAATTAGCCTATGAAGTGTACACTTTCCTCGATGAAAAGTGGGATCATCAAGTTTTTAAAAACATAAAACAAAGTGAATTTAGACACATGGAAATGATCAAATCCCTATTAGATAAATTTGAATTACAAGATCCATACATTGATCAAATGGGCAAGTACAATGACGTCCCAATGCAGCAACTTTATGATCATTTAACTGTCAAGGGCAGCGTTTCTTTGCAAGAAGCTTTCATTGTCGGTGCGACTATTGAAGACTTAGATATTGCTGATTTAGAGCAACTTATAATAGAAACCACAAATTCTGACATCAAAGATGTATATGAAATACTCAATAGTGGCTCAAGAAATCACATTAGAGCATTTACAAAACAACTCAGCAAGATGCAGGTGACTTACACACCTCAATATATTACCCAAGAAAAATATACTAATATTATCAATGGCAGTCATGAAAATGGTTGTGCAAAAGACAATGGAAATTCTTGTAATAAAGGAAACGGTTGCCAGGGCAAATCTTCAAAAGCCTGTGTAGGCAGTTATAATGGCAATCGCGGCAAACAATCCTCATGTAAACACTAATTATCCAAATTTCAGACACTACATTTCAATCTTATTTTATCATCATAGAACATTAAAAAATGAAACAGTTTATTGTATTTACCATAACAGCAATGTTACTTATATCTTCATGTACTGAAGAAGAAGATCAAGCAGGGATTTTGACAGAAATTGAAATATCTGACCTAGTCTTTTTACGCCAAGAAGAAAAATTAGCCCACGATGTGTATATCTATGCATACAACAAATATGCTGATCAAATTTTCAAAAATATTGCAACCAGCGAACAGACGCACATGGATAAAATTGAAGCCTTACTTAAAACATATGGGATATCCGATCCTGCTGTGAATTTAAGAGATGGCGAATTTACTGATACACATCTACAAAGTCTCTATCAGCAACTTACACAAAAGGTTGATATTTCACTAAAAGATGCATACATCGTAGGGGCAACCGTTGAAGATTTGGATATTCAAGACATAGAATACTTCCAATCAAATACAAACCAAAGTGATATTCTTGATACTTATGATGCCTTGTCATGCGGTTCGCGCAACCACCTCAGATCATATACAGGTCGATTAGAAAAATTAGGTTATGATTATATTCCACAATTTATATCAGCAGATACTTTCCAAGCCATTTTAGATAGTGACCATGAAAGTTGTGGCAATTAATTTTGAAAATACATGACCACAAAAACCGTGCATCATATGCTCAATGACACGGTTTTTTTTTATTAAAAGATCTCAATAAGTATAAAATCTATAAAAAAACATACGTCGATTTCTTTAATGTTTAAAAAAATACAATGCTTCACCTATATTTGCACCTAAATAGACCTATATATCATGCCAAATCAAATTTTAAAAGGTAAGAGAGGAATCATCTTTGGTGCATTAGACTCCAAAAGTATTGCGTGGAAAGTAGCTGAAAGATGCGTAGAAGAAGGCGCACAAATCGTGCTCACAAATGCACCTGTAGCGATGCGCTTCGGAGAGATCAATGCACTTGGTGAAAAGCTTAATGCACAAATTATTCCTGCTGACGCCACAAGTCTGGAAGATTTGGAAAATTTGATGATAAAATCACAAGAAATTTTAGGTGGTAAAATGGATTTCATGCTCCACTCGATCGGAATGTCAGTCAATGTGCGAAAAAGCAAACCTTACACCGATCTGAATTATGAATGGATGAAAACCACTTTTGATGTTTCTGCCATGTCATTCCATAAGATGATGCAAGTAGCTATGAAATTAGATGCTATGAATGAATGGGGATCAATTTTAGCTTTGACATATATTGCAGCGCAAAGGACTTTTCCTGATTATAGCGAAATGGCAGAATCAAAAGCTCTATTGGAGAGTTTTGCAAGGAGTTTTGGTTACCATTGGGCTAAAAAAGCCAAAGTGCGTGTCAATACCATCTCCCAATCTCCTACTGTCACCACAGCAGGTTCAGGCGTAAAGGGATTTACTGATTTCTTTGGCTATGCCGATAAAATGTCTCCATTGGGCAATGCAAGTGCTGATGCATGCGCAGATTACTGTGTAGCTATGTTTAGCGATTTGACGCGTATGGTCACCATGCAAAACCTATTCCATGATGGCGGATTTAGCAGCATGGGCATGGCGCCAGAATTATTAGAATAATCTATTGTTTAAGTTTTAAGGACAAACTAGGATCTGCTTGACCTTAATAGTTTTTCTATAGTAAGGTTGAGTGTTTTTATAGCGGAGGCCTGTGATTCCATGACTTGTCGCATGGATTCCATTTCGTCATAAAAACCGTTTCGCATATTTTTCGGCGACGGCAAATACGGTGAAATCTTGACTTCTACTGTCCAAATTTCCTTTATTTCAGTGATTTGTAAAAATTGTGGTGCATAGTATGAATTATCTGATACCAACTCAATGGATTGTTTATCCATCACATGATTTATCAATCGCTTCACTAATATGCCACCATTGGTTACGACCACATATACTAGATTATTTCTGACAGATGAATAAAAGTTATTATTATCTACAAGAGAACAAACCACCTTATCACCTGAATACAATGACGGTTCCATACTATCCCCTGCTATGTCAAAACATCTATAAGTACCATGCTGAAACTTATAATCTGGCAATGAAAAATATGTCAATTCTGTCAGAAACTGTTGATCCTGAAATTGTTCTGCATATCCAGCATGTGCTGCAACAGGAACGTATAAGATTTTTTCGAGAGGAGACGTTGGCTTTGTTCCTTGGTCTTCATGTTCTAAAAACATATTTCCTTCACCAGTAAATACATATGTTGGATTAAACTTGAATTCATCAGCCGCAGCTCTAATTAATTCTATAGTCACATCCCTATTACCTTTTATAATCTCATTAAGATTTTGTGGGTGATAGTCTAATGCTAAAGCAAACTGGCGAATAGACTTTACACCATTATCATCTTTCAGATGTTGAATGCATTTGACAAACCGCTGCGTGACTATATTGCACATAATGAGATCAAGTTGGTAAAGAGAAAGTTAGGAAACTCACCTGCAAATATAGTATTAAATATTAAATTTAAAAATAATATGTAATTTTCTTTTGAAAATAAATTTCTAATACTAAGATGCTAGCAATAAAAATATATTAATGACCTAAAAGCATATCTATAAATGGTAGTAGACAATATAAATCACAATTAAAAATGAACAATTATTTTTGAAAGTCTGTTTTAGGACTTATGATATTGAGATCAATAGCTGTCCTACTTGTGTATGTGATGCTGTATAGTACAGTTTATACATCATATATGCTAGTTCAAAAAGATTGTAGGTTGCTTCTAATCATGGAAGAAGAACCCTCTCAGGAAGACCATGAATCAAAATATGAAGTTAAAAATTTACACTATCTAATTCCGCAAAATACTAAGGAATCACTATATTCAAATCTTGAAACAGAATCATCTTTAAAACATTGCTACAATTTAGCGCACAATAAATCCGAGGGTAAAAAACGCCTTTTGGATTATCCTCCAGAAGTTTAAATTATTCCAAATCCTTCTTCATTTACAACGAGATACGTTGTGGTTGGCAAAGGATTATTAGTTGGTACTCCAATAACATATTGGTGTTAATAATAATTTTTTTTATAAAAGATTATTAATTAGTGATTTAAACATTATAAAAATGGATAATAAAATTTTAACAACAAAATATTTCAAGTCAGATATATCTTCAGGTCTGGTAGTTTTTCTAGTGGCGCTACCACTTTGTTTAGGAATCGCACTAGCCTCTGGCGCTCCGCTATTTTCTGGGGTTATTTCCGGAATAGTTGGCGGCTTAATAGTAGGTTTTTTTAGTAATTCACAAGTGAGTGTTTCTGGCCCAGCTGCGGGATTAGCGGCAATAGTTTTGGCGTCCATTAGTAGTTTGGGCTCATTCCCATTATTTCTCACTGCTGTCTTACTAGCAGGTGTCATCCAATTAATTTTGGGCTTTTTAAAAGCAGGAAGTATTTCCAACTATTTTCCCAATAATGTCATTGAAGGTATGCTTGCCGGCATTGGTGTCATTATTTTTTTGAAACAAATACCACATGCTTTTGGCTATGATAAAGATGCTGAAGGTGATCTCGCTTTCTTTGAGTCTGGTGGAAGTAATACTTTACAGACATTGAAGGAATCATTTAGTTTTATTAGTGTTGGTGCAGTCATCATTACAATAATTTCTCTTGTCATTCTTATTATGTGGGATAAAATTCCACAATTGAAAAAGTTCAAAATGTTACCTGGTGCTTTAGTTGCAGTGGTTTTGGGTATTATCACCAATGAAATTTTTATACGGTCTGGCTCTTTTTTGGCCTTAAACCAATCCCACTTGGTCAATTTACCAGTACTGAACCAAATTTCAGATTTCAATACATTAATCACATTACCTGATTTCTCTGGTTTGACAAAAGTTTCGGTTTGGACTGTCGCTATCACCATAGCCATAGTGGCTTCAATAGAAACGTTGCTTTGCATCGAAGCAGGAGATAGAATGGATATTTACAAAAGATATACTAGTACAAATATGGAGTTGAAAGCTCAAGGCATTGGCAATATGGTGAGTGGACTATTAGGTGGACTTCCCCTTACATCTGTTGTAGTTCGTACTACTGCAAATATCAATTCAGGCGCAAGGACGAAATTATCAACTATCTTTCATGGGATTCTATTATTAGTCAGTGTACTGACAATTCCTTTGATTTTGAATAAAATACCTTTGGCTACCTTAGCTGCAATATTACTTCTTATTGGCTATAAATTAGCACATCCTGATAAGATAAAACGATTTTGGCAACAGGGTAAATACCAATTCATACCGTTCATTGCCACGCTTTTGGCAGTTGTATTTACGGATTTGCTTACGGGAGTAGGTATCGGTATGGTTATTAGCATATTTTTTGTACTTCAAGGAAACTTGAAAAGGGCTTATTATTTCAAAAAAGAATCGTACCATACGGGAGACATCATACATATTGATTTAGCCCAAGAAGTTTCATTTTTAAATAAAGCCGCCATCAAATTGACATTAGGACATTTACCTGACAATAGCAAGGTCATAATAAATGCCTCACAGTCTGAATATATAGCCCATGACGTCATCGATCTGATCAAAGAATTCAAAGAAGTGGGCGGACCCGATAGAAATATTTCGGTAGAACTTACAGGATTTAAGGAAAAATATAGGTTGGAGAATACCATGACAGAACATAACCACACTTGGATCGAATCTAAAGTGGGATAATGGTAAACTTAAAAATTATCCTTATAAATTATTAATTAATAATATATTAAACATTAAAAATAAATATAATGAAAGCACATACAGCAGAGTCTCAGGCGACAATTACGCCAGCATTGGCTCTCCAATATTTGAAGGAAGGAAATGCTAGATTTGTCAATAATCTAAAAGTCAACAGAAATCTTCTGGAACAAGTTAATGATACGCGTGATGGACAGTGGCCATTTGCTGTGATATTAAGTTGTATTGACAGCCGAACATCAGCAGAATTAGTTTTCGACCAAGGATTGGGTGACATTTTTTCTATTAGAATTGCAGGTAATATCTTAAATGAAGACATTTTAGGTAGTATGGAGTTTGCCACAAAATTGATTGGTTCAAAAATAATAGTAGTACTTGGTCATACCAAATGTGGCGCCATAAAAGGAGCTTGTGATCATGTAGAAATGGGTCATCTCACCAACCTACTGAATAAAATTCAACCAGCTGTACAAAGGGAAAAAACAGTGTTGGAAAATAGGACAAGTGCAAATTCTGAATTTGTAGAAAAAGTGGCAAATCTCAATGTTCACCACACCATTGATCGCATACGTGAAGAAAGTGCCATCATAAGAGAATTGGAAAGTACAGGCCAAATCACCATCGTAGGAGGTATCTATGATGTGGATTCCGGCATAGTGGAATTTGACGAAGCATATTAGATAATAATACCCATGTTTTACAAGGTCATCCCTTCATTGGGTTGGCCTTGTTTTTTTTTATAAATAAAATAATCCATTGATTTTACTACCACCCAGACAAAAGAACTATTTCTGAAATTTCATGTTTGGATAAAAAATCCAGTAATTTAGAAATGAATAAAGATTTGATTTTACGTGAAAAGTTGGCCCTACAGCGTACCGTTTTAGCAAACCAAAGTACTTTTTTGGCCTTCTTACGTACATCCATGTATTTTCTCATGGCAGGATTGACCCTACAAAATTTTTATAATTCTGGAAATTATCTTCTATTAGAAATCATATTATTTACTATTTCATTAGTAGTGTTGATCTTCGGTATCCGCAACTATGTAAAGCATCGAAAATTGATCCTATCCAGTGAAATACATGTAGGAAATTTTAAAGATGAGTATCTCCTACCCTAGTTATTTTGATAAATACATCGCCATTCCTTGAAAAATGTGCGACGGATGACATAATCAGCAACCGTAAAACCTATTATATGGTAAATATGAATGATAAGATGATGATAACTCCGATGCGCCTAATGTTAGTTCTTTTGACCATTCAATTTACTTCATGTACCGGACAGGTAAAAGAAAGACCCATGCATGAATCAAAAGAAAATGAAGCAATCACGCTATCAAAAACTATACATCAAAACACTACATTTCCTCAAATTCACACTAACTTAAATGGTATGGTAAGAGAATTTGTAAGGACAATGTACCAAGATAAAAAAGAAAACTATTGGTTTGGAACAAATGGTGATGGCATAATACGATATGATGGACAAACACTTGAAAAATTAACCATTGCAGATGTTAGCCCATACTTTAGAGTGTTCGAAATCATGGAAGACAAGGCAGGTAATGTATGGTTTGGAACGTCCGAAGGACTCATGAAATATGATGGTATAGAGTTTACTACATATTCAAAAGGATCAGGTATGGAGATTGAAGAAATTTGGAGTTTAGTAATTGATAAAAAAGGAGGTATTTGGGTTGGTACGACAAGCGGTATCTATCATTTTGACGGACAGGAGTTTATCCCTCTACCTATGCCAGAATTAAAAGTGGAAAACATCAAACCTATGATGTCTGAAAAATTGGTTTTTAAAATCATAGAAGACCAGAATGGAAATATGTGGTTTGCAACCGATGGTAATGGAATTTTTACATATAAAAATGGGTTATTTCATCATTTAACAGCAAAACACGAACTTGCCGATAATAATGTTGCAGATATAATAGAAGACACGCAAGGGAATATTTGGATAGGAACTTTTTATGGTGGAGTGAGCAAATTTGATGGAAAAACGTATACAAACTTCACCAAGAATGAAATTATAGCAGGTGAAGAAACCTATAATTTTTATGAAGATAGCTTAGGTAATATTTGGTTTACTGCAGAAGGTTATGGTGTGTATCGATATGATGGCAAAAATTTCAAACAATTCACAACTGAAGATGGTTTGACTTCCAATGTAACACAAAGTATTTTCGAAGATCATAAAGGTCAAATTTGGTTCGGAAGTTGGCAAGGCATATGTATTTTTGATGGTGAAAAATTTGTAAACGCAAAAGATAAAGAACCTTGGACAAAATAGCCTTGCCTATAAATGCTGCTGTATGGGCAAAGAATCCAAACTTACAGATTAGTTTACAAAAACCCTGTCGAATTCCACCTACCTCTATAACTGCTTCAAGTATTCATAAATAAAGTGGTAAAAAAAAGCGAAAGTTGATATATATTTGTGGCGGATATAAATGAGTTGCAGCATATAATCGAAACATGATGTCAGACGAAACATTCAAATTATTGTTTGAGAAGCACTCTTCTCAAGTTGAGGAAAAAAGGAAAAAAATTCATACAACAACTGAAAAAGTTGTTGGAGTACTTCTGGTCATTAATGGATGGCTGATTTCTCAGGATGTAGCTTTGGATACTATGGAAAAATACTTATTCCTCTTGATTGTAATCGTAGTTGCTATAACATCAATGTATGTGATTTATAGAGATAACAAAATATATCGTAATCATGCTAGAATCGTCCGACAAATGAGCGAAGAATTGGGAACATTTAAAGAAGGAGCGATAGTGAAAGGAATTACTCTTTATCCAAATGAATGGCGAAAATTTGGTAATGAAAATGTTATCCACGGAGTAATACATCACTACCTTGTTATGATTTGTGTCGCCGGTTTAACTGCAATAGTTATATTTAACTGATGTATATAGATGCAATTCCACCACAATAGGACAATAAGAACATGCTACAATCGAGTAGACGGCCCCACTAACCGAAGCTGATGGGGGGCGCCTCTCACACCACCGTACGTACCCATAGACAATTCCTAGCTGCAAGCCGTAGTTTGCAGTTCCTTCATTTCCGAGTGAAATCTTTCACTCAGTTGCTATTTCATAGCAACATTCAATAACAGTTCGCGAACTGATGGGTTCAGTTTAAAGTACATGTTGCCATGAAATGCTTAAAATGAAATGAACATGCAATGATGCCATAAGTGTAGAGATGGTAGTAAAAAAAATACCACAAACCACCCACTGATTATTTATTTTGGGATGAAACTAGGCCTAGTGAAAAGAAACCGAAAACAAATTGATAAATTTGCCCTGACATATGCAGACCTTAGTTTTACAACAAATTGATAATCAATGGTAAAATTTAACGTTAGTCAGAATTGTAATGTGAACCGTCCGAGTACTGAATTACTTGAAAGCGATAAAATAGACAAGCTATAAGAGAATAAACTTCTTATTATGACATAAAAGTCATAAATAAATAGTTTTAAATCTATCTATTTTTACTATATTTGCAAAAACAAAAGATTTTGTGAGCAATATAAGTCTTATTCCAACAGAAAAAATAATAGAACGCTTACGGTATGAAAATCCTTGGTGGGTTAACAAACAAATACCAGAAGTGTATAGCGCAATGGCCAAGCGACTATATTTTAGCTTGTTTTATCCATTTGTAATTGAAAAAAATGTAAAAAGAGCATTGGTTCTTATGGGGCCAAGACGGGTTGGGAAAACTGTAATGTTATTTCACAGCATTCAACAATTATTGATTGAAAATGTAAATCCGCAAAAAATATTTTTCATAGGCATAGACAACCCTATTTACGTGCACTTAAGTTTAGAAGACATTTTAAATTTATGTAAGCAATCACTCAATCAAGACAATCTAAATGGTTGCTACGTTTTTTTTGACGAAATACAATACCTGAAAGATTGGGAACGCCACCTTAAGGTGTTAGTTGATTCATTTCCTGAAACAAAATTTATTGTTTCAGGTTCAGCCGCAGCAGCATTAAAATGGCATAGCACGGAAAGCGGAGCGGGTAGATTTACTGATTTTATGTTACCTCCACTTACATTTCAAGAGTACATTCATCTCAAAGAGATGAACCATTTAATGTACAATGGAAAAATTAGCTACGGAGAAAATCAAATTCCATATTGTCTTTCGCACGACATAAAAGTTTTAAATAGAGAGTTTGTGCATTACTTAAACTTCGGTGGCTACCCTGAAGTTGTGTTAAGTGAAAAGATACAAAGTGATATGGGGCGATACGTAAAAAACGATATTGTAGATAAAGTATTACTGAGAGATTTGCCAAGTTTATACGGCATAAAAGACGTACAAGAGTTAAACCGATTTTTTACTTATATTGCTTACAACACGGGGAATGAATTTTCCTATGAAACAATGAGTAAAGAAAGTGGTATACAAAAAGACACTTTGAAAAAATACCTAGAATATTTAGAAGCTGCATTCTTAATCAAAGTATTAAACAAAGTTGACGTAACAGCAAAACGACTAAAACGAATAACTAGCTTCAAGGTGTATTTGACAAATCCATCATTGCGGACAGCCTTATTTTCACCCATTAGTGAAACGGACAGTGAAATGGGAAATATGGTAGAAACAGCAGTGTTATCGCAATGGATGCATAGAGAAAAATTAGATCTAACCTATGCCCGATGGAAAGAAGGAAGAAATGAAGGTGAAGTAGACTTAGTATTAGTTGATGATAAGAAATATAAGCCTCAATGGGGTGTTGAGATAAAATGGAGTAATCGATATTTTGAAAAACCAAACGAATTAAAAAGTTTAATACATTTTTGTAAAAGCAATAATTTTAAAAATGCTTTAGTAACATCAATAGACCAATTAGGAATAAAGCAGGTAGAAGATTTATTATTTTCATTTTTACCAGCTTCAATATATAGTTATAATATTGGCGACATAACATTGAAAATGAAAAATCATAATTAGAGTATGTAAACAACGAACGCACAACATCGGTTTTGCAAAATGGCGGCTACAGTGCTATTATGAAAAATTAGTGTAAGGTTCAAGTTCAGTTTTCAATTGATGATTTGTGCTGAATATCCTCCACTTCGCAAAGCGTTTCCCCATTACCAAAATATCATTTTTCATTAAGTACAAACTTGAATCCTACCCTTGGTATATTTTCTATTTTTATATTTGGGTCGGCGCTTAAGAATTTTCTTAGCCTAGATATAAAAACATCTAAACTCCTGCCTAGAAAATAGTCATCCTTTCCCCACAAAGCAATTAAAATATCCCTTCTCGGGATGATTTTATTTTTGTTTTTAATGAAATACATCAATAACTCTACTTCTCTCGCTGTAAGTTTATGAATATTATTCCCACAACTGAGTTCCATATTGTCAGGATCATATTTGAATTTTCCAAAAAATAAGACTTCACGGGTAGCTAACGTTTCCGTTTGTGACTGGGTACGTCTCATAAAAATGCTTACTTTTAGTAAAAGCTCTTCTATACTGAATGGCTTGAAAATGTAATCATCACCGCCCAGTTGTAGTCCTTCTAGTTTGTCATGAATTTGCACTCTAGCAGAGACAAAAATTACAGGTATATGCGGGTTTTTATCGCGAATGGCTTTCACCAATGAAAATCCATCCAAATTGGGTAGCATCACGTCCAAAATACAAATATCATAATTATACTTTATAAAAGCTTTCAGTGCTTCATCCCCTTTTGAGAAGTGGTTGACCTGATGACCTGCGATTTCTAGACAATCTTTTACTACATAACTGAGATTTTGATCGTCTTCTACATAAAAAATTTTAGACATTTACTTACTTTTTTGTGGTGTACATATTGTAAATTTTGTACCGACATTGGGTTCTGATTCTACGTTTATTTCCCATTGATGAGCCATAGCTATTTGCTTTACATAAAATAATCCCAACCCAAATCCCTTTACATTATGGGTGTTGTCCTCGGTAATGCGGTAGAATTTTTCAAATATTTTTTTTGTCAATCGTTTATTCATACCATGTCCATCATCCGAAATGGTGATCAATAATTTTTGGTTTGCCGTATTTTGAGTTGTTATTGTAATGTGCACGACTTCGCCTGAATACTTGATCGCATTTTCTATAATATTATTAATAACATTCGTAAAATGCAATTGATCAGCATTGAGAATGGTATTTTTTGCTTCCAACTGTTTCTCAAACATTACTTGCTTTTCGAAGTTTACATGTTCAAAATTAAAAATACATTGCTCAATCACTTCGTGACTGTCAAAATTTTCCATTTGTAGCTCAATTTGTTTTTTCTCAAGCTTGGAGATTTGGAGCACCTTTTCCACCTGGTCGTTCAGTCGATTGATTTCTTCTCCTATTATCTGATTATAAGTAAATAACCTTTTTGGATGTTGGACAATCTCTGGATTGGAGATTACCTGTTGAATTACTGAAATAGTGGAAATCGGAGTTTTGAACTCATGAGTCATATTGTTGATAAAATCTCGTTGGACTTTTGAAATGGAATTTTGGCTAAAAATGATATATAGTGCATAAATAATAAAGAGAATGACAAATACTAAAACCATCGAAGTAATTGTCCACATTGGGATGTTGTTGAGTGATACTATTGGATAATTGGGGAAACTTACGGAAAAATAATGGTCCAGATCATTGAAAATGGGAAGATCAGGGCTTTTCGTAGTACTTCTTGGCTTTTGTCTTTGGATATAATTACAATAAACCAACTCACCACTCTGACAATTATAGATACTGTAATCTACATCTTGTGTGATATTGAAATAATCAAATGTAGTATTGATAAAATATTCCAATAAATTGGCATCTATTTCACTATTGACTTGGACTGCGTATAATCTTGGATTGACCTTGATCACTGGATTTTTATGTAAAAATTGTGTTTTGTTCTTTACGGCAATTTTTTCAGCTACTTGCCTGAGTGCTACAGTCACATTGGTCTCAAACTGACTTTCAGATATTGTAAATGCTTCTCGCACCCAGAATATCTGTATTCCAAAAATACCAATAATGGTTAAAAATCCAAAGACAGTAAGGTATCTGATATGATATCTGCGCATGTGGCATCTCCTTTTAAAGACCAAAATATGCTGACTTAACGAATTTTTGACAAGTCTAGTTTTGCTTAACAACAGAATAACAGCAGGCGCTAAAATGCTTAACACCTAAGGCATAGTATTGCCAATACTTTTGTTGTGTTAATTTTTTTATTTTAATCATTTAAATATTTTATCATGAAAAATGTATTTTTCTTTTTGTTAAGTTTTGTCACCATTCAACTGATTGGCCAGCCTTCGATCATCGATCCAAAAGAAGGATTTGCAAAAATGACTTTTGAGACTACTACGGTAGATTACGGCATTATATCCAAAGGATCTGAGCCTACAAGAACATTTAATTTTAAAAACACAGGAAATGCACCACTTTTTATCACCGACGCCAAGGCTAGCTGTGGATGCACGGTTCCTACATTTCCGAAGGGTGCGATCATGCCAGGTGAGTCATCAGCAATTACTGTCAGATATGACACCAATAGGATAGGAATGATATCCAAAAATATTACTATTACTTCAAATGCAGGCGAACCTGTCGTTCTGAAAATTACAGGTGAAGTAAAGGGGTAAGTGAAGAAAACTAGACTAAAAGCTAGGAATTGTAATCAAAATACGGTTCCTAGCTTTCATTTAACTGATATAACGAAACAAGAAAAAATCTATTTAATCAAAATAAATTACTAAGTATGAATGAAAAATAAAGCGAAAATTTAGATATATTTGTGATGTATATTAACAAGTTCGCTTCCACCAAGAAAAAAAAGAAAATAACCCACGATGATAAATCAAGAAGAAGTATATAAATGGTTAATTAAAGGAGAATATAAAAAATTGATTGATTTACTTCATCAAGAAAAGGAGGCAATTAAATCTGACCAAATTTTAAGTCATGCTGCTAAAACATCGGTTACGGAAATTTTAAGAATATCCAAAAAAGAAAACAATCCAAGTTCAGATTTTGTAGATAACCTCGAAAGATTAAATTTAATTTTTCCAAATGGAAGAAGAGCAGCACAAAGAACTAATTGAAGCCTTGGTAAGATTTAGTAATGGAGATTTGAAAGGAGCATATCAATATGCGAGACAATATCCGAAGGAAGAATTTGCAATCACAATAATCGAAAAATTTGAAGCAAGCCAACCGAAAGAGGTTGAACATACTCAAAGTGGTTACATAAAGCTAACTCACAACAATCAAATTCAAGAAGAAGATTGTAGGATTTCGCTATTTAAGTCGAAAGAAGAACAAAAGATGTTTCTTGCATTTAAGAGAATATTCGACACTTATCAAATTTATCCGAATGTCGCTTTGAGCAGCTTGATTGATTACCAAAAAGTGAAAGAACGTCTATCCCAAAATGAAAAGAAATACTTTTTAAGAGCATCGGTAGATTTAGTTGTTTTTGAACCATTCAATCAGTATGAACCAATTTACTTTTTTGAATTAGATAGCGTTTGGCATGACGAAGAAGGAGCAAAAGAAAAAGATATGATGAAAGACAATATATTCTCGACCGCGGGTTTAAAATTGTTTCGAATTAGAGATAAGCAAAATCAAAAAATCAATGAAGAAGAATTTATTGAATTGGTTAAGGAAGTTAGGTCATTGATAGAAAATAACGGATAGCCAAAAAGGTAAAACAATCATAATTACTTCACAACCAAAAAAAACAAATCATGGCAGCAGTAGCATTTTTAGCATTAATCGTCGCAACAATTTTCGGAGTGATTCATCTAATCAAAAAGAACAAATCGGATAAACTTGACCAAAGAAATAGAGAAATCGAACTTGAAAGAAAAGAGCTTGAACTTCAAAAATGAGAGATGAAGCTCGTTTAAGAAAAAGAAAAAGAATAAAAACGAAAAGTAACAAAGAATTAGACAACGAATTAAATAATATAGTATAATGGCAGGAACTTTTTCACAAATTTATATTCAATTAGTTTTTGCAGTAAGAGGAAGAGAAAATTTAATTCATTCGGAGTGGGAGGAAGAGTTGTATAAATACATTTCAGGGATTGTTAGAAATAAAGAGCAAAAATTGATAGCAATAAACGGCATGCCCGACCACATTCATATTTTGATTGGAATGAGGCCAAATTGTTGTTTATCAGACTTGGTACGTGAAATAAAGAAGTCTTCAAACCAATTTATCAATGAAAAGAAGCTATCAAATTTTAAGTTTCAGTGGCAAGAAGGGTATGGAGCCTTTTCATACAGCCGTTCCTCGTTGGACAATGTGATTAATTATATTTCCCATCAAAAAGAACATCACAAAAAGCAGAGCTTCAAGGAAGAATATACGTCATTTTTAAACAAGTTTCAGATTGAATTCAAGGATGAATATTTATTTGAATGGTATAAATGATGTTACCCCGATGGGGTACAATGATTGTAGCAATATTTTGGAAGATGATATACGACCCTGATAGGGTCGCACCTATCTATTCACATAAAATTCTATACACATACCATCCCATCGGGATTGTTTGGAAATATAGATATTCTTACCCCCGAAGGGGTACAATGCTTATAGCAACGTTTTGCAAGAATATAATACGACCCTGATGGGGTCGCACCTATCTATTAACATAAAATTCTATACACATACCATCCCTTTGGGATTGTTTGGCAATTTGGATATTCTTACCCCGAAGGGGTACAATGTATATAGCAACGTTTGCATGAATATAATACGACCCTGATAGGGTCGCTCCTATCTATTCACATAAAAATTTATACACATACCATCCCATCGGGATTGTTTGGAAATATAGATATTCTTACCCTGAAAGGGTACAATGTATATAGCAACGTTTGCAAGAATATAATACGACCCTGATAGGTCACACCTATCTATTCACATAAAATTCTATACACATACTATCCCATCGGGATTGTTTGGAAATATAGATATTCTTACCCTGAAAGGGTACAATGTATATAGCAACGTTTGCAAGAATATAATACGACCCTGATAGGGTCACACCTATCTATTCACATAAAATTCTATACACATACTATCCCATCGGGATTGTTTGGCAATATAGATATTCTTACCCTGAAAGGGTACAATGTATATAGCAACGTTTTGCAAGAATATAATACGACCCTGATAGGGTCGCTCCTATCTATTCACACAAAATTCTATACACATACCATCCCTTTGGTATTGTTTGGCAATATAGATATTCTTACCCCGAAGGGGTACAATGTTTATAGCAACGTTTTGCAAGAATATAATACGACCCTGATAGGGTCGCAACTATCTATTCACACAAATTCCATACACATACCATCCCTTTGGTATTGTTTGGCAATTTGATATTCTTACTCCCGAAGGTACAATGTTTATAGCAACGTTTTGCAAGAATATAATACGACCCTGATAGGGTCGCACCTATCTATTCACATAAAATTTATACATACCATCCCATCGGGATTGTTTGGAAATTTGGATATTCTTACCCCGAAGGGGTACAATGTATATAGCAACGTTTGCAAGAATATAATACGACCCTGATAGGGTCGCTCCTATCTATTCACATAAAATTCTATACACATACCATCCCATCGGGATTGTTTGGAAATATAGATATTCTTACCCTGAAAGGGTACAATGTATATAGCAACGTTTGCAAGAATATAATACGACCCTGATAGGGTCACACCTATCTATTCACATAAAATTCTATACACATACCATCCCATCGGGATTGTTTGGAAATATAGATATTCTTACCCTGAAAGGGTACAATGTATATAGCAACGTTTGCAAGAATATAATACGACCCTGATAGGGTCACACCTATCTATTCACATAAAATTCTATACACATACTATCCCATCGGGATTGTTTGGCAATTTGGATATTCTTACCCCGAAGGGGTACAATGTTTATAGCAACGTTTTGCAAGAATATAATACGACCCTGATAGGGTCGCACCTATCTATTCACATAAAATTCTATACACATACTATCCCATCGGGATTGTTTGGCAATTTGGATATTCTTACCCTGAAGGGGTACAATGTTTATAGCAACGTTTTGCAAGAATATAATGACCCTGATAGGGTCGCACCTATCTATTCACATAAAATTCTATACACATACCATCCCATCGGGATTGTTTGGAAATATAGATATTCTTACCCTGAAAGGGTACAATGTATATAGCAACGTTTGCAAGAATATAATACGACCCTGATAGGGTCACACCTATCTATTCACATAAAATTCTATACACATACCATCCCATCGGGATTGTTTGGAAATATAGATATTCTTACCCTGAAAGGGTACAATGGTATAGCAACGCTTTGCAAGAATATAATACGACCTCGATAGGGTCACACCTATCTATTCACATAAAATTCTATACACATACCATCCCATCGGGATTGTTTGGCAATTTGGATATTCTTACTCCCGAAGGGGTACAATGTTTATAGCAACGTTTTGCAAGAATATAATAATCGACCCTGATAGGGTCGCACCTATCTATTCACATAAAATTTATACACATACTATCCCATCGGGATTGTTTGGCAATTTGATATTCTTACCCCGAAGGGGTACAATGTTTATAGCAACGTTTTGCAAGAATATAATACGACCCTGATAGGGTCGCACCTATCTATTCACATAAAATTTATACACATACCATCCCATCGGGATTGTTTGGAAATAGAGATATTCTTACCCCGAAGGGGTACAATGTTTATAGCAACGTTTTGCAAGAATATAATACGACCCTGATAGGTCGCACCTATCTATTCACATAAAATTCTATACATACCATCCCATCGGGATTGTTTGGAAATAGAGATATTCTTACCCCTGAAGGGTACAATGTATATAGCAACGTTTTGCAAGAATATAATACGACCCTGATGGGGTCGCACCTATCTATTAACATAAAATTCTATACACATACCATCCCTTTGGGATTGTTTGGCAATTTGGATATTCTTACCCCGAAGGGGTACAATGTATATAGCAACGTTTTGCAAGAATATAATACGACCCTGATAGGGTCGCACCTTATCTATTCACACAAAATTTATACACATACCATCCCATCGGGATTGTTTGGAAATAGAGATATTCTTACCCCGAAGGGGTACAATGTATATAGCAACGTTTTGCAAGAATATAATACGACCCTGATAGGGTCGTACCTATCTATTCACACAAAATTCTATACACATACCATCCCATCGGGATTGTTTGGCAATTTGGATATTGTTACCCTGAAAGGGTACAATGTATATAGCAACGTTTTGCAAGAATATAATACGACCCTGATAGGGTCGCTCCTATCTATTCACATAAAATTCTATACACATATCATGTCTTCGGGATTGTGTGGCAATTTGGATATTCTTACCCCGAAGGGGTACAATGATTGTAGCAATGTTCGAATTCCGTTTTTTACGACCCTGATGAGGTCAGACCTTAACAATCACACTGCCTCAACAAGCATTTGGGTAAGGGATGATAAAAAAATAGCTCTTATAAAATATTTTGCTTAAATTTGTACAATAGACCGTCTCTAATTAAATGTAAAATAGCCACGTTAGCCAAGCTAAAATCTGTATGTAGCCATAAAAACAAAACACTATTATTATTAACGCATAAGAATCAAAATGTAGATATTGATAATAAAATAAAAAACCAATGATAGTTTACCCCAAAAATTTAGGAATTGGATTATTTCTACTGTTCTGCCTCTTCGTGAAGAATATCAAAGCGCAACCGAATCTGGATTCTTTGTGGACGGTCTGGCAAGACGAGACAAGGGATGACAGCATCCAACTGGCAGCATTGCGTGAGTTCATTTGGACAGGATACCTTCAGAGGAACATTGACAGTGCACAATATTTCATTGAGCTGCAGCATACATTCGCAGAAAAGAACAACCAACATTGGGGCATAGCAGATGCCCTATTGAACCGAGGGATTATATACCTGTTTAAGGGAGATCCAAAAATTGCACTAACATATTTTGAGGAAGGTCTTGAGATGAGTATAGCCCATACATCAGTGCCAACTCAATTAGAGGCTTTGGTCAATATCGGAGTGGCTCATGCATCATTAGGTGAACCGAATAAGGCCATCAGCACCAACGAACAAGGTCTAGAAATTGCAAGAAAGTATGGCATACTCTCAAGTCAAGTGAAATTCTTAATTAATAATGGGATTCAGTATAATGATTTGGGAGACTACCCTAAAGCATTGGATTACTATTTTCAAGCTTTAAAGATCGAAGAACAACAAAATCTTCCTGAACGGATAAATTTGTATATTAACATTGGAAACATCTATCATTCCCAAGGCGATGTTCACAAAGCTTTGGAATATTTCAATAATGCATTGAAGCTGGCGGAAAAGAATAACAACCTTGTTGCCATGGGAATAGTAGATGCCAATTTGGGCGTCCTCCACTTAGAAATGGGAGATACGACACAGGCCATAAATCTATTTACAATAAGCAAGGAAGTCAGTGAAAAGTTGGGCAATAAAAACGGGATGGCTAACGGGCACCTTAATATTGGGTGGATTTACCAAAGTCAAGGTAACTATTCAAAAGCATTGTATCATTATACCCAAGAATTGAAGTTGAGTGAGGAGATAGGTAACCAAAGCATGATTTCCAATGCATACCTGCATATTGGACATCTTTATAAAGATAAGGGAAATCATACCAAAGCGGTTGATTTCTGCCAAAAGGGATTTGAAATAGCATCGTCAATAGGTGCATTGTCATATGCTAGAAATGCCTGCGAATGCCTATACTTCAGCTACAAAAGACATGGGAACAGTGCCAAAGCATTAGAGTATTTCGAACATATGATGACATTACAAGACAGTATGTTCAATGAATCGAATACAAAGAAATTAACACAAATGGAAATGCGTTATGAGTTTGACAAACAAGTAGCCGCCACACAAGCCGAACAAGAGAAGAAAGATGCTGTGGCGTCACAAGAGCTGAAACGGCAAACTTTGGTACGAAACGGATTTATGGGAGGATTTGGTTTAGTTCTACTTTTCGCAGGTGTGTTTTTCGTTCAGAGAAACAAAATTGGTAAGGAAAAACAGCGAAGCGATGCACTTCTTCTTAATATTCTCCCTGAAAAAGTGGCTGAAGAGCTGAAGGTAAAAGGTCACTCAGAAGCTCAGTTGATTGACCATGCTACTGTGCTATTTACTGATTTCAAAGGATTTACTTCTTTGAGTGAGAAGATGACGCCAAGTGAATTGGTGAAGGATCTGCACGAGTGTTTTTCATTATTTGACAAAATCTGTGCTCGACACGGCGTCGAGAAGATAAAGACCATTGGTGATGCTTACATGGCCGCGGGTGGACTTCCTTCACCCAATACAACACATGCACTGGATGTTGTGAATGCTGCATTTGAAATAGCTGAAATCATTGAGAAAGGAAAGGTTAAAAAGATTGAAAAAGGTTTGCCATACTTTGAGATACGCATAGGTGTACACACTGGTCCCGTCGTGGCGGGCATAGTAGGAGTCAAGAAATTTCAATACGACATCTGGGGTGATACGGTGAACACAGCCAGCAGAATGGAAAGTAGCGGTGAAGCGGGTAAGGTCAACATCAGTGAAACCACCTTTGAATTAGTCAAAGATAATTTCACTTGCATTCATAGAGGCAAAGTTCAAGCCAAAGGAAAAGGTGAGGTTAACATGTATTTTGTTGAAGGGAGATCTTGATAATAGTTGATGAAAGTTCTTTGAAATTATAAAATTCATTCCACTTTCATCATCTTTCTTACGCATACTCCGTCATCCGTTTTAATCTGTACAAAATACATCCCATTTTTTAAAGCACTTATATCTATCAAGCGCTGATTATCTTGATTTGAGTATGCTATGCTGCCATCATTATTAAAGATTATTATACTTACTATTTCTGTTGGTTGAGTTGTCACAATCGACAAATAATTTGAGGTGGGATTAGGACTTATGGTTATAGAATTGGATGTTGATGGAGTTTCTGTTTTAACTGCAGTGTCTAGGTAGTCTACTGAGCGCCTCCAAAGTCCAAACATATCCAAAACATAAATATACCCATCTATCACTTTTACATCACTTATTATTGAGTTTTTGAAGTCATCTAATTCTTCCCAATGATATCCGCCATCTCCACTAAATTTTAATCCTTTATTTATTTTATATGCGATGATCCTAGATGTATCAATCATGGCTAACCCAGTAGAAGAATCAGAATTATGGAAAATAAAATAAAAAGGTAAACCCCTATCAATGTCAAAAAAATCACCTTCATCATCGTACTTACCAAACATAAACGAATGTTCCGGTCTTAAATATAATTCATCATCAATCACCCATAAATATCCAGTTTTAAATTCAAGATTGCCCTTAACATTTACTAATGTCCATATTTTTAAATCCGTAGATTTGTAAATACCCAAATTTTGATTCATGTAATATGTCCCATTATGGAAAATAATCTGTGAAAAATAAAATTTCTGTTGCGTATCAAACCAACTTAAACCTTTATCAATCGAATATTGCATGCTATTTTTTGTAGTAACAAAAATAATATCATTGGCTATGTGGAGACTAAATATTTCATTATCAGTATTAATTGCATAGTCACCTTCCAATGTTTCAATTTCTTCATTCCAGCGCCAAAGTTTCTTGTCTTTTATCACGTAAATGGTGTTATCACTATCTGCATCCCAATCATAGTTACTTAAGTATTCTACTTCTGTAAAACGCTTTTCAAGCGGTAGATTTTTGAAATATTTGTAATTATATTCTATATATATATCTGAATTATAATTGCTTATATTATAATTATTTAGTGTAGAAATACCTTTTCCTTGTGGCTCTAAAGTGACTCCATTATCAATGCTAGAATATAATTGGGTTCCAGGATTTATCCAAAACTCATCTCCAAAATACTCCTTGTAAGTATTTGGGAAAGATGAAGAAATCTGCCAAGTTTGCCCTAGGTCATATGAAACATAGGAGACATCGTGGCCATAATACTCATTAGTGACCATAGAAAGTACATTTTCGTCGTATTTAAAGTAGGTAGAATAATAAGTATGTACTGAATTTTTCAAATTTTCATCAGAAACAAAAACTAAATTCTTATCATACTGCTTTGTGACAGGATTAATTCTAAATAGCACATACTCTTTTTGATCTGTTGCCCATACAAAAACTAGGCTATCTGCATCAATTAGTTGGATAAACTTATATCCTTGCGGCAAGTCAAATAGTTTTGGCCCATACTCTATTCCGTAATCTAGACCATAGGTGTCGTCTATGAAATGAAGGCTTCCGTTTGATGTCATGACATATTTCAAATCAAATAAATCCAAGTCATTGCCAGATGGGACAAAATTTCTTAACCTTTTTGTATTATAATTCTTGAGACCATCTATGGAATAATAGTGATGTTCATAAGTCCTAAACTGTATCGTGTCTCCAGCAACCTTGACGTTTTCAATACCTGATAATCCGCCAATTGCATTTTTCCAAGTATCTCCATAGTCATTACTGACAATAATGAAAATTGTGGAAGCATCATCCGTAAATATTAAGTAAATATTTTCATCTGACACATAAAAGTCTTTAAGACTAATCCCTGCTGATACTACAAGTTTGCTGCTCCCATCAATAAGTACCCATGTACTTTCTTTGTCAGCTTTCATGTAAATGCCATTAGTTGTCAAAGCATAATAGCGGCTTTTATCTTTTACTATCTTCTTAACATCTGCGATATCAAGTGTACCTAAGTGCTCCCAATTTTCTTGAGCTTGCACAAAATAAAACGAAGAAATTATGATGGTAAAAAAAAGAATAAAATTTTTCATCTGTTTATTTTTTATTTGTTTTTTAAAGGTCAGATGGAATTGATAACTTATCTCCATCTTTGGTGTTATCGAACTTACGTTTCGCATGAAAATAATCATCAAGGTTTGTGTACCACAAAGCTGGTTCATGTTCATTTCATGCTATAAATTTTTACAAATATAGACATTTACTCACACAACGCCCAAAAAAATCAATACATGTTTTTTATAAATCAGTACACACAAAAACCCTAAATCCAAACTCTATGAGAATGCCAATATTAAAATGCCAAAGATTATTTATTATTTTTCAACTTCCCAAGTCTCCTGATGACTTCACTAGCCATCATTAAACCGAATAATGCAGGCATATAAGAGATTGTACCGTAGAAGGATCGCTTATAATTGGCGCCGTCAGTCATCAGTAAAGCAGTTTTTGGTTGGATTTCTTCTGAGTAAACGGTAAGTATGCCTTCTCTTATGCCTTCTCTTTTCAATCGTTTCTTAATTGTCTGTGCGAATTTACATTCTTTGGTTTTTGAGATATCTGCAATTTTTATTTTGGAAGGATCTAATTTTCCACCAGCTCCCATGGCACTGATAAAAGGCAGTTTGTGTCGTTTTGCCCACGTTATCAGCCTGAGTTTTGGCGATAAACTATCAATGCAATCCATGACAAAATTAAAACTTTGTGTTGATAACAGTGTATCCATATCATTGGGTTCCATAAAACTATCGAAGGTGGTAAGGATGACATTGGGATTAATATCCTGCAATCTGTCAGCCAGCATTTTAGCCTTGCTTTGACCTATGGTAGAGTGCAATGCCTGCAACTGTCTATTAATATTTGTAATATCTACTGTATCCCCATCAATAATAGTCAACTTACCTACTCCACTTCTTACTAAAAATTCTGTTGCAAAGCTCCCTACTCCACCCAAACCAATCACTAAAACATGGCTATTTTGTAATAATTCTAAAGATTGTTCTCCTATAAGAAGTTCTGTCCTAGACAACCAAACCATAGATGCCGATTCTTTATTCTTTGAAATCATGGCCACATTTATAACAATAATTTGCATTAGACTCATGACCCTCCACGAGACAAAAAGGACATGTTTTTGTGAGATTATCATTCGATGTATCTTGGCGCATTACATTGGCAGTAATGATACCAGTAGGCACTGCTATTATTACATAACCCGTCAGCATAACTAAAGATGCGATAAACTGCCCAACAGCGGTGACTGGAGAAATATCTCCATACCCTACAGTGGTAATAGTGACTACCGCCCAATAAATACTTCGTGGGATACTATCGAAATTTTCATTTACATTATGTTCTACAAGGTACATAATAGATCCAAATATCATGATCAGAATAAGCATTGTAAATGAAAAAAGTACAATTTTTTTTGCACTTTCTTTTAAGGCTGACAAAATAAAATTCCCTTGGTCTATAAAGGCATCCAACTTAAATATCCTAAAAATTCTAAGCAGTCTTAATGACCTTACTATCATCAATGTCTGAAGAGATGGAATAAACAAGGCTAGATAAAATGGCAGTATAGATAAAAAGTCGATAATGCCAAAGAAACTTATAATATAGTATCTGGGTTTATACACACTATAAATTCGTAACAAATATTCAATTGTAAAAAAAACTGTCAGTCCAAGCTCAATTTTGAAAAATAAAGCTTTATATTCCGTTTCATATGCTGGAATAGACTCCAACATTAATACGATAATACTAAAAAAAATCATGACCAGTAGAACTACATCAAATGCTTTCCCTGCTTTAGTATCAGCTTCAAAAATGATGTCGTGTAGTTTTTCTCTATGGGGAGCAAAACCTTCGGGTCTTCTTTTTATCCTGCCTTTACCTAATATGTCTTTTACCTCTTTCATTCTACATAAGCCTTTCTGAAAACCAAAGCATAAAGATTGTTTTCGAGTTCTAAGTATCCATGCTCATAACAAAAACGGTACACTTTACCAGATTTTGTCACATATTCATTCGTAAAATAAGCAAACTTGAAACCCTCATCCAATAGATCGGTACGTGATACGGTGGTTTTTCCAGTGGGATTGAGGGATTCGAGGATACGTCTATTTTTACGCAAAATATTATTTATATTGCGCATGAACTTATTTTGGTCGGTATTGAGTTTATTATTATAAGTGGTACGACATTGGTCTGAACAAAACTTTTTGTCCTTTCTTCCATGTATCTTATCCCCACATTCCAGACATTGTACTTGATCCATACCTCTTCAGATTAGTAAGGAATAATCTTACCCTCACATGGCCCGAAACCCACTTTTCTATTTCCTTCACCACACCATCCCTTCAAAATCACTGTATCACCATCTTGGATGAAGGTACGCTTCTGACCATTGTCCAAAGTCAAAGGCTTAGTGCCCTTCCAAGCTAATTCAAGCATGGAACCATAACTATTTTCTGTCTTGCCGCTGATAGTACCTGAAGCCATCAAATCTCCTATTCGCACATTACATCCATTGACTGTATGGTGCGCAAGTTGTTGATGCATAGTCCAGTACATATACTTATAATTTGAATGACAAATGCACGATTCAGTGCCATCATCTGTCTTGATCAGGACATTCAGATGTATATCAAAATTATAATTCTCTTCTAATTCCAAATACGATAATATAGGTTTTTCCCTTGGTGGTGCTGGAACTTTGAAGTTGTCAAGCGCATCCAAAGTGACAATCCATGGTGAGATAGTAGAAGCAAAATTTTTTGCTAAAAAAGGGCCTAAAGGCACATATTCCCATTTCTGTATATCTCGTGCCGACCAATCATTGAAAAGCATCATCCCAAAAATATAGTCTTTGGCTTCTTGTGTGGAAACAGGTGCTCCTAATTCTGAATTTTTGCCCACTACAAAGGCCATTTCAAGCTCAAAGTCCAATTGTTTTGTTGGTCCAAATACTGGAATCGAACTATCACCAGGAAATGTTTGACCTTGAGGCCTTTTTATATCTGTACCTGAAACGACTATTGAAGATGCTCTGCCATGATAACCCACAGGCAAATGCAACCAGTTAGGAAGCAAAGCATTTTCAGGGTCTCTAAACATTATCCCCACATTGGTAGCGTGTTCTTTACTAGAATAGAAATCTGTATAATCGCCAATATGGATAGGCAGAATCATGGTTACATTCTCAGCATTTCTCAATACTTCTACTGGCCAATCATTATGTACTTTTAATCCGTCTTCATCGACAAAAAGTTCTATTATCTTGTTCCTTACCTTTGAAGTCGTTGGTTTCCCAAGGGAGATAAAATCATTCAGAAGTCTATTAAAAAAGATTTGTTTTGGAAGATGTAAGTCATTGAACAATCCAAATTCTTGACAAACATGTAGGTCAATGATATAACCACCTATCCGAGTGCAACAAGTGATACTCCCATCATCTTTGTACACGCCAAAAGGAATATTGTATGTGCTGAAGTCACTCTCCACATCTATAGGATAGATTTGATATTCCATTTTTTCTTAAAATTTATTCACGCAAATATAAGCATTTTCAATGGTTAATTTACAACTTACTGTGATATTGAAAGTTTGGAAGACTTATAATTTGACTGTCCCAATTTCTATTCCAGAAAATGGGTTTATCTATCCCATTTTTCACATTTACCTTTGTCAAGTTAGGAAAAATGACCAAATAGAAATAAGCTTAAAAAATTTTATGAAGGACAAGATGAAATAAGCATTTTTGATTTTTTCCTTTTGAATATAATAAAAGCGAGCAAATTATAAATAATGGGATTATTATTTATAAAAAAAACATATCTTATTGATTATTAATATATAAAATATATATTTTTAAGTTATGTTTTCTTAAAAATATGTTGAATATGATCACAAACACATAACTAAAGCATTTTCTCAAAACACACACTGCTCTCTACATGCGCATATTGTGCATAATTTGGAATAATATTGTAACCTGCTTTTTGATATAATCCTATGGCATCTACCATTGTTTTGCTTGTTTCTAGAATACACCTTTGATATCCAAGTTCGAAAGCCCATTTTTCGAGAGATTTCAAAATTTCCATAGCAATACCTCTCCCACGCATTTTCGGTGGTACATACATTCTCTTAATTTCCATCGTGTTTTCATCAAATTTTTTAATAGCGCCACAGCCAGCTGGATCATTTTCGAAGTAGTATACAACGGTGTGATGTAAGATGTCAATGTTGTTGTATTGATGAAAAAAATCATGGGAGTCTCCATTTACTTTGACGAGATATTGGTCCAAATCTGCAACTAAATGTTGAAAATCTAAATTGGATGAATTAGTCCTAACAATCGTTTCCATCTATTTGCATTAAAAGATCACTATAAGATTGTGGTATAATTTGATGGTGTGCTAAACCGAAAAAATTAAAATAGGCGTCACATTGCACTTGTAATTCTGTTATTGAATAGGCATTTTGGTTATCAATAGCTTCTACTTCGAGAAATGTACCTAGATGCTCCACTGTGTCAAAATGAAACTTAACATTGTCAATAAAATAGATTTTCCTTCGTTTATCCACGACAATTTTTACTCCAAATTGCTCTGTAAGTATGTCTTTCAAAGCTTTATTGGGTAGGTGTTGATAAAGGATGACATTTGACTGTTTTGAGCCTTGAATGTCTTCTCTTTCGTACTGGATGAGTGCATTTTCGATGTTGCCTTCACGGAGCTTGAGTCTTCCTTTGTCGACTCTAAAATACGTATCAATTTGATGATCTAAACCAATATATTTGGGGTTTAATGTTAATAATTGAGTCTCGTAAGGCTCAATTGCTTCTATTTTGGCCTTGAATTCGAAATTTTTAATGTGCATTCTGCGTCATATTTATGGATTTACACTTTGCTATTATCCACCTATATTTCCCAATTCCATACCTTCAGAGTAGGCTACTTTGATATTATTTGTATGGAACACATGTTTTATTCTAGCTAATACTTCATGATACACGTCCCAATAATTATCCGGTTCTACATAAGGTCTTACTGAAATTTCAATGAAGTGGCTTTCAAAAGAGGTAATTCCTATTTCGGGTGCTGGCGATGTGAGTACCATTGGAATAGACGCCAATTCTTCCATAAGGAGTTGTTTTACCTTTGGAAAATCTTCACTATAAGGAACGGGAATTTTTAAGTCAAGACGAATATTGCCTTTTTTTGAAAAATTGGTTATAATGCCATTGATCACCTCACCATTTGGAATAATGAGGGTCTTATTGCCTGGAGTTGATACGATAGTATTAAATATTTGGATGTCTTCAATTTTTCCAAACTTTTCCTTAATCTCTACCCAATCTCCAACTTTATATGGCTTAAATACTACGATTATAATACCAGCTGCAAAGTTTCCTAAACTACCTTGTAGTGCCAATCCAATGGCGAGACCTGCTGCTGCGAGCATGCCTACAAATGCTGCAGTATTGATTCCTATCATCCCTGCTACGCTTAATACTAGGAGAACTTTACCCACAATACTAGCCAAACTTACTAAAAATGACACTACTCCAGCATCCATTGCTGATGTCTTCAAGGCATTTTCTATAACTTTGCTTAATTTTTTTATTATCCATAGCCCTATAACCAAAACGGCAATCGCTGCCCCCCAACTAGGAAGTTTTTCTAGTATAAAATTTGAAGCCTGACTTATAAAAGTGTTTACCTGTGTACTATCCATTTATTTTTATTTTTGGTTGAATTCCTATTTTATATACATCCAAGCACCTTTGCCTCGCAAATGTATGCTCTACAATGGGTTTTGGATACTCAAAGGTATCAATTTCCGGCACCCATTTTCTAATATATTTTGATTCAGGATCAAAAGTTTTAGCTTGAATGGTTGGGTTGAAAATTCTGAAATAAGGCGCTGCATCTGTCCCTGTACCTGCACACCACTGCCAGCCTCCATTATTGGAAGCTAATTCAAAATCCAATAAGTGTTTTGCAAAGAAAGCTTCCCCTATTCTCCAATCTACTAAAAGATGTTTTGTAAGAAAACTAGCCGTTACCATCCGTACACGATTATGCATATAGCCTGTATTTACTAATTCTCTCATGCCTGCATCGACCAAAGGATATCCAGTCTTTCCTGACTTCCATTTCTCAATATCGTCTGCTTGATTTAGCCAACTGATGCCTCTGTAATCAGTTTTGAAGGATGAATCTTGTACAAACGGAAAATGGTACAAAATCATGATATAAAATTCTCTCCAGATAAGTTCATTAAGAAAAGTGGTGTTTGTATTCCATGCAATCTCGGCCAATGATCGGATTGAAATAGTCCCAAATCTCAAATGTACGCCAAGCTTTGAAGTGCCATTTTGGCTAGGAAAATCCCTTGTTTTATCATAATTTTTTATTATATCGATCGTTGGCAACGAAGAAGGGAATGTTACTTGAGAAGGCACAAAACCTAAATCCTTTAAAGATGGAAATCGACTTGACCCTTGTGCTTTTACCAGATCATGAGGAATCAATAATCTTTGGTTTTCCAAGGAAAATGTGGCGACACGCTCCATAAAATGTTTTTTCCATTCTCTGGAATATGGAGTAAAAACAGTATATGGACTTTTATCTGATTTGAGTATGTCAGAAGGGTGAGAAATGACGTGATCTATTGTAGTATGACATTCACATCCACATATGCAAGCTAAACTTTAATTTTCGAATCCCTTTGTAGTCCGTAAGGAGTTCGAAATCTTCATTAAAAAAGAGATGGTTTTGGAGAGTTTATGCAGAGAGGAAATATTTCTGAAAAAATATCGAAAGGTTCTCCATAAAAAACAAGTAATTTACTACTTTTTCTTTAATTGTTGATCAATTCGTTCCAGAATCTGATGGATAATATTACACCAAATGACATCATCTTTTTCTGACCATTCCAGGATGTTGGTATCAAAAATAAATATAATTTGAATGGGTAAATTTTGACATTGTGCAGCTTGTAAAGCAATATTTTCATCGAGCCGCAAATCCCTTCTCATCCAAACAATGTTGAATGGGTCAGAAGAAATGTTAAAGTCATTCATCCATTTCCATATTTTGCAATGCTGACATTAATTCACTCACACTATGGATGTCTTTTATCTTTTTGCCCATAGATATTCCTTCCTGATAAACAATTTTTGCTCTCTCTAAATCATCCAAACTTTCATATAATTTTCCAAAATGAAAATACAAACCAATATACTCAGGATCAATGGATTTTAAGTTTAAAAATATTTTTTCTGCCATCAGTAAATCATCTGCTTTTTTATACTCCATAGCAAGTGCAAACAATACAAAAGTATCGTTGGGGTCTTGGTGTAAAAGAGCTGTCAACTGTGCTATTCTGTTTTGGTCCATGTTTTTAATTTGATCTCAATTTTGGTATCAATAAAATAATTATCTTTGCGCAAAG
The DNA here is from genome assembly GCA_041392785.1 of Saprospiraceae bacterium. Classification (GTDB taxonomy): domain Bacteria; phylum Bacteroidota; class Bacteroidia; order Chitinophagales; family Saprospiraceae; genus OLB9. The sequence continues at coordinate 218,461 of JAWKLK010000011.1, forward strand.
ATAAGGGTTAAGGTATCTCTTGCAAACTGAGAATGAAATTTTGTTTATCAATCTTGATTTTTGTTTCAACATCTTTTTTGTTTAGGTTACACTTTTATCTTTGAGATTTATTTAAAATTAAATTCCAAAAATGTATGAAAATATTAGTATGTATCAGTAAAACACCAGATACTACTGCCAAAATTTCATTTAAAGAAAATAACAGTACATTCAATAGTGATGGTGTCAGTTTTATTATGAATCCTTACGATGAATGGTACGCATTAGTAAGAGCGGTAGAATTAGTTGAAGCGAATGGTGGTACTTGTTCTGTGATAAATGTGGGGCCTGCATCCAATGACATCATCATACGAAAAGCACTTGCCATTGGGGCAAATGATGCGTTCAGAGTGGACATCGATGCACCTGACGCATATACCGTAGCAGCAAATATTGCGGACCATGCAAAATCTAGTGGGTATGACATGATATTTACAGGTAAAGAGACCATAGATTATAATGGATCTGAGATAGGTGCTATGATTGCCGAACTTCTTGACTTACCATATGTATCATATGCAAATCACTTAGATTTTAATAGCGGCGTATGTACCATTTCAAGAGATATTGAAGGTGGTGATGAAATTTGTGAGGTGAGCACGCCATTGGTTCTTTCTGCATCTAAGGGTCTTGCTGAACAAAGAATTCCTAATATGAAAGGTATTATGTCTGCTAAAACAAAGCCACTTACTTTGATACAACCTTCTCACCAAACTGCGCAAGTCGCTATTGAAACCTATGAACTACCTGCTCCAAAGTCAGGTGTAAAATTGGTAGATCCAGAAAATATGGATGAGTTGGTAAGATTGCTCCATGAAGAAGCCAAAGTTCTTTAAAAATCTAAAAAAATAATTGAAATATGTCAGTATTAGTATATATAGAATCTGGTGATCAAATCATTAAAAAATCAGGTTTTGAAGTAGCATATTACGGAAGTCAAGCTGCCCTTGCCATGCAATCAGAGAGTATAGGTGTCCTAATTGGCAAGGTATCTAACGTTCAAGATGTAACTAAGTTTGGACTTTCTAAAATTATCCATGTCAATCCTTCCTCAGACATTGTATTCGACGCTCAGACTTTCGCAAAAGTGATAGCTGATTTAGCTTTAGAATACGATGCACAACAGGTTATCCTTAGTCATACTTCTAATGGTAAATCCATAGCAGGTAGACTGGGAATAAGATTGAATGCTGGTGTTGTTTCCGGAGTTAATTCGCTGCCGAAAATTGCTGATGGTGTATTAGTAACAAAATCTGTGTATTCAGGAAAAGCCATTGCCCATGTACGAATCCTCACGCCAAAATCTGTCATCAGTGTGATGGGTAATGCCATTAAACCTTTAGCTGGGGAAGGTGCCACACCTGTAGAAAGAGAAGTCTTTCAATTTTCCAGAAGGGAAAGTAAGGGAATAATAGAAAGGAAAACAACGCAAGGTGTAGTGCCATTGCCAGAAGCAGAATTGGTAGTGTCTGCAGGAAGAGGTATGAAAGGCCCTGAAAACTGGGGTATCATTGAAGATCTGGCACACGCATTAGGCGCTACGACCGCTTGTTCTAGACCTGTGGCAGATGCTGATTGGAGACCACACCATGAGCATGTGGGGCAAACAGGTGTAGCTATCAGACCAAACCTGTATTTCGCCATAGGTATTTCAGGGGCTATTCAGCACTTGGCTGGTGTAAATAATAGTAAGGTGATAGTAGTCATCAATAAAGATCCTGAAGCACCTTTCTTCAAAGCAGCTGATTATGGTGTAGTTGGGGATCTCTTCGAAGTTGTGCCAAGATTAACTCAAGCCGTAAAAAAGTTGAAAGGGCACGCTTAATAGATATTTTATAATAACTCAATAATTTTGAAATCATGACTTTAAAGCAATTAGCAAAAATAGAAGATGCAGCATCTGAGGTATGGGTTGTGAGTCCCAATTTGCATTATGATACTGAAAATGCATTATTTTCAGAATTGGTAAGTGTAAATAGAAATCAAAAGACAAAATACCGATATATCGTGCCTGCATCTAAGCAAGTATTAAAAAATCTGGATGTATATAAAAAAATCTTTAAACTCTCAGATGATGAAATGCTGAAGAATTTCTTGATTTTGCCAGAATCTGCTTTCAATCCATTTATTATGGAAGTGGGTATCTATAATGCAAACTCTAAATGTGCAGCATATGCAGCACCCGCTTTAGAAGGTGGGGATGAAGTGATACAGTTTGATGTTAAGACTTCAGAACAATTTGCCAAGGAGTTTAAAAGTATGTGGAAGCAGTACAAAAGAGAGAAAATTTAACGCTGTATAATCCAAAATGAAAAAGGGACAAACGAATCTAATTTGTTTGTCCCTTTTTATTTTTTATCAATTTTGATGGCTATTCTTCTTCGTCGTGGACTTGATTTTCAATAGGAGTGATCATAGGCAGGCTGATAAGTTTCGATTCTTCTTTTCCAACACTAAAAAATCCCATGACTCCACCTTCAGCCTTTGCTACATGTGTGGCTAAACTTTGAAAACTTTTATATAATCTATATGCAAAATGATTGTTTAATTTTGCTAGAATTGGATTGATTTCATCTAGCCTTCTAGTGATTTCTTCTGTTCTGGTAGCAGTGTCAGCTGGTAAGCCGTGTAAGACTTTGTAAAGCTTTTCATTGAAATTTTCATGTACTTTATCATAAAAATAATTCATATCTCCACTCAAATTATAACTGCGGATATCGACAATTTTTTCTGCCCAGTCTAACTCTGATTTTTCGATTTCGCCATCAGCTCCGGATATCAAAATAGCAATCAAAGAAACTGCTTCTTCCAACTTGTTAAAGTCACTATCGCTAATATTATGAATTGTCATACAAGTACTTATTATTGGCTTTTTAAAATTTGCCGCAAAGGTAGGAGTTTCTATAATAATTGTAGATGTTATTTTCGAAAAATATGCAATATTTTGAATAGAAATAAAATTTGATCAACATTATAGCCATTTTATTGATGAATGCCATTCTTTCTTTTTAGTATTAGCGAAAGATGATATGATTTTATCTAAGCACCAGTCGGCATGTAGCATAGTCGTTGTGCATCTTCATCTGATAGGAAGAAATAAGTCAATTATAAGAGTCTATTATTTTAAGCATCTTGTACGGTGAGCGATGTCGAAACAATAGAAAAAATAAAAATTTCAAATGTAAAAATTTGGTAATATCAACTTTTTTTTGTATATTTGATTTTTAATTAATAATGTATAGCTATGTCTAAAACACTTTATATCCACGGACTTGATGGATTTTTGAGCGAAGAAAAACGAGCTATACTTTCAACATATACAAAAGTCTTTGCTCCAATTATGGACTACAGAGTCAACTCCGCTGCATATTATAATTTACTTTCCATTGCCAAAGAAGGAAAGGTAGATATCATCATCGGAACTAGTATGGGTGGCTGTATGGCATACCATCTATCGTTTCACCTCGGCCTGCCAGCTTTATTGTTCAACCCTGCACTGCCATTCCGTAGTGTAGATATAGACTTACCTACCCAAGACCAAATCAGAGCCTCTTACTTGCGTGTAGTCATCGGTGGTCAAGACGACATTATCGACCCATTACAAAATATAGTTTGGCTCGCCACCCATGAAAAGGGAGATATGGATATCAGATGGAGAAATACTTTGGGGCATAGGATACCTACGGATGTGTTTGAGGAAGAAGTGGGTGTGTTTTTTAATAAAATTTAGTAACAATTAATAAAATTTATAATAATGGGGAATAATAATGAAAAAGTGGAATTGAAATTAAATGATGAGTTTATCCAAATTATCAAACAATATGCCGAATTGGTTAAGAATGCGGATGTAACAACCAAAATCGGCCCACATATTAATTTTAACAGGTATGAAAAGTTTAAGAAAGTTAAAAGTTGGTTTCAATCCTTTACAGATAATCCTAATGAAGAACAAAGAAGAAATTTAGTAAGTATATTTACAACTGGATCTCGCTCCGGATCAATAGATTACAAAATTCGTGAAAAATACGAAATCGCGAAAGAAACAGAAGATTGCCTAATCAATGCTAATCAACAGGGCGGCAGTTTTGTAAATCTGATTAAGAAAATTAATAAATTACAAACTTTAAATGAATCTGATTTAGGAGATGTTGATAAATACTTAGACAAGGTAATTTTAGAATTGATAAAGATTTATGGTTTTGATGAAAATGATGGTTTCGATTTTACCGACTTTGGAAGAAATAATTATATAGACCAAGGTGTTTTTAATGAATTGCTCTTCCTATTAAATATAAAAAAGGATAAAAAGGAATTAGAAAATGGGTGTTATTACGATGCTTTAGGCATAATAAATGAAACCTTGGATAGCAAATTTACGTATAAAGGAAAAAAGGAGAAACAAAATTTTGTAGATGAGATAGTTTCTTTAATTGAAGGAGAAAGAATAAGAGAAATACCAAAATATTTACTTTTAGATCAGTTTTTTAACGTAATTGATAAAATTAAGTATGTAGAATTAGATAATATTAAAGATAATTCCAGAGATTTTTACATTGAGCTATTCAGCTATTTTAACAAAAAATCAAAATACTTTAGGCAAAACAAATCACTTATGAATATTTTTAATAAAAATAAAAACACAATTCTACACGGACCTCCAGGAACTGGTAAGACTTATCAGATCATGCAATACCTTAAAGATTATTCTAAAGATAATGAAAACGAAAATGAAAACGAAAATATAAAAGATTATGAATACATTGTCTTCCATCCCAACTATGGCTACGAAGATTTTATAGATGGTGTCAAACCAACAGGATTCACTGAAAATAAACAAATCAAACTGGAATTGGTCAATGGTCATTTCAAACAATTTTGTATTGATGTCCATAAAAAAAATTTAGGTGAATCTGATAAAACCAATCTTCCAAAATATTACTTTGTTGTAGATGAAATCAATAGAGCAAACCTTTCCGCTGTCTTTGGAGAGACATTAATGTTGCTTGAGGATAGTTATAGATATGATTATTTAAAGTCACCAAAAGACAATAAGAATAACGGTAGTTTAATAAGCCTAAAGAATTCGACTCTTTGCATGGAAGATAAGCATTGGTTTGAAAAAATTGATAATAAAGTTTTATTCGGTATTCCAGAAAACATCTATTTTATAGGTATGATGAATGATGTGGACAGAAGTATAGACTCTTTTGATTTGGCTTTGAGGAGAAGATTTGCCTGGATTGAACGTGGTTATGATGAAAATGTAATAATGAAGGAATTAGGATTGGGTAAAGAAGACAATTATCTTGCTGCAATTAAAGGTTTGAATGAATTTTTATTGAAATCTTTAAGTAGTAGTTCTTTCCAATTAGGCCATTCATACTTTCTAAAAGTTAAAAATCCATCAGATAAAAATGCAGTTAAGGAATTATTTGATAATCATTTAAAGCCATTGATTAAAGAATATTTGCGAACAGAATATTCTGAAAGTGAAATTGAAAGTAAAGAAGGAATGCTTTTTAAAGCACAAGAAACCTTTTTAGTGCCATTTACAAATGAAAAACTAAAAAAGTAGCCAATGAACCGGTGGCAAATCAATGATAATTCAAGGGATTATCATTCATTTATTCCAGAATGGAAAGTACCCAAAAATGATAATAGTAATACTCCTTTCAGACTTTTTATCGAAGACAATGTTGAGCTCATCCAACTACGTAATCACAATAAGTCTGATAGAAAGATAAAAAATGACAAGGAGCAAGTCGTCATTGAGATCACAAAAAATAACGATAAGTATGAAGCCAAAACGGGCAATTTTATCGGTACTATCTATCATAATGGACAGATCATAGACATCACTTGCAGATTTGGAGATTATTTTTTGCAACACATGCTCAATTATGCCAATGATATTTATGTCTTGGATCAATTTTTCGGCGCAGATACAAATGAAAAAGTCAAGAGCCAATTTCAATATATTTTGGCTCATCTTTTTGTACAGAAATTAGAAAAGGCCGCTTCTGTTTTGGGTTTTCCCAAAGCATACCGTGAGCAAACACATCGTGGATACGACATCAAGGGACAAATAGATACTCAGCATTTGATTACGCATAATTTGCCATTGCGTGCACCGATACAGTCTAGATACCGTGATCAGGTAGCAGTGCAAGAAATTATAGATGTATTGTACAAAGCGACAAAAATCCTCTCTAAAAAGTTTAACTCTTTATTGGTATCTCGTATCAGTCAATCGGTACAATTCATGAAAGAAAACAGGTCATCTGCTATGGTGACTACATCTTACATCCAAAAAGCCAAAAGCCACAAAGCTTTACAAAATCCATTGTACAGAGATTTTATAGACATCATCAATATTGCAGAAATTATCATCAACAACTTTATTTTATCTGAAAAACCTAAGGGAAAGTCAGAAACCAAAGGATATTTGTTAGATGTTTCAGAGCTTTTTGAGATCTATATTGCAAAAGTATTGAAAAAAAATCTAAGCGACAGAGGTTGGCAAGTTTCAGCACAAGAAAAGTTATCTGTGTATGAAGGTGCCTTCTTTGAAAGAGAAATAAGGCCCGATATTGTTTTGAAAAAGGAAGATGATGTCGCAGTCTTTGATGTCAAATACAAAAGAATGCAGTATTCAGGGAGAACTCAAAATTCTGCTGGCGATGTTGATCGGGAAGATTTTTTTCAGATACATACCTATATGGCTTATTATCAAGGAGTTAAAGAGTACAATCTGAAATTAGGTGGATTGTTGTATCCTATTGAAGCTGAGTACAAGAAAAATACTTATAAATCAATACTTCATGATAAAACCCAATTTATTATTGATGGCATTAAACTTAAAGAATTGAATCTAAAATTAGATAGTGAAAATAATGACCAAAATATTGATAATATTGTCCCTATTTCAGAATTGATTAGAAAAGTCGAAAATGAATTTTCAGATAGAATTTTCAACTATCTTGAACCTTCAAAAAAAAATTAACCCATGATCACCACCTACGCTCAGCTCATACAAGAAATAAATGAATGCGCCGCTCTTTGGCACCGTGAAGATGAAGGTGAAAATCTCGAAAATATAGAGATGCTCTCAGGCATAGAGTTTGATGTAGCGCGTGCCATCACAGAGTACGCACTTTCCAAAGGTCTGGATTATGATATCGGACGCTTCAAATTGTCTTTTATCTATCATGCTGATAGTGAAGATCCGCAATATGATGTGTTGGAAGATTGTAGATCAGAGCTGATGATGACTTTTGTGGAGATGATCATTGACCATAATTATGTGATTGATGATCACCCTTTAGAAAATAAATACCAACCTATTAAAGATCCTGATCCGGAATTAGTGGCAGCTGCCAAGCATTTTTACAAGTCTTTTTGGCCAGATTATGATGAGTAATCTTTTCTAGCCTAAAACGGTAAAAATCAATGACACTAGACCAATTATTGACCAATAAAATTACGAAGGTAGCACTTGGTTTTGTATATTGTTCAAAAAAACAAGCGATAGAGAATGAAGAGTTAAAGTGCGTCTATCGCCTTTGTAGAATATCAAAATTTAACTAATGATAATCAGCAATATATATTATACCAAGCAGGCCTAACATAGATTTGACCATATGGAAAAATTGGATAAAGTAATGTGCATTAGTTTTATCTTTCGCTACAATTAATCGCTTCTAATGCGTTTCTTACGCTTCCATGCTGTTTTAGTGCTGCAAGTGATGAGTCATAATCAAGCTGAGTACTCTCCATAATCATACGAGCCCCTCTGTCCAAGAGCTTCTGATTTACTAGTTGCATGTCCACCATTTTGTTGCCTTTAACTCTTCCTAATTGGATCATAATGGTTGTAGAAATCATATTAAGTACCATCTTTTGTGCAGTACCAGATTTCATCCTTGTTGATCCAGTGATATATTCCGGGCCAACCACCACCTCAATGGGAAAATCACAAACTTTGGTGATAGGCGAGCCAGGATTGCAAGTGATACAACCTGTGGTAATTCCATTTTGACGAGCTATTTCTAAGCCTTTAATAACGTACGGCGTGGTCCCGGATGCAGCTATACCTATCAAACTATCTTGACTATCAATGCTGTAGGATTGTAAATCTTGCCAACATTGTGACGCATTGTCTTCAGCACTTTCTACTGATGAGCGAATGGCGGCGTCACCTCCTGCAATGATTGCATTCACCATATCTCTAGGAACTCCGAAAGTTGGTGGGCATTCTGATGCATCCAAGATACCCAATCGTCCACTTGTTCCGGCACCAATATAAAACAAGCGACCTCCCAACCGCATTTTTGTAACAATGGCCTCAATGAGCGCTGTAATGGATGGTATTGCTTTTTCAACTGCAAATGCTATTGTTTTATCTTCTGCATTGATTTCGTGGACGATCTCTTCTATCGATTTATTTTCCAAGTGGTCATAATATGAAACAGATTCTGTGATTCTTTGCATTTGGTATAAATTTAAAATTTCTGAAAGTTGAAAAACCTTTATCTTGGGTGTAGGTTGTTATTCTACCCACCTTATTAGCAAGGCAATATTATTAAGAGTGATAATCCATTTTTATTATCCTTCATCCACAAATCCTTTCCACTTTGTCATATAAGCAATGAATGGAGCACTCAACCCCGCTTTTTGGAGGTGTTCCTCCGAATATGGCGGCATATGTGGTTCAAAATCAGGTGACAATACTTGTTTTGGCCAGTCAGCCATACCTATCCCAGATCTACCTAGCGCAATCATATCAGCACCATAGGTTAAAGCATTGATGGCATCTGTTCGACTCCAGATATTTCCCGCTACAATAATAGGTGTTTTAATCCTCTCTCTAAAATAAGCTATGAGTTTCTTATCAATATGATCATACATATCCGGCCTTTTATCATAATCCCAAGTGGAAATATGCAGATAATCTATATTCTCACTTTCAAGTATTTCTGCCAACCTTAAGCTATCTTCAAAATCTATCCCCTTGAAAGCATGCTTATCCTCAGGTGAAATGCGTACTCCTACTAGAAAATTTTTCGGTGATATAGCTTGTACCTTTCGAACGATCTCTATAATAATGTGCGCTCTCTTTGCTAAGCTTCCTCCCCAGTCATCTTCCCTGTGATTTGTCTCAGTACTGAGGAATTGATGCAATAAATATCCATGAGCAGCATGCAATTCGATTCCATCACACCCAGCATGAATGGCTCTTCTCGCAGCTTGCACAAAGGCATCAATTACATTCTGAATATCCTCTTCTGTACCTTCTCTCACAGGAATAATCTTGTCTCCCACATAGAATTCATGACTACTTGCACTCCAAGGCTCTACACCAGTGACAAACTGAGGACTTCGTGCTCCTCCATGAAAAAGTTGTACAACACATTTTGCGCCATCTTGATGAAGAGCATCCGCTAGTCTTCGCAAACCATCTATATGCATATCATCATAGATTCCTATTTGTCCGTTCCAGGCTTTACCTGTTTTCAGAACGTGTGCTGCTGCTGTAATTATGAATCCAAATCCGCCCTGTCCTCGCAATCTCAACCAATGTAATTCTGACTCAGATAACGTACCATCATCGTGACTTTGTGTATTTGTTAACGGAGCTAATGCCACCCTATTCCTTATAGTTAGTTCCTTATTTTTGAATGAAAAAGGTTGATGTAGGATTGTACCCATAAATGTCAATTTAAAAGAAAAGAATTATTAATATTTGTGCTACAAAAATACGTGCTATAGTAACAAGGGGATATACCGTGGCATAGGCTTGCGTTGGTAAATCAGATTTTAAATAAGTCTGTGAAAATGATAATGCTGCAGGATCTGTATAAGTACCAGACATCAACCCTACCAACTGCAAGTAGTTAATCTTCATCACTTTATAACCTATAACCACCATTATAACGATCGGAATAAATGTAATAAATGATCCGTAAAATAACCATAGCCAACCATTATTCTCTACAAAATTTTCGTAGAAATGCGCCCCGGCCTTGATACCTACAGAGGTAAAAAACAGTGCTATTCCAAGCTCTTTCATGAAATATATAGCGCCATTATTGATGTAAGAATGGATGATACCAAGACCGCCATATTTTGAAATAAGTAGGGCTGATATCAGTGGTCCTGCTGCAAAGCCTAACTTTATAGGTACAGGCAGAGAAGGTATCAAAATAGGTATACTACCTATGATGATGCCCAACATCAATCCTCCAAAAAGTGAAAGAAAATCGGGTTCCAAAAGCTTTTTTTCGCTGTTGCCAATGATTTTTTCTACATCTTCGATATCTTCCTTATTTCCTACGATCCGCAGCATATCGCCATAAAATAATCTAAGCGATGGATGTGCCAATAGTTCCATCCCGGACCGATAAACACGTGTGACTTTCAGACCATATTTATTGAACAAATCCAATTCTGACAAAGTCTTGTTGGATGCAGATTTTTTTGATACATAGATAAATTTTGATATCAAATCACGGTCCTTTTCTATCAATAGGTCAGTGGATTCTTTTCCTGCCAAATTAATGAACTTTTTTACTGCCATCGGTTTTCCTACCACCATCACTACATCTCTCTCATACAATCTCACATCCAGTGAAGGGGTGAATACTTCTTCTGACCCACTATGCTTAACCCGAGTGATGAGTACATCATCCAAATCGTTTTCTTTCAAAATTTTAAATATACTCTTTCCAAAAAGTGCACTGTTATAAATGCGACATTTTTTACGGATGACCTTATCTTTACTATTTTCATCGTTATAATTCAGTTCAGCAAGTTCTTTCTGTACATCTATTTTTAACCATTTTTTACTGAAAATTATGGCAAAAATTATTCCAATTACACCCATTGGGTATGTAATAGCATATGCTGTTGCCGGATTATTATACGGCTTATCATCTGACAAATTTGAAATCTCGTGTAAAGTAGATGTCGCAGCACCCAACCCAGGCGTGTTGGTCACAGATCCAGACATCAGTCCCACGGCATTATCAATAGAAAGATGGGCCAATTTATACACTATTACTGTAACTAAACCTCCTAAAAAAACGGTGCCGACACTAAGCATATTGAATTTCAATCCCTCCTTTTTTAATGATGAAAAGAATGATGGACCTACTTGAATACCAATAGCGTAGACAAACATTAGCAAACCGAAATCTCTAAGAAAATTCGATACATTTTGCTCTATCGCGTAGCCCCAATGACCCAGCAGCAATCCAATGAACATGACAGCAGAAACACCAAGTGAAACGCCCTTAAATTTCATCCTACCAAACAACACTCCAAGTCCAATGGTGATAAAAATGGCGATGAGCGATTGAGTAATATCAGGGTTGGTCGTTGGTGAAAATAGTATTTTAAACCAGTCAAACATATTTGCCTATTTACACCACAAAGGTACAAAGCCGCACTCTAAATACGCCAAATTACCATCAATGAATTGATAATAGTAAGCTAATGATGCCTTAATAGAAGGTAAAATGGAGAGAAATAAAATACAGCATGTCACACTCTTCTCTGATGAACCGTTATTTTTTAACTTTTATGGAACAACCTATTGCTTTTGTAATGTTTGGTTCGGGATTTTGACCTCGCTCTAAAGCCGCTATGGCATTCTCTAAATAGTTCTGACTCACTGCGTCAGCGTCTTCTACATTATCATCAATTGCACCTATATATTTAACCACTCTTTTATTATCTAGAAGAAAAACATGCGGTGTTTTTGTGGCACCGTATTGAGGAAAAATCTTTTGCTCTTCATCAAAAAGATATGGAAAAGCAAACGATTTTTCAACAGCTCTTACTTTCATTTTCTCAAAACTATCAGCTGGTTGTACTTCAGGATCGTTTGGATTGATAGCCAATAGTACATATCCTTTAGATACATATTTTTGCGCTAAAGCATTGATTCTATCTTCATATTTTACAGCAAAAGGACAGTGGTTACAAGTAAAAACAATGATAAAACCTTTGGCTTCAGGATAATCTGCCATGCTCACCATTTTACCATCGGTCGATTGAAGTTTGAAGTCTGTGGCTACATCACCAGGTTGATACCCAGTAGGAAATACGGAAGAAAATACAAGAAACGCTAAGAACAATAATACTTTCATTTGAATAAAATTTTAATTCGTTATATATGATGCTAAAAATTTAAAAATCTCTTCCTCTGAATGAAATTCGCCTTCTTTAAAAACACGAGACTCACCTTTGACAACTAATGTTGCAGGAATAGCACCTGTCCAAGATGGATCCACCTTTTCGATCCAAGTGTCATATTTTCTATCTTTCATCAGCCAGACTTCACTTGCAATGCTTGATTTCTTAATAAAAGGGATAAGATGAGAATCTATCTGATTCAAAAAATCCAAACTTACTAACAGTACTTTTACATTTCGATATTTCAGCTTATTATTCACTTCTTCAAAATATGGAAGCTCTTTTACGCAGGGTCCACACCAAGTGGCCCAAAAATTGATAACATAGGTGGTTTCTTGTGATTCTTTTATATATGTTTCTAATGCGTCAAATGTCTCAAATATTTGCAACGATTGTGATTTCATATTCTGGATAGAACCGTAAAAAAATAATATCAAAACTAAAAAACGATGCATGATTGTCATAGCATATTAAACACCGAACACAATAAAGTGTTGAAGAACCTTATATACTATCAAAATTATATATGGCCACTGATCAATCACTTATAATTTTGAAAATAAATAAAACAATATTTTGAAATTTAAAATAATTCAAAATATTATTAATTAATACAAATTATGGTAAGAAGTGGTTAAAAATTTATTCCTAAAAAATATGTGAAGATTTATAATTGTCATATATTGTGCTAATTTTGCAATTTATTAACACAAATCCAAACAGTTAGTTATCAATATGCAGTATAATATTACCAAAATAATTTTTCCAATACTACTGCTATTCTTGTGTAAAGAAGCAACCGGTCAGATCAAAATTGCAGGAAAAATTATAGACAAAACCACTGGAGAACCATTAATAGGTGCAAATGTCATAGATAAAAATGAAACGACAAATGGAAATGTGACCGATTTTGATGGATTTTTCGAATTAAGTGTAAGCAAAGTGCCTACCATCCTGAATATAAGTTACATTGGATATTCATCCATAGACTACCCTTTAGATGTAGCTGATCAGAAATTAAAAATTGAATTGGCTGAAGACGCCGTGACTATTGATCTCGGTGTAGAGATAAAGGGACAGAGAGTTTCTGACAAGCAAAAAGCAGCACCACTTACCATTGAGTCATTAGATGCAATTGCAATAAAACAAACTGCATCTACTGATTTTTACAATGGATTAGGTTCGCTGAAAGGAGTTGACCTCACCACGGCCAGCTTAGGATTTACAGTCATCAATACTAGAGGATTCAATAGTACCAGCCCTGTGAGATCCTTGCAAACTATTGATGGTGTAGACAATCAATCACCCGGTTTGAACTTTTCGCTTGGCAACTTTCTAGGAGCACCTGAATTGGACATCCAAAAAGTGGATCTCGTAGTAGGTGCGAGTTCTGCATTTTATGGTCCTAATGCCTTCAATGGTGTCATAGCAATGGAGACAAAAAATCCATTTTTTCATAAGGGATTATCAGCTAGTGTCAAAGTGGGAGAAAGACAAATGCTATCTGGTGGATTGCGTTGGGCCGATGCTTTTAAAAATAAATCAGGGAATGACTTTTTTGCATATAAATTAAATCTTTACTACTTAAAGGCATATGACTGGGTTGCAGATAATTACAATCCTATAACAGACAGCCAAAATAATAGAATTTTCTTAAACCCTGAAGATAATCCTGGACGGTGGGATGCAGTCAACATTTATGGAGATCAATATAGTACTATTCACTCAGGCTATGCAGATGCTAGAGCAGGACTGAACAGGTATTTTAGAGATGGATATAAGGAAGAAGATTTAGTAGATTACAATACTAAAAATTTAAAAGGTGGTCTAGCTTTACACTTCCGAACCAATCCATCCAAAAATTATGAATCACCTGAAATTATCTTAGCCACTAACTATGGAAGTGGGACAACAGTATATCAAGGAGACAATAGATTTTCACTCAAGAACATACAGTTTTTTCAGCATCGCATTGAATTAAATAAAAAAGACAAATATTTCCTTCGTGCCTATATGACACACGAAAATTCAGGAGATTCATATGATCCATACTTCACTGCTCAAAAATTATTAGAAGCTTCTAAATCAAACGAAGAATGGGCAAATGCTTATGAAGAATGGTGGGTAAGGAATAATTTAGGAGCCATTTTTAAGAAAATGAAATCATTGAATTATACTTTTGAGACATTCGAAATAGCACAACAATGGCAAATCGCGAATGCAGACTCACTACAATATTGGCACTCAAAAGCAGCTGCATATGCCAATTTAGGTTCGACGACTGACGAAGGACAAGATTATTATAAACCTGGGACTGCTAGATTTGACTCCTTATTTAATCAAATCGTGAGCAAAAAGAATAACAAAGTTGAGAATGGCACCAAGTTTTTTGATAAATCCGCCTTGTATCATGTCCATGGGCAATACAAAATAGATTTGGAAGGGTTTAAAGACTTTATTGTGGGAGGGAATGCAAGACTATATACGCCTAATTCAGAAGGCACCATTTTTAGTGATAGTTTTGTGACGGCTGAAAACAAATTTAGAAAAATAACAAACTTTGAGTACGGTTTTTATACAGGTATAAGCAAAGATATTAGCAATCTTACTGTAAGCTTAGCGGCAAGAGTTGATAAGAATGAAAATTTTGATTTTCTATTTAGTCCTGCAGGTTCTATCGTGTATAAACCCAGTGAAAACAATTATATAAGATTATCATTTTCATCGGCTATTCGTAATCCTACGCTTAGTGACCAATACTTGAATTTGAAAGTTGGGCCAGCATTATTACTAGGAAATCTGACAGGATATAATAATTTAATTTCAGTAGACTCATTTAATTTGTGGAGAGAAAACCCCAACACTAGATTACCAAAAATTATCATTGATCCTATTCGCCCTGAAAAAGTAAAACCTTTGAAGTAGGATATAGAACTACCCTATTTGAAAATCTGTTTGTGGATATGAGTTATTATTACAACATCTATACGGATTTTATAGGATACAAAATTGGAATAGATTTGCCATTTGATACAATCCAACAATTACCTCCTTTAGGCCCTTTGGTTGTACCAAGATATGGTGGAATTCAAGCTGTAAGGGTTGCGGCAAATTCATCTGAGAAGGTAAATTCTCAAGGCTTTGCCATAGGTCTGAACTATTACTTCTTTAAGTATTATGCTTTTAATGGCAATTATAGTTATAATGAGTTGACTACTAATGTAAAAGATGAGATTGTACCAGCATTTAATACCCCAAATAATAAGTATAATGTGGGTATATCAGGGAGAGACCTACCAATACATTGGAGCAATAATACGATTGGATTTAATATTAATTATAAGTGGATTGAAGGTTTTACATTTGAAGGATCACCGCAATTTACAGGATATGTACCAAGCTATGACCTCCTTGATGCGCAAATTTCATTGAATATACCTAAGAAATTCTTATCATTAAAAGCTGGTGCTTCTAATGTATTAAATAATAAACAATTCCAGACCTATGGTGGCCCTAGAATTGGAAGAATGGCTTATATTTCACTAACATACGAGTTTAAAAGTAAAATTAATTAATTAACACTAAATCATTTTAAATGCGACATTTTACATTATTAATTGTTTTCTTCATTTCAATTTTAACTTTCAAATCACAAGCCCAAACTAGATATTTGGAGCAAGTATTTGATGAAGTAACAGTAAGCAATCCTGTACCTGTAGCTTCCAATTATACCATCATGCCATGGATATTTGCAGCTCTACAGCAACAGGAAGGTCATACACAACGACAGCCCCTTGTTGCACAATTTTACACACCAAAAGGAGATACTGTCACTAATAGACCTCTAGTAATTTATTTGCACACTGGTAATTTTATGCCGTATGAGATCAATGGTGCCTGCGGTGGAACCATGAGAGATTCTAGTAATGTGGCTATCGCAACACGATTAGCCAAAATGGGATATGTAGTTGCTGTAGTTAATTATAGACAAGGTTGGAACCCTCTTCATCCTCAAGAATTAGTTAGGAGATTTTTCTTAATAAATGCCGCTTACAGAGGAGTACAAGATGTAAGTACCTACGTCAGATATTTCAGATATAGCGTTGAAGAAGGACAAAACGTTCATGGTATTGATCCAGATAAAATTGTTGTTTGGGGTCAGGGTACCGGAGGCTATCTTTCTTTGGCCTCTGCTTATTTAAAAACATATCAAGAAATTTTTGCAACAGAAGATCCTTCTAAATTTATCCTCCCAACTCCAGCAGGAAATGTACCAATGGTACTAGAACCCTATAATGGAAATATCACAGGTACAAATGATATGACAGTAGTAGATGCCACATATAATGTACTTACTACATTGCCAGTAGGCGACACATTATCAGTTCCGAATTATGTAGGTTATAATTCTGATTTTGCACTTGCAGTTAATTTGGGAGGCGCTTTAGGTGATAGTTCGTGGTTGAATCAAATGGAAATTCCATTGATCTCATTCCATGTACCTACAGATGATTTCGCTCCGTGTGGAACTGACATTTTAAATGTGCCTACACTTACAGGCCCACAACCTGTGGTAGAAGTAAGTGGATCATGTGATGTTCAGACACGAATAGATAGATTGGGAAATAATGCCATCTTTGAAGGTATTCCGAATAATAAATGGAATCCATATAGTTCTAATTCCAATTTGGGTTTTTATGCATTTAATAATACACCGGATGATTCATCTTCTCCTTGGGAATGGTCAAGTGCTTCAACTCCAAAACCAACAACAGACCCAAATACAACTGGATGTAATACTGATAAAACAAGTGCATTAAGTTATATCGATACAATCATCACATACTATGCTCCTAGAGCGTGCTTTGCTTTAGGTCTTCAAGAATGTATAGCCAAAGTATCCACAAGGGATCTTGATGATAGCGCAGTGAATCTAGTTATCAGCCCTAATCCTGCTACTACCGACTTGACTATTAGCGTAAGTGCTGAAAATCCTATCAGATCTTACAATATCTATGATATATCAGGTAAAAATATCAGAACAGCAAAGGATGTAAATTCAAGTTTCATCAATGTGAAACGGGATGGTTTATTCCAAGGTATGTATATCATACGTATGCAGTTTGATAAAGGTATTCTGAGCAAAAAGATCATTTTTAATTGACATTAGTGTTATAAGTTATGTAAACGCCCAATGTAATTTTTTACATTGGGCTTTTTTATGCCATGTACCCTTATATTGATTTTCATACGCACTCCAGAAGTCACCAATCAGATGTGATAGATATCCTTTCATGGTATCCTTATCAGGAAAAAAATTTTGATTTTTATACCATTGGATATCATCCTTGGTGGACAAAAGATATTTTATCCGAAAATGAATTACAGCTATTAAAAGACCATTATACGACTAATAAAAAATGCTTGGCCATAGGAGAATGTGGCTTAGATAAACTCAAAGGAATAGATATCCAATCACAAGAAAACATTTTTGTTCAACAAGTGGCTGTTGCCAATCAGCTATCCGCCCCCTTAATAGTCCATTGCGTAAGACAATATGACGCATTGCTCAGACTTCGAAAATCAGAAGGAAAAACCCCTTGGGTCATTCATGGCTTCTTTCGCAACAAAACACTCGCGAAGCAACTATTAGATGCAGGGTTTTATTTATCTGTAGCTCCTCGAATCAAAATGCATGACTCATTCATAGAAACCCTCAAATATGTTCCCCATGATCGAATTTTTTTAGAAACTGATTCCGACCATTCATTAAGCATTGGAGAAAGATATACCATATTTTCAAAATTAACTCAACAGAGTATGGATAGTCTTTCTGAACAAATCGCGGTCAATATAAAGCAAATTATCGGAGAAGAAAAAATACCTACATTCAACGTTTGCATTGAAGAAATAAAAAAAGCCTAAATGTTATTCAGGCTTTCTTATGATGATATTCATCAAAATATATACAGTTCTTAATGCCTACCCAACAAAACTACCACAGCTTTATTATTGATCAATCCTTTGGTGTCATACCAAAAATCAACTTCTTTGATTATCCTTTTATTGCCTTTCAAATCAATGACTCTAGTTTCTCCTCCTCTTTTGACATCTTCTCGGACTTCCAATTCTTGTCTTTCACCATTAGCGTAATGTACCACTACCCTATGCAAATTAATACCTGACCGCTTCACTTTGATTTTCAATTTTGTAAAAACTCCATCTTGGACGCCAACAACAATTTTATCATGGTCTAAACCAAGATTTACTTTTCTTTCCCCTAATACTGTCCATCTTCCTTGTGATGAAGGAGTAAAAGCTGAAAAGATAAATGTAAGCACTAAAAGTGCCATTCCCAAAAATACTTTTGATTGTTTCATAACACTATTTTTTTATTGCTAATTGGACACAATTATACTACAAAAGTTTAATTTCTTAACATAATTTAAACTTTTTAGTGCCAGTAAAATAACGTATCTCCAATATTTTTACTTTTAAATAAAAAAAATTAAACTTTTAGTAACTTTTTTGGAACTAAATGAAAAAGGCATTTGTTATCATAATGATATTATTTTCATACTAAATTTAAATCATAATGAATCCAGACAAACCAACTTCGACCTTATCCGGTTACCTTATGTTAGGAATAGGGATATTACTTTTATTGGCAGGTGTAGCTAATATCATTCTGTCAAAAGCTACTATTTTTCTCACCCCTATCCTAATACTTTTAGCATTTTTTATTTTTGTAGGTCTTTTCATTATTCTTCCAAATACATCAAGGGTCTTAACCTTGTTTGGAAAGTATGTAGGCACAGTTTCAACACCGGGATTTCATTGGATGAACCCATTTATAATGAAAAAGTCCATTTCAATGAAAGCCAATAATATGGAAACTTCTCAGCTGAAAGTTAATGATAAACAGGGCAATCCCATCTTGATAGCTGCCGTAGTTGTTTGGAAAGTAAACAATGCCTATAAAGCAACATTTGATGTAGAACATTATCAAAAATTCGTGGAGATTCAAAGTGAAAGTGCACTAAGGAAAATGGCGATGCAGTATTCGTATGATAATCTAGAAGATGAACATGCCGAGATCACATTGAGATCCAATTCACTTGAAATCAATGAAATGCTTGAGACTGAAATCTCTGAAAGATTGTCTATGGCGGGAATAGAAGTTATAGAAGCTCGTATCACACACCTAGCTTATGCCCAAGAAATAGCAAATGCTATGCTCCAAAGACAACAAGCCACTGCTGTGATCGCAGCGAGAAGTAAGATCGTGGAAGGTGCTGTGGGAATGGTGGAGATGGCTCTCGATTCATTGAGTAAAAAGGAAATTGTGCATTTGGACAATGAACGAAAAGCAGCAATGGTAAGCAACCTACTTGTAGTTTTATGTTCTGATAGATCTGTCAATCCTGTAATCAATACAGGTACATTGTATCAATAAAACTACACCATGAGTGAGAAAAAATCATTCGTACTTAGATTGTCTCCTGAAACATTTAATGCCTTAGAAAAGTGGGCACAGGATGAATTCAGAAGTGTGAATGGCCAGATCGAGTATATTCTATCAAATGCATTGGCCAATGCAAAGAGAACTCCGAAACAAAAACCATGAGTTCTCTTTGCTATGTATCTTATTCAGATCCCATCTTTTGAAATTTGTTTGCTACTTTTGTACTCAAAATAAGCGCATTGACAGCACTACTTTCCAATTTCAGTGGTCATGAATTAGAAGCAGGATGCGACGAAGCCGGTCGAGGTTGTCTGGCAGGTCCTGTTTTCGCTGCAGCCGTCATTCTACCCCAAGATTTTTATCATCCAGATTTGAATGATTCTAAAAAACTGAATGAAGATAAAAGAGAGAAACTGCGGCCAATAATTGAAAAGGAATCAATAGCATGGTGTGTTGCAAAATTAGACCCACTTCAAATAGATAAATATAATATCCTTTGGGCCTCTGTGAAAGCCATGCATAAAGCATTAAAAGGATTAATAATTGCACCTAATCACATTATAGTTGATGGCAATAAGTTTTTATCCTTTAGGCAGGTGCCACATGATTGTATCATAGGTGGTGATGCGATATATATGTCCATTGCGGCTGCATCTATTTTGGCAAAAACGCATCGGGATGTTTATATGAGAGACCTTCACAGATTACATCCACAATACCATTGGGATACCAACAAGGGATATCCAACAGAAGAACATAGACAAGCTATTTTAGATCATGGCCCCACTAAACACCACAGAAAATCATTCAAATTACTTCCTGATGTGTCCCAACTTTCCTTATTTTAAATGAAAAAATTTTCAACACAAATTCTAAGTCTATAAATGAAGCGCTTGAAATATAATGAAATTATTGGGTATTTCATTTGACTTTATGATTTGAAAAAGTTTTCCAAAAATAGTTATACCAGTTATAAATAGTATTGTTATCTTTATCACCATTATCTAAATCTTAAAATTAATGAACAATGGATGGACTTGAAAACATTGGAAGAACAACTCCAATAGGAATGGAGCTGGATGATCTAGCTAAATCTTATTTAAATGAATCTGCCAAATGGGCCAAACTTTTAGCCATTGCAGGATTTATTTTCATTGGGTTCATGGTTATCATAGGTATAGCCATGATGGTTTCTCTTAATTTACTGAACTCGGTGTCAAATGAACTAAGTAGTCTAAGTGGCTCAATGGGCATTGGATTAGGATTCTTTTACATCCTTATGGCACTCATATATCTATATCCTGTCTGGAAATTGTATGAATTTGCGAATTTTTCTAAACAAGCCTTATCTTCTAATAACTCTGACCTCCTAACGAAAGCAATGGAGTCTCAAAAATCAATGTATAAATTTTGGGGTATCCTTACAGCAATCATATTGGGATTGTATGTAATATTATTTTTACTAGGCTTGGTTGGGTTTGTAATAATGGATTTGATAAAGTAATAGGATAAACAAGTTATGGTTTTAGATGAATCAGAACATTGAAAAATGTTTTGATTTCTATTTTGATGGTTCATATAATTATCCACTCGCAATATTGAAAGGAGATTATACTTCAGAGCTATTTTAATTTAGTAAATGCGAAAAGGTGCAAGTAGATGGTAATCCGGAGCCCTTTTATAGTTTGATTATAGACACTTTGACACAGTCACTTGAAGAGCATATTCATTTATTGGAGATAAGCGATGTGTAGAAAGTTATTGTGGAAGATTCTTAATTCAAATATATTATATGCATCAAAAGCTAAGGATTTAAATGCCTCATTCTAACGATTTAAAGTGATAGGTTAATAATTAATTAATATGTAATTAACTGTCAAATAATACAAACACATGACTTTTGTGATGTAACATTGTGTATATGAGAAGAGATCTCGAGGTAGTCGTCATCAGTGACATCCATTTAGGAACTTATGGATGCCATGCAAAGGAATTATTACACTATCTCAAAAGTATAAACCCTAAAACCCTCGTACTGAATGGAGACATTATAGATATTTGGAATTTTAGCAAGCATTACTTCCCTAAATCGCATATGAAAGTACTTCAACAAATTCTGAAACTGACACAAAACGGTACTAAAACTTACTATATCACAGGAAATCACGATGAAGCATTAAGGCGCTACAGCGGCACAAAAATGGGAAATTTGATACTTGATGATAAGTTAATTTTGGAATTGGACGGAAAAAAAACTTGGATATTTCATGGAGATATTTTTGATGCCACTACCAAAGGTTGGGCAAGGATTTTGGCAAAGCTTGGTGGAAAAGGATACGACATCTTGATTTGGTTCAATACATTAATCAATTATTTGTTGACTTTATTCGGGAGAGAAAAACTCAGCCTTTCGAGAAAAATAAAAAATAGTGTAAAAGGTGCTGTCAAATGGATATCAAATTTTGAAACTATTGCAGCGACTTTGGCCATAGACCAGAAATTTGATACCGTGATTTGTGGCCACATCCACCAATCACAAAAAAGATTTATCGCAAATGATCATGGGCATATCCTATATCTCAATAGTGGTGATTGGGTAGAAAGCTGTACCGCACTAGAATATCATAAAGGCCAGTGGTCAGTGTATACGCATGACATGAGCTTAGTGCATAGTGTTATGGACATTGACACAATAGATCATTCTGAACTTCCTCATATCTCACGATTATATGAAAATATTATACTCAGTACAAGCTACCGGTAACGGACATATCAGCAGGGCATTACAGCTGACACCTTACTTGAGGGAGTTGGGCCAGGTTGATATTTTTTTAAGTGGATCAAATTATCAGCTTGAAACTACATTACCCATCAAGTACAGATCTAAGGGATTGAGCCTATATACCAATTCTTGTGGGCAAATGGATTATCTGAAAACGGTTAAAAATATAAGGCTTGCTGGGATACGATCTGAAGCGAGAAGCTTACCTGTTGAGAAATATGACTTGATTATCAATGATTTTGAAAGTATCACATCTTTGGCTTGTAAATGGAAAGGTGTTCCATCGATACATCTAGGACATCAGGCTAGTTTTATTTCTCCCTTGACACCTCGACCAGATAAAAGAAGTATCATCGGAGAGTTTGTGTTGAAAAACTATGCCACTGCTACACACAATATAGGTTTGCATTTCAGAAGATACGCAGATTTCATATTTCCACCCATCATAAAACAGACTTTTTTGAATGCTCAACCAGAAGATCTCGGGCATGTCACTGTATATTTACCATCTTATGATTTTGATTGTCTAAAAACAATATTTGAATCTCATCAAGAGCGTCATTTTCATTGGTTTCTACCTGGTATTTTTTCAGTTTATACATCAAAAAACGTCACATATTTTCCTATAGATACAAAGTACTTCAATCAGAGTCTGATCAACTGTCATGCTTTGGTGACAGGTGGAGGATTTGAGACACCAGCTGAGGGGCTTTACATGAAGAAAAAAGTTTTGTCTATTCCGATTTCAGGACATTATGAACAACAATCCAATGCCAAAGCCCTCTCTGATCTAGGTATAAAGACTCTTAAAATTTTGAACAAAACGACGCAAAATGAATTTTTCCGATGGTTGGAAGCCCCTGCTATACCATGCGAAATGCCTGCAGCAGACATTCCACAAATATTGCAATACATGCTTAATATTAGCACTTCAACTTCTATGTATTCAGATTACGGTGTACAACACATATAATATTAATTAATATTTAAATTACTTATTTTATAAATAGTTAATGTAATTTTTATAGTGAATTAATATTGTAAATCGAACTTTGCATCAAATAATTTTCCAATGTATTTGAAGTTCATTTGTACTATTGTCATTATTACTTTTTATGTTTTTTTTGGTGTTTCGTCCAATTCTCCATTTTATAAACCAAAACCTTATTTGAAGGCAATAAAGAGTTATGATGAAAAGGTGAAATTGCATGATGGGTTGATAGAAGTACTTAGCTATAATACTTGGGGACTGCCTATTGCCTTGGATGGCCATGATCAGGATCGTAGATTCAATGTCATGGGTTATGAACTGGCTTCAATCAATTCTGAAATTATCGCATTGCAAGAGACTTTTCACTCAAATTTAAGGCAAAATATTCTACAGACTTTAGGTAAAACCTATTACCATTGTATGGATTATAGTAAAAACCGAAATTTACTTGGACTATGTCACATGGATTATTTAGGTGGACTGATGACCTTCAGCAAATATCCTATATTGGAAGAGAAATTTTATCCTTTTCCTGATCAACCAAATTCAAAGATTATTGAATTAATAGGAAGAAAAGGTTTTCTGATTTCAAAAATTCAGTTTGGCGACATAGAATGCTATATCGTAAATACACATCTTTATGCAGGAAGTAGCGCCAATGATGAGAGACATCGAAAAGCACAAATTGAGTTTTTATTCAGAACACTAAAGGAATTGGATATTATAAATGAAAGGATTATTTTGGTCGGAGATTTTAATATACAGCATCCTTGCCTTCAATTTTCAGAAGTGTATCAAATAATCACTGAAACCCATCATTTTGAAGATTCGAAGCCGATCATTAATGAAAATGATTTTACATATAATTGCAGGACGAATGCTTATGTACCCAATAATGAAAACAAATCAAAGCTAGATTATATTTTCTTATCAAGAAGAATGCAAGAAGAATTTACTGTTCGTAACCAAGGGATTGAGATGAATAGCCCTGCACCTTGCTCAGATCATTATGGATGGAAAGCCACATTGAAGTTGAATACCCGTTTTAGAAATAGTTCTCCCATTTGTGTTTCTCAATGATTTACATTTAGTACAAAGTTACAGTTGCTTGAATTCCTTATAGTAGGAATTTCCCATTTTTTCCCAACTGAAATTATGCAATGTGAAGTTTCGAATATCTGCTGACTCCAATGGATCTTCCTTCAAATATCTATGTATTGTTTCAGCCCAACGATGAGCATCTAATGGTGGTAATCTGAATCCATTTTTTCCATCCACAATGGCATCTTTTAATCCTTCTAAGTCTGACACCAAAACCAGTTTACCTTGTAGTGCAGCTTCCAAAGCAACTAGCCCAAACCCTTCCATATCTCCGACAACAGGAATATTGGGCATTACGATCATCGACACATTGCGAATGATACTATTTCTTTCTGAGTCCGATACTTTACCTGCTAAAATCATTCTAATAGGATACTTTTTCTGGATTTGGATGAGAGATTGGCTATCCGACGAACGACCAAAAAATAAATCAAGATTATCAACCCATTTTTTCGGCATCCATTTTTCAACCCACTTTGAAGATTTTTCATCGATAAAACCGATATGAATCAAGGTAATTTCTTCATTGAGAAGTGGAAATACATGTTCTGCAAACCAACTAAATCCTTTACGCCGTACAGGTCTTCCAAGCATAAGAATTTGTTTGTCTTTTGTGTACTCATTATTATGTGAGTTTTCTGGTAAAGATATTATACTTTGATCGACACCATTCAAAATAACTGCCAATTTAGCATCTTCTACTGACCTTTTTCTACATTCTTCAGCGGTTGCATTGCTCACACAAATGACTCTATCAAGTATGCAAGTCATTCTTTTGAAAATCTTATTTTGATAGATACCCAATGGAAACACGACATCCAATCCATGAAATGTAGCCAGTACCTTTCTTCCACCAAAATCCACTGCCAAAAGGTAACACATCGTTGCCAATAGCGCATCATTGAGATGCACATGGGTAATACCAGGATTTTGTTTTATTTTTTCTCTGACACGTGACCTAAGTTTTTGAAAAAACCTAAACTTTGATTCGGATGCAGAATGGATGATAGTATGAACCTTTGTCTTTCTACCGATTTCTTCTATCAAATGAAAACTTTGAGTTTCCATGCCACCCACAGAAGGAGGATATTTGTGGGTAATAAATAATACTTCCAAAGGCCTTTATAATTGTCAAATTGCAAATTCAATATCTGCAATTTCAACACCGCGGTTATGCCTTTGTTCAATAAGAAATCGGATATCAGTTAGATAAGTAGACATCAGATTCTCCCAATTGTATTTTTTTACAGATTGCAAACCTGCTTCTATGATAGATGTACGGACTTGCTCATCCCTAAAGATATAATTCAGAGCATCTACATATACACTCGCATCACTTGGAGTACAAAGGAAACCATTAATGCCATCTTCAATGATACTTGCTGATCCGCCTCCATTTGCAATGATGGCAGGTAGGCCGCTCGCTTGCGCCTCGATGATGACATTGCCGAATGATTCTGACACCGAAGTGAAAATAAAGGCATCAGCAGAAGCATATAAAGTTGAGAGAGTTTCATGATTTTGATGACCCAAAAAGAATGCATTTGGCATCGCTTTTTTTAAGTCAGCTGAAGCTACTCCATCACCAATAATAATAAAATTGTAAGGTAATAGAGCATCCATACATAAACGATAAATATCAATCAATGTAGTTAAATTTTTTTCCCATACCAATCTACTACAAAATAGGATATTTTTGTTTGTGTTTTGTGTTATTGCATGTAGTAATGAAACATTTCTTTTTGTTGGAGAGAAAAGTTCCATGTTTATTCCACGAGGCCAAACCCTAAAATTTGAATCGTCGAATCCCATGTTTTCAAGTTCTGTTTTCATGGCGATGGTGGGCACATAGACCTTTGAACGTGCATGATAAAAACGTTTTTGCCCTTTTATTACAGCATTTTTTACTGGATTGATTAATATTTTGATTTTTCGTAGATAATAATCAATATATGATATGAAATGTGTATGATAGATGGAGATCACTGGTATTTGTCTTTTCTCTCCATACTTCAACGCAAAGGTACCAAGTAATGATGGCGTAGAAATATGAATTACATCAGGATTGAAAGTTTCTAAGGCCTTTTGTAAACGAAATGAAACTAGCTGTGGCAATGCAATGCTGTAATCTTTATTGAAAGGGATGGTCATGACAGGAACCTGGATCAAAGCATCAGGCAATTGTTTTTCAGGCGGTATTCCACAAATAAGTAATAATTCAAATGTATCGCGTGGAATCCTTTTGAGAATATTATGGATGGTTCGAGAAGCGCCATCAAAATCTTCTATTAAAATCTCTGCAAAAAATGCCAACCTAATTTTATCTGCCATATTAGTAAAAATATAGTGCGAAAGTATAGGCTTAATGCTACCCTAAAATTAAGCGAACGTTAAATTCAGATTAAGAATTTTGTGTAGATTCTTACTTTTGCCTTATGTGAGTCATCTCCAGATTAATGCAATATTAAATTTGGATTAATCATAATGAATTTATGGCAATATGCTATTAAAATTTATTTTGCTACCTTCCAAATACCCTCTAGTAATTTTAACTATCAAAATCAATAGTACAAGACTCAACGCAATGTGAAACTTCTGTGGAATTATTAATAACTGAAATGCAATATTCAGGACTAAACATCCTAAGATACCAACAGAAATAAAATAAATACTCTTTGTAAATTTCTTAAATAATAAAATGGGCAAAGGTAAGACTACCCAAAGTATGTTCCAGTTGTCCTTTGTAGCTTTGTGATCTGTTCCAAACCACATGAAAGCCATAATGATAAATGCTATCAGAAGAATAACAACCCAAGCTGTGTCATATATCTTACTCCATTTGGATAGTTTAGCATTCATTAATTGGAAAATAAAAAAGAATTCCAATAACAGCAAAATTGAAAAAACACCCATTGGACTCAAGAAAAATGATGTAAATGACTTATTTAATTGAACAGGTGATGCTGGAGTAAGCATAGTTTTTTCTTGAAGTATAAGTGGTGATTGTCTATCAATTTCATCCATAAAATAATTTGGAAGAAAACAAGCTTCCTTTCTGGATGCAACAATATCTGCTTTAGCACCAATGATTAAATCAATCCCAAAATCTGTCCAAGGCGACTGGACTTGAAACTCTTTTATAAGATCCCGAAAAGTTTTATTAGATGAAACACTTTCTCCCCAATTTGTTTTTATGACTTGTCCTAAGATATCCCTAACTCTTGTAGAACAATTGTCAAAAAAAAAGTCATACATATACTCCCTGTTTTCTGGTGCTGCATTGACCCAAAGAGCATTAATAAGGTGTGCTTTTTGTGAATCATTCAAGGTAATGACTTGTTCTGTTACACTCCTACCTTCCTGTTTGTATGACTCCAAAAATCTATCAAAATGACCAGCAGCTAGATAATATGGCAATCGCCCTTTTAAAAATTTATATATAAATCCATCCGTCTGAAAATCAAAAGTGCCGTAATTAAATACGATATCTTCTTTATTGAACGTATCTCTCAACCGAATAGCCGTATGGCCATATACCGTATAAATATCATTACCTGGCGAACAAGTGATTACAGATATAAGGGTATTGGTCGGTTCAGGTTGGCAATAAGATATCTTTTGACATAAAAGCCAAAGGAATATCATCAAAACAATTTTCTTCTTAAACATCATCGTATTTTTGGCTTACAATATTCAACAAGAATGGAATACAATTTCGCAACAGGTAGCCCCATGACATTTGAGTAACTACCAGAAATTCTTTCAATTTTCGCCCACCCTATCCAATCTTGGATACCATATCCTCCCGCTTTGTCAAATGGGGCACAATCACTGATATACGCATTTATTTCATCGTCATTAAGATTGGCAAATGTTACATCAGTAGACTCAGAAAATGATATTTGCTTTTGATCCACCATCACACAAACGCCTGTAATAACTTGGTGGGTTCTTCCCGAAAGTTTTGACAACATCTCAAAAGCATCTTGAGGGTCGGATGGTTTATTATAAATTTCATCATCCAAAATAACAACACTGTCAGCAGTAATCAGCACATCACGAGCATCTACCAAATCACGTAAAGCAATAGCCTTCCTTATTGCTAAAATTTCAGCAACCTGATCCACCTTCAAATCCTTGTCAAAAGACTCGTCTACATCGCTTACCAACACATTTACGTCATATCCGATTTGGTACATTAAATCTTTTCGTCTCGGTGATCCCGATCCCAAAATTATCCTTCTATCCTCCATAATAACTCGTAATTATAAAAACTCCACCTAGTCCAGCCACCAAAACCCACTTCAAAGTTCTAGAAATTTTAGAAATTATTATTTTAGGCTGGGCTTCCAAGAGATGGTTCATCATCCAAATAAGAGGACTCACAATAAAAATTAAAAAATACATAGCCACATGCAAGTTTATTAACTTACTCTTCAATAACCATATACAAATAAATACTATCAAAGTTGTTGTAAGAATCCTTATTACCTTTCGTGTGGTTTTTTCTCCATGCACAATGGGAAGCGTTTTGAGATTTGCGGCTCGGTCGCCACTTATATCTTCCATATCTTTTACCACTTCTCTGATGAGATTCACTCCGAATGATAAACACATATACACGATAAAAATTTCAGCTACCAATGACTTTTCAGGTGCATTGTCCATGACAGACCAAGCATTTCTCTCTGCAAACCATACTATTCCCGCTACGAAAGCTATAAATGATGAAACCACAATATTGCCAATCAAAACAGAATTTTTCCAATATTTTGAATATAAATATAGGAGTAAGACGGCAGAAGGATAGAGTAAAAACAAAGGTATATTATTGATATAAAATGCAAGATAAACTGCCACTACTGCGCCAAGAAAAAGCACTAAATAATAATAAATCCATGCCTGATTCACTGTTATGTGATGCGGTATATAGGATTTTTGGGGCTTATTCAATATATCAAAACTATGATCAAAAATATCATTTATTATAAATCCGGAGCCTGAAATACAAATGGTCACAAATACCAATAACAAAAAATGCAAGTAATCCAATGATAAATTCGGAACAAATGGAAGCAATATTTTTGAATATAATACCCATTGCGTCAATGCAATGATCGCTAAATTCTTTGGCCGCACCAAATCCATATACGCTGAGGCAATATTCAAAATAAACAATTCGAAGGACAAAGATAAAACTATTGTAGTGGCGATTTAAAAACTTATTGTTAAATCCATGCACTTAGAAAGTGCTAAGCTCATTTCCCTTGATTTTTACTTCTGATATACTCCTTCCACTCGTCGGTCTCGAAGAGTTTTTTCTTCTTTGGAAATATCTTTTCGTACCATTTAAGATTTGGTATTGGTTCCTTTATTCTGACACTCTTGGCCATTTCGGCTTTGATTTTTTCT